>NZ_JASCXJ010000016.1 GCF_030271535.1 Nocardiopsis sp. ATB16-24 | reverse complement strand
CTCACGGCGCGGGGCACAACACGGCTCCTGCCACCCTTACGGGCACGGTATTCCGTGAAGGCTATGAGTGGAGCCCGGGGGACACTTTCTACCGCACCGTCCAGCACCCCCTACAACGGGAGCACAGAGGAGGCTATTCCACCCCCACAGAATTTTTCCCACCCCTCCTCAGGCCCTACGCGGGGCCGAGAACCGCTGAGCTCGGGCGGAGAACGAAACGGCCCCGCCGGGCATGAACCCGGCGGGGCCGTCACGTGTGCTGAATCGGTACGGCGGTCGCCTCACGGCGCGGGGCACAACACGGCTCCTGCCACCCTTACGGGCACGGTATTCCGTGAAGGCTATGAGTGGAGCCCGGGGGACACTTTCTACCGCACCGTCCAGCACCCCCTACAACGGGAGCACAGGGGAGGCTATTCCACCCCCACAGAATTTTTCCCGACCCCTCCTCGGGACCACACGGAGGGCGGTCCCTCGGCTTGTTCAGGCGCGGTGGGTGTTGCTCTCCCGCACCGTCAGTCTCGGCTCCAGCAGAGTGACACCGGGGGTCCCGGTGCCCTCGATCTTGTCCATGAGGAGTCCGACAGCGCGGGCTCCGACCTCCTCCGCCGGAAGGTCCACGGAGGTCGGAGGCGGCACACCCGGCGGCACCGGGCCGATCGCGACCACTGAGGGCTCCGGACGTCCGTGCTCGGCGAAGGCGTCGAGCAAAGGGCCGAGGGAGGGTTCGTTGTGCACGATGAGACCCGTGAGACCGGGCCTCTCGCGCAGGAGATCCCCGGCCACGTCACGGGCGGTGTCGGGTGAGCAGGGGCGCATGGTGGCGTGGACGCCGCGTTCGGCGGCGGCCCGCTCGAAGCCGGCGACGGTGCGCTCGGCGAAGCCGGTGCGGCGCTCGTAGACCGAGGGAGGCTGGCCGACGAAGGCCAGGTCGGTGTGACCGAGGTCGGCCAGGTGGTGCACACAGGCCGCCCCGGCCGCGGCGAAGTCCAGGTCCACACAGGTCAGACCCTCGGTGTCCTCGGGGACCCCGATGAGCACCGAGGGCAGGTCCAACGTCCGCAGGACGGGTACGCGCGCGTCGTCGGACTCCACGTCCATGACGATGACGCCGTCCACCATGGCGCTGCCCGCGACCCGACGCAGACCGTCGGGTCCCTCCCCTTGTGTGAGCAGCAGGACGTCGTGGTCGTGGGCGCGTGCGGCGGTGACGACGGAGACGGCGAAGCGCATCGCGACGGGAACGTGCACGTCCTCACGGAGCGGGATGACCAGGGCGATCACGTTGCTGCGGCGGCTGGCCAGGGAGCGTGCGCCCGCGTGCGGCCGGTAGCCGAGGGCGTCGATGCTCTCGCGCACGCGACGCCTGGTGGTCTCGGAGATCGACCGTTTGCCACTGAGGACGTAGGAGACCGTGCTCGGTGACACGCCGGCGTGCCGGGCCACGTCGGAGATCCGCACGGTGCCGTCCCGTCCGTCGTCGAACCGGTTCGAGGAGATGTTACGCACCCCACCACCCTGTCGTAACGCGGGGGACACCGCCAAGCTCGGGGCACGGCCCACGCGGGAGGATCTCCTCAGGAGGACTCGGGGAAGGTGAGGTCGTGGAGCTCCCGGAAACGGCGCACCCCGCGCCGTCGGCGCATCGTGACGGGCACGAGGGCCACCACCATCACCGTCATCACGACCACCATGAGCACGTGGAAGAGCGCCAGTGGTGAGCCGTCGTAGCGCAACGCGATGCCCGCGGCGTGCATCGGCACGGCGAGTGCGACCACCACGATCGCGACCTGGGGTGCCTTGGAGGCGTCGTGCTGTTCGGCCAGGATGCGTCCGATCCGGTTGACCTCGGCGTCTTGGTGGAGGGCCCCCCGCATGATCTGCCAGTGGGCCGCCTGGACCCGAGCCGGATCGGAGTCCGACGGCACGGGCCTGCCCTTGACGATCCTTCGCGTCGCCCGCGCGGTGACGAACCCACCGAGCGCGGACAGCCCGATCATCACCACGGCACCTCCGCCCACGATGAGGAGGTCGACGGTCGAAGAACTCTCGCCCATCAGCAGGCAGCCGAAGAACACGACCCAGAGGACGACGGTGAGGACGGCCCCGACCAGAGCCATCCGGAATCCGTACTGCTCGGGATTGTTCTGGGAGTAGACGGTCAGCCGTCCCATGGTGGTGGCGAACCGCCCTCGGTCGAGGGGGGTCTGGCGGTTCTCGCTCATACTCGGGACCCTACACGCCGCCTCCTCCGCGGGCACGAGTGTTCCAGCCCTGGGAAGGCCGACCGGTCAGCGGTAGTACACGCCGATACGGGAGCCTGCGACCTCCTCCACGTGCACGTCCAGGTCGAACACGTCCTTGAGGACCTCGGGCGTCATGATCTCCTCGGGGGTACCGGTGTGGGCGATACGGCCGTCGCGCATCGCCACGATCCGGTCGGAGTAGGCCGAGGCGAAGTTGATGTCGTGGATGACGATCACGACGGTGCGGCCCAGGCTGTCGGCGGCCCTGCGGATCTGGCGCATCATCGCCACCGCGTGCTTCATGTCCAGGTTGTTCAGCGGCTCGTCGAGCAGCACGTAGTCGGTGTCCTGGCACAGCACCATCGCCACGTAGGCCCGCTGACGCTGGCCCCCCGAGAGCTCGTCCAGGAACCGGTCGGCGAGGGGGACCAGGTCCAGGAAACCCAGGGCCGCCTCCACCTTCGCGTGGCACTCGGTGGTCAGCCGCCCCTGCGAGTGCGGATAGCGACCGAAACGGACCAGGTCGCGCACGGTCAACCTGGTGGTGAACCGGTTCTCCTGCCGCAGGATCGACAGCTTGCGGGCCATGTCCCGGCCCGGGGCCCGCGACACGTCCATCCCGTCGACGCTCACCCGACCTCCGTCCGCCTTCAGCAGGCGACCGATGATGGTGAGCATCGTGGACTTGCCCGCGCCGTTGGGACCGATGATCGAGGTGACGCCGCCGCGCTCGATCTGGAGGCGGACGTCCCGCAGGACGGTCTGACTCCCGTAGACCTTGGTGAGGTCGGTGACTTCGATCAACGCGCGGCCTTTCGCAACAGGAAGTACAGGAACAGGGCTCCGCCGGTGAACTCGATGACGACGCTGAGCGTGCCCGCGTGTCCCAGCAGGTGTTCGAGGACGAACTGTCCGCCCACCAGGGTGCACAGACCCACGAGGAAGGCCACCGGGAGGACGTACCGGTGCTCGTGGCGGCCGGTGATCTGGTAGGCGAGGGTCGCGGCCATGAACCCGAAGAAGGTCATCGGCCCGACCAACGCCGTGGACACCGAGGTGAGCAGGGCGACGATCAGCAGGAGGCGGACGGCCACCCGGGCGTGGTCCACCCCGAGGTTCACGGCGGTCTCCCTGCCCAGCGCGAGCACGTCCAGGAGTCGGTGTCGACTCCACACGTAGAGGACCACGAGCGCGACGGCGCACGCGGCCCAGGGCAGCAGTTCGGGGTCGGCGCGCGACAGTCGGGCGAACAGGCGGCCTTGCAGGGCGTTGAACTCGTTGGGGTCCAGGAGCCGCTGCATGAGCTGGGACAGGCTGGTGAACAGCACCCCGAAGACGATGCCGACCAGCAGGGTCAGGTGCAGGCTTCCGATGCCCCCGGTGAAGAGGCGGCGGAACAACAGGACCGCGAACACCATCATCAGCGCGGTCTGCGTCAGGAACGCCGCCACCGGTGGCAGTGCGCTCAGGCCGGCGACGCCGAACAGGAAGACCAGACAGGTCTGCACCAGGACGAACAGAGCCTCCATGCCCATGATGGAGGGGGTGAGGATGCGGTTGTCGGTGACCGTGTGGAACAGGACGGTGGAGACCGCGCCGGCGAGGGCGACCACGAGCATGCCCAGGACGACGGTCGAGCGACGTTCGACCACGTAGGCGACGTTGCCGGTGACCCCGTAGGTCAGGTAGGCGACGACGCAGACGGTGGCGATCGCGGCCAGGAGTGCGATCCGCGCCCAGGTGGGGAACCGGGAGGCGGTGCCGTGCGCGGGTGCCTCGGCGCGTTCAACGACGGCCATGGGGACTCCTCCGCAGGAGCATGTACAGGAACACTCCCGCGCCCACGACCCCGAGGACGCTGCCGACGGGGATCTCGAAGGGCGGACGGATGATCCGGGAGACGATGTCGCAGAGCACGAGGACGCCTCCGCCGAGCAGGCAGACCCAGGGAACCCCCCTGCGCACGTGGTCGCCGACCGCCATGCTGACGAGGTTGGGCACGATCAGGCCGAGGAAGGGCAGACTTCCCACGACGGACACCACCACGCCGCTGACGACGGCGACGATGCCGATGCCCAGCGCCATGACGGCGCGGTAGTTCAGCCCGATGCTGACGGCGATGTCGCGCCCGAGCCCGGCGGCGGTCAGTCGGTCGGCGAAGAGGTAGGCGGCCAGGGCGAGCACACCGACCAGCCACAGCTGCTCGTAGCGACCCCGCATGACGCCGGAGAAGTCCCCCGACTGCCAGACGCCGAGGGTCTGGAGGAGGTCGTAGCGCAGGGCGATGAAGGTGGTGATCGCGCTGATCACCGCGCCGAGCATGATGCCGACCAGGGGGACGATCAGCGAGGACTTCAGGGCGACGCGCTGGAGCACACCGAGGAACAGGGCGGTGCCCAGGAGCGCGGCGACGCAGGCCGCGGTCATTTTCACCGGCAGCGGGGCCGCAGGGAGGAGGATGGTGACCAGCAGGATGCCGAGCGCCGCGGACTGCACCGTGCCCGCGGTGGAGGGTTCCACGAACCGGTTCTGGGTGAGCATCTGCATGATCAGGCCCGCGACGCTCACCGCGGCGCCCGCCAGCAGCAGGGCGAGGGTGCGCGGCACACGGCTGAGCAGGAACAGCTCACGGGTGTCCGGCTCGGCGATGAGGCGGGCGAGGGTGATGTCGCTGGCGCCGACGAACAGGCTGGTCACGGCCAGGGCGAGGACCGCCAGGACCGCCAGGGGGAGGCGAAGGCGCGTGGAGCGCCGTCCCGGGGAGGGGCGCGCCTGCCGCTCCCCGGGGTCGGCCGTGGTGATGGTCGTGGACATCACTGGATCAGGAGAGGGCGTTCTCGATGTCGTCCAGGACGTTGAGGTGCGCCTGGATGCCGCCGGCCAGGTACAGCTCCGCGGAGTCGAGGTAGAGGATCTGGTCCTCCTCGGCGGCGGTGGTGCGGGCGACCAGGTCGTTGTCGAGCACCTGCTCGGCCGGGGAGGCGCCCTCCTCCCCGATGGCGTTGTCGCGGTCGATGACGTAGAGCCAGTCGGGGTCGGCCTCGGCCAGGGCCTCGAAGGACAGGACCTCGCCGTGGCGGGCCTCCTCGTTGACGATCTCGATGGAGGGTTCCAGGCCGAGGGCGTCGTAGAAGAAGCCGTAGCGGGAGCCGGGGCCGTAGGCGCTGATCTCACCCGCGCTGGACATGAGGACGAGGCCGTCGCCCGCCTCGGCGACCTTGGCGCCGACCTCCTCGATGCGCTCGGCGAACTCGGTGGTGAGGGCCTCGGCCTCGTCGGCCTTGTCGAAGATCTCACCGTAGGCGAGGGTGCGCTCGGAGATGCTGCCGACGAGGTCGGAGGTGTCCAGGGACATGTCGATGGTGGGGGCGATCTCGGCGAGTTCCCCGGTGGCCTCGGCGCTGCGTCCACCGCTGATGATCAGGTCGGGGTCGAGGGCGGCGACGGCCTCGAAGTCGGGCTCGAAGAGGGAGCCGACGTTGGCCACGTCGTCGCTCTCGGCGTAGTCGGCGAAGATCTCGGGAACGACCTCGGCGGAGGGGATGCCCGCGATCTCCACACCGAGGGCGTCGAGGATGTCGAGTTGCGCGTTGTCGAAGACCACGACGGTCTGGGGGGTCTGCGCGATCTCGATGTCACCGTTCTCGGCTTCGACGACGACGGTCGAGGCCGACTCCGTTCCCGCGTCCGCGTCCGCCTCCGTTCCGGTCGCGCACCCGGCCAGGACCAGCGCCGAGAGGGGAAGCAGGGAGAACAGGGCTGTCGAACGTGGGGACACGAGGGCTCCAGACAGGGGTGAGCCACACCGGCTTCGGTAAGGCTTGGCTTAGTAAGGCAAGGCTAACGTTACACTTCTCCCAAGAAATAACAACCCCTACCCCCCTGTCATCTTGTGCCCCTTTTGTCCATCGACGCTGATGGCGTGTGTCAGTCACCGCCGAGGCGGCAGGGTCGGCTGGGGAAGGAGCGAGGGCCGGGGGATACGGGACGGACGGCGCTGTCGAGGTTGGCGGGGCTGTCGGGTCGACCGGAAACGGTGCCGGTGTGACGCGAGAGATTCCACTCCCCGCGAGCCCGTACCTGTGGTCACTTTCGGGCTCGAAAGTGACCACAGGTACGAGATCACCGGGCGACGGCGGGGCCCTCCTCGGGGAGGACGGTCCCGGCGCCTCCGTCGATGGTGACCCTCTGCCCGTCACGGAGCAGCGTGGTCGCTCCGGGCACGCAGATCACGGCGGGGATCCCGTACTCCCGGGCGACGGTGGGCCCGTGCGCCATGGTGGAGCCGGTCTCCACGACCAGTCCTCCCGCGGTCATGAACAGGGGCGTCCACCCCGGGTCGGTGGTCCGCGCGACCAGGATCTCTCCCGGTTCCAGCGAGGCCTCGCCCGGATCGTGGACGACCCGGACCACGCCGGTCACAACGCCGGTGGAGGCCGCAACGCCGACGAGTTCCCCTCGCGTCCCGGTGGGAGGGGCGGGCAGTGCGGCCTCCACGTCGGTGCCGTCGGACAGCAGGATCGCCGGCACGTGGCGGCGGCGCCGCTCACGCAGGTACTCGGCACGACGCCCAGCGACCAGAGAGCGCTGGTCCGCACCGTCCAGCAGGGCGTGCGCCTCCGGGACACGCAGGAACATGACGTCGTCGGGCAGGTCCAGCTTTCCCGCATCGACCATCTCGGCGCCGATGCGGAGCAACTGTCGGCGGGTCTCGGCCATCGCGTACAGCCAGACGAACTTGGGGTACTCCCGCATCCCGGCCAGGGCACGGGCCCGCCCGAAGCAGAGGTCCGCCAGGCGTGCGCGGATCGGGCGGGAGGGAAGGGCCCGGCGGACCAGCGCGCTCCGCGTACGCTCGGCCGTCGTCACGGCCCGGGCGAATCTCCGGTCGGGGGCCTGTTCCGGGTCGGTGACGCGCAGATAGTTGGAGATCGCCGCGAACAGGGGCGCGGGGTCCTCCGACCACCGTGGGACTCCGACGTCGATCTCGGCCGCCCCCCGATGTCCGTACCCGTCCAGGAAACCGTCGAGGCCGATGTCGGGGAGTGTGCCCCTCCGGTGGGCGTCCGCCAACTCCTCCGGTGGGGTGCCCTGGAGCAGGTCCCGGTGTTGGCGTGCCCCGTCGGCCAGCCGCCACAGCGCCAGGTCCATCTGTGTGGTGACGTTGTGCGGCATCCCACCGAGGACCGTGGCCACCTCGCCCTCACGCGCCACCCCCTTGAGCAGCAGTTCGGGGAGCCTCCCGCAGAGCAACCCGACGTAGAGGGGGCCCATCATCGGCAACAGCCATCGCGCCAGTACCCGGCCCTGTAACCCCGTCGCGTACTCCAGCCGGTCCCGGGCCGTGGCCACGTGCGCCGGGGTGTGCCTCACCTCCTCCCGGACCCGCTCCCCCACCTCCAGCACGCGGCGCCTGGACCCGTCGGGGTCCATGAGCGCTCTCGCGCTCCCGGTGAGGATCTCCCAGGCCGGCGGCAGTGCCCTCCCGACGGCCCGGACCACGGCACGTGGATCGATCCGTGCGCCCGGACGTGGAGCGAAGCGGGGGTCGTCGAGCAGGGCGCGCACGACCTGCGAGGCCCGGGGGCCGTAGAACTTCAGGACGTCGGGCAGCCGTCGTCGAAGACGGCGGTCGCGCAGTAGCGGCGTGAGGTCGAGGTAGAGCCTGCCTCCCACGGCGCTGAACAGCGTGTTCTCCTCGCCTTGGGGGTCGGGCTCCACGTGGATGCCCAGGGCCCCGAACCACGCCGCCGCGGTGACCCTCAGCGCCGACATGCCCATGGGGGTGAACGGGCGGAGCATGCCCTGCATGTGCCCGCTCTCGACGTAGGCGCGTGGCCCGTCCGAGTGGCGGGGCGGCAGGGGGAAGAGGGTGGTGATCGCACGGGACTGGAGTGTCCAGAGTCTCCCTTGGTGGTCGATGGCCCACTCGACGTCCTGCGGCGCTGCGAAGTGGCGCTGCAACCGCTCCCCCGTCGCCCGGAGCCCCCGGATTTCCTCCGGCGACAGGCATCCGTCCTCAGGACCGTCGACGGAACCGTCCGCCGCCACCACGTAGTGGTCCGGTCGTACCGTGCCCTCGACCACGGCGGTGCCTCGCCCGGGGACGGCGTCCACGATCGTCCGACCACGGGTTCCGGTGACCGGGTCGGCGGTGAACAGCACGCCGGCCGCCCGGGGTTCGACCATGCGCTGCACGACGACGGCCATGCGCACGGAGTCGTCGGCGATGCCCTGGCCCCGGCGGTAGGCGACGGCGCGGTCGGTCCACAGGGAGCCCCAGCAGTTCCGGATCGCGGTGAGGAGGTCGTCCACACCCTCGACGTCGAGGTAGGTGTCCTGTTGCCCCGCGAAGGAGGCGTCCGGAAGATCCTCGGCGGTGGCGCTGGAGCGCACGGCCACCCGACCGCCGCCCAGTGCCTGGTAGGCGCCGACCACCTCGTCCACGGGAAGGGTCCCGGCGCGGTGCGCCTCGGTGGTCACGCAGAAGCCCGGCGGGACGCGTTCACCGGCGACGATCGCCTCGCGCAGCCCGGCGGCCTTGCCCCCGACCAGGTCGGTCGAGGCCGCCTCGATCCGGTCCAGATCCACCACGAGCATGGCGCCACCTCCGACCGTGTTGCCGTCCCCTTCCATCCTTCCCACCGGGAGGCGGGCCTCCACGGGATTCCACGACGTGGCGAGAACTCCGTCGGCGGAACCATCGTCCTCCACGATCGGAAGCGAAACGGTCGCCGTCCGTATCGACGCGCGAATCCGGGCGCGCTAGGGTCGTCGCCTGCGTGTCAATTCCCCCGGAAAGGCCCCGGATGATCGACATCTCCCTCCTCTCCTCCGCCGTCTCCTTACTGGCCCTGTTGTTCGAGGCCGTCTACGTCCTGTGCGGGATCATCGCGTTGGTCCTCGTCATCGTGGCTCCGCCCGGCAGGAAGGGTCTCGTCGCCACGGGAGGGGCTCTGCTCCTCGTGAGCGCCTTGGGCGATCTGGCCGTCCAAGGTTGGATGCACCTCTTCCCCCACCTCCGCGTGAACGACCTCTCCACCTACACCGCGCTCTCGGTGGCGCGTTTCGTGTTCACGGTCCTGTTCATCGGCGCCCTGCTCATGCTGGTGCTGGCCGCCGTCAGGCGTCCCGCCGAGAGCGCCGCGACGCCTCCCCCGCCCTCTTCCGGACCGGCCCCCTTCCCCACCCCCTGACACGAGGAGCCCTCGCCGTGTTCTCACTTCTCTTCAACCTCGGCATCATCCTGCTCATCGCGACCGGTGTCCTGGCACTCGCCCTCGCGGGCAGGGCGTCCTCACCGGGAGCCGTCCGGACCGCAGGCATCCTCCTGATCCTCATCGGACTGATCCAGGCAGCGCATACGCTCCTCTTCTCCCTCCCCGCCGTCCACACGTCCTTCAGCGATCCCCAGGCGCTTCTGGTGTCCTCGGCCCTTCTCGTGGAGTTGTCGTACGGGTTGCTGATGGCCGGCGCACTGGTCGCGCTCATGATCGCGGTGACCTCCAGGTCCGCCAGAACCCCGCGACCGGGGCACGCTCCGGTCCCCGGCCCCCCTTCCGGTCACGCACACGGGCAGCCGCCCGCGTTCGGCCACCCCTTCCACGCTCCGCACGGCCACGACCGTCCCCACCCCGCAGAACACGCCCCTCCCCCGCCGGGTCCGGCCGTCCACGGAGGCGGACCGGCGGCCCACGGTGGCGGCCACGGGCACGATCGGTACCCGGCGGACACGGGATCCGGTGACGGAGATGGTGGGGGCGGAGGCGACTGAGGGGCCGGGGCACCGGCCCCCTTCATGCGGGGCGCGTACGGACCGGCGAACGCCGTCGGAACGGCAGGCGGTGCGGTCGGACGCCGAAGAACCATTGCGGCCCCAGAGCGGCCAGGCCGGCCGTCCGGCCCACCACGCCCTCCCGCCCGCACAGCCGAAGACGGCCAGGGTGCCTCCAGGGCGAGGACTGGGACCACCCCGTGCGAGGGAAGGCCTCGGACGGCACGGGAAGGACACCGGAGATCACGCTGACGAACCCGTGTCCTCGGGGCCGGTCCCGCCTCCGCCCGGGAGACCGCACGGTGGTCGACCGGAAGCCATGGCCGTGGCGTCCCACGGGCCAGGGAGACCATCCGCGGCGACGGATCGATCACGTCGACCTCGACACCGCGGGGACCGGTGCCCGGACGGACCTGCCGCCGCCGCACCCGACATCGAGCGCACGGGTGCGGCGTGGGGACAGATGACGAAGAAGATGGTCGTGGTGGTGACTGTGTGGTCTCAGGAGACGTCGATGGGAAGCGGGGGAAGGGTTCGGCTCATACGATCGGGGTCACCCGGCCTGGCGTTTGGCTCCCAACGCCTCCATCGCCGTCACGGCGGTGGCCACGGTCTGGTGGACCGGGACCTGTCGGTGCAGGCCGACCAGGCGGACGACCTTGTTGACGCGTTCGTTCAGCGCGGCCAGCGCCAGCGCACCGCCCAGATCACGGACGGTCCGGTAAGCGTTGATGATCACGTTCAACCCGCTGGAGTCCATGAACTCCAGTCCGGCCATGTCCAGGATCAGCCAGGGGCCGTGGTCCTTGATCGCGGACTGGATGTGTTCCTGGAGGTCGGCGGCGGTCGCGATGTCGAGCTCCCCCTCGATCGCGACGATGACGCTGCGGCTCTCCACCCGCGTGCTCAGCCCAAGCCTGTGCACGTTCACTCCTCCCGGCCCCGCTGTGAGATGGTGAGGGGCCCTTCGTTTTCACCATACGCAGGAGCACGGACCACGCCCGCCCGGCCCGGCACCACTCCCACAGAACCGGACCAACGAGGGGGAACGCTCACACCGTCCGCGAGCCTGGTAAGTCGTTGGACACTCACGGTATAAGCGAACCGCCCGTTCGGGAATGGCATACCGGAAGAAATTTTCGCCTCACGGGCACGAACTTCACCGCGGGTAGGCGCATCAACACGCTCACGCTGGGTCATTTCATGACTTGGGAGACGTCGAGGATACATGTTCGTCACCTACCATCCCGGTGGGTGACGGAGCCCTCCCCCGCCCTCACTCCCCGGAAGGACGCTCCCTCGGGGCGAAGGAGTCCAGCAGGGCACGCGCGGCCAGGGTCGCCGTGGTCCTTCCCTCACGCACTTCCTCCTCCAGACGCGGCAGGGCCCGGGCCACCTCCGCGTCCCGCAGGAAGGTGTCCATCAGCCGGTCCCGCACCTGGTCCCACATCCAGCTGACCTCCTGCCGGCTACGAAGCTCGGTCAGGGCACCGTCTCGTTCGAGCACCTCCCGGTGTTCGACGACCTTGCCCCACACCTCGTCCAACCCGTCCCCGGTCAGTCCGCTGCACGTCAACACCGGCGGACGCCATGAGGGATGTGGCGGTCGGAGCAGCCTCAGCGCGCGCGACAGCTCCCGGGCGGCCTTGCGCGCGTCGTCCACGTGCGGACCGTCGGCCTTGTTGACCGCGACCACGTCGACCAGTTCCAGCACACCCTTCTTGATCCCCTGGAGCTGGTCGCCGGTACGGGCCAGGGTGAGGAAGAGGAAGCAGTCCACCATGGCGGCCACCGTGACCTCGGACTGGCCGACGCCCACGGTCTCCACGAGCACCACGTCGAAACCCGCCGCCTCCATGAGCAGCATGGTCTCCCGTGTCGCCCGGGCCACCCCACCGAGCGTTCCCGCCGTGGGCGAGGGGCGGATGAAGGCGTTGGGGTCCACCGACAACCGCGCCATGCGGGTCTTGTCACCCAGGATGCTGCCGCCGGTCCGGGTGGAGGAGGGGTCCACGGCGAGCACCGCCACGCGGTGCCCCTCCCCGGTCAGCTTGGTGCCCAGCGCGTCGACGAACGTGGACTTGCCGACCCCGGGCACACCGGTGATCCCCACCCGGTGGGCCTTACCGGTGTGCGGTAGGAGCCGGACGAGCAGTTCCTGTGCGGCCCGGACATGGTCCTGGCGGCGGGATTCCACCAGCGTGATCGCGCGCGCCAGCGTGGGCCGGTGCCCCGACAGCACTCCCTCGGCGAGGGCCGCCACGTCCACCGGACGGCGCCGTCTCGCACCAGGCGCCCCCGGCGCCGGAGCCCGGTCGTCCACGCTCTTTCGTCCTCCTCCCGGCCCTGGGGCCGCGTGTGCCGTCCCACGTGCGATGACCGGCGACCGTGGGTGTTCGCCGTTCGGCCGCGAACGGGCCGGTCGGTGGGTCCTGCCGATGGGGTCCACCGATGGGGCCGATCCCACCGACCCCGCGCCTACCCCGCCTTCTCCTCCAACTGGTCGATCAGGTCGATGGCCGCCTCGGCGATGACCGTCCCCGGAGGGAAGATCGCCGCCGCGCCCGCCTCCCGCAGCGGCGCGAAGTCCGCCGGGGGGATGACCCCGCCGACCACGATCATGATGTCCTCGCGCCCGAGCGCGGTCAGCTCCTCGCGCAGCGCGGGGACCAGCGTCAGGTGCCCCGCCGCCAGCGAGGACACACCGACCACGTGCACGTCGGCCTCCACGGCCTGCGCGGCGACCTCCGCGGGGGTCTGGAACAGCGGACCCACGTCCACGTCGAAACCCAGGTCGGCGAAGGCCGTCGCGATCACCTTCTGACCCCGGTCGTGTCCGTCCTGGCCCATCTTCGCCACCAGGATGCGGGGACGACGCCCCTCCTCCTCGGCGAACTCGTCCACCCTGCGGGTCACCCGCTCCATGCGTTCCGCCGCGTCGGCGCTGCCCGCCGCCTCATCCCTGTACACACCCTGGATGGTACGGATCTGCCCGGAGTGGCGCCCGAAGACCTTCTCCATGGCGTCGGAGATCTCGCCGACGGTGGCCTTGGCCCGGGCCGCGTCCACGGCGGCGGCCAGCAGGTTGTTGGTCAGGGACTCGTCGGCCCTGGACTCCCCCGCCGCCGCCTTGGTCAGCGCCTCCAGCGCCGCCTCCACACGCGCCTCGTCCCGCTCCTGACGCAGGCGGGCGAGCTTGTCCAGCTGCTGGGCGCGTACCCGCGTGTTGTCGACCTTGAGGACCTCGATCTCGTCCTCGGTGTCGGGACGGTACTTGTTGACGCCGATCACCGGCTGACGGCCCGAATCGATACGGGCCTGGGTGCGGGCGGCGGCCTCCTCGATGCGCATCTTCGGCAGACCGGCGTCGATGGCGGCGGCCATGCCCCCGGCCGCCTCCACCTCCTGGATGTGCGCCCACGCCCTCGTCGCCAACTCGTGGGTGAGGCGTTCCACGTAGTAGCTGCCGCCCCACGGGTCGACCGACCTGGTCGTACCCGACTCCTGCTGCAACAGCAGCTGGGTGTTGCGGGCGATGCGCGCGGAGAAGTCGGTGGGCAGGGCCAACGCCTCGTCCAGGGCGTTGGTGTGCAGCGACTGGGTGTGCCCCTGCGTGGCGGCCATCGCCTCCACGCACGTGCGGACCACGTTGTTGAACACGTCCTGGGCGGTGAGCGACCAGCCCGAGGTCTGGGAGTGGGTGCGCAGGCTCAGCGACTTGTCCTTGACCGCGCCCATGTCCTTGACCAGGCGCGCCCACAGCAGGCGTGCGGCGCGGAGCTTGGCCACCTCCATGAAGAAGTTCATGCCGATCGCCCAGAAGAACGACAGGCGCGGCGCGAACACGTCCACGTCCAACCCGGACCGCTGACCGGCGCGGATGTACTCCACGCCGTCCGCCAGGGTGTAGGCCAGTTCCAGGTCGGCCGTGGCCCCGGCCTCCTGCATGTGGTAGCCGGAGATGGAGATGGAGTTGAAGCGCGGCATCCGCTGCGAGGTGTAGGCGAAGATGTCGGAGATGATCCGCATCGACGGCTGCGGCGGATAGATGTAGGTGTTGCGGACCATGAACTCCTTGAGGATGTCGTTCTGGATGGTCCCCGAGAGCTTCTCCGGGGGCACACCCTGTTCCTCGGCGGCCACGATGTACAGCGCCAGGACGGGCAGCACCGCGCCGTTCATGGTCATGGACACGCTCATCCGGTCCAACGGGATGCCGTCGAACAGCTGACGCATGTCGTAGATGGAGTCGATGGCCACGCCCGCCATGCCCACGTCGCCCGCCACCCGGGGATGGTCGGAGTCGTAGCCGCGGTGGGTGGCCAGGTCGAAGGCGACCGACAGCCCCTTCTGTCCCGCGGCCAGGTTGCGCCGGTAGAAGGCGTTGGACTCCTCGGCGGTGGAGAACCCGGCGTACTGACGGATGGTCCAGGGCTGGTTGACGTACATGGTCGGGTAGGGGCCGCGCAGGTAGGGCGGAACACCCGGCAGTCCGGACACGAAGTCCAGCCCCGCGACGTCGTCGGGGGTGTAGAGGGGCCTGACGCCGATGCCCTCGGGGGTCTCCCACTCCAGGGCGTCGGCGGCCTTACCTGTACTGGCCTCCACGGCGCGACGCCATGCGGCGTCACCGCCTTCGCCGGAGAACTCGGGCGGCTCCGGGGCCACGGTGGAGAAGTCGGGGATCATGAACGCGCCCCCTGGGCTGTGGTGGACTGTGCCGGCGGATCGGTGAGCAGGGTGTCGAGCAGGTCGGTGAGCAGGGCGACGGCGTCGCAGCCGGCGTAGGCGAAACCGTCCACGCCCGCCTCGCGGTAGGCGTCGCGGGGCTTGCCTGCGAGGAGGACCCGCCGGGCGCCCGCCCCCTTGAGCGCTCGGGCGACGACCTCGGCCTGCTCGGCGTAGACCTCGTCGGAGGAGCAGATCACCGCGACGCGGTGACCCGAGGCCGCGAAGGCCGAAGCCACGGCCTCGGCGTCCTCCAACGGTCCGGGGTCGTGGGAGTCGACACCGCCCGCCGCGAGCAGGTTGGCCGCGAACGAGGCGCGCGCGGTGTGCACGGCCACCGGCCCGAGCGTGGCCAGGAAGGCCGTGGGCCGGTGCCCGGTGTCGCCCGCCTGGGTGTCGCTGCGGTCGCGCAACGCCTCGTACTCCTCGGCGTACCGGCGGACCGGGAAGCCTCCGGTGACCGGCGTGGCGGGAGGGGAGGCCGGGTCGGGGTCGCGCACCAGCGGGACCTCGGCCGCGTTGGGGAACTCGCTGACCCCGGTGAGCGGGGCGCGGCGATGGGCCAGGTCCAGGCGTCGACGCTCCCACACCGCGTCCACCCGCTCGCGCAGGAGTCCGCTCTCCAGGGCCTGGGCCGCGCCCCCCGCGGCCTCCGTCTCCTGGAAGAACGCCCAGCCCGCGCGGTACAGGTCACGGGTGAGGGCCTCGACGTGGAAGGAGCCCCCGGCGGGGTCCACGACCCGCGCCAGGTGCGACTCCTCGATGAGCAGGGACTGGGTGTTGCGGGCGATGCGGCGCGCGAAGTCGTCGGGCAGGCCCACCGCGGAGTCGAACGGGGCCACGGTGACCGCGTCGGCGCCGCCGACCCCGGCGGCGAAGCAGGCGACGGTGGTGCGCAGCATGTTCACGTGCGGGTCGCGGCGGGTCATCATCGCCTCGGACGTGGGCGCGTGCAGCCGCATGGTGCGCTGGTCGGCGGTCACCCCGCTCGCGGCCAGCACCTGGTTCCACATGGCGCGCACGGCCCGCAGCTTGGCGATCACCGCGAACTGGTCGGCGTTGGCGGCCAGCCGGAACTCGATGCGCCGAGCGGCGTCGGCCACGTCCAGCCCGGCGTCGTGCAGGGCGCGCAGGTAGGCGGTCGCCGCGGCGACGACCCACCCCAGTTCCTGGCCGTCGGAGCCGCCCGCGTCGTGCACGAGACGGCCGTCCGCCACCACCAGTCCCAGTCCGGGCCGGTTCTCGGCGCGGTCGACGGCGAAGCGCACCGGGTCGGTGACGTCGGGGCGCTCTCCCGCGCGAGCGGCGGTGGTGAGGGGGTCCACCCCCAGGTGGGAGATGATCCGCCCGTCGGGCACGTCGGCGTCGGCGTGGGCGCGCAGCAGCGCGTCGGCGGCGTCGGAGTAGTGGGAGCCCGCATCCAGCACCACGGGTGCCAGGTCCAGGTGGACGTCGGTGAGGGCCTCGCCCAGCGCCGAGGCCGGCAGGCCGGTACCGCCGACCGCGATCCACAGCGAGCTGACACCGTTCATCAGGTCGTTGTGCACGCGGCGGCGCAGGACGGCCGGGTCCGCGTCGGTGTGACGGGCACGGATGTCCCAGCCCTGGGCGACCCCGCCGCCGGGCCTATAGCCCCGGGTGAAGGGGGGCAGCCCCGGGAAACCGGGGTCGGCCGCCGCGGGCTCGGCGGTGGCGAGGGGTGCGATCGCGAAACCGTCGTAGGTGTGCGTGGCGAGCACCGACTCGGGTGCGTCGGCGAGCCTCTCCTCGGGAACACCGCTCTTGCGCAGCACTCCCGCGACGAGTTCACGCCACCGTCCGTACGTGGCGGCCGGGAACCCCTCGGCCAGGTCGGGCGCGCCGGAACCGGCGGCCCCGTTCTCAGGGACGTCCATACATCGGATGGTAGGAAATCACGCTCGGTCACGAAACGTCGGGGGTGCTCCCACCACCCGGATGCCAGTGCCTTGACCTGCTGAAGTCGTCTGCGTCTCCGCGCGTGTCGGGTGGGGTGGGAGGGGCGGATGGGGCGGGGCAGGCGGGTAGGGCGGATGGGGCGGGGCAGGCGGGTAGGGCGAGCGGGGCGGGGCAGGCGGGTAGGGCGAGCGGGGCGGGGCAGGCGGGGCGAGCGGGGCGAAGAGCAACCCTCACCCCGTGATCTTGCTCCGGGTGCCACTGCCGGACGCCCCCAGTGACGCTAGGAGCAAGATCACGGGGTGGAGGGGAGGCGGGCGGACGGGTGGTGGAGGGGAGGCGGCCGTCCACAGGCCGCAGGAAGCCCTGGTGGAGCGACGGCTCTGGACTCAGAGTGTGAGCATGAACCAGACGACCCCCTCACCAAGGCCTTCACGTGTTACCACCACCATGGCGGCGGTCGCGGTGGCGTCCCGGCAGTACGGAATGCTCAGCTGGGAACAGGCCCGCGACCTCGGCCTCACCAAGGACGACATCCGTCGGCTCCTGCGTGGCGGCGCATGGGGGCGTCCCCACCCCCGGGTGTACTCCGTCCGCTCCATGATCGAACGCTCTGATCCGGCCATGCGTCTGCGCACCTCGGCCATGGCGGCCCAGCTGTCCCTGGGGCCGCAGTCCTTCGCCGGAGGTCGCACCGCCGCCCTCCTGTGGGGGATGGAAGGGCTTCCGCAGTGGGACGGCCGGGAGGTGCACATGGTCATCCCCGCCCTCGGTGCCCAGCGCCACGTTCAGGGGATCACCCTGCACAGCTGGTACGTGTCCAGGGAGGAGGTCACCACGGTGGAGGGCGGTCTCCGCCTGACCGATCCCGGCAGGACCCTACGGGACGTCCTTTTGCACGTGGACCGGGAGACCGCCGTGTGCCTCATGGACTCGGCGCTCAACCAGGGTCTCATCACCCGCGAGGACATCCCGCAGTTGGAGAGGGCCAATCGGGGGCGCAGGGGCTGTGTGAACGTGCGCAGGTGGTGGCCGCTCGCCGACGGCCGCGCCCAGAGTCCTCTGGAGACCCGCGTGCGGCTGCTGTGCGTCGACGGGGGCCTGCCGCCCACCGATCTTCAGCACCGGTTCATCGATGGGCACGGCAGGCTCATCGGCATCGTCGATTTCTGGTGGGAGGACCTGCGTCTCATCGGTGAGGCCGACGGCGTCGGTCCGCACAGCACTCCGCAGGCGTTGGCCAGGGATCGGCAACGTCAGAACGCGCTTCAGGTCTGGTATCCGGACGTTCGGATCGTCCGCTTCACCTGGCGGGACCTCAAGCGCCCCGACTACGTGCTGTCCACCGTCGCCAGTGCCGGGCGCTGAGCGCCTTATCCCCGGTGATCTTGCTCCGGGCGACACTGCCGGACGCCCCCAGTGACGCTAGGAGCAAGATCACCGGGTTCGTTCCGGCTCCTCCCGATCCCGGCCGCCACCGTGGCACGCTCACCTGGCCCCGACTCCCACCGGGGGACGGCAGACGGCCTTCCTCGACGGCCTTCCTCGGTGCCGCCCGGGTGGAGAAGCACGCCTTTTCCCCGGTGATCTTGCTCCGGGTGACACTGCCGGACGCCCCCAGTGACGCTGGGAGCAAGATCACGGGGGAAGGCGGCAGACCGTAGAAGCGCCACGGGAAAAGGCAGGGAAAGGCGAGGGGCGGTCACCACACCGCTACATCGCGTGCAGAAAGCGAGAACCACCCCGACCCCAGGAGCATCACACCCCTCCGGAACGACGTCCTGTCCCCCTTTTCCCGACAACGACCACGAAGGAAACCCGACGATGCCCCTGCGCCCGTGGAAGTTCCTCCTCCCCCTGACGGCCGCTCTCGCCCTGACCGCGACCGCCTGCGGCGGCGGCACCGCCGAGGAGTCGGGCGGATCCGCGCGGGGGGATCTGAGCGAGGCCTCCCGGGAGGACCTGTCCGCGCTGCTCGTGGAGGGCGAGGTCCCCGCCGACCCGCCGGAGGCGGACCTGTCCGACCTGCCCGCCGAGCCCGACGAGTCTGCGCCGGTGCATGAGCGCGCCGCATGGCACCTGCTGTCGGACGTCTCGGGGGTGGCGGGCGAGGTCGATCCCGACGCCGTCGCCGAGTGCCCGGACGACCTGTCCACCGTGTGCACGCTCACCTACGGCGGGGTCGACCTCGAATTCCCGGTGACCTCCGAGGAGGTCGCGGGCGGGGTGGAGTTCTCGTTCGAGTACCCCGAGATGCCGGTGACCCGCGAGTTCCTGGAGGACTGGCTGCGGCACTACTCCGAGGCGGAGGCGGTGTTCTGCGACACCGACGACGTGGTCGTGATGGTGCCCGGAGCCGAGGACCCGGCGGACTTCCTCTGCTACGCGCAAGATGGCGGAGTGGCGTGGGTGGACTCCGCTGAGGACACCGTCAGCCCGTACGAGGCGTACATGATCAACGGCGGGTCGCTCGCCTTCTACCAGAAGCTTCAGACGAGCGGGGACTGAGCGGGGACGGCCTCTCCGCCGCCTGCCCCCGTGATCTTGCTCCCAGCGTCGACTTCGACTGTTCACAATGACGCTGGGAGCAAGATCACCGCGAATGGGACTTCTTTCTTTTATCCCCGGAGCCCAACGGCATCCTGACCAGCCAGAACACCCTTCCTGAGAAATTCTTCGGCGTTCTGTGCGAAAAGTGTGCACGCGGCCCCGCCGTGCCCTATTCTGGCCGCACAACCGAAGAAATCGTGACCCCGCGACGCTCTGTCAGCGCCCGGGGCCATGGCCAGCAATTCAACTTCTTTCAACCCAAGGATTGCCAGCGTGAGCCAGTTTAGTGCCGCGCTCCTCAGGAATGCCCTCGGGCTCCTGCGAGCGCTGTTCGCCTCTCCCCGTGGCCGTCACGTCCGCCGACGTTCGACCCGCGTGCGCCGCTACGCCGCCCACCCCGGTCCCGCCGTCCGACCGCTTCCCCCCGCCGCCCCGCGCCTGGCCGAGCCGCGCGAGGTCTTCCCGGCCGACGACCT
Source organism: Nocardiopsis sp. ATB16-24 (assembly GCF_030271535.1). GTDB lineage: Bacteria > Actinomycetota > Actinomycetes > Streptosporangiales > Streptosporangiaceae > Nocardiopsis. The sequence continues at coordinate 107,059 of NZ_JASCXJ010000016.1, read as the reverse complement.
TCCCCTGGTCAGGCCCTACTACACCGCCCACGAACAGAGCCGTGTCCAGGCCGCCGCGACCGCGCGCCTCCAGCGGTGGGCCGCGCCGCGCATCCCCGAACCCCGGATCGCCGAGGGCGACCTGCTCGCCTCCGACCCGCCGCCGGTCACCTTCGACGACCTCGCCGAGGCCGTCCGCCGGTGGCAGGCCCAGCAGGAGCACAAGCAGACTGCGGGGGTGGGAGCATGACCCCGACCCGCCTGTGGGAGCACCGCCTCTACCCCGGGGACCTCTCCCACCTGTCCCGGGTCCGCCGCGACCTGCGCGCCGACCTGGAGGGGTTCGACGAGGACGTCGCCGAGACGCTGGTCCTGTGCGGCAGCGAGCTGTTCGCCAACTGCGTCAAGTACACCGCTTCGGGAGGGGATGACGGGCGCGTCGTCCGGACCCTGTGGCTGGTGGACGACGGCTCGGTGACCCTGGGGTTCACCGACGACGGACTGTCCGGGGGCGTTCCGGAGATCCCCGAGGCGCGCACCGCCGCCGAGTGGGACGAGGCCGAGGGCCAACGCGGGCTGCTCATGGTCGGGGAGTTGTCCACAGCCTGGGGATACTCCCGCGTCTGCCGCTTCGGTGACCTCGGCACCCACACCTGGGCCGCCTTCGACCTCGCCCGATAGCGACACGGGCTCCCTCGCCGGCGGGCTCCCCCCACCCCAACGGGCTCTCCCGCCAGCGGCTCCCTCGCCGGCGGGCTCCCATCCCATCCCAGTGGGCCCCCGCCCCGGCGGGGAGCCCGCCGGGCATCAGCCACAGTCGGTTTCCTCGCGGACGGCCCGGTCGTCGCCGATCCCGCCGCCTCGGTCCACGAAGCCCCTTTCCGAGGCCACGTCGTCGGTTCAGCTCGCGTCGTCGGACGGCGAAGGGTTCGGAGAGGGGCTCGGTTCCTCCTCCTGCGGTGGGGGACCGTAGACGAAGCGCTGCCGGTCCTGCACGAGGACGGCGTGCCCGCTCTCGGTGACCGCCTCCACATAGGCCGGAAGTTCGTCCTCGACCACGTCCATCGTGACGGCGTCGAGGACGAGTTGCCGGTCCTCGCCCGTGCTGGCACGGGAGTCGCCGTAGACCAGACCGTCGAAGGCGAAGGCCGGCGAGATGGATCCGGCCTCCTCCTCCAGTCCCCACAGGACCTCTCCGGTGGCCAGGTCGATCGCGATCATGGGGGCGGCGCCGCTGGCCTGGGACAGCAGGAGGGTGCCCGTGGCGGCGTCGTGCAGGCCGCCCGGAGCCCTGGCCGTGTGGAAGGGGTCGGCCACCGGGTTGGTCCCCGGCTCCTCCAGGGACCACACCAGGTCGCCGTCGCGCGGGTCGTGCGCGGTGAGGACGGAGGGCGCCTCGGTGTAGGCCCAGCGCAGCAGCAGGACCTCGTCCGCGTCCTCACCGTCGTCCTCAGTGTCGTCCTCCTCCTCGGCCGGGGACTCCGGTTCGTCCCCCGGCAGCGGGTAGAAGCCGAGCACCTGCGGTGCGGGGGCGGGCGCTGAGGTCGACAGTCCCAGGTCCGCGTCCTCGCCGTCGACCGCCCACACCTTCTCGGCGTCGGCGTCCTCGTCGTCCTCGTCACCGGCGTCCTCGGCGTCGGGGTCCACCGAGTAGGCGTTCAGACCGGGACCGCCGTGTGCGAGCAGGACCAGGTCGCCCGACACCGCCACGGGAACGCCCGGTTCCGGTCCCCCACCGGACTCGTCCGGGTCCTCCTCGCCCTCCTCGGAGTCCTCCTCGCCCGAGTCCTCCTCCGGCTCGGGCGGCGCCTCGAAGTCGTAGGACCACAACTCGTCGCCCTCGGCGTCCAGCAGGGAGAAGGCACCGAACGGCTCTTCCGAGGACCATTCGTCGGGGCGGCGCACGGCCAGTCCGTCGAGGTAGACGTCGCCCTCCTCGGCGGGTTCCCACACCGTTTCGCCTCGGGCGTCCAGGACGAACGGCGCTCCCTCGGTGTCGGCCATGAGCAGGACCTGTCCACCGTCACGGTCGGTGTCGAAGCCTCGGAAGCGCGCCTGGCCCTCCCACAGGGTCTCGCCGGTGGCCGCGTCGTGCAGCAGGTGGCGGTCCTCGCCGCCGGAACTGATGAGGAGGGCGTCGCCCACCGGGCTGATCCGGACACCGAAGGGGTCGTCGAGGATCTCGTGGACGTCCGCGGCGTCACCGTGCAGGTACCGCAGGACCTCGCCCTCGATCCCGGGCGGGGCCTCGCCCTCGAAGGCCGTGGGGATCGGGCTCGGCTCCTTCTGCGACGGAGGCGCGGGAGGTTCCGCATCGCTTGTGCACGCGGTGATCAGCAGCACCGCGAGGCCACAGGTGAAAGCCTGGGGCACCCGAGAGCTGCGCATGGACGGTCTCTCCCCCACGAACGGTGACGTTTACGGCAAAATCCTAAGCCGCGTCATGACACGTGCACACCCTGGGGCGCCACTCGTTACTGCTACGTGAGCGTTTCCCCGCACGTCCTCAGGGCTCCACCTCCACCATCGTGGTGCCCTTCACCTCGAACTCTGCCCTGCCTCCGGTCAGTTCGGCCAGGCGGACCTCGAAACCGGGAAGGTCGTCCTCGGGCAGGGCCACCTCGATGCGGACCCGGTCGGCGTAGGCGACGTCCCGCACGGTCAGGGAGGAGTCCCGTAGGTCGCTCTCCAGGCGTCCGCCGAGCATGTAGTCGGCGAACACGTCCACGACGAGCAGTTCGCGGCGCTCCAGGATCCCGATCTCGTCCACGGCGGCCGACACCGCTCCGCCGTAGGCCCGGATCAGCCCGCCGGCGCCGAGTTTGACCCCGCCGAAGTAGCGGGTGACCACGGCGACGGTGTCGGTGAGGCGGCGGTGCCGGAGCACCTCCAGCATGGGCACCCCCGCCGTTCCGCCGGGCTCCCCGTCGTCGCTGGAGCGCTGCACTCCTCCGTCGTCCCCCAGTACGTAGGCGGTGCAGTTGTGGGTGGCGTTCCAGTGCTCCCTGCGGCGCTCGGCGATGAAGGCACGCGCCGCGTCCTCGTCGCCCACCCTGGCCAGCGCGCAGATGAAGCGGGACTTGCGGATCTCCAGCTCGTACTCGCCGTCGCGTTTGATCGTTCGCATAGCACCTGTTCGCCGCGGATCGTGGTCGATCACCAGTGTCCCATCACCACGGGAGCGTGGGCCACAGGGTGACGGGGCGACTCTCCTCGTACGCCACGGGCCACCGCGAGCGCGAACATCCGGAACCGCCGCATGGCCGAAAAGCGTGGTTCGGGCGCTCCCCAGAGGCGCATTCGGCCCTAGGCTGGACACCCAGGGATACGATCCCCCTTCGAGGAAGCCGAAAAGCGCCCGCTTCTGTCGTGTGAGCACCGACCCTGGTCGGGATCCTTCACACACAGGACGCCTTTCCCTCCCCGTCGACACAGAACTCGCACGCTCAGTTATTCATTCGATACCTTGGGTAGTCTTGCGTGCGACCGTCCAGAAGACATCGGGAGTCCGTCATGCGCACCGCACCCTTCGCCGTCGGCCTGGCCCTGACCGCGCTCCTCGCCTCCGGATGCGCCGACGCGGAGCCCCCCGTGGTCGAGGAGGAGTCGGCCGCCACGGACGACGCCCGGGGGATCCAGGCCACCGCGTCTCCCAGCGTGACGGCCTCCACCTTCCTGCCCCCCGGTGAGGGCACGGGGGCCATCACCTACGACGAGACGGCCGTTCCCGAGGGCGCCACCTCCGACGTCCAGGTGCGCGAACAGGACGGACAGACCTCCGTGCGGTTCACCGGCACCGGTCTGGAGGCCGACCGCGACTTCGGCGCCCATGTGCACACCCGTCCCTGTGGTGAGGACCCCGCCGACGCCGGCCCCCACTACCAGAACGAGGTCGACCCGGCGGCCACCGAGGACGAGCCTTCCACCGATCCCGAGTACGCCAACCCCGAGAACGAGGTCTGGCTCGACTTCACCACCGACGAGAGCGGGAACGCCGTCAGCGAGGCCACGGTGGACTGGGAGTTCCGCGAGGGTGAGGCCCGATCCCTGGTCCTGCACGAGCACCACACCAACACCGGGGAGGGCGAGGCCGGCACGGCCGGGGACCGCTTGGCCTGCGTCAGCGTGGACTTTTGACCGCCGACGCTCAATCGGGGATCACCCTGCGCAGAAGAAGCCGTTCGCCCAGTGCCCAGGCACTGGAGGCCAACAGGTACAGGCCTGCGGCCAGCGGCACGAACGCGGCCACCACCACGGTGACGAACTGCACGTGGCTCAGGAAGGCGAACTGCGGCCGGTGTGGGTCGGCCACCGCGTTCGCCCGCATGGTCGGCAACATGAGATAGCGCCGGTTGGCCCATGCCACGAGGGCGATCAGGGACAGGACGACGGCGAACACCGGCGCCACGACCGGCCCGTCGGCACCGGCCAACATGGTCGCGCCGAGTTCCACGCCCGCGAAGGTGTGCGCGAGCATCGGCTCCTCCGCGTCGCCCGCCCCGACGAACACCCCGTAGAGGGAGATCATGAGCGGGATCTGGGCGAGGGCGGGCAGACAGCCCGCCAGCGGTGAGGTGCCCGCCTCGGTGTAGATCCTGCGCTGTTCGGCCACGAGCTTCTCGGGGTTCCCTTTGTGCTTCGCCGCGATCTCGGCCAGCAGCGGGGCTATGCGCGCGCGGGACTTCTCCGCACGGACCTGGATCACCCCCAGGGGGACGAGCAGCAGGCGCACGACCACGGTCAGGAGGAGGACCGCGATCCCCGCCGCTCCACCTCCGACAAGGGGTGTGAGCAGTGAGGTGAAGGTGCTCAGGGTCGTCGAGAGCAGGGTCATGGCCGCGGAGATCGGCCCGAAGTCGTACATGGTGGGATGGCCCTTCGTCCGGAGGGGAGAGACAGACGTCGGGCCGCTCGGGACCGCCGCTCGACACAGGACCCCCGGGTCACGTCCCGAACGCGCCGAAGGCGCGGGGCACCGGGGCACGGCGGGGACGCCAAAAGGCGGGCGGAGACGGAACGGGCGCGCGAGGGCGCGCGGGTGGTCGTCGAGACGGTCAGCGAGCGGCCGGGAGGGCCGCTCCCGGTGCTCGTGGACGGGGATGTCCGTCCGCGTCGGGATCGCGAAGAGCGGGCACGGGCGCCCGCGCGGACCGGCGGCGCATCGCGTGTCCCGCACCCGTGGCGGTGTCCTTGGCGAGTCCGGCCCCGGCGCCGTGCAGGACGCACCAGGTGAGGGCCGCGCCGATGGTGATCAGGACGAGGGCCAGGGCGAGCGGGGCCGGCAGCAGTTCGGTGGGGACGACGCCCAGGACGAGGAACTCGAAGAACGCGAGAAGGAGGCTCATCGGGCTCTTCCTCCTCACTTCCGGGCGAATCTCATCCTATCCATGGCGCTCGGCCTCCCGTCCTCGACACCGCCGCACGCACGACCTGGAGAAATCCGCCGACACTCCGCCGGGGCTCCCCTCGGTTCCCGTGGTCCTGTAGCTAAATGACACAGAGTAATCAGCTCCGTACTCGTCAAGGGCCGTCGCGCCCACGCGAGCCCGGCAGAGAAGGGGAGTCACGTGCCGATCCGCCCTGCGAACCTCGCCACCATGTCCGCCACCATCGCCGGAGCGATCGCCGGGCTGACCCAAAGAGAGGAGCAGGCCCCCCAGGTCAGAGTCACCTTCGAGTCCGGCTACGAACAGAAGGTGGAGAACGGGGGGTGCCGCACCCTCAAGACCGGGCAGGGCGGCGTCACCGGGATCACCACGGAGGGCAAGGTGAAGTTCGCGCTCTTCTCGGGTACCAGTTGTCAGGGCAGTCGCGCCCTGGCCTCCGGGCACGGGTCGGTGAGTTTCGGCGATCCGGTCCTCGCGGGCGCCATCGTCATCGGTTGACCCTTCGATCCCATGCCTCGTGTGGCCCCGACCGAGAGCGCCGGGCCGGGTGCCACGCGGCGTTCGACGCGCCGGTCGGCGAGGGGGCTCAGCCGCGGTTCCTCCGGAGGGACCTCTGCCGGGCAGGCTGTCGGTGCGGCGCCCGTCCCGGACGCTGAACTCCCCGTTCACCAGGACGTGGTGGGTGCCCACCGGGCTCCGGCGGGACCGCTCGTAGGTGGCGCGGGCGGCCACGGCGTCGGGGTCGAAGACCACCAGGTCGGCGGCGCCCACGGGGACGGCGCCCCGGTCGGTGAGGACGAGGGCCGCCTGGTGGGAGGGTCCGCCGGTGTCGTCGGCCGTGGCCCGCGACAGGCCGCCGAGACGGAAATAGTGGATATCCCTCTTTCCGGTAAATACCGGGGAATTGGTCCGAGGTTTCCGCTAGCCTACGCGAGTCCGAAAACCCCTACCGATACAAGGAACACCATGATCATCTGGAAGGGTCGGGGCATCCTCGTCCTGCTGATCGGCGCGCTCTTCGCGGTCCCCCTCGGCTTCGGCGCCGCCTCCCTCCTGGGCACGGAAAGCGCCGGCTTCGGCGTCGGCCTGGGTCTGGCCCTGGCCTCGGTCGCCGTGTTCCTCCTCGGCCAGAAGTGGAACGCACCCGTCCAGGGTTTCCACCCCGGGACAGGACAGCCCGTGCTCTACCGCAACTCGCACACGTTCTTCTTCGTGCCGATGCAGTACTGGGCCTTCATCCTGCCCGTGATCGCCGTCGCGGCGATCATCTCCTCCCTCCCCACCCTGGCCTGAGTGGTCTGAGGCATCCGAGGACGACCGACGACCTCCCCGGTCCCCGGAGGTCCCTCAATCCTCCCGTTCGTCCTCCCACGGCCGCGCCTTCTCGCCCGAATCCTCGGCGAAGTCCTCCAGGCACAGCTCCAGAAGGGCCTGGATCCTGTCCCTGAGCAAGTCTCGATCCAGTGCGCGTAGCGCCGTCGCCCCCTCCACCCGCCGTACCCGGGTCAGTCCCAGCATCACCGCCGCCATCAGGGAGGCGTGGCCTCGGGCGCGGTCTCCTCCCAGGTAGACCGTCAGCGGATCGATCATCGCGCTGGTGATCCTCTCCTGGTAGACCAGTTGTAGGTCGGGGTCGCCCGCGGAGTCGTCCAGGGCCCGCTGGAGCGCGGTGCCCTCGCCGTGCAGACGGCTCACCGAGTGTTCGGCCAGACGTCGCGTGAGCGTGGCGGGATCACCCTCGATGACGCCGGGGAAGACGCCGTCCTCCCGCAGGAGCTCGGTCAGCAGTCCACGCTTGGCGCCGAAGTAGCGGTTGATCAGCGCCACGTTGACGCCTGCGTGCGAGGCGATCATCCTCGACGACACCGAGCCGTACCCCTCGTTGGTGAACAACTCCTTGGCGCTGGCGAGGATGCGGGCCCTGGTGGCCTCACGTCCCCGTGTCGGCCCGGTGCCGCCTCCGGTCTCCCCCGGACGGTCCATCTGCACACCCCTTGGCGGCTGCGGTCTGGTTTTCGGTCCTCCAGATTGGCACCTTCGTGGACCCCTCGCATACCGAAACGTGGGGAGAGATATCGATTTGACAGGTCAACAGTGTTTACATATACCTGAGGGAGAACGATGCCCCACGTGTCACCGCGGGGCCTTTCCTGCGTCCGCGATCGGGGGGCCTCGCGTGGAGTATTCATTGCGTCGGAGATCCGCGCCTCGCAACCCTCCCGCCGACGCCGAGTCCGACCCGGTCGTGCGAACGGAGACCTCCGATGATCCCTCCCTCAGCACCGTGAACCCCCCGAAGGCCCCCGCGCCGAACGTCTCCGTCCCCGGCACGTCCGCGCCCACGCCCCCGACGGAACCGTCCGACGCCCCCGCACTGCCCTCGCGTCGTGCCGTGCGCCGCATCATGTTCGGCCTCGTCCTGGCCATGCTCACCTCGATGCTCACCAACTCCATCGTGGGCACCGCGCTGCCCACGATCATGGGAGAGCTCGGCGGGCAGGACAGGCTCGCCTGGGTCGCCACGGCGGCCCTGCTGACCATGACCGCGTCCACACCCGTGTGGGGCAAGCTCTCCGACATCTGGGGCCGCAAGCTCCTCTTCCAGGTGGCCCTGGTCGTCTTCATCGTGGCCTCGATCGCGGCGGGTCTGGCGCAGGACATCAACTGGCTGATCGCCGCCCGGGCCCTTCAGGGGTTGGGGGTCGGAGGCTTGGCCACGCTGCCCAACATCATCCTCGGAGACGTCGTCGCCCCTCGTGAGCGCGGCCGTTACAGCGGTCTCATCGGCATGGTGTTCGGCGTCTCCACGGTCCTCGGCCCTCTGGTCGGCGGATTCCTGGTGGACAGTCCGCTCGGCTGGCGCTGGTGCTTCCTCATCACCGTTCCGCTGGCCCTGTGCGCCTTCGTCGTCATCCAGTTCATGTTCACCATGCCGTTCGTCCCCCGCAGGGACGCACCGGTGGACTGGCTCGGCGCGAGTCTGATCTTCAGCGCCGCCAGCACGGCGATCGTCCTGCTCAGCCTGGGCGGTACCCAGATCGCCTGGAACTCTCCGCCGTCCTACCTCCTCGGTGGGGCGTCCGTCCTCCTCACCGTCGCCGCCGTGGTGGTGGAGCGCCGTGCGCGGGAGCCGATCATCCCGGCGCGACTGTTCGGCGACCGCACGTTCGTGCTGGCCTCTCTCAGCTCGGTCTGCGTCGGCATGATGATGTTCGGCCTGATCATCTACATGCCGCAGTACCTGCAAATGGTCCACGGCATGACACCGACCGTGTCCGGCATGATGACGCTTCCTCTGGTGGCGGCCTTCCTGACCACCTCGATCGGCTCCGGCTACGCGGTCGGCGGCAACGGTCGGTGGAAGGCCTATCCGGTCGTGGGCATGCTGCTGTGCGTGCTCGGTTTCGCCTCACTCAGCCAGGCCCACCTCGACCCCGGGCTGACCACGGTGATCGTGGGCCAGATCCTGGTGGGTCTCGGTCTCGGCCTGTGCATGCAGATCCTGCTGTTGGCCACCCAGAGCTCCCTGCCGGTGAACGACATGGCCGCCGGCACGGCCTCCGTCGTGTTCTTCCGTAACCTGGGCGGAGCCACCGGTGTGGCCGCGTTCGGCGCGGTGATGGTGGGGCGGCTCAACACCCGACTGGCCGAGGCCGCGGCCCAGGCGCGTGCCCAGATGACACAGGACGCCGAGGCGGGGGTCGACTCGGGCGCACGGGAGCTGTCGATCGGGCTGTCCCGGGCGGGCGAGTCCGCGCAAGGGTCCCCCGAGTTGGTGCACGCCCTGCCCGCGCCGATCCGCGAGGTGGTCGTGGGGGCCTTCGACCACGCCATGCAGGGGGTGTTCCTGGCCGGCGTGCCCATCGCGGTGATCGGCCTGCTCACCGTGCTGTTCATGAAGGGCGTACCGCTGCGCGGCGGCTCGGAGAAGGAGTCGCGGCGCTGAACGAGCGGCGCACCGGTCAGAGGTAGCGGCGAAAACCCTCGGTGGAGTCCGCGAAACCCAGCGAGGCGCAGAAGCGGTGGGCCTCGGGCCCGCTCTCATGGAGCAGAAGCTCGACCTTGTGGCAGCCCGCCCGGGTCGCCCGGTCGAGCGCGTCCTCCATCAGGGCACGGCCGATACCGCGACCCCGGGTCTGGGGATCCACCACGACGTTCTCCACCACCGCCCAGGGCTGGGCGTCGTGGGTGAGGTTGGCCACCACCAGCAGACCCAGGGTGCCGATGATCTGTCCACGTTGCTCGGCGACGAGGATCGTGCGATCGGGGTCGTTCTCCATCCGCGTCCAGGCGCGCACGGCGGCCGAGGACATACGGACGTGAGCGCCCTGCGTGTGGGTGGTGTCGCCGAGTTCCCTGAGCAGACGCAGGATCGCACCGAGGTCGGACCTGATGGCCGCGCGGATAATCATGGTTGTCGGCATCGTAGCCGACAGCCCGCAACAAGGCGGACTTCGCCCTACAACCGACCACAAAACACCAGGGGGCGGGGCTCTGCCCCGCCCCCGGAAAAGCGGTTTCGTGGGCGGATCGACACCGATGCCCTCCGGCCGATCGCCTCACGTACGCGTGTGTTCGGCGCCCGGAAGCCCTCCGCCCCACGGGCGTCTACTGCTTACGGACGACCCGCACGCTCTCCTCGCCCTTGGGCGGCTGGTGGGGACCGACCTCCGGGTGCCGGTAGACACCGGTGATACCCGGGTCACCACCGACGGTCCGCGCGACCGACGGCCCCTGGGCGCCCTCCGGCGCGGGGCCGTTGAAGCGGCTGCCCTGCGGAGGACGGGAGACGGTCTGCGCCGGAGCGCTCTGGCCGCCCTCCTTCTTCCCCTCTCCCACCGAGGTCCGGTCGACCTTGGGCGCGTCCTGTCCGCCCCGGTCCGGCTTGGCCACCGGAGTGATCCGCACGGTCGCCTCGTCCGCCTCCGACTGGGACGGCGCGGTCACCTTGGTGGCCGCCTCTCCCTTCCCGCGGTCGGCCTCGGGCCTGGCCGCACCGGCGGGCTGGGGCTTCTTGTCCTGACCGGACGCGACCTGCTCCTGCCGGGGCTTCTTGTCCTGACCGGACGCGGCCTGCGCCCGCTCGTCCTTCTCCTCCCGATCCGAGGCGGTCTCCTCACGCCCCAGACCGGTCTCCAGCGGACCCGCCTTGTCCTCGGCCTCGACCAGGTCGGCCAGGGTCGAGTGCATGTCCTTGAGTCGCCGCAGGGCCTCGGCGTGGGTGGCGGTCAGCGTGGCGAGCCTGCGATCCGCCGTCTCATGGATCTTCTTCGCCCGTGCCTCGGCCTCGCTCAGCCGCCGCTCGCCCTCCTTCCGGGCCTGGTCACGCAGTTGGTCGGCCTCCTTCTTGGCGCTGTCGACCAGATCGGTGGCCTCCGAGCGCGCGGAGGACAGGACCCGTTCGGCGTGCTGCTCGGCGTCCTTGCGGTGCTTGGCGATCTCCTCCTGGGCCTTCTTCTGGGCCTCCTTCACCTCGGCCTCGACCTTGGAGCGACGCTCCTTGGCCTCCTCCTCGGCGATCCGCAGGATCTCCGCCATGCGCTCACTGATCTGCTCGTGCTCAGGCTTGACCTGAGCCTTCTCGCGGGCGATGGCGAGATCGCGCTTGTACTGCTCCAGTTCGTCGTCCATCCGTTGCAGACGCTCACGGAGGCTCTTGAACTGGTTGTCCATCCGTACGTAGTAGTCGTCGACGTGCGCCTTGTCATAGCCGCCCTTGCGCACTGTCGGGAACCTGTCTTGTTGCAGTCCGCCGCCCGGCAACATATCGCTCATGTGCCTTTCATGTCCTTACACCGTTTGACTGCACGTCACAGAAGGTGCGAGTTGACCCGTACCCATTGTCACAAGGACACCCATCGAGTCCTGTTAACGACATCCGACCGAAAGTGTCCTTCTGTTCTCTCCCGGTCCGCCCGCCTGGGGGAGAGCGGCGGCCGGGGAAGGGGTGTGACGCCGTGGACACCGTCCAGAAGACCAAGGTAGACACGCGTGGCGCGATCGCGTCAAGATCACCGACGGGGTACACCACCGTGTGGACCTTGGTCACGTTCTTACTAAGGTATGCGCGATCATCCCCGTACGGGGGCAGAGCGGTCAACTTCCGGCCGTTCCACCCGTCGACGGCTGGAACGGCGAACACCGGTACTCAGGGAGGGGCACGGATGGGCAGTGCGGCGGAGGCGGAGAACGGACCCACGGCACCGCGCGTGGGGAGTGCGGATTTCGGACGACCGGACATCCACCCCACGGCGTGGATCGCGCCCGGCGCGGTGGTGGTGGGACGCGTGCGCCTGGGCGAGCGGAGCAGCGTCTGGTACGGGTCCGTACTGCGTGCGGACAGTGAGGACGTGGTGGTCGGGGACAGGGTCAACATCCAGGACCAGTGCTGCCTGCACTCCGACCCCGGCGAACCCGCGATCCTGCACGACGACGTGAGCCTGGGGCACAAGGCGATGGTGCACGGAGCCGTCGTGGAGGAGGGCGCGCTCATCGGGATCGGCGCGATCGTCCTGGGCGGCGCCAGGGTGGGGCGGGGCGCCCTCGTGGCCGCGGGCGCCCTCGTTCCTCCGGGCAAGACCGTCCCCCCGAACACCCTGTGGGCGGGTGTGCCAGGCAAGGTGATCCGCGAACTCGGCGATGACGACCGGCTCGTGCTCCAGCACACCCCGGTCCACTACGCCGCGCTCGCCGAACGGCACCAGAGCGTCGACTGGGCCTGATCCGCGCGTCCGGCGAAGCCCTCGGAACCACGGCCGGGGTCGACCGGGAAGAGGGAGGTGGAGGGGCGCGGGGCGAGGGGGACGATGGTCCGAAAGCACCGTCTCCGCCGGTGTTCGATGCGCTCTGGCTAACCCGGGTGACCCCTCCACTGGTCCTCACGGGTCATGCGCGGTCCGGTCGCCTCCGCATAGCCTGGAGCCCCATGCCACGTGGGTCCGGCCCCGTCACGTCCGGAGTCCGCGTCGGCCTGTCCGCGGCCGACCGGCACGACCCTCCGCGGCGCCGTCGTCTCCGGGAGGTGAGCGCACATGGAATACGACACGTACCCGCGCCTGGGCGACCATCCCTTCCTCCATGACCACGTCGCCCTGGACGAGATCGAGCTGTACGCCGAGGTGCTCATCGCCGTCGCCGACGCCGATCACCCGCTCAGCACCGAGGAGATCGACCGGGTCCTGGGCCTGTCGTCCGTGGACGTGGACGCCTCGACCGGACCGGAACCCGGCCGGCTGCCCGGTCCGACGCACACGGGGGTCGGTCCCTGCGTCCCCGACGAGCGGGCCGGGAGGCCGCCGTCCCCGGAGCCGTGCCAGGAGGAGCCCCGCGTCCGTGTCCTCCCCGACACCGGCCCCCTGTCCTCCCAGGCACGCGTCCTTCCGGAGGCCGTGCCGTTGGGCGACATGTTCCCGCCACCGCTCGGTGTGCTCCTCTCGGCGGCCGGTCCGTCCACTCCTCCGCTCGTCGGCTGGCCCTTCTGACCCGGGCGGCGTCGCCTTCGCCGCGTGTACGGCGAACGGCCCCATCCGGCCATCCCACTTCGGATCTGCCGGCCCCTCCGCGGGGTATTGCCTCAGGCGGGGCGTCCGCCCCGAGGTGAAGCCCGCCAGGAGAGGCACGGAAAGCACATGCAGACGAAGGACCCGGACCACCGAAGGACCCCGGACGGTACCGCCGCGCGCCGCAGACCTTCGAGGGAACCGGACTCCGCGCGCAGGGTGACCCTGGTCGTCGCGCTCGCGGTGACCTCCGTCTTCCTGCTCGTGACCGCCGTCGGTCTGATCTGGTTCCTGTCGGGGAACGGGCCTCTGTCCTCGTCCTCGAAGGGGGAGGCCGCTCCCGACGGACGAGCGACCCAGGAGGACCCCGGAGCCCGGGACACCGGCGACACGTCCACCGCCGGGGAGGACATGGTCGATGATCCCGCGTCGGGGTTGTCCTACCGACTGCCCGATGAGGACTGGCGCCGGCTCGGCGACGACGAGGTCCCCCCGGAATACTCCTCCTACGCGGTGTACGGCTCCCCCGCCGATCCGGACGCGTTCATCGTCACGGGGAACCGGGACCTCCTGGCCGTGGAACCCCTGCCGGTGGCCGGGGCGCGTCTGGCTCTGGACGCACTGGGCGGCATGGTCTCGGACATCGGATCGTTGCGACTGGGAACCTCCGGCCCCACGGAGGTGGACGGCACCCCCGCCTTCGAAGCGGCGGTGGAGGGCGCGGAGGGGACCTACGGGCGTTTCCTTCTCGTGAAGACGGGCGAGCAGAGGGGCGCGTTCGTGTTGGGGCTCAACACGAACGGGGGCGAGGCGGTCTCCACCGCCATCGACGAGGCCTTCGACAGCCTGCGACTGTCCTGAGGCCGGTCACGAGGGGATGACCGCCCGGAGCAGGAAACCGTCGTCCTTGGTGCGTGAGGCGGACAGGGCGCCCCCGGCCATCGCGACGCGCTCGGACAACCCCGCCAACCCGTTGCCGGAGGACTCCTCACCGTCCCCGCGCCCGTGCGCCCGATCGTTGGCCACCTCCACCACCAGGGCCCGGCCCATGTCGGCGCCCCGGGTGGTGACGAAGGCGATCTGGCATGCGCCGGCGTCGCTGTGCCGCAACACGTTGGTGGCGCCCTCCCGGACCACCCACGCGGCCAGGGAGGCCTGGCGGGGAGAGGGCTCCAGACCGTCCAGGCCGGTGACCGACACCCGGGTGCCGTTGGCGGACAGGACGGCGCTCACGGCGGCCACCTCGTCGGCGAGGTCGATCTCGCGGTAACCGTTGACCGCCGTGCGCACCTGGTGGAGCGCCTCGCGGGCGAGTTCGTGCACCTCGCCCATCTCCATGGCGGCCCGCTCCGGCGCGCGTTCGGCCAGTCTGCTCGCCAGCTCTGCCTTGACCGCCAGGGCCGACAGGCTGTGGCCGAGCAGGTCGTGCATGTCCCTGGAGAAGCGCAGACGCTCCTCGGTGACCGCCAGCCGGGCGCGTGCGGCCTGACCGTGGACCGCCTCGTTGGTGATGTCCCACAGCCAGAGGGAACTCAGGGAGCCCACGGCGAGGAACAACGCCCAGAGGCTGGAGACGACCCACACCACGAGGTGGACGAGGGGGTCGGTGGCCATGGGGTCGAACGGGAAGAGCAACCAGGGCGTCGCCAGCAGGCCGAGTGTGACCACGGTCGCGAGCCTGCGAGGGGTCACGAAGATCCCGATGGCCCACCAGGAGGCCAGGAAGAACATGGAGTACAGGGGCATCTGGACGGTGGCGGAGCCGATCACCGCCAGGGCGATCGACGCCCAGTAGATCCGGCGATCGGGTTCGCGTCGTCCGTCGAGTCTGCCGCGCAGGAGGAGGAACAGCAGCACGCTGAGCGAAAGCGCGACGATCTGGGAGACGATCGGGCGCCACGGGGCGATGTCGCCCCCGCTGCCCGCCATCGTGACGTCCAGGGCCGGGATGAGCAGGACGAAGAGGACCAGGACCAGCATCGACCCGAGGATGACGCGTCGGGCGATACGGAGCTTGCGTCTGTTCTTCCGGTCGCCGTCGGTCGGCGTGGCGTCCTGTCTCAACGCGGTGTCTCCTCGCGAGGGACGGGGTTCTCCGGGCGGGGCGGTCACTCCACGCCTCGTCCGGGACGTCCCGTCCCCGGTGTTCGTGTACGGACTCAGTGTGCCGTGTCGGGCGGAGCGGTCCGTTCCCGTTCCGCCCGAGGCCGGGTCCGCGGGTCCGCTCAGGGTCGACGGGGGTCCCACTGGAAGTACCGGCGCACCAGTAGCCCCAGGACCACGGTCCAGGCGAGCATCACACCGATCGAGGGCAGCGCCGCGGCCCACAGGCCCAGGAGGGTCTTCTCCTCCGCGTCCGCGAAACCGCCGAACACGTCGTGACCGGTGTAGGCGGCCTGCGCCATCTCGCCGGCGGGGACCGAGGGGAGGAGACCCACGACCTGGCGGACGGTCTCGGGCAGGAACTCCAGCGGGATGACCCCGCCACCGACGAACAGCAGGATCGTCATCGGCACCATCGCCGCCATCTGCGCGGCCTCCGCGTTACGGACGAGCGGGGTGATGAGCAGACCCAACAGGGAGAACATGACACCGCTCAGGAGTACGGCCGTGAGCAGCATCAGGGGGTCTCGCGGCAGCGCCTCGGAGAGGGCGAAGATCACACCTGCCACCAGCGCGGTGATGATCAGGGAGAACAGGAGCACGACCGCGATGGTCGCGCCGAAGATCACCGTCTGGGGGACGCCGCTCACCCGCAGCCGTTTGAGGACCAGCGACTCACGGCGGGCGGTGAAGACGTTCGAGGGATGTCCGACGCCGAGGATGAGGCCGGCGGTGCTGATCGACGCGACCATGGCCAGGTCGGACGTGCCGAAGCCGGGTACGACCTCGTCGTTGGGCAGTTGAAGTGTCATGAGGGACACGAACAGCGGCAGGGCGAGGAACATCCAGGCGGTCTTGTACCGCACGAACAGGGTGAACTCGGTCCGGGACAGGCGTAGGACCTGTCTCGCCCAGCCGATGGTGGGCCGGGGGCGGGCCGGGGCGGTGGTGGTCGTGCTCATCGGGGCTCCTGAGGGGCTCTGTGGGGTGGGTGCGGTGAGGGGCCCGCTCAGCCGTGGACCAGGTCGGCGGCGCCGTCGGCGACCCGGAGGAAGACGTCCTCCAGGGAGGCTCCACGTACCTGGAGGTGCTTGAGCGTGGTTCCGTGCTCGGCCGCCCAGGCGATGAGCGCCGCGACCGTGTGGTGCGCCCTGTCGGACACGTCGTCGCCCATGGCGGTGTAGGTGGCCCACAGCTCCTGGTCACGGCTCTCCACCGCCACCTCGGTGCCGGGGAGCGCGGGCAGGTCACCTGTGCGCACGTCGGCCGGGATCAGGAAGCTCACCCGGTCGCCCCAGCCCGCCAGCACACCGGCCAGGGTGCCCTCGACCCTCACCTCTCCGCGATGCATGATCGCCAGCCGGTCGGCGAGCCGCTCGGCCTCCTCCAGGTAGTGGGTCGTGAGCAGGATCGCGACCCCGTCCTTCTTCAGGCCCGCGATGATCCGCCAGGTCTCGTGCCTCGCCTCGGGGTCCATACCGGTGGTCGGTTCGTCCAGGTACAGCACCTCGGGTCGGGTGACCAGGGCCAGGGCCAGGTCCAGGCGACGTTTCTGGCCACCGGACAGCTGACGGACCGCGACCCCGCGTTTGTCGGCGATGCCCACCAGTTCCAGGATCTCGTCGGTGTTCGCCGGGTCGGCGGCGAGGTCGTGGGCCAGGTCCATGGTCTCCGCGACGCTCAGGTCCTCCAGCAGACCGCTGCCCTGGAGGACGGCGTTGGTGCGTTCACGGACCCCGGTGGGTTGACCGTAGGGGTCCAGGCCGAAGACCCGGACGGTGCCGGAGCTGGGGCGGCGGAAGCCCTCCAGCGTCTCGATGGTGGTGGTCTTGCCCGCGCCGTTGGTGCCCAGCAGGGCGAAGAGTTCACCGGGGCGGATCTCGAAGGAGACGCCCTTGACGGCCTCGAAGTCGCCGTAGTGTTGGCGCAGGTCCCGTACCACCACCGTGGGGTCGGCGGTGGTGCCTCGACCGTCCGCGCCGGCCGCCGTGGTGTTCGCTGTCGTGGTCATGCTTCCAGGATCGCGTGAGCCGTGCGCGCGGCACAGACGCCGTTGTCACCGACTTCGGTGTCGAACCTCCTGGATCGCGCACTGACGAATGTCATCCCCGCGCGTCGGCGGCCCGATCGTCTCTCCTCGCGACGGTGAGCGCGGTGATCGCGGCCTCCACCGCCGCACGTGGGGCGTCCAGCGGGGTTCCCGACGGCTGACGGACGGCGCTGAGCCAGACTCCGTCCACCAGGACCAGGAGGAGTTCCACCAGGGCGTCGGGATCCTGTCCCGGCGCCAGTTCCCCCGTCTCGACGGCCCAACCCACGGCCGCGCGCAGGGCCTCACGCGAGTGGGCGTCGAGCTCGGCGAGCACGTCGGCGAAGCGGTCGTCCACCGCGGCACGCGCGTAGAAGGCGGACCAGACGCGGGCTTCGGCCAGGCGGTCGTCGTCGGTGGGCAGCAACTCGGTGAGGACCCGACGCAGTCCTTCGGCGAAGGAGAGTCGTCCGGGCCCGATCCGGACCTCGGAGATCCGCTTCGCCACGTTCGCGAGCATCTGGCGCAGGGCGAAGTGGAGCAGTTCGTCCTTGGTGCCGAAGTCACGTTGGACGGCGCCGACGGAGAGTCCCGCCTCGGCCGCGACAGTGCGGATGCTGACCTTCTCCAGTCCTTCACGCGCGGCGATCCGATGAAGCGCTCCGGCCACTTGGCGGCGACGCTCGTCCTTGTCCACATACCTGGGCACGAACGCATTCTGACACACTCCTCCTGCTGATACATTCGTATCGATACGACCGTATTGAAAGGAGGGCGTGATGCCCCCTTCCCCCTCGTCCCCCCGTCCGACCACGGTCGGACGTTGGTCCGCCCTCGTCCTGGCGAGCGCGACGGCGCTGGTCGGCACGGGTGCCGCCGCACTCGTCCTGCTTCCTCCCCTGTCCTGGGATGCCTGGCAGTACGGACTCCTGATGCTGGAGTTCAGCCTGCTCCTCGCCGCTCCGGCGGCGATCGGCCTGGTCCTGGCGCTCCTCTCCCGGGGACGGGCCCCCGAGAGACGCCTCCGGCCGGGGCGAGCCCGCCTGGCCGCGACGGCGGCCGTGGTCAACGGGGCCCTCCTGGTCATGGCGCTCGTCCCGCCCGCCGCGCTCTGGTCCACCGCCCGTACCGAGGGCGTCCGGCTCGACCTCGGCCAGTACACCGCCGGGTTCGCCACCGACACCGACCGCGCGCCCCGGACCCACGTCTACCTGCGGACCGAGGACGGCCCCCACGGGCCCGAGGAACTGGAACTGGACGTGTGGGAGCCCGCGGAGCGTGACGGCGACGCCCCGCTGCCGATCGTGGTCAACGTCCACGGAGGCGCGGACGACCTGCCCCAGAGCCTGTTCCCCCGCTGGGACACCTGGCTCGCCGACGGCGGACACGTGGTCTTCGACGTCGACTACCGGCACTTCCCCGACGGGAACTGGTCGGCCTCGGTCTCCGACGTCAAGTGCGCCATCGGCTGGGCGCGCGAGCACGCCGAAGAGTACGGTGCCGACGCCTCACGGCTCGCCGTCAACGGCCAGTCCGCGGGCGGTCTGCTGGCCATGCTGGCCGCCTACACCTCGAACGAGCAGATCCCGCCGAGCTGTGATGTGCCCGACGTCGGTGTCGACGCGGTCGTGGCCTGGTACTCGGTGGCCGACGGCACCGCCGACGCACCGCGGGTGCCGTGGCGCCAGCGCCACTCCCCCATCCGGGAGGAGCTGGACGAGGGCGCCGAACGGATGACGGGCGGCACCCTGGAGGAGGTGCCCGAGGAGTACGCGTCGATGTCCCCGATCACCCATGTCTCTCCCGACGTGCCGCCCACCCTGGTCATCACCTCCGGTCACGACCTGTTCCTGGACCCCGAGGACAACCGCCGCCTGGTCTCCCGGCTCGACGCCGCCGGGGTCGCGCACCGGCACCTGGAACTGCCCTGGACGGAGCACATGTTCGACATCAACTGGGGCGGGTTCGCCTCTCAGACCACCCGGCACGTCCTCGACGACTTCCTCTCCGAGCATCTGGCCCCCTGAGCGGCGGGGAGCCCGCCCGAACACGCGGAAGGGGGCCGGTCCGACACCAGGGTGTCGGACCGGCCCCCTCGGGGTGGGTCGGCGTCGGCCGGCGGGTCAGGCCTCGGCCTTCTCCTTGGGCTCGCCCTCGGTCGGGTTCTCGTTCCTGACCGAGCGCAGCAGCAGCTGGGAGACGTCCACGACCTCCAGCGACTCCTTGGCCTCGCCCTGGGACTTCTTCTCGTTGATCGCGTCGCCGAGCATGACCTGGCAGAACGGGCACGCGGTGGAGACGGTGTCGGGGTTGGTGGTCAGCGCCTCGTCCACCCGCTCGGTGTTGATGCGCTTGCCGATCCGCTCCTCCATCCACATGCGGGCACCACCGGCGCCGCAGCAGAAGCCCCGCTCCTTGTGGCGGTGCATCTCCTGGGTCTTGACCCCGGGCACCTGCGCCATGATGTCGCGCGGCGGCGTGTACACCTTGTTGTGACGGCCCAGGAAGCAGGGGTCGTGGTAGGTGATGTTCTCGTCCACGGAGTTGACGGGGGTCAGCCTGCCCTCCTCCACGAGCTTGGCCAGCAGCTGGCTGTGGTGGATCACCTCGTAGGTACCGCCGAGCTGCGGGTACTCGTTGGCCAGGGTGTTGAAGCAGTGCGGGCAGCTGGCCACGATCTTGGTGACCCCGGCCTCGTTGAGCGTCTCCACGTTCTGCTGGGCGAGCATCTGGAAGACGTACTCCATGCCCAGGCGACGCGCCGGGTCACCGGTGCAGGCCTCCATGCCGCCGAGGACCGCGAACTTGACGCCCGCGATGTCCAGCAGTTCGGCGATGGCCTTGGTGGTCTTCTTGGCGCGGTCCTCCAGGGCACCGGCGCAGCCGACCCAGAACAGGTACTCGGTGTCCTCGGGCAGCTTGTCGTCGACGACCTGGACCTCGACCGGGTTCTCCTGGGAGGCCAGCTCCTCGATCCAGTCCATGCGCCGGTCCTCGGCCATGCCCCACGGGTTGGCCTTGTTCTCCAGGTTCTTCAGGAGCGTGTTGGCCTCGGAGGGGAAGTTGGACTCGACCATCACCTGGTAGCGACGCATGTCGAGGATGTGGTCGATGTGCTCGATGTCTACCGGGCACTGCTCGACGCACGCACCACAGTTGGTGCAGGACCACAGCTCGTCGGGGTGGATGACGCCGTTCTCCTCCTCGGTGCCGACCAGCGGCCGGTTGAGGAGGGCGAGGACGTCCACTCCGGCGTGGCTCTCGTCGGGCTTCTCGGCGAGGGTCTCGGCGGTGATGCCCTGGAGCAGGTACGGAGCCTTCTCGTAGGTGTGCTGCTGAAGGTCGAGGATGACCTTCTTGGGCGAGAGCGGCTTACCGGTGTTCCAGGCCGGGCACTGCGACTGGCAGCGTCCGCACTCGGTGCAGCTGGTGAAGTCCAGCAGGCCCTTCCAGGTGAAGTCCTCGATCTTGCCCGCGCCGAAGGGGTCCTCGTCCGGGTCGGCCTCCTCGAAGTCGAGGGGCTTGGTGCCGGACTTGTCCATCATCTGCTTGGCGGCGCCGTTGGACGGGCTGCCGTCGGCGTTGCGCTTGAAGTAGATGTTGACCGGTGCGACGAAGCGGTGCCAGCCGATGCCCATGGTGAGCACGCGGGCGATGACGACGAAGAACAGGTAGCTGATGATCAGCTTGAACGCGGCGACCAGGGCGATGGCCGGCTCGGCGATCGCGGGGTCACCGGGCAGGATCCGACCGAGACCGGTGGAGATCGGGGTGGCCCAGGCCGGGAAGGGGAAGTCGCCCATGGCGGACTTGAAGCCGCGGATCACGAAGATCGAGATCAGCAGACCCCACAGGTAGGCCTCGACGTAGTAGGCGGTCCAGTGCCGGGAGTTGGTGAACCGCGAGTCACGGCCCTTACGGCGGGGGCCGTTGAGCAGGCGGTAGATGGTCAGCCCGATGATGCTGACGAGGCTGGCCGCGGTGATGATCTCGATGGCCAGGCCGTAGACGGTCCAGTCATGGATGATCGGAAGCTTGAAGTAGGGGTCGAAGACCTCGCCCTGCGCTTCGATCACCGTGAAGACCAACAGCGGGAAGGAGATCATCACGAACCAGTGCGCGACACCGATCCAGGGGCGCTTGAGCATCCGCCCGTGTCCGATGATCTCGATGAGCGCCATGGTCAACCGCTGTCCGAACGGCCCCTTGCGCTCTGGCTCCACCGCACGGCCCACACTCACGGTTCGCACGATCTGGCGGATGCCTAGAGCGAACATGGTGAACGCGACCACGGCGAAGACCGAGGTGATGATGCCCAGTATGAGGTACAGCATCGTCCGTGGCCTCCCATCCTGCTTCGTCGTCCGGTGCGCCACACACCGGCGTTCCGAGTCTATGTTACTTGCGGGTAATAGCGCGGAGACCCGGGACGGCCCCCCTTGGGGCCCCTGCCCCTGACACTCCGCGCCCCTGCCGTGCGCCACCGGGTCGCGGAACCCGGCCCGCGCGTCGCACCGCACGTCCCTCTATATGTAGCCGACGCCGGTCAGCGGGGATCCGACCGGGGGTATCAGTGCTTCCACCGGCGATCTCCCTCCTCCCAGGGTGCGACACGCGCGGGAGTGGAACGACCACCACGCAAGAACCCCGACGCCCGGGGGACGCGGCTCGGATTCGCACGGGAGAGCGCGAGGACGTACGGGCGCCCCTGAGCCCGACCCGAGGATCCCCCTGAGTCACCCCTGAATTCGTCCTCTTTCTTCGTCGGAATGCCGCGAACCGGGAACATCTCGACCCGGTCACCCGTTGTCCAGGCGTAGGAAACAAGTTGAGCCAGGTTGACTCAATTGATTTGACAGCGACCACTCGACGAAGTAAATTTGCGCCTGAACGACTCAACTCTGACGGAGGAAGCAACCATGGCACGTGCGGTCGGAATCGACCTCGGTACGACGAACTCGTGTGTCGCGGTCCTGGAGGGTGGCGAGCCGACGGTCATCGCCAACGCCGAGGGGGCCCGCACCACCCCGTCTGTCGTCGCCTTCGCCAAGAACGGTGAGGTACTCGTCGGAGAGGTGGCCAAGCGGCAGGCCGTCACCAACGTCGACCGCACCATCCGCTCGGTCAAGCGCCACATCGGCACCGACTGGTCGGTGGAGATCGACGGCAAGACCTTCAACCCCCAGCAGATCAGCGCCTTCGTGCTGCAAAAGCTCAAGCGCGACGCCGAGGCCTACCTGGGTGAGGACGTCACCGACGCGGTCATCACCGTCCCGGCGTACTTCAGCGACTCCCAGCGCCAGGCCACCAAGGAGGCCGGCACCATCGCGGGTCTCAACGTCCTGCGCATCATCAACGAGCCGACCTCGGCCGCGCTCGCCTACCACCTGGAGAAGGAGGACGAGGCGACGATCCTCGTCTACGACCTCGGTGGCGGTACCTTCGACGTCTCCCTCCTGGAGGTCGGTGACGGCGTCGTGGAGGTCAAGGCGACCAACGGTGACAACCACCTGGGCGGTGACGACTGGGACCAGGCCGTCGTCGACTGGCTGGTCGAGCGCTTCAAGAACTCCAACGGCGTCGACCTGTCCAAGGACAAGATGGCCTTGCAGCGCCTGCGCGAGGCCGCGGAGAAGACCAAGATCGAACTCTCCAGCTCCACCGAGTCGGTCATCAACCTGCCCTACATCACGGCCTCGGCCGAGGGCCCGCTGCACCTGGACGAGAAGCTCACCCGCGCCGAGTTCCAGCGTCTGACCGCCGACCTGGTCGAGCGCACCAAGACCCCGTTCCAGCAGGTCATCAAGGACGCCGGCATCAGCCTGGACAAGATCGACCACGTGGTCCTGGTCGGTGGCTCCACCCGTATGCCCGCCATCGTGGACCTGGTCAAGGAGATGACCGGCAAGGACCCCAACAAGGGCGTCAACCCGGACGAGGTCGTGGCCGTCGGCGCCTCGCTACAGGCCGGTGTGCTCAAGGGCGAGGTCAAGGACGTCCTGCTGCTGGACGTCACCCCGCTGTCGCTGGGCATCGAGACCAAGGGCGGCGTGTTCACCAAGCTCATCGAGCGCAACACGACCATTCCGACCAAGCGCTCGGAGATCTTCACCACCGCGGACGACAACCAGCCGTCCGTGCAGATCCAGGTCTACCAGGGTGAGCGCGACATCGCCCAGTACAACAAGAAGCTGGGCGTCTTCGACCTGACCGGACTGCCCCCCGCGCCGCGCGGCGTCCCGCAGATCGAGGTCACCTTCGACATCGACGCCAACGGCATCGTCAGCGTCACGGCCAAGGACCTGGGCACCGGCAAGGAGCAGTCCGTCACCATCTCCGGCGGCTCGGCGATGTCCAAGGACGACATCGACAGGATGGTCCGCGAGGCCGAGCAGTACGCGGAGGAGGACCGTAAGCGCCGCGAGGAGGCCGAGGTCCGCAACAACGCCGAGTCCCTCGTCTACCAGACCGAGAAGGTCATCAAGGACAACGAGGACAAGGTTCCGGCGGACGTGCGGTCCGAGACCGAGTCGGCCGTGGCGGAGCTGAAGACCGCCCTGGAGGGCTCCGACGTCGAGGTCATCCGCACCGCCAGCGAGAAGGTCGCCCTGGCCAGCCAGAAGATCGGTTCGGCGATCTACAGCCAGGGACAGCAGGCCGGCTCCGAGGACACCGCGTCGGACACCACCGAGGACGCCGACGTCGTGGACGCCGAGATCGTCGACGAGGACAACGGCAAGGGCAACCAGTCCTGACCCGAGGTCGAGCCGAGGAAGGAGGGGGTGCCGCAGATGGCACTGTCGGAGAACACGAACGGCGCCGGCGGGGACGAGGAACGCCAGGGACCTGTGATCCGCGACAACCGTCGGATCGACCCCGAGACCGGCCAGGTCAGAAACCCCGAGACCGAGGGCGACGCCGGCGAGGAGATCCCCGAGGTCGCCGAGGAGGAGGTCGTGGAGGCCGACCTGGAGGACGAGACCCTGGAGGTCCCGGACACTCCGGAGTCGGTGGTCACGGAGGCGATCAACGCCGACGAGCGGGTCGTCGAGCTCACCAACGACATCAAGCGGGTACAGGCGGAGTACGCCAACTACCGCAAGCGTGTCGAGCGCGACCGCGTGGCCGTCCGTGAGATGGCCACCGCCCAGGTCCTCAACGAACTCCTGCCGGTCCTGGA
This sequence comes from Nocardiopsis sp. ATB16-24, assembly GCF_030271535.1. Lineage (GTDB taxonomy): Bacteria > Actinomycetota > Actinomycetes > Streptosporangiales > Streptosporangiaceae > Nocardiopsis. The sequence goes on along the minus strand of NZ_JASCXJ010000016.1, from coordinate 82,882 downwards.
CGACATCGGACGCGCGCGGGAGCACGAGGAGCTCACCGGCGGGTTCAAGGCGGTGAGCGAGGCCCTGGAGTCCACGGTCACCAAGTTGGGTCTGGAGCGCTACGGGGAGAAGGGCGACGCGTTCGACCCCACCGTCCACGAGGCGCTCAGCCTGGTCCCGGCCCCGGGTCTGTCCATCCAGTCGGTGATCGAGGTGTTCCAGCCCGGGTACCGCATGGGTGAGAGGATCCTGCGCCCGGCCCGCGTGGTGGTCGGAGACCCGGTGGAGGGCGACGAGGCCGCGGACGCGGGCGGAGCGGACACGGCCGGCGGCGGGGGTTCCCCCGAAGCGACCGTCGAGCCCGACTCCGACGGCAAGGAAGAAGACAAGTAACGGGTCCGCCCGTGAATCTCCGGCCGTGGCCCCGCCGTACGACGTGCGGCGGCCGCGGCCGGAGCCGGACCCCGGCCCGCCAGGGCACGGGGTCACGTGGAAACATCGGACACAACCGGCACCAGCGGGAGAAGGCACCTGTCGATGAGCACGAAGGACTACCTGGAGAAGGACTACTACAAGGTCCTCGGAGTCTCAAAGACCGCCTCGAAGGACGAGATCAAACAGTCCTATCGTCAGCTGGCCCGGAAGAACCACCCTGACGCGAACGCGGGCGACCCGAAGGCGGCGGAGCGCTTCAAGGAGATCTCCGAGGCGTACAACGTCCTGTCGGACGACAAGCGCCGTAAGGAGTACGACGAGGCCCGCTCCCTGTTCGGCGGCGCCTACCGGCCCGGCGGCGGCACCGGTCCCGGCGGTTTCGACATGAGCGACTTGTTCGGACAGGGTTCCGGCGGGGCCTCCGGTGGCGAGCGACTGAGCGACCTCTTCGGCGGACTGTTCGGTGGCCGGGGACGCACGGGCGGGGGCACTCGCAGCAGGCGCGGTGCCGACGTGGAGACCGAGACGACACTGACCTTCCGCGAGGCGGCCGAGGGGGCCACCCGTTCCTTCCAGTTGGCCAGCGAGGCGGCCTGTCCCACCTGCAAGGGCACCGGCGCCAAAACGGGGACCGCCCCGCGGATGTGCCCGAAATGCTCCGGTACCGGCCACGAGAGCACCAACCTGGGCGGCTTCTCCCTGTCCGAACCGTGCAGCGAGTGCAAGGGCCGCGGCCTGGTCGTGGACGACCCCTGCGTCACCTGCAACGGCAGCGGGCGCGGCAAGAGCACACGTACCATCCAGACCCGCATCCCCGGTGGTGTGTCCGACGGGCAGCGGATCCGGATCAAGGGCAAGGGCGCACCGGGGGAGAACGGCGGCCCGGCGGGCGACCTCTACGTCGTCGTCCATGTGAAGGAGCACCCGGTGTTCGGAAGGAGCGGCGACAACGTGACGATCACCGTCCCTGTGACCTTCCCCGAGGCGGCGCTGGGTGCCGAGGTGCGCATCCCGACCTTCAACGGTCTACCGGTGACGGTGAAGATCCCGCCGGGCACGCAGAACGGACACAAGCTGCGGGTGCGCGGCAAGGGCGCGACCCGCAAGGACGGCACCGTGGGTGACATGCTCGTCACGATCGAGGTGGCGGTGCCCAGGACACTCAATGCGGAAGCTCGTGAGGCTCTGGAGAAGTTCCGAGCCGCGACCTCTGACCATGACCCGCGCGAGGGACTCGAGGCGCGGGCGAAGGGCGCGTGAACGACGTGAACGACTCTTTCGGCGCTGACGCTCCGGTCTACGTGATCTCGGTCGCCGCCGAACTGGCGGGTATGCACCCCCAGACCCTGCGGCAGTACGACCGACTCGGGATCGTCTCGCCCGGCCGTACGTCCGGCCGTGGGCGACGCTACTCCATGCGCGACGTGCAGACGCTGCGCCAAGTACAGCGTCTGTCCCAGGAGGAGGGCGTCAACCTCGCCGGGATCAAGCGGATCCTGGAGCTGGAGGAGGAGGTGGAACAGCTACGTGAACAGGTCTTCCACCTGGCGAACGAACTGGAGGCGGCGCGGCGGGCCGTCTCCCGTCGAAGCCGCCCGGCGCACTCCGAAGGGGGTACGCCGGCACGCGGGGAGCTGGTGCGCCGCACCCGCATGACGATCTTCACCACCGCCGAGCCCAGGGACGGCGAGAACGGTCCCCGAAGCGGGGGTTCCGACGGTGGCGTTTCCGACCGCGCCGAGAACGGCCAGGACTGACGAAGCTCCGCCACAGCGATACGGGGGCGCGGCCGGCCCGTCGGACATCACCCCCCGTGAGGTGATCTGCGAAAGGAGTCACCGCTCATGGATTACAAGCTCACCCAGAAGAGTCAGGAAGCCCTGTCCGTGGCGATCCGGCGGGCCACCGCGGACGGGAGCCCGCAGACCGAGCCCCTGCACCTGTTGGCCGCCCTGCTGGACCAGGCGGAGGGCATCACCCGGCCTCTGCTCAAGGAGGTCGGGGCCAATCCCGACATCTTGAAGGACAAGGTCGAGGCGGCCGTCGACGCGCTCCCCAAGGCCTCGGGGGCCACGGTCAGCTCGCCCACCTCCTCACGCCAGCTGATCGTCTCCATCAACACGGCGGCACAGCGCGCCCAGCAGATGGAGGACGAATACGTCTCCACCGAACACCTGCTGGTGGGGCTGGCCACGGACGGTGGCGAGGCGGCCCGACTGCTCACCGAGGTCGGTGCCACCCCCGAGGCGCTCCTGGAGGGGTTCGAGCGGGTCCGCGGCTCGGCCCGGGTCACCTCCGAGAACCCCGAGGACACCTACCAGGCCCTGGAGAAGTTCGGTGTCGACCTCACCGAGCGGGCCCGCGAGGGCAAGGTGGACCCCGTGATCGGCCGTGACGGCGAGATCCGACGGGTCATCCAGGTGCTCAGCCGCCGTACCAAGAACAACCCGGTGCTCATCGGTGAGCCGGGTGTGGGCAAGACCGCGGTCGTGGAGGGTCTGGCCCAACGGATCGTGGCCGGCGACGTGCCGCAGTCGCTGCTGGGCAAGCGCCTGGTGAGCCTGGACCTGTCGGCGATGGTGGCGGGGGCCAAGTACCGGGGCGAGTTCGAGGAGCGGCTCAAGGCGGTGCTCTCGGAGATCAAGGAGTCCGAGGGCCAGATCATCACGTTCATCGACGAGCTGCACACCATGGTGGGCGCCGGCGCCGCCGAGGGCGCCATGGACGCGGGCAACATGCTCAAGCCCATGCTGGCGCGTGGTGAGCTGCGCATGGTGGGCGCGACCACGCTGGACGAGTACCGCGAGCACATCGAGAAGGACGCCGCCCTGGAACGCCGGTTCCAACAGGTCATGGTGGGCGAGCCGTCGGCCGCGGACACGATCGCGATCCTGCGCGGCCTCAAGGGCCGCTACGAGGCGCACCACAAGGTCCAGATCGCCGACTCGGCGCTGGTGGCCGCCGCGACCCTGTCCGACCGCTACATCACCGCGCGCTTCCTGCCGGACAAGGCGATCGACCTCATCGACGAGGCCGCCTCCCGGCTGCGCATGGAGATCGACTCCAGTCCGGTGGAGATCGACGAACTGCAACGCACCGTCGACCGCCTGAAGATGGAGGAGATGGCGCTCTCCAAGGAGTCGGACCCGGCCAGCCGTCAACGTCTGGAACGGCTGCGCGCCGATCTCGCCGACCGGCAGGAGCAGCTCAACGGCCTCGTGGCCCGTTGGGAGCAGGAGAAGGCGGGTCTCAACCGGGTCGGTGAGCTCAAGGGACAACTGGACGACCTGCGCACCCGGGCGGAACTGGCCCAGCGCGAGGGCGACTTCGACGAGGCGTCCCGGCTGATGTACGGGGAGATCCCGCAGTTGGAGAAGCAGATCGAGGAGGCGACCCAGGCCGAGGAGAGGGCCGCCAGCGAAGGCAGCGACACCATGGTCAAGGAGGAGGTCGGCGCCGACGAGATCGCCGACGTGGTGTCGGCGTGGACCGGTATCCCGGTGGGGCGGCTGATGGAGGGCGAGACCTCCAAGCTGTTGCGCATGGAGGAGGAGCTGGGCAGGCGGATCATCGGGCAGAGGAAGGCCGTCGCGGCCGTGGCGGACGCGGTGCGTCGGGCGCGGGCGGGCATCTCCGATCCGGACAGGCCGACGGGGTCGTTCCTGTTCCTGGGTCCCACGGGCGTGGGCAAGACGGAGCTGGCCAAGGCCCTGGCGGAGTTCCTGTTCGACGACGAGCGCGCGATCGTGCGCATCGACATGAGCGAGTACTCCGAGAAGCACTCGGTGTCGCGCCTGGTCGGCGCGCCCCCCGGCTACGTGGGTTATGAGGAGGGCGGTCAGCTGACCGAGGCGGTGCGCCGCCGCCCCTACACGGTGGTGCTGCTGGACGAGGTGGAGAAGGCCCATCTGGAGGTGTTCGACACCTTGTTGCAGGTGTTGGACGACGGTCGCCTCACCGACGGTCAGGGGCGCCAGGTGGACTTTCGCAACACCATTCTCATCCTCACCTCCAACCTGGGATCGCAGTTCCTGGTGGACCAGTCGTTGGAGGAGTCGGTACGCCGTGACCGTGTGATGGACGTGGTGCGCGCGACGTTCAAGCCGGAGTTCCTCAACCGACTGGACGACGTGATCATGTTCGACGCGTTGTCCACCGAGGACCTGACGCGGATCGTGGACCTTCAGGTCGACAAGCTCGCCAGGCGGCTCGCCGACCGGCGTCTGGAGCTGGACGTGACACCGGCCGCGCGTGAGTGGCTGGCGTTGACGGGCTACGACCCCAACTACGGCGCGCGTCCGCTGCGCCGCCTGGTGCAGTCCTCGATCGGGGACCCGTTGGCCCGGGAGCTGTTGTCGGGAGAGCTCACCGAGGGCGACACCGTGGTGGTGAACGTGAACGACTCCCTCGACGGCCTGAGGGTGACCACTCGGAAGGCCGCCGCCCCGGCTCTGTGACCCGGGGCCGGACACGGACGAGGGGGACCACTCGGATCGGGTGGTCCCCCTCGTCGCATCGGTCGGTCACGACCGCCCTTCCCCGCACGGTCATCGTCACCGGTGAATTCATCGGCTTCTTTGCGCGTGCGGGTGGAGTCCACCCGGGGGAGCCCGCGGTGGCGTTCCACCGGTCGTTCCGTCTCAGAGGCCGAGCAGTCGCGCTTCGACCCGCGGATCCACCCCGAGCCGGGGACGGTCGGCGCGCTGGGGCGCCCCTTCCTCCAGGGTCCTCAGCCACGCCCAGGTGTCGGCCACGGTCTCCACCACGGGACGGCAGCGCAGTCCCGTGGCGAGCGCGCGGGAGACGTCCGCCCGGTGCAGGCTGTCGTACAGCTCACCGGGTGGCAGCCAGACGGGCAGCTCGGTCCACGGCCGGATTCCCGCGTCGAGGATGGTCCGGGGTTCGGTCCAGCGCAGCTCCGCGTCCGAACCGGTGACCGCCGCACACGCTTCCAGCAGTTCACCGGTGGTGGTGTGCCCCGGCGGACTCACCAGGTTGTAGGGGCCGCCCAGCCCCTTCTCGACCGCGTCGAGCGTCCACGCGGCCAGGTCGCGCGCGTCCACGTACTGCAACGGCAGGTCGCGCGGTCCCGGTGCCAGGACCGGGCCGCCCCGGGCGACGCGTTCCAACCACCAGGGCAGGCGGCCGACGTTCTCGTGCGGGCCGAGGATGAGACCGGCCCGCACGAACAACGCGCGGTCGCCGAAAAAGGCTTCGGCCGCCAGTTCACCACCCCGCTTGGCCCGCGCGTAGTCGGTGCCGTCGTCCTCGGGGGAGGCGTCCACCACCGGTGCGCTCTCGTCCGCCCCGCTCGTGATGGGAAAGGTGTGGACGGAGCGGCTGGAGACGTAGACGTAGTGCCCGACCCGGTCGGCGAGCAGTCCGGCGGCGTCCGCCACCGCCGCCGGGGCGGCCGACCAGGTGTCGACGACCGCGTCCCAGCGGCCCTTCTCCAGGGCGGTGAGCCCGCCCTCCTCGGTGCGGTCTCCGTACAGGACCGTGGGACCGGGGGGCGCGGCGTGCCTGCCCCGGTGGAAGACGGTGACGTCCCACCCTCTTGCGAGCGCGTCCTCCACGACGGCTCGTCCCACGAACTCGGTACCGCCCAGAACCAGAAGTCTCATGTGGAGGAGTCTGCTCGCTCCACGACCGTCCCGCCAGGCTTTCCTGCTCTTGGCAGAACAGTACGAACGCCCGGCGCCGCTCCCGGGGACAGGACGTGGAGCCGTCTTCGCCGGGTCCGCCCCCGCGTTCGCGAACGGGGCAGAGTTCGGCGTGCGTACCGCCGGGCCGTGGCGTCCCTTCTTCCGGAACCCGCCACGCGACCGACATGCACGGGAACGGCGACGGAGAAGAGCAGGATGGAACGCGCGGCCGTGTCCGGCCGCCGGGTGAACGGGTTCGCGCTTGGGTGTGGACGGAGCGACACGTCGCGGGCCTGGCCCGCGGGGTGTCCCCGAGTGAAGGAGAAAGACCATGTCCGAACCGCGTCCACAGCGCCCCCTGACCGTCCGCATCGGCCACGACGAACTGGTCATCCGGCGCCGCTACGAGGTCGCGAGCATCGCCAACGACATACTGATCGCGCTGTGGTTCATCGCCGGCAGCATCATGTTCTTCTCCCCCACCTGGACCACCCTCGGAACGTGGTGCTTCCTGCTGGGCAGCGTCGAACTCCTGGTCCGGCCGGTGATCCGGCTCGGCCGCCTGGCCCACATCCAACGCGTCCGGGGGAAGGACGCGGGGCCCGGGGCTCCCACGGAGACCTCCCAGGACTTCTGACCCGGGTCGTGCCGACCACGTGCCCGGCACTCCCACGAGGGCGGGGCTCCCGTCGCTCCCCGCGGCCCCGGCCGAGGATCAGCCGTCACAGTCACGGACGCGGTCGGCCAGCAGTGCGCGCTCGCGCTCGTTACGTGTCATCCGGGCCGCCCGCTCGAACTCCGTGCGCGCCTCCGCCCGCCGGCCCAGTCGTAGGAGCAGGTCGCCGCGCACGGCGGGCAGGAGGTGGTAGCCGACCATTCCCGGGTGCTCCCGCAGCTCGTCCACGATCCCCAGCGCCGCGACGGGGCCCGAGGCCATCGACACCGCCACCGCCCGGTTGAGTTCCACCACCGGTGACCCCGTGACCCGGGACAGCACCAGATACAGCCCGGCGATCCTCTCCCAGTCGGTGTCCTCGTGTGCGGCCGCACGAGCGTGTTCGGCGGCGATGGCCGCCTGGAGGGTGTAGGGCTCGTGCGGCTCGCCCAAGCCGATCGACAGCGCCCTGTACAGCGACTCCAGGCCGCGGGTGATGAGCAGGCGGTCCCATCGGGAGCGGTCCTGTTCGGCGAGGGGGACCGGGTCGCCGTCCGCACCGACACGGGCCCGGAACCGGGAGGCGTGCAGTTCCATGAGCGCCACCAGCCCGTGCACCTCACGTTCCTTGGGCAGCAGTTCCGCGAGGATCCGGCCCAGACGCATGGCCTCCTCGCACAGTTCCGGCCTCATCCACTCCGAGCCCGAGGTGGCCGTGTAGCCCTCGTTGAACACGAGGTAGACGACCTCCAGGACGGAGGCCAGACGAACGTCGCGCTCCTCGGCGACGGGCACCTCGAACGGCACCCTCCTCCGGGTCAGGACGCGCTTGGCCCGCACGATGCGCTGGGCCACGGTCGGCCTGGGTACCAGGAAGGCGCGGGCGATCTCGTCGGTGGTCAGTCCGCCGAGCAGACGCAGGGTGAGCGCGACCCGGGCGTCGGTGGACAACACCGGATGGCAGCACACGAACATCAGTTTGAGCAGGTCGTCGCCGTAGCCCTCCTCCAGGACGGCGTCGAATGCGTCCCGACCGTCGTGTTCGGCGAGCTCCCGGCCCAGGTCGACCATACGCCGCTGGAAGCGTTCGTCACGACGCCACCGGTCGAGCACGCGACGTTTGGCGACGGTGGTCAGCCAGGCCCCGGGGTTGTCGGGCACCCCCTCGTCCGGCCACTTCTCCAGCGCGCTGACCAGTGCGTCCTGGGAGAACTCCTCGGCGAGGCCGACATCACCGACCATGCGTGTGAGCACGGCGACGAGGCGGGCCGACTCGATACGCCAGACCGCCTCGACCGCGCGCGCGGCGTCGGTGTGGCTCACGAGGCCATCTGAGCACCTGGGGCCGCGCCGACGCAAGCGACTCAGCCGCCGTGTGCGTATCCCCGCGCGCGCAGTTCACGCTCACGTTCCTTGAGGTGCTGGGGCATCTCGTCACCGAAGTCGTCGGTGTCGAGGATCCGCCGCAGGATCAGGTTCGTCTCGGTGCCGTCGCCCTGCGGGGGGTGCGGGCAGCGCTTGGCCCACTCCACGGCCTCCTCGTGCGAGGAGACCTGGAGGACCCAGTATCCGGCGATGAACTCCTTGGCCTCCGCGAAGGGGCCGTCGGTCACCGTCGCCCCGCCGTCGCCGAACGTGATCCGGGTCGCCTCGGACGCGGGGGCCAGGCCGTCGCCGGCCAGCAGGACCCCGGACTTGATCAGCTGCTCGTTGTAGGCGGCCATCGCCTCGAAGACCGCCGGATCGGGCGTGTGGTCGACGGCCTCGTTCTCAGGGCTGGACATGATGGTCATCATGTAGCGCATGGTGTCCACCTCTCGTGCGGTGCGAGGGCGTGTCTCCCCGCTCTCCTCCACACGTCGAACGAGACCGCGTCGGATCGACACGTCCTCAGGCTTTTTCTCAAGGATCCTCGTCCTGCGGCGGTCCACTGCGCGCTAGGCCTCGACGCGGCTCTCCTCCCGGTCGCCCGCCTCCGCCGCGTCGGCCCGGGCGGTCATGGTCCGCAGGGTCGGCAGGAAGAACATCGTCGCCGCGATGACGACGGCCCCTCCGACCAGTGACGGAACGCGCATGTCCAGCCTGCCGAGGAGGCCGCCGATCAAGGCTCCGACCGCGTTCATGCTCATGGCGAAGATCTGGATCGAACTCAGTACCCGGCCTCGCAGTTCAGGGGGGATGACCAACTGCGCGATCCCGGTGATGACCGTGTTGGACACGGTCATGGCCACGGCGATCAGTGCCCAGAAGAAACCGGCGACGTAGGCGTTCGGCGAGAGGATGAACGCGATGCAGCCGGCGCCCATGACCGTGTAGGCGACGACCTCGGTACGGAAGCGGCCCAGGGCGGCGACCGTGCGGGAGACCAGAAGCGCGCCCACCAGGGCGCCCGCGGCGGCCGAGGAGATGAACACCCCGTACAGGGCCTCCGGCACGCCGAAGTGCACCCGCAGGATGAGCACCAGGACCGCGGACTGGATCATGAAGCCCAGGCTCACCAGGGAACCGTGGACGACCATGTTGCGCAGTGGACGTTCTCTCCAGATGAACACCGCGCCCTCGCGAACGGAGGCGAGGATGGAGACGGTCTCCTCTCCCGCGGAGGAGGTGGTCTTGCCGGGACGACGCGCGGCCAGGGGCAACCCGGCCAGGATGAGGGCACCGAGAACGTAGGCCCCGGCGTTGACCGCGAGCGGAAGCGCCGCGGCGACGACGATCAGCAGTCCTCCCAGGGGCGCGCCGCCGAAGTCCTCCATGACGACCCGGCCGCCCACGACACGGCTGTTGGCCTTGTCCAGGAGACGTTTGTCCACCAGCTCCGGCATGAGGGCGCGTCCACCGATGTCGTAGAACGCCTCGCAGGACATGATGACGAACATGGCCGCGTAGAGCGTGTAGATGGTGGCGTTGCCCGAGGCGACCACCACCGCCAAGGCGATGAGCACCGCGGCACGCACCAGGTTGGCGGCGATCAGGACCCGTCCCCGGTCCATACGGTCGACGAGGGCTCCGATGAAGAGACCGAAGAGCAGCCACGGCAGGAAGCGGACGAAGGCGAGCCCCGCCACGAGGACGGGGTCGTTGGTGAGCATGGCGGCCATCAGCGGCAGCACGGTGATCATGATCCCGTCGGCGGCGTTACTGCTCATGCTTCCTATCCAGAAGCGTGTGAAGTCCCAGCCCAGTGCGGGGGATCGGCGTTGTCTCTTCTGCGTGGCCATGATGTCGGCCCTCATCTCCTTGTGTCGCCGGGCGGGGCGTCAGGGCGGTGGTCACAGGGGGTCCGGCGGTTCACACGCGGCTCTTTCACGGACCCGGGAGTCCGGAGCCGGAAACCATCGTGCACGGGTTCCGGCTCCGGCGGGGGCGGTCCGGTTCGACCGCGGGGCGGGGGCGGCTGTGCGGCCGCCGTTCCGGTGCGGGCCGTCGGTGAGGCCCGCACCAGATGTGTACGGTGTGGCGTTCAGGCGTCGACGAGGCTCTTGGGCCGGATGTCGGTCCAGTTCTCCTCGATGTAGCGCAGGCAGGATTCGCGTGTGTCCGCGCCGGTGACGGCCTCCCAGCCCGCGGGGATGTCGGCGAAGGAGGGCCACAGGGAGTGCTGTCCCTCGGCGTTGACCACGACGTGGAAGGTGCCCTCGGTGTTGTCGAACGGGTTCGTCATCTTCAGCTCCTCAGCTGCTTGGAGGTGATGGTTTCCAGACGGTCGGACACGAGACGGCCGATCCGCGCCATCGGCTCCGGGCGCGTCATGCCCATGTGGGTGGAGTCGATGTCGTGGACGTCGATGAGGCCGTCGACGTGTTCCTGCCAGTACTCGACGCGGGGTGAGTACCGGCTCCTTCCGCGTGTGGCGCGGAAGAAGATCGCGTCCCCGACGAAGAGCCGGGGGGTGTGGAGATTCATGACCCGGGCGTGGTTGACGGCCGCGTCCACGAGGGTCGCGACATCGGCCTCCTCCAGATCGGCCAGCACGGGGTCCTTCCCGCGCAGCTCCCTGACCACGGCGTCGCGGTCGAGTTCCTGACCGCCGTCGAGGAGGGCCTCGGTGGCGGGATCGTCGAGCATCATCGCCAGGACCTCCCCGTGGGTGATCCCGGTACGGCGGGCCCCGGCCGGGACGGGATAGGAGTCCATGAGCCCGAGGAAGGAGACCTCCTCGCCCTCCTCCTGGAGACGGACGGCCATCTCGTGGACGACGAGTCCGCCGAACGACCACCCGAGGAGGCGGTAGGGACCGTGCGGTCGAACGCCGCGGATCCGTTCCAGGTACTCCTCGGCGATCTCCGACACACTGCCGGGCAGGGCGCCGGGTGTGGTGAGGGCGCGGGTCTGGAGACCGTAGAGCGGCTGGTCGTCGGCCAGGTGGCGGACCAGACCCGAGTAACACCAGCTCATGCCCATACCCGGGTGGACGCAGAAGAGCGGGGGACGGTCTCCGTCCGTCTGTAGTGGCAAAAGGACGTCCAGGGCGCCTTCCGTACCACCTCGGTCGGTCTCGGCCAGGAGTCCGGCGACGGTGGGCGTGCGGAACACGTCCTTGACCCGGAGCCGCTTCCCCAGAACGGCCTCGGCCCGACCGACCAGTCGCGCCGCGAGCAGGGAATGTCCGCCCAGGTCGAAGAAGGAGTCGTCGATCCCGACCCTCTCCAGTCCCAGGACCTCGGCGAACAGTGCGCACAGGGCCTCCTCCTGCGGTGACCGAGGAGCGCGGCCGACGCCGGCGGGTCCGTACTCGGGAGCGGGCAGGGCGCGTTTGTCGAGTTTGCCGCTGGAGGTCAACGGCAGGGCGTCCACGACCATGGTGGCGGCGGGGACCATGTACTCCGGCAGCGAACGCGACACGTACGCGCGTACCTCCTCGGTGTCGATCCGCCGGTCCTTGGCCGCGACCAGGTAGGCGACGAGGCGTGGATCGCCCGGGTGGTCCTCCCTCACGAGGACCGCCGCGTGGGCGACCGAGACGTGCTCGGAGAGCACCGACTCGATCTCGCCCAACTCGATGCGGAAGCCTCGGATCTTGACCTGGTCGTCGGCCCGGCCGTGGAAGCGAAGGTCACCGCCGAGGGTCCTGGAGACACGGTCTCCGGTCCGGTACATGCGGGTGCCGGGGGGACCGTAGGGGTCGGCGACGAACCGTTGGGCGGTGAGCCCCGGCCGGCCCAGGTATCCGTGGGTCACCCCGTCGCCCGAGACGTAGAGTTCGCCCGTGACCCCCGCCGGGGTCGGACGCAGGCGGTCGTCGAGGACGTAGGCCCGTGCTCCCGGCAGCGCCCGTCCGATGTGGGGGTGCTCACCCGACAGCTCGGTGTGGGAGGCGTTGACCGTGGTCTCCGTGGGTCCGTAGGTGTTGGCCGCCACGACACGGTCGGCCGCGGCCCCCTCCACCAGATCGGTCCACGCCTTGGTCGAGACCGCCTCGCCCCCCAGGGTCAGACGCAGCGGCGGCGCGTCCGCGGGACGGGGAAGGAGGCTGTCGCGTACCAGCTCCCAGTGGGAGGGGGTGAGGTCGAGGTAGGTGACACGGTGTCGGGTCAGCTCCTCGGCGAGGGACCTCGGGTCGTCGCGGGTGTCGTCGTCCACGACCAGGACCGTGTCGCCGCGGCAGATCGGGGCCCACTGCTGGACCGAGGCGTCGAAGGCCGCGCTGGCGGTCCACGCCGAGACCAGCGGTTCGGGCAGGTAGTAGCCCGACTCCTCCATCCCCCGGATCAGGTAGTCGAGGTTGGCGTGGGAGACGGCCACCCCCTTGGGTCGTCCGGTGGAGCCGGACGTGTAGATGACGTACGCCAGGTCGGCGGATCCGCGTGGAACGTCCGGAACGGTCTCGGGTTCCTCCGACGCCACGGTGTGGTCGTCGGCCTCGACGACCACGGTGTCGGTCAGGCCGCGCACGACGTCGTGGGAGCGGCAGTCGTGGTCGGTGAGGAGCAGTCCTCCACCGACCTCCGCGAGGATGTCGGCCAGGCGGTCGGCGGGGTTGCGCGGGTCGAGCGGCAGGAAGGCCGCACCGGACTTGAGGACGGCGAGCATGGCGTTGAACATGTCCGCCGAACGCCTCATCAGCAGGGGGACGGGACGGTCGGGGGCGACTCCGAGTCCGATGAGGTGGTGTGCCAGCCGGTTGGCGCGCGCGTCGAGTTCGCGGAAGGTGAGCGCGGTGTCGCCGAAGAGCAGCGCGACCCGGTCGGGGGTCTCACGTACCCGCTCCTCGAACCTCGACAGGAAGGCGTGACCGGTGTCCGGTCGGACGGCCGTGGTGTCCGGAACGGCGACCCACCGGCGATCGTCCGCCGTGAGGACGTCGAGTTCCTCCAGGCTCCGCCGTGTGTCGGTACCGAAGGCGCCCATCACCTGGACGAGTCGGTGCAGGAGGTCCCGGGCGGTCTGTTCCGTGAACAGGTCGTCGGCGTACTCCAGGGTGAGGGCCGCGGGGTGCGAGCCGTCGCGCGCCCGGTCGGCGAAGGTGAAGCTGAGGTCGAACTTGGCGGTGTCGACCTCGGCCCGTTGGCGGCCGTCCCGGTCGTCCGCGGCCCCGGGCTCGCCCTCCGCCAGGGCGAACATGACCTGGAAGAGGGGGTGGTAGGCGGCGCTGCGTACCGGGTTCACCGATTCCACGACGTGCTCGAAGGGCAGGTCCTGGTGGTCGAAGGCGGCCAGGTCGGTCTCGCGCACTCGTTCCAGGAGTTCGGCCAAGGAGGGGTTCCCGGCGGTGTCGGTGCGCAGGACCAGGGTGTTGACGAAGAACCCGACCAGGTCGTCCAACGCCGGATCCGTCCGTCCCGCCACCGGGGTGCCGATCGGCACGTCCTCCCCTGCGCCCATCCTCGTGAGCAGGGCGGCCAGCGCCGCGTGGACCACCATGAACAGCGTGCACCCGTGGTCGCGGGCGGCGCGTACGAGCCCGGCGTGCACGCGGTCGTCGACGATCGCGGTGACCGTGCCTCCTCCGTGCCCGGCCTCGGCCGGACGCGGGAAGTCGAGGGGAAGCTCGGTGACCTCGGGAAGTCCGAGGAGGTTCCGCTCCCAGTACCGCGTCTGCCGGGAGTACAACGAGTCCGGATCGGACACGTCACCGAGCAGGTCCTTCTGCCACAGGGTGTAGTCGGCGTACTGCACCGGCAGCGGTTCCCAGTCCGGTGCCCGCCCCTGGCGGCGGGCGGTGTGGGCCGTCTCCAGGTCCCGGAAGAGCGGCGTGAGGGACCATCCGTCGGCGATGATGTGGTGCATCAGGAGCACCAGGAGCGATTCGCCCTCGTCGGAGAGGAGGAGGTCGGCGCGGAGGAGCGGTCCGGCCCCCAGGTCGAAGACGTGTGCGTCGATCTCCCGGAGCAGTTCCGGGATCCGGGCGGTCTCGCACTCACGCACCCCGAGCCGGATGTCCATGGTGTCCACGACGTGTTGACGGGGCTCACCCCTGTCGGTGGGGAAGACCGTGCGCAGCGCCTCGTGCCGCTCCACGACGTCCCGCAGGGCGGCCTCCCACACCTTCGGGTCGGGACGACCGTCCAGGCGCAGGACCGTCTGGATGTTGTAGGCGCGTTCCTGGCCGTCCATCTGGTGCAGGAACCACAGTCGGCGTTGGGCGAAGGACAACGGAAGCACCTCGGGACGCTCCCCGGCCACCACGGGTGGACGCACCCGACCACCCCCGGCCGCGTCGACCGCCTCGGCCACCCCCACCACCGTCGGAGAGGCGAACAACGCACGCAACTCCACCTCCGCACCCAACACCGCACGGACACGGGCGATGAGCTTGGTCGCCAACAGGGAATGCCCACCCAGATCGAAGAACGAGTCATCGATCCCCACCGACTCCAACCCCAACACCTCGGCGAACAACCCGCACAGGATCTCCTCCCGCGCATCCCGCGGACCACGACCCGAGGACACCACCGAAAAATCAGGCTCGGGCAACGCACGCCGATCCAACTTGCCGTTGGCCGTCAACGGCAACTCCTCCAACACCACCACCGCCGACGGCACCATGTACTCCGGTACGACACCGGCCAGAGCAGAACGGACCTCCGCCCCGTCGAGCGTCGCACCCGATTCCGGCACCACGTACGCCACCAGGGACAGGGCGCCGCCAGGGTCTCGGCGAGGCACCACCACGGCCTGGGCCACACCCGCGAGTCTCGCCAGGGCGGCCTGGACCTCTCCGGGTTCCACTCGGAAACCACGGATCTTCACCTGGTCGTCGGCTCGGCCCAGGTACTCCACACAACCGGGCGCGATCCAACGGGCCAGGTCTCCCGTGCGGTACATCCGCCCGCCCGGTGTACCGAAGGGGTCGGGCACGAACCGCTCGGCCGTCAGGTCGGGCCGGCCCACGTAACCGTGCGCGAGCCCGGCGCCGGCCACGTACAGCTCTCCCGGGACTCCCACGGGCACCGGACGCAGCCGTCCGTCGAGGACGTAGGCACGGCGGTTGGCCAGAGGCCCTCCGATGGGGATGCCGGCGCCGTCGGTGTCCAGGACCCGGTGGGAGTGGGTGAACACCATGCTCTCCACCGGTCCGTAGCCGTTGTACAGGCGGACGTGAGGGAAGGCGTCGCGGAACCGGCGCATGTGTTCCACGGACGGCTTCTCACCGCCGACGTGGACCTGGCGGGCGCCGGCGAAGATCTGCGGGTACTCGTCCACGACCAGGTTGAACAGGCCGGTGGACAGGAAGAACGTGTCGACCCCGTACCTCTCCGCGAGCCGGGCCATACGCGGTGGTTCGGGCACCTGGCCGGGTTGGAGGACACAGACCGACCCGTACAGCAGGGCTCCCCAGAACTCCAGGACGAACGCGTCCCAGGACACGGGGGCGGTCTGTAGCCAGACCCGGTCGGGTCCCAGGTCGACGTAGTCCTGACCGGTGAAGGTGGACACGATCGCGCGGTGGGGAGCGAGTACTCCCTTGGGGGTTCCCGACGATCCGGAGGTGAACATCACGCACGCCGTGCTCTCCGGCGAAACGACCGCTCCGAGGGGCCCGTCGTCATGACGCGCGATCGCGGCGGCCTCGGTGTCGACGGCCACGACGTGCGCGGCGGTCGTGTCTCGTCCGGTCAGCCCGGAACGGGTGACCACCAGCCGGGCTCCCGACATCGACACCATCGAGGCGAGCCTGGCGTCGGGGAAGGCGGGGTCGAGGGGAACGTACCCGGCACCGGCCTTGAGCACCGCCAGCAGGGCGACGGCGTACTCGACACCGCGTTCCAGCAGGACTCCGACCATCGCCCCCGGTTCCACACCGTTTTCGCGCAGGTGGCGGGCGAGTCGGTTGGCCCGTGTGTCCAGTGCCGCGTAGGTGACCTCCTCGCCCTCGAAGACGAGGGCGGTCGAGTCGGGGGCCTGCGCGGCCCTCCGTTCGAACAGTTCGTGGACGCACACCGACTGTTCGCCGGCGGTGGTGTCGTTGGCGTCGATCACCAGGGTCTGGAACTCGTCGGCGTCCAACAGTCCGATGTCGCCGACCCTGATCGAGGGATCGTCCGCCACCGCGGTCAGAACCCGGGCCAGTCGAGTGGCGAGTCCCGCGACGGTGTCGTGGTCGAACAGGTCGGTCGCGTAGTCCACGACCCCGGCCAGGCCGTCGGGGCCCTCCCCGAAGGCGAAGGTGAGGTCGAACTTGGCCGTCTTCCACTCGAAGGGTTCCCGGCTCACTTCGAGTCCGGGCAGGTACGGTTCCACGACGGTGTTGTTCTGGAGGACCATCATCACCTGGAACAGCGGGTGGTGCGCACCCGACCGCTCCGGGTTGAGGTTCTCCACCAGGAGGTCGAAGGGCACGTCCTGGTGGTCGAAGGCGGCCAGGTCGGCCTCACGCACCCGCTCCAACAGCTCCGCGAACGACGGATCCCCCGACACGTCCGTCCGCAACACCAGGGTGTTGACGAAGAACCCCACCAGATCGTCCAACGCCGGATCCGTCCGCCCCGCCACCGGCGTACCCAGCGGGACGTCCTCCCCCGCACCGGAGCGGCCGAGGGTGACCGCCAACGCCGCCTGGAGGACCATGAACAGGGTGACACCGTGGGCCCGCGCGAGTTCGGACAACCGCTCGTGCAGGTCGGCGTCCAGGTCCAGGACGACGCTTCCGCCCTGGTGCGAGGGGACCATCGGACGCACCCGGTCCAGCGGCAGGTCGAGGACCTCCGGGACACCGTCCAGCGTCTCGCGCCAGAAGTGGAGCTGTCGGGCGGCGAGACCCTCGGGGTCCTCCTCGTCCATCAACCCGTTCTGCCACAGGGTGTAGTCGGCGTACTGGATCGGCAACGGCTCCCACCCGGGAACCCGTCCTTCGCACCGCGCACCGTAGGCCTCGGCCAGGTCCCGCAACAGCACACCCTCGGACCACCCATCGGTCGCGACGTGATGCATCAGCACCACCAACACCGACTCCTCCTCCGAGACACGCAGCAGGTCCGCGCGCACCGGCAGGTCCACCGCCAGATCGAAGGCCCGTCCGTTGACCTCCTCGACGAAGGGCGTGATCTCGGAGTCGGCACACTCGGCGGCCTCGAAGAGGAGACGCTCACGGGCCTCCTCCGGCCCGAGCACCCGCTGGTAGGGCTCCCCGTCCCGCTCCCCGAACACCGTCCGCAGCACCTCGTGGCGCTCCACCACATCACCCAGGGCGTGGTGGAGGGCCGACACGTCGACGGTGCCGCGCAGGCGCAGGGCCAGGGACACGTTGTACGTCGCACTCGCTCCTTCGACCTGGTCCACGAACCACAGACGACGCTGGGCGAAGGACAGCGGGTACTCCTTCCCCCGCTCGACCGGAACCAACGACGGCCGCGTCACCGCGTCACGGGCCTGCCCGACCAACCGGTCCACACCCGCCACCGTGGGATCCCGGAAGAAGTCCCGAATCCCTATCTCGGCGCCCAGCACCGACCGCACCCGCGACACCAGGCGCAACGCCAACAGCGAGTTACCGCCGATCCGGAAGAAGTTGTCCCCCACCTCCACCGAATCCCGCCCCAGAAGCTGCGCGAACAACCCGCACAGAACCTCCTGCCGCACCGTCCGAGGGCCGTCCTCCACATCCCTGTTCCGGTCGACGCCTTGGTCCTCCGCCCCGTTCAGCGGGACACGTCGGGTCAGCGCGGTCCGTTCCTGTTCGGTGAGTTCCACACTGGCGCCCACGGTCACCGAGGCATCCGCCACGATCGCCCCGAGCACCCGCTCCAACACCCCCGCCAGAGCCCGAACCGTGCCCTCCTCGAACACATCCGCGGAGTACTCCACCACCCCGCCAAGACCCGCCGGAGCCCCCTCCCGATCACGGCGCTCCACGAAACCGACCGCCAGATCGAACTTGGCCGCACCCGTGGCCACCGAGGACACCGACACCGACTCCACACCGGCGAACGACACCCCGTCCCCGGCATCACCACCGATCTCGGCCGTGTCGTTGACCGCGATCGTCACCTGGAACAGCGGGTGGTGCGCACCCGACCGCTCCGGGTTGACACCCTCGACGACCAGATCAAAAGGCACGTCCTGGTGGTCGAAGGCGGCCAGGTCGGCCTCGCGCACCCGCTCCAACAACTCCGCGAACGACGGATCCCCCGACAGATTCGTCCGCAACACCAGGGTGTTGACGAAGAACCCGACCAGATCGTCCAACGCCGGATCCGTCCGCCCCGCCACCGGCGTACCCAGCGGAACGTCCTCTCCGGCCCCGGCCTTGGACAGCGCGACCGCCAACGCCGCCTGCACCACCATCAGCAACGAGCAACCATGCTCCCTGGCCACCCGCACCAACCCCGCGTGCAGATCGGCGTCCAAGTCCAGGACGACCCTTCCGCTCCGATGCGAGGGGACCATCGGACGCACCCGGTCCAGCGGCAGGTCGAGGACTTCCGGAGCGCCGTCCAGCGCCTCACGCCAGAACTCCACCTGACGAGAGAGAAGACTGTCGGGATCGTCCTCCGCACCGAGCACGTCGTTCTGCCACAAGGTGTAATCGGCGTACTGCACCGGCAACGGCTCCCACCCGGGAACCCGTCCCTCGCACCGCGCACCGTAGGCCTCGGCCAGGTCCCGCAACAACACACCCTCGGACCACCCATCGGTCGCCACGTGATGCACCAGCACCACCAACACCGACTCCTCCGGACCACACCGGAAGAGCCGCACCCGCACCGAACGATCCACCGCCAGATCAAAACGCGACCGCGCGAACTCCTCCACCCGCGCATCCACCACATCCGAGGCACACTCCACCACCTCGAACACCGGCAACCCCTCCACCGGACCCAACACCCGCTGGTAGGGCTCCCCGTCCCGCTCCCCGAACACCGTCCGCAACACCTCATGGCGCTCCACCACATCACCCAGGGCGTGGTGGAGGGCCGACACGTCGACGGTGCCGCGCAGACGCAGGACCAGGGACACGTTGTACGCCGAGTCCGCGCCCTCCACACGATTGAGGAACCACAGACGACGCTGAGCGAAGGACAGCGGGTACTCCGTCCCCCGCTCGACCGGAACCAACGACGCTCGCGTCACCGCGTCACGGGCCTGCCCGACCAACCGGTCCACACCCGCCACCGTGGGATCCCGGAAG
Organism: Nocardiopsis sp. ATB16-24; assembly: GCF_030271535.1. Taxonomy (GTDB): domain Bacteria; phylum Actinomycetota; class Actinomycetes; order Streptosporangiales; family Streptosporangiaceae; genus Nocardiopsis. Next base: position 63,596 of record NZ_JASCXJ010000016.1, on the reverse strand, counting down.
AAGTCCCGAATCCCTATCTCGGCGCCCAGTACCGACCGCACCCGCGACACCAGACGCAACGCCAACAGCGAATTGCCGCCGATCCGGAAGAAGTTGTCCCCCACCTCCACCGAATCCCGCCCCAGAAGCTGCGCGAACAACCCGCACAGAACCTCCTGCCGCACCGTCCGAGGGCCGTCCGAACCTCTATCGGAGGCAACGGCCTGCTCCGTCCGCTGTGGCGAGACGCGTCGGGTCAGGGAGGCGCGTTCCTGTTCGGTGAGTTCCACACTGGCGCCCACGGTCACCGAGGCATCCGCCACGATCGCCCCGAGCACCCGCTCCAACACCCCCGCCAGAGCCCGAACCGTCTCGGCATCGAACACATCCGCGGAGTACTCCACCACCCCGCCAAGACCCGCCGGAGCCCCCTCCCGATCACGGCGCTCCACGAAACCGACCGCCAGATCGAACTTGGCCGCACCCGTGGCCACCGAGGACACCGCCACCGACTCCACACCGGCGAACGACACCCCACCCCCGCCGGCCTCACCGTTGACCGCGACCGTCACCTGGAACAGCGGGTGATGCGCACCCGACCGCTCCGGGTTGAGGTTCTCCACCAGGAGGTCGAAGGGCACGTCCTGGTGGTCGAAGGCGGCCAGGTCGGCCTCGCGCACCCGCTCCAACAACTCCGCGAACGACGGATCCCCCGACAGATTCGTCCGCAACACCAGGGTGTTGACGAAGAACCCCACCAGATCGTCCAACGCCGGATCCGTCCGCCCCGCCACCGGCGTCCCGATCGGCACGTCCTCCCCCGCACCGGCCTTGGACAGCGCGACCGCCAACGCCGCCTGCACCACCATCAGCAACGAGCAGCCGTGCTCCCTGGCCACCCGCACCAACCCCGCGTGCAGGTCGGCGTCCAGGTCCAGGACGACGCTTCCGCCCTGGTGCGAGGGGGCCACGGGACGCACCCGGTCCAGTGGCAGGTCGAGGACCTCCGGGACACCGTCCAGCGTCTCGCGCCAGAAGTGGAGCTGTCGGGTCGCGAGACCCTCGGGGTCCTCCTCGTCCATCAACCCGTTCTGCCACAGGGTGTAGTCGGCGTACTGGATCGGCAACGGCTCCCACCCGGGAACCCGTCCTTCGCACCGCGCACCGTAGGCCTCGGCCAGGTCCCGCAACAGCACACCCTCGGACCACCCATCGGTCGCGACATGGTGCATCAGCACCACCAACACCGACTCCTCCGGACCACACCGGAAGAGCCGCACCCGCACCGAACGATCCACCGCCAGATCAAAACGCGACCGCGCGAACTCCTCCACCCGCGCATCCACCACATCCGAGGCACACTCCACCACCTCGAACACCGGCAACCCCTCCACCGGACCCAACACCCGCTGGTAGGGCTCCCCGTCCCGCTCCCCGAACACCGTCCGCAACACCTCATGGCGCTCCACCACATCACCCAGCGCCGACTCCAGAGCACCCACGTCCAACCCGACCCCGAACCGCACCACCACCGGCACGTTGTACGCCGAGTCCGCGCCCTCCACACGATTGAGGAACCACAGACGACGCTGAGCGAAGGACAGCGGGTACTCCCTCCCCCGCTCGACCGGAACCAACGACGGCCGCGCCACCGCGTCACGGGCCTGCCCGACCAACCGGTCCACACCCGCCACCGTGGGATCCCGGAAGAAGTCCCGAACCCCCACCTCGGCGCCCAACACCGACCGCACCCGCGACACCAGACGCAACGCCAACAGCGAATTGCCGCCGATCCGGAAGAAGTTGTCCCCCACCTCCACCGAATCCCGCCCCAGAAGCTGCGCGAACAACCCGCACAGAACCTCCTGCCGCACCGTCCGAGGGCCCTCTCCGGGCTTGTCTCGGTCGGTGGCGACCCGCTCCGGCTCCTCGACACAGGACGTCAGCGCGGTCCGTTCCTGTTCGGTGAGTTCCACACTGGCGCCCACGGTCACCGAGGCATCCGCCACGATCGCCCCGAGCACCCGCTCCAACACCCCCGCCAGAGCCCGAACCGTCTCGGCATCGAACACATCCGCGGAGTACTCCACCACCCCGCCAAGACCCGCCGGAGCCCCCTCCCGATCACGGCGCTCCACAAAACCGACCGCCAGATCGAACTTGGCCGCACCCGTGGCCACCGAGGACACCGACACCGACTCCACACCGGCGAACGACACCCCACCCCCGCCGGCCTCACCATTGACCGCGACCGTCACCTGGAACAGCGGGTGATGCGCACCCGACCGCTCCGGGTTGACACCCTCGACGACCAGATCAAAAGGCACGTCCTGATGCGCGTACGCCTTCAGGTCGGTCTCACGCACGGCTTCCAGCAGTTCCGCAAGCGTCTGCCGGGAGTCGAACCTCGTCCGCAGCACCAGGCTGTTGACGAAGAACCCGATGAGGTCGTTCAGGGCTTCGTCGTCACGGCCGGCCACGGGGGTACCGATCGGGATGTCCTCTCCGGCCCCGGCCTTGGACAGCGCGACCGCCAACGCCGCCTGCACCACCATCAGCAACGAGCAGCCGTGCTCCCCGGCCACCCGCACCAACCCCGCGTGCAGGTCGGCGTCCAGGTCCCACTCCAGAGTCCCGCCCTGGTGGGAGGTCGTCTTCGGCCTGGGTCGGTCGAAGGGCAACGTCAGGACCTCCGGAGCGCCGTCCAGCGCCTCACGCCAGAACTCCACCTGACGAGAGAGAAGACTGTCGGGATCGTCCTCCGCACCGAGCACGTCGTTCTGCCACAAGGTGTAATCGGCGTACTGCACCGGCAACGGCTCCCACCCGGGAACCCGTCCCTCGCACCGCGCACCGTAGGCCTCGGCCAGGTCCCGCAACAACACACCCTCGGACCACCCATCGGTCGCCACGTGATGCACCAGCACCACCAACACCGACTCCTCCGGACCACACCGGAAGAGCCGCACCCGCACCGAACGATCCACCGCCAGATCAAAACGCGACCGCGCGAACTCCTCCACCCGCGCATCCACCACATCCGAGGCACACTCCACCACCTCGAACACCGGCAACCCCTCCACCGGACCCAACACCCGCTGGTAGGGCTCCCCGTCCCGCTCCCCGAACACCGTCCGCAACACCTCATGGCGCTCCACCACATCACCCAGCGCCAACTCCAGAGCACCCACGTCCAACCCGACCCCGAACCGCACCACCACCGGCACGTTGTACGCCGAGTCCGCACCCTCCACACGATTGAGGAACCACAGACGACGCTGAGCGAAGGAAAGGGGGATCACGATGACTCCTTCTGGGAGTTGGGTACTGTCTTCGATCTCCGGGAGCGTGGCCTGTCGCCATCGTCCCGGTGCCGGTCCGATCGGTGAGGGTTCTCGGGGGTGGCCCTCGGGAGGACGGGGATCGGGGCCCCGTCCTCCCCTTCGCGAGACGGCCACCACCTACCCGCGCGGAGGGCCGTGCGGGTCGGGGCGAGGGCTTCCGCTCAGGCCCCGGAGTCGATGACCGCTGCCAGGTCGCACAGCTTCGGGTTCTCATAGACGGCCTTCAGCGGGATCTTCACCCCCAACCTCGCCTTGACCTGGGAGACGAGCTTGATGGCCAGGAGCGAGTGGCCGCCGAGGCGGAAGAAGTCGTCCTCCCTTCCGATCCGCGAGACGCCGAGGACCTTCGCCCACACCTCCGCGATGAGCTGTTCCACGGGGTTCAGGTCCAGGCCGGAGTCCACCGATCCGCTTTCGACCGGGCCGGGGTCCGGTAGCGCGGCGCGGTCGAGCTTGCCGCTGGGCGTCCTGGGGAACTCGGGGAGTTCCACGTAGGCCGCGGGCTCCATGTATCCGGGAAGCTCGGCCGCGGCGAGATCGCGCAGCTCCTGGAGCAGTCCGTCCTGGTACGTCCGGTAATAGGCGACCAGTCCCGGCCCGCCTGCCAGTTCGCGGATGTCGACGGCGACCTCGGCCACACCGGGATGAGAGCCCAGGACTCCTTCGATCTCACCCGGTTCGACCCGGAAACCGCGGAGCTTGATCTGTCGGTCGCCCCGGCCCAGGTACTCCAGGCGTCCGTCCTCCATCCGACGAGCCAGGTCCCCGGTGCGGTACATGCGCGACCCATCGGCGGACATGACGTCCGGGACGAACCGCTCGGCGGTCAGGACGGGCGCCCCGCGGTAACCGCGTGCCACCCGGTGCCCGGCGAGGTAGATCTCACCGGTCTCCCCTTCGGACACGGGGTTCAGCCGTGGGTCCAACAGGCGCAGTTCCAGTCCGGGGAGCACGTGACCGATGTGCGGCTCCCGGGTGGAGTTGATCCAGCCGGCGGTGGCGTCCACGGTGCACTCGGTCGGCCCGTAGACGTTGACCGCCCGGATCAGCCCCGCTTCCACCAATCTGCTCACCCTCCGCCAGAGGGGCGGGCTGATCGGCTCGCCGCCGATGAGCAGGGTGAGGGGCTCTCCCCTCTGGTCCTGGTCCGGGCGTTCCTCCATGTGGTCGAGGAGGAGGTCGGCGTGCGACGGGGTGATGTCCAGGTCGGTCAGGGCGTGTTCGTCGATCAACCGGGCCATGGCCGCGGGGTCCGAGCGGGTCGCCTCGTCGAGGGTGATGATGGTGTCCCCCCTGCACAGGCGGACCCATTGCTGGACCGACGCGTCGAAGGACGCGGAGGCGTTCCAGCCCACGCGCCCACCGGGCGGGCCGGCCAGATGCTCGTCCTCCAGGTCCTGGAGGAGTGCGGAGACCGATCCTCGGCTGACCTCCACGCCCTTGGGTCGTCCGGTCGATCCGGAGGTGTAGATGACGTAGGCGAGGTTGTCGGGCCGGACCGCGAGGGGGCGGAACGGGGCGGTGTCGGTGCCCTGCGAGGTGATCGCGCAGACGGGGACGGTCTCGATGGCGGTGTCGGTGTCGGATCCGCAGTTCTCGTGGTCTCCGTCGGAGGACGTGCAGGCCACGAGGGCGAGATCCGCGTCGGCGTCGTCCAGGAGGTGGTGCCGGCGTTCGGCGGGCAGGGCCGGGTCCACGGGCAGGTAGGCGCCACCGGCCGTCAGGGTGCCGATGAGGCCCAGGACCAGGTCGGCTCCGCGGGGCATGCACAGGGCCACGACGCCCTCCCGACCGATCCCTCGCTCGGCCAGTTCGCGGGCGATGCCGCCGGCGCCCGCACGGAGTCGGTCGAAGGTGAGGACACGGCCACCGTCGATGACGGCGGCGCGGTCACCGGGCACCTCGGCGAGACGGTCGAGGAGGTCGCGGGCGATGGTGTCCCGCCTGGTGGGGGTGTCGAGGGTCTCGGTCCGAACGATCATTTCGCACCTCCCCGCCGGCTCACCGTGGTGGAGGGGGCCGTGGTCGGGGAGCAGGCGTCGAGGGGCACCGGGTCGCCCATGGCGACGAGGATCTTGCGGTCGCCCTCGAAGGCCTCCCGGCCGTGCGCGTTGAGGATGTTGTCGACCAGGAGCAGGTCGCCCCGGCGGTAGGTCTCCCTGCGGGTGACCTTGGTGTAGGCGGCGTTGAGCGCGTCGGCCTCCTCCTCGGTCAGCGGGGTCCCGTCACCGACGAAGGTCTCGAAGGGCAGCCCGTCCTCGCCGTAGGTCTCCACGAGCACGTCACGGACGTCCTCGTCCAGGGACCAGCGGCTCCAGAAGGCGGCGTGGTTGAACCAGACCTTCTCTCCCGTGGTCGGGTGGGTGATGATCGCGGACCTGCGCTGCCGGGTGCGGAGCGTCTCCTCGTCGAGCCACTCACAGCCGATGACGTTCTCTCGGCAGTAGGCTTCGACTTCTTCCCGGGACTCGGTGGCGAAGCTGGTCTGCCAGGGCAGACCCGCCAGGGCGGAGTAGTTGCGGACCAGCAGCCAGCCGTGCTCCTCGAACCTGCGGCGCAGGTCCTCGGGGATCAGCTTCAGTGCCTCCCGCATGTCGCCGACGGTCGTCGCACCGCCCTTGTCGGGGGCGGTGACACAGCAGAACAGCAGGGTGCCGGGGAAGTCGAGGGTGTAGCTGTTCTCGTTGTGCAGGCGGATCGGCTGGATCGCGGGCAGGTCGGTGGAGGAGAACACCCCGTCGCCGAAGTCGGTACGCGGGGTCGCCTTCTCCTTGTAGGCCGCGGGCCGGGGCAGCAGGACGTCGCGTACGCGGCCGAAGGCGGAGGCGTCTTCGACGGGCAGGCCCCTGACCAGGACGCTCCCGGCCTCGGTGAGCTCCTTGGTGATGGCGGCGCGTTCCTGCTCCAGGCGTCGCACGGCCTCGTCCATGTCCCGCACACCGGGGATCTCGATGATCGAAGGTTTGCCCGCCTCACGGCGTAGGGCGACCTTTTCGATGAGTGACATTTTCTTTCCCTTTCACGAACGGGATCCCCGCCCGTTTTCCGTGGACCTTCTCTTCTTGAGGAGTGCTCAGGAGACGTGCATTGTCGAGACTGAATCCGCTACCGAAGCGACGATCCGCATGAAGGCGTCCATGTTCTCTTCGCTCTCGTCGAAGTAGAAATGTCCGCCGGCCAGGGTCTCGATCCGGGCCTGTCCCGTGGTGACCTCGCGCCATTCCACGAGGTCGCCCACCGGGACGATGGGGTCGGACTCGCCTCCGACGATCGTCACGGGGCTGCTCAGACTTCCCTTGGCGTCCTGCCTCCGGTAGACGTCGTCGATCGCGAAGTCGGCTCTGATCGAGGGGAGGACGATCTCCCTCATCTCGGGCTCGTCGAGGATCTCGTGTTCGGTACCGCCGCGGGCCTTGATCGCCTCGACCAACTCCTCGTCCGTCAGCGACTCGGGCAGGACCGGACTGGGATTGGGCAGGAAGGGCGCCCGGCAGGCCGATCCGATGAGGGCCAGGGGCGGCCTGCCCGCCGCCGTGAGCCCTCGTGCGACCTCATAGGCCACGAGGGTGCCCATGCTGTGGCCGAGTACCACCAGGTCGCGCTGATCGGCGATGAGCAGCTCCACGATCGGCGCGACCAGGTCGTCGACGCTCTCGGGCAGGTCCTCGACGAAGCGCGAACCACGCCCCGGGTACTGGGCCACGAGAAGCCCCACGTCCGCCGGAAGGCGCCCCTCCCACTGGGCGTAGTAGTGGGCGTTGCCGCCGGCATGGGGCAGGATCAGCAGGGAGAGGCCGCCGGGAGCGGAACCGCGCCTCAGTTCCCAGAGGATCTCACTTCCTGCGAGGTCGTTTCCGGATACCATCATTCCATCCCGTTCCAAGTCGTCTTCGAGGCCGAAATGAATTTCCCGATGTATTTCTCTCTCGGGATCTTCCTGTGTTGCACCGATCTCATGGGAGAAATTACTCCGTTCTCCTCGGGGGGTCGGGCAGGAGATGACGGCAGAGATGCGGCAGTTCTCGGATTTCACGCGGTTCCTCCGCCGGCCGTACGGGTCCTGGAACACAGAAGCGGCCGACCCCCTCGTCAGGGGTCGGCCGCAAGGGAGGGGCGGGATCAGCCGCCGATCTCCACTCCTGCCCGGGTCCGGCGTCGCAGCGCCGGCCTGGCAACGGCGACGGGCGTCGTTTCGAGACGCTCGGCCAGGAAGGCCACCGTGGGAGCCCGGAAGACGTCCTCCAGGGTCATCTTCGCGTCCATGGCGGAGTGGACACGGGCGATGAGCTTGGTCGCCAACAGGGAATGCCCACCCAGATCGAAGAACGAGTCATCGATCCCCACCGACTCCAACCCCAACACCTCGGCGAACAACCCGCACAGGATCTCCTCCCGCGCATCCCGCGGACCACGCCCCGAGGACACCACCGAAAAATCAGGCTCGGGCAACGCACGCCGATCCAACTTGCCGTTGGCCGTCAACGGCAACTCCTCCAACACCACCACCGCCGACGGCACCATGTACTCCGGCAACGACGTGGCAAGACCCGCCCGCAACACGACGGCGTCCAACACCACACCCGCCTCCGGCACCACATAACCGACCAGGGACAGGACGTCGTCAGGGTCTCGGCGAGGCACCACCACGGCCTGGGCCACACCCGCGAGCCCCATCAGCGCGGCCTCGACCTCCCCCGGTTCCACCCGGAAACCACGCACCTTCACCTGGTCGTCGGCCCGGCCCAGGTACTCCAGCACCCCGCCGGAGGTCCACCGCACCAGGTCGCCCGTGCGGTACATCCGCCCGCCCGGCGTACCGAAGGGGTCGGGCACGAACCTCTCGGCCGTCAGATCGGGACGTCGAAGGTACCCCTGCGCCAGCGTGCACCCGGCGATGTACAGCTCACCCGGCACACCGGTGGGGACCGGGTCCAACCACCTGTCGAGCACGTACACACGTGATCCGCCGACAGGGCTTCCGACCGGTACCGATCTCTCTCCCCCGTCGATCGATCCGACCTCATGGGTGGTGGTGAAGCCCATGTTCTCCGCCGGGCCATAACCGTTGACCACCCGCACACCCGGATGCTCGGCCAACGCCTTGGCCACATGCGCCACCGACGCCGCCTCACCAGCGGTCATCGCCACACGCACCACATCGAACACCTCAGGACGCTCGTCCAACATCACGTTGAACAACCCCGCCGACATCTGAAGATCGGTCACCCCATGCCGCACCACCAGATCCGCGATCGCATCGAACCGCGGACGCTGCCCCGGCTGCAACACACACCGACCACCGAACAACAACGCACCGAACAACTCCAGAGCGAACGCGTCCCACGACACCGGCGAACACTGCAACCACACCTGATCAGCGTCGAAGTCCAGATAGTCCTGATCCACGAACGTCCCCACCAGGCCCCGGTGTGCCGTCACCACCCCCTTCGGAGTACCCGACGAACCCGACGTGAACATCACGCACGCCACGCTCTCCGGCGACACCTCCAGGCCGAGATCGCCCTCATCGTGGCCGGAGATACACCCGGCTTCGGAGTCGACCAACACCGTGTGCACCCCCGAGAGCGCGGGTGTGCCGTTCGAGCCGGATTCGGACACCACCACGCCGACGCCGGCGGAGGCGATCACCGACGCCACACGGGCCGCCGGGAACTCCACGTCCAGCAGGGTGTAACCGGCACCGGCCTTGAGCACCGCCAGTACCGCCACCACCATCTCCGGACCACGCGGCAGGTACACGCCCACCATCGCCCCCGGTTCCACACCGTGTTCGCGCAGGTGGCGGGCGAGCCGGTTGGCCCTGGCGTTCACCTCCCCGTAGGTGAGCCGCTCCTCCCCGAACACCAACGCCACCGCGTCAGGGGACTGCGCCACCCGCTCCTCGAACACCTCGTGCACGACCCCATCCACGTCGGACCGTTCGGCGGCGCCGCCGAACTCCTCCAGCACACGCCGACGCTCCCGCCGCGACAACACGTCGATCCGACCCACCGACACCCGCGGATCAGCCGCCACCGCCGCCAACACCCGCTCCCAGCGCTCCACCAACGCCCGCGCCGTCTCCCGATCGAACAGATCGGTGGCGAACTCCAGCAGCCCCGACACACCTTCCGCCCTCTCGCTCAGGGAGAAGGTGAGGTCGAACTTGGAGACCTTCCATGCGAAGGACTCCCGTTCCACCTCAAGCCCCGGAAGGGAGAGGTCGGCGGCCTCGTTGTTCTGGAGGACCAACATCACCTGGAACAGTGGATGGTGGCCCATCGAGCGGGCCGGGGCGACCGCCTCGACCACCCGCTCGAAGGGCACGTCCGCGTGCTCGAAGGCGGCCAGGTCGGCCTCGCGCACCCGCTCCAACAACTCCGCGAACGACGGATCCCCCGACACGTCCGTCCGCAGCACCAGGGTGTTGACGAAGAACCCGACCAGATCGTCCAACGCCGGATCCGTCCGCCCCGCCACCGGAGTCCCGATCGGCACGTCCTCCCCCGCACCGGAACGACTCAGCGCGACCGCCAACGCCGCCTGGAAGACCATGAACAGGGTGACACCGTGACCCCGCGCCACCTCGGACAGGGAACGATGCAGATCGGCGTCCAGGTCGAACGCCAGGCTCTCGCCTCGGTTGGAGGCCACCGCCGGGCGGGGCCGGTCGGTCGGCAGCTCCAACGCCTGGGGGGAGCCGTCCAGCGTCTCGCGCCAGAAGTCGAGCTGTCGGGCCGCGAGACCCTGGGGGTCCTCCTCGTCCATCAACCCGTTCTGCCACAGGGTGTAGTCGGTGTATTGGATCGGCAACGGTTCCCACCCGGGGATCCGTCCCTCGCACCGCGCACCGTAGGCCTCGGCCAGGTCACGCAACAGCACACCCTCGGACCACCCATCGGTCGCGATGTGATGCATCAGCACCACCAGCACCGACTCCTCCTCCGAGACACGCAGCAGGTCCGCGCGCACCGGCAGGTCCATCGTCAGATCGAAGGCCCGTTCCAGAAGGGCGTCGACGCGTCGCGGGGTCTGGCTCCGCGGACACGTGTGGACATCGAGGAGCGGGCGTTCGCGGGCCTCCTCCTCGGTGAACACCCTCTGGCGGGGCTCGTCCCCCGAGAAGGGGAACACCGTCCGCAGCACCTCGTGCCGGGCGACCACGTCGCCCAGGGCCGAACGCAGCGCGTCCTCGTCCACCCGGCCACGCAGACGCAGTACGAGTGGCACGTTGTAGGAGGTGCTCGCCCCCTTCAGGCGGTTGAGGAACCACAGTCGGCGTTGGGCGAAGGACAACGGAAGCACCTCGGGACGCTCCCCGGCCACCACGGGTGGACGCACCCGACCACCCCCGGCCGCGTCGACCGCCTCGGCCACCCCCACCACCGTCGGAGAGGCGAACAACGCACGCAACTCCACCTCCGCACCCAACACCGCACGAATACGGGCGATGAGCTTGGTCGCCAACAGGGAATGCCCACCCAGATCGAAGAACGAGTCATCGATCCCCACCGACTCCAACCCCAACACCTCGGCGAACAACCCGCACAGGATCTCCTCCCGCGCATCCCGCGGACCACGACCCGAGGACACCACCGAAAAATCAGGCTCGGGCAACGCACGCCGATCCAACTTGCCGTTGGCCGTCAACGGCAACTCCTCCAACACCACCACCGCCGACGGCACCATGTACTCCGGCAACGACGTGGCAAGACCCGCCCGCAACACGACGGCGTCCAGCACCACACCGTCCTTGTGCGCGGGCGTCGTGTAGGCCACCAGGCGCTTGTCCCCCGGACGGTCCTCACGGACCACCACCGCGCATCGGCCGACCCCGGGCAGGGCGGCCAGGGCGGCCTCGACCTCTCCCGGTTCCACCCGGAAACCACGGACCTTCACCTGGTCGTCGGCCCGGCCCAGGTACTCCAGCACCCCGTCGGAGGTCCACCGCACCAGGTCGCCCGTGCGGTACATCCGTCCGCCCGGCGTACCGAAGGGGTCGGGCACGAACCGCTCGGCCGTCAGATCGGGCCGGCCCACGTAACCCAGGGCCAGCCCCTCGCCGCCCACGTACAGCTCTCCCGTCACGCCCACGGGCACCGGACGCATACGCCCGTCCAGGACGTAGGTCCTCCCTCCGGGGATCGGCCGCCCGATCGGGATGGAGACCTGTCCCTCCTCCACCGCACGGACCTCGTGGAAGGTGGTGAAGCCCATGTTCTCCGCCGGGCCATAACCGTTGACCACTCGCACACCCGGATGCTCGGCCAACGCCTTGGCCACATGCGCCACCGACGCCGCCTCACCAGCGGTCATCGCCACACGCACCACATCGAACACCTCAGGACGCTCGTCCAACATCACGTTGAACAACCCCGCCGACATCTGAAGATCGGTCACCCCATGCCGCACCACCAGATCCGCGATCGCATCGAACCGCGGACGCTGCCCCGGCTGCAACACACACCGACCACCGAACAACAACGCACCGAACAACTCCAGAGCGAACGCGTCCCACGACACCGGCGAACACTGCAACCACACCTGATCAGCACCGAAATCGGCGTAGTCCTGGCCCAGGAACGTCCCCACCAGAGCCCGATGCGGCGCCATCACGCCCTTGGGCGTACCGGTCGACCCCGACGTGAACATCACACACGCGACATCGGCGGCGGACACCTCGATCCCCAGGTCGGCCGTGTCCAGAGCGGCGATCAGCGCACGATCCTCGTCGATCCGCACACTTTCCGCTCTTGAGGTGACGGGTCCCTCCTCCCCCTCGGAGATCACCTTCTCCACACCGGCCGCGTCCACCACCGACGCCAGCCGTTCGGCCGGGAACTCCACGTCCAGCAGGGTGTAACCGGCACCGGCCTTGAGCACCGCCAGTACCGCCACCACCATCTCCGGACCGCGCGGCAGGTACACGCCCGCGACGTCACCCCGTCGCAGGCCTCTGTTCCTGAGGTGGCGGGCGAGCCGGTTGGCCCTGGCGTTCACCTCCCCGTAGGTGAGCCGCTCCTCCCCGAACACCAACGCCACCGCGTCAGGGGACTGCGCCACCCGCTCCTCGAACACCTCGTGCACGGCCCGATCCGCGATGCCGCTACGCTCCCCCTCCCCGGGCAACTCCTCCAGCACACGTCGACGCTCCTGCCGCGACAACACGTCGATCCGACCCACCGACACCCGCGGGTCAGCCGCCACCGCCGCCAACACCCGCTCCCAGCGTTCCACCAACGCCCGCGCCGTCTCCCGGTCGAACAGATCGGTGGCGAATTCCAGGTCTCCCGTGATGCCGGCCGGTCCCGAGGCGTCGATCTCCTCGCTGAGGGAGAGGGTGAGGTCGAACTTGGACGCTCCCGTGGAGCACAGTTCCAGGGTGGTGTCCAGACCGGGCAGTTCCAGGGTCGCCTCCCTGTTGTTCTGGAGGACCAACATCACCTGGAACAGCGGGTGGTGTGCGGCTGAGCGTGCGGGGGCCAGGGCCTCCACCACCTTGTCGAAGGGCACGTCCTGGTGGTCGAAGGCGGCCAGGTCGGCCTCGCGCACCCGCTCCAACAACTCCGCGAACGACGGATCCCCCGACACGTCCGTGCGCAACACCAGGGTGTTGACGAAGAACCCCACCAGATCGTCCAACGCCGGATCCGTCCGCCCCGCCACCGGAGTCCCGATCGGCACGTCCTCCCCCGCACCGGAACGACTCAACGCGACCGCCAACGCCGCCTGGAAGACCATGAACAGGGTGACACCGTGACCCCGCGCCACCTCGGACAGGGAACGATGCAGATCGGCGTCCAGGGTGAGGGGCACCGTCTCCCCCCGGTGGTCGGCGACGGTCGGACGGGGCCGGTCCAGCGGCAGGTCGAGGACCTCCGGAGCACCGTCCAGCGCCTCACGCCAGAAGTCGAGCTGTCGGGCCGCGAGACCCTCGGGGTCCTCCTCGTCCATCAGCCCGTTCTGCCACAGGGTGTAGTCGGCGTACTGGATCGCGAGTTCCGGCCGTCCGTTCCATTCCGGCTCCCGGTTTCGGACCCGATCCGTGTAGGCGGACGCCAGATCGTCCATCAGCGGACCCATCGACCATCCGTCACCGGCGATGTGGTGCAGCAACACCACCAGCACCGACTCCTCCTCGGAGGTCCTCAGGAGCCACGCGCGGAACGGGATCCGTGCCTCGATGTCGAAGGCGTGGCGGACCACCTCGTGGACCAGCCGGTCCACCTCCGAGGTCGTGGTCTCCTCCACCTCCAGGACGGGCCCGCTCTCCTCGGGGTCCAGGATCCTCTGGTAGGGCTCGCCCTCCTCGGAGGGGAAGACCGTCCGCAACGCCTCGTGCCGGGCGACCACGTCGCCCAGGGCCGAACGCAGCGCGTCCTCCTCCACCCGGCCACGCAGACGCAGCACCACCGGGATGTTGTAGGTCGGGCTCGGCCCCTCCATCCGGTTGAGGAACCACAGGCGCCGCTGGGCGAAGGACAACGGCACCCGCCGGGGTCGCTCCACCGCCACCGGCGGCCTTCGGACCGCTCCGGGGAGCGCGGCTCCGACCATCGCGCCGATGGCCGCGACCGTGGGCGAGCGGAACAGGTCCCGAACGTTCAGCTCCACCCCCAGCAGCGCACGCACCCGGCCGATGAGACGGCTCAGAAGCAGGGAGTGTCCGCCCAGGTCGAAGAAGGAGTCGTCGATGCCGACGGCGTCCACACCGAGGAGTTCGCGGAAGACACCGCAGAGGATCTCCTCCTGCGGTGTGCGCGGTCCTCGTCCGGTGGCCGCGGCTCCGTAGTCGGGAGCGGGCAGGGCCCGTCGGTCCAGTTTGCCGTTGGCGTTGAGCGGTAGTGCGTCCAGCACGACCACGACCGAAGGCAGCATGTAGTCCGGCAGCGAGGTGGCGAGGGCCGCCCGCAACGCGACGGCGTCCAGCGTCGCACCGCTCTCGTTCGAGGGAGCCGTGTAGGCCACCAGGCGTTTGTCCCCCGGGCGGTCCTCACGGACCACCACCGCGCACTGGCCGACCCCGGGCAGGGCGGCCAGGGCGGCCTCGACCTCCCCCGGTTCGATCCGGAAACCACGGATCTTGACCTGGTCGTCCACCCGGCCCAGGAACTCCAGCACCCCGTCGGAGGTCCACCGGACCAGGTCCCCGGTCCGGTACATACGTTCCCCCCGACCGTGGAAGGGGTCCGTGACGAACCGCTCGGCCGTCAGATCGGGACGGCCCACGTAACCCAGGGCCAGCCCCTCGCCGCCCACGTACAACTCTCCCGGCACGCCCACGGGCACCGGACGCATACGCCCGTCCAGGACGTAGCATCTGCGGTTGACGAGGGGCGCCCCGACCGGAACCGTGCCGCCCTCGATACGGGTCACCCTGTGGGAGTTGGTGAAGACCATGCTCTCCACCGGCCCGTAGCCGTGCTGTAGCCGGACGTCGGGGAACGCCTCCAGGAAACGTCTCATGTGCTCCACCGAGGGGGCCTCGCCTCCGGTGGCCACCTGCCCCACCCCGGAGAACACCTCAGGGCACTCGTCGAGCAGGAGGTTGAACAGACCCGCCGACAACCACATCGTGGTCACCCCGTGCCGGGCGACCAGGTCGGCGATCCGGCTCGGCTCCGGCACCTGGCCGTCGTGGAGGACGCACACCGATCCGTGCAGCAGCGCCCCCCAGAACTCCAGCACGAACGCGTCCCAGGACACGGGAGCCGCCTGGAGCCACACCTGCTCGGGGCCGAAGTCCAGGTAGTCCTGCCCCAGTAGGGTGGACACCACCGCGCGGTGCGGTGCCGCCACGCCCTTGGGCGTGCCGGTCGACCCCGACGTGAACATCACGCACGCGACGTCCCCGGGGTCCACTCGCAGACCCAGGCCGTCGGAACGGTGTCCGGCGATCGTCTCCGCCTCGGTGTCGACCCGCACCCGCTCTCGCGTGCCCACCCTTCTGTCGGACATGTCCTCACGGGTCACGACCAGGTCGACGCCCGCCGCCGACATCATCGAGTCCAGGCGGTCGTCGGGGAAGGACGGGTCCAACGGCACGTACGCGGCACCGGCCTTGAGCACGGCGAGCAGCGCCACGGCGAACTCCACTCCGCGTTCCAGCAGGACACCCGCCGCCGCACCGGTGACCAGGCCCCTGCTCCTGAGGTGGCGGGCGAGCCGGTTGGCCCTGGCGTTCACCTCCCCGTAGGTGAGCCGCTCCTCCCCGAACACCAACGCCACCGCGTCAGGGGACCCCGCGGCCCGTTCCTCGAACACCTCGTGCACGACCCGGTCCGCGTCGGACCGTACGGCGGCGCCGCTGAACTCCTCCAGCACGCGCCCGCGCTCCTCCTCCGTCAACAGGTCCAGGTCCCCCACCGGCACACCGGGGTCCTCGCACAGCGCGTCGAGGAGACGGAGGAAGGAGTCGGCGTGGCGCTCCAGTTCCTCGGGGGAGAACACCGCGGGGTTGGCGTCGAAGTCGATGTGCAGTGGGCCTCCCCGGCTGCGTTGCAGAACGTCGATCCGCAGCTCTTCGATGGGGCCTTGGAAGATGTTGTGCGGTACGGAGGGCACGCCACCGAAGTCGAGGCCGTAGTCGAAGGACATGATGTTGACGAGCGGGCCGAACTCGCGGCGGCTCTGTGGGGTCTGTCCGAGCAGACGCCGGGTCGCCGCGGCCGGGTGCCTCTGGTGCGGCAGGCACGAACGCAGGGCCGTCGCCACGTCCCCGGCCAGATCGGCCAGGGACGTGGCGGGGGTCACGTCGAACCGTAGCGGAACGACGTTGGAGGACATCCCGGGTGTGCGACGTGACAGGTCGGTGGTCCGCGCCGCGACGGGGAGGCTGAGGAGGATGTCCCTCTCCCCCGTCCAACGGTGGGTGTAGGCGGCCACCGCGGCCATCAGCAGCTGTTTCCACCCGGTGCCGGCCCGTTGCGCGGCCCGCTCGATGCGGGACACGTCCTCCTCGTCCATGAGGCGGGTGGATCTCAGGTAGTGAGACCGCGGATCCTCACGGTGCGGGGTGAGCGCAGTGTGGTGCGGGGCGCCGGCCAGGTAGTCGGTCCAGTAGCGGGCGTCCTCCTCACGCTCCTCACCGGTCTCGTAGCGCTTCGCCTCGTCCAGAAGAGCGCTGAATGAGCCGTAGGGCCGCCCGGTGTCGGTACCGCCGAGCAGGGCCGTGTACACCTCGGCCACACGCCGTGCGAGCAGCATGAAGGTGTATCCGTCGACCAGGAGATGGTGCGCGCGCTGGTACCAGATGTGCCGGTCGTTCCCCAGACGGAACAGGGTGTGGGCGTAGAGCGTGTCCTCGACCATGTCCAGGGGCGTGGCCAGGTCCTCGTGCATGATCGCCAGGGCGGCGGCCTTGGGATCGGTGTCGGCACTGACGTCGACCACCGTGAGCGGGTGGGTGATCTCCTGGTCGGGGTACTGCCGTGGCCCGGACTCCGTGGACAGGAACCGCATCCTCAGGATGTCGTTCTCGGCCACCACCAGACCCACGGCCCGGTCCAGCACCTCCGCGTCCACCGGGCCGGGGATCTCGTAGTACTCGCCGTTGTTGAGCATGGGACTTCGCGGATCGGATTCCTGTGTGAACCAGATCCCGCTCTGGGACTCGTTGAGCGGCCATGTCACGTCGGGGGTGCGGAGCATCGCTACTCCCTTTCCTTTCTCGTTCGCCCTGTCGGGCCGAACCCGTGGGTGGTGAAGGCGGGGCGGGAAGAACGCACCGCCCGGAGTTCCGGAAGGTCCGGAGAGCGGCTCACGCCGATAGCGGCACACGGCCGCTGGGAGAGGTCGATTCAGGCGACGAACGCCGTCGCGGACCGGAGGGCCGTCTTCGTCGTCGGAGGCGCCGTCACGGCCTCTGTGTCCGGCACGCGGCGGGCGCTCGCCGGACACGCCGCCGGAAGGTCTCGCGCGTCCCGGAAGGGGAGGGGGTCGCGACCGGCTCCTCCGTCACAGGGGGTTCACGCCGACACCACCCCGGGGAGTCGGGGATAGGCGCTGACCCGCCACAGGGAGTCCAGTCCGGTCAGGTAGCGGGTGACACGTTCCAGCCCCATGCCGAATCCGGCGCTGGCGGGAATTCCTCGTGCGACCTCGTCCAGGTACCAGCGGTACTTCTCGGGGTCCTCACCGTTCTGGCGGATACCCGTGACGATCTCCTCGTACTCGAACCGCCGTTCGCTCCCACTGACCAGTTCCCCGAAACCGCCATGGGCCAGGAGGTCGAAATTGCGCAGAGTGCCGGGGCGGTCCGGATTCTCTCTGTCATAGAAACCGCGTGACCCCTGGGGATAGTCGGTGACGAAGAAGGGTTTGTCGGCCTTGTGGGAGATCCGCGTCTCGCCCTCCCAGTCGATCTCGGATTCGGGGTCCTGCTCGTGTCCCATGCCCGCGAGTTCCGCCACCACATCCGCGTGGGTGCGCTTTTCGAATCCGCCTTTGAGCAGTTCCTTGAAGAAGATCGGGTCACGGTTCAGGGCTTCGAGTTGTTCGGAGGCGTTCTCGACGACCCGTCGGACGATGTGGACGAGCAGTTCGGCGGCCACGTCCATCGCCTCGTCGCGGCCGGCTTCGGCGATCTCGACGTCGATCTGGTGGAACTCGAAGAGGTGGCGACCGGTACCGGCGGTCTCCGGATGCTCGGCCCGCACGTTCGGCGCCACGTAGAAGAGGCGGGGAAAGGCGTTCAGGGAGACCTGTTTGTAGAGGATCGCGCTGGTCATGAGTTTGTGGTCGTGACCGTAGAAGTCGATGTCGATCTGTTTGGCGCCACGACAACCGGGGTCGGTGACCGGTCCGGTCAGCGGCGGCAGGAGTTCGACGAACCCCCGCCCCCTCAGGTAGGAACGCGCGGCGGCCAGCACTTCCTGCTGTACGAGCATCGCGTTTCGGGTGGTCCTCGAAGTGAGGTGTTCGCCCAAGGAGGGGATCTCGGGGGCGTCGACCGGCGGGGCGGGCGTCTCGTGCGCGTCCATCGTGCCTCTTCTCTCTGTTGCTCGGGTGCGGTCGACCGGTCGGGGTCAGGCCGCGGTGTCGTAGTGCCGCTCGACGTGGTGCAGCATCCTCAGGAGGGCGTCGGCGGTGAGACCGCCCCGGGGCAGCCGGGTCGGACCGTTCGTGATCGGCAGATCTCCCGTGGTCGACCAACGCAGTCGTCCGTCACCGTCGATGTAGCTGCGTGTCCGCCCCCGGTTGTCGGGATGCAGGCAGAAGGGGACGTCGAGGAGTCCTCGGTCGAACGCCTCCGGAAGCGACCGTCCGACATCGCCGTCGAGATCGAGGACGGCCTCCACCAGGGCCTTGGCCTCGGCGTAGGTCTCACTGTCCGAGGAGGCCGTGTCGGACGGGGGTAGTGCCCTCTGACGTGCGGCGGCCCGCGCGGCGTTCTCCAGGGCCTCGACGTTCTCCTCCACCGTCGGGATGCGGAACGCCTCGGCCCTGGTCTTGACGATGAGGCGGGCCGCACCCGCCCGGACGGCCGTGCGCGCGGCCTGTTCCATGAGAAGCGACGCGCCGCGGGGTGTACGCGGATAGACGCCCATGTAGGCGTAGAGGACCACGTGCCACTGGGTGTCGGGGAGGTGTTCACGGGCCAGTCGACGCAGGGCGAGCACCGCTTCCTCGTCCTGGCGGGGGTGGGTCTGCTGCGCGTAACTGAGGGAGAGGCTGCGGACGCCGTGCTGCCTGAAGAAGATGCCCTCCAGGAGGCTGATGGCGACGAGCAGGCCGGGCGGGCAGAGCTGCCCGAGCATGCAACCCCCGAAGCTCTCCAGGTGGGGGTGCGTTCCGTCGGCACCGGACTCGGCGAGGATCTCGGTGCCCTCGACCCAGCAGTCCACGGCCTCCCTCAACGGAGTACGGCTGTAGGGAAGGCAGTAGGAGACCGGTCCTCCCTCGGTGGCCTCCAGGCCCAACCGGGTCAGGGTCCGGAAGATGTCCTGGGGGCGGGAGGAACCATGACGGACCTGTACGGGGAAGTCCTCGCTCCGGACTCCGTCCAGGAGTCGGACGGTGTCGTCGTCGGGCCGGGCCACGATCGGATAGCCGTTGAGCCCCACCCCCTCGGCCAGCGCCCGAGCGGCCGCCGCGTGATCGCCGATCCTGGTGTAGCTGTCCAGTGTCAGGGTGCCCACGGTGACCGCGTCGGCCTCTTTGGTCCGTGCCAGGCCGTGGCGCATCCGCTCGACGTCGCCGAAGCCCATACGAGGCTGGACGACGAGACGACCACTCCGTTCCGCGGCGGCGACGAAGTCGCCGAACGGGGCTCCGGTACGCACGACGCTCGTCATGACACCGCTCTCAGCCCACGCTCGGACACGAAGGAGCGGAATCCGACCAGGTCGTCCTCACCGAAGACGGCGTCGAACCCTTCCTGGAGGAGACGCCGGGTGAACCCGACGTCCCGCGTGCCCTCCACGCCCAGTTTTCCCCCCACCACCATGAGGAGGTCTCCGAGTCCGGGAACCCCGCGCACGTGCCGGGCGAGTTCCAGCGCGTCATTGAAACCGTGCCCGTTGACGCTGCTCACCACCACCAGGTCAGGGCGATGCTCCAGACATTTTCGGGAGAAGAGCTCCAGAGGAACACAGGAGCCGATGTTCACCACCTCGTGCCCCATTTCCTCCAAGAAAAGCTGCATGAAAATAAGGTTCCAGGTATGAGAGTCGGAAACGGTGCTGGAAACAAGTGATATCGGCCGGGGCCGCGTTATTTCATCATGGAACATTGACCCCACCTCGAGTGGAAGATCTTGTGGAACTTTCCCCATTTCGGAGCAGAGCGTACTTCTCGGGTGATGCTCCGACGGGAAGAGTGATCGGCAGATTCTGCGGCACCAGGACCGGTGGTCGCTCAGGCGGCGCGGACGGGCGCCCTCATGGCGGGGACGAGATCGGCGCGGGTCGACCGCAGGATCCGTACGAGGTTGAGCGGGTGGACGCGGGTCTCCCCGCCGTCGCGGTCGCGGCGCACCAGTCCACGGACGATCAGATCGTTCAGTGCCCTCCCGCAGTCGGCGAGCGCGAGTCCGCCGACCCGGGCCAAGGCGTCGGCCCGCTCTCCCTCGGGGGTGGTGCAGAGCAGGTCCAGAACGGTCTCCTCCGTCGGGGTGCAGGAGGACAACGCGCTCTGGAGCGTGCCGACCAGCCCCGACCCCCCGGTCAAGGGGGTGAGGAAGGGCAGGGGGTCCTCCCGCAGACACGTCACCAGGGTCGCGGGGTCGTAGAGGGTCAGCCAGGAGGCCGCGGAGACCAGGGCGCCGGGAAGACGGTCGAGCAGGAGGCAGATCTCCGCCAGGTAGGCGATGTCCCCGCCGCTCGAAGCCGGGGAGAGCCGGGTGTCCCCCATGTGCCACATGAGCACGTCGACCGCGGCCTCGGGGGAGAGCGGAGCCAGGGGGAAGACCTGCTCTCCGTGCTCCCCGTGAGGGCGGGGGCCGACCACGAGGACACGCAGTTCGGTGCACTCACCGAGCAGATGGGCGAGCGCCGTCCCGTTGAGGGCTCTGGGACGGGGGGCGTCCAGGACCAGCAGGGCGGGCCGGTCGCCCACGGCCCTGGCCAGGCCGTCCACCCCGCCGAGTTCCACGTCCGCCGTGACCAGAGAGCCGAACAGACAGTCCACCGCTCGCTCGACCAGGTCGGCCAGCCCCCCGCGCACGCCCACGCTCGGCATGCGAAGGTCGCCTCCGGACCCGGCGGCCCACAGGACCGGGCTTCCCGAACTCTGGTGATAGCTCCGGGCCACCTCGGCCGCGAAACGGCTCTTGCCCACGCCGGGGAGACCGGTCACCGTCACCAGGCGCCGCCCCGGAGCCGCGAGGGTCAGGGCCAGGGCGTCGGCCTCGTCTCGGCGGCCGAGGGTCGGCGTGCACGGAGTGGGCGGCGGTGAGGGAACGGCGTGCGGCCCGGACAGACCGTAGGCGTGGCCCCCCATCCGCCCCGCGACGGCCAGCAGCTCCATTCGGCCGCGTTCGTTGAGACGCAGTGCGTCCGCGAGCAGATGAACGGTGTCCTTGCGCGGCTGTCGTACCCTGTCGTGCTCCAGGTCCCGAATCGCCCGAACGCTGACGGTGGAGAAGTCCGCCAGTTCCTGCTGGGTCAGGTCGGCTCGCGAACGATGTACTCGAAGCAGCTGACCGAAGCTCTGTCCGTTGTCTGGGGTTTCCATGTTCGGCACCGACCTTTCGTGGCGGCTCTTCACCTGGCGACCCCATCGTCGGAGAGTCCGCTATCTCCGGTATGTCTTTCGCGCTACCCCGGGCCGGTACCCGGACAGAGCACGTGCCCGTGGAGAGGGCGGGACCTTCGACGATGCCTTTGACGTGGGAGGAAAAGGCGAAGAGGCACGGTCAGTACACCCCGACGGGAGGTGATAGGAGGCCTCCGCGGGTGGGATAGCGGGGTGATAGCGCAAGCGACGATCCCGCGATGCCACGTCTTCCTAACTTCGTGTTCATCAGCAAGAACGCAGCGAATGAGAAAAGGGAAGACACCATGCGCCTGGTCAAGAACATCGCTCTCGCCCTCGCCGCCACCGCCGCCTTCACCACGGCCGTTCTCACCGGAACCGCCGCCCACGCCGACGACACCGTTCCCTGCACGCAGCCTCCGACCGTGTGCGCCGACGGCGGCAACTGGGAGAAGTGACCGTGCCCCCGGCGGCGGCTTCGTCCGGCACGTTCCTCAGGACCGGGGCGAGGTCATGAGCCCCGTGGCCGCCTCGCGCTCGCGCTCCATACCGCGCTCCTCGAAGATCCTCGCCGCGCGCCCGGCCAGTTCGACGGCCTGCTCCGTCTCCCCCGAATCCAGGAGCAGCCGTGCCAGGTCCAGCCCCGTCTCGGCCTCGCCCTCACGGTCCAGTATCTGTTCCCGTACCGCCAGTGCGCGGCCCAGATAGCGGCGCGCCTCCTGTCTTCGGCCCAGGAGCATGTTGACCCGGCCGAGGTCGTGGAGGAGGTATCCCTCCCCGATGGGGTCCCCGAGGTCGCGTACCAGATCGAAGGCCTCCGACAGGATCCTCAGTGCCTCCTGGTACTCGCCCGCGCCCAGCGTGGACTGGCCGATCCGGCGGAGCACCTGGGCCCGGTCCCGTGGATCCCCCGTGGTCCGCGCGTACTCCAGCGCCCCTTGGAGGTCCCGCATCCCCCGCTCACCGTCTCCCAGGAGCGTGTACACGTGACCGCTCAGGTGCAGTGTGCGCCCCAGACCCGCGATGTCCCCGATCGAAGCGAAACCCGCGTGCGCCTGCTCGCATAGTTCCAGTGCCCGCTGATGGTCCCCGCGCAACTGCTCCAGGTACGCCAACTCCCGCCGGCACATGGCCCGGCCCAGTTCGTCCCCGAGTTCGGTGAACTCCTCCAAGGCGTCGGTCAGCGACCTCCCGGCCTTCTCATAGTGGCGCTGGTCGAGGTAGAGGGAGCCGAAGGAGAAGGTCAGGGCGGCGCTTCCGCGCTTGTTGCCGTGCGCGCGCACCACCTCCATCGCCCGGTGGTTGGTCGTCTCCCAGTCGTCCAGGTAGCCGCGCCTGTTGAACAGCGGGACCAGCGCGCTGGCGAGTTCCCAGCACAACTCGTCCAGGCCGATGTCGGCGGCCAGGGAGACGGCCGCGCACAGGTTGACCTGTTCGCTCTCCAGCCACGCCATCGGGGCGGAGAGCGCGGTGGCGACCACCTTCTGCGGGGGGTTCCAGCGTTCCCCTCGGCCGTGCAGGAAGAGGTAGTCGCCTCCTTGGAGCCGTTTGTTGGCCTCGTCCACCAGGAAGAGCCATCCCCCGACCAGTCTCGCCCCCACCCTTTTCCGCTCGACCTCTGTCTCCTGGTCGAAAAGGCGTTCCCTGGCGAAGAGGCGGATGATGTCGTGGAACCGGTAACGGGGGTCTCCGGAGGCGTCGATGCTCACGACGTCCAGCATCTGGGCGTCGACCAACGGCTCCATCAGGTCCAGGGCGTGGGGCCGGTGGTCGTCCAACAGCGCCCCGGCGATCCAGCCCGGCTGGCTGGGCCCCTCCGCCAGGGCCAGAAGGCGCAGGGTTCGACGGGTGCGCTCGTCCAGTCCGTCATAGGTCAGTGACAGGCTCGCCCGTACCGTCAGCTCCCCATGCGCCAATTCGTCCAGTCTGTGCCGTTCGTCGGACAGGCGGTTGACCATGGAGGCGAGTGACCAGTGGCTCCGGGCCGCCAGACGCGCGGCGACGATGCGCAACGCGAGGGGAAGCCTTCCGACCGCGCCCACCAAGGCGACGGCCGCGGCGGGTTCGGCGTCCACGCGCTCGGCTCCGACCACGCTCCGTAGCAGGTCGATGGACTGCTCCTGGGAGAGGACGTCGAGCTCGAACACCCGCGCCCCGGGGATGCCCGTGAGCCTGGCCCGGCTGGTGACGATCACGCCGCAGCCGGAGTGGCCCGGAAGCAGGGCGGTGACCTGGTTCTCGGAGGCCGCGTCGTCGAGGACGACGAGGATCCTGCGCTGGGAGAGCATGCTGCGGTACATCTCGGCGCGCTCGTCCCGTGAGTCGGGTATGGACCGGCCCGGTATGCCGAGGGCCCGCAGGAAACGCCCGAGGACGTCGGTGGTCTCCACCGGCTGTCTCTGACTGCCCCTCAGGTCGCAGTAGAGCTGGCCGTCCGGGAAGGAGTCCTCGCCCAGGCGGTGGGCCACGTGCGTGGCCAAGGCGCTCTTGCCGACCCCGGGTCTGCCGATGAGGACGGCCACGCCCACGGCCCGGCCGCGTTCCCCGTCCAACAGACAGGACTCCACCGCGTCGATCCATTCGGTGCGTCCGACGAAATCCGCGCTGTCGGCGGGAAGCTGGCGGGGACGGACGTCGGCCCCCACGGCTCTGGTCTCGGGCTCGGCGGTGGCCACGGGGGTGGAGGGCTCGGGTGCCGGTCGTGCGTCGGCGGGGCCCGCCGGTGTCTCCTGGGAGGACGGGGGGACGAGGGGTCCGGGTCCTTCCTGGAGTCTCAGCTGCGTGTCACCGGACAGGATCGAGGCCTCCAGGGAACGCAACTCCTCTCCCGGTTCCAGTCCGAGTTCGTCGATGAGCAGTTCACGTCCGCGTCGATAGGTCTCCAGGGCCTCGGCCCGGCGGCCGGAGCGGTACAGGGCGAGCATCAACTGTCCGCGCAGCCTCTCCCGGAGGGGGTGCTCCTGGACCAGGGCGGTGATCTCGCCGATGAGGAGGTGATGACGTCCAAGGCCCAGCTCGATATCGAGGTAGGTCTCGGTGAGGTTGGTACGACTCTCGTCCAGTCGGGCCGCCTTGGTGGCGAGCAGTCCGCTGGACACTCCGCTGAGCGCGGGCCCGCGCCACAGGGCGACCGCCTCCCTGAGCAACGCCGCGGAATCGGCCGCCCTCCCCTCACGGGCGACGACGTCGGCCTCCTCCGCGAGCCTGTGGGCCCGGTGCATGTCGATGAGACCGGTGTCGACACGGAGCACGTACCCGGGCGGCTGGGTGACCAGTTCGGCGCTGGTCTGGGCGAGGCTCTTGCGCAGACGGGAGACACAGATCTGCACCTGGGTACGCGCGGTCTCCGGAGGGTCCTCGTCCCAGATCGCGTCGACGAGATAGTCGGTGGAGACCACGTGCCCCGCTTCCAGAAGCAGAGCGCAGAGGATGACCTGTTGGCGACCAGGGGGGATCCGCACCGGACCTGTAGGGGAGTCGACCTGAAGGTGGCCAAGAATACGGAAGATCAGGAGAATCTCCTCCCCTGCCGACAGATTCAGCCCTGGTCAATCCCTACATCGACAGGCCGAAACGCGCAGATTGATCGTACACATAAGTGCCTTTACCATCTATCACTTTTCCTCTCAAAAATCGATGAAACACTGTGAGGAACAGTGACGCCACCGAGCGTGATAACGCCTTGATAGCGACGGAATAACGCCTTCCCGCATGATCTGGAGTGGACCCGCAGGACCTCGTCGTTTTATCGAAACGAAACATGAACGAGGAGCGGAAGGCCGAAAGGGAGGGGTTTTCCAGATGTCTGCCAGCGGAGACCACATCAGGTCCCCCGCGCCGAGTGCGGCCCTCACCGCAGCCGGAGTGGACCACGTCCGCCTGTCCTACCACTATCTGGATTCACGCGACGTCGAAGGCTATCTGTCCCTGCTCTCGGAGAGAGTGTGGATCAGGTACCCCGACGCCGATCCCGTCCACGGACACGCCCAGGCCGCGGAGTTCCACGGGACGCAGTCACGCCTTTCGGGGACGCACACCCTGTACCAGGTGTTCGGTCAGGCTTCGCACATCGTGGCGATCGGTCGTCTCATCAGGACCTCCTCCGCGCGCGGCACGACCGGAGCACCGGCCGACGTCGACTTCGCCGACGTCTTCGTCCTGGACTCCGACGGGCTCATCCTCGGACAGCGTCGTTTCCTCCATTGAGACCCCGCGTCCGTTCCCGGCCCCCGCGGCGACCGGCCGGTCCGCCTCCCGTCCGTCGCCTGCGGCCCGACCCCGAACGACGGAACTCGCCGCCCGGATTCGATAGAGTTCCGACGCGATCAGCGCTTTTCACGGCAGGGGTGGACGTATGGGACTGTTTCTGAGCACCGCCCTCGGCTTTCCGACGGTCGTCCTCACCCCGTTGCTGATCGTCGTCGCCGCCTACTGGATCTTCGTGGCCGTCGGCGCCGCCGACCTCGACCTGCTCGACGGTGTGGACACCGACGGCGACGCCGTGGGCCTGAGCGCCGTCATGAGTCGCGTGGGGTTGGGGCGGGTACCGGTCACGGTGGCGTTGAGCGTCCTCGTGTGCGTCGCCTGGTTCGTGAGCATGATGGGGAGCATCATGACCGGTCTGCTGGACACCACCTCCACGCCCCTGTTGCTCGCCCTGGGCGCGGTGGTCCTGCTGATCGCGATCGTGACCGCGTGGGCGGTCACCAGCGGACTGGTCATGGCCGTCCAACGGTTCCTTCCCGAACGCGGCGGCGACTCCAAGCACGAACTGGTCGGACGTACCTGTGTGATCCGCATCGGCGAGGCTCGTGAGGACTTCGGCCGGGCCGAGATCACCACCGCCGGCGGCGCCTCCATCTCCATTCCGGTGCGCACCATCGGCGGAGAGGTCCTGCCGCTGGGCAGCACCGCCCTGATCTTCGAACACCGCGACGAGGACGACGTCTTCCTCGTCACCCACCTCGATCCGGCTCTGGACCCCGGCCGGGACTGAGCGCCCCGTCTCTCTCCCTCTTCCAAGAGGGATCCCATATCCGAGTGGTACGCGGAACCATTCGCCTTCGGGCGGCGTCACAGTCCACGAGCGCCCTCCCCTGGACACGGTCCCCGGTCTCCGTCTCCTCCTCGCGGCGCGCTCGCCCCTCTCCCCCGCACGCCACTCGTCGAAGGAGACTTCCCACGTGTTGTTGAGCGCCACCACGAACGGGCAGGAGGCGGCCGGCGCGGCCTTCATGACCATCGGCGTCGCCCTGGCCGTCGCCGTCGTCGTCCTCCTCGCCCTGCTGCTGATGGTCACCCGCCTCTTCCGCAAGGTCGAGCAGGGCAAGGCCCTGATCATCTCCAAGGTCCGCGACGTCCATGTCACCTTCACCGGCGCGATCGTCCTCCCGGTCCTGCACAAGGCCGAGATCATGGACATCTCCCTCAAGACCCTGACCCTCGACCGACGCGGACGCGAGGGCCTGACCTGCAAGGACAACATCCGCGCGGACATCAAGGTCTACTTCTACGTCCGGGTGAACGAGACCGCCGAGGACGTCAAGAAGGTCGCCAAGTCCATAGGGACCGAGCGTGCCAGTGATCAGGACACCTTGCAGGAGTTGTTCAACTCCAAGTTCTCCGAGGCCCTCAAGACCGTCGGCAAGCAGTTCGACTTCGAGGAGCTGTTCACCCACCGCGAGCAGTTCCGCCAGGCGATCATCTCCCTGATCGGTACCGACCTCAACGGCTACAGCCTGGAGGACGTGGCCATCGACGAGCTGGAGCAGACCCCCCTGCACCAGCACGACGCCAACAACATCCTCGACGCGCAGGGCATCTCCAAGATCACCGAGCGCACCTCCATCGAGCACAAGCGCACCAACGAGTTCGAGAACGACCGCAAGAAGGAGATCGACCGGCAGGACACCGAGACCGCCGAGACCCTCGCCGAACTGGAGAAGCGTCGCGAGGAGGCCGCCGCCAAGGCCAAGCGCGAGATCGAGATCATCCGTGCCCGCGAGGAGGCCGAGACCGCCCGCGTGCGGGCCGAGGAGCGCCTCAAGGCCGAGGCCGCCGACATCCGCACCGCCGAGGCGCTGGGCGTGCAGCACCAGAACCAGCAGCGGGAGATCGCGGTCGCCGAGAAGAACCGTGAGCGCGTCATCGCCATCGAGAGCGAACGCATCGAGAAGGACCGCCTGCTGGAGGTCATCGGACGCGAGCGTGAGACCGAGCTGAGCCGCATCGCCAAGGACAAGGAGGTCGAGGCGGAGAAGCGCGAGGTCGCCGACGTCGTGCGCGAGCGGATCGCCGTGGACCGCACCGTGGCCGAGCAGGAGGAGGCCATCAAGCGCCTGCGCGCGGTCGAGGAGGCCGAGCGCACCCGCCAGGCCATCATCATCCAGGCCGAGGCCGAGGCCCAGGAGAACCTGGTCAAGGACATCAAGGCCGCCGAGGCCGCGGAGGCCGCCGCCAAGCACAGGGCCGCCGAGGAGCTCACCCTCGCCGAGGCCCGTCAGCAGGCCGCCGAGCTGGACACCCGTGCCAAGATCCGTCTGGCCGAGGGGCTTCAGGCCGAGGCCGCCGCCTCCGGTCTGGCCGAGGTCCAGGTCCGCGAACAGGACGCCGACGCCATCGAGAAGGTCGGCCGCGCCGAGGCCACCGTGGCCCGGGAGAAGGCACAGGTCGAGGCCGAGGCCGTCGAGCAGAAGCTGCGCGCCGAGGCCGCCGGTCTGACCGACAAGGCCGCGGCCATGGCCGCCCTGGACGAGGTCAGCCGCGAGCACGAGGAGTACCGTCTGCGTCTGGAGGCGGAGAAGGAGGTCCGTCTGGCCGGGATCGACGTGCACCGCCAGGTCGCCGAGGCCCAGGCCACCGTGTTGGCCACCGGACTGGAGAACGCCGACATCAACATCGTCGGCGGCGACGGCGCCTTCTTCGACCGTATGGTCAACTCCATCGGCATGGGCAAGGCCGTGGACGGTTTCGTCGGCAACTCCCGGACCGTGCAGGCGCTGGGCGGCGGTTGGCTCAACGGCGAGGGCGACTTCGCCGCGGACATGCGCAAGGTGCTGGAGTCGGTGGACACCGAGGACGTCAAGAACCTGACCGTCTCCGCGCTCCTGCTCAAGCTCATCGGGGCGGGCGGCCCCCAGGCCGACAAGTTGGACGGCCTGCTCGGAACCGCACGTTCCCTGGGCGTGGACCAGTTGCCCGCGACCGCCCTCGCCACCACCGAGCAGTGAGGTAGCCCTCCGTGACCGAGGCCCTGTCTCAGCAGAACGCCGGGCCGAACGCCGAAGACGCGCAGTCCCTGGACGCGGGCACCTACGAGGTGCTCCGCGCCAGGCTGCGTGAGCAGAGCGGCGAGCTGGCCCGGCGGACCGAGGAACTGAACAAGCGCCGGGTGGAGGTGTTCGGGGGCACCGAACTGACCCTGCTCGGCACCGAACGCATCCGCACCGAGCACAACTGCGTGCCGCGGGACATCGTGAGCGTGGGACGTTCCGTCGGAGGCGACGCCGACGGCTCCGTGATCCTGTTCGGCTACAACGTCTTCATCGGCATGCAGCGCCAGACCCGCGTCCGCGACGTGTTCTCCATGCACCGGTACGAGCACACGGACGACGGCTTCGCCTTCACCGACGCCTCCGAGGACACCATTCCCGGGCTGCTGTCCGACGAGCGGTTCCGGCAGGACTTCGCCCAGCTCTACCGTTACTACCGCGACGCGCGTCTGCTCCAGCTGCGCCGGGTCGAGGACCGGCTGCTGGCCGTGTTCCAGACCGGACCGAGCACCGACGACGTGCGGGTGCTGCGGTGGTCGGTCTCGCCCTCCGGCGAGACCGCCTACCTCGACGCCCGAGGTGAGCGCGACCACGTGTTCCCCCCGTCGCACGACTTCACGTGGGTGGAGACCACCCGCGAGGACCACGTCTCGGGTCGCCATCCGCACATCTCGATCCTCGACGAACTGTTCGTGGAGACGGTCGGCGGCGACCTGACCATCAAGATCGAGGACAACACCGAGGTCGGCGAGGGCGTCTACAGCGAACCCGTGGACGAGCCGTTGCAGAGTCTGGCCGACGCCGCCGTGCACTACGCGCGGGTGGGCGCGCTCATCCTCCTGCGCGTGCTTCCCTACAACGAGACCGAGTGGCGGCACCTGGTCTTCAACACCCGTACCAAGGAGGTGGAGCGGCTCGACGGCGTCGGCCAGTCCTGTCAGCGCCTCCCCGACGACCAGGGACTGATCTTCCCCGGCGGCTACTACCTGGCCACCGGGGTGTCGCGGACCTTCGACACCGACGTCACCGACCTGGAGTTCGAACGCGTGGTGCGTTCGCCCAACGGCGAGGACGTGCTGTACGTCTTCCACTCCCGGGAGGACGGTCGCAGTCTGCTGCTGCCGTACAACACCATCCGCAAGGAGGTCGCCAACCCGATCGTCTGCCACGGTTACTCGCTGTTCGACGACGGCACCATGACGGTGTTCCGTGAGGGCTCGGGCGAACCCACCCGTGTCCACCCCATGCAGGTGTGGCGGACCCCGTACGTGTCCGACGTGTACGCGGCGGCGCAGCCGGTGGGGACCGGCCCCCTGGAGCGGATCGGCAACGCCGAGCTGGTGCGGGGCGTGTCCGAGTGCCTGTCGGTGACGCGGATGGCCCAGGACATGCGGCCTTCCACCGAGGTCTTCGAGGCCCTCATCTCCGCCTGTCGTCGGGTGGCAGACCGGTTCCACTGGTTGGCCGAGGAGGAGCTGGGCGATCTGGCCGGGCCCCTGTCCGAGGTGCGGAGCACCGCCGAGCGGGTGCTGGAGGAGTTCGAGACCGTCCAGACCCTGACACGGCAGGCCGCCGACACCCTGGCCGAGACCGAGGAGAGGGCGGTCGCGCTCATCCGCACCGCCCGCGGGGAGGCACCGCGGTCGGCGGAGGGCTGGGTGGCTCGGCTGACCGAGCTGCGCCGCGCCCAGGGGCAGGCGGCCACGCTGCGCGAGACGCGCTATGTGGACACCGAGCGTCTGGACGACCTGGACGGCAGGCTCTCGGAGGAGATCGCCGCCACGGGCCGCCGCACGGTGGCCTTCCTCGAACAGGACGACGCCTTCAGCGGGTACCACGACGAGGTGGACCGGTTGGTCGCGGACGCCGAGGGCATCGACGCGGTCAGCGCCGCGGCGGCGGTCGGTGAGCGCATCGCCGAACAGACCGAGGGGCTCCAGGTGGTCACCGAGGTCATCGGGTCGCTGGACATCGGTGACGCCCAGGTGCGCACGCGCATCCTGGAGCGGGTCAGCGAGGTCCTGGCCGGGATCAACCGGGCTCGCGCGACTCTGGAGACACGGCGCAAGGAGCTGCTGGCCCTGGAGGGGCGTGCGGAGTTCGCGGCCGAGTTCTCGCTGCTGGGGCAGGCGATCACGGGCGCGCTGGCCGCGGCCGACACCCCGGAGCGGTGCGACGAACAGCTGGGGCGGATCATGCTCCAGCTGGAGAACCTGGAGTCGCGCTTCGCCGAGTTCGACGACTTCCTCGCGGAGCTGTCGGACAAGCGCGAGGACGTCTACGAGGCGTTCTCCACCCGTAAGCAGGCCCTGGTGGACGAGCGGGCGCGGCGGGCCGACCGCCTGGCGTCGTCGGCCGCACGCGTGTTGGAGGGCGTGCACCGGCGGGTCGCCGCGTTGGGGACGCTGGAGGACGTCAACACCTATTTCGCGTCGGACGCGATGGTGGCGCGGCTGCGCAGGACCGTCGAGGAGATGCGCGAACTCGGCGACACCGTACGGGCGGAGGAACTGGAGGGGCGGATCCTGGCCGCCCGTCAGGAGGCGGGGCGTGCGCTACGCGACCGTGCCGACCTGTTCGAGGGCGGTGCGGGCGGCGAGACGATCCGGCTGGGCAGACACCGGTTCGCGATCAACGACCAGCCGATCGACCTGACCCTCACCCCGCACGACGGTGAGATGTCGGTGGCGATCACGGGCACCGACTTCCGTGCTCCGGTCACCGACGAGGAGTTCCGACGGACGCGCCACCTGTGGGATCGGGTGCTGGTGTCGGAGAGTCCACAGGTGTACCGGGCCGAGTACCTGGCCGCGTCGATCCTGGCCGCCGCCGAGGAGGGCCGGGACGGGCTGTCGCTGGAACGGCTGCACGAGGCGGAGGTGCACGCGGAGAACGGGGCCTCGCTGTCGGCCCTGGTGCGCGAGGCGGCCGAGTCCCGCTACGACGAGGGCTACGAGCGGGGTGTGCACGACCATGACGCGACACTGATCCTCTCGGCGTTGTTGCGGCTGCGCGCCGGTGCCGGACTGCTGCGTTACCCGGGCGGGACGCGCGCCGCGGCACAGGTGTTCTGGGCCTTCGGCACCACCGAGGAGCAGAGGACGGCGTGGCGGACCCGCGCGGGTTCGTTGGCACGTGCCCGCCAGGTGTTCGGCGTACGGGGATCGACCTCCATCGACGGGTTGCGCGCGGAACTGGCGGCCGGTGTGGACGACTTCCTGGTCGAGAACGGGCTGGCCCAGGACACCGACCTCGACCTGGTGGGCGAGTACCTGTTCGAGGAGCTCGCCCTGGACACCCCCAACGAACGGGGTTTCGTGACCGGGGCGGGCGCCCGTCTGTTGCTGGACCGGTTCCGTCGGGCGTTGGGCAGTGCCCAGGAGACCACGCGCAGAGCCTTCGAGGAGGACCTGCGCAGGCTCGACGGGGACCTGGCGGCGCGGCACCAGCTGGTGACGGCCTGGCTGGAGGCCTTCGCGACCACCTTGGAGAGGGTGGATCCGAGTGATCTGCCCGAGGCCGCGGCGATCGAACTGACGGGCAACGGCCTGGACCGATACGAGTCCTCGGCGTCCGTACAGGAGTCCGTGCACGGGCTCCTCGGTTCGCATCCGCGCGTGCGTGAGCGGTCCCTGGACCTGCGGCTGGACGAGTTCCTGTCTCGTACCCGCCGGTTCCGTTCGCGGGAGGTGCCCGCCTACCGGGACTTCCAGAGGAGGCGCAACGCACTGGTGGCGGCCGAGCGTGAACGCCTGCGGCTGGAGGAGTACCGGCCCAAGGTGATGAGCGGGTTCGTCCGCAACAGGCTGTTGGACGAGTCGTACCTGCCGCTGATCGGTGACAACCTGGCCAAGCAGTTGGGCGCGGCGGGCGACGACAAGCGCACCGACCAGAGCGGACTGCTGCTGCTCATCTCCCCTCCCGGGTACGGCAAGACCACGCTCATGGAGTACGTGGCCAGCCGCCTGGGGCTGGTGTTCGTGAAGGTCAACGGCCCCGCCCTGGGGCACGCGGTGACGTCGCTGGACCCGGACGAGGCTCCGGACGCCACCTCCCGCCAGGAGGTCGAGAAGATCTCCTTCGCGTTGGAGATGGGCGGCAACACGATGCTGTACCTGGACGACATCCAGCACACGAACCCCGAACTGCTACAGAAGTTCATCTCCCTGTGCGACGGACAGCGCCGCATGGAGGGTGTGTGGAACGGGCGGACCCGGACCTATGACCTGCGTGGCAAGCGGTTCGCGGTGTGCATGGCCGGTAACCCCTACACCGAACAGGGCAAGCGGTTCCGGATTCCGGACATGCTGGCCAACCGGGCCGACGTGTACAACCTGGGTGACGTGCTGTCGGGCAAGGAGGAGCTGTTCGCGCTGAGCTACATCGAGAACGCGCTCACCTCGAACCCGACCCTGGCGCCCCTGTCCACCCGGGACCGTGAGGACGTGTACCGGTTCGTGCGGATGGCCCGGGGGGAGGAGTCGGTGGGCACCGACCGGCTCGACCACCCGTACTCGGCGGCCGAGGTGGAGCGGATCGTGTCGGTCATGCGCAAACTGCTGCGGGTGCAGGAGGTGGTGCTGGCCAACAACCAGGCCTACATCGCCTCGGCGGCGCAGTCGGAGGACGCGCGCACCGAACCCCCCTTCCAACTCCAGGGGTCGTATCGGAACATGAACCGGCTGGCCGAGAAGATCGTGCCGGTCATGAACGACGCCGAGGTGGAGGCGGTCATCGACGACCACTATCTCGGTGAGGCTCAGACCCTGACCTCGGGCGCGGAGGCGAACCTGCTCAAGCTCGCGGAGCTGCGCGGGGTGATGACCCCCGAGCAGAAGGCCCGTTGGACCGAGGTCAAGGAGGCCTTCCGTCGAAGCCGTGCGCTGGGCGGAGCCGAGGACGACCCGTTGACCAGGGCCATCGGGGCGATGGGGCTGCTCGCCGACCGTGTGGGAGAGATCGGTACCGCGATCGAGCGCAACAGGGGATGAGAGCCCCCGTGGGGCCGCCGTCCGGGAACGGGCGGCGGCCTCCGCCATGTCCTGATGTCGGAATCGAGCACTTTTAGGGGTATTGCCCGCTCTCAGTGGGAGATGTAAGTTTCCTACGTGATTGTCTTCATCAGTGGAGACAACTGCCTCCATCCCGCTCGAAGTGAGGTACACACGGTGCGAAGACATCTCCCCCGAACCCCCGGCCGGGCCGGACGGCTCCTCGCCGCACTGGCCTCCGCCGCCCTCCTGTTCTGTTCACCGCAGGCCGTCCACGCGGACGAGGTCTCCGAGGAGCAGCTCGCACTGGAGGCCAAACTGGCCAACGCCACGATCCCGCCGGGACAGCTGACCTTCGGCGCCCAGGCCCTGGCCGCGGCGGAGGGCGTCGCGGCCGACGCCGCGGCGAACGCCTCCTGCCACGTCACTCCACAGCAGGCGACCGCGCTCGCCCTGGCCCCCGTCTGGCCCGAGGTCATCGCCGGGACCATGGCCACGCCCTCCCCCATGACGCTCTCGCGCTACGACAACCAGGACGGCCTCTACGACCCGGCCCGGCGCGCGGGGCTGTTCTTCAACCCCGGCGTGGGTCTGTGGCAGATGGATTCGGCCGGGCTGGGTACCCACAACACCGCAGGCGAGGCGATCGACTCCCACTGGGTGTCGGCCGTGGTCGTGCCCTACATCGTCGACAAGTACTGCACCGCCCTCAACGGCGGGTCGGACGCGCCCACGGCGCGCGCCACCGCCTGGCGCGACTGGAACGCCTGCGCCAGGGGCGCCTGCGACACCGCCTTCTGGCGCGCGATGAACAACGGGATCAGCGCCGACCCCTCCGTGGACCGTTACGGCGGGGCCAAGCCGCGCACCTGCGAGTACCAGGGAGTGGCCCACGACTGTCTCTTCGTGGACGTCGCCGACGCGCAGGGCGCCACCTGGTGGACCAACCCGGCCAGCGGCAGGTCACCGGTACCGCGCCCCTTCTACGTCCTGCGCACCGAGACCGGCGGATATCCACAGGAGGTCCGGGTGTGGCTCGCCGAGGACTCCGGCCACGGCGTCCACGTGGCCGTCACCCGTCCCTTCGGCGGCAACGCCCGGACGTCCTTGACCTGGACCGACGGGGTGGGTCTTTGCGACACCACCCTGCGACGCGGAGCCTGCTGACCCCTGACACGGCGAAGACCGGGGCCGCCGCCCCTCCACGGGCGGCGGCCCCGGCGTCTCCTCGTGCCCATTACCCCCGAAAAAAGGGACCCCGTTTCTTTCGGGACCTTGGCCCGTGTTTCCGAAAAGAAACACCCCGGTTACTGTGAGTACAAATTCAGATCACACTTAAGGATGCACAGTAAAACCTCTATCGACTTCTCTGATTGCGTGTTATTTTTCTTCCGCCCGGGGACTCGGCATGAAACGAACTAGCGAAGAGGCGCGTATGTCCTATTCGACGACACTGGACATCGATCTGCCAGATCTGGACTTCGACGACATGGAGGTGATGAGCGTCCGCGAGGCCGTCGCGGTCCCCGAAACCGGCGCGACGAGCGCCTCCAGCAGCTGCACCTCCACCTCGTGCTGCGGCTCCAGCAGCTGCTGCTCGGCCGGCTCCTGCGGCTGAGCCGGACACGACTGTATTCCCGAAAGAACAACCCCGAAACCTGAATTAAAAGTCACGCAGAGACAAAAAACCAAAGCGTGAATTAATTTCGTGTGCCTGCTGTAAGGCGCACACATCCCCTGACCTCAGAAGAAGGTGTTCGATGGCCATGGCCGACTCCCTCACGATCGATCTGCCGGACCTGGACTTCGACGACATGGAGGTGATGAGCGTCCGCGAGGCCGTCGCGGTCCCCGAAACCGGCGCGACGAGCGGCTCCAGCAGCTGCACCTCCACCTCGTGCTGCGGCTCCAGCAGCTGCTGTTCCTCCGGTTCCTGCGGCTAGACACGCTCAAGGGCGGCCCTTCCCCCCGGCACGGGCCGCCCCCTCACGTTCCACCCCCGACGAGCCACGAGGGCCCCACGTGTACGCCATCCAAGCCACCGACATCACCAAGGACTACGGAAAGGGGAACGTCCTTCACGGCGTCTCCTACCGGGTCCCCACCGGCCAGATCGCCGCCCTGCTCGGCCCCAACGGGGCCGGTAAGACGACGCTGATAGAGATCCTGGAAGGCCACCGGGGACGCACCTCGGGCCGGCTGTCCGTCCTCGGACTCGATCCGGGCGACCGCCGGGACTTCGCGCGCCTACGCAGGCGTATGAGCGTCGTCCTGCAACAGACGATGCTGGAGCCGGGCATGTCGGTGCGTGACATCCTGCGCCGTCACGCCTCCTATTACCCCGACCCTCTGGACATCGACGACGTCCTCGCGCAGGTCGATCTCGTCGACAAGCGCTCCGCCCTGGTCAAGTCCCTCTCCGACGGCATGCGCCGCCGTCTGGACCTGGCGCTGGCGCTGACCGGCCGGCCCGAACTGCTCTTCCTGGACGAACCCACCACGGGTCTGGACCCGGTGTCGCGCCGCCGTATCCGCGCCCTCGTCGCCGAGCTGCGTGACAGCGGCACCACCGTGGTCCTGACCTCCCACGACCTCGCCGAGGTCCAGGAGCTCGCCGACCGGGTGGACGTCATCCGCGGTGGTGAGTTCATCGCCTCGGGTACGCCCGACGAGTTGGTCCGGGGCTCCGCGGCCTTCACCGTGGTGGAGTTCGCCGACCCCGGTGTCGCCGCCGAGAGGCTGCCCGAGGGCGCCGCGCTCGTCAACGGCAGGGTGCGCATACAGACCAAGGAGCAGGACGCCGTCGTACGCCGACTCCAGGAGTGGGCGGAGCGGGAGAAGACCGAGATCAACGGTCTGACCGTGGTTCCGCCCAGCCTCGACGACGCCTACATCGCGATGCTGGAGACGGAGAAGGCCGAATGAGCACTGTCGAGACCGTACGCGCCGGACGCCGGCCCAGCAGCTTCCTCCTCCATGTGGACGGGGAGCTGAAGGAGTTCTGGCGCTCCCCCATCACCCTGGCCTTCATCGTCCTGATGCCGGTGATGTTCTACGTGGGCTTCGGGGTCGCGTTCCGCTCCCAGGCCGACGTGGTCCGTGTGGTCGGCGAACACCAGATCACCCAGGCCAACCTGAGCTTCGGAGGCATCCTCGGCTTCGCCCTGATGTCGGTGGCCTTCGCCAACGTGGCCATCGGCCTGGCCCTGCGCCGCCACCACGGCCTGTTCAAACGCTTCCGCACCACCCCGGTCAGCCCGGCCACCGTGATGGGCGCCTACCTGGTCAACACCCTGCTCACCGCGGTGATCGTGCTCGTCGTGGTCACGGCGATCGGCCTGCTCGGCATGGGGGTGACCCTGGACCCGGCACGGCTGCCGCAGTTGCTCGCCGCGCTCCTGCTCGGCTTCGTGTGCATGGCACCGTTGGGCGCCGCCGCGTCCCTGTTGCCGCCCAACGCCGACGCCACCGTGCCCATGATCAACGGCATCTTCTTCCCCGCGGCCTTCCTGGCCGGCGGCTTCATCATCCTGCCGTTGGGCGACACCGTCGGAGCGGTGGTGGACCTGCTACCGGGTCGCCCCCTGACCATCCTCATCCAGGGCGCCCTGGCCGAGTCCGGTCCCGTCTGGGACTGGCCGTCGGTGTGGCTGCTGCTCGCCTGGTCCCTGCTGGGCACCGTGGTGGCTCTGCGCTGGTTCCGCTGGGCCTCCGAACGTGAACCGCGCGGCTTCGGCGCGTCCAGGCGCAAGGGGTCGGAGGACGAGGGTTGAACCTGACGTCCTTCGACTGCGTGGAGGGCCCCTACCTCGTCTCCCGCGTGAACCTGTACCCCTACCTGCCGCTGCGCGGCACGGACGTGGAGGCGCACGACGAACTGCTGCGCGTCCTCGCCGAGGAGGAGTCGCGTCGGGAAGGGCTCCGCGAGAGGCTGCTCGAAGCCCTGCACGCGGTCGCCCCCGAGCTGGACGACGAGGAGCACCGGCGCACCGCTCTGAAGACCAAACGCGACGTGTACAACCGCCGTCCGCCCCGAATCCCGCTCACGGGTCATCCGATCACGTGGCGGATCGGCGCCCTCGCCGAGTGGGCGGAGAGCTGGGAGCGCACACGCGCCGCCGCCGAGGTCCTCGACTCCGCCCACGAGGCCGTCCTGTCCGAGGAGCGCGCCGCGCTGACCGCGTGGGCACGCGACCCGCACACCGAGCGCAGCATCGCGATGTCCAGTCCGGACCTGCACCGGGCGGTCGCGGCGCGGGCCGCCTCCGACGGACCTCCGGACAAACGGATGCGCAAGGCCGAACCCTCCCTGGTCCACTACCACTCGCGTTCCACGGTGAAGGTCAGCCCCTACTCGCTCTACACGGGCGTGTACTTCGACGACATGGAACGACCGTCCTCCGTGGAGCACGACGGCGAGCCGCTGCGGTTCGACGTCGACACCGCTCTGCGTCGACTGCTGGTCCGGCAGGCGGGGCGGGCGCTGGCCACCGACCCCGAAGCCCGTCTGGGCCTGGAGTGGGTGTTGACCGGCGGAGCCCGCCGCGCGGGCGACCGGCTGCTCGTACGCCGCCGCCGGTGGGCGCCGCCCTCCTCGGGGCTGCGCGCGGAGGCCTTCAGCGAGGAAGAGGTGCGCGTTCCGCTGACCGGGGCGTGGAAGCACCTGGTGGCCGCCCTCGAACACCGCGCCGCCCGCCCGGTGCGGTTGGACGAGCTGCGCGACGACCTGGCCTCCGACCTCGGACAGGAACCCGCCGCGGCCCTGGCCGTGTTGGACAAACTGATCGGGGCGGGGGTGCTCGTGCCATGGGCCCCTGCCGCCGAGCAGTCCCCGGACTTCGTTCGACGCTGGCACGACCTCGCGCGCGGCCTTCCCGGTCCCAGGGCGTCCCGGGTGGCCGCGGCCTTCGAGGCGACCCGGGAGGCACTCACGGGGTTCGCGACGGCCTCGGGGGCGGAGCGGGCGCGTTCGATCCTGCACCTCCAGCGTCTGTGGTCGGAGGCCCTGGACCCGGAGTACGGGAACGGCGACGCGCACGACGGGGGCGGGGAGGCGCCCTCCGGCTCCCACGGGACCCCGCCGTCCGTCCGACCCCCCGCCGCGGACCTGGTCTCCTCCCCCCTGGTGGAGGACTGCCACCTCTCGCACGGAGCGCCCGTCCCGCGTGAGTGGACCCGTAAGTGGACCGCCGACCTGCGCGGCCTCATGCCGCTGCTGTTCGCCCTGGACGACCAGAGGGTGCTGGCCGGGGCGTTGGAGAACGTCTTCGTGGCCCGCTACGGCCGAGGAGGACGCTGCACCGACCTGGACGAGTTCGCCGCACACGCCCGAGAGGCCTTTCCCCTGACGCAGCGCCTGATGGCGGGCGGCACCGGGGAGGCGGAAGGGGATCTGGCCCGGCTGTTGGCCGCCCGAAGGCGCGCGGTCGACCACCTCAACGAGCTGGCCAGGGAGGACGCCGAGGCGGTGGAGGTCGATCCGGCCGTGGTGGAGGAGGTCGCCGCGCTCCTGCCCGAGCGGGAGTTCGCGGCACGGCGCTCCTTCGCCGTGTTCGGTCAGCCGGACCGGGGCAGGCTCGTCCTCAACCACCTGTACGGCGGTCGGGCACGCTACTTCAGCCGGTTCCTGCCCGCTCTTCCGGAGGAGGTGCGGGACAGGATCGCCGCGCACGTGCGCAGGTTGAGCCCGCCCGGGGCCGACCTCGTGCACATGCGGTCCGCACTGGGGTTCAACGCCAACCTGTCGCCCCTGCTGGCCGACGAGGAGCTGGCCCTGCGCGACGAACCGGTCATGGCCGCGGGCCCCTCCACCGCGGAGCTGCATCTCGTGCACACGCCCCGGGGCCTGAGGCTGGTACGCGGCTCGCGGGAGATCGATCCCGTGTACACGGGCTTCCTCGTCCCGCACGCGCTTCCCTACGACGAGATGCTCGTGGCGATGGTCGCCGAATCCCCGTTCTTCTCCTTCGGCGACACCGTCATCGACCTGCACGAGCGTTGGGAGGAGGGGCGGTCCGCGCACCGTGTGCCGGGCGGGACTCCGCGGATCTCCTTCGGCGATGTGCTGCTCTTCCGCCGTCGCTGGCCCCTGGACTCCGCCATGTTGACCGCCCGCCCCGGGGAGGGGCCGGACCGGCTGTACCGCCGGATCAACGTGGAGCGGACCCTGCGGGGCATGCCCGACCAGGTGTTCGTCCGGCCGCTCCAGGGGTCCCGGATGGGGCCGATGGAACGTGCGATGGCGCCCAAACCCCAACACGTGGACTTCCTGAGCAGGCTGCACACGATGACCGCCGCGAAACGGTTGGCCCATCTGGGCCCGACCCTGTTCGCGGAGGAGTTCCTGCCCTCTCCGGAGCTGTCCGGTCTGGGCGGGCCGCGTGGCTCGCACGCCACGGAGGTGTTCCTCGAACTCTCCACCGTCCCCTCCCCCGTCCCTTCGGTGCCCGTTCCCCCAGGCGAAGTGAGGCTGGTTCCTTGACCGTCGGACTCCGAGTGACCTATTACGACAGCGACAAGAGCGCTCTCCTGGGAGAGTGCCTCGTACCGGCGGCCCAGGAGACCGCCCGGAAGGAGGGGATCACCGCCGCGTGGCTCCACCTGCACTGGCGGCTCGGCCCGCATTGCGTCCTGTACGCGGACGGCGAGGCCGAGGCCGTGGACGAGGCCGTGCGCGGTGTGGACGCCCGTGTACGGGACTTCCTGGCGCGCAGGCCGTCCACCCGCCCGATCGACCCCGACCAGTACGCGGTGTTCTCCGAGCGCATGGGCCGTCTGGAACTGGTGGAGCCTCCCTACGCGCCGCTTGAGCCGGACAACTCGATCCTCCGCGTGGAAGGCGACCCGGTGGACACGTTCCTCCGTGGACGCGAGGCCGCCGCGCTCAAGGGTCGGGTCCTGACCGACGGGATCTCGCGCGTGGCCGACCAGGTCGGCGGTACGGCGGTGACCGCCAACGTGTTCGCCGGGATGGGCGCGATCGCCTCCCAGTACCCCGAGTGGGGGCTTCGCTCCGGCTACCAGGCCTTCCTGTCCCACTGGAAGGAGTACTTCCACTGGTCGGATCCCGACGGGCGGGTGCAGGAGCGCCTGGCCGAGGCGTACCGGGCGCAGCGCGAGGAGCTGGTGGAGACGCTGCGCGCGCTCCACGAGGGCACCACGTCCGACCGGTTCGCCCTGTCATGGCTGGAGTGGACGCGGCGATGGCTGCCCGAGGCGGTGGCGCTGGCTCGCGAGGAGCACATCCTGCCCTTCCCCCACCCGGACCGGCTGGACACCGCGGCCCGCTTCGGCGAGGACATCCGGATCCGCTGGAGCGGGTCGGACGAGCGCTCCTACAGCGACTTCCACCGGGAGTTCCGCAAGCTGGACTTCACCCGTCTGGGCGACGGGTACGGTTTCGCCGCGTTCCGGTTCCTCATCAACTGCTTCTTCGACCTTCTGCCGCTGATGGGAGTGACACCGATCCAGCGTTACTCGATCGCGTACCTGTTCACCTCCGCCGCACAGGAGGTGGTGGGCGAGACCTGGGAGGAGACCGTGCGCCGCGTGGTGGACCACCAGCGCAACGACCCCGAGCTCAGGCCGACGCTGCCGTGGGTGGGCGATGTCTGACCACAGCATGCGGTTGAAGACCGCCGTCCGCGCCCGTTCCCTCGCCGAGGAGGGGATCGCCCTGAGCATGGGGACCACCGCCGTGGTGGTCCGGGGCGCACGGGCCGAGGCCCTGTGGCACGCCCTGGAACCCACGTTGCGCTCGGGGTTCACCCGCCGGACGTTGACCGAGCGGTTCCCGGCCAAGGGCAGAGCGTTCCTGGAGGGCGTGCTGGACCAACTGGAGGAGCACGCCTTCCTGCGCGAGGTCGAGGAGGAGCATGAGCTCTCGGGCTCCGAACTCGTCGCCTATCCGCACCTGGAGTCCTTGACCGCGCGGCCGTACGCGGCGCTGCGCGCGCTCGCGGAGAGCACGGTACGGGTCCGGTCCTCCTGTGCGCTGCTCGAAGCCGAGGTGCGCCGGGCGCTGGGACGCGCCGGTTTCCGCGAGGTGCACGCCGACACCGAGTCGGGCCCCGGTGCGTTGCTGACCACGCGACTCTGCGTCCCCGGACACAAGGAGGCGCTGCACCTGGTCGCCTCCGGCCGGGGGATCTGGGTGTCGGGGCCGCGCAACACCTCCGCCGACCCCGAGTTGTCACAGCGCGTCCGGACCTGGTTCGAGGGTCTCGACGACACCGGATCCGACGGGACCGTGGAGGAGGCCGGGCTGTCGCTCACCCGCTCCCTGGTGGCGGCCCAGCTGTCCCTGGCCCTGGTGGCACAGGTGGCCCGGAGCGTGGAGGAGACGGACCCTCCGCGGGATCCGGAGTTCATGGTGACCACGGACGAACTGGTCAGCGAGCCGCACCCGTTCGTGGTCCTGCCCGCTCTGGACCCCCGTGTCCCCGAGCCCCTTCCCCGGGAGGCCGCACCGCCGGAGGAGGTGACCGAGCGGTTGGACTCCGTGGCCCCTCTGTGGGACCGGGTCTTCGGCCCGGTGGGTGAACCGCGACCGGACGACCTGGAGCAGTTGCCCGTGGGGGCGGCCCGCGTGGACCGTTCCTCCCTGTTCGGCGCCGGCGCCACCACCGCGACGGCCCGGGTGGACGCGCTGCTCACCGCCCTGCACGCCGTCGCCCGCTCGGCCGGGTCGGAGTCCGAAGCCCTGGGGCTGGGGTTGACCCCCTCCGCGGCCGTCGGCGAGGCGGTCGGCAACCTGGTGACGGAAGACCACGACCGTTGGAGGGACACCGACCCCTCGGAGCCGATGTCGGCGTCCGCCCGCAGACTGTGGGCGGCGCTGACACTGCGTTTCGGTGTGGACGCGCGACTGCTCCACCAGAAGTCGGACGACCTCGGTCTGTGGCGGGTCACCGTCCTCGGACCGGACGGGGCGCCCATGGGCGCCAGCGCGGCCCCCGAGACCGACGCCGCCGCGCACGAGGCCCTGCTCCGCGCGGTCGCACGCGTCCAACTCGGCCGGGGGACGGACCCTCCTTCCTTCGTGGACACCGTTTCGCTGCCGGTGACGACGACGAGAACCGGTCCCGTGACCGCGTCCCTGGAGCGCTGGGCGCACGAGACCGGCCTGGTGCGGGTGTACGCGCCCGGCGGGGCCGGCTCATGGGCGGCGCGTGGCGTGTACGCGGTGGTGGCCTCATGGACCTGACGACGTGGACGGACGCGCCGGTGACCGCGCGTCCCTCCCCCCACGAACGCAAGAGCGACAAGAGTAAGGAGGTGGGCCGTTGACCACCGTGTCCTCCCGGGCACTGCGGCTCCTCTCCCCGGGCACCACCCTGGCCGAACCCCGCACCGTCCCGGCTGGCGGGGGACTGCTCCACGTGGCGATGAGCGGCGCGCTCGCGATCGTCGGCCCGTGGACCCCGCGTGGTTCCACCGGCTGTGCCCGGTGCGCCGCGCTCTGGCGTCGGGACGTGGAGGGCGACACCTTTCCCGAGGAGGACGTCCCCGACGTCCTCCCGTTGTGGACGGACGTCCTCGACCCCCTGATCGACTCCGCCGTACACGACCCCGACGGGTTGCGGTCGGCCATGCTCGCCCTGGACTGCCGCACCGGCGAGGTCACACGGCACAGTCTCGTCCCGCATCCGGGTTGCGCTCACTGTTTCCCCGACGGCGTGGGGCTCGCCGTGTCCGGCGGTCTGGATCTGCGGACCCCCCAGCCGATCCGGGGTGACGCCCTGCGTACCCGATCCATGTCCCGCTCGGGGCTGCGCGCGCGACTGCTGGACTTCCGGTTCGGCCCCGCCGCCCACGTCTACCGGGACGAGGAGTCACCCCTGTCCCTCATGACGTGCGAGACCGTCGCCCCCGGTCACACCAGGAGAGAGGGGGGCTACGGACGTTCCCTGCGCTTCTCCGACAGCGAGGTCCCGGCCTTCCTCGAAGGCGTCGAGCGTGTCACCGGTGGCCACCGGCACAACGGCGCCCCCCGGATCTTCGGCAGCTACGCCGAGCTGGCCGAGGACGCGCTGGATCCCGAACGGCTCGGCCTGCACGAACCCGAGTGGTACGGACATCCGGCCTTCGACCTGGTCCCCTACGCGCCTGACGTCCCCACGTGGTGGGTGTGGGGGTGGTCCACGCTGGAACGCCGCCGGATCCTGGTGCCCGAACACGTGGCGTACTGGCACGCGGGCACCGAGGGCACCCGCTTCCTGTACGAGTCGTCCAACGGCTGCGCGGTCGGCGGAA
Organism: Nocardiopsis sp. ATB16-24; assembly: GCF_030271535.1. Classification (GTDB taxonomy): domain Bacteria; phylum Actinomycetota; class Actinomycetes; order Streptosporangiales; family Streptosporangiaceae; genus Nocardiopsis. The sequence continues at coordinate 19,562 of NZ_JASCXJ010000016.1, read as the reverse complement.
CCCTGGAGGAGGCCGTCCTCTACGGATTGTTCGAGGTGGTGGAGCGCGACGCGTTCCTGCTCGCCTGGTACTCGCGCACGCGGCTGCGTGAGATCGAGGTGGACGACGGTGACCACGCCCTCGTCCACCTGACCGACCTGGTGGAGGAACGCGGGCTTCGGCTGCGACTGCTCGATCTGACCTCCGACCTGGGGATCCCCACCGCGCTGGCGGTGGTGACCGCTCCCCGGGAAGCGGTCCGTTCGGGGGTCGCGCCCGCGTTGAGCCTGGCCACCGGTACCCATCTGGATCCCCGGCGCGCGATCATGGCGGCGGTGGAGGAGACCGCCACCAACGCGCTGATGTACCCCAAGTGGGTGCGCATGCGCGCGTCGGTCGACGTCGAGCGCTGCCGCCCCATGCTCGATGACTTCACCCTGGTCAGGACCCTGGAGGACCACACCGGTATGCACGGGCTGTGGGAGGCGCGCCCGCACTGGGAGTTCCTGGAGTCCCCCTCCTCCACGATCTCGGCACGGGAGTTCGTCGCGGGCCGCCCCTCCTCCTTCGCCGGGGCCGACCTCACGGCCCTTCTCCGCGAGCGTCTGGAGGCCGTGCACGCCCTCGGCTTGGACGTGGTCGTGGTGGACCAGAGCAGTGCCCCGTACACGGAGGCGGCCGGCGTCCGCTCCGTGAAGGTGATCGTCCCCGGTGCCCTGCCGATGACCTTCGGCCACACCCACCGCCGTACCCGCTCGCTGGAGCGACTGACCCGCGCGTCGACGCTGTTCGAGGGAGGAGTGCCATGGGAGCGACACGGCCGGATCCACCCGGTACCGCACCCGTTCCCGTGACCGGATCGAAGGTCACGGCCGCCGACTCCGTCCGTGCCCTGGCGGACTTCCACGGCCAGTCACACGACAAGGACGTCTCCCAGGTGGAGACCCTGTTCTTCGGCCCGCGTCCGTCCAACGGTCTGGCCGGGGTCGTGCCCGGACAGTTCCGTCCGTCCCTGCCGGCGCTCTCGCCGCTGCGTGGACTGGACGCCGGCGGACCCCCGCTCGACGGCTCCTGGACACGCGCGCAGCGCCTGCTCGCCGCGTGCGTGGAGGCGGTGCGGGTACGCCGCATCTCCGCCGCCGACCGCTATCCGGTGCACCGGGCCTACCCGTCTCCCCGCGGGCTCTTCGGTGCCGACCTGTTCCTGGTCTCGGCAGGCACCGATCCCTGGTGTCTGCGCGTGGACCCGCAGTCCCACGCCCTCCAACCATGGGGCGGCGCGTCCGCCCCCACGGACACGGAGGAACTCGCCGGCGCCCGTCTCGTCGTGGCGGTGGACCACCGCCGTTATCCCCCCGAGTACGGACGGCTGCGCCCCTCCCTGGCGCTCCTGGAGGGCGGGCACCTGCTGGCGACGCTCGGGCTCGCCCTGGAACGGGCGGGGCTTCGTCCCCGCACGCACTTCGGTCCGACCGACGTCCCCGTGCCCGACGGTTTCGCCCCCTGCGGCGCGGTCACCCTGGCACCGGAACACCCGGAGGACCCGGAGGGCACCGTCCCGGTGGTGGAGGCGGAGGCGCTGGCCCGGGTGGTCGCCGCCTGCGCCCCCACGGGCGTGCCGCTGCGCCGCTGGCTGGACGAGCGCACCAGCGGCGTGTCCACCGCCAACCTGGTCACCAGCGCCCACGTCTCCCCCGAGGAGGGGGAGCGGATCACCGCCTCGCTGGTGGCCGCCCTCGCCGCGGCCCGGACGGCCTGCCCCGCGTCACCGCGCCTGTACCGCAAGGTCCTCGTCGACGACCGGGTGGACGACCGCGCCGTGTGCGAGGTCACCGCCGAGGGCACCGCGCTTCCGGCCCGTGGCGTGCCCCGCACCGGGGAGACCAACTTCTCCTCCGCCCTCGGCTACACGCTCGCCGTGGACTTCCACCCGTGGGCGCGCGCCCACGGGGAGCGGGCCCAGACCGTTCTGCACACCCTCCTGGGCTGGATCGCGCAGTGGGGCTGCCTCGGTGCCGCCGCCACCGGCCTGTGCGCCCGCCCCATGCGCAACTACCAGGAGGCCGAGTGGGCGACGGTCCTCGGGCTCGATCCGTCCTCGACCCCCGCCTACCAGCTCTGGGTACGCGCCGAACGCGGTTCCTACATGGACCTGCCCGTCGACGCCGCCCGCTGAAGAGGACCCGAAGCGACCGCGCGCCCGATCCCGTTCCCGCGCACGACCGCGATCCCCCACACACCAAGGAGGCCCCATGACCCGTCACTGGTCGGCCGTGTACGTCTACCTCCACCGCGAACGCGACCGCATCGACGCCTTCCTGTTGGACCATCTGGCCCCACGCGCGGAGGAGCTGGTGTCCCGAGGACGGGCCAAGGCATGGTTCTTCCTGCGTTACTGGGACGGCGGCCCCCACCTGCGGGTACGTTTCCTGGACGCCGACCCCGAAGCGATCCGGGAGTTCTCCCAGAGCATGCGCGAAGCCGCGGAGAAGACCTCCGGCGAGGCGGTCGCCTTGGACAGCGCCGCCTACTACGCGGATCTGCCCCAGGCCGACACCGAGCGCTGGCACGGCGACGGCGACGTCGTCGAGGCCGTCTACGAGCCGGAGACCGAACGCTACGGGGGTCCTCGGGCGTTGGAGGTGTGCGAGGACTTCTTCTGTACCAGTTCGGCCATCGCCCTGGCGGTGCTGCGCTCCGCGCCACGGACGGACCAGCGCCAGGTCGTGGCCGCCGACCTGACATCGCTCGCCTTCGGGATACTCGGCCTCTCCGACGTGGAGGCCGTACGTCAGGCCCGCGGCTACCACGCGGCCTGGGACTACTCCGCCGAGGTCGCCAGGGGCGTCAGCCGTGCCAGGGAGGAGGCCGAGGCGCTCTTCCACTCCTCACCCTCGCGTTGGCTCCAACGACGGACGCGCGTGGAGCGTCTGGTCGCCGGCGCGGGTTCCTCCACCCATCACCTGTGGCACCGGGCGCTCGGCGAGACCGTGGCGAGACTACGCCGACTGCACCAGGAGAGACCGCTCACCAATGACCTCACACGTATCGTGTGGTCCCTCCTGCACATGAACAACAACCGGCTCGGTCTAGACATCGAGGACGAACGCCGTATCGCGTGGCTGTTGTCACTGTCCTACCCCCGGTGGGAACCGGCCGGCGACTTCTTCGGCTCCGAGGTGGCCTCGCCCGACCGGGCGTACGCGGAGGCGAGCAAGTACCGCACGGCGACCATCGGCGGCGAGCACCTGCCCCGACCGGTACCGGCCGAGCGGCCCCCCGTTCATGGGACGGGGGGGTTCGGTCCGGTGGATCTTCCCGAACCCGCCCCGTTGTCCCTTCCGATCGGCGACGTGTTGGCCCGGCGTCACAGCGCCCACGGGGACTACGGCTCCCACCTTTCCCTGACGGACCTGTCGTCCCTTCTGGGACACGCGGCGGGTGTCAGTCACGTTCGCGCGGGCGAGCCGCTCCGCCGGAAGCCGCCCCGCAACCACCCGAGCCCGGGGGCGGCCTACGCCACGCAGGTGTGGCTGATCGCCCGGCACGTGTCGGGCCTGGACAGGGGCACCTACCGCTACCTCGCCGAGGAGCACCGTCTCCTCCGGGCCGATCACGCCACCGCGGCGGACCGGCTCTCGGAGCTGTCCCCGTTCCTGCGGGGATCGCCGGACGGCCGTCCGGGAGCCGTCGCGGACACGATCGGCGCGCTGGTGGTGCTGGTGGGTGATCTGGGGAGGCTGCGTGAAGGCTACGGCCAGCGCGCGCTGCGCCTGCTCCTCCAGGAGGCCGGACACGTGGCACAGAATCTGTCCCTGTGCGCGACGGCCCTGGGTCTGCGGAGTCTGGTCGTGTCGGGGTTCGCCGACGACGCGGTGAACGAGCGACTGCATCTGGACGGGGTGGACCGGACCGCGCTGACGTTGTTGCCGGTGGGTTCGCCACCGAAGACGAATCCGCACCGGCGCTGACCGGGGCGCGGACGCCGAACCGCCCTGTGGAGGGCGTCCCACCACAGCGCGGAGGTCTCACCCCCGTACACACAGAACGTCACCACATGCCCGAATTTCGGCTTTTGTGTGCGTCTTATGTCCTCTGCGACACACCTCCCTATCCCTACTGGCGCACATGTCTACTGGGTAGTAACATTGACTTGTTACTAGTCGGTAGATCCGCGTGTACAGACACCGCGGCCGGGACACAGCGGAGCTGTCCATGACGCATTACAAGAGCAACCTGCGCGACATCGAGTTCAACCTCTTCGAGGTCTTCAAGCGCCAGGACATCCTGGGCCAGGCCCCCTTCGAGGAGCTCGACGAGGAGACCGCCCGCACGATCCTGGACGAGGTCAACCGCCTCGCCACCGGTGTCATCGCCGAGTCCTTCGAGGACGCCGACCGCAACCCGCCGGTCTTCGACCCGAAGACCAACAGCGTCACCATGCCCGAGAGCCTGAAGAAGTCGTACCAGGCCTACATGGACGCCGGCTGGTACAACCTCGACCTCGGCCAGGAGCTCGACGGCCTCGGTGCCCCCCGTTCCCTCGTCTGGTCCGCCGCCGAGCTGATCCTCGGTTCCAACCCCGCCGTGCACATGTACTCGGCCGGCCCCGGATTCGCGAGCATCCTCTACTCCGAGGGCAACGAGAAGCAGAAGGAGTTCGCCAAGCTCGCCATCGAGCGCGGCTGGGGCGCCACCATGGTCCTGACCGAGCCCGACGCCGGCTCCGACGTCGGTGCCGGCCGCACCAAGGCCATCGACCAGGGCGACGGCACCTGGCACATCGAGGGCGTGAAGCGCTTCATCACCTCGGCCGAGCACGACATGAGCGAGAACATCTTCCACCTGGTGCTCGCGCGCCCCGAGGGCGCGGGCCCCGGCACCAAGGGTCTGTCCCTCTTCCTCGTCCCCAAGTACCTCGTCAACGAGGACGGCTCGCTCGGTGAGCGCAACGGCGCCTACGTGACCAACGTCGAGGACAAGATGGGGCTGAAGGCCTCCACCACCTGTGAGCTGACCTTCGGCGACAAGCACCCCGCCATCGGCTACCTCGTGGGCGACAAGCACGACGGCATCCGCCAGATGTTCCTCATCATCGAGTACGCGCGCATGATGGTCGGCACGAAGGCGATCGCCACCCTCTCCACCGGTTACCTCAACGCGCTGGAGTACGCCAAGGAGCGCGTCCAGGGCAACGACCTGGCCGCGGGCAAGGACTCCCCCAAGGTCACCATCACCCACCACCCGGACGTGCGCCGCAGCCTCATGACGCAGAAGTCCTACGTGGAGGCCATGCGCGCCCTGGTCCTGTACACCGCGACCCAGCAGGACGCGATCCAGATCGCGCAGGCCCAGGGGCGGGACACCGCGGAACTGGAGGCGATGAACGACCTCCTGCTGCCGATCGTCAAGGGCGTGGGCTCCGAGCGCTCCTACGCCCTGCTCGCCGAGTCCCTCCAGACCCTGGGCGGCTCCGGGTTCCTCCAGGAGTACCCGATCGAGCAGTACATCCGCGACGCCAAGATCGACACCCTCTACGAGGGCACCACCGCCATCCAGGCCCAGGACTTCTTCTTCCGCAAGATCGTCAGGAACGGCGGTCAGGCGGTGGGCAAGCTGGCCGCCGAGATCAAGGCCTTCGCCCAGAGCGACGCCGGCAACGGCCGCCTCAAGGAGGAGCGCGCCCTGCTCCTGGAGGCCACCGAGCACGTGGAGAAGATCGTCGAGCTCATGGTCGGCCACGCGATGGGCTCCGCCGAGAACCCGCGCGAGCTGTACAAGGTGGGCCTGAACGCCACCCGCCTGCTCATGGCCTTCGGTGACGTCGTCCTGGGATGGCTGCTGCTGCGCCAGGCCGAGGTGGCGCTCAACAGCGTCGACGACGCCACCGGCGAGGACAAGGACTTCTACACCGGCAAGATCGCCGCCGCGCGCTTCTTCGCCGACCAGGTCCTGCCGCGCGTCGCCGCCGAGCGTCGCATCGCCGAGAACGTGAACCTGGACCTGATGGAGGTCCCCGAGTCCGCCTTCTAGGACGACTCCGCACCCCGAGAACGGGCGGGGCGGTCTTCGGACCGCCCCGCCCGTTCCCTTCCGTGCACACCCCACCAGGGCCGAGGAGGTGCCCGGAAGGCGACGGCGAGGTCCGTCGGGTCGGTCCCGGAGGGCACCACGGCGTCGGTCGCCCCTTCCGTACCGGGTGTGCCGGGGGTGACCCTGGGTAGCCGCACACCCGAGTGCGCGTCACCGGAACGCGCGGAAGGGGGACACGAGAATGGCACAGGCCGGCGATGACCGTGTCGAGGGTGCGCACGCGTTCGACGACTACGACCGGGTCGCGCTGGTGACCGGCGCGGACAGCGGGATCGGCAGGGCGACCGCGATCCGCCTCGCTCAGCAGGGCTTCGACATCGGGGTGACCTTCCATCAGGACGAGGAGGGCGTGCACCGGACCGAGGCCGAGATCCGTCAGACCGGCCGACGGGTGGCGATCCGCCGGCACGACCTCACCGACCCCGTCGGGGGTTCCGAGGCCGTCTCCGAGCTCATCGAGGACCTCGGGGGCGTGGGCGTCCTGGTCAACAACGCGGGCACTGGTTCCGAGGAGCCCCTGTTGGAGACCGGATACGAGCGCTGGCGTGAGGTGCTGTCCGTGGACCTGGACGGGGTCTTCCTCTGCTCGAAGATCGCGGCCACCCACATGCGCGACGCGGGGCGCGGAGGTCGCATCGTCAACATCACCAGCGTGCACGAGGACTACCCACGGGTGAACGCGGGCGCCTACTGCGTCGCCAAGGGCGGAGCCAAGCTGCTCACGCGTGTCCTCGCCCTGGAGTTGGGGTTGTACGGCATCACCGTGAACGCGGTGGCGCCGGGAGAGATCGCCACCCCCATGACCGGACAGCACGAGGAGCAGCCGGCCCTGGACTCGCGTGCCGGTTATCCGCTGCCCCGCCCCGGTCACGCCTACGAGGTCGCCGAGGCCGTGGCCTTCCTCGCGCGCCCCGAGGCGTCCTATGTCACCGGAGCCTCGTTGTTCGTGGACGGGGGACTGTCCCTGATGGGTCCGCAGGCCGGTGGCGCCCTCCAGGACGCCACCTGGCGCGCCGGCTGACCGGCGCGGCGGATCGGCCCGGGAAGGCCACGGTCACTCTGTGGGAGGACCGTGTCCGGTCAGCGCCACCCGGTCGCGTCCTGAGAGGACCATCCCGACCATCGGTGGACCCGGACCAGGATGATCGCCTCCTCGGGAGGGTCGTCACGGTACTGGCCGTACCGTGCCGCGAGGCGTTCCCGGGCCTCGTGCCAGGCGGGCCCCGCGTGTTCCACCAGCGCCTCCCCGTCCGCCCTGGCCCACCACAACCGGTCCCAGTCGTCGCTGTACTCGTCGGCGAGCAGCGAGACCCGGGGGTCGCCCTCGATGTTGCGTATCCGCTTGAGGCGGTAGGTGCTCTTCGGCTTGTGGTCCACGGGGATCGCCACCGTGTCACCGTAGGCCGCGAACACCACGGGCACCAGGTGGGGCCGTCCGGCCCCGTCCACGGTGGCCAGTCTGGCGACACGGCTCGCCGAGAACCTCTCCCTCGACCGCTGCGGGCTCCACTCCATGGGGAAAAGGTCCCATCCGCCCCTCGACGGCACAAGGGGGGACGACGTGTGTCGCCCGCATCCACGCACGGCCGCCGAGGTCTCCCCGCCCTCGGCCGCTACCCGCGGGGTCGGCGCAGGATGAGGAGGTACAGCACCGCGGTGGCGCACGCCGTGGTCACGCACATCGGCACGAAGGCCACCTGATAGGCCTCCGGTCCCTCCGGCAACGCCTGGAGGATGGCGCCGGCCGCCACGGTGCACACCACCGCCGTGGTGAAACCGCTCATGTTCACCAGGCCGGAGGCGACCCCGGTCCGACTCGCCGGGATACCGTCGCGCGCGAAGTCGAAGGAGACCGTCGGCGCCAGGGTCTGCCCGATCGCGCTCACCGCCATCACCGTGAGTCCCAGGGCCACGGGCACGGCGCCGGGCCAGAGCACCAACAGCAGCCAGCCCACGGTCAGGGCCGTTCCGAGGAAGAGGGCGAGCCAACGTCGCACGTCGGGTCTGCGTCCGACCACCGCTCCCGCGAACGGGGCCATCCACAACCCGCCCGCGGCCAACACCGTGAGGGCGAGGGCGGCCGTGCCCTCGGACAGGCCCAGACCCGCCACGAGGAACGGATAACCCCACAGCACCATCATCATCGTGAACGGCGCCATGACGGCGGCGTGGTGGGCCATGCCGATCAACGGTCCGGTCGCGTGCAGGGCCTCCTTGAGCGCGGCCCACACCGGAATCGGGTCGGCCACCGTGGACCGTCCCGCCGCACCGGCCGGGCGATCGCGCACGACCATCAGCACCAGCAGCGCCATCAGCACGCTCAGGGCCGTGGTGACCAGGAACGCGGCCACCCAGCCGATCCCGCCCAGGGCCCAGGCCAACGGTGCGGCGCTGGCCACCTGTCCGGTCCCGCCGACCACACCGGTGAGCCCGCTGACGAGGGCGTAGCGCGCACGGGGGAACCACAGGGCGGCCAGACGGATGACGTTGAGGAACACCAGGGCGTCGCCGAGCCCGATGAGGAACCGTCCCGCCACCGCCGCCTCGATGCCGGGGGCCAGCGCGAACAGCAACGAGCCGGCCGCCATCGCCACCATGCCCATCACCAGCGTGTAGCGCGGTCCGAGCCGGTCGGCGAGCAGCCCTGCGGGCACCTGGAGGACGACGTAGACGAGCAGCTGCAACATCGGCAGCACGGAGAGCAGTGCCGGGCCGACGTCGAAACGCGCCTGCGCCTCCAGGGCCGCCACCCCGAGACCGTTGCGGTGCAGCATCGCGAGGAAGTAACCGCCCACGGCGACGGCCCACACGAGCCAGGCGCGAGCGCCGCCCGTGGGTTCCACGGGAACGGTAGTCCGGTCACCGGACGTTTGGGGCTGTGCCACTGGGCGACTTCTCTCCGTTTCGTACGAACTTCCTCCAGTGTCCTGCACGAAGGAGACCGGCCCTGCCATCGGGGCGAAGAGAACCACGGAACCGAGCGGAACCTCCGCCCTACACCACCCTTCGGGGAAGGCAAAGCCCGCGTCGGGTTGTTCCAAGGGAGTGCAATTCGCACGAAATTACACTAAGTCATCGAACAAGAGCTAGAAGTGGCCAAAATGAGTGAGGCCCATGACATCCCACGCGTGTTCGGGGACACTTTTTCCTCACCAAAGCCATCGAACATATCTGCGGAATACATGCTCCGACCTTGATGTTCTCAGTAGAACCAAGTTGAGATGATTTTGTTAAATGTGACATTGGTCACACTCAGAAGGCTCGACTACCCCGGGTCAGTTGCTGCTAGCATCCGGAGCGCAAAGAATAACTACGAGGTAACGACACCGTTCGGGCCTCGCCAACTTTGTGGAGGGAACCCGCCAAGGCCATCCGGTGAGGCGGTGCCCCTCGAACCGCGGTGATGTGCAGGGCACAGCTGTCGCCGCGGCCGCCTAGACCACTGGAGACGACCTTGAGTCACTGGCGCCTGAACAACCCCCGGGCCTCCCGGGCGAAGTCGGCTCTCGCCAGACGAGTCAAGCACAAGCCCCGTCACGCGTTCTGCGCCGAACGCGCGGTCACCGCACTGCTGGGTGAGCTCGCCTCCCTGACCCCCCGCCAGTTCTACTGGTCGGGCACCCCCGAGATGGCCGTCGTCTCGGTCCACAACGACGTCAACGTCTGGTGTCGCGACGGCCGTTTCTTCTGGAACGACCTCTTCCACGGCGGGACCGTCTCCCATCCCGCGAACGACCCCGTCGGCGCGGCCGAACTCCTCAACCCCTTCGCGCGGGGGCCCGAGCCGGTGTACAGCCACGGCACGGTCGTCGACCACACGGTCGCCGCCTGAGAACACCCCCGCGTTCACCGGCTCCCGTCCACGATCCCCTTCCCGCCGTCCACGGCACGGTCCTCCACCCGAGACCCTGCGCACCGTCCCGGGCATGAGGCGTGCCCCGAGGCGACGGAGGGCGCGACGAGCGCGGGGGGCGCTCCCCTTGCGCGGACCGGCGTCATACCGCACCTCGAATCTTCGGACCTCAAGCCACAAAACCTCACATACGGGCATGCAATCCCTCTGAACGGTTCAGAACCACGTGCAGCGGGCACCATTCACGGGTTACGGTGACTCCTGACACACCTCCGGGTACACGCACCGGCGCGAACCCCGGCGGGCCGTCCTCGATGTCACCCCCCTGCAACGCCCCAGAGGACCCATGCGCCCCCTCAACCCCGACGAACCCGCCCGTCTCGGGGACCCCCGCATCCTCCGTACCTTCCGCCCTCTCCCGCTACCCGATCCTCAAGGCACGAATCATGCTCATGCGGACGAGGGTGTCCGTACCCTGCCCCGCGTCCTGGCTCTGATCACCGTCACGGTCCTCCTCCTCGGCATGGGCCTGTACTCCTTCGCCGCCGCGTCCTGGAGCCCCGCGGGCACCGCGGACACCGGCACCGGTGACTGCTCCGTCTCGGAACGGATCCTTCCCGGTCGCCTCGCCCCGCCGAACGACCCCCAGGTCGCCTTCCCCGACGACGTCCCGCTCGAACTCTCCTTCTCCCCGGACGGCTCCATCCTGGCCGTCTCCCAGATCGACACGGTGACCCTGTGGGACTGGGAACGATCGAGGGTCCTGGCCCAGATCGACCACGACGCCTCCGCCCTGCCCCCGACACCCGCCTCCTTCAGCCCCGACGGTTGCATGGTCGCCTACGGCACCGGCCACGGCGCCGTCGTCGTCGACCTGGGCTCCGGGAAGCGGTGGACCGTCGGCTCGGACCGGCCCGTGCGGGCCGTCGCCTTCAGCCCCGACGGCTCCTCGCTGGCGGTCGGTGTGCGAAGCGACCCCGACGGCCGAATGCTGCACCTGCACGACACCGCGACATGGGAGGTGGAGTCCCGACTGGCCGGTTCCACGTCCCTGGGGGCCATCAGGTACTCCCTCGACGGCAGTGTGGTGGCGGGTGGTGAGAACGGTGGCGGGGTCACCGTCTGGAACGTCGACGACCCCCGACCGACCGGACTGATCCGCGACCGCGCCGGGGTGGGAGCCGACGCCTTCGACCTCCTTCCCGACGGCTCGGGCGTTCTGATCATCCGTTCGGGCACCGTGCTCCTGGTGGATCCCACGACCGAGGAGGTCGTACGCGAGTACGTCCCCGGCGCCGACACGGGCGTCCTGGTCGACGTCGCCTACAGTGCCGCGAGCGGCCGGGTGTTCGCGGCACGTCTGGATCCCGTCGCCGACACCGGCGGCATGGTGGCCTGGGAGTACGGCGCGGCCACCGAGGTGGCGCTGGGACCGGACCTGCCACGTGTGTTCCCCATGGCCCTGTCCGAGGACGGTTCGCGGGTGGCGGGCCTGCGCACGGGGAGGGGCGACATCGCGGTCCACAACACCGAGCTGTCCCTGCTCGGCGTCCTCGCCCGCTGAAACACGGACGCCCCCTGGCTCCGTCGGAGCGCGGACCGACGCCCGCGAAGACGCCGGGTGTCCTCCCCCGCGTCCGCCCCGTCCCGCTATAGCGTGAAACCTCGTACCCGTCTCCGAAGGGATCTCGCCATGCCAGGGCCCGCCCGCGGTACCAGCCCCGCCCTGTCCACGCTGACCAGGCTGATCGAGAACACGAGGGCCTCGGCCCGGACCACGTCGGTGTTCGGGGACCCCGTGCTCTCCGGCGACACCACGATCGTCCCGGTCGCCCGGATCACGGCGCTGACCGTCATGGGCGGGGGCACGGGCCACCTGATCCTCCGGTCCGGCGGAGAGGGTGCCGGCGGCACGGGTCTCGTCCGGGCCCGGCCCGCGGGCTTCCTCGTGCTCGACGGGGAAGGGGTCCGGTTCCGCCCCATCCGGCAGCCGGCGACCGCGCTCGCCCTCCCGCTGGCCGTGATCGCGGCGGTGACGGCCACGCGCATCCTGGGCGTCTCGCTGCGCGAGGCCCGCCGCCGTCGTCGTTCGGCCTCGGGGAAGGAGCGCGGGGCACGGCGGTCCGGCTGAACCTCGTGCGGAGGCGTCCGGCATCGTCGGAAAAGACCCGACCGCGCGGATCCGACGTCGTTACGCGGTCATCGTCCGCACGAAATCGAACAGACCCATTCCCCAGGCGAACACCGCGCACATCGCGATGATCACCACGATCTCCGTCCAGTTGAGGAAACGGCGCAGGGAGGCCCTGGGCACGTCGGTCAACCGCACCCAGCTCAGAACACCGAGCGTGATCCCGCCCAGCAGCACGATCAGCGGCAGCCATGGTGCCAGGAACGGGTACTCGCCGACGACCGCGACCCCGGTCGCGCCCACGCCGAGCACCCCGGCCAGTCGCAGTGGCAGCACGTGCCGGATCCGGTCGAACAGGCGCGAGCGCAGTACCAGGAGCACCGAGAGCAGCCCGCACAGCAGAAGGTCGGGAAGCCCCGTGGCGAGGAGGCTCAGCAGCACGGCGACGGCACCACCGCTGACCGCGGTGCCCAGCACGATGCCCAGCAGGAGCCGGTCGGTGTTGTGGTAGGTGTCCTCGAACCGCTCCGTGGCGACCTGCCCCGAACGTCCCACCTCGTAGTCGAGCCCGGACAGCCCGCCCATCACCATCGCCACACGCGGCAGCGCCCCCACGCACAGCACCAGGGCCAGCCCCATGGAGCGGACACCCTGTACCGGCTCCACGAAGATCCCCACCACCACGAGGATCCCCGCGGTCACGGCCACCACCCCGAACCCGGCGATGTAGGCCAGCCCCGTCTCGTGCAACGCCCAGCCGACCACCGCCACCAGCAGGGCCCCGGACAGCGCGAAGGCGGTCATCACCAGGGGATCGGCACTGGTCACCAGGCCGGCGGCGAGCACGGCCGTGACCGCGCCCCACGCACACGCCGTCGCGAACAGCACGTGCGCGACGGCGACCAGGGGTCTGCGTGCGGCGAGCAGCATCACCGCGATGGTGAAGAGCGTCCCCAACGAAGCGACCCCGAGGTGGCCGGCGGAGGGACGCCACCACATCATCAGTCCCAGTAGCGCCAGGGGGGCGATCGCCGCGACAAGGAGTCCGAAGGACAGCGTCGTGGTCGGGTTCCAGATACGCGCGGTCTCGTCGACGCGGTCCTCGACGGCGCCACGGACGTCGTCCACGTGAGCGGGTCTGCTCCGCGCGGTCCGCCGGTCCAACACCAGCACGTCGCCGTCGTGGACGCCCGCGTTCTCCAGAGGTTCGTCGGGATGGACCGGGGCCCCGTCCAGTGTGCTCAACGCCCAGCCCGCGGGTTCGACGCCCTCCTCCTCGGGAGCACAGACCTCGATGATGCGGGGCATCAGCGTTGCCACGGGAACCGTTCCAGGAAGCGCCAGATCGGCCCAACGTTCCGGCCCGGTGACGGTGACCCGGCAGTATCCACTCACACCAATGGTTCCTTTGTCGTCGTCATGGGCGGTTGTCGCCTTTGGGGGTGAGACGAACGCGAATTAGGTGATTCGCGAGGATCGCGAGATCATCCTTAGCGTAGCCATCCAGACGCCATCCCCCGTAAGCGGACCGAAAGAGACCTCCTGTGGCGACGAGACCAGTCCCCCGCCCGGCTCGAAGCGTCCCGGCTGCCCCCGGGAACTCTCCCCTCGTCATCGCTACTCCCCCGCAGATGCCGGAGAACCCGCCGGCGTCGAGTTCCGGTGCCATGATCATCATGCCGATCATCACCGGCTCCGGTTCCCTGTTGATGTCCATCACCATGGGCCACCGTCCGCTGATGGCCGTCGCCGGCGTGATGATCATGATGGCCAGCGTGGTCGTCGGCATCATCATGTTCGTCGCCCAGCACAACGGTCCGCGCAAACGCATCCGCGAACAACGTGAACGCTACGTCGACTACCTGGACCAACTGCGTGAGATCGTGCGCGACGTGGCCGCAAGCCAGCGCGCCGACAACGCGTTCCGCCACCCCGACCCACGACTGCTCATCGACCCGGCCCGCTCCCGGGCCCGCCGATGGGAGCGACGGGCCTCCGACCCGGACTTCCTCGACCTGCGCGCGGGCGTGGGGACGCGCCCCCTCGCCCGACGACTCAAACTCAAGGTCGACACCTCCTCTCCCCTGATCGTCTACGACCCCGTCTGCCAGGGCGCCGCCGACCAGCTCATCGAGCTGTACGCGAACGTGCCGGAGATGCCCTTGGTCCTCCCCCTGCGCGAGCACGGCGTGGTGTCGGTCGTCGGCGACCGTGAGGCCGCCCGGGGTCTGGCCCGTGCCCTCATCGCGCAGATGGCCACCTTCCACTCCCCGCACGACCTGCGAATCGGCGTGGTGCGCGACAACAAACTGCGCTCCCACTGGGAATGGCTGAAATGGCTTCCGCACAACACCTTCGACGACGCCAAGGACGGGCCGATGCCCGCACGGTTCGTGTCGGTGAACACCGTGCAGGTCGCCGAACTGCTCGCGGACGAGATCGAGCGGCGCACCGTGGACCTCCAGCGACGCCGCGGCGCCCCGCCGGGGCCGGGCACCCAACGACTGGTCGTCGTCCTGGACGGCGAGTACCAGTCGACCCTGTCCGGTCTGCGGGCCGAACCGCCCGTGACCTCCCTGGCCGACCTGGGCGTCCACGTGATCGCGTTGGTGTCGGATCGACGTGAGGAACCGGAGGCGGTGGACCTTCGGCTGAGGATCGACGCCGACGGCACACTGGTCGAGGAACCCGAGAATCCCGACGAGGAGACCGACTCCCCGCCGCTCGAAGGCAGGGCGGACCGGTCCAGCGTCGCCCATCTGACCTCCCTGGCCCGCATCCTGGCCCCGTACGGCATCGCGGTCACCGACGGCGACGACGCCATGCACTCCACCGTCGGGCTCCCGGAGATCCTGGGAGTGCCCGACGTCGCCCAACTGGACACCCGGCGCACCTGGCGTCGACGCAGCACCGGCGACTACCTACGGGTGCCGATCGGCGTCGGCCCCAGTGGGAACACGGTTCTGCTGGACCTGAAGGAGTCGGCGTTCGGGGGCATGGGCCCGCACGGCCTGGTGGTGGGCGCCACGGGTTCGGGCAAGTCGGAGATGCTGCGCACCATGGTGGCGTCGCTGGTCATCAACCACTCGCCCGAGTCGCTGG
Organism: Nocardiopsis sp. ATB16-24; assembly: GCF_030271535.1. GTDB lineage: Bacteria > Actinomycetota > Actinomycetes > Streptosporangiales > Streptosporangiaceae > Nocardiopsis. Next base: position 4,404 of record NZ_JASCXJ010000016.1, on the reverse strand, counting down.
CCCTGCTGCTGGTGGACTTCAAGGGCGGCGCCACCTTCGCCGACACCGACCGCCTGCCGCACAGCGCGGGACTGATCACCAACCTGGCCGACGACGACTCCCTGGTCCTGCGGTTCCGCGAGGCGACCTTCGGCGAACTGGTGCGCCGCCAGCAGATCCTCAAGGACGCGGGCAACCTGCCCAACCTGCACGCCTACGAGGCGGCCCGGGAGGACGACCCGAGCCTGGCGCCCCTGCCCCACCTGCTGATCATCATCGACGAGTTCTCCGAACTGCTCACCGCGCACCCCGACTTCGCCGAGCTGTTCGTGGCCATCGGCCGTATCGGGCGTTCGATCGGTGTGCACCTGCTGCTGGCGACCCAGCGCCTGGAGTCGGGCAAGCTCAAGGGCCTGGAGTCCCACCTGTCCTACCGCGTGGGCCTGCGGACGTTCTCCGAGGCGGAGAGCCGCGAGGCGATCGGGGTGGGGGACGCCTACCACCTGCCCCCCGAACCGGGATCGGGCTACCTGAAGGTGGACACCTCGGTCTTCGAGCGGTTCAAGGCCGCGATGGTCTCGCAGCCCTACGAGCCCCCCGTCCAGGAGGAGAAGGAGGAGCACGCGCCGGTGCTCCCGCTGCTGTCCTACAACGGCCTGGACAAGGTCACCGGGGCGGGATCGCTGGTGGAGTCGCTCGTGGACTCGATCCGCGCCAAGAGCGAGGAGCCCAAGAAGGAGGACAAGCGCACCACCCTCCAGGTCACGGTCGACCGTCTGGTCGCCTCCGGCGCGGACAAGGTGCGACCGATCTGGCTGGAGCCTCTGCCGGAGACGCTCACCCTCGACCGGGTGTTGACCGACCTGGGCGAGGGCGAGGACCTGGAGGGGGCCGGCACCGAGCCCGAACCCTCGGACATGCGCGCCGTCATCGGCCTGACCGACATCCCCCGAGAACAGAAGGTCGTCCCGACCGAGCTGGACTTCACCGGCGCCGAGGGCAACGTCATCGTCCTGGGCGGCCCCCAGTCCGGCAAGTCGACCATGCTGCGCACGGTGATCGCCTCCCTGGCCTGGCGCTACCCGCCCGGACGGGTGAGCGTGTACGCGATCGACTTCGGTGGCGGCGCCCTCCAGGCGATGGAGGACCTGCCGCACGTGGCGGGTGTGGCCGGACGGGCCGACCCCGAGAAGGTCCAGCGGGTGCTGGTGGACGTGCGCGCCCAACTGGACCGGCGCCAGCGCGTGTTCCGCAAGTACAAGCTGGACTCCCCCGCCGCCCTGCGCCAGGCCCGAGCGGACGGCAGGGTTCCCGCGAACGTGGTGGGCGACCTGTTCCTGATGATCGACGGCTGGTCGTCGGTGCGCGACACCTTCGACGAGGCGGACGAGATCCTCATGGACGTGGCCACGCGGGGCCCGTCCCTCGGGGTGCACACGATCCTGACCGGTGCCGCGAGCTCGCAGGTCCGGTCCCGGTTGCAGGCCCTGTTCGGCGGACGGTTCGAGCTGCGACTGAGCGACCCCATGGACTCGGGGATCGGTCGCAAGGCGGCCGAGGCCCTGCCCAAGGACACCCCCGGGCGCGGTCTGACGGCGGAGGAGCACCACACGCACGTGGCCCTGCCCCGTGTGGACGGTTCGGCCGACGGCGAGGACGTCACCGCGGGCATCCGCGACCTGATCAAGCGGGTCGGTGAACGATGGCCCCAAAAGGCCGTCCAAGGCGTCAAGACGCTGCCGGCCAGGGTGGAGCTGGAGGACCTGCTCAAGGGCCGCCGGGCCCCCAAGCGCGGCCGGGACCTCGAACTGGTGCTGGGCATGGCCGAGAGCACGCTCACCCCGGTCACCACGAACCTGGCACGGGACCCGCACCTGATGGTGTTCGGCGACCCTCAGACGGGCAAGAGCGCGCTGCTGCGCGGACTGGTCAAGCAGATCGTGCGCCGTCCGTCCACCGAGATCGGCGTGGTCATGGTGGACTTCCGGCGCAGCCACCTGGAACTGGTCCCCGAGGAGTACCTGCTGGCGTACTGCACGAGCGCGGAGCAGACCAAGGCCGTCGCGGCCAACCTCGCCGGGTCGTTGAAGGAGCGTCTGCCGGGCCCGGACGTGACACCGAAGCAGTTGCGCGAGCGCAGCTGGTGGAAGGGTCTGGACCTGTACATCGTGGTGGACGACATGGACATGCTGGGGGCGCGGTCGAACCCGCTCGCGCCGTTGGCGCCGTTCATCCCGCAAGGCTCCGACCTGGGCCTGCACATCATCGCGGCGCGCCGCACGGGCGGTGCGGCGCGGGCCATGTTCGAGCCGGTGCTACAGGCGCTGGGCGACATGGCCACCCCGGGCATGCTGTTCTCCGGTGACCGGATGGAGGGGCGCCTGGCCAACGGCGTGGCGTCCCGCCAGCTGCCCGCCGGACGCGCACAGCTGGCCCGCCGCGGAGAGCGTCCGGATCTGGTCCAGGTGGGCTGGAGCGAGCCTCCCGCCTGAGCGGTCGTACCGCTCTCCGATGTTCCCCGACCGGGCCGAGAACGTCGGCTCGGCGCCCACCCGACCTCGCCTTGGCGAGGTCGGGGATCGGATAATGGACACCTCACCCCGAGCGAACCATGACACGCTTGGGGGGATCTCACCCCCTGTGTCCCCGTCGTCCCCCGAAAGGCGGCTCCATGCGGCGTCCCCTCGCCCTGGCCTCGGCCGTGTTGTGCCTGCTCGCTCCCACAGCCTGCGCCGACACGTCCAACGGCTCGGACGGCCCCGCCGAGACCGTGGAGGAGTTGGCGGAGGAGGGGCTGTCCGGGCTGGCGCTGCTGCACCGCGGTTTCGAGGGAGGCGACCCCGAGACCGACCAGGTCCTGGTCTTCCACGACCACGAGACCGGACAGCCCGTGCACCGCGTCGCCCTGCCCGAGGGCGCGGTGGACCCGATGGCCCCGGCGCTGCCCGTGCACTCCCAGTTCTCCGAGGACTGGACCTTCTTCGCCTACGCGACCTCCGAGCCCAACGCCGTGCACGTCGCCGTCCTCACCGATCCGGAGGAGACCGGAGAGGAGGAGGTCTCCTATCAACCGGTCGAGTCCATCACTCCGGCGGCGAACGAGGTCCTGTCCCAGCCCGTCGTCCACGGTGAACGGCTCTGGTTCGTCTCCGACAACGTCCAGGACGGCGCTCCTCCCCAGGTCCTGTCCGTACCGCTGGAGGCTCCGACCGGCACCCCGAACCAGGAGGGAAGCCTTCCGCTGGGGGAGAACCAGCGTCCCAGCGACTGGGCGCTGACCCCCGACGGGGCGCTGCACATCCGCAACAGCGTGCCGACCCAGCAGAAGAACTCCTCCGATGGGGGGAGTCTGGTGGTCCGGGAGACCGCGGGAAGCGTCGTCAACGCCACCCTCAACATCGGCGGCGGCCAGTGGCAGACCTTCGACGGCTCTCTGGTGTGGGGCGAGGGCACCGCCGTGCTCCGGCCCGACACCGTCGGAGGTGGAGAGCCGCCGGCGGGCGCGTACCTGGTGAGGGTGGAGGGAGAGGGCCACACAGCCACCCGTCTCCTCGAAGAGGCCGACGGGCCGGTGGTCCAGTACGCGCCGGCACCCGAGCGTGACGCGGTCCTGCTCCAGACCGCCGACTCCTGGTTCCGGGTGGACCTGGAGGACGGCGAGGTGACGGAGACGGAGGAGGCCTTCCCGCGCTTCCACGACGCGTCCATGGACGGTTGGCCCCTGGTCGTGCGCTGGGTCCGGGAACCGGTGACGTCCGATCCGAGCGCGAGCCCCGACACGGACTCGGACGGCTGAGGGCTTCACATGGGGCAGGCGTCGACGCACCGTGGGAGCACCCCGGTGATAGGGCACGCGGGAATCCGCTTCCTGCATTCGCCTCACCGGAAGCCGCGCATTCGCGGGATGGAAGATACAGAGAAGAGAAGGAGGTCGTGAATGACCGAGTCAGGCGGCAATCCGATCGAAGGGATGCAGGGCGGCGAGTACGCCGAGACCCTGGCCTCGGCCATGGCCGGAATCGCCGACATGTTCGACCTGATCATGGAGGACGCCAAGACCGCCTCGGGGCATCCCGACGTCGCTTTGGGCTTCGGGCTGTTCAAGAACGACATGCATCCCCTCTTCCTGGAGGTCCAGGACCACGGGCTGCAACTGGCCGAGAACATCCAGGCGGGTGCGGGAGAGATCGCGCTCAACGACCTGGAGTCCGCCGAGGAGTACGACACCCCCTGGGAGTTCCATCGAGACATCAACTCCGACTGACCCCCGCACCCTTACCAGCACCCCCAAGGAAGATCATGGCCTCCTTCCAACTCTTCTTCTCCCCCCGCTCCATCGAGTCCTTCGTCAGCATCATCCGCCCCGTCAGCGAGGAACTCACCATCCTGGAGGCCCGCCTGCTCGGCAGGGCCGGCGACCTTGAG
>NZ_JASCXJ010000015.1 GCF_030271535.1 Nocardiopsis sp. ATB16-24 | reverse complement strand
CTCGGTGACACGTCCTTGGTGCAGCAGCAGGATGCGGTCGGCGTCACGGGCCAGGGTGGGTTGGCGGGTGAGCAGGAGCAGCCCGGTGTGGGGGGTGGGGGTGAAGGGGGCCTGGTCGGGTGGGGGGTCGGTGAGCAGGAACAGGCGTGCGTTGGTGCTTTGTGCGTAGAGGTCGCGGGCCTGGTCGATGCGGTCTTGCAGGTCGGGGTGGGGGGTGTGGGGGTGGTCGGGGTCCAGGCGGGTGTGGTTCAGGGCGTGGGCCAGGTGGGGGTCGGCGGGGTCGGGTGAGGGGTGGCCGGTGATGGCCTGGGCCAGGGTGGGGTGGGGGGTGTGGGCGGGTGTGCGGGTGCGGGTACGGGTGGTCAGGTGTCCGTGGGCGGGTGCGCTCTGGCCGGTGAGCAGACGGGTCAGGGCGGTGGCGGCGGCGGTGGACAGGCCGACCAGGGCGACGTGTTCGCCGGGGTGGACGGTCAGGTCCAGGCGGTCTATCAGGCGGGTGTGGGCCTGGGTCAGGGACACGTCGTGCAACTCCACCAGGGGTGGGGTGGAGGGCGGGGTGTGGTCGGGGCTGCGGCGGAGTCTGCCTCGGTCGGAGAGCCTCACGGGTGTCCGTTCGTCTGGTGTGGTCGTCACCTGCCTGGGACTACCCGGCGGGGGTGAGAGTTCTCATGATCTGTTCGTGTCCTTTTCCGTGGGTGGAACGGCCGGCGGTGGGGAGGGGTTCCCGGATGCGGTGGGAAAGAGGGGTGGGCGGGAAGGGGACGGGCGTCGTGGGGTGGGGCGGGGGAGGGTGTGGGTCGAGGTTCGTGTCCGCTGGGCGGGCGTGTTCGGCATGGTCGGATCGCCCGGCATTGGGGGGCGCGGCGATGACCTGGTGTGCGTGCTTTTTGGGGAAGGAGCTTTCACCGGCCGGGGGCCTTCGCTCACCGCGGATGTGTCTTCAAGATCTTGGGGCTGCTATCGGCGTCCGACTCGGACTTTGACGGTTGCGGCCACCGACCCGCCCGCACGATCTGTTCGGCGCGAAGGGCCGGCTCGGTGTCCTGGGTTCGGTGCTCAACGCCGTGGTGTGGTGCAAATCCCTGTACACGACACGTACCGGGTGTGTGATCGTCTCCTTCGGGCTCGCGCACCGTCCTCATCGACTCCCCTGTCGAGAATCCGCGGCCCCCAGGTGATTCGCCGGTGGAGTGGCCCTTGGGCCGGGGCGGAGCGGTTCGCGCGGCGCCGCTCAGTGGTGCGCGGGCCGCCGCGGCCTGGGGGCCGGCCGGGTCAAAGCGCTCCACGGACACGACGAGGGCCGGGCCTTGGCCCGCGCCTGCCGCGCCACGCCTTGGGTGTCGAGGGTGATCCTCCTTGGCCTTTTGCCGGGTGTGGCGGTGGGGTGAGCGCGCTCACGTGCGGGTGGGGGCCGGCGGGGCCGGGGGGAGGGTAGGACCGGGGTGCTGGTCTGGTCCCCCGAGGTGTTGAAGGAGTGTGCGGCCGTGGAGCGTGTGGCTGACATCGGTGGTGTGGAGCTCATCGCGCGGCGGTATCGGGCGTTCGGTGAGCATTGTGCGTCGGCGGGGTCGCCGGAGTATGCGCGTATCGGCTGTGCCCTGGCCGAGGACGAGCAGGTGTTGGGGTTGGTGGCGTCGTTGCCTGCGGGTAACAAGCGTCAGCCCAACCTGTTGTTGGGTGCGGTGCGGTTCCTGGGTGGGCCGGTGTCGTCGTGGGAGGAGTTTCGCGGTTGGGTGGTGGCGCACTGGGGGCGGGTGCGCCAGGTGGTGTTGGAGCGTTACACCCAGACCAACGAGGTGCGTCGGTGTGCCACGTTGTTGCCGGTCCTTGCGGGGTTGGAGGGGCCGTTGGCGTTGGTGGAGGTGGGGGCTTCGGCGGGGTTGTGTCTGTACCCGGACCGGTACCGGTACTCCTTCGATGGTGGGGTGCCGATCGGTCCGCGGCAGAGTCCGGTGTTGTTGGAGTGTGAGACCTTCGGTCCGGTTCCGGTGCCTGAGCGTGTGCCCGAGGTGGTCTGGCGTGCGGGGATCGACATGAATCCGTTGGATGTGCGTTCGGAGTCCGATGTGCGGTGGTTGGAGTCGCTGATCTGGCCGGGGCCGCAGGAGGCGGGGCGGCGGGAGCGGTTGCGGGCCGCGGCGCGGGTGGTGGCCCAGGATCCGCCGTGGTTGGTGGAGGGGGATCTGGTGGAGCGGTTGCACCGGGTGGTGGAGCGGGCTCCCTCGGGTGCGCGTGTGGTGGTGTTGCACAGCGCGGTGTTGGCTTATCTGTCCGCTGAGCGGTGTGAGGCGTTCGTTGACGCGGTGGGTGGGTTGGGCGGGCACTGGGTGTCGAATGAGGGGGCGGGGGTGGTGCCGGGGTTGGTGGGGCCCTTGCCTGGGCGTGAGGGTGAGTTCGTGGTGGGTGTGGATGGTCGTGTGGTGGGTTTTGCCGGTGAGCATGGTCAGCGGTTGACCTGGGTGGGTTGAGGGTCGTGGTCGGTGGGGCCCCTTGGGTGGTGGGGCCCCACCTTCGTTGTCACCAGGGGTGGGCGTCGACTTGGGCGATGAGTTGGGCTTTGCGTTCGGGGGTCAGGAAGGAGGCGGTGAAGGAGTTGCGGGCCAGTTGGCGGAGTTGGTGTTGGGTCAGGCCCAGGTGGGTGTGGACGGCTTGGTAGTTGTCGTGGACGTAGCCGCCGAAGTAGGAGGGGTCGTCGGAGTTGATGGTGATGAGCAGGCCGGCGTCGAGCAGGGCGGGGAGGGGGTGTTGGTCCAGGGAGGGGACGGCTTTGAGGCGCACGTTGGACAGGGGGCACACGGTGAGGGGGGTTTGGGTGGTGGCCAGGTGTTGGACCAGGTGGGGGTCGTCCAGGCAGCGGATGCCGTGGTCGATGCGTTGGGCGCCCAGTAGGTTCAGGGCCTGCCAGATGTAGGAGGCGGGGCCTTCTTCGCCGGCGTGGGCGACGCGGTGGAGTCCCATGTCGCGGGCGGTGGTGAACACTTCGGTGAATTTTTCGGGTGGGTTGCCGATTTCGGCGGAGTCCAGGCCCACGGCGTGGATGTGTTCCAGGTGGGGGCGTGCCTGGTGGAGGGTGTCGAGGGCTTCTTGGGCGGGGCGGTCGCGTAGGAAGCACAGGATGAGGGTGGTGCTGATGTTGTGGGTGCGTTCGCTGTCGTGCAGGGCGGCGGTGAGGCCGTTGATGACGGTGTCGATGCTGATGCCGCGGCTGGTGTGGGCTTGGGGGTCGAAGAAGATCTCGGCGTGGCGTACGCCTTGGGTGGCGGCGCGGGTGAGGTAGGCGTTGGCCAGGTCGGTGAAGTCGGCTTCGGTGCGTAGGACGTCCATCAGGGCGTAGTACAGGTCCAGGAAGGACTGGAGGTCGGTGAAGGAGTAGGCGCGGCGGAGGTCTTCGACGTCGGTGTAGGGCAGGGTGAGGTTGTTGCGGTGGGCCAGGGCGAAGGCCATTTCGGGTTCGAGGGTGCCTTCGATGTGCAGGTGGAGTTCGGCTTTGGGGATGGGCATGGGGGCCTTTCCGGGGTGGTGGGTGTGTGGTCATTGTTGCTGATGTGGGGGTTGTGGGTGGTGTTGGGCCCGGTCGTGGGGGTGTGCGGCCGGGTTTTTGGTGTGTGAGGGCCTTTGGGCGAGGCGGTGGTGGGGTCTGGTCGGCTCGCCACGACCGAAGAGCGCCGGCGGTGAGGGGTGCTGCGGCGGCGCAGAGGGGAAGCTCTCGGGTCGCAGACATCGTGGCAGGTGAGCGGGGGACCAGATCCGTTTTGTGGCCGTGGCCGCGTTGCCTGTGCCGGTCGGCTACGCCTTCGGGTGGGGCGCTGTCTTCGAGCTCGTGTCTTCGGTGAAGGCCGTCGTGGGATGGACGTTCGTCCTTTCCACCGTGCGCCCTTTGGTGGTCGACCCCTTCGGGGGTCAGGGGTGGTGGAGGGCGTGGGCGGCGCGTTCGGCGTCCTCCAAGGTGTTGTACAGGTGGAAGGACAGGCGGGTCAGGCCCGCGCGTTGGGTGGTGGTGATGCCGGCCCGGGCCAGGCGTTGGGTGGCGTGGGGCAGGTCCAGGCCGGTGATGGCCGAGTGGGCGGGTTCTTGGCCCATCAGGGCGCGGAAGTGGTCGGTCAGGGTCACGTTGTGGTGGTGGATGTTGTCCAGGCCCGCGTGGAGCAGGACACGGGCGGAGGCGGCGGCCGCCAGGGCGGCGAACCAGTTGGGTGGCAGGTCGAAGGCCCGTGCGGTGGGCGGCAGGTCCATGGTGGTGGCGTACATGGCCGAGGGCGGGTGGTGGGCGGCGAAGGGGCCTGCGTTGTTGGGGCGTAGTCGTGCGCGTAGGGCGGGGGAGAGGTAGGCCAGGGCCAGGCCGCGTGGGGCCATGAGCCATTTGTAGGCCGAGGCGATCAGGGCGTCGAAGCGGGTGGCGTTCAGGGGCATCCATCCGGCGGCCTGGGTGGCGTCGACCACGACCAGGGCGTTGTGGGCGCGGGCGGCGGCCACGATGTCGTCGGTGGGGGCCAGGCGGACGTCGGCGGATTGCACCAGGCTGAAGACGACCACGTCGGTGCGTTCGTCCACGGCGTGGGCCAGGTGGTGCAGGGGTGCGGTGCGCACGCTCATACCGCGGTCGGCTTGGGCTTTCCAGGGGAAGACGATCGAGGTGAAGTCGCCTTCGGGGACCAGGACGCGGGTGTTGTCGGGCAGGGAGGCGGCGATGGTGCCGGTGATCTGTGCGGTGGCGGCGCCCAGGGTGAGGTCGTGGGCGGGTGCGCCCACCAGGGCGGCCAGGTGGGTGCGGGCCTGTTCCAGTTCCCGGCTCCAGGTGTGGGGGTCGCCTGTGGCCGCGGACCAGTGGTCCAGGGCCTGGGTCAGAGCCTGGTGGGTGGGTTGGGGTGGGATGCCGTACTGGGCGGTGTTGAGCCAGGTGGTGTCGGTGCTCCACAGGTGGCGGATGGTGTCCATGTCGGGGCTTTCGCGGGGTGGTGTCGGTGTCCGTGGTCGGGGCCTGGGGTGTGGGGAGAGGGGTCCTGCTGTGGCCTGTCACCGGTTGGCGCACCGCCTGGTGGAGGGGCGGGCCGTTGCCGCCTGACCCTCCGGGAGGGCGGGCGCGCGCCCCTTGGGGGTCAGGGGTCGCGGGTGGGCAGGGGGATGCGTTGTAGGTCGTGGGCCAGGGTGATGGGTCCGGTGAACTCGGCGGCGGCCTGCTCGACGAAGAGCGTGTCGTCGTGGGGTTCGTAGCGTTCGGACAGGTGGGTCAGGACCAGGGTGCGCGCTTTGGCGCGTGCGGCGATGCGTCCGGCCTGGCGTGCGCTCAGGTGGCCGTGGGCGCGGGCCAGGTGTTCCTCGGAGTCCAGGTAGGTGGACTCGATGATGAGCATGTCGGCGTCTTGTGCCAGTTCCACCGCCTGGTCGCACTCGGCGGTGTCCATGACGAAGGCCAGGACCTGGCCGCGGCGGGGGCGGGCGCAGTCGGCCAGGTCCACCCGCCGCCCGTGGGGGGTGGTGACGGTGCCCTGGCGTTGGAGGAGGCCGATGAGGGGGCCGTGTACCCCGTGGGCGGCCAGGCGGTCGGGCAGCATCCGCCACCGGTCGGGTTCGGCCAGGCGGTAGCCGTAGGTGGGGATGGAGTGGCGTAGCGGCAGCGCGGTGATGCGCAGGTCCGACTCCCCCAGCAGGCAGGTTCCGGTGCCGTGGACCGGTTGGGGGGAGATCACGTCGGTGTCGTGGAAGGCGGTGGCGTGGCGCAGCCGCTCCCAGTACCGCTGTCCTTGGGCGGGGTAGGCCACGCGTACGGTGTGGGGGACCTGGTCGCGGGCGATGCGTTGGATGGTCCCGGGCAGTCCCAGGCAGTGGTCGCCGTGGAAGTGGGTCACGCAGATGCGGGTGATGTCGGTGGCGGCCAGTTTGGCCAGTCGCATCTGGCGTTGGGTGCCTTCACCGGGGTCGAACAGGATGCCGTGGGTGTCCCAGCGTAGGAAGTAGCCGTTGTGGTTGCGGTGGCGGGTGGGCACGGCGCTGGAGGTGCCAAGGACGACCAGTTCGCGTAGGGACATGGGGCGATCCTGTCACAGTGCCGCCTTGGTGGTGGTCCTGGTCGTGGGGTGGGGGGTCTTTACAGGGTGCGGAAGCGGTCGAGGGTGTCCTTGACCGCTTGGCCGATACCGGTGGTGTTGGTGGTGTGGGCGGCCTCATCGACGATGAGGAGTTCGGCGGCGGGCCAGCGGGCGGCCAGGTCGTGTGCGGTGTCGCAGGGGCTGCTGATGTCCAGGCGGCCGTTGATGAGCGCCGCGGGCAGGTGGGCGATGCGGTCGATGTTGTTCAGCAGTTGATCGGGGGCCAGGAAGCAGTCGTTGGCCCAGTAGTGGGTGACCAGGCGGGCGAAGGTGGCGCGAAAGGCCGGGTTCTGGAAGCGGGGGTCGGGGGTGTGGCCGGGGGCGGTGGCCACGTGGGTGTCCTCCCAGGCGCACCAGGCGCGGGCGGCGTCGAAGCGGACCTGGGGGTCGGGGTCGGCCAGGAGGCGGGCGTAGGCGGCCGGCAGGGCGGTGGGGTCGGCGCCTGCGCCCGCGGCGGCGTGGAAGTCCTCCCACTGGGCGGGGAAGACACGGCGCATGTGGTGGGTGATCCAGGTGATCTCTTGGCGGGTGCCGGTGGTGACGGCGAACAGCGTCAGGGAACGCACACGGTCGGGGTGGGTCTGGGCGTAGGCCAGGGCCAGGCAGGATCCCCAGGAGGCGCCCATCAGGTGCCAGGTGTGGATGCCCAGGTGGGTGCGCAGGGCCTCGAAGTCGGCGATCAGGTGGTCGGTGGTGTTGAGGCTCAGGTCGGTGTCGATGTCGCCGGCGTCGGGGGTGCTGGCGCCGGCGCCGCGTTGGTCGAGCAGGATGAGCCGGTAGTGGTCGGGGTCGGTGAGCATCGACCAGCGTGGGTTGGAGGAGGAGCCGGGGCCGCCGTGGACGCCCAGTACCGGTGTTCCTTGGGGGTTTCCCAGTTCTTGCCAGAACAGGCGTTGGCCGTGGGGGCGTTCCAGGTGGCCGCTGGTGTGGGGGTGGCTGTGGTGGTACACCGGTACTCCTTGTGAGGTGGGCTGTTCGTGGTGGGGGTGAGGGAAAACCCTTTTGATCGTAGGAGGGTGGGGGCTGATGATGCCGTCATGGTCGATCATCACTTCTCCCGGCCCGAACTGGCCGAGCTTTATGACTGCTTCCACCCTTGGGGTTCCTCGCCCCAGGACGACTTCTACCTCGATCTGGTCATGGGTGCCCGTTCGGTGTTGGACGTGGGGTGTGGGACGGGCAAGATCTTGCGGGTGGCGCGTGAGCGCGGGCACACCGGGCGCCTGGTGGGGTTGGATCCGGCCGAGGCGATGTTGGAGGTCGGTCGTCGGGAGCGGGAGGACGTCGACTGGGTTCTGGGTGACCTGGTGCGGGGACCCGGTGAGGGTGAGGGGGGTCGCCTCCTCGACGGCGGGTTCGATCTGGTCATCATGTCCGGGCACGCCTTTCAGGTGTTGCTCACCGACGAGCAGGTGCGCGCCCATCTGGCGGCGGTGCGGCGGGCGTTGGCCGTGGACGGCCGGTTCGTCTTCGAGACCCGTAACCCGGCCGTGCGGGGGTGGCTGGTGTGGAGCCCTGAGCGGGTGCGCACCGTGGACGGTCCCGGTGGGCGCAAGGCCACCTGTGTGCATCGTCTGCGTGGGGTGGAGGGGGACCTGGTCACCTTCACCTGCGACTACACCGTGCAAGGTCGGGATGGGTCACGCAGGAGCCGTAGCACTCTGCGGTTCATGGACGTCGTCGCCCTGAACGGGTTCTTGGAGGGTGCGGGGCTACGGGTGAGCGCCCAGTACGGGTATTGGGACCGCAGTGCGCTCACCGATGCCAGTGAGGAGATCATCACCTTCGCCCGTCCTGTGTGAACGGTCGCCTCGGTGGTGGCTTCGCCGGTTGGGTCTCAAGGGTGGGCCGGTGTGTGCTCCCCGGCGGAGGCGAGCAGGTGCTCGGCCATCGCGCGGGCGTGGGTGAGGCGGTCGTCGGTGCCGTCGATGCCGCGGTGGGCGATGGCGCCCTCCACCAGGAGGAAGAGGTGCCCGGCCAGGTGATCGGGGTTGTGGATCCGGGGGTCCTCGGCGATGAGGTGGCGCAGGCGCTCGCGGACCTGTTCCTTGTGGTGGCGGATGACCTGGTATCCGGGGTGGGTGGGGGGCAGTTCGGCGGCCGCGTTGAGGAACGCACATCCTCGGTCCGACATCGGTGCGTCGGCGGTGTAGGAGTCGAACACGGTCAGGGCCCGGGGTGGGGGTGCGTTCTCCAGACGTTGTTCCCAGCGGGTCCACCACTGTTGGTGTCGGTTGCGCAGGTAGGCCGTGACCAGGGTGTCCTTGGAACCGAACCTGTCGTAGAGTGTGCGCTTGGTCACGCCTGATTCGGTGGCGATGAGGTCCACTCCGACCGCGTGGATGCCGTGGTGGTAGAACAGGGCGGACGCGGTGTCCAGGATTCTTCGGGCTCCGGGCGTCAGTCGCACGTCGCTGTGGTGGTCTTTCACGGCACCTCCTTTGACTTCACAGATCAGTGTACCTAAGGTGGGTGCTGCTTCACAGGTCGGTGAAGTTCGTGGGGAGGGCGCATGAGCAAGGTCGTGGACCCCCAAGGGCACCGCAACGCCACGCCCGAACCGGGGGCGTGGACGTCCCCCGCCCCGGCCATGCTGTCGGGCACGCAGACGGTGGGGCTGGCCGCCGCCGGGCTGGCGCTGATAGCCGTGTGCTACGGCCTGGCCCGCTTCGCCTACGGGTTGTTCGTCCCGGCCTTTCGTGAGGCCTTCGCCCTGGACGCGGCCACGGCCGGGGCCATCGCCTCGGGCAGCTATGTCGCCTACTGCGTGGGGGTGGTGGTCGCCACCCCGCTCACTCCACGCTTTGGTTCCAAGGTCATGTCCGTGGTCGCCGGGGTGCTGGCCACGGCGGGCACCGCGCTCATGGCGTCGGCCCCCGGAGCCGGGGTCCTCACCCTGGGGGTGCTGATCGCCGGGTCCAGCACCGGCGTGGCCTCGCTGCCCTTGGCCCACACCATCGCCCACCGGGTCCTACCCCCCTTGCGCAACCGGCTTCAGGCCCTGGTCAACGCGGGGACGGGGCTGGGGGTGGTGGTGTCCGGTCCCGTGGCGTTGTTGGCTCAAGGGCAGTGGCGGCTTGCGTGGGCGGCCTTCGCCGTGATCGCCGCGGTGGTCACCGTGTGGGTCGCGGTGACCGTCCCCTCGGTCCGCCAGGACGTCGCCGGTTCGGCGTCCTCACCGCGTGCGGGACGGCCCTGGCGTGAGTCGTTGCCTTCGGGCTCGGCCCGGCTGGTCGGTGCGTCGGTGACCATGGGTGCCGCCAGTGCGGCGACGTGGACCTTCGGTCAGGACCTGCTCACCACCACCGCGGGGCACGCTGCGTACCTGTCCACCGTGGCCTGGATCGTTCTGGGTGCGTGCGGTCTGCTCGGGGCCTTCGCCGGTGATGCGGCGAACCGGTTCGGGCTGCGCACGGCATGGGTGGTGGCGATGCCCGCCATGGGAGCCGCCACGGCCCTGCTGGCGGTGACCGCGCACTGGTACGTGGTGGCGGTCATCGCCACAGGGCTGTTCGGTGGGGTGTACCTCGCCCTGACCGGGCTTTTGTTGGTGTGGGGCACGCGCGTCTTCCAACATCGGCCCGCACGAGGTGTGGGGTTGGCGTTCTTGTCCACCGCTGTGGGGCAGGCCGCCGCCGCTCCGCTCCTGGGGTGGATCGCCGACCACAGCACCCTCGCCGTGGCGTTCTGGGTCGCCGCCGGGATCGCCGTCGTCGGTGCCTGGTCACGTCCGTGACCGGTGTACGTCTTCGGGGTGGGGTCGCGACAGGGTCGGGGGGCTCAGCGGTCGCCGCGCCCGGGGTGGGGCGCCGTCGCGGTGCGCAAGGAACGTGAGCACAACGCGACCAGGCCGGTGGTCCCACCGTGGTGAGCGGCGCCCGCCAGGGGGCGGCCTGCGGCGATGGTCGAGGCCTTCACCGAGGCCGGCTTCGACCTGTGCCGGGCCAGGGAACCACCGGTTACGGCACACCCCACGAGAACCACTGCCCTCACACCTGAACGGACGCGCCCGTTCACTCGACTTCCTCTTCTTCGTGCCGAGCGCCCACCGACCAGCACCCGCACCAAGGCCGAAAAGCGGCGCCGAACGTCGCAGGGACCCGCTTCCTTTGCGACCCTTGAGGTGAGCACCGGCGTTTCGGCAAGAGGTGAGGCGATGTCCCCGTACGAGCACGAGGCACGACGCGACGAGTTGCGACGCCTGCAAGAGCAGGCGAGTAGCGTCGGGGAGGCACTGGCCTTCTTCGACACCCTGCCACCGGTGCGGGTGGAGGAGATGCCCGGTCTGTGGAAGGGCTCGGGGCTGGAGACCGGGCACCCCTGGGACGGCATGCTCGAGGAGTTCGGCTGGTACGGCAAACGGTTCGACGACGCAGAACGCGCGCATCCGCTGGTGTTCGGTAACGACAAGGGCCTGTTCTGCGTCAATCCCTCCCTGGTGCCCTTGGGTCTGCTCAGGCGCACCTCGAACCTTCTGCGCACACCGCCTTTGGCGGACACGGCCCGCTGTTCGCTGCGCCTACTGCGCACCAGCAGACCCGCGGCACGGCTACGGATGGTCGAGTACCGTGGCACGGTCTCTGCGGCCATGACCTATGACGCGCTTCCCATCAACGACCACTTCCGCAAGGTGGACGCCGACACGCTGATCGGTGTGATGGACATGCGCGGTGACAGCGCCCCCTTCTTCTTCGTGCTGCGCCGGGACAGGCCCATCGCGGCCAAGCCCTGACCGTGCCCGGCACGGCTGCGGCCACGGACGAACTCGGCGTGGTGAAAGGGAAAGCGATCGTGTCGTGTGTGGTGCTTCAGCAGCGCGGACTCCGGCTTCGTGGTGTCGCTTTCGCCCGCCCTTGGCTCCTGCTCGTCCTCGGACACGGTGCGGGGATCGACGAGTCCGTCCATGAGCGCCGGCCGGTCGATACCCCAAGGCCGCATCGTGGCCGGAGCCTTCTGACTCGTGGCGGTCGAGCTGCGGGGTCGGTCTGGCCTGCGGCTGGTGACACGTGCGTCGATGACACCCGAGCACACCGACCATCGACGGGCCGGAGCCCCGGTGCGGGAAAGGAATCCGCGCCCGGGCGCAGACCCGCCGGTATGGTGCTGGCGGGTCTGCGTCCGGATCGGCGGTGTAGGCCACCCGGCTTCAGTCCGGGGTAGGAGGAGCCGCCCTCTGGCAGGAAGCCGAATTCCGGCCCCGCCCGGGCGAGCGCGGGCCACTCCACCGAAAGCGCCCGCCCGGTCGCGGCCGACCGATTCCCTTTCAGGAAGAGGTCACCCCGCTGGGCAGTGCGCGTTCTGCACGGGACGGCCTTCGGGTCACATCAAGGTCTCCTGCCCTGGTCCGGTATCGGGTCTGGTCGTGGCCAGGCTGTAGCTGGGTTTGCGGTCCCTGGTCGTCTGCGGGAACTTGACACCGGCGGTCGCGAGCTCGTGTGCGGTGATCACCGGGCCGGCGAGAACCCGATCCAGGAGCGCGGCTTGGGCCTTCTCCAGTTCGGTGATGCGGCGCAGCACGGTGAGCAGCTCGTTGAGCTCAACGATCCACTCCCGCGGCCAGGAATCCAGGTGCAGCTCATCGAGCGGGCTGGTCTTCTTCCCGCCCGGGTTGGCCTTGCGGTAGGAGAACCACTTCTTGATCACGTTCATCCCTCCCACGTCATAGGCCCACATGCGCGCCGTGACCGGACCGAACGAGCCCTGCCCGACGTGCAAGGTCCCTTCCCCACCTGGTCCCTCGGTGTAGGAGAGCTTGTCCGGCAGGCCCTCACCCAGGGGGGTGAGGTTCTTGGGTCGACGGGGATCTGCGGGGGCGAAGGTGATGTCGCCCGGGGGCCTGCCCACTTTGGGGTCGATGAAGGCTTCTCCGTAGGTGCAGGCCCAGACCAGTTCGCGTCCGAGCGTGAGGGCTTCGCGCCACACCTGCACGTCCGCGGTCAGGGGGATGCGGATGCCGGGGGTGGTGAGCTCGTCGGCGAAGCGCTGGGTGAAAGCCGGATGAGCACTGACCCCGGCGATGTAGGCGGCCAGGTCGGCTGAGGTCACCGGAACTTCGAGCCGGTCGGCAAGGCAGGCCAGGAGGCGGGGGGCGGTGTTGTCCGCCCCGGAGGGGTGCAGCAGAGGCAGAACCCGGCCCCCTCCACTTCCCTGAAAGTGGTGCATGTCGGGGATGAGGGTGGAGAAGACCACCGCGGGGCCGGAGCTGATGGCCTGGGAGTGCTGCTCGTTGAAAAAGAGCTGCCCCTGCTGCGGCTCGGCCGCCCAAAGTTCTGCCCGTGCGAAGTCGATGACGCGGCTGTCGGGAATGAGCCACTGGCGGTCGAAAGCGCGGTAGGAGACGCGCTTGGGGCTCGGGCATCCCCTGGTCTCTTTCCCGAGCGGGACGTGATGGGCCGCCGTGTTCGGGAGCGGATCCTTCTTGGAGGACAGGGTACGGTCGCGCGTCTCCTTGAACAGGGCGGGTTTTTCTTCTGGGTCTGCGCAGATCAGGGTGTGCCAGCGAGTATGAAGGATCTCGGGGTGTGGAGCATAGACCCAGGTCCGGTTCGGCTTCACCCCGGGCGCGGTCCAGCAGAACAGATCGCCCAGCGCCGGGTAGTCGTCCCAGGCCGACTCCGCCGCGGGCAAGAAGGGCGCCTCGGCCTCGGTGCGCACCCGACGCCAGGAATCGCTGTCCAGCCCCAGGTCGGCGAGCTGGGCGTACTTGTCCTCCCGCCGCCCGGTGACCTCGGTGTAGCGGATCTGGGCCGGTACCTGCGGGTCGGTGTCGGCACGGCGTACGAAGATCGCTATGGCCAAGGGGTGCTGCACGCCGGGGAAGATCCGGGTGGGCACCTCCGGGCGCATCCCCTCGGGGGAGACGTTGATGATCCACCCCTCCGAACAGGTTCGGCGCAGGTAGCGGCGCATGCCCTTGAACCCGGGCCCTTTGAGGTAGCCCGAGGTGGTGATGAAGCAGATCACGCCGTGCCGGTCCTGGGCGTGGGCTTCGAAGACCTTCCAGGCCGCCCAAGACCAGAAGTAGACGTAGAGGTTCTTGAGCACATACTCAAGGCGCCCGTTGCCGTCCTTGCGGAACAGCTCCAGGGGGGCGGGGCCGGCGGCGTTCTTGGAGCCCGACTCCACCCAGCCGCCCAGCCCTTCGGCGCGTTCGCGGTAGGGCGGGTTGCCGATGACCACGGTGACGGGGGTGTTGGACTTGATCCGGTTGGCCTGCTTGTGGGACTTGGACAGCGCGGTCAACCCCGGTAAGGCCACCGTCTCCTCATAGGGATCGTCCAGGGTGTTGGTCACGTGCAGCCGGACGGCGAGGTCCTCGCCAAGACGCCACATCTGGTCCTCCCGGCCACACACGCCGAACCTCAAGGGGTGATCTGCCAAGTCCGGATGTTGTTCGCGCAGCAGGTCACGGATCAGTTCTTCGGTGATGTCCGTCGCGGTCCTTTTCGGGGTGGGCCCGAGTCGTTGGCGAACCTGTTCACGTGAGGGGCGGCTTCTCCCGGACGGTCGGTGCCCACCGGTTCAGGGGATGATCCCCTCACTCGCGGGGCGTACGTTGCCCAGTACCCGCGTGACGGCGATCTCGATCACGACGCGCTCGGGGTTGGGGCGTGGTCGTCGGTATCGCAGCGCGTAACGTCGCTCGGCCTCGGCGATCGCTTCGGGATCGGTGTTGACGGTGGCCGTCCCCTCCAGTGTCGACCACCAGCGCCCCTCCACCTGGCATACCGACACCCGGGTGCCCGGATGTGCCGCCAGGTTGCGGACTTTGTAGCTGGAACTGAAGGAGATGACCCGTGCCAGCCACCGCTCGGGGTCGTAGGTCGCTCCCACGGGAACCTGGTGGATGCTGCCGCCGGGGCGTGGGGAGGCCAGCGTGCACAGGCGACGCTCGGTCCAGAACTTCATGAAGGGATCCTGGGGCGGGGTCTCATCGGACATGTGGGCTCCTGTCCAAGGTCGGGGCGGCGCTGAGATCCGGCCTTTCCGCACCGGGTGGTGGAGCCGGGGTTCCTCGTGTGCTCTGCCGCGGCCGGCCGTTGACGGTCGAGGTCGTGAGGAACGCTATCGCCTCCAGCGTGCACGCCGTCGGTGGATCGCCCGCGTGGAGGGTGGTGAACGTGGGCGAGGCCACGGGCTTCCCGGCCGAGGGTTCGGTGAAGGCATCGTCGTCGCTGATGTGGGCGTGGAGGGTCATTCGGTGAAACCTCGGCGCCTGCTCGGTCCTTAGAGCGCATCTTCTTCGGAGCCTTGGTGGTCCGGCGGTGTTCCTTTGTCGCTCTTGTCCTCACCGCTGTGGTCGTGGGTGCCTTTGGGCAGGTCGCGGTGGATCAGGTCGACGGTGTGGCCGCGTTCGCGCAGCAGTTCGGCCACCTGGTGGGCCACGGTGGGGGCGCGGTGTTCTCCGCCGGTGCAGCCCACGGCCAGGATCACGTCGTCGGTGCCCGGTCCGGTCGTCATGGCATCGACGGCCGCGGTCAGCGCCTGGATCAGGGCTTGGATGCCGGAGGTCGCCAGGACGTGCTCGCGCACCCGGGTGTCGGGGAAGGTCAGGTGTGCTGGTAGGTGCGGGGCGGGGTTGAGGAAGTGGTCGCGAAGGTCGGCGACCAGGTGGGCGTCGGCGGGGGCGTCGTCGTGGGAGTAGCCGAAGCTGAGGATGTGGACGACCTGCATGAGGGTTCCTTTCCGTGGTCGTGGGCGGGTGGGGTCCTCACCTGGGTGTTCTTCCTACCAGTGCGGGCCCATGGTCGGCCTACGGGTGTGGGGCGGCCTCGTGTCCTTGTGCGTGGGCTTTTCGTCGGTCATGAGGTGAGTGGCGATGACGGTCCAGGTTGGGTCCCAAGGCAGGAGGTTCTCGGTGTTCTTCTGCCCCGGGTGGTGAAAGGTCGGGGCGCTGTCCGCGGCGGCCGGAGCACTCTTGTGGGAACGGTGGGACGTTCGTGTCGCCAGGGTATGACTCTGTGTGCCGGCGCTCGTTCGTGTTGGAGGCGTCGACGCGTCGGCGAGGGGCCACGTGTCCATACAGCCTGGGCTGTACCCATCTCGTTTTCCTCAGGCGTCGACCAGGGGTTCTGCTCGCCGCCAACGAAACTCCGACCTCCCCCACCCTCGTTGTCGCACTCCCTGTCCTCACCTCCGATAAGGCCCACTTATCGGAGGTGAGGATTCCGGGGTTTTCCGGCGGGGTTTCGTTTGCGGCTCTTTGATTACGTTACTGCTTAACGTAATTGTCAAACGTTATTAGGTGGAGGGCGATGGAGGCACGGTCTCAGTCTGCTCGGACCGCGCGGTGATGAGGCGGCGGATTCGCCACCGGGTCC
This sequence comes from Nocardiopsis sp. ATB16-24, assembly GCF_030271535.1. Classification (GTDB taxonomy): domain Bacteria; phylum Actinomycetota; class Actinomycetes; order Streptosporangiales; family Streptosporangiaceae; genus Nocardiopsis. The sequence goes on along the minus strand of NZ_JASCXJ010000015.1, from coordinate 117,505 downwards.
GGGGTGGGGGCTTCGCGTGGGGAGAACGTCTCAGACGAGGATGACCCGGCGTCCGCGTGTGTGGCCGGCCTGGCTGTCGATGTGCGCCACCGCGGCGTCGGCGAGTGTGTACGACTTCGCGATGGGGATGTGGAGTCCTCCCCGTGCGATGAGGTCGACGGTCTGGGCGAGAGCTCGGGGCATGCTCCCGGCCAGGTTGGAGAAGTGGGCGCCGAGCCTGGGCGCGTCGGGGTCGGCGATGGAGACCACCTTGCGTGGGTCCCCGGTCAGCTCGACGAGCGCGCCGATCACGCCCGAGCCGGCCAGGTCCAGGGCGGCGTCGACGTGGCCGAGTCGGCGCACCCGCTCGACCCAGCCTTCGTCGTAGGTGGTGGCCAGGGCTCCCAGGCCGCGCAGATAGTCCTGGTTGGCGGCTCCGGCCGTGCCGATCACGGTGATGCCGCGGTCGCGGGCGATCTGTAGTACCGCGGAGCCCACTCCTCCGGAGGCGCCGATGGTCAGCAGTGTCTGGCCGGGCCGGACACCGACCTGGTCGAGGATGCGTAGTGCGGTCTCCATCACGGAGGGGTATCCGGCGGCCTCTGCGAAGGTCAGGTTCTGGGGCATAGGGGCCCAGGCCGACAGGACGGCGAACTCGGCGTAGGTGTTGGAGCCTTCGCCGAACACGTGGTCGCCGATCTGGACTCCTTCCACGTCCTCGCCGATCTCGTCCACCACCCCGGAGGCGTCCTGTCCGACTCCGGTGGGCAGTGTGATCGGGGCGAGGTCGCGGAACTGGCCTTCGCGGATCCTCCAGTCGACGGGGTTGACGCCCGCCGCTCGCACGGCGATGCGTATCCGGCCAGGGCCTGGGTGGGGTTCTGCGGCGTCGATGAGGTGGAGGACGTCGGGGCCGCCGAACTCGGCGAAGCTCACTTTCTTCATGCGACCGAACCTAACACTAACGGTTAGTGTTTTGCATCGAGTGTGATTTTGTACCTGATAGTGTGAAGCTATGACCGTGATGCCCGGACGCCGTGAACGCAAGAAGGCCGCGACCCGTCGGAAGATCGCCGATGCCGCCCTAGGACTCTTCCTGGAGCGCGGATACGACGCGGTGGGCATCCGTGACGTGGCCGCCGAAGCCGATGTCGCCGTCACCACGCTCTTCTCCCACTTCGCCTCGAAAGAGGCTTTGGTGTTCGAGCAGGATCAGGACTTCGAACGGCGCCTGGTCGGGGCGGCCACCGAGCGGGGCCCGCACGAGCCGCTCATTCCCGCGCTGCGCCGGGAGATCCATGCGCTGGTGCGGCACTGCACGACGGAGGAAGCCGCACCGATCTGGCGCATGGTCGACCAAACGCCTTCCCTGAGGGAGTACGAGGAGTCGATGAGGATGCGCCACGCGGATGCGCTGGCGCGGGCCATCGCCGCAGACCTTGGCCTGACACAGACCACGACGGTCTGTCGGGCGGTCGCCAGGTTCGTGGTCGAGGCTTTCTCCCTGGCCCGGGAGGCGGCCGATCCGCCGACCGCGGTGGAGGAGGTCTTTACGATGATCGAGGCCGCGTGGGAGGCCGCCCGTCCTTGTGCGCAGGGGTGAGGAGCTTTTCCCAAGGTGTCGGTCCCCACGGCCTTCGCGCAGCGCATCGTCGCGCGAGGGATCCGGCGCTGTCGGAGCGGGGCCTTGAACGGTTCGCCCCGAGTGGCTTCGCGGTCGCTCCAGGGCCACGCACACCCGGGCGGGCCCTTTTGGCCGGTCTATGATCGCGGGATGACCCAACAGGACCAAGACCGGGGACAGGACCAAGACCGGGGAGCCGACGCGGAGCTTGCGATGGAGGCCGCGCGCAAGGCCACGGCCTGGATCTTGACCGAAGGCCCCCTGACGCAGAGTCAGGGCTGGACGCTCGTCTCCTTACAGCGGCCGGAATCAGGGCATGAGGAGGCGCACGTGTGGAAGCAGGTGAGATCCTGGGCCCGACGCCTGTCCGAGGCGGCCGAGCAGGAAGGGCAGGGCGTTGGGGAGGTTGTCGACGACGCGGTACTGACCATGCGCGGCTGGTTGGAGGAGGCCCTGCGCTACGCCGCCGAGTACGGGGAACCTGAGGAGTATGCCGCTGTGCGCACCCGGCTGCGCGACTTCATCGACACGCATGGGCAGACCGGCCTCGTCCCCGCCTCCGACTGAGCGCCCCCGTGACGGTTTTTCGGAGCAAGGGGCCCGAAATCGCCGCGCCTGCCTTCGACAGCGGTTCCTGCTGATCCCGATCTAACGCGAAAATCCCTCCGTGGCGCGAGGGTGGGCGTTCGTCGCTCCCTCGTCCCGGGCTGTTCCAGGGCCGGTGGTGGGGTCTGTGGTGCTCCACCGCGTCGCCGGTGTGGGGGTGGGACGGCTCCCCTTCTGCCTGCTGGGAAAGGTTCGTGCGAACCGGGGGATGCGGGAGGTGGGGTCGATGGCCGTGCTCACGGTCGTCGTCGATGTGCTCGTCGAGGATCGCGCCCACCTGCCTTCCAGGGTCGATCCCAGGCCCTTGAACGCAGGGAAGGGACTGAGGCGGTGTGAGAGCAAGCACCGTGGGGCAGGTTCCGGTCAGCTTGTGGGAAGAGGTGTCCGCAAGCGGACCGCGAGGGGTTTTCGCTCGGCTCCTGGTGGGTGGGCCGTGCTCGCCTGCGTGTGCTTTTTCGGGGACGCTGCCGCTGAGGGTCAAAAGACGTGCGGTCTCCGCCGGGTCGGGGGTGTCAGAGCCAGGTGGAACCGGGTGTAGGTGGCAAACTCCGCGACGGGGACGAATCCGAGTCGGCGGAGCAAGGCGACGCTGGGGTCGTTGCCATGGGTGACGCCGGCGAACATGTCCGTGGCGCCAAGGACGGTGGAGGAGCTTGCGATGAGTGCGGCGCAGGCCGCGCTCGCCCGGCCTTGCCCGGTGGCGGTCCGGGCGAGCCAGTAGCCCAGGCTGTAACGGGGCGGGGCCACGGCGATGACGCTGACCTGGCCCACCAGGGTGTCGTGTAGCCGTATGCCGTAGGCGCGTTCCCTTCCTTCGAGGTGGGCCAGGGCCTTCTCGATCTTTGCGGTGGATGCCTCGACCTGGTCGGTGAAGTCGCCATGGCGGGTCAGATGAGCGCGGTTGGCGTGCAGGAGAGCTCTGTAGTCGGCGGAGTCGGCGGGGGTGAGCAGGCGCAGGGACACCTCGGGCATCGGCGTGGGCAACGTCTTCGGCAGAGCGTCGAGGCAAGAGCGGACCATGTCGGCCACGGTAGACAGGTCCGGGTCTTGCGGGCCACGGAATATGGCCTGCGGACGGGCCGCTCGTGGGCGGGAGTTCGGCCACCAGGGGCGTAGAGGTTTCAGGTCTGCCTGTTGTCGGCGGCGGAGGGAACACCGTGATCGCCGTGCGAGGGTCTTTGGCTCGTCGTCGTTGTCGGCGGCCCGGTGATTCGGGCGGGGTCGTTTCCCCTGTCGTCCGCGCCGCCCTGCCCGAGGCCAAAGGCTATGTGTGTGGGGCGCCTTCTTTCCCTGCGCTCGTCGTGCCGGTGGTGGCGAAGCGTTGGCGGTGGACGGTGGGGGTGATGCCGAGGTGGCGGAGAAAGGCGCGGCGGAGGTTCTCGTCGCTGCCGAATCCGCTGTGCTGGGCCGCTGAGGTGACGCTGTGCCCGTCCAGGAGGAGTTGTTGGGCGCGGTCCAGACGGATCCGTTCGACCCAGCGGGCGGGGGTGGTGCCCAGTTCGGAGCGGAACAGCCGGGTCAGGTGGCGGGGGCTGACGGCCGCGGTGCGGGCCATGGAGGGCAGGTCGTGCTCGCCGGCCGGGTCGTTCAGGACGGAGTTGATCAGGGTGCGCAGCAGGTCGTTGCGTGCGGGTGGGGTGGTGGCCGTGGTGAACTGTGACTGTCCGCCCGGGCGTTGGAGGAAGACCACCAGTTCGCGTGCGATGTGGCGGGCCGTGTCGGCTCCGTGGTCGTTCTCGACCAGGGCCAGTGCCAGGTCGATGCCCGCGGTGATACCGGCGGAGGTGACGAATCGTCCGTCTTGGACGTGGATGGCGTCTGGTTGGACGTGGATGCGGGGGTGGCGGCGGGCGAGAGTGGTGGCGTGCCGCCAGTGGGTGGTCGCGCGGCGTTCGTCCAGCAGGCCGAGTCCGGCCAGGAGGAAGGCGCCGGTGCACACCGAGGCGACCCGTGTGGCCTGTGCGGCCACGGTGCGGGTCGCTTCCAGCAGTTCTGTGTCCGGGGGGTGTTCGGTCAGGCGGTCGCCTCCGGCGATGAGCACGGTGTCGAAGCGGCCGGCCCAGGCCGCCGCGACGGTACCGCTCAGCGGTATTCCGGTGGAGGTCTGGACCTGGCCTCCGTGGGGGGAGAGCAGGGTCAGGTCGTAGGGGTGGCCGCGACGGTCGGCCTGATGCAGGACTTCGGCGGGGCCGGTGACGTCCAGCATGGTCACCCCGTCGAACACGAGGAAGCCCACACGGTGTGTCATGTCTGGATCTGTGGTTTTTCTGTCAGAAAGGACATGGCGCCATGGTACTCACCTGGTGACACTGGGGATCAGACGGTCCAGGAGAGAAGACGGGGAGATGGAGTGAGCGAGTCGATCGCGGGTGTGCGGATTCCGGACAGTGCTCTGGCGCGGGAGGCGACCGAGTTGGTCCGGGAGGCGGCTTCGCCGTTGTTGTTCGATCATTCTCGGCGTGTGTTCGTGTGGGGGGCGTTGCGTGGGGAGCAGGAGGGGATCGAGTTCGATCCGGAGTTGCTGTACGTGGGGGCGATGTTCCACGACTTGGGGTTGACCGAGCGGTTCCGTCGTACCGACCAGCGTTTCGAGATCGACGGCGCCGACGAGGCGCGGCGGTTCCTGCGCTCCCATGGTGTGAGCGATGAGGGGGCCGACCGGGTCTGGACGGCGATCGCCCTGCACACCACTCCGGAGATTCCGCTGCACATGGCTGCGGAGATCGCCCTGGTCACCAGGGGAGTGGAGTTGGACGTGCTGGGCATCGGCTACCACGCGGTCTCCGATGCCCAGCGTGCGGCCGTGGTGGAGGCCCATCCTCGGCCGAACTTCAAGGAGCAGATCCTGGCCGCGTTCACCGAGGGCATCAAGGATCGCCCTGAGACCACGTTCGGCAACGTCAAGGCCGACGTGTTGGCGCATTATGTGCCGGGGTTCGTCCGCGGTGACTTCGTGGAGGTCGTCAAGAATTCCGACTGGCCCGAATAGTCGGGGTTCATCGGTTGTGGTCGGTCGTGCCGTCGTCGTGTTCACGGTGGCGGCACGATCACTGTCTCCGGGGCTTCGGTGGGTCCTGAACACGGTCTTGGTGTCGGGTCTTTCGTCCTGGCTCGTCGGGGAAGTCGTTCGCTCGGTCTTCCCGGGTGTGCCCGTGCGCGCCCACCTTCGCGGCGTGGTCGAGCGCGGGGTCACGCAGGCCCGGGTGTGCCCGTGCGCTCCGCCGGAGGGCCTTGCCGCTGTCACGTGCCGTTGTCATTCGTTTCGCCTTGGTCGCCGGTCCTGGCACAGAGCGGGCTCGGTCGAAAGCGACGGTCGTCGAACGTGGGTCCGAGCGCCCGCCCTCGGGAGGATGGGCACGCCTGTCGTTCCTGCGGGACGGGAGGGCGGGATGACCCTGCGCAGGGGCATGAGGGTGGGCAGGAGAACCGCTCCGAGCGTGTGGAGGCAAGGAGATCCTTGCGGTGTTCGCACGGCCGGCCGCGCTCTGGTGCGTATAGTTGTTGCCTCGCACGTGGAGGCCAAGGAGGTGGGGCCGATCACCACGGTCGCAGACCGGGTGCTCCCCTTCGTGGTCGCTTTCCCCGTACGGGGGTAGGTGGGAGCGGGAGCGCCCCCGGGCATCCTGGAAGGCTCCCTTGTCACCTGTATCGTCGCCGCTGTCCGCCGCCGTCGCTCGTCTGCGTCGGGCGGGGTGTGTGTTCGCCGAGGAGGAGGCGGAGTTGATCGCCGCCGCCGCGCACACTCGGCGTGAGTTCTTTCGCCTGGTGGACCTTCGGGTCGGTGGTGTCCCCCTGGAGCACATGCTGGGTTGGACGTGTTTTCGCGGTCTGCGTCTGGTGGTGGAGCCGGGGGTGTTCGTTCCCCGTCCGCGTACGGAGTTCCTCGCCGAGCGGGCGCTGGCCCTGACCCGTCCCGGCGCGGTGGTGTTGGACCTGTGTTGTGGCACCGGTGCCCTGGGAGCCGTACTCGCCGGCGAGCGCCGGGTGGTGGAACTGCACGCCGCCGACATCGACGCGGCCAGTGTGCGTTGCGCGCGTCGTAACCTCGCCCCTTTCGGCGGGCGGGTCCATCAGGGGGATCTGTTCTCGCCTTTGCCCGGGTCCCTGTACGGGCGTGTGGAGGTGCTGGTGGCCAACGTGCCCTATGTCCCCACCGAGGAGATCGCGTTGTTGCCCGTCGAGGCGCGTGAGCATGAGGCGCGGGTGGCGTTGGACGGTGGTGGGGACGGGCTCGACGTCGTGCGCAGGGTCGCCGCCCAGGCCCGTGGGTGGTTGGCGCCGGGTGGTCGTCTGCTGGTGGAGGCCCACCCCGGTCAGGTCGCTGCGGCGATGCGTGCTTTTGTCCGGGGTGGGTTGTCCGCCGACTCGGTGGTCTGTGAGCAGACGGGCACGTGGGTGGTGAGGGGAAGGAAGGGTTGACCTCCTTCCCTGGTCCTTGTCAGTGTCTGCGCGCTTGCAGGATGCCGTCGTGCAGGGTGATCCGGTGACCGTCGGGTGCGGTGACCGTGCGGGTGCGGGTCTTGGCCAGGATCACCCGCCACTGTCGAGGGTCCAAGAGCTCGGCGAGTTCCTCGACTCGGATGTGGGATCCGGGGGCCGGTTCGTGCGAGTGGTCTCCTTCCTGCTGGGGTGCGTGGCCCACGATCAGCAGGGTGCCGCCGCTTACGACCGCCTGGGACAGGCTGTCCAGCAGTGCCCGGTCCGAGGTGGTCGTGTGCACGTAGTGGGAGTAGACCAGGTCGAAGTGTTCCTTGGTCGGTGGTGAGGAGGTCAGGTCGGCCCGGACCCATTCCACGTGGCCGGTGAGTGCGGCAGACAGGGCGTCGGCGTGCTCACGGGCGCGGTCCAGGGCGGTCTGGGCGATGTCCACCGCCGTGACCTGCCAGCCCTGGGAGGCCAGCCACAGGGCGTTGGCTCCCTCTCCGCTTCCGGCGTCCAGTGCTCTTGCCGGTGTCAGGTGTTGGGCGGTGGCCACCAGGTGCGGGTGTGGAGGGTGCGGGTGGGAGGCGGGCCGGTGGTAGTGCTCTTGCCAGAAGGCCGCGTCGAAGGTGTGGGACACCGGGGTTCTCCTTGTCGAGGGTGTGTCACCGCTCCGCCGCAGAGGCGGCGGCGAGCGCGGCGCGGTGGGCGGTCACGGCCAGTCGGGTCTGGGCGGTGATCAGGTCGGCGTTGATCTGGGCCGCCGCCGCGGCGCCCGCGGCAGCGGCGGCGCCGACCTGGGCGGACATGTCGGTGATGTTGCCGGCGACCCACACGCCGGGGACGTCGCTGCGGCCGGTGGCGTCGCAGGCGATGTACTGGCCCATGCCCGAGGGGTGGGGGGTGGTGTGCAGGCCCAGTGGGGACAGGAAGGCGGCGCGTGCCACCATGTGCGTGGCCACCGCGATGATCTGGCGGGGGACCACGGTGCCGTTGTGCAGGCGTACCCCCCTGATGTGGCCGTCGGTGGTCTCCAGTGCGGCCACCTCGCCGTCGACCATGGTGATGCCGCGGGCGGTCAGTTGTTCGGCCTCCTCCGGGGTCGGCGGTGCCATGGTGTGGGTGAAGAAGGTGATGTCGGCGCTCCACTGGCGGAACAGCAGGGCCTGGTGCACCGACATGGGGGAGGTGGCCAGCACGCCGATGGCCTGGTCGCGGACCTCCCAGCCGTGGCAGTAGGGGCAGTGCACCACGTCGTGTCCCCACTGGTGTCGCAGTCCGGGGATGTCGGGCAGTTCGTCGACCAGTCCGGTGGTCACCAGCAGGCGGCGTGCGCGGGTGGTGCGGTCGTCGGCCAGTTCCACGGTGAATCCGTCGTCGTGGCGGAAGGCGGCTCGGACCTGGCCGGTGATCAGGTGGGCGCCGTAGCCGCGTGCCTCGTCTTGGCCGCGGCGGAGCAGTTCGGTGGGTGGCATGCCTTCGCGGGCCAGGAGTCCGTGGACGCCCGTGGCGGGGGCGTTGCGTGGTCTGCCGTCGTCGATGACCGCCACGGTGCGTCGTGCTCGGGCCAGTGTCAGTGCCCCGTTCAGTCCTGCCGCGCCGCCGCCGATGACCACCACGTCGTAGTCGTTGTCCAGTCGATCCGTCATCACGATCACCTCCATGTCCACTGTGCGACCCACCCCGCCAAAGGCGCAAAGATTTTTGCCGTTATGGCAAAGTGGGGGGATGGAAGGTGATCTTGAGCGGACACTGGAGGCGGTGGGGCCCCGGTTGCGGGCGTTGCGCCGACAGCGTGGGAGCACGTTGGACGCCTTGGCGGAGGCGACCGGTATCTCGGTGAGCACCCTGTCCCGGTTGGAGTCGGGTGCGCGTCGGCCGACGCTGGAGCTGTTGCTTCGGCTGGCCAGGGCGCACGGGGTGAGCCTGGACGAGCTGGTGGACGCCCCCGCCACCGGGGATCCGCGTGTGCACCTGCGTCCGGTCGTCCGTGGCGGCATGACGGTGGTGCCCTTGACCCGCAGGGCCGGGGGGATCCAGGCCTACAAGCTGGTGATCCCGGCAAGTGAGACCCCGGCGCGGCCCGATCCGCAGACCCATGAGGGTTATGAGTGGCTCTACGTCCTCAACGGGAGGTTGCGGATGGTTCTGGGGGAGCAGGATGTGGTGTTGGTGCCCGGGGAGGCGGCCGAGTTCGACACCCGGGTGCCGCACTGGTTCGGTGCGGCCGGTCCGGAGCCGGTGGAGTTCCTCAGCCTGTTCGGGGCCCAGGGGGAACGTGTGCACCTGCGTGCCCGCCCCAGGGATCGACGCTCGCCCAGGTGAGGCGGGGGCGGGGCGGGTGCCCGGCACGCCGGTGTGCGGTACGTGCCGGGCGCAGGGGTCTCACCAGCGCATGTGGACGTGTTCGGCGAAACCGAGTAGGCCGTCCACGTCGAGGGCATCGCCCTGGTCGGGGCGGATCGTGCCGGTGTAGTGGCCGAAGAGTTGGTGGGTGTCGTTGACGATCACCGCGGCGTTGGTGCGGTCGACGCGTTCGTGGAAGGGGGTGAACACCACGTCGACCCGGTCGGAGTGGGGGGTGCGTATCCGCCAGGGCCTGTGGGGGTCGTGGGGGTCGTAGTCCCAGTGCAGTTCCTCGCCGATCTTGGTCAGGTGTCCGTCCACGCACAGGGCGTTCTCGGTCAGGCCGGTGCCCTTGGTCCACTGGCCGCCGAACTGTAGTCCGACGGTGTGGCCGTCGGTGCGGCCCGAGGCGGCGCCCCAGTTCCATCGGGTGTCGTAGGGCCACCTGCCGCGGCCGTGGTCCAGTACGCCCCAGGCGTCGGTGAAGTCCAGGGTCCTGTCGCCCAGACGCACCGTGCCCCGGGCGGGGCGGGCGGTGTGCTTGGAGGTGTACTGGAAGCGGTCGGCGCTCCAGGGGATGACCACGTTCATGCTCTGGTGGTCTTGGGGCAGGTCGACGGTCAGGTCGGCGAAGAGCCGCCCTTGGGGGGTGTGGCAGGAGAAGTGGAGTCGGGTGGCCTTGTCGGTGTCGTGGATGAGGGCGCGGATGGGGCCGAGTGCGGCGCTGGGTCCGGTGGCGAGGCTGTCGGGTAGGCGGACGCCGTGGGCGAGTGGGCGCAGGGCGGTGCGAGTGATCTCCTGTTGTCCGTATTCCAGCAGGTAGACGCTGGTCAGTCCGAGGTAGTCGATGTCGGCGACGGTGAGGGCGACAAGGTGAGTGGGGGTGGTGATGCACCAGTACTCCCACTTCTTGCGTCGTCCCCAGCCGGGCATCGCGCAGTGGTGCAGTGGGGTGCGAGACCAGCCCACGGCCTCGGGGTTGAGTCGGCCCTGGGGTGTGCACAGGTCGACGGGCGCGGTGATCTCCCGCTCGTGTGTTGGCATGGGTTGCAGCATAGGGCCGTGGGAGGGGGAAACCGGGTGATGTGTGCCGGGGCGGGTCGGGGTGAGGCGGCGGGACAGGAGACCTTCCACCTGCGCCTGCACGTCTTTCCCCGTTTGGCGGGTGCCTCCTTTTCGGTGCACGCTCTGTGAGGGGAGGCCGACCGCGTTGAGTTGGACGTCCACGCCGGTAGGGTGCGTGCCCCGCTGTGACAGGGGGGACTCGACGCCGGCTCCGAGTCCCGCCCCTTGAACCCCGGGTGTTCGGGAGTTGGCACGTGTGATCGAGCGGACGGTCCCGGGCCGCGGTGGTCCTGCTCGTGCGTGGTGTGGGTCTTTGGTCTGTGACACCGCCAGGCCGCCGGCGATCTCCGCTCGGTCGTAAGGCGAGGGGGTCGGCCTTGGAGCCGTCATGGGGAGATGTTCCGCGCACAAGGCGCGTGCGGCCGACCGGAGCGGACCCGTCTTCGGCCGAGGAAAACGGGTGGCCGTGGTGCTTGGCGCGGATCTAGGCTCGACGCCATGGCTTTACGACTCGTGCAGATCGCGATGAACGCCCAGGATGAGATCGCCCTGGGCCGTTTCTGGGGGCAGGTGCTGGGGTGGCGGACCTCCAGCGAGGGACCCGGTGTGATCAATGTGGAACCCGAGGGTTTGTTGGGCTATCCCGACCCCGCCGCGCTCTACGTCGATGTTCTTCGTGTGCCCGAGGCCAAGACGGTGCGCAACCGTGTGCGCGTGGACCTGGCCACCACCTCCACGGACCACCAGGTGGAGGTGGTCGCGCGTGTGAGGGGCCTCGGTGCGACTCTCCTCGGCCGGGGTGAGGGCGAGGCCGGGGGGACGCACCTGGCCGACCCGGAGGGCAACGAGTTCCGTGTGTTGGAGCCTCGGTCGCCGTACCGGAACACCGGCCCGATCGCCGCGGTGGTGGTCGACTGTGCGGATCCGCGGGCCATGGCCCGGTTCTGGGGGCGGGCCACGGACTGGGCCGTGCACGAGGTGACCGACGCCCACGCTCTGCTGCGGTCCGGTGAGGGGGTGGGGCCGTATCTGGAGTTCGTCCGCTCTGATGAGGCCAGGACCGTGAAGAACCGTGTTCACCTGGATCTTCGTCCCTACCCCGGTGACGATCAGGCGGTGGAGGTGGAGCGGCTGCGTGCCCTTGGCGCCACCGACGTCGACCTGGGGCAGGGTGATGTGCCGTGGACGGTCCTGGCTGACCCGGAGGGCAACGAGTTCTGTGTTCTGACCCCCGCCTGAGGTCGGGCTCGGTCGTCCCTTGAGGTGAGGGACGCCCCCGCCCTCGTCGAACGCCCGGTGCCCGCACCGCCCCGGGGGCGGGAGGAGGCCCGTCAGTGCCGTGGTGATCCTCCTCCGCGCCTGGAAGCGCAGTGGAACGTGGTGGGGGCACGGCCGGTTCTCCACCGCAAGGTGTGTCGGTCCCGTCAAGGGCCTCAAAGGGCGCGGCCGGCACGTGAAGAACGTGCCGGCCGCGCCCTTTGAGGTGTGGTGCGGTGGTGTCAGCGCCGGTGGGCCTTGATGGCCTCGATGACGCGCGGGCGCAGTTCGGCGGCGCTGACGACGGCGTCGACCGAGCCGACTTGGACCGCGCGCTGGATGTCGTGCACGCCGTCGAACTCCGCGGCCACCTCGCTGAGCTTGTCCGCGCGCACCGTCGAGCGCAGCTCCTCCAGTTCGGCGGCCAAAGCGGCGCGTTCGGTACCGGTGGCGGCCGCGATGCGGTCCTGCATGTGGCTGATGCGCGGGTCGGAGGCGGTGCGGGTGTTGACCTCGCCGGAGAAGACCACCGCGGCGGCGGGGGCCCCTCCCAGCACCGAGGCGTAGGAACCCTCCAGGGCGAGCACGGTCATGTTCGGGTTCAGTGCCTTGGAGAAGACCACGAACGCGCCTCCGTGGTAGCGCGAGATCACGCAGAACACGATGGGGCCGCGGAAGTTGACGATCGCGCGGCCGATCTCGGCGCCGTACTCCAGTTGCAGCTTGCGCATCGACTCGGGGGAGCCGTCGAAGCCCGACAGGTTCGCCAGGACCACCAGGGGCCGGTTGCCGCTGGCGGCGTTGATCGCCCGGGCGGCCTTCTTCGACGACTGCGGGAACAGGGTGCCGGCGGTGTAGGTGTCGGGTCCGTCGGTGGGTGGGAAGCCGTGCCTGGGCACCGGGCGTGACTCGATGCCCAGCAGGCACACCGGTGTGCCGCCCAGGTGGGCGTCCTGCACCACCGCGGTCTCGGCGTCGGCCATGCCCGCCCAGCGTTCCAGTACCGGGTGGTCCTGGTCGGACAGGGCCCGCATGACGGTTCGGATGTCGAACGGTTTCTTGCGGTCGGGGTTGGCCTGGGCGGAGAAGATCTGGCCGACGGTGGTGAAGTCGCTGTCGGCCATGGTGTGCGGGAAGTCGCGGATGTCACGGTCGACGGGGTCGGTGGTGGTGGTCGGCCGTGGCGCGTCCTCGCCGGGGGCGATGTAGGTGTGCTCGTAGTGGGACATCAGGACGTCCCGGGCCGAGACCAGGTCGGGGGCCCAGTACTGGGCCTGGCCGTTGGGTCCCATGACCCGGTCGTAGCCGCCGATGCCGAAGTTGTCCTCGGCCGACACCCCTCCGGAGAAGTCCAGGGACTGTTTTCCGGTGAGGACCATCGCCGAGTCCGGGGTCATGACCAGGATGCCCTTGGTGTGCATGAGCATGGTCGCTTCGGCGTTCCAGTAGGGCTGGGCGCCGACGTTGATGCCGGCGACCACGATGTTGATCTCGCCGCCGTCCTGGGTGAACTCGACGATGCGTTTGAGCGCCGCGGCCACCCAGTCCATGTTCTCGGTGCCCGACTCCATGGAGATGCGGGCTCCGGAGGAGAGCGTGTACCACTCCAGGGGCACCCGCATCCGCTCGGCCAGGTCCAGTGCGGCGATCACGCGGCGGCACTCCGGTTCCGACAGTGCGCCCAGGGACTTGGTGGGGTCGCCCAACAGGACCACCCGGGTGATGCCCTGGGGGTGGCGTGGGGTGGGGGTGGTGACCACACCGGCGACGATCGCGGCGGTGTTGGCTCCCTTGGGCCGGTCGACGGGGACCAGGGTGTGGGTCTGGTCGAGGTCGTACTCGGTGAAGTCACCGAGCATGGGCGTCAGCTCGTAGGGGTAGACGGTGTTGCGGCTACGTGCGCGCAGCACCTTGAGCCGGTAGGCGTCGATGGGCTCGACGGGGTCGGCGGTGGGTTCGCCGATGGTCAGTTCGGCGTGGCCGGTGACGCCGAAGGAGACCCGCACGGCGATCTTGGTCAGCTCGCCGGTGTCCTGGTCGCGTCGGCGGCCGATGAACTCGATCTCCTCCAGGCCGGCGTCCGTGGTCATGGGCAGGACGCGTTGGGCGAAGGTTTGGAGTTCTTCGGCGGTGATGGAGCTGGGCGGCCAGACGTAGAGCACGATCCGGTTGGTGCTGAAGCGTTTCTTGGCGGGTTGTCGGGACTGTGCGCGGCGGAGGGAGTCCAGGCAGGCGGCCAGCGTGCCCTCGGCCGTGGGCAGGGCGATGAGCCTGCCGGTGTGGTCGCGTAGCTCGGTCAGGTCACGGACCTGGGCGAAGGCGACGAGGCGGTCGTCGGAGGGGTTGTCCCGGGCCACGCACTGGAAGAGGTAGACCTCCTCGTCGGAGGAGGGAAGGCGGGTCAGGTCGAACTTTTGGAGCCGCTCCATCTGCATGCGTTGGGCGATGTGCGGGTGCAGGCCGCGGATCAGCCGGTCCTCGGCCATGCCGGTGGGGCAGGGGCGGAAGGTGAAGTGGTGGTGCATCACCGCGCCGTCCCTGCCCGCGACGGTGGTGGTGAGTCGGCGTACTCCCGTGGGGAGGGGGTGTCGGTTGATGGTCTGCTGCAAGGCGTCGGCCATCGCGTCGAAGTCCTCGGGCTGGTCGTCCCAGGCCAGGTAGACGTCGGCGTCGAGGGCGTCATGGCCTTGGGCCAGTTGCGTCAGCGCGCGCAGGGCCTGGTCCAGGGCCTGGAAGCGCACCGCGCAGGAGGCCACGCTGACGTCGGTGCGTTCGGTGACCACGAAGGTGCAACCCGCGGTCGTGTCGGTGCGGATGCCGGTGAGTCCCTTGTTGCCGTAGTAGCGGCGGGTGAGGACTTCCAGCATGACCGTGTTGTCCAGGTCGTGGCGGACCAGGCGTTGGCCGAGCAGGCGCACCAGGGGTTCGGTGCTGCGGACCATCTCGTGGATGCGTTCGGCGCGGTCGGGTGCGTCGGGGTGGGCGTCCAGGTGCTGGAGGTGTTTGCGTACGCCCGCGTAGACGCGGGCGCGGTTACGGCGCAGCAGAGGTTGGGCGAACCAGGCGAACACCACGCCGCGTGCCAGGTCGGCGATGGCGGGGAAACGGATCTGGGTGGCGGCGATGAGCCGTTCCAGGGTCAGTCCCGCGGGTTCGTGCAGTGTTTCGTTGGGCGGGGGTTCGCTCAGCCAGGTGCGCAGGAGTGCGCTGATGACCGTGGCGTCGGTGGAGGCGCGTTGTTGGGCCAGGAAGATGCGGAACACCGCGGCTTCGAGTTCGGGGGAGCGTTCCAGGTCGGTGACGCCGTAGTGGGCCAGTGCCCTGGCGAGTTTGTCCTGGAAGGACTGGGGGAGTCGGGCCCGTTCGACGTCCAGGCTCTGGAGGTAGGTGTGGAAGTACTCGCGTGCGCTGTGGACGTGGCTGGTGTCCTCTTCGGTCTCCTCGCCCGCGGGCCGGTTGCGGCTCAGTTCGGCCAGGTCGGCGAACACCTGGAGCAGGTCCAGTTCCCGGTCCAGGGGCCGGTGGTCGCTGTCGACGGCCGCGCGGCGGGCGTTGAGGTAGTCGTCCAGGGTGCGGTGTTCGTCGTGGGGGTCGACGTCATAGCCCAGCAGCAGGCTGCGCAGGTCCTCCTGTCCGCGGGTGAGTCGTTTGCGGGCGGGGTCCTGTCCGGGGGGTCGGGGCAGGTCCAGTTCGATGCTCTGGACGGTGGCGGTGTCCTCGTCCTCGGTGTCGGCCAGGGGTTCCAGGCGCAGCATCGGGGCGCCGGTCTCCACCTGGCTGCCCACGGACACGGTGCATTCCTTCAGTCGTGCCTTGAAGGGTGCGCGCAGTACCGTCTCGGTCTTCATGCTCTCCAGGACCAGTACGGGGGCGCCCGCCTCGACCTCGTCGCCGACCTTCAGGGGTGTGGCGACCACGAGTGCGGGCACGGGGGAGCGGACGACGCCGCCCTCGTCGCGGCTGATGCGGTGGGTGACGCCGTCGACCTCGACCAGGTGGGTGGGGCCGTGGGTGTCGGTGAGCAGACGGTGGGGGGTGCCGTTGACGGTGATCTGGCCGGTGTGGCGGTCGAAGCGGTCCAGTTCGACGTCGGCGGTGTGGACGTCCTGGCCGGCCTGGATGGCGACGCGGAAGCGGTGCGCGCCGATGCGTGCCACGCGCACGCGGTAGCCGGCGCCGCGCAGTTTCAGGTCCAGGGGGCGGCCGCTCTCGTGCTGGGCCTGGGGGCGGCCTCCGAAGGCGGTGGACAGCAGTCGCCGGCGTTCGAGGCGTTCCTCCTCCTCGTAGGCCTCGATGGCTGCGGCGGCCAGTGCGGTGGCCGAGTGCCGGTGGGAGACGAGCCCGCCTTGGCCTCGGACGCGGTCGATCCAGCCGGTGTCGGCGACGGCGTCGATCACTTCGGGCTGGTCGAGCAGGTCCATGACGAAGCTCTTGTTGGTGGCGCCGCCCTCGATGACCACGGTGGTCTGGGCCATGGCCCGACGCAGTCGGCCCAGGGCCTCCTCGCGGTCGCGTCCGTGGGCGATGATCTTGGCGATCATGGAGTCGAAGTCGGCGGGGATGGTGTCGCCTTCGTTGACGCCGGTGTCCACGCGGATGCCCGGTCCTGTGGGCAGGTCCAGTCGTGCGATGCGGCCCGGGGAGGGTGCGAAGTCGCGGTCGGGGTCCTCGGCGTTGAGGCGGGCCTCGATGGCGTGTCCGCGTTCGCGGGGTGGTTCGCCTTGGAGTTTGCCGCCGGCGGCCACGTGCAGTTGTGCCTTGACCAGGTCGAAGCCGGTGGTGGCCTCGGTGATGGGGTGTTCGACCTGTAGGCGGGTGTTGACCTCCAAGAACGCGAACAGTTCCTCACCGGGGTGGTAGAGGAACTCCACGGTGGCGGCGCCGCGGTAGCCCACGGCCAGGGCCAGTCGTTCGGCCGAGGCCTTGAGTTCGTCCGCCTGTTGGGGGGTCAGGACGGGGGAGGCCGATTCCTCGATGATCTTCTGGTTGCGGCGTTGTACGGAGCAGTCGCGTACTCCCAGGGCCCAGGCGGTCCCCTTGCCGTCGGCGATCACCTGGACCTCGACGTGGCGGGCGCCGGTGACCAGGCGTTCGAGGAAGACGACGCCGCTGCCGAAGGCGCGTGCGGCCTCTTGGCTGGTGCGTTCGTAGGCTTCGGCGAGTTCGGTGGCGTCGTTGATCACGCGGATGCCTCGGCCGCCGCCGCCCGCGGTCGCCTTCAACATCAGCGGGTAGCCGATCTGCTCCGCCGATTCCAGGGCTTGGTCCAGGGTGTGGACGGCGCCGCGGCTCCAGGGGGCGACCGGCACCCCGACCTCTTCGGCGATGAGTTTGGCGCCGATCTTGTCGCCGAGCTTGCGCATCGCTTCGGGGTGGGGGCCGATGAAGGTGACTCCGATGTTCTCGCACAGTTCGGCGAAGGCCGGGTCCTCGGCGACGAAGCCCCAGCCGACCCAGGCCGCGTCGGCCCGGGTGTGGACCAGGGCGCGTTCCAGCGCCTTCAGGTCGAGGTAGGGGCGCTCAGAGGCGGGGCCGAGGTCGTAGGTGAGGTCCGCTTCGCGGACGAAGGCGGCCGTGCGGTCGACGTCGGTGTGCAGGGCGACGGTCTCGATCCGTGTCCCGGTCTGCGCGGCGATGTCCCGTACGGCGTGGATGAGCCGCATGGCGGCCTCACCACGGTTGACGATGGCGATGCGACTGAACACCCGGTCGAGCCCTTTCTGTAGACACAACGATGTGCGGGCCGGGACGTGACGGTCCTCGGCAGGTTCCACTCTTTCGTTTTCTCGTCGGGCACGCCATGTCGTAGCCAACGCATGCCGGACGGTTTCTGTTGTGGAGAATGACCAAAAGCCCTCGCCCGGGTACGGGTGGTGATGGTGTGTGCGCGGGTGGTGGCGGGGTCAGTGGGCGGGCACCAGTTCCCGGGCTTGGTGCACGATCTTCTCCAGGTGCGCGTGGTGGGCTCCGGGCCAGTACACCCCAGCGCAGTGGGTGCAGCGTGTGAAGGTGCTCTGGGTGGCGCGGGTTCCCGGGGGCAGCCGGTCCTGGACCTGGTCCTTGGCCACGGGTTCCAGTGTGCCGTTGCAGGCGGGGCAGCGGGTGAACGGGTGCAGGTCGGGGGCGAAGCGTGCCAGTACCTCGCGCAGTTGCGCGTCGGGGTGGTCGGCTCTGACATGGCCGCCCGCGCGCAGGTTCCTGCGGCACAACAGGGCGCGGTCGCGGGTCAGCAGCAGGCGTTGTTCGTCGTTGGCCTGGTGCAGGAGCGCGTCGTCGTCGCGGTCGTTGTGGTAGGCGGTGTCCACTCCCAGCAGGCGTAGGCGTCGGGCCAGGGTGCCCAGGTGGACGTCCAGGACGAAGCGCACCTGGTCGAAGGCGGGGGGTTGGGGCCATCGCACGGCCAGGACGTGGAGGGTCTGGCCTGGGGCGGGGCGGTGGGAGGGGTGGACGGGTCGGCCGTCGGCGTGCAGGGCGCCGACCTCGGTCAACGGGACGCCCAGTGACTGGACGATGTGGCCCAGGGTCGCGGTGGGGTCGTGCTCCACGTCCACGGTCGCGTGTCGGCGGCGTGGAGGCAGGAAGAAGCGCAGTTCGGGTTCGACGTGCACTTGCAGCGTGGTCCGTCCCATTCTTCCAGCATGCCACGGGGGCGCGGTTCGGCCGGTGGGGTCCGCGTCCGGGTCTTGGGCGCGGCATGGGTCTGGTGGGGAAGAGGGTCGGGTCCGGGCGCGGTGGAGGGTCGCATGGGGCCGGCTAGGCTGTGGTGCGGGACATACGCGAGTGGAGGGAAGGCCTGTGGGCGCGGTGGTGGAGTCGGTCAGCAGCAGCTCTGGACACACCTTCAGCAAGACGGTCCTGCCCCGTATTCGTCTTTTGGCGGGGTTGGGCGTGGAGGGTGACGCCCACATGGGCACCACCGTCAAACACCGTTCCCGGGTGGCGGTCGATCCCACCCGGCCCAATCTGCGTCAGGTCCATCTGATCCACGTCGAACTCTTCGAGGAGGTCGCCGACGCCGGGTTCGTGGTCGGGCCCGGTCAGTTGGGTGAGAACATCACCACGCGGGGCGTTGACCTTCTGGCCCTGTCGACCGGGACGGTGCTGCGTTTCGGTGAGGGGGCGTGTGTGCGGATCACGGGTCTGCGTAACCCTTGCCGGCAGATCGACGACTTCTCCCCGGGGTTGCTCGGGCAGGTGGTGCACCGGGACGGGGAGGGGGGTGTTGTGCGCAAGGCCGGGGTGATGGGCGTGGTCTTGACCGGTGGGGTCGTCGAGGCCGGAATGCCCATCGAGGTACAGGCGCCTTCGGGGGCGCACGTGCCCTTGGAGCGGGTCTGATCGGGACCTTTGCCCCCGCGCCCGGTCGTTGTCCTTCTCGCGTGCGATCGCCTACGAGGTGAGATCGGGGCGGGGCGGCGTGTCCTGGTCCTTGGGTGTGGGACCGCTGTGGTGGGGTGCTTGACCAGGAGCGCCCCACCACAGCGGCCCCGGACGGTGTCGCGGGCGTCGGGTGTCAGGTGTCGGTGCGCTGTCGCAGACGGTCATGGCGTTGGCGTGCGGCCTGAGCCGATCCCAGGCCCAGGCCGAAGGCGATCTCCTGCCAGGTCATGCCGCGTCCTTTGGACATCTGCAACAGTCCCGCCTCCAGTTGGTCGAACTCCGCGCGGGCCCAGGGCACCAGGGTCAGGGCGGCGGTGAGGTCGTCACGGTCCACGGTCGGAGCGTCCGATTCGGGTGGGGCGCTGCCGGCGGCCAGGTCGGTCACCCGTCGTAGGGCGTCCAGGGGCGGCATGGGCATGCGGTCGTGTTCCCAGCGGATGCGGTGTTCGCCGGTGGCGTGGCGTTCGGTGAGGCGGACCAGGGCCTGGTGGGTGCGTAGACGGCGGGCCGCGCGGGGGTCGGGTGGGGTGAAGGGGTCCTCGGTGTGGGTCATGCTTTTGAGCATGCGAGAGGAACCCCCGGGTGTCAACAAAGAATTTTCAACGTTTTGTTCACTCGATGGGGTGTCGATCCAGGAATTCGGCGAAGGTCACCCGTCCCACGGCCCGGTCGGGCGCCAGGTGGTGTCCGGCGCGGAAAGCGGCGAAGGTGGTGCCCGGCACCCGCACGGGCACGGTGGTGCGCCTGGTCCCGGTGCGGTCCAGGTAGACACCGGCCAGTTCGCGTAGGGACTCCACGCGCGGTCCGCACATGTCGGCCACACGCCCGGCCGGCGGCTCCTGGGCCAGGAGCGCCAGGCGGGAGGCCACCTCGTCGGTGTCGACGGGTTGCACGTCCACGTCGGGCACGGGCATGAGCGGCAGGCGGGCCGTGGCCTGGAACAGGCGGACGAGCAGGTCGTGGAACTGGGTGGCGCGCAGCACCGTCCAGCCCAGACCGGAGGCCTCAAGGGCCCGTTCCACGGTGTGCTTGGTGCGGTAGTAACCCAGTGGTATCCGGTCCACGCCCACGATGGAGATGTAGACCACGTGGGCCACCTCGGCCCGACGCAGGGCACGGATCAGGTGGGTGGCCGCGGTGATGTCGCCGCCGGTGGGTGTGCTGGCGCAGTGCACCACGGTGTCCACACCGTGAAGGGCCCGGGTCAGGCCGGTGCCCCGGCGCAGGTCCACGGCGAAGGCGGAGCGGTCCTCGGGGTGGGGGTGGCGGCTCAGGACGCGTACCGGGTGTCCGGCCTGGCGTAGACGTTCCACCACGGGCCGCCCCAGGGTCCCGGTGCCACCGGTGACCAGGATCGTGCTCATACGCTCTCCTTCGCCGGGCGGTGGGCCTCCATGTTAGGACGGTGAGCCGTTCGCGCCTTGGCGTGCGGGGCGCCGCGTCGCGGGCGTGTCGCACGCAGGTGGGCGTGGTCGCGGCGTCGTGGGAGCGGCGTGTCTGGTTAGAGTGCTGGACGGCATCGGCGCGACGGGGCGTCCGAGCGAGCGGTGAGGAGTGTGCCCATGTCCGGGATCGCCGAGAGGTTGACGGCAGCGGTGGGTGCTGAACAGATCGTGACCGATCCCCAGGTGATGGGGGGTTACTCCCACGACGAGGCCGAGTGGGCCGACCACGCCCTTCCGGCCGCGGTCGTGCGCCCCCGCCACACCGAGGACGTGGCGGCGGTGGTGCGCGTGTGCGCCGAGCAGGGGGTGGCGATGGTCGCCCGCGGCGCGGGAACGGGACTGTCGGGTGCGGCCAACTCCGGGCGGGGCTGGGTGGTGGTCTCCTTCGAGCGGATGAACCGGGTGCTGGAGGTCGACCCCGTCCAGCAGACGGCCACCGTGCAGCCCGGCGTGGTCAACGACGCCCTGCGTGAGCGCGTGGCCCGGGACGGCCTGTGGTACCCGCCCGATCCCGCCTCGGCGGCCTGGTCGACGATCGGCGGGAACGTGGCCACCAACGCCGGCGGCCTGTGCTGCGTCAAGTACGGGGTCACCCGCGACTACGTCCTGGGGATGGAGGCGGTCGTGGGTTCGGGCGAGGTGGTGCGGTTGGGTCGTACCACCGCCAAGGGGGTGACCGGCTACGACCTGTGCGGGCTCATGGTGGGTTCGGAGGGGACCTTGGGCATGGTCACCGAGGTGACGCTGCGGATGCTTCCCTTGCGCACCGGTACCGAGCACACGGTGGTGGGTTACTTCGACTCCCTGGCGGAAGCCGGGCGTGCGGTGGCGGCGGTCTCGGCCGCCGGGGTGGTGCCCTCGGCGATGGAGCTGATCGACCGTTTCTGCCTACAGGCGGTGGACTCCTGGAAGAACATGGGCCTGTCGGCCGAGGGCGAGGTGCTGTTGCTGGCGCGCAGCGACCAGCCCGGGGCCGCGGGAGAGCAGGAGGCCGACCTCGTCCTGGAGTGTTTCCGCGCGCAGGGCGCGGTCTATGCGGTGCGTTCCACCGATGCCGAGGAGGCCGAGGCCCTGTTCGAGGCGCGGCGTCTGGCCTACCCGGCGTTGGAGCGTCTGGGGCCCCTGTTGACCGAGGACGTGTGCGTTCCCAAGGCGAAGGTCCCCTTGATGTTGGAGCGCATCGAACAGGTCGGGGAACGCTTCTCCACGCATATCGGCAACATCGCGCACGCCGGTGATGGCAACCTGCACCCTTTGTTCATCGTCCCGGCCGGTGACGAGGCCGCCAAGAAGCGTGCTCAGGAGGCCTTCGAGGTGATCGTGGACGAGGCGATCGCCCTGGGGGGCACGGTCACCGGGGAACATGGTGTGGGCCTGCTGAAGATGCGCGGGGCGGCGCGGGAGATGGGCCCACAGGTGCTGGCCATGCACCGGGCGGTCAAGAACGCCTTGGACCCCGCCGGGATCTTCAACCCCGGCAAGGTCTTCTCCCTGGACTGAGCGGCGGGGCCGGTAGGGGCGTCGTCGTCTCGGAGGCGGGTGTGGTGCGGGCGGGACACGCCGGGGTGGAGTCGCGATAACGAACGGGTACGGACGGAACCGGCGGGGGAGCGGGCGGCGTCTCAGTGACAAGAGCCACACCGCACGAGGAGCCCCCATGGAACCCCCCACCGTCCTGGTCCTGGTGATCGTGGTCCTGGTCGTCACGATCGTCGGTGCGATGGCCGTGACGGGGTCGGCCGCCGAACGCCGCCGTTCCCGTGCCCTGGCCGCCTGGGCGCGGCGTGAGGGGTGGAGTTATGACCGTGAGCGGCCCGAACTGGTCGACCGTTTCGAGGGTGCCCCCTTCCTGGAGCGGCGCTCCAACGCCCGGGCCCGGCACGTGCTGTGCACCCAGCTGCGGGGTCGTCGGGTCATGGCCTATGAGTACGCCTACACCGCGCCCTGCCCCCGGCAGCGCGACCGGACCGTGGTCAACGTGTACACCGTGGTCGTGGTGTCCCTGCCCGACGCCGTGCCGGAGTTGGGGGTGAGGCAGGCCTCTTCGGAGGTGATGTCCTTCCCCTCTTCGGTGGAGGTCCGTCTCTGGCGTTCGCCGCAGGCGGAGTTCGATGAGCGGTTCGAGGTGATGGCCCAGGACGAGGGCTTCGCCCGCGAGGTTCTGGACGAGTCGACGCGCACGTGGTTGTCGTCCCGGCCTGGAGTCGCCCCCTTCCGTTTCACCGGTCGGTTCCTGCTCGGTTGGGAGGAGGGTGCGGTGGAGGGCGAAGGGGTCCGGGTACGCGCCGACACTCTGCTCGACCTGTTGGAGCGCCTTTGCGCCGGGGCGGGCAAGGACGCCCGGGGCCGTCTGGGCTGAGGCCGTGCCCCAAGGGCACGGCCGGGCTGATTCTGTGCGGTGAGAGCGCCGTTGCCGGAGGGGCCGCGGACATGGGGCGGCCCTTCGTCCAGGTTCGTTGGAAGCGGGGCCGGTGTGGGTAGGGGCGCCCCCACGGGCACGAAGAGGTGCCGCGACGCTCGGAGATGGGAGGCAGTTGTGGCTGACACGCTCAACGGCCGCCGGGTCGCGATCCTGGCGGCGGACGGAGTCGAGCAGGTCGAACTCGTCAAGCCGCGGGAGGCGTTGCAGGAGGAGGGGGCCCGTATCGACCTGGTCTCACTGGAGTCGGGGAAGATCCAGGCGATGAAGGGCGACATCGACCCGGCGGACCGGTTCACGGTGGACCGGGTGGTCTCCGAGGTCGGGGTGGACGACTACGACGCCCTGCTGGTCCCCGGTGGAACGGTCAACCCCGACAACCTGCGCCTGAACGAGGACGCGGTGGGGCTGGTGCGCGACTTCGTCGCGGCGGACAAGCCGGTGGCGGCCATCTGCCACGGGCCGTGGATCCTGGTGGAGGCCGACGTGGTGCGCGGACGCACCGTCACCTCCTACCCCAGTGTGCGCACCGATCTGCGCAACGCGGGGGCGACGGTGGTGGACGAGGAGGTCGTCACCGACCAGGGCCTGACCACCAGCCGCGCCCCGGACGACCTGCCCGCGTTCTGTGAGCGCATCGTGCGGGAGTTCGCCGCGAAGTAGACGCCCGTCCGGGCCTGTGCGACGGCCATACGGACGCAAGGGACCCCGGATCGTCTGATCCGGGGTCCTTCACGGTTTCGGGGTCAGTCGGTCCCGGACTCGTCGGGGTGGCGGCGCAGGTGGATGATGGCCGCGACGAGGCCGCCCCACACCAGGACGATGGAGACGATCATCATGGTGATCGCGCTGGCGGACATCAGCGGTCCCCTTCCTCGATCTGGTCGGTCATGTTCCGGCGGTCCTCCTCGGTCGTGGTGCCGGCCCGCTTCCAGGGGAAGAGGGAGACGATCACGCCGAAGACGATGGCGCCGATGGCCACGCCCCATCCCGCGGTGAGCAGGAACTGGGTGGGGTAGTCCTCGTAGTTCTGCGCCAACTCCGTGCGCAGGCTGTCCCACATCATGAAGCCCAACAGGAGCGGAGTGATGACCCCCAGCGCGACCTTCCACCACAGGCCCAGCGGGATGGAGGAGAAGGTGGCGGCGTGCCTGTCGAACATCGGCAGTCTGCGCAGGATCCACGCGAAGACGATCAGCATCACCAGGGCCGCCAGGGCGATGCCGTACTGGTTGATGAAGTGGTCGAATACGTCCAGGTAGTACAGCCCCTCGGGTGTGGGGAAGAGCAGGATCGACACCAGTGCCGTGGTCCCGCCCACCAGCAGCACGGTCGGGATCCGGCCCAGTCCCGTGCGGTCGCGCACGGCGGAGATGATGACCTCCACGATGCTGATCAGCGAGGTGATACCGGCGATGGTCAGGGAGGCGAAGAAGAGCACACCGAACAGTGCTCCGCCGAAGGGCAGGGTGGAGATGATCTGTGGGAAGGCGACGAAGGCCAGTCCGATGCCGGAGGTGGCCACCTGGTCGACGGTGGTGCCGGCGGCGCCGGCCATGAAGCCCAGGGCCGCGAACACGCCGATGCCCGCGAGGAGTTCGAAGGAGCTGTTGGCGAAGCCCGCGGTGACCGCGGTGCCGCTCAGGTCGGTCCTGCGGCGCAGGTAGGAGGCGTAGGTGACCATGATGGCGAAGCCGATGGAGAGCGAGAAGAAGATCTGCCCGTAGGCGGCCACCCACACGCTGCCGTTGAGCATGGCGCTCCAGTCGGGGGTGAACAGCGCGTTGAGGCCATCGGCGGCCCCCTCCAGGGTGACCGCCTGCACCACCAGGATCAGGAACAGCACCACCAGCAGCGGGATGAAGATCCGGTTGGCCTTTTCGATGCCGTTGCGCACGCCCAACGCCAGGATCACCAGGACCACCGCCCACACGCCGATGAGGGGCAGAGCGACCCCGGGGACGTAGCCGGAGATCGCGCCGGGGGCCTCGCTCGTTTGCAGGTACTCGCCGAAGAAGAAACCGTCGGGGTCATCGCCCCATGACTCACGGATGGAGAAGACCAGGTAGGCGCAGCTCCAGGCGATGATGGCGCCGTAGTAGACCGCGATGACGAAGCAGATGGCCACCTGCCACCAGCCGATGGCCTCCGCGGGTCGGAAGATACGCCGGTAGGCCAGTGGTGCGGAGGCCCGGTAGCGGTGTCCGATGCTGTACTCAAGGATCAACAGTGGGATGCCGGCGGTGAGCAGGGCGATGAGGTAGGGCACCAGGAAGGCGCCGCCCCCGTTGTCGTAGGCGACGTAGGGGAATCGCCAGATGTTGCCCAGCCCGACGGCGGAGCCGATCGCCGCCATCAAAAAGCCCGCGCGCGTCCCCCACTGCTCGCGAGTCTGTTGGACCATGTTCAGGTCTCCTTGATCATCAGGTCGTCGAACGTGCAGCCTGCGCTCTGGGGAGGAAGGAGAGCGCCTTTCTCCTTCCAGATCCGGGCGCTTGGAAACACCGGACGGCCATGGTGGACATGACCGGGGCGGCGGTGAGGGAGGCGTTGGGGCACCGTCTCCGCACACCGAAGGCGCGGGCGGCAAGACCGCCGGCCACCTTCGGAGAAGGTGTTCTGCGGTCCGGGACCACGTGTGGCCCCACGTCACCGGGGGATGGGGCCGATCGCGGTCGTTTCCCGGGTGGGGGTCGTTCGGTGCGGGCGAGGTGGTGGGCTCGCGCTCCCTCCCGACCGTGCCGGGCCTTGGGACGCGGCCTGCAAGGCAGGGAGATCGCCGTTGAACGTGAGCACCTGCACGTGCGCACATCAACTGAGCACCCCTGGCCGTGACGGGGACGCCGCACGCCGGATCAGGGGCGCCGGGCCGGCGGTGTCCGCCTGTGGGGCCGGTGTGAGACCTCAACGGCACTCCTCCCGGACGGGGCGACCGTTGACGAAGCGGTCAGGCCACGGATGGCCCGTGACGAGGCGAGGGTTCCGGGTCGTCCTCGGCGTGGTCGCCGAGGTCCCCCTTCGAGGAGAAGGGGGCGACCTTGTGCCCGGGCGCCCCGCACGGTGGCAGGAACCGGCCTGACCAGCGTCGTCAGGTGAATCGGCTGTACATGGTGTTGCTCAACTGTGGGTCTTCGTCGGCTCTTTGTCCACATCCCACGAGGAGCGTCGGCGGTGGGGGAACGCTCACCGAAGGCCTTCCCAAGGACGTGGGTGTGCGATGTGGCCGGTATTGGCGGTGTCAGCGGTGTCCTTTCGGGGCGCGCAGGACTTTTCCGAAAAATTGCCGTGACGCGCCGCTCATGTGAGGGGGTCCTTCCCCTCACGGGGCGCCCGTGCGCGCGGTGGGGGCACGTCGGCGTCATGGCTGGTCGGGGGTCCCTCTGGTGCGAAGGGGCGGTTTGCCGTACGCTGGAAAGCGCTTTCACAAGGAAAGGGGCAACAACCTATGGGTGATCATGTGCTGGATGTGGCCATGAACGGCGTCACCGGTCGCATGGGGTACCGGCAGCACCTGACCCGGTCGATCCTGGCCATCCGGGAGGAGGGCGGCGTCCGCCTGCCCGACGGCTCCCGGATCATCCCCGAACCCATCCTGGTCGGGCGCTCCGAGCGCAAGCTGCGCGAGATCGCCGAACGCCACGGGATCGAACGTTGGTCCACCGACCTGGACGCCGTGCTCTCCCAGGAGAGCACCAAGATCTACTTCGACTCCCAGATCACGCACGCCCGCGAGGCCGCCGTGCGCGCCGCCATCGCCGCGGGCAAGCACGTCTACGTCGAAAAGCCCACCGCGAGTACCCTCAGCTCCGCCCTGGAGCTGGCCAAACTGGCCCGTGACGCGGGCGTGCGCAACGGGGTGGTCCAGGACAAGCTGTTCCTGCCCGGGCTGCTCAAGCTGCGCAGACTCATCGACAGCGGCTTCTTCGGTCGGATCCTGTCGGTGCGCGGCGAGTTCGGCTACTGGGTCTTCGAGGGCGACTGGCAGTCCGCCCAGCGTCCCAGCTGGAACTACCGCGCCGAGGAGGGCGGCGGCATGGTGCTGGACATGTTCCCGCACTGGCACTACATCCTGGAGCACCTGTTCGGCCCGGTGCGGACGGTCACCGCCAAGGTCGCCACCCACATCCCGCGCCGCTGGGACGAGGACGGCCGCCCCTACGAGGCCACCGCCGACGACGCGGCCTATGGCATCTTCGAGCTGCACGACGGCGCCATCGCCCAGATCAACTCCTCCTGGAGCGTGCGCGTGGCCCGCGACGAACTGGTGGAGTTCCAGGTCGACGGCACCCACGGCAGCGCCGTGGCGGGTCTGCGCTCCTGCCGCGTCCAACACCGCTCGGTCACGCCCAAGGCGGTGTGGAACCCCGACCTGGAGGACGACGCCCGCTACCGCGACCAGTGGGACCGGGTGCCCGACAACACCGACTTCCCCAACGGCTTCCGCGCCCAGTGGGAGGACTTCCTGCGCCACGTGGTCGTGGACGCCCCCTTCCCGCACGACCTGCTCTCCGGGGCGCGCGGCCTGCAGATGGCCGAGGCCGGGCTGCGGTCGGCACGTACCGGACGCACGATCGAACTGGACGAGGTCACCCTCGCATGAGCACGCTCCTTCTTCCCCAGGCCGACGGCACGACCGCTGCCTACACCCTGAGCGGCACCCCCGTGGACGCCTCCCCGCTGTCCCCGGCCCGCTCCCGTACCGTCTACGCGGCGGCCCACGTGGTGGCCGACCCCTTGGGACCCAACGCCCCCGGGGCGCCGGCCCACCTGGACTGGGAGGCCACCCTGGCCTTCCGGCACCACCTGTGGGACCAAGGTCTGGGCGTGGCCGACGCCATGGACACCGCCCAACGCGGCATGGGTCTGGACTGGCAGGCCACCGCCGAGCTGATCCGCAGGTCGGGGGCCGAGGCCGCCGCACGCGGCGCGGTCCTGGCCTGCGGGGTGGGCACCGACCAGATCGACCCTTCGCAGGCCACTCTGGAAAGCGTTATCACCGCCTATGGTGAGCAACTCGACGTCGTCCAGGAGGCCGGCGCCACGCCCATCCTGATGGCCTCCCGGGCCCTGGCGGCCCTGGCCTCGGGCCCCGACGACTACGCCAAGGTCTACGGACGCCTGCTCCAGCAGGCCGACCGGCCGGTCATCCTGCACTGGCTGGGCACCGCCTTCGACCCCGCCCTGGCCGGTTACTGGGGTCACGCCGACCCCGCCGAGGCGATCGCACCGGTGGCGGCCCTGATCACCGAGCACGCCGCGAAGGTGGAGGGCATCAAGGTCTCCCTGCTCGACGCCTCCCTGGAGGTGGAGCTGCGCCGACTGCTGCCCGAAGGGGTGCGCCTGTACACCGGGGACGACTTCCACTACCCCGACCTGATCCTGGGCGACGATGACGGCCACTCCCACGCCCTGCTGGGGATCTTCGCCGCCATCGCCCCGGTCGCGGCCCGTGCGCTGGCCGCCCTGGACCAGGGCGACACCGGCCGCTACCGGGCGCTGATGGATCCCACCGTCCCCCTGGCCCGGCACCTGTTCGCCGCGCCCACCTTCTACTACAAGACCGGTATCGCCTTCCTGGCCTGGCTCAACGGCCACCAGAAGGGGTTCCACATGGTGGGCGGGCTGCACAGTGCCCGCGACCTGCCCCATCTGGCTCGGGCGCTGCGCCTGGCCGACGCCGCCGGGGTGCTGTCCGATCCGGACCTGGCGGCGGCGCGCATGCGAACGCTCCTGGAGGTGTCGGGGGTGGAGCAGTGAGTACGACTTCGACGGACACCGCGGCGGTCGGGCCAGCGGCCGTGGACGTGCCCTCCGGGCTTCCCGCCACCCTGCCCACACCCCGGCCGGGCGATGCCCGGCTGGCCCGGCTCTCCCTCAACCAGGCCACCGTCAAGTACTGGAACCTGCCCCAGGCCGTGGACGGCTGTCTGCGCGCCGGGCTGCCGGCGATCGGTGTGTGGCGTGAGCCGGTGGCCGAGATGGGGCTGGCCAGGGCGTCCCGCCTGCTGCGACGTACGGGGCTGCGTGTGTCCTCCTACTGTCGCGGCGGATTCTTGACCGGGCACGAGCAGGAGGCGTCCTTGGAGGACAACCGTCGCGCGATCGACGAGGCCGCCGAACTGGGCGCCGCCTGCCTGGTCATGGTGGTGGGCGGTATGCCCGAGGGCGAACGCGACCTGGTGGGGATCCGTGAGCGCGTGGCCGACGCCGTCGCGCGTTTGGTCCCCTACGCCGCCGAACGCGGTGTGCGGCTCGCCCTGGAGCCTTTGCATCCGATGTTCTGTGCGGACCGGGCGGTGCTGTCCACCCTGGGCCAGGCCCTGGACCTGGCCGAGCGCTTCGACGCCGCCACCGTCGGTGTGGTGGTGGACGCCTACCACGTGTGGTGGGACCCGCAGGTGTGGGAGCAGATCGCCCGTGCGGGGGAGGGTGGGCGTATCGCCTCCTTCCAGGCCTGTGACTGGGAGCTGCCCCTTCCCGCCGACGCCCTGCTGGGGCGGGGGATGGTCGGTGACGGCCATGCCGATGTGCGCGGTCTGCGCCGTGCGGTGGACGAGGCCGGCTATGACGGCGACATCGAGGTGGAGATCTTCAACGAGCGGATCTGGTCCTGTGACGGTGACGACGTGATCGCCACCGTGGCCCGCCGCCACGTCCAACACGTCCTGTGAACACTCCCCGGGGGCGTGTCCTGACGCCCCCGGGGTTCCGGCAAGCAGATACGAGGAAGAGATGAACTTCGACGGAATCCTGTTCTTTCCGCTGACCCCCTTCGACTCCGCGGGCGGGGTGAACGAGGAGGTGCTGGCCGAGCACGTCTCCTCGGGGGTGGAGCACGGTGCGGGCGGTGTGTTCGCGGCCTGCGGCACCGGTGAGATCCACGCGTTGTCGGCCGCCGAGCACGCCGCCGTGGTGCGGCGTTCGGTGGAGGTCACCGCGGGTCGTGTGCCGGTGGTCGCCGGGGCGGGCGGCAGTGTGGGCACCGCCATCGAGCAGGCGCACGCGGCCAAGCGGGCGGGGGCCGACGGCATCCTGCTGTTGCCCCCCTACCTGGTGGCGGCGCCGCAGCGGGGGCTGGTGGAGTACGTGCGCACGGTGGCCTCGGCCGTGGACATCCCGGTGGTGGTCTACCAGCGCGGGTCGATGGTCTTCACCGCCGACAGCGTCGCGGAGCTGGCGGGCATCCCGTCGGTGGTGGGTTTCAAGGACGGTGTCGGTGACCTGGGGTCGATGCACCAGATCGTGCTGGCGGCACGCCGGGTGCGCGGTGAGGAGTTCACCTTCTTCAACGGGCTGCCCACCGCCGAGCTGACGGTGGCGGCCTCCCGCGGGGTGGGGGTTCCGCTGTACTCCTCGGCCGCCTTCGCCTTCGTGCCCGAGGTGGCCAACGCCTTCTACACCGCCTTCCACGCGGGGGACGCGCTGGCCGACACCTTGATGCGCGAGTTCTTCGATCCCCTGGTGCGCCTGCGTGATCGCGTCCCGGGGTATGCGGTGTCGCTGGTCAAGGCGGGGGCGCGGTTGCGCGGGATGGACGTGGGCGGGGTGCGGGCGCCGCTGGTGGATCCCACCTCCCAGGACGAGGCGGACCTGGCCGAGCTCATCGAGACCGGGCTGTCCCTGGTCAAGGGGGAGTGAGTGCGCGTCACCGAGGTAGCCGCCCGTGCCTTCAGGTTGCCGCTGCATCGGCCCTGGGACGGCGGGGTGGACCGCAACGACGTGGTGGTGGTGCGGGTGGTCACCGACTCCGGCCTGGTCGGTACGGGGTTCTCCTGGACCCCGCTGATCGGGGCCGGGGCGGTGGCCGCCCTGGTCAACGACGACATCGCCGGGGCGGTGGTGGGCCGTGGGGCCCACCCGTGCCTGTGGGACGAGCTGCGCTGGCATCTGCGGGAGGCGGGCACCAGCGGGCTCACTCTGATGGCGCTGGCCGGGGTGGACATCGCCCTGTGGGATCTGAGCGCCCAAGCCGCACGGATGAGTCTGGTGGAGTTGGTGGGTCGGCGTCGGGAGTCGGCGCCGGCCTACGGAAGCGGGGTGAATCTGGACTATCCCCTGCCCGACCTGGTGGAGCAGGTGCACGGTTGGGTCAAGGCCGGGCACGAGGCGGCCAAGATCAAGGTCGGTTCGCCGCAGGTCGCCCGCGACGTGGAGCGGGTGGAGGCGGTGCGTCGGGTGCTGGGGGAGGGGCGTGTGCTGATGGTGGACGCCAACCAGCGCTGGGACGTGTTGGGGGCGGCCCGTGCGTTGGCGGCGTTGGAGGACTTCTCCGTGCATTTCGTGGAGGAGCCGCTGCCGGCCGAGGACCTGGAGGCGCATGCTCGGCTTCGTGAACGCACCTCGGTGCCGTTCGCGATCGGGGAGAACCTGCGCACGATCGCCGAGTTCGAGCGGGCCGTGGAGTTGGGGGTGTGCGATGTCGCCCAGCCCAACGTGGTGCGGGTGGGCGGTATCACCCCGTTCCTGCGGATCGCGGAGTCGATGGCGCGCCGAGGTGTGCCGGTGGCTCCGCACCTGTTGCCCGAGCTGTCGGGTCAGCTGGCGCTGTGTCTGCCCCGGGTGGCCATGGTCGAGGACATCGATCGGGCCTCTTTCGCCGCGTTGGGGGCGTTGGCCCGTCCCAGCGGGGTGGAGTTCGCCCAGGGGCGGGTGCGTGCCGACACCGGGCCCGGTCATGGCCTGGTGTTCGCCGACACGCTCACCCCGGTCGCGGAAGCCTCCCCCTAGCACCGGGTACGCGACCGGACGCGGGTCGGGGCGCCCTGCCATGGGTGCTCCGGCCCGCGTGGGCGTGTGGGCTCGGGGTGTGCCGTGGCCGTGGACGGATTCCGCAGAACGCGATGCGGCTTCACGTGCGAAGTGGCGTGACTCAGCGTTACCTTGTCCTAGGAAGGCTCGGCGGCACGCCCCCGCTGCGCAAGGTGATCGCCCCCCGGAACGGATCACATCTGCATGGACTCCCTGCCGGAGAACTCCTCCACTCCACCCCCCGCGCAGGCTCGCGAACCTCTGGGGCGCGACTACGGCAGGCTGCTGACGGCCAGTGCGCTGGGCAATCTCAGCGATGGCATCGCCCTGGTCGCCCTGCCCTGGTACGCCTCCACCCTCACCGACGACCCCTTGGCGGTCTCCGCCGTCGGTATGGCCACCCGTCTGCCCTGGCTCCTGCTCGCCTTGGTGGCGGGCGTGGTCGGTGACCGCGTCGATCGGCGCCGTCTCATGGCGATGGCCGCCGGCGGCAAGGCCGCGGTCCTGGCCGCCCTGGCCACCTTGATGGCTCTGGAGGTGGCCAGCCTGCCGGTGGTGCTCTTGGTGGCTCTCCTGGTGGGTGTGTGCGAGGTCTTCTTCGACAACACCGCTCAGGCCCTGCTGCCCATGGTGGTGCCTCGCAGCCGTCTGGAGCGCGCCAACGGCACCCTGTGGAGCGTGGAGGAGATCGCGAGCCGCTTCGTGGGGACCCCCGTCGCCGGTTTCCTCGTGGCGTTGTCCATGGTGTGGGCCTTCGGATTCCAGGCCTTGCTCGTGGGCTGCGCCGCCCTGGTGCTGTGGGGCCTGCGAGGGGACTTCCACCCCGCTCGGACGGCGAAGGACGGTCCTTCGGGTTCTCCTGGTCAGATGCTCGCCGAGGGTGTGGGCTGGTTGTGGCGGCACCGCCTGCTGCGCACTCTGGCCGTGTTCTTGGGTCTGTCCACCATGGCGACCGCTATGAACTCCGCCGTCCTGGTGCTCTTCGCCCAGGACGTCCTCGGGTTGGACTCACGCGGTTACGGGTTGCTGCTCACCGCGGTCGCGGCCGGGATGGTCATCGGCGCTCAGGTGGTGCCGTGGCTGGTCCCCCACGTCCCGCCCGGTGTCGCGCTGCCTCTGGCCTTGGCCGTCCAGGGCCTTGCCTATGTCACCGTCGCCGTGGCGCCCAGCGCGGTGCTGTTCGCGGTGCTCTGGCTGCTGGTCGGGTTCGCCGCCGTGTGGTGGAACGTGGTCACGCTCTCCCTGCGCCAGCGCATCATCCCCGCCCCTTTGCTCTCCCGGGTCCTGTCCGCCTACCGCACGATCGGGTGGGGGACGGCTCCGGTGGGCATGCTGCTCGCAGGTGTGATCGCCACCCTTGTCGAACCGGAGCTGGGACGCCGGGTCGCGCTGACCGCACCCCTGTTGGTGGCGGGGGCCATCAGCATCGTGCTGGCGGCCGTGGCGGTGCGCGCACTGGCCACCGCGCGCATCCGCGCGGCCGAGGCCGCTGCTCAGGGGCGAAACGGGTGAGTCCGGCAAGGGGCGGCGGTGCCCTGGTGTGGTGCGGCTCGTGTTCTTCGGGACCGGGTTCCCGGGTGTGGGACCGCATGGCCTTGGGGCGTCGCGGGACAGGGCGGGCACCCGGCCCGGCCGCCGTCGGGGGCACGCACCCGAGCGGTTCGCCCTGGGGTTCCAGGCCGGCACCCGCCGGCATGGCGACGACGACTTGGCCGGCCCCGCCCTCCTCCTCAGGGAGCCGGCCCGTGCCGATCCCACCGGCGAGGCGGGGGCTCCGAACGGGACGGGATCACCGCTCGGGATCAGCGGGTGGGCGGTGCGGTGCTCTCGCGTTCGACGACCTCGCCTTTGACGGTGACCACGCGGGGCTGGTCGGTGGGTTCGCCGTCCAGGGCCAGTGCGGCGGCCTGCTCGCCCATCCGCTCCAGGGGCAGGCGCACGGTGGTCAGCGCGGGGGTCAGGTCGCGCAGGGTGGGGATGTCGTCGAACCCGGCCACCGACAGGTCGGTGGGCACCCGCAGGCCCAGATCGCGCAGGGCCGCCATCGCACCGGTGGCCATGACGTCGTTGACGGCGAACAGGCAGGTGGCGTCGGTGCCCACGGCCATCAGGCGTCGGGTGGACTCATAGCCTCCGTCGCGGGTGAAGGCGCCGTGCACCACGTTGTGGTGGGCCAGTTGCAGGCCCGCGCCCGAGAGCGCGGAGTGGAACCCGTCCAGGCGTTCGCGCGCGGTCTGTAGGTCGGTGGGTCCGGCCAGGATGGCGAACTCGCGGTGTCCCTGGGCGATGAGGCGGCGGGCCAGGTCGGCCGCGCCGGCGTGGTTGTCGGGGGTGACGGTGTCGGCGGGCAGCCCCTCCTGGGACACGCACGCCACCCGACCGCCCTGGCGGCGGAACAGGTGGATCTCCTGGGCCAGACGGCGGTTGCTCTCCTCGTCGGTGGAGCGTGAGCCGACCAGGACCACCGCACGGGCGCGGTGTGCGCGCAGGGTGGACAGGATACGGCTCTCGGTCTGGGTGGAGCGGCCGGTGGTGCCAAGGACCAGGACCAGTCCCTGTTCCTCGGTGTGGCGGGTCACCCCTGCGGCGATCGAGGAGAAGTAGGGGTCGGAGATGTCGTGGACGAGCAGGCCGACCAGGGAGCTGCTGTTGCGGGCCAGGGTCTGGGCCGAGGCGTTGGCCAGGTAGCCCAGTTCCTGGGCGCTTTTGGTGACCTTTTCCCGTAGGCGTTGGCTGACCTGCCGGGTGCTGCCGTTGATCACCCTGGACGCCGTCGCCAAGGACACCCCGGCGTGTTGGGCGACCTGCTCCAGTGTCACGTAACCGGACTCCACGCCGCCGCCTTTCCTGCCTCGGACCACGGGAAAACTCTTTCCTAGACTAGCGGAGTCCTCGCCCTGCTCATGGACGTTGGGACGCTGAGGCCCGCTGGTCGGGGTGTGGTTCGGTGTCGGACCGGGGGTGCAGTTGTTCGCGCCAGGTGCGGGTGGGGGTCCATCCCAGGGCGGTGTGGGCGGCGTGGGAGGAGAAGACCGCGCGCCCGTCGGCCAGAGCGGGGGCCGCGGCGGCGGTGGTGGGGTGGTGTCGGGGCAACAGGGTGTGGACCGGGCCGGTGGCCAAGGGGTCGGGCGCCATGGCGTTGAACACCTGCCCGTTGTCGACCTTGTCGGGGTTCTCCACGACCAGCGCGAACAGTTCGGCGGCGTCGCGTGCGTCGACGTAGTTGAACAGGGAGGTGGCGGCCAGGGCGGGGTCGGCCAGTCTTCGGGCCATGGTGTGACCCTGTTGGGTGGGGGCGCCCCGCCACTCCTCGGGGGCGACCACGTAACCGGGGCGCACGCACGACAGGGTGCAGGAGTCGCTGGTGCGCGCCAGGGCGCGCACGGTGTCCTCGATGATGGCCTTGCTCAGCCCGTAGGCGTGCCAGGGGGCGACCGGGTGGGCCTCGTCCAGGGGCAGGTAGCGGGGTGTCCAGGAGGGGGTGTTGTACCCGTAGACGGTGGGGCTGGAGGCGGCCACCGCCGAGTGGGCGCCGTGTGCCACCGCCGTGGAGAGCACCGCCCAGGCCAGGCCGGTGTTGACCTGGAGGGTCTCCACGTCGGGGCGGGCGAAGGGCACGGCGATTCCGGCCAGGTGGACGACCGCTTGGGGGCGGGCGCGGGTGAAGGCCTCCTGGCGTGCGGTGTCGTCGAGCAGGTCGGCGGTGATGGTCTCCACGCCCGGGGGCTGGTCGGCGGGGGCGGTGTCCACGGAGGTCACGGTGTGTCCGCGGTCGGCCAGGACGGAGACGACGCTGCGTCCCAACCGCCCGGAGCCGCCGGTGACGAGAACGCGCATGGGGTGTTGTCCTTCCGATGGTGTGAGGGGCACGCCCTGGCGGGCTCCACCCCGGTGGTCGTGTTCGGTGACCGCGGGTGTGAGGTCACGTTGGGCTTGGGGCCCGCGTCAGGGTAGGTTCCGCACGGACGCGGCCAACTCCTCCAGGTCTTGTTCCTGGTCGAGGTGTCCGTCGCGCACCGCCACGCGCAGCCGCCGCTCCAGACGCGCGCCCCGGGGCAGGGGCAGGCGGTGGTCCCAGGCCAGGGCGGGCCCCACGCCGGGGTACTCCTCAGCGCGCAGGAACCAGGGGTCGGTGTGTTCTTGGGGCTGGCAGAAGAGCAGGGTCCACGCGCTCTGCGTGTGGCCGGCCATGGCCAGCCACGGGGCGCGGGAGCCGTGCAGTGCCCGCTCGCCCCGCAGTCCGCCCGCCCCGCTGATGCGGGGTGTGGTCGCGGCGAGGGGCGCGCGCCAGAACAGACCCCCGTACCCGGCGCCGGGTCGGCCGTTGGTGGCGGGGCTGCCGATGCTCAGGTCGCGTCCGCTGGTGTTGCGCAGCCCTGTGCGCACGTCCAGCACCCAGGTGCGCTCGTCCAGGTGCGCGGCCCGCAGGGTGCGCTCCTCGCTGAGCAGTTCGTCGCCCCGGGGGTCGGTCCACGACAGCAGTTCGACGCGGCGGTCCTCGGCCAGTTCCAGCCAGGACACGTGCCGTTGGGTGCCGTGGTTGTCCAGCAGCACCGATCCCCGGTCGGGGGTGAAGGTGCGTCCTCCCCAGAAGCTGGTCCCCGACACGTCGGGCACGGCCACGCTCACCCCGAAGTGGTGCAGGTGGTCGGCGGGCCGTCGTTCGGTGACCACCGTGCCCGCGAGGGTGTGCACCGGGTGCAGGTGGGGGCGGGGGGACAGGGTCTGTTCGATGTCGGTTCCGTCGCGAAGGACGGCCAGGACACGACCGTTCAGGGTCAGCGCGTTCATGGTGTGGCCTTCGTGCGGGCGGGACGCGTCCAGGAGGCCGGGTCCCAGGCGGGGTCGAGTTCGGAGAACAGCGCCAGGTGTTCGGCGCTGCGGTGGATGAGGGTGTCGATGCCGGGGATGACGCGGCGCACGCCCTCGTCGGTGCGGTGGACCTGTTGCATGTGGTCGGGGAGTGCCACCGGGTCGGGTGCGGTGCGTACCGCTTCGAGCACGTGCATGAACGCGCGGGTGGCCGAGGGCGGGACCAGCAGGGGCCGGTCGTGACGTATGTGGTCCAGGAGGTTGACCAGCAGGTGGGTGCGCGGGTGGGTGGTGGTGGTCGGGGCACGGCCCGGCCGGTGCAGGGTGACGCGGTCCAGGGTGTACTCGAACTCGATGCGTCCCCGCTCACCGTGCACCACCAGGCGCGGAGGCAGGTGTTCGGGAGCGCACAGGGTCACCGCCAGGGTGATGGGCACGCCCTCGTCGGTGTGCAGGCGCACGCACGAGGTGTCGTCGGCCTCGATGGGGTGGGCGTGGAACATCTCCAGTTCCACCCGGGCCGGTGCGCGGGTGTGGGTTCCGGTGACGGCCAGGGCGGTGGCCAGGGCGTGGGCGAAGGGGTTGGTCAGCGCGCCGTCCACCACGTCGCGTCCGTCCAGGCGGCGCCGCCCCGCCCAGGGGGCGCGGTCGTAGTAGTGGGAGGTGCGCACCCAGGTGCCGGTGCCGCCGATACCACGCAGGCGTCCGATCTCGCCCTGGGTGATGAGGGCGCGCACCTGTTGCACCGCGGTCGATCCCAGGCTTTGGAAGCCCACCTGGCAGGCCAGGCCGGAGGTCTTCACGGCGGTGTCGAGTTGTTCGAACTCGGCCAGGGTGGCGGTGGTGGGTTTTTCCAGTAACACGTGGGAGCCGTGTTCCAGGGCGGTGCGGGCCAGGGGCAGGTGGGTGTGGATGGGGGTGGACAGGATGGTCACTTGTGCGCCGGTGCGTTCGATGGCCCGGCCCAGGTCGGTGTGGCAGGGCAGGGGGCCGTGGCCCTCCAGGTCGTCGCCGTCGAGGACGGGGCGTTGGTCGCACAGGCCCACGAGTTCGACCAGGCCGCTGTGGGCCAGGGTGCGCAGGGAGCGTAGGTGGGAGCGGCCGTGTCCGTGGACTCCGGCCAACAGCACGGGGACGGGGGTGCTCATCGCTCGTCCTTGCGCAGGTCGGCGATGCGGACCGGGGCCCCCGAGGCGATGGAGGCGTTGGCGGCCAGTCCGGTGAGCAGGGCGTTGCCGCCGTCGGCGTGGTCGGGTCGGATGCCGTCGTCGATGTCGCCGAAGAGGGAGTCGAGCATGACCTGGTCTCCGCCGCCGTGGGTGCCCTCACCGACCGTGACGGGGATCTCCTCGGGGGGCTGCCAGTGGCGGCGCAGCCACAGTCGTGCGGTGGTGTGCTCCTTGGGGGCGGGCATGCCGCGTACGGGTGTGGTCCGGTCCTGGTGGGGGGAGGTGTACTCGAACTCGGTCATGTCCAGTTCCAGGCGGCCCCTGCTGCCGGTGATGGAGATCCGGTAGCCCTCCCAGGGGGCGTAGGCGACCAGATGGTAGGTCAGGCGGGCGCCGGTGTCGTAGGAGACCAGCACCGACATGTCGTCCTCGATGGTGATGCCGGGACCGAAGACGTTGAGGTCGCGGTGGTAGCCGTCCTCGTGTTCGGCCTCCAGGTACAGGGCCGTGAGGTCGGGGCTGTCGTCCATGTGCAGGGCGAAGGGGTCGTCCTGGGCGGCGCTGTGGCCGTGGACGCGTTCGTAGTCGGCGGCCAGGCCGTGGCGGCGGCCGTTGTGGTCGCCGTAGAAGAACAGCCGTCCCGAGGCGTAGACGTCGGTGGGGCGGGCGGCGATCCACCAGTTGACCAGGTCGAAGTGGTGACTGGCCTTG
The DNA here is from genome assembly GCF_030271535.1 of Nocardiopsis sp. ATB16-24. GTDB lineage: Bacteria > Actinomycetota > Actinomycetes > Streptosporangiales > Streptosporangiaceae > Nocardiopsis. The sequence continues at coordinate 79,525 of NZ_JASCXJ010000015.1, read as the reverse complement.
TGCACGAGCAGGCCGCCGGACTGCTGTTTGTCGCGGTGCCAGCGTCGGAAGTAGTCGGCGCCGTGACGCAGGTCCAGCAGCCATTCGAAGTGGACCGAGCCGACCTCGCCGATGACGCCGGAGGCGATGAGTTCGCGCAGTCGGCGGTGGACGGGGTTGTAGCGGTAGTTGAAACCGACCGTGACCCGCCCGCCGGTACGGGCCTGGGCCTGCTCGATGCGCCGTAGTCCGTCCAGGTCGGCGGTCATGGGTTTTTCGGTCAGGGCGTCGCATCCGGCGTCCAGGGCGGCCACGATGTAGTCGGCGTGGGTGTGGTCGACGGTGCACACGATGACCTCGTCGACGCGCTCCTGACGCAGCATCCGGGTGAATTCGTCGGGGGAGTAGGTCGGCACGGGGGCGAGCCCGGCGTCGGTGACGATCCGGTTGTGCACGGCCATGCGGGTGGTGTTGGGATCGCACAACGCGACCAGTTCCCCCCGGTCCCGGTGGGTGGTGGTCAGGGCTCGTGTGTACATCCGGGCCCGGGAGCCGGTGCCGACGATCGCGTACCTGCGTGGGGTGGTGTGGTTCACGACAGGCATGGTAAACGCTTTCCTTACTGGCCGACAAGGGCGGGGGCCAAGAAGTGCACGAGCGTCCATGGCATCGTGACCGAAACGGCATGCTTTGGCACGGATACCCAGAGTCACTTTTCTTCCGAAAGCAGGCCTGAAGTCGCGATCGGGGGCGGCGCCTTCGGTGCGGCAGGGTCCGGTGAACGGTAACGATATGGGGTGTGGATCACACTTTCGGGCAAACGAAGCGTTGACACTCCCCTGGCCCGGTGCTAGAAACTGAACATCTTAGTACGTGGATAGCGCTTACCAAACCAAGTTTCCGCAGTTCACCACGTGTTCTTGCGCACAGAGCGTACGGCGCCCTTTCCCAACGAGATTGGCAGTTTCCATGAACCCAGGACCTCACGCGTCCGCCAGCGCCCCGGCTCTGGCCCCACAGGAGGGTGGATCCCCGTGAGCGCCCTCCTGCAACGGCGGCCGGCCACCACTCCCAGCGAGCCGTCCTCCTCAGGTGCGTCCCGTCCCGTCGGCAAAAGGCCGGCCCCGGGCGGGAGGCGTCGTGAGAACCTCGCCGCCTACGGATTCCTGGCCCCGTGGTTCCTGGGCCTGGTGTTCATCACCGCCGGCCCTTTGCTGGCCTCCCTGTACTTCTCCTTCACCGACTACAGCCTCATCGGCGACCACGCCTGGGTCGGTCTGGACAACTACGAGCGGATGCTCTCCGACACCCGGCTGCACAGCGCGCTGAAGGTCACGTTCGTGTACGTGTTCGTGTCGGTGCCGCTCCAGCTGGCGTTGGCCCTGGCACTGGCGATGGTCCTGGACCGGGGGGTGCGCGGCCTGCCGCTGTACCGATCGGTGTACTACCTGCCCTCACTGCTGGGCGGCAGCGTGGCCATCGCCATCCTGTGGCGTCAGGTCTTCGGGGCCAACGGCCTGATCAACCAGGTCCTGGGCTTCTTCGGCATCCAGGGCGAGGGGTGGGTCTCCCACCCCGACTACGCGCTGGGCACCCTCATCGTGCTCAACGTGTGGACCTTCGGCGCACCCATGGTGATCTTCCTGGCGGGCCTTCGGCAGATCCCCGCCATGTACTACGAGGCCGCGGCGGTGGACGGCGCGGGACCCGTCCACCGGTTCTGGAACATCACCGTGCCGATGCTCACCCCGATCATCTTCTTCAACCTGGTGTTGCAGATCATCAACGCCTTCCAGACCTTCACCCAGGCGTTCATCGTCAGCGGCGGCACCGGCGGCCCCTCCGACTCCACGCTCTTCTACACCCTCTACCTCTACCAGCGCGGCTTCGGCGCCTTCGACATGGGCTATGCCTCGGCGATGGCGTGGTTGCTGCTGATGATCATCGGCGGGTTCACCGCGGTGAACTTCCTCGCCTCCAAGTACTGGGTCTTCTATGGCGACTGAGACCAGGGCCCCCGCGACCTCCCTCAGGCGCACGCGGGCCGAACGCACACGACGACTGTTCATCCACCTGGGGCTGGTCGCCTTCGGGCTCATCATGCTCTACCCGCTGTTGTGGATGCTCTCCAGCTCCTTCAAGCCGACCGAGGAGATCTTCCGCGCTCCCGGCCTGATCCCCGACACCTTCACCCCCGGTAACTACACCGAGGGCTGGACGGCGCTGCAATTCCCCTTCCACCACTACCTGCTCAACTCGGCGATCGTGGTGGCCGGGGCGATCATCGGCAACCTGATCGGCTGTTCGATGGCGGCCTACGCCTTCGCCCGGCTGGAGTTTCGCGGCAAGAGGTTGTTCTTCGCCGTCATGCTCGCCACGATCATGCTGCCGATCCACGTGGTGATCGTGCCGCAGTACATCCTGTTCTCCGAGCTGGGCTGGATCAACACCTTCCTGCCGCTGATCGTGCCCAAACTGCTGGCCACGGACGGCTTCTTCATCTTCCTGATGGTGCAGTTCATCCGCGGGCTGCCCAGGGACCTGGACGAGGCGGCGCGCATCGACGGCTGTGGACACGTGCGGATCTTCTGTCAGCTGATCCTGCCACTGTCCATGCCGGCCCTGGCCACCACCGCGATCTTCACCTTCATCTGGACCTGGAACGACTTCTTCAGCCAACTGATCTTTCTCACCAGTCCGGACATGTACACCGTCCCCGTCGCACTTCGTACCTTCGTCGACTCCACCTCGCAGACCTCTTGGGGTCCGCTGTTCGCGATGTCGGTGGTCGCCCTGGGACCGGTCTTCGGGTTCTTCCTCGCCGGACAGCGATACCTGGTCAAGGGCATCGCCACCACCGGAATCAAGTAGTCGAAGGGAAACCGACACATGCGTGCACACCCTGGCAGCGGGCGCCCCCAGGCCCGTCGCCGTCATCCTTTCCTGTCCGTGGCCGCGGGGGTGGGTGCCGTCCTCATGGCGGCCACCGCCTGTGGTGACTCCGGCTCCGACGACGGCACCGTCGAACTGCGCTTCTCCTGGTGGGGAGCCGACGACCGCCACTCCACCACCCAGCAGGTCATCGACCTGTTCGAGGCCGAGAACCCCGGTATCAAGATCGTGCCGGACTACACCGACTGGGGTGGGTACTGGGACCGCCTGGCCACCAGCACCGCCGCCGACGACGCCCCCGACATCATCACCCAGGAGGAGCGCTACCTGCGCGAGTACGGTGACCGCGGCGCCCTGCTGGACCTGGGCGAGTTGGGCGAACACCTGGACCTGTCGGGTATCGACCCGTTGGTCGCCGAGAGCGGTGACCTGGACGGCAAGACCTTCGGTGTGGCCACCGGGGTGAACGCCTACGCGATCCTGGCCGACCCCCAGGCCTTCGAGGAGGCGGGCGTGGAGATGCCCGACGACTCCTCCTGGACCTGGCAGGACTACGTCGAGATCTCGGCCGAGATCGCCGAGGCCACCGACGGCGAGATCGTCGGCACCCAGAGCATGAGCTACAACGAGACGGGCTTTCAGATCTTCGCCCGCCAGCGTGGGGAGAACCTCTACGCCGAGGACGGCTCGCTCGGCTTCTCCCAGGAGACGCTGACGGAGTGGTTCGCGATCACCCAGGAGTTGCTGGACAACGGCGGTCAGCCCAGCGCCTCCGAGAGCGTGGAGATCGAGTCGGGCGGCCCCGACCAGTCGGTGCTGGCCACCAACCAGGGCGCGATGGCGCACTTCTGGACCAACCAGCTCGGCGGTATCTCCGCCTCCTCGGGTCGCGACATCGAACTGCTGCGCTACCCCGGGGAGACCGAGCACGAACGCACCGGCATGTACTTCAAGCCGGCCATGTTCTACTCCATCTCCTCGGGCACCGATCACCCCGAGGAGGCGGCCCGCTTCGTGGACTTCCTGCTCAACAGCAACGAGGCCGCCGAGCTGATCCTGGCCGACCGTGGTCTGCCCGCCAACGTCAACGTGCGCGCCCACATCCTGAACTCGCTGCCCGAGGCCGACGCCCGCAGCGCGGTGTTCCTGTCCGAGATCGAGGACACGATCGTGGACGGCAACCCGCCGCCGCCCATCGGCGCCGGTCAGGTCGTGGAGATCACCAAGCGCCTGAGCGATGAGATGGCGTTCGGCAACCTCACCCCCGCCGAGGCCGCCGAGCAGTTCATGGCCGAGGTCGAGCAGGCCACCGGGGCCTCCTGACCCGCGAAGTCCCCTTCCCCTGGCCGGGCCCAGCGCGAGTTCACTCCCCTCGCGCCGGGCCCGGCCGTGTGCGCCGGTGGTGCGGCTCGATCCCGGCGTCGGGCACACTGGGAGCGTCCCGCGCCCGTCCGCCTCGGTTCGGCCCGCTGTCGTGAGGGCCGTGGGTGTCCCCCTCTCCGTGGCCAAGGGGTCGCGCCCTTCCGCGCACGCGATCCCTTTCCTCGCGTGGTCGGCCACCACCCTCGCCCGATCCTCCAGGAGAGAGCATGTTCACCGGTCTGAGCGCCTTCCCCCTGACCCCGCTGGACGATGACCGCTTCGACGAACACGCCTACGCCGGGCTCGTCACACGTCTGGTCGACGCCGGCGTGGACTCGATCGGCGCGTTGGGGTCGACCGGTTCCTACGCCTACCTGGACCGTGACGAGCGTCGTCGGGTGGCCCGGGCCACGGTGCGGCTGGCGGGTGGGACCCCGGTGATCGTCGGTGTGGGCGCGCTGCGCACCTCTCACGTGCGGGCTTTGGTCGAGGACGCCCAGGAGGCCGGCGCGGCCGGTGTGCTGCTCGCCCCGATGAGTTATCAGGCCCTCAGTGAGGACGAGGTGTTCGGGCTCTATGAGGACGTCACCGCGGACCTGTCGGTGCCGCTGGTGGTCTACGACAACCCGGGCACGACGCACTTCGCTTTCTCCGTCGAGCTGTACGGGCGTGTGGCGGCGCTGCCGAACGTGGCCGCGATCAAGATCCCCCCGGTTCCGTCGGACCCGGCCGCCGCCCGCGCGCTCGTCACGGCGATCCGTAGAGCGATCCCCGAGCACGTGCGCATCGGTGTCTCCGGTGACGGGTCCGCCGCCACCGGGCTGAACGCCGGGTGTCGGTCCTGGTTCTCCGTGGTGGGCGGGACCGTGCCCGAGGCCGTCCTGCCCCTTGTCCGCGCCACTTTGGGCGGCGATCCCGCGACCGCGACGGCGGAGTCGGCGCGTCTACAGCCGCTGTGGGACCTGTTCGCCGCGCACGGCAGTCTGCGCGTGACGGCGGCGATCGCCGAACACCTGGGCCTGGTCGCCCCGCGCTGTCTGCCTCGCCCGGTCCAGGGGCTGGGCACGGCACAGCGGGCACAGGTGGCCCGCGTGGTGCGGGAGCTGCGCCTGAGGTGAGCCGCGCGCGTACACGCCAGGGGCGAGGGGCGTTCCGCGACGTCGTGGCCATGCGGCCGTCGCGTCGTGTTCGGCCGACGATCACGGCCCGCCCGCCGGCGTCGGTGTGCGCTCCCACTTCCCGAGGGCCATCGGCCGAGGCAGGGCGGGTCATCGGGCTTTCGTCCTCACCGGATCCCTTGCCTCAGCCGGGCCCGGCGCGAGTCCACTCCTCTCACGCCGGGCTCGGACGTGTGCACACCCCAGACACGATAGTCACCAAGAGTGAGGATTTGTTCGCATAGGGTTTCTGTGGTGGGTCGCCCTCACAGGTCCTCGAACCGACCGCTCTGACCGCGACGCCCCTCGGCCGTGAACCTGTGAGGGAGTGGGGAGCGGAGCGAGGCCGGTCGGCGACGACGTGACCGGCTCCAGAGCGCGGCGGTTCCCGCAGCCCACAGATCCTCGCGGGCACCCGTCCGGCCATGGGGCTCCGAAGAGGGGAGCCATTCCGGCCGCAGGAGGCGCCCCGACCACAAGGGGCGGAAAAGAACAAAGGCAAGGAAATTCGTTCCTTGCCATTTTCAATATATAGCGCACCCCGGGCCTTGCGGCAAGGCCCCGGTCATGCTGCACAATTTCCAGCCGGGCCGGGAATTCCGCGAGAACTCGCAGTTTCACGGAGTCTGTACGCCGTGGTCGGTGGGGGTGGGGCGAGAAAACCCGCCCCGGAGCGGTCGCGAGCGCGACGTGCGCGGCACTTCACCACGAAGACGTCCGGCCTGAACAACGACACCGTTGAACGGGGATGTCATGACCGACGTGATCGTGGTCGGCGGCGGACCGACCGGGTTGATGCTGGCCGGTGAATTACGACTGCACGACGTGGACGTGCTCGTACTGGAGAGGGACACCGAGCCGACCGGGCACGTACGCGCACTGGGCCTGCACGTACGCAGCATCGAGGTGATGGACCAACGTGGCCTGCTGGAGCGCTTCCTCGCCCTGGGCCGGCGGTACCCGGTCGGTGGTTTCTTCGCGGGCATCCCCAAGCCCTCGCCCGAGGGGTTGGACACCGCGCACGCCTACGTCCTGGGCATCCCCCAACCCACCACCGACCGCCTGCTGGCCGAGCACGCCACCGAGGCCGGGGCTCGGATCCGGCGCGGTCGCGCGCTGGTGGGGCTGAGTCAGGACGCGCAGGGGGTGACCGCAGAGCTGGACGACGGTACCCGGCTGCGCTCGCGCTATCTGGTGGGGTGCGACGGAGGTCGCAGCACGGTGCGCAAACTGCTCGGCGTGGGCTTTCCCGGTGAGCCCAGCAGGGTCGACACACTCCTGGGTGAGATGGAGGTCTCCGAGGATCCGGCGAGGATCGCCGCCCTGGTGGCCGAGGTCCGCCGAACCCACAAACGCTTCGGTGTCGGACCGATGGGGGAGCAGGGGGTCTACCGCGTGGTCGTTCCCGCCGAAGGGGTGGCCGAGGACCGCTCCGTCCCGCCGACCCTGGAGGAGTTCCGACGAAGACTACGGGTGGTGGCCGGTACCGACTTCGGCGTGCACTCACCGCGTTGGCTGTCCCGCTTCGGTGACGCCACCCGCTTGGCCGAGCGCTACCGGGTCGGTCGGGTTCTGCTGGCCGGGGACGCGGCGCACATCCACCCTCCCACCGGTGGGCAGGGGCTCAACCTGGGGATCCAGGACGCGTTCAACCTCGGATGGAAGCTGGCCGCGCAGGTCCGCGGCTGGGCTCCGGAGGGACTGCTGGACAGCTACCACACCGAGCGTCGGCCGGTGGCCGCCGAAGTGTTGGACAACACTCGCGCCCAGATGGAGCTGATGTCACCGACCCCGGGTTCCCAGGCGGTACGCCGGTTGGTGTCGGAGTTGATGGACCTGGAGGAGGTCAACCGGTACCTGACCGAGAAGATCACCGCGATCGGCATCCGCTACGACCTCGGCGGGGACCATGAACTCGTCGGCAGGAGGCTGCGGGACGTGCCGTTGGGGCAGGGCCGCCTGTATGAGCTGATGCGCGGTGGCCGTGGGCTGCTGCTGGACCGCACCGGCGGCCTCTCGGTGGCGGGCTGGGCGGACCGGGTCGACCACGTCGTCGACGACGGTGAGGAACCACGGGTGCCCGCGGTGCTGCTACGGCCGGACGGCCATGTGGCGTGGGTGGGACAGGAACAAGAGGACCTGCTCGGCCACCTGCCCACGTGGTTCGGCGCCGCCCGCGGTTGAACGCACCCTGTTCGGATCCCTCCGGGCGTTGACGGTGTGCTCCGTGGGATCAGGGAGCACACCGGGTAGAAAAAATCGAAGAGCATCCTCACGGAATGTCGAGAACCCGCGCACTGCTCCGTCCCCGGAGTGAACACGGTCGTAAGGGGCCGTACCGCACAGGAGGACACTATGGTCAAGTACCTGTTGCTCAAGCACTATCGGGGTGCGCCGGCGGCGGTCAACGACGTGCCGATGGACCAGTGGTCGCCGGAGGAGATCTCGTCCCACGTGCAGTACATGCGTGACTTCGCCGCCCGACTGGAGGGCACAGGTGAGTTCGTCGACGGTCAGGCGCTCTCCCCGGAGGGCACGTTCGTCCGCTACGACGGCGAGGGGCGCCCGCCCGTCACCGACGGCCCCTTCCCCGAGACCAAGGACCTGATCGCCGGGTGGATGGTGATCGACGTGCAGACCTATGAGCGGGCGCTCGAACTCGCCGGTGAGCTGTCGGCGGCCCCCGGCGCGGGCGGCCGGCCGATCCACGAGTGGCTCGAGGTGCGACCGTTCCTGAACGAGCATGCGACCACCACGGAGTGAGGACAGGTGGACGAAGTCCTGCTGCGGGCGCTCACTCCCAAGGTGATCGGTGTCCTCGCCCGTCGCGGAGCGGGTTTCGCGGCGGCCGAGGACGCCGTGCAGGAGGCCTTGGTAGAGGCCGTACGCGTGTGGCCGAAGGAGCCGCCGCGCGACCCCGAGGGTTGGCTGGTCACCGTGGCCTGGCGCAGGTTCCTCGACGCCGCGCGCGCCGACGCCGCCCGGGCGCGGCGTGAGGTGCGCGTGGAGAGCCAACCCGCACCAGGCCCGGCAAGGGCGGTGGACGACACGCTGTGGTTGTACTTCCTGTGCGCGCACCCGTCCCTGACCCCGGCCTCGGCCGTGGCGCTCACGTTGCGTGCGGTCGGCGGCCTGAGCACCCGTCAGATCGCGCACGCCTACCTGGTGCCGGAGGCGACCATGGCCCAACGCATCAGCAGGGCCAAACGGACCGTCTCGGATGTGCGTCTGAACCGGCCAGGGGATGTGGCCACCGTGCTGCGCGTGCTCTACCTGGTCTTCAACGAGGGTTATTCCGGTGACGTCGACCTCGCGCAGGAGGCGATCCGCCTCACCCGCCACCTGGCGGAGCGGATCGACCACGAGGGAGGTCGCGGGTCTGCTCGCGCTGATGTTGCTGCACCACGCGCGACGCCCGGCACGGACCGGACCCGACGGCAGCCTGGTGCCCCTGGCCGAGCAGGACCGTGGACTGTGGGACACCCGCATGATCGCCGAGGGCGTCGACGTGCTCCAGGCCGCCCTCGCCCGCGACCGCCTGGGCCAGTTCCAGGCCCAGGCCGCCATCGCCGCGCTGCACGCCGACGCACGGACCGCCCAGGAGACCGACTGGGTGCAGATCGTGGAGTGGTACGACGAACTGGTACGGCTCACCGACAGTCCGGTGGTGCGACTGAACCGGGCCGTGGCGGTCGGTGAGGCCGACGGCCCGCGCGCGGGCCTGGCCGCCCTGGCGGAACTGGACCCTTCTCTGCCACGCCACACCGCGGCCTCGGCGTACTTGCACGAGCGCGGCGGTGACCTGACCATCGCGGCACGGCTTTACGCCCGGGCGGCACGGTCGGCCTCCAACCTTCCCGAACGCGACCACCTGATGCGGCAGGCCGCGCGTCTCAACGCGAGGCCGCGGGGCTGAGGGATCCTGCCTCCGGTGCCCGCCCGGCCGGTGCGGACAGGGGTTCCGTCTTTCACGTCGGAGAGGGGACCTCCTTCCTCTCCTCGTGGCCGGCGGTGTCCGGTGCGGCGGAAGGCACCGCGGTCTGGGCGATGAAGGCCCCGGCGACGATGACGACCGCGCCCAGGATCTGCACCGGGGAGAGGGCCTCGCCCAGCAACGCCCAGGCCAGCACGATCGCGGTCACCACCTCCAGGTAACCGACCGCTCCGGCCACGGGTGGCGACAACCGCCGGATCGCGGAGATACCCAGGAAGTAGGCCAGGGCGGTGCACACCAGGCCCAACCACAGGGTCATGGCCCATCCGGGCAGGGTGAGGCCGCCCAGGTCGACCGGACCGGACAGCATGTGCCAGGGCAGGGCCCAGGGTCGGGCGAGCACACCCAACAGGACGGCGGCGACCAGGGAGCCGAAGGCGACCACGGCCAGGGGATGGGTGTCCTCGCCCAGGTTGTCGGAGAGCAGGAAGAAGGCGGCCTGTGCGGCCGCAGCGCCCAGGGCCAGGGCGACGCCGATCGCGTCCAGTCGCATGCCCGCCCACACCTCCAGCAGCAGCCCCAGTCCGGCCACGGCCAGGACCACACCGACCACGGCCGCGGACGACACACGGGTGCGGCGCACCACGCGCAACCACACCAGGACCAGGACCGGGCCCAGGAACTCGATGAGCAGGGCGATGCCCACGGGGATACGGGCGATGGAGGCGAAGTACAGGGCCTGGACCCCCGCCATGGGGAAGACACCGTAGGCCAGGATCAGCAGGAGGCGGTTCCGGGCGGTGCGCCAGTACGCCAGTGCCACGGGCAGGAGCAGCAGCGCCGCGCCGCTCACACGCAGCCAGGTGACGTGTAGAGGATCCATCCCCGCGTCCAACAAGGGACGGGCGAAGACGCCCGAACCGCCGAAGGCCAGCGCCGAGGCCAGCGCGAAGGCCAAGCCCGAGGGGCGGTGGCGTGCGGGTGCTGCGGACACGGCGACACTCCCGGAAATGGTGGGGACATGGGACCGCTGTCGAGCATACGACCCACACAAGTGCCCTGGTCGGCGGGCTCGAAGACCTCGAAGAGGGGTCCCGTCAGCGGCCCGGAGGGATATGACGTGCCGTCGCCGATCTTTGCGAAAAAGGGGCGAGCCGGTTGTCGACTCGGGGCGGGCCTGTTCGACGTAGTGGTGAAAGGACCACAGGAACAACCGAGGAGAGACAAGATGCGCCCGCTGATCGTCACCGCGTTCGTGTCCGTCGACGGCGTCATGGAGGCCCCCGGCGGCGAACCCGGATACCGCAACACCGGCTGGACCATGAACAGCGTGGAGATGGATCCGGCCGCCTATGAGATCAAGGCCCGGGAGCAGGAGGAGGCCACGGCGTTACTGCTGGGACGCCGCAGCTACGAGGCGTTCGCACCGGTCTGGCCGACGATGGTGGAGGAGTTCGCCGGGTACAACGCCATGCCCCGGTACGTGGTCTCCACCACGCTGACCCAGGACGACTCGCGCTGGCCCGCCACGATCCTGAGGTCGGTCGACGACGTCGCCGACCTCAAGCAGGAGGGGGAAGGTCCGATCTCCGTCCACGGCAGCGCCACCCTGGGCAAGGCCCTGGCCGACGCCGGGCTGGTCGACCGCTATCACCTGTTGGTGTTCCCGGTGTTGCTCGGAGCGGGTAAGAGGCTTTTCAGCGACACCGACAAGGACGCCCGGAAGCTGAAACTGGTCGAGCACGAGGCGTACTCCAACGGTGTGCAGAAACAGGTCTTCGACGTCGTCCAGGGGTGAGGGCGCCCCGGTGTGGGGGCGCCTGTGAGCGCCGAACCGCTCGGTGGGAGCCCGGTGCGCGGCCGTGACCGAGCCCGGTGGGTGTGGTCGGTGGGCCCGGCGGCCTCGCAGGGGTGGTGGGGTTCAGGTGGGGCGGCGTGCGACCACGGAGAAGTTCAGGGGAATCCGGGGAACCCGCTGCTCTGGAGGGCTTCCCGCACTGCCTCAGGAGAAGGACAGGCAACCTAGCGCCCCCCACGAGACCCCAGAAAGACCCTTCTCACCTGCATGTTCGCCAACCGATTACATCTGATGAAAGATCTTTTCGTTTGATGTAATCGGCGGAAGGTTACAGCACGTAACCCGAAACGGCACGGTGACCAGGGTGCCGCGACTGCTCTGGGATGCCGATCGCGGTCGGCGCCTATCTGGTGGTGCGCGTGGGGGCTCAGCGCGATGCTCTTCCTGGCGAGGGTGCTTCTGGTGCTGCGCCCTCGCGCGGGCGCTTCGTCCGGCTTGGACATTGACGGCCTGGACCCGTCTGTGTGGTGCCCATGTACACAGACGGGTCCAGGTGTCATGGTGGGGCGGTATTCGCCCGTACCGGGGGGCGAATCAGGTACGCCGGAAAATTTCCTCTGACCGCGCTGATAAGAGCAGTGCGCGATCATTGGAGCCATGACCTTTCTGGCTCCACCCCAGCCTGTCCGCGCTGAGAGCGATCGGATCAAGGTGTGGTATCGGTTTGTGCCGCGTGAAGGCTGGCTTCCTCATGACACTGAGGGGTTGTGGGCCACGCGGTTGAGCGGTGATACCGCCCGTGTGGAAAACGCCCCATTTCTGCAGGACGGGGTCGCCCAGGGTGAGATCGTGCGGTTCACCACGGACGCTGATGGTCTCCACTGGGCGAAGGAGCGGGTGGAGGCGTCAGATAACTGCACCATCCGGGTCCTCCCCGTTCCTGCCGGCCCGCTGGGGCGAAGCGCTCAGGCGGTGTACGAGCGCTTGTCCCTGTTCGGGTTGGAAGGTGAGGCGTTCAGCGAGGAGTTCCCCTTGGTCGCCTTCACCGTGCCGGCCGAAGCAGATCTTGCTCAAATCAAAGCTCTGCTGGTCTGTGGTCAGGAAAAGGGCTGGTGGCACTTCGAAGCTTCCTGCGTCACCGACGCCTGGCGCAACGCCTAACCCAAAGATCAGTAGTTGCTTCACCACGTCACGCTCGGCACGAGTGGGGTGGGCGTGGAGGCGCTGGACCTCGACGTCTTGGCCGAGAGCTCGGAGCCGTTCGCCGAGAGTCTCGATCAGTCCGCAGGCCCGATGTTTTCCTCCTACGCAACCGATGGCGCTGCTGCGCACTCCTTGGTGATCGAGTCGCGCAAAACCTACCAAGGACTCGGATCCCGGTAGGGGACGCACACGATGGCGCCGGCCGAGTCCTGGTCGGTCTTGGGAGTGGTGACGAACACCTCCAGCCCGTAGGTCATCAGGCGCACGTCCCCGAGGGCGAGGCCGTCGGCTCCGAGCCGCGATCCATCACGGTGAACCCGAGCAGCAGGGTGCGGCCACGCAGCCCGGCCAGTCCGGCAGGAGCGGCGTCGAGCATCGCGATGAGCTGGGCAACGTCCCCGGCCGCAAAGCCGGTCGCCCCATGCATCCACACGGCCTCGCCGAACTGATCCGCGACATTGGCGTTCCTGGAACGGCGATGCGCACCTCCGCGCTGCGCCACCTCGGGCTTCAGACCCCTGCACCGGTCATCGCCCAGGCGCTGGGGTCCCATTCCAAGACCACCACACAAGTCCTCACCGAAGCCGGAGAAAGCTGGAACCGTTACACACCCAGCGACCACACACAGTGATCAGAGTGCTGGAAGCCCAGAAGAATACAGATCACTCGATCAACGACTCCTGCCAGTCTCGATCCCCATCATGGGTTCTGCGCGAGGCCCGATCAAGTCACTCGCGAGGTCACTCGTCCTGTTCTGCCAAGACCTCGGGAGAACAGGGCCGCGCAAGACCAAGGGGTAGCGGAAGCTCGACGGCGAGGCTTGAGGGCGGCCTGAGCACCGGGGAAAGAGCAGCTCCAAGGCCAGAGCCGGTCGATACCGGCACGGACCATATTGGATCACCAGATCACTCGGATTCTCCGCATCGGCCTACTTCCTGACTTGAGGAAGCATCAGCCTATTGTCCCTTTCGAATGCATTCGACCCACCCCGGAAGGGCGCTCCTTCGGGAGCTTGGGCAGGGGCTTTGAAAGCATGAGATGACAAATGCTGTTTTGCGCGTTTTTCCTGGTGGAAGGCGCAGGGAAAGCAGGACGTTTTTCTTTCCAACCGGACCCGGACCTGTGTTCGCTCCACTATGTTGATCTCGGGAAAGAAAAAACCCGGCCTGGTGCTCACAACACCAGACCGGGTTCGGCCTTCTGCCTGCGTAAGCAGAACAGGGGCCCTGCCACTCCCTGTACCAAGGAAAGCGGCTCGCTTCCCTCCTCAACCACGAAAAAAGGAAGCAACGCATGAAGCAGTCTAGCGCCCCCGGCTCCGTCATGACAGCGGTTCCCCCTGATTTCGACGCCGAAGATCTCCCCATGGAGCCGGAACGAATACCCCCCGACCCCCCATATCCACGCAAACGCCCCTTGAATGCGATGCGCGGCATCGGTTTCATCCCTGTCTGCTGGTTGGCCCGGGCTCTGCGGAGCGGCCTTGTGCCCACCCCCGCGGCGTACGTCGTCGCCACGGTCATCGCCGAAGCGGCCGACGTCGACGGCCGCTGGTGTTTTCTGCACCTGGAGACGATGCTCGAGCGCTGCGGGGGGATCCTGAGCCTGTCCACGATCAAACGCTCGCTCAACGACCTCGTCGACGCGGGCCTGGTCCGCAAGCTCTCACCCGAACGCACACGGGAGTTCTTCTCCGCCGACATCGCCTCCGGCCGCCGGTGGGCCGACCGCCTTCCGATGGTGATGGAACTGATGATCCCCGCCGAGGCCTTTCCCGCACCGGTGGTGGAGGAGATCAACCATGTCCGGGCCGAACTGGGGGAGGAGCCCCTCACCGAGACGTCGCGACCCTACCCATCGGTAACCACGAGGGGTCATTCTGACCCCGACCCCGGTTCAGAACGACCCACAGACCTTTACCCAACACACCTTGACCCGAACACACCCGTTCCGTCCGTCCGTGGGACCTCCACCACAGCACGCGCGCGCCAGACACCGGACGCACACGACGCGGCGAAAACGAAACGTGAGCCCAGCGGCAGGGCCCTGGAACTGCTGTCCCACATCCCCGACGCCGCGCTGCACCGCCCCGGCTCCGACCGTGCCGCGCTGGCCCAGGCCGTGGACCGCCTGATCGCCCAAGGCCTGGAAGAGCGGGAGCTGCGCCCACTCCTGGCGGACACACACGCCCTGCGCCGTCCCTTCCCCGCGCTGATGCGGCGCCTGGCCGACCTGGAGCAGGCCCGGCTCTTCCTGGACGGGCGTTTGGGCGCGGGCGTGCACCGAGCCGCCGAGAACACCGGGACCGGCGTCGCCTCGCCCTCGGTGTGGAAGGCGGGGGACCTGTTCGACCATCCCCCTGAATTCGTGCTCGACTCCCAGGGCAGAGCCGCCCAGACCTGCCCCGAACACCCCGGAGTGCGCAATGTGCCCGGTGGTGCGTGCGGTGTGTGCGGCGACCCATGCCGGTCGGTTCCCGGAGAGATCCTGCATCCGCCCACACCCGCCGCCGACACACCCCCGCCCCCTGAACCGGACCCGGTGGCCGACGATCCGGCGGAGGAATGCGAGATCGACCCTGAGGAGCTACGGTTGATGAAGGAGTCCTTGGAGCAAGCGGGCCGTGCACGCGCCACACCCCCCTCGGCGGACATCGGCCCAGCTCTGAGCCCCGCGGCGCGCAAGGCGATCGGCTCGGTGCGCGCCCGCCTGGCCCGGCTGCGCCCGCGCGAACCCGAGTGAGCACGGGAGTCACGGCCCCGGCGGTGGACGCCGCCACCGCGAGCGCGCCCCGGCGCGGAGGCCATGGCATGCTCCCTCGCCCAAGAGAGCAGGTGGTGCGTTTTGGGGGCATGTACCTGGGGACACATCCGCACCTGAAGATTTATGTTCACATCGAGGTAATAGACTGCTGTGACAGCCACGACCTGAGGGCATGGCCTTCCACGAGGCCCCCTGGTCATCCCCAACGTACGGCGCCACAGTGCGCCTGCCCGAGGTTCCCGACACAACGGCGTGTGGGGTGCCCGTTCCATCCGTGTCGAAAGGAACGCTCACCCATGCCCTTTTCCTCTGACGCGCGCCGCGACCACCACCCCGGCGTCCGCTCGGCCTACGAGCACGTCGTACGTCGCAATCCCGCTGAGCCGGAGTTCCACCAGGCGGTACTGGAGGTACTGGACGACCTCTCGCCCGCACTGACCCGCCACCCCGAGTACGACGAGCAGCGCATCCTGGAACGCCTGTGCGAGCCCGAGCGCCAGATCATCTTCCGGGTGCCCTGGCGCGACGACCAGGGCCGCGTGCACGTCAACCGCGGTTTCCGCGTGGAGTTCAACAGCGCCCTGGGCCCCTACAAAGGAGGGCTGCGCTTCCACCCCAGCGTGAACCTGGGCGTGATCAAGTTCCTGGGCTTTGAGCAGATCTTCAAGAACGCCCTGACCGGTATGAGCATCGGCGGAGGCAAGGGCGGCAGCGACTTCGACCCCAAGGGACGCTCCGAGACCGAGATCGAGCGGTTCTGTCAGTCGTTCATGACCGAGCTGTACCGTCACCTGGGCGAGCACACCGACGTTCCGGCCGGGGACATCGGTGTGGGCGCCCGTGAGCTGGGCTACATGTTCGGCCAGTACCGGCGCCTGACCAACCGTTGGGAGGCCGGGGTCCTCACCGGCAAGGGGCTGGAGTGGGGCGGCTCGCGAGTACGCACCGAGGCCACCGGATACGGCACCGTGCTGTTCACCCAGCGGATGCTGGAGCGTTCGGGGCAGAGCCTGGACGGCCGTCGCGTGGTCGTCTCGGGTTCGGGCAACGTGGCGATCTACTCGGTGGAGAAGGCCCAGCAGTTGGGCGCCAAGGTGGTGGCCTGCTCCGACTCCTGCGGTTACGTGGTCGATGAGAACGGTATCGACCTGGACCTGCTCAAGCAGGTCAAGGAGGTGGAGCGGGCACGCATCAGCGTCTACGCCGAACGACGCGGCGCCGGCGCCCACTACGTGGAGGGCGGCAGCGTGTGGGACGTACCGTGCGAGGTGGCGCTGCCCTCCGCCACACAGAACGAGCTGGACGCCCAGGCGGCCCTGACTCTGGCCCGCAACGGGGTGGTGGCGGTGGCCGAGGGCGCCAACATGCCCACCACTCCCGAGGCGGCCAAGGTGCTGCGTGAGGCCAAGGTGCTGTTCGGCCCCGGCAAGGCGGCCAACGCCGGAGGGGTGGCCACCAGCGTGTTGGAGATGCGTCAGAACGCCCGACGCACCTCCTGGTCCTTCGAGCACGCCGAGGGTGAGCTGGCCGCGACGATGGCCGACATCCACGACCGCTGCGAGGAGGCGGCCGAGCGTTACGGCTGCCCGGGCGACTACCTGCTGGGCGCGAACGTGGCCGGGTTCGAGCGGGTGGCGGGCGCGATGCTCGCCCAGGGCCTGATCTGATCGGCGACGGTGGCCGGCCGCGCCCCTCCCCCCGGGCCGGCCACCGCCGCGCTCACCCCCATCCGTGGTCGGCGAGGTAGAGCACCGCCAGGAGCACCACGATCACCACGGCGGGCCACAACGTGCCGACCAGGCCACGTCGCAGGGCACGGCGCGCGTCGGCCTCGGCGTGACGGGAACGCGGGGCCCTGGACGGCGGGGAGGGCACCACCGACGCCTGTAGCGGCAGATGCGCGCGGAGCACGAACTCACCGTCCCTGGGCCCGGCCTCCAACCGGCCGCCCAGCAGGCGGACGCGTTCGTCCAGCCCCACCAGCCCATATCCGCCCGGTTCCTGCTCGACCGTCGTGGTCAGGGCGTTGGTCACGGTCACGACCAGGTGTTCTCGCCGGTGTCGCAGACACACGCGCACCGGGCCGCCCAGAGCGTGCTTGGCGGCGTTGGTCAACCCCTCCTGGACCACGCGGTAGGCGGCGTGGGCGGTGGCCTCCCACAACGGCGGGGCCGCACCGGGGTTCACCATGGATCCGTGCAGCCGCACGTCCATGCCCGAGACGGCCGCGCGGCGCACCAGTTCGGCCACGGGATCACCTGTGGACGACACCGGTGCGGTGTCGCCCTCCTCGCGCAGCATGCCGATGATCGCCCGCAGACGTTCGGTGGCATCGGCCGCGCTCTGGCGCAGCTCGCCCGCGGCCCGACGTCCCTCCCGCCCGGTGCGGGGGTCGACCTGCAACGCCGCCGCGCGCACGGCGATGAGGCTGATCTCATGGCCCAGGGAGTCGTGCATGTCGGCCGCGATCCGGGTCCGTTCACGCAACCGCACCTGCTCGGCGACCCGGTCCTGTTCGTGCTCCAGCTGCCGGGCGAGGTTCCAGCCCGCGCGGATGAGCTGTTCCTGACGACGGACGAACTGCCCCACCGTCCATGGCAGCACCACCAGGAGCAACGCGGTACTACCCAACTCGAACCAGTCGTCGGTGCCCGAACCCGGCCAGGTCAACCGGGCCAGGGCGATGACGCCCAGACAGGCGGCGAGTGAGACCACGGCCCGCCTTCCCCCGGTCCGACGGCCCAAAAGACAGGCCAGGAGCATCCCGGTGAAGGCCAGGTGGTCGGTGTACAGGCTGCCCGTCACCACCACCGACACCACCGCGGGGGCCGCGGCGGCGACCGTGGGCAGTCGGCGCGAGACCAGGACCGCGACGACGACCACGGGCACGGCGAGGACCTGTAGTTCCGTGACCGACATCCGGGCCTGGGAAGGCAGACCGGACGCCGCCAGAACCGGCACCAACAGGACCAGGGCCACCAGGGCGTCGATCATCCACCGGCCGCCCGGCATCCTCTCCATCCCTTACACGGCCCCACACTATGCCGCCGCGGGCCCCGCCCACCCCCGACGAAAGTCAGGGGCCCGGGATGCCGATCGGCTCGTGCGGGCCGGTGCACGCGACCGTAGGTTCACCACCGTGATCAGACTGAACCGACTGACCAAACGCTACGCGGACAAGACCGCCGTCGACGGCCTGACCCTGGAACTGCGACCGGGCACCGTCACCGGATTCCTGGGCCCCAACGGCGCCGGCAAGTCCACCACGATGCGGCTCATCCTGGGCCTGGACACACCCACCGGCGGCAGCGCCCTGGTCAAGGGCGTGCCCTACGCCGAACTACGGCAGCCGCTGCGCACCATCGGCGCGCTGCTGGACGCCAAGGCCGTGCACCCGGGCCGTTCGGGGCGCGACCACCTGCGGGCCATGGCCCTGAGCCAGCGCATCCCGTTGCGGCGGGTGGAGGAGGTGCTGGAACTGACCGGCATGACCCAGGCCGCGCGACGCCGGGCCGGCACCTACTCGCTGGGAATGAGTCAACGGCTCGGCATCGCGGGCGCGCTGCTGGGCGACCCCGAGATCCTCATGCTCGACGAACCCGTCAACGGCCTGGACCCCGACGGTGTCCGCTGGATCCGTACCCTGCTCAGATCCCTGGCCGAACAGGGGCGCACGGTCTTGGTCTCCTCCCATCTGATGAGCGAGATGGAACAGACCACCGACCGGCTGATCGTGCTGGGCAGGGGTCGGCTCGTCGCCGACACCACGATGGCCGGTCTTCGTGCCGCGACCGGCACCACGGTCCGCGGCCCCGACCTTGGGCCGCTGGCCCAAACGCTGACCGAAGCCACCTGGAGCGGCCCCCACGAACTCACCGTGCCGGGCGTGCCGCCCTCACGGGTCGGAGAGCTGGCGCACCGACTGGGGGTGCGACTGCACGGGCTGGAGGCCGTGGAGCCCTCGCTGGAGGAGTCCTACATGAAGTTGACCGCGCACAGCGTGGAGTACGCCGCCGAAGTCGCCACCGCACCACAGGAGAACACGTGAACACCCCTTCCCTCGCTTTCCCCGCACCCGCCGCCGCGACCACGTTCTCGACCTTCCTGGCGGAGACGTACAAGCTCGCCAGCGTCCGCTCCACCTGGTGGTTCCTGGGCGGCGCGGCGGCGGTCATGCTCGCGTCCACACTGTCCGAGCCCGACGACGGCGACCCGACCACCGTGCCGGCGGTCACGGCCGCCGTGCACGCACTGCTGTACTACGTGCAGTACATCCTCCTCGCCTTGGGGGTCCTGGTCGCCACCAGCGAGTTCGCCTCCCGCAGTATCACCGTGACACTGGCCTGCACCCCCTCACGCACCCGGGTCCTGGCAGCTAAGACCCTGGTCGTGGGCACGACCGTGTTCGCCGTCGGAACCGCGATCGCGGCCTTGGGCGTGGGCGTGGCCGGGGCACGATTCGACGAACTGGGGACGATGGGCGCCCAGCACGCCGGTCAGGTGGTGGCGATGGGCCTGTACCTGGCGTTGCTGGCGGTGCTCGGTCTGGGCGTCGGCACCCTGGTGCGGCGCACCGCCGGGGCGCTGGCGATCCTCGTGGTGTTGCTTTTGCTGGTCCCCGAACTATTGGGCTTCGCCGCGGACAGGCTCTCCGCCCCCTGGCTCGCCACGTTCGCCGAGTACACGCCCTCACCGGCCGGGTGGCTGCTGATGTCGGGGCGGTGGGAGTACGCGCCGGTACTGGCGGCCTGGGCCGCGGCGGCGGTGGGAGCCGGAGCCTGGGTGCTGCGGGCGCGCGACGTGTGACCCCCGCAGGGGGCGGGAGGGGCGTTCATGGGCGCCCGACCGGCTCTACCCGTGCGCCGGGCCCGTGCCGGGACCCTCGGCGGGGTCGGGTTCGGTCTCGTCGACGATGCCGGCCTTGTGGGCGAGCACCGCCGCCTGCACCCGGTTGCGCAACCCCAACCGGGTCAGCACGGTGCTCACGTGCGCTTTGACCGTCCCCTCCACCAGGAACAGGCGCTGGGCGATCTCGGCGTTGGACAACCCCGCGCCCACCAACGCCAACACCTGGCGTTCGCGCGGGGTGAGCGTCTCCACGCGCTCCCTGGCGGCCGAACGCCGTGTCAGCGCACTGGTGCTGACGTGCTGGATCACCCGGTGGGCCACCTTGGGGGAGAGGTAGGAGGCCCCGTGGTGGGCCGCGCGCACTGCGGCCATCAGCTCGTAGGGGTCGCCCGACTTGAGTAGGAACCCCGACACCCCGGCCTCCAGGGCACCCGCGATGTACTCGTCCTCGGAGAACGTGGTCAGCATGATCACGGCCGTTCGCGGCAGCACCCGCCGCAGCTCGTCGGCGGCGCTGAGCCCGTCCAGGACGGGCATGCGAATGTCGAGCAGCACCACGTCGGGCCGGTGCGCCAACGCGGTCCGCACAGCGGCCCGACCGTCGGCGGCCTCGGCGACCACCTCGATGTCCTCGGCGGCCGAGAGGATCGCGCGCAGCCCGGCCCGCATCATCGCCTCGTCATCGACCAGCAGTACCCGGATCACGCCGCTCATCGTAGGCGATACCGCTACCAGGCCCTCACCTTGAGCAGGGGTCTTAGGCCGGTCGAAGGGCCGCGGCGGCCCAGCGGACCCACGACGAGGAGCGGTCCCCGTCCGAAGAGGGGGACCGCTCACACGGGTGCGGAGCTACCGGGCGGAAGCCGGCCCGGCGTCCCGCGACGCCAAGAACGCCTCCCGCTGTCGGCCGACCCTCACCACAGGTGGTGGACCTGGGGACGGACGAGCTCGTCGTAGACCTCGTCCACCCGGGCCCGGACCTCGGCGGAGAGCGGAGCCAGCTCGGCGGCCACGGTGTTGGCGCGCGCCTGGTCGGCGTTGCGGGCACCGGGGATGACCACGCTGACACCCTGCTGGTCCAGGATCCAACGCAGCGCGAACTGGGCCATGGCCACGCCCTCGGGCACCAGCGGACGCAAACGCTCCACCGCCTCCAGGCCGGTGTCGTAGTCGAGGCCGGAGAAGGTCTCGCCCTTGTCGAAGGCCTGGCCCTGACGGTTGAAGTTGCGGTGGTCGTCCTCGCCGAAGGAGGTGGCGGCGGTGAACTTGCCCGAGAGCAGGCCGCTGGCCAGCGGGACGCGGGCGATGACGCCGACGCCGGCCCGGCGCGCGGCGGGCAGCACCTCCTCCAGGGGCTTGTGCCGGAAGGCGTTGAGGATGATCTGGACGGTGGCCACGCCCGGTCGGGCGATGGCCGCCAAAGCCTCGGCGCAGGTCTCCACCGACACCCCGTAGGCGCGCATGCGCCCCTCGGCGACCATGGCGTCCAGGTCGTCGAAGACGGCGTCGGTGTCGATGACCTGGGAGGGCGGGCAGTGCAGCTGGACCAGGTCGATGGTGTCCACGCCCAGGTTCTTACGGGAGCGGTCGTTCCAGGCCCGGAAGTTGTCGGGGTTGTAGTTGGCGGGGACCTGCTCGGAGCGCCGTCCCATCTTGGTGGCCACGGTGATGTCGGGGCGTTCCTTGAGCAGTCGGCCGACGAGCTGCTCGCTGCGGCCGTCGCCGTAGACGTCGGCGGTGTCGAAGAAGGTGACCCCGGCGTCGGCCGCCGCGTGCAGGGCGGCCATGGCGTCGGTCTCGCTGACCTGACCCCAGGCGTCTCCGATCTGCCAGGCGCCGAAGCCGATGACGCCCACATTGGTGCCGGTACGGCCGAGTACACGTGTTTCCATGACTGCGATCCTACGACCGTGGGAGCGTTCCCAGGCGGGTGACCACTGTGTTCTGTCTCCCCTCCCACAGCATCGGCCCGCTCTTTCGCCCCACCGGGGCCTGGGGCGCGCACCTCACGACGCCGGACGGTGACGGCCAAGGCCCCGCATCTCACAGCGGGTACGGCTGTGCCGCTGTGCCGCACGGTTTCGGGACATGGCCGCGGTGGCGGTCCCGGGACGGTGTCAGCCGCCGAAGCCGGTCAGCGCGCCTCGCTCGTCGAACCCGGCCCCGGGGACCCAGGCGATCTCCCAACGGTCGCCCTCGGGGTCGGCGACGTAGGCGGACCGCCCTGCCCAGGGACGCTCCACCGGTTCGGCCACGGCCTTGGCACCGGCCCGCACGGCCGCGTCGAAGGCGCCGTCCACCTGGTGGGGAGGAAACGACCGTGTGCCCGTTTCCTTTCGCGCGGGCGAGGCCGCCGCCGAGGTCGAGTCTCGACTCCGGCGGCACCGGACGGGGGATCGCCATCGCCCTGAAGGGCGACCACCGACTCGGCCCCACGAACGTCCGGTACCGACGTCGCCGCACGGACACACCCCTGTACAGGGGCTCCACCTGTACACGCCCGAAGGCGCACGAGCACAAGGGGCCGTGCCGGCGTGCCCCGGCGCGTGCCTTCTCCCTGGCCGCCTGGCAAGGCCCGATCCACTCCGGGGGATACGGATGATCGAGGCCGGGCCGCCCACCCCGCCGATCCGATCCATCGGAAGGAGAGGAGCCAGAACATGAGGAAGCCCCCGCGCAACGCGTGGTCACGCGGGGGCTTCCTCATGTCACCGCCGGGACCTTCGGGCCCCCCGACACCGTCGGTCCGGCGCGGCCGAGCGGCACACATCCCCCGTACGTCCCCCGTAGGCGCTCGGCCCCGCGTCTGCGACCCCTTCCATCCGACCGCGTCCGATCGGATGAGGCTCACAGACGCGTGCTCGACTTCCTACCCGCTTCGTCAGGGCTAAACATCCGCCGCTCTCATGCCCGGTGATCCGGGTCACTCTCAAGGCCAAGGGGCGGACGCACTCGGGGTTTCCTCGAAATGTCCTGGGCAGCCGAGCCGAGGACCTCGGGTTCCCTTCCGGCAGAGGAGGGCTCCGTGTCGTTTCAGGCCTATCTGGACACCATCGAGGACGAGGCCGATCTGGTGCCCCGCCTTCTGGTCGATCGCGTGGAAGAGAAGGGCTACGACGCCTCTTCGGCCCGGACACCGTCCTCGAGTGACCCGCCCAGGACCACGGGCTGGGACGCGGTCACGCGATGGTCCTGGTCCACGCCCACAAGAAGGGGTCGACGATGACCCCATGACGAGGCGGCGGACCTTCTTTTTCCGGAACTTCTCTGCAAAACGGGTCTTGACTTCCGATGTGTCGTCGCTCAGATTCGACGGCAAGGGCAAGGACGCCCCGGCTTCCGGACAAGACTGTCGCGGCGGAACCCGATCCAGGCATGCGGCGGATCGTCCGAGCAAATGTTAACGCTAACATTCCCGAGTGCAGGCCCAGGACCCGCGAACACACCCCCCTCGGGCGGACCGTGCGGCTCAGGCCTTTGGAAGAAGGACCATGGCGACATTGAGCAGGTTCCCCAGCTCACCACCCTCACACCGGCGAGGACGGTTACTGCGGTTCGTCACCGCCGGTGTGATGGCCCTGGTGACCGGCAGCGCCGGTGCCATGATGGCGCCGATGCCCGCCGCCGCGGCGGAGGTCGACACCGACGCCTGGTACGTGCTGGTGAACCGCGGCAGCGGCAAGGCGTTGGACGTGTACAACCGGGCCACCGGTGACGGGGCGCGGATCACCCAATGGGCCCGCAACGACCAGGACCAACAGCAGTGGCGGTTCATCGACTCCGGCGGCGGCTACTACCGGCTGGAGTCACGCCTCTCGGGCAAGGTACTGGACGTCCACGACTGGTCGACCGCCGATGGCGCCGCCATCGTCCAGTGGACCGACCATGACCAGGCCAACCAGCAGTTCCGGTTGGAGGACTCCTCCGCAGGCCACCTCCGACTGATCAACCGGCACAGCGGCAAGGCCGTGGAGGTGCAGGGCGCCTCGACCGCCGACGGCGCCGACATCGTGCAGTACCGCGACTGGGGCGGCGACAACCAGCAGTGGCGACTCGTCCGCGTCGACGCCGAAGGCCCGGGTGGTACGTGCGCGCTTCCCTCGACGTACGACTGGGCCTCGAGCGGCCCGCTGGCGCAGCCCAGACCGGGATGGGTCTCGCTCAAGGACTTCACCCACGCCCCCTACGAGGGCCGGCACCTCGTCTACGCGACCACCCATGACACGGGAACGTCCTGGGGCTCGATGAACTTCGGCCTCTTCGACGACTGGTCCGACATGGCCTCGGCCGCCCAGAACCCGATGCCCTTCGCCGCCGTCGCACCGACGCTCTTCTACTTCGCTCCCCGGGACATCTGGGTGCTCGCCTACCAGTGGGGCGGCCCCGCCTTCTCCTACCGGACATCGACCGACCCCACCGATGTGAACAGCTGGTCGTCGGCGCGGACGCTCTTCGACGGAAGCATCGCCGACTCCTCCACCGGCCCCATCGACCAGGCGCTCATCGGCGACGACACGCACATGTACCTGTTCTTCGCCGGAGACAACGGCAGGATCTACCGGTCCAGGATGCCCATCGGCGACTTCCCGGGCAGCTTCGGATCGACCTACACGACCATCATGTCCGACAGCACCAACAACCTGTTCGAAGGGGTGCAGGTCTACAAGTTGGAGGGCGAGAACCGGTACCTCATGCTCGTCGAGGCGATCGGCGCGCGGGGAGACCGCTACTTCCGCTCGTTCACGGCCACCAGCCTGGACGGTACGTGGACACCGCAGGCCACCACCGAGAACAACCCCTTCGCGGGCAAGGCCAACAGCGGCGCCACCTGGACCGATGACATCAGCCACGGCGAGCTGATCCGCACAGGCCCCGACCAGACCATGACCATCGACGTCTGCGACCTTCAGTTCCTCTACCAGGGGCGGGCCCCCGGCTCCGGCGGCGACTACAACCTCCTGCCCTACCGGCCGGGTGTGCTGACACTGCGGCGCTGAGGAGGGAGCCGTCGGGCGGCGGACCCGCCCGGCATGCCCGCCGGGCCGGGAGCACGGTCACACAGACCCGAACCCACGGGTTCGCGACCCCCGGTCCGGCGGCCCCGGCCTCAGCGAAGGCCCTGCGCGCCCCCTTCCGGGGCCGGTTCTCGACCGTTCTTCGGCCACGGCAGGAGGCCGCGTCGGTGTCGGCGGTCCGCTCCCGCCCCATCCCGGTCGAGTCCGCTCCCCTCACCCACCACGACCAAGGTCCTACCGCCGTCAGGAGAAGGCCTTCCGTATGGCGGCCACCGTCCGGTCGGGGTACGGCGTCCACCAGGCACACCCCTTCCACACGCGAGGACCCACAGGCCGACCCCGTGCATCCGAACCACGGGAGCGGTCAGACCCCGAACGCGGCGGGATAGCGGATGGTGCCGGTCGGGACGGGGCGGGCGCGGTCCAGGGCCATGGCCATCATGGCTTCGTCGGGCACGTCGAAGGGCGCCCGGATACCGAAGCGGGAGGCGGGAGCGAAACCGAACCGGGGGTAGTAGTCGGCGTGGCCCAGGACGAGGACGAGGTTCTCGCCCCTGGCCGCGGCGGCCTCCAGGGCCGCGCGGATCGCGGCCGAACCGGCCCCTGTGCGTTGGGCGGAGGGCACCACCGCGCACGGGGCCAAGGCGAGGACGGGTGCACCGTCCACGTGGCAGCGGCTGAGCAGCGCATACCCGACCGGGGTGCCGTCAGGGGCGGTGGTGAGCATCGACAGGCCCTCGATCCACGCCTGGGGATCGGCGCGCAGGGCGTCGACGAGGTCGGCCTCGGCGGTTGTGGAAAAGGCCGCGAGGAGGATGTCGCGGATGGCCGGGATGTCGTCGGCGGCCTCGGGGCGAGTGGTCCAGGTGGTCATGGTCTCCTCGGCGGTGTCGGTGGGTGGCAGTGGGGGCGAAGCAGGCGGACAGCGTGGTCGTGCTCTCCTCCGTACCGGCGTCGCATGTCGACCTCTGCCTGATGTGGGGTGCCAGTTCGGTCACAGGACGGCACCACGCGAACCCGCGTTTCTTCTCCGCCCCGGCCGACAGCGGCACTGAACCACCTTGCCGGCTTCGGGAGTCGTGGGACCGACAGGACGCAAGGGCACCCGAGTGACGAAAAATCGGGATGAGAGGAGAACGTTTCTGCTGTACAGTCCCGGTCAGCACCTCCCGGTGCGCGGGACACGGTCACCTCTTTCGTCGAGAACTCCCACCGTGTCCGCCCTGATCTCGGGAGGACACCACTTCAGGGGATGCGCCCGGTGCGCAGGTGACGGTTACTTCGCCTCAGGAGCGGGTGGTTGCGGGTTCGAGTCCCGCCGTCGGCCCAAAGGCCGACGTAGCTCAATCGGCAGAGCGCCTACGTTCCGTCTCCGACTTGATCTCGGGCGCATCTTCTGAAGTGAGGTCTCCTCCCGGTGCGGAAGGAACTCTCACTCATGGCGAAGTTCAACCGGCCCGGCGTCCGCCCTGCCGTCCGCTCGCCCGTCACCAGCGACCAGACCCCTTCCGGTCGTACTTTCGAGGGGGGTGCCGGGTACGCGCGCGAGGCCAGGTCGGAACTGTGGCTGCTCGCCGTCCACAACATGGTCGGCGAGAACACCTTCTACGAGACCGCCGGGCAGCGCGACGACCGCTTCACCCGACTCGTCCATACCGTCGCCGTACAGGACCCGGACTGGTTCGGGTCCTTCGTGCGGTGGTCGCGTCACGAGGCGAACATGCGCTCCGTCTCCTTGGTCGCCGCCCTGGAAGGCGCCAAGGCCCGCCTGGACGCCGGAGCCCATGGCCATTCCCGCCAGTGGATCGACGCCGCCCTGGCCCGCGCCGACGAACCGGGGGAAGCCCTGGCGTACTGGACCGGCCGGTACGGGCGTCGTATCCCCAAACCCGTCAAGCGCGGCATCGCCGACGCCGTCCAGCGGCTGTACACCCCCCGGGCCGTGCTCAGGTACGACACCGCCTCGGCGGGCTTTCGCTTCTCAGACGTGCTCAACCTCGTGCACGCCGCTCCCGCCAAGGACAAGCCCTGGCAAGGGGCGTTGTTCGCGCATGTCCACGAGCGCCGCCACGATCGCGACACCCGACCCGACCCCGAACGGCTGCCGGTGTTGGCCGCCAACGCCCACCTGGTGGAAGCCGCCGCGACCGACCCCGGGCTGCTGCTGGTCCCCGACCGGCTCGCAAGGGCCGGGATCACGTGGGAGACGGCGCTGTCCCTGGCCGGGGACAGGGTGGCCAAGGCCAGGCTGTGGCAGGCGCTCATCCCCTCCATGGGGTACATGGCGCTGCTGCGGAACCTGCGTAACCTCGATGAGGCGGGGGTGACGGACGAGGTCGCCGAACAGGTCGCGGCGCGCCTGGCCGACCCCGAGCAGGTGGCCCGTTCCCGGCAGCTGCCGATGCGGTTCCTGTCCGCTCACCGGGCCGTCCCCTCGCTGCGGTGGGGGCACCCGTTGGAGAAGGCGCTCACCGCGTCCTTGGACAACATTCCCGAACTGCCCGGACGGACCCTGATCCTGGTCGACACCTCCTCCTCCATGGAAGCGGCGTTCTCCAAGGACGGGACCTTGATGCGGTGGGACGTGGCCGCGCTGTTCGGGATCGCGTTGGGTCACCGTTGCCAGAGCGCGGACGTGGTGTCCTTCTCCTCCAACCGCCGGTACTTGGGTGACCCGCCCGGAGCTCTCACCAAGGCGTTTCCCCTCAAGGCCGGCGAGTCCGTGCTGGGGGCCGTGGAGCGGTGGGGGAGCGGTGGATGGTTCCTGGGCGGTGGCACCGACACCGCACTCGCCCTGGGCAAGGAGTTCGGTGGCCATGACCGGGTCGTCATCGTCACCGACGAGCAGGCCTCCGACCGGGGGGACGTGGACACGGCGATCCCGGCGACCACGCCGATGTACACGTGGAACCTGGCCGGGTACGGGTATGGCCACGCCCCGTCGGGGAATCGGAACCGGCACACCTTCGGAGGGCTCACCGACGCGGCGTTTCGCACGATTCCGCTGCTGGAAGCCGGTCGGGACGCGACCTGGCCCTGGGAGTGACCCGGATCCGGAAAGCCTCTGATCTGAGAAGATCCGCTGTTGTGAGAGCGAGGAAGCCCCGCCCGGCGTCCACCGGAACCCAGGTTCTTACGCGGGACCCTCCTCGACCTCCACCCGGACAAGACCACGGACACCACAGCGCCGTACGCACGCTTCGTCGTTGTGTCTTTGACGGATCACACCGTCACCGACGAGGGTTCCCACCCGCGTGGTGCACCGCCCCGAGGGGGTTTCGAAAACCGGGTCCGGCCCCTCCCCGAGGTGGGGTCCAGGACGGTCCGCTCCTGCCGGAGGGCGCCACGTTCATCGAGACGAGCCGGATGAGTACCGCCTCTGCGCAGATCCCGCGCCCCGGCGGTGGCACCGCACACGGTGGGTCGCCCGTTGGCGCGACCCTACCCGGCCGTTTCCGGGCCACCGGCACCTGGTGAACGCGGGGGAGTGGTCGACTTCGGGGCACCGATCGCCGACCGTTCCTCCCCCTGCCCGGACACGCCCCGCCCCTGTGCACTGATCGCGGCCTCGATGCCGTCGAGCAGCGCCTCCAACCCGAACCGGAAGGTCTCCCACGCCTCCTGCTCCAGGTAGGGCTTGTCCATGTCCTCGTTGTCGAACGCCCCCTGCTCGCTCATGAGGGTCAGGGTGGGAAAGCGCTCGGCGAAGTCGGGGGCCACCCTCTCCAACTCGGCCGAACGTTCGTACCACCACTCGTCCTCAGGCCTACCCGTGACCGCCTCGGCCCGGCGGGCCTCGGAGGCGGTCCGAGCCGGTCCGCGCACCAGGGTGAACAGGTTGCCGTAGGCGCTGCGGATCCGCACCGGGGCCAACCCGGCGCGGTGCAGCACCGCGGCCAGCGACTCGAAGAGCCGATACTCGCCCGGCCCCAGCACCGGGCGGGCCTGAGAGACCTCCAACGTCCAGGGGTGGCGCAGACAGAAGTCCCACAACCGGACGGTCCAAGAGGTCGTGGCCGCCCGCCAGTCCTGTTCGGTGTCGCTTTCGGCCGCGTCGGCCAGCTCCGCGAAGGCCTGGTCGTACATCAGCTCGACGAGTTCGTTCTTGCTGGCCACGTAGGTGTACAGGGACATGGCGGTGCGACCCAGGCGCCCGCCCACGGCGCGCATGGACAGCGCGTCCATACCCTCCTCATCGGCCAGGGCGATGGCGGTCTCCACCACCAGGTCGACGCTGAGCTCCGGCTTTGGCCCGGGCGCGGTCCGCTTCTCCTTCCCGTCGCGGTCGCGCCACAGCAACTCCATGGCGCGACGGGCGTCCCCCTGTCCGGCGTAGACCACCACTTGCATCTCCTTACGACATAAACTAACGTTCGCAGGTCATCATCTTACGCCATAAGGAATTCCAAGGAGCAGTGTTGTCCTCCGAACCCTTCACCGCGGACGCCCACGACACCATCCAGGTGCGGGGAGCCCGGGAGAACAACCTCGCCGACGTGGACGTGGACATCCCCAAACGACGGCTGAGCGTCTTCACCGGCCTGTCCGGGTCGGGCAAGTCCTCCCTGGTCTTCGGCACGATCGCCGCCGAGTCCCAGCGGCTCATCAACGAGACCTACACGACTTTCGTCCAGTCGTTCATGCCCAGTCTGGGGCGCCCCGACGTGGACGCCCTGCACAATCTGAGCGCGGCCATCATCGTCGACCAGGAGCGGATGGGCGCCAACTCCCGCTCCACCGTCGGCACCGCCACCGACGCCGCCGCCATGCTCAGGATCGTCTTCAGCCGGGTGGGCACCCCGCGTCTGGAACCCTCCAGCGTCTTCAGCTTCAACAGCTCCGAGGGCATGTGCCCCGAATGCGAAGGACTGGGGCGCACCGACCAGATCGACATCGACGAGCTGGTGGACCGTGACCTGTCCCTGAACGAGGGAGCCATCACCGTCCCCGGCTACGGGGTGGGCACCTGGTACTGGCAGGTGTTCGTCCACTCGGGCCTGCTGGACGCCGACAAACGACTGGCCGACTACACCGAGCAGGAGTGGCACACCCTGCTGCACCTGCCCACCACCAAGGTCAAGGTGGGCACCAACTCCTTCTCCTACGAGGGGTTGATCCCCAAGATCAGGCGCACCTACCTGACCAAGGACCGCGAGAAGATGCAGACGGCGGTGCGCGCCTTCGTGGACCGGGCCGTGGTCTTCGCGGTGTGCCCCCAGTGCGAGGGCACCCGCCTCAACGCCCGGGCCCGCTCGGTCAAGGTCGCCGGACGCACCATCGCCGAGTGCTCGGCCATGCAGGTCGACGAGCTCGCCGCGTTCGTGACCTCCCTGGACGAGCCCTCGGTCAAACCCCTGCTGGACGGCCTCGGCCACACCCTGGACTCCCTGGTGCGGGTGGGACTGGGCTACCTGAGTCTGGACCGGGAGTCGGGCACCCTGTCCGGAGGTGAGGCCCAACGGGTCAAGATGGTCCGTCACCTGGGCTCCAGCCTCAGCGACGTGACCTACGTCTTCGACGAACCCACCGTGGGCCTGCACCCGCACGACATCGAGCGGATGAACCACCTGCTCCTGAGCCTGCGGGACAAGGGCAACACGGTCCTGGTGGTCGAACACAAACCCGAGACCATCGCCATCGCCGACCATGTGGTGGACCTTGGCCCCGGCGCCGGTCCCGCGGGCGGGCACATCACCTACACCGGGGACGTGGCCGGGCTGCGCGCCTCCGACACCCTCACCGGCAGGCACCTGGACCACCGGGTCGCCCTGCGCGAACAGGTACGCAGACCCACCGGTGTCCTCTCCATCATCGGCGCCGACACCCACAACCTCAAGAACGTGGACGTGGACATCCCACTCGGCGTGCTCACCGTGGTCACCGGCGTGGCGGGCTCGGGCAAGAGCTCGCTCGTCCACGGCTCCCTGCCCGCGCACGAAGGCGTGGTGGTGGTCGACCAGTCACCGATCCGAGGTTCGCGCCGCTCCAACCCGGCCACCTACACCGGCCTGCTCGACCCGATCCGCACCGCCTTCGCCCGGGCCAACAAGGTCAAGGCCTCCCTGTTCAGCGCCAACTCCGAGGGCGCCTGCCCCCAGTGCAAGGGAGCGGGGGTCATCTACACCGACCTGGCGATGATGGCCGGGGTCGCCTCCACCTGCGAACAGTGCCGGGGCAGGAGGTTCCGCCCCGAGGTGCTCGCCCACACACTGCGCGGCAAGGACATCAGCCAGGTGCTGGCCATGTCGGTGGTCCAGGCCCGGGACTTCTTCACCTCGGGCAACGCCCGCACCATCCTGGACCGCCTTCACGACGTGGGCCTGGGCTACCTGAGTCTGGGCCAGCCGCTGACGACCCTGTCCGGCGGTGAGCGCCAACGTCTGAAACTGGCGATCAGCATGGCCCGGCAGGGCGCGGTGTACGTGTTGGACGAACCGACCACCGGCCTGCACCTGGCCGACGTGGACCGGCTGTTGGCGTTGCTGGACCGCCTGGTCCAGGACGGCAACACGGTGGTGGTCGTCGAGCACCACCAGGCGGTGATGGCCCACGCCGACCACATCATCGACCTGGGTCCGGGTGCCGGGCACGACGGCGGTCGGGTCGTCTTCCAGGGCAGCCCCGCCGCCCTGGTCGCCGACGCCGACACCCTCACCGCCCGCCACCTGCGCGCCTACCTGGGCCACTGACACCGCGACCCCACCCACGTGGGCGCCTTCCTCCGGCGCGGGGGCGCCCACGCCCTTGGAGGGGGCCGTTCGGGGCCGGAGCGTCCGGGGCGTAGGAGGCCGGTGTCCACACACCCCCGCCCCGACCCCGGATCAGGGACGGGTGGGTGGCGCACCAGGGACGTACCAGGGAGATCCCCCATGGACTTCTGACCGCACGTGCTAGATTCTGGCCATGCGGTCAAAAAATGAGACGAGTGGTCAGAAGCGGTCCTTCATCGAGAAGGCCCGCAGGGCACAGATCATCACGGCGGCCGTCGACACCATCGCCGAGGTGGGCTACCCCAACGCCTCCCTGGCACGGATCGCCGACACCGCCGGGATCAGCAAGGGCGTCATCTCCTACCACTTCGCAGGAAAGGACGAACTGATGGACCAGGTGGTGACGGACATCTACACCGAGATCGGCGAGTCGGTCCTGCCTCGGATCATGGAACAACAGAACGCCGCCGACATGCTGCGCGCCCACGTGCGGGGCGTGGCCGGGTACGCGCTGACCCATCCCGGACGCATGGCGACACTGACGCAGATCTTCACCCACGCACGCAAGGCCGACGGGACCCCCCGCTACGGGGCCGCCGAGACCGAGGCCCTCTACGAGCCTTTGGAGAACCTCTACCGGGCCGGCCAGGACAGCGGAGAGTTCCGCGACTTCGACGTGCGGGTGATGGCGGTGACCCAGCAGGCGGCCCTGGACGCGATGTTCTCCTACTGCAGCCTCCACCCCGACCACGACCTGATGGCTTACGCCCACGAGCTGAGCGAACTCCTCGTGCGCGCCATCCGCGCAGACCCGCCTTCACCCGCTCCCATGTGATGAGGACACCATGACACGACAGACCACACCACCCCACGCCCCGACCGTTGCCGCACCACCCCCGCGCCGGCGCCTGCACCACATCGACAACCTGCGCGTGGCACTGACCGTCCTGGTGGTCCTGCACCACGTGGCGGTGACCTACGGCAACATCCCGGTCTGGTACTACACCGAACCCGCCCAGGACCCCTCCGGCGGCCTACTCGACGTGTTCGTCATCGTCAACCAGGCCTACTTCATGGGCCTGTTCTTCCTCATCGCCGGCTACTTCGTGCCAGGGGCGGCCGACCGCAGGGGAGGCCGGGGCCTGGTGCGTGAACGCCTGCGTCGCCTGGGCGTGCCCTTACTGCTGTTCGCGCTGCTGGTGCGTCCGTTCGTCACCGCCCACCACTATCCCGAGTGGGTGCGGCTCTTCCAGGCCGAGGGCTCCGAACTTCCCTACTGGCTCTTCTACCTGGTCAGCTTCGACCCCGGGCCCATGTGGTTCGCGGAGGTCCTGCTGATCTTCACCCTGGCCTACCTGGCTGTCCGCGGCCTGCGCGAGCGACGGGCCCCGCGCACCGACCTGACTCCCCGGCCCCCGGCCCGCCCCGAGGACACCGCGCCGCTGCGGTGGCTGTGGCCGGTGCTGGCCTTCACCGCAGGCCTGGCCCTTGTCACCTTCGTCTGGCGCTACCTGGCCCCCGCCCCCTACTGGCCCGTGGTCGGCCTGCCCTCACCCGGCCACCTGCCCCAGTACCTTTCCCTGTTCACAGTGGGGGTGTTCGCCTACCGCGGCAACTGGCTGTCCCGGCTTCCCGGTACCGCAGGATGGTTCGGCGCGGCCCTGGCCCTGACCGGTCTGGTGGTGGGAAGGGCGCTCCCCGTGGTGCTGGGCGAGGCCGTGCAGGCCCCCGGCACCTGGCAGGCGCTGGTACAGGTGATGGCCGAGTCCGTCCTGGCCACAGGGGCGGTGCTCACCCTGCTGGTGGGGTTCCGTCGTTGGGCCGACGTCGACAACCGCTTCACCCGATGGCTGTCCGACAACGCCTTCGCCGTGTACTTCCTGCATCCGCTGGTACTGGTGGGGACGGGCATGGCCCTGAGCGGCTGGCAGGCCGCCGCGCTGGCCAAGTTCGCCGTCATGGCCGTGATCGCGGTGCCCGCCTGCTGGGCACTGGCCGCCGCCGTGCGCGCCCTGCCCGGAGCACGTCGGATCCTGTGAGATCTGGGTCCGTCTCCGGCGGAGACGGACCCGCATTCCCTTTTTCTGCGGCCGCGGCCTAGGGTCGAGGCACAAGCCGAGCAGAAGGGACCATGGTGACAAGCCAGAAGGAACGTATGCTCGCCGGTGAGCTCTACCAGGCCGACGACCCCGAGTTGCAGGCCGACCTCATCCAGGCGGAGAAACGCGCCAAGGCGTTCAACGGCGCCTCCGCCGACGACCCCAACCGCAGAGCGCTCCTGGCCGCGCTGGTGGGCAACCTGGGACCGGACGCCTGGGTACGTCCGCCACTGCGGGTGGACTACGGCTACCACATCAGCATCGGGCCTCGCACGTTCGTCAACTGCGGCGCGGTGATGCTGGACGTGGCGCCGATCCGTATCGGCGCCGACGTACAGATCGGCCCGAACGTGCAACTGCTCACCCCCACCCACCCGATCGACCCCGAGCAACGCCTCGCCAAATGGGAGTCGGCCGAACCGATCACGATCGGCGACAACGTGTGGCTGGGCGGCGGGGTCATCGTCTGCCCCGGAGTGAGCATCGGGGAGAACACCGTGGTGGGCGCCGGTGCGGTGGTCACCCGTGACCTACCCGCCAACGTGGTCGCGGCCGGCAACCCGGCCCGCGTCATCCGCGAACTCTGAGCACACCATCACAGACCCCGGGCGGTCGCGTGGGCCGGCGGTGAGGAGTCCGGGCCGCTTGGAGGGAACAGGGGCCGTCCCCCGGTGGCGCCACCGGGGGACGGAGTCTTCAAGGGCCGAAGGCGGTGGCGGGTTCGGTGTCGCCGGAGGCGAACTGGGTCCGGTACAACTCGGCGTAACGCCCGTCACGGGCCAGCAGTTCGGTGTGGGTGCCACGCTCCACGATCCTGCCGTCCTCGACCACCAAGATGGCGTCGGCGGCGCGGACCGTGGACAGACGATGGGCGATGACCAGTGCGGTGCGGCCCCTGAGCGCCTCGGCCAAGGCGGCCTGCACCGCCGCCTCGGAGGTGGAGTCCAGCGCCGAGGTCGCCTCGTCCAGGATGACCACCTCAGGGGCGGCCAACAGCAGACGGGCGATGGTCAGCCGCTGGCGTTCACCTCCGGAGAAGCGGTACCCCCGCTCGCCGACCACCGTGTCCAACCCCTGGGGCAGGGAGGAGACCAGTGCGTCCACACGGGCGCGGCGCAACACCTCCCACAGCTCCTCCTCCCCGGCCTCGGGTCGGGCCAGTAGCAGATTGGCGCGGATGGATTCGTGGAAGAGGTGTCCGTCCTGGGTGACCATGCCCAAGGTGGCACGCACCGAGTCGAAGGTCAGCTCGCGCACGTCCACCCCGCCCAGGCGTACCGCACCGGCGTCCACGTCGTACAGGCGCGGGACCAGTTGGGCGATGGTGGACTTACCCGCCCCCGAGGAACCGACCAGAGCCACCGTCCGCCCCGGTTCGACACGGAAGGAGACGCCGTGCAGCACCTGGCGGTGTTCGGCCGTGTCCAGGGTGGAGACCTCCTCCAAGGAGGCCAGCGACACCTTGTCGGCGGTGGGATAGGCGAAATCAACCTGGTCGAACTCCACCGACACCGGCCCCGGGGGGACCGTCGTGGCGTCCCTGCTCTCCCGCACCAAAGGGCGCAGGTCCAACACCTCGAAGACCCGACTGAAGCTGACCAGGGCGCTCATGACCTCCACACGGGCACTGGCCAGGGCCGTCAAAGGGGCGTACAGGCGGGTGAGCAACATGCCCATGGACACCACGGTGCCCGCGTCGAGCCGGCCGCTCAGGGCGTAGAAACCGCCCAACCCGTAGACCAGGGCCAAAGCCAGGACGGAGACCAGGGTCAGCGCGACGAAGAAGACCTCCTGGACCATGGCGGTGCGCACCCCGATGTCACGGACCCTGTCCGCCCTGCGGGCGAACTCGGCCGACTCACGCTCAGGACGTCCGAAGAGCTTGACCAGGGTCGCGCCGGGGGCGGAGAAACGCTCGGTCATCTGGGTGCCCATGGCCGCGTTGTGGACGGTGCGTTCACGTTCGATCCGGGCCAGGCGGGCGCCCATGCGGCGGGCCGGCACCACGAAAAGGGGCAGTAGCACC
The DNA here is from genome assembly GCF_030271535.1 of Nocardiopsis sp. ATB16-24. GTDB lineage: Bacteria > Actinomycetota > Actinomycetes > Streptosporangiales > Streptosporangiaceae > Nocardiopsis. The sequence goes on along the minus strand of NZ_JASCXJ010000015.1, from coordinate 43,739 downwards.
AGGGCGAGCAGGGCGATCTGCCAGGACAGTGTGAGCATCACCGCCAGGGTCAGGAGCAGGGTGACCAGGTTGCCGACCACTCCGGAGAGCACGTCGCTGAAGGCGCGCTGGGCGCCGATGACATCGTTGTTGAGCCGGCTGACCAGGGCCCCGGTGCAGGTGCGGGTGAAGAAGGCGACCGGCATGCGTTGGACGTGGTCGTAGACGGTGGTGCGCAGATCCAGGATGAGGCCCTCACCGATGCCGGCCGACAGCCGGCGCACGACCAGCCCCAGGACCGCCTCCAGGAGCGCCACGAGGGCGATGAGCCCGGCCAGGAACAGCACCGGTTCCAGTGCTCCGCCGCCGGTGATGGCGTTGACGACCCTTCCCGCCAGGAGCGGGGAGACCACGGTCAGGGCGGCGGTGACCACGCTCAGCGCCAGGAACCAGCCCAGGTGGCGGGCATGGGGTCGGGCGAAGGAGGCGATCCGCCGCAGGACGGGCAGCGAGAAGGGACGCTGGTCCTCGTGTGCGTGCATCGCGTGGTAGATCGAGTTCCACGCGGTCATTTCCATGCTCATGGGCGTCCACCGGATCGTTCGGGGCTGGTAGGAAGAACCGTAGAACTTCAACCAATGTTGAGGTCAAACCTCGGGATGGGGCCCCTACGCCCCCTCGGTCATGCGCCCACCCCGGAAACGACGGCACCGGATCGTGGCGGGGGAGGGGCTCAGTGCCTGCCCACGTCGAGCGCGTGGCGCACCGCCTCCCGCGCCCCCTGGAACCAGGGCCGCCCGTGGCCGGGCAGCACCGTGGTGGCGCCGGTGGCGGCCACCGCGTCCAGGGACGCCAGGGCCCGCCGGGTGTCCTTGGTGGCCGCCGAGGCCACGATCTGCGGGCCCACGTGACCGGTGTAGGGGTCCAGGGTGACCAGGGCGTCACCGCTGAGGACGACGTCACGCTCGGGCAGGTGCAGGATGCAGTGTCCGTCGGTGTGCCCGGGGGTGTGCACGACCGTGGGACGACCGGGCAACGGCAGGGCGGTTCCGGTCGCCAGCTCCTCGGTGCCTTCGACCCCTTTGACGTTCAACGCCCCGGCCATGGCCATCCGCCCCAGCACCGGCAGGGAACGGGGGTGGGTCAGCGGATACAGAAGACGGTTGCGTTCGGGCCTGTACCGGTAGGGGTGGGCGGCCAGGCGGGTGTCCTTGGGATGGACCAGCACGGGCACGTTCCACTCCCTGCGGGCGCGCGCGGCGAAACCGACATGGTCGAAGTGGCCGTGGGTCAACACCAGAGCCCTGACCTCGTCGGGGCGCCGATCCGACCGCTCCAGCGCTTCCAGGACCATGGGCCACATGCTCGGCAGGCCCGCGTCCACAAGGGTCACGCCGTCGTCGTCCTCGATGAGATAGCAGTTGACGTGGGCGTGGGAGAGGAGACGAACGCCGTCGACGACCTCTGTGTTGACCATGGAACCCCGTGGAATCGTCATCTTCCTGATGTGCGATGTTCATCATCAGGCGACAGTGGAGGCCGGTCAAGCATGAGCGCCCCCCTTCGCGCGCGTCGCCCGCCCCCTTCGTCGCCCCCTCGGTCAAAGGCCGCTCAGGGAGATGCCCGTGCCCTCCAGGATCCCGGTGAGCCACACTCCGTGGCGAAGGACCAGGAATCCCGCGATGCCGATGACCCAGCCCATCGCCTCACGCGAGGAGGACTCGACCTTGGTGCGCCACCGTTCCAGGCGGGGACGCAGCCGCTCACCGAAGAGGCGGTGGGCCAGGTAGAGCAGGATCGGCGGGAGCACCATGACGAGGTTGTAGACGGCGAGCATGGGCACCCACACCGCCACCGGCAGGTCGGCGGTGGTCATGATCCCGATGGCACCGAAGTAGGGCAGGGCCGTGCCGCCCTCCAGCAGTCCGGTGGCCACACCCAGACCGATCATCGCGGTGGTGCCCAGCGCGGCGGGTCTGCGCTGTCTGCGCGACCCGGTCGGCATGAACAGGGCGTAGCCGAGCATGCCCGCGCCCAGCACCACCATCACCCACCCCAGGACGGGGCTGTCGGCCAGACCCTCCAGGGCCTGGAACAGCACCCCGAATCCGAGCATGAGCACACAGCCCAAGGTGAAGTAGAAGACCGCGACGGTGGCCAGGTAGGCGAACAGGGGGCGGGCCACCGCGTGCGTCCCGGTCAGTAACACATAAAGGGTGATCCCGATGGTGGCCGGACTGAGCGTGTCCAGCAGGGCCAATCCGGCGACCGGGACCAGGACGTCCAGGGGTGGCATGGAAGACTCCCGTCTCTTTAAAAGCACGCATGTGCTAAATAAAATAACACAGGCGTGCTATAAAAGAGGGGTGCCCAAGATCGTCGACCACGAACAACGCCGCCGAGAGCTGGCCGAGGCCCTGTGGCGGATCATCGGCGAGGCCGGCCCCGCCGCCGTGTCCATCCGCTCCGTCGCCGCCGAGGCGGGCTGGTCGCCCGGCGCGCTGCGTCACTACTTCCGAACACGCGAGGAACTGCTCCTGTTCGCCATGGACCTGGCCGAGGAACGCGCCACCCAGCGCATCCTGGACCTGGACAAGACCCGGTCCCCGCACACGCCCCTGCTGGAGAGGGCGGCCGAGTACGCAGAGCAACTGCTCCCCCTGGACCGGACCCGCCGCGCCGAGTACCGGGCCTGGGAGGCCGCCGGGACCCTGGGAGAGCTGGACCGTGACCGGGAGCGGCGCTGGAACAGCCAGCGCAGGCTCTACCGTCAACTGGTCGCGGGCCTGATCGGGGCCTCGGTACCCGACCCCTTCCTGCCCCACCCCGACCCGTGGGTGGAGGAGTGGTCCGGCTACCTGCACACCCACGTCGACGGGCTCGCCCTGCAACTGGTCACCACCCCGGGCCTGATCGACGCCGACGGCGCCCGCCGGCGGCTACGCGGCTTCCTGGCCCGCATCCAACAGGCCCGACACCACCACGACACCCGCTGAACCCCGCCCCAAGGCGCCGACCTGCGCACTCACGCACCGCCCCACACCCTGGGGCGCGTGCTCCCCGGTGAGGGCCATGTCCGATACTGGAGTGACACAAGGGAGCCGAAACAACGGGGGAGAGGCGTGTGACCAGCACCCAGACCAGCCACGAAGCACCACAGAGCGGACTCCGACCGACCTACAGACACGCCGTCACCGACGACGTGCCCGCCCTGGTGGAACTGGTCAACTCCTGCTACCGGGGGGATGTGTCCAAACAGGGCTGGACCACCGAGGCCGACCTGCTCGACGGCCAGCGCATGGACGCCCAAAGCATGACGGAGCTGGTGGAGCGAGCCGACACCATCGTCCTGGTCGCCGAGGCCGAAGGGCGCATCGTGGCCTGCTGCGAACTCCGACGCGGCACCGACGACGCCTACTTCGGCATGTTCTCGGTACGGCCCACCATCCAGGGATCGGGGCTGGGCAGGCGCGTACTGGCCGAAGCCGAGAACACCGCGGCCCGCGCCTGGGGCTGCCACCTGATGCGGATGAAGGTGCTCAAGCAGCGACCGGAGCTGATCGCCTGGTACGAACGGCGCGGCTACACCGACACCGGCAGGACCGAACCCTTCCCCTACGGGGACGAGACCTTCGGTCGACCCAAACGGGACGACCTGGCCTTTGTCGAACTCACCAAGGAACTGCCCACGCCCTGACCCGCACCGGCCCGCTCACCCCTGTTCGAGATTGGTCGACATTCGCTTCAGTACGCTGACCGCGACCCGATACTCCTCCTCGCCGATATCGCGTGAGAGGCGACGGTGCGCCTCCTGCACCTTGGCGAAGAGGGCCTCATGCCCATCCCGGCCCGCCGGTGTCAGCTCCAGGGAGACCAGCCCCCGCACCCAGCCGCGCTGGCGCAGCTGCTCCACCACCGGCGCCACGGTGTACTCGTCCTCCTCCAAGAACGGGGCCAGAGCACGGTCCAGGTCGGCGATGGTGCCCGGATCGGTGTACAGAGAGTGCAGGACCTGCCAGTGGCGACGCCCCAGCCCCTGCGAGGCCAGGATCCGCTCGAAGTCGTTCTCGATGAGCCGATCCAGGTGTTTGAGCCAGTAACCGATCGGTAGCTCGGACATGGAACTTCCTCCTCGTGCTCTACGGCTCCCCCACGGTCCGCGACACCGCCACTGTCGACCGACCTTCCACCCGGCCACCCGGGCGTCCCTCCCCCACCCGAGGCGAGGCGCGTCACCACGGGTGGGGAAGGTCCACGCGCGCACCGAAGAAAATCCCCGACCCCGCACCACGACACCGCCGCCCGTGCGAAGATGGGCACGACCTCGACGAGAAGCACCCGCACGGGGCGGGCGGATCCGCGGGGCGCGCGAGCACCTCCGCGGCCTCCAGGCCCCAGCGTGCGAAAGCCCGTTCTACTGCAAGGGAAGGAACGGTCCGATCCCGTGAGTCCCCACCCCCCTCTCTCCGCACAGATACCCCATCCCGGCACAGAACCCGCCCCCGCCGCGCCGATCCGTGTCCTGGTCGTGGACGACCACGCGCTGTTCCGCCGCGGTCTGGTCTCCGTTCTGGGGGACGAGGAGGACATCGACGTGGTGGGAGAGGCCGGCGACGGCGAGGAGGCCGTCGGGCTGGCCACCGAACTACGTCCCGACGTGGTCCTCATGGACGTGATGATGCCGCACACCAGCGGTATCGACGCCTGCTCGCGCATCCGCGAGGCGGTGCCGGGCACCCGTTTCGTCATGCTCACCATGAGCGACGAGGAAGCCGACCTGTTCGACGCCCTCAAAGCCGGAGCGGCCGGATACCTGCTCAAGGCCATCGGCGTCACCGACATCGCCCGGGTGGTGCGTTCCATCGCCGACGGTCAGTCCCTGATCAACCCCGCGATGGCCACCAAGCTCATCGCCGAGTTCGCCGAGTTGGCCAAACAGGAGAGCGGACCGCCCAGCCGACCGACCATTCCGGACCTGACCCGACGCGAGACCGAGGTCCTGCGGCTGCTGGCGCACTCACTGAACAACCGGGAGATCGGCGAGCGGCTGTTCATCACCGAGAACACGGTGAAGAACCACGTGCGCAAGATCCTGGAGAAACTCCAGGTGCACTCGCGCACCGAGGCCGCCATCTACGCGGTCCGCGCCGAGTACATTAACTAGGTCGTGTTTTTTGCATCATTTCGGGCTCGCGTCCACCAGGCCGCCTCTCGCTACGCCTCTGCGCTCGTGAAGCACGACCAGGCTGAACTTCGCACATCGTCTTGCGAGAGATTGCCTGGACGGCCGCTCGCTGACCCGAAAGCCTTCTAAAAAACACTCCCTAGCGAACAAGGGCCTTCGTCGACCTCGACGGCAAAGGGCCCGAGCCCGCCCCTCACGTGCCGACGCCCGCTTCGCAGGCCTCCGCACGGGCCCGGGCGGGTCAGACCCGGCACAGGATCGCACCGCGGGGCACCACGAACACCCCGTCCGGCTCCTCGCTCCAGGCCTTCCAACCCGCCGAGATGCGCTCCAGGTCCTCCCGGGTGGCCTCGCCCTCCTCCAACGCCTGCCGGCCCATGTCCGACTCCAGGATGCGCCTGGCCCACATCCCGCCCCACCAGGCACGGTCCTGCGGGGCGGAGTGGTTCCAGACCTCGGCCACGTAGGTGACGTCCTCCAACCCGGCCCGTCGCGCCCAGGCGAGCATGTGCCTCCCCGCGTCGGGTTCGCCGCCGTTGCGGCGGGCGACGCGCTGATAGAGCCGCATCCACTCCTCCAGCTCGGGCAGACGCGGATACCAGTACATCCCGGAGTAGTCGCTGTCGCACACGGCCACCACACCGCCCGGGGCGGCCAACCGTCTCATCCGGGACAGGGCCCGGACCGGGTCGGCCACGTGCTGGAGGACCTGGTGGGCGTGGACGACATCGAAGGAGCCCTCGGGAAGGGCAAGGTCGTGAACGTCGGCCACCAGGAACTCGATGCCCTCCACCCCGGCCTCGCGCGCGGTGGCGCGGGCCAGCTCCACCGCCTCGGCCGAGACGTCCACCGCGGTGACCCGCCCGGGGGCCACCCGCCGGGCCAGGTCCACGGTGACGCTGCCCGGACCGCACCCCACATCCAGCAGTGAACGCCCCGGCACCATCTCATCGAGCGCGTAGGCCACGGAGTTCTCCGCGTCGCGCCAACGATAGGAATCGGTGACGGTGGGGTGCTGTCCGTGGGTGTAACGCGTCATGGAACCGACCTCTCGCAGTACGCCAAGCAGTGCCGACACCGCGGACCCTACACCCGACGTCTCCCATGGCGATACGCACGTCTCAGGAAATGAGACGATCATGGTGGGGGCGAGCATGAGACGCCCCCGCGTCCACGTCGAAACCCCGCCTCACAACCCGAAAAAGAATCCGGCGGACCCGATGAGTTGCACGCACAACGGATGTCCTTCCCTGTGACGGCCCGCGCGGTGAGCCCGCGCCCGTACAGGAAGGAAACAGACCATGACCAGACTCGGCAAGATCACCCCGTGCCTGTGGTTCGACACCCAGGCCAAGGAAGCGGCCGACTTCTACGTCGACCTGTTCGACGACTCGCGCCTCCTGCGCGTGCGCCACTACGGACCCGAAGGACCCCGCCCCGCCGGCATGGTGCTCACCGTGGACTTCGAGATCAACGGACAGCAGATCACCGCCCTCAACGGCGGCCCCGGATTCCCCTTCACCGAGGCGTGCTCACTCCAGGTCATCTGCGACGACCAGCAGGAGTCCGACCACTACTGGGACAAACTCACCGAAGGCGGCCAGGAGGGCGAGTGCGGCTGGCTCAAGGACCGCTTCGGTCTTTCCTGGCAGGTCTTCCCCGCCGAACTCGACGATCTGCTGGACGACCCCGACCCCGCCAGGGCCGGGCGCGCCATGCAGGCGATGCTGAAGATGAGAAGGATCGACCTGGAGGAGATCCGCAGGGCCGCGGACCAGGGCTGAAGACTCAACCCCAGGACACCCGAACCGGTGGCGTGGCGCCCCGGCCCCCGCACGGGTCACGCCGCTCAGATCCGGAGGGGGAGAGGCGGACCAGCCCGGGCGCGGATCTCGGCGCGCCCGGGCCCGCTCGCCTGCTCACTGAGGTCGTCCCCCGGCCGGTGGCGGCCGGTTCGCCGCGCAGGACGCCCAGCACCAGCTCGGCCCAGCCGGGCCGCGTGGGCTGTCGAAGTCGGCGTCGTGGTACAGGGACGCGACCGAGGAAGTGACCATCGGCCCAGGAGCGCGGACACACCCGGCCACGTCCACCGGTCTTCGGCCCACGGATGTGGCTTCAGGGCTCCAGAGCACAGTCACCGCAGTAGCCGCCACCCCGAACCCGGTAGTACAGGCAGCACGTGGTGCGCCGGAACACCGCCGCCCCGACCTGGTCGGTGTCCGTGTAACCCCCGCTTCCCTCAAGACAGGGGCGCCGCAACAGGTCCCGCGTCACCTCCTCCGCCGCTGCCCCGTACTCGGGACGGTCCCGGCCCAGAGCACCTGCGGCCCCCGCCAGCGAAGCGGCGATGTTGCCCCGCAACAGCCCGGGGGCGACCTTCACCACCTCCCGCACCTCCCGCGCGACCTGTTCCAACACCCCCAAAAGCACCGTCCGCTCGATCCAGTCGGCCACCCCCGCCATGCCACCGACCACGGGCACGGCCTCCTCCTGGCAGGTGCCGAGCACCACCGAGCCCTCACGATGCGGGTCCCACCACAAACGCGCCGCCTCCACCAACACCCCATGGCACACCCCGGCCGCCAGCACCGGGGACAGCACCCGTGTGGCCAACCCCTGGTAGAACACCGAGGCCGCCACACGCGGCTCCACCTGTTCCTCGGCCACACCCGACAGTCGCGTCAGGTGCTCGCGCACCCGCGCCACCTCCCCGGCGAACACCCCCGCCCACGTCCACGGCGCGCCCAGGCAAAGCCAACCGTCCCCGGGCGGTGACGTCCGCACCGCGAACAACATGTTGATCCGACCGACGTCGGCCAACACCGGCCGCACCGCCACCCGCCCCTCACCCATCCCCAAACCCCTTCCTCCTTGGACGGCACCGGTGGTGCCAGCACCACTCCTACTCCACGTGCTGACGGTCTCGTCCCGCCAGGGGCGTCGAACCTAGATTGGTCCCGTGACGGGTCGAAACGCACACCACCAAGCCCGGGGCGGCAGGAGGCCACCCGCCCCCCAGGGGCCGTCCCGCGCCGCCCAGACCTACGGCCCCGCCTGGCGTGTGCGCCTGGTCGAGGTCCTGCACCTGATGACCTCCCTGACACTGGCCCTGTTCTACCTGCTCCCCGCCTGCCTGCTCATCGTCTCGGCCACCTGGATCGGCTTCACGGCCACCGCGCCCTGGCTGCCCGACCTCCCCCGACCCGGACCCGCCCCCCTGGCCGTGGACGCCCTGCTGTTCCTTCTGCTCCTGCCGGCCGCCGCGACCCTGCTGGCCCGTCTGTCCTGCCAGGTCCAACGCAACCGGCTGGACGACGTGTTCGGGATCGTGGAGACCAGCCCGCCCGACCCCCTGACCGACGACACCCCGCTCCTGCGCGCCTGGCGGTTCGTCTTCGGCCGTGACGCCTGGTCGGCGGTGGTCTACAGCACCGCCACCGCCCTGCACGGCCTCCTGGCCGGGGGAGTGGTGGTGCTGCTGGTGGTGTGCGGAGGCGCCACGACCCTCGCCGCGCTGCTCGGCATCGTGTTCGTCCTCGTCCAAGGCTCCCCCGACGACCTGGTCGGACCACTGACCCTGGTGGCGGTCGGCCCCCTGTGCGTCCTGGTGGGACTGCGCCTGGCCCCCCACATGATCACCACCGAGGTCCTGCTGCACCGCGTGCTGCTGTTCGAGGCGCCCGAGGTGCGCATCCGCCGCCGCCTGCTCCACGTCCAGGACAGCCGCCTGCGCATGGTCGACGCCGCCGAGGCCGAACGCCGCCGCATCGAACGCGACCTGCACGACGGCGCCCAACAACGGCTGTTGGCCCTGTCCATGACCCTGACCCGGGCCCGCTCACGTGTGACCACCGACCCCCAGGCCGCCCTGGACCTGATCGGCGAAGCCCAACGCGACTCCAAAGAGGTCATGGAGGACCTGCGTCAGGTCGCACGCGGACTCCATCCCCGCGTCCTGACCGACCACGGCCTGAGCGCGGCCCTGCCCGTGGCCGCCGGGCGCGCCCCCGTCCCGGTACGGGTGGACGTCGACCTACCCGAACGGCCCACCCCACGCGCGGAGGCCATCGCCTACTACGTGGCGTGCGAGGCGTTGACCAACATCGCCAAACACGCCGCGGCCCGGCAGGTCACGGTCGGCGCCCACCGAGTGAGGCGCCCACCCCGCCAGGGCGGCGACCTGCTCAGACTGACCGTCACCGACGACGGCGTCGGGGGAGCCGACCCCGAAACCGGCACGGGCCTGTACGGCCTGTGGGACCGCGTGGACGCCGTCGACGGAACCCTGACCGTCCACAGCCCGACCGGACAGGGCACCGTCCTGACCGCCGACATCCCCTGGAAGGCATGACCGTGCACACCGACCCCACCACCCCTCGACCCCGGGCGCTGCGGGTGATCATCGCAGAAGACTCGGTCCTGCTGCGCAGCGGCATGGCCAGCCTGCTACAGGACGCCGGTGTGCACATCCTCGCCCAAGTGGGCGACGCCGACGCGCTGCTACAAGCAGTGGAACAACACCCCGGGGTGGACCTGTGCCTGGTCGACATCCGCATGCCGCCCACCTACTCCGAGGAGGGCATCCAGGCGGGCGTGACCATCCGCCGACAACACCCCGACGTGGCGGTGCTACTGCTGTCCCAGCACGTGGTCAGCCGCTACGCCGCCGACCTTTTGGGCGGCGGCTCCAGCAAGGTCGGCTACCTGCTCAAGGACCGGGTCGCCGACATCGACGACTTCGTGTCGGTCCTGCACCGGGTGGCCGCCGGAGGCGCCGCCATCGACCCCGAGGTGGTCTCCCAACTCCTGAGCCGACACAGGGACAGCGCCCTGGAACGCCTCACCCCACGCGAAGGCGAGGTACTACAGGTGATGGCGCAGGGGCTGAACAACGCGGGCATCGCGGCACGACTGACCGTCACCGAACGCGCCGTGGAAAAACACATCCGCTCGATCTTCACCAAACTCGACCTGGGCCAGGACGACCACGACCACCGCAGGGTCCAGGCCGTGCTGCGCTACCTACGCGGCACGGAACAGAACTGACGACCCACACCAAGGGGGCGCGAGCCCGCCGGGAGGGAAGACCGTGACATTCAAGGCACGGGGCCTGTACGCCTCGTCGAGCAAGGAACCGCGCGGGTTCCGCCTGGGACCCTGGCTGATCCTGGGCGCGGTCCTGGTGCTGGCACTGGTGGTGACCACCGTGGCGGCGGTCCTGGGCAACATGGACGTGGACCGCGGCACCAGCAGCGACTCCTTCGACGCCCCCCAGACCGTGCGGATCGACAACCGCACAGGCGGCGACGTCACGCTCACCGGCACCGGGCAGGACCAGGTCCAGGTGGAGCGCGCCCTGCGCGCCAGCCCCTTGAGCGAACCCACCGAGGAAGCGCATCAGCGCGGACAGGACCTGCACCTGGAGGCCTCCTGCGCCAACGTACTGCTGCTCTCCCTCTTCGGCGGCTGCACGATCGACTACGACATCTCCGTCCCCGAAGGCACCGCGGTGACCGTGGAGACCATCAGCGGACAGATCAGCGTGGAGAACGTCGACGGCGAACTCGACCTGTCCAGCACCAGCGGCCGGGTACTGGTGGCGGGCAACGACGGCGACACCACCGTGGAGACCGTCAGCGGGCAGATCACCCTGGAGCAGGTCCGCGGTACCGCGGACCTGGAGAGCACCAGCGGCGACATCACCGCCGAGGGCGAAGGCCAGGGCATCGAGGTCGCCGGCACCTCGGGGAAGGTGGACGTGTCCGGGTTCGACGCGCGCACCGTCGTGGCCGAGTCCGTCAGCGGCGACGTACAGGTCGGCGGCGGCTTCACCAACGCCCAGATCTCCACCGTCTCGGGGGATATCCAGGTCAGCGCACAAGAGCCCTTCACACTGCTGAGCGTGGAGTCCACCAGCGGCGACATCACGGCCCGGGTGCCCCAGGGCGACTACCACATCACCGGTGAGTCCACCTCCGGCGAACGCGACCTGAGGGTGGACACCTCCGCCAAGGCCGACTCACGCATCGACGCCGACACCGTCAGCGGCTCCCTCACCGTCACCTACCACTGACGGGACCGCCCCTCAGCCGCGTTCGAATCGCAGCGCCGCCCAGTCCGAGTCGATCGGCACCTGGGCGGTGCTGCGCCAACCGGCGTCCACCAACACGTCCCACCCCTTGTCCGCGGCCAGGTCGGTGATGATGGTGCCGCCCCGCTGGGGATAACACACCCACAGACGGGTGTGCTCGCCCACCAGGTCCAACACGCGGGGAACCTCCCGCCCCACGGTCCCCCGGTCCAGGGTGAACAGGTGGACACCGTCGTAGCGCGCACCCTCGATGGGTCCCAGATCGATGTGCACCTCGGGGGGTGGTTCCAACAGCCGCAGATAACGCTCGGGAGCGTTGAGGATGAGCAGCCGGTCACCGGAACGGACCTGGAGCCTTTGAGCGAGAGTCTGGGACATGTCCTCCTCCGTTTCACGGCCTCAGGGGGGCGGCCTCGCCCGTCTCCTCCGACACCGTACGGGCCCCGAGCGGCGAATCCGAACACCTTCCCCGCCTCGACCCCGACATGACCGTCTTTTTAGGATGCGTCCATGACAGATGACAACGGCGGTCTCCGCTGGGGTGTGATCGGTACCGGCGGTATCGCGCACTCCTTCGTCGAAGCTCTCAGGTCCACCCCCACGGCCAAGGTCACCGCGGTCGGCTCACGCACCCTGGAACGAGCCGAGGAGTTCGCCGACGCCTGGAACATCCCCGAACGCCACGGCGCCTACGCCGACCTGGCGGCCAGCCCCCACGTGGACGCGGTGTACGTGGCCACCCCCCACCCCTGGCACCACTCCAACACCCTGACCTGCCTGAACGCGGGCAAGCACGTGCTGGTCGAAAAACCCATGGCGATGAACGCCCTACAGGTGTCACAAATGATCGAGGCGGCCCGCGACAACGACCGCTTCCTGATGGAGGCGATGTGGACGCGCTACCTGCCCGCCTCCCGACTGGTACGCGACCTGGTCCAGGACGGGGCGATCGGCCAGGTGCACTGGATCTCCGCGGAGTTCGGAGTCAACGCCCCCTACGACCCCGACCACCGACTGTTCAACGCCGAACTGGGCGGAGGCGCCCTGCTGGACCTGGGCGTGTACCCGCTGGCGCTGGCCTCCCAGTACCTGGGGGAGTTGACCGTGGTGGGGGCCACCCGACAACTGTCACCCGACCGGATGGTGGACACCCACACCACCGTGCTCGTGCGGGGCGAGAACGGAGGCACCGCCTCGCTGGCGTGCTCCTCACGCACCACACTTCCCAACCGCGCGGTACTGGCCGGCTCCAAGGGATGGCTGGAGATCCCACGTTTTTGGGCGGCCACCGACGTGGTGCTGCACCGTGACGGAAGCGAACCCGAACATTTCCATCGCCCCTTCCGCGCCAACGGCTACGAGTACGAGGCCGAGGAGGTCGCCCACCGTGTGGCCGCGGGCCAACGCCAAAGCCCCGACATGACCTGGGACGAGAGTCTGCGCCTGGCCCGCATCACCGACCGGATCCGCGACGTGGGCGGATTGTCCTACAGCCCGCCCACCGTCAAAGCGCTCCCCCTGACCTGAGCAGGGCACGACCGGCGGGCCGGCGCCCGCGCCTGATGCGCCGGCACCGGCCCGCCACCCTCGGAGGCACCATCCTTCGCCGAACCCGACCCATGAGGCGTGCGCGGGAACGAACTCCGCCCGATCGGCGAAGGGAAAGGTTGCGATGGCCCTCCAGGAACTTCCACGATCGGCAGGCAGGTATGTGCGCCTCATCAGTTCCGGACTGGCTCATTCCTCCGAGCAGAGGCTTCAGAACCGAGGACCTGGACACCCTGCCCGACCTGCCCCCGCACACGGAACTGATCGACGGAAGCCTTGTTCTCGTGAGTCCCCGACCGGGCTTCCACAGCGTGGTACCGCCCTCATGACCGCGACCTTTCAGATGGGCAGGACCTTCACCACCCACCGGCACGTCCATGTGGACACCGATGACGACGCACCCTGGACCGAGTGCTTCGAGACCTCCTCGGCTCTGACGCTCGCGCTGTTGCTCACCGACCGTCAACGCCCGCCGGGCGGGGTGTGCGCGGCGCACGGACGCGAGCGGGTGTTCGTGGACCGCGGCAGCGCACGCCGGTACTGCTCCACGCGCGCTCGGGTGGCCGCCCACCGCAGGGCGGCCACCTTCAAGGAGGGTCGGGTCAGCAGATGACGGCGACCGCCTCCACCTCCACCAACTGGTCGTCATAGCCCAGCGCCGCCACACCCAGCAGGGTGCTGGGGGCATCGTGCCCGCCCATGTGGGCGCGCACCACGTTCCAGGCCGCCACCAGGTCCTGCTGTCGGGCGGAGGCGACGTAGACGGTGGTCTTGACGACATCGCCCAGATCGGCCCCCGCCTCGTTCAGCGCGGTGCGCAGGTTGCGCATGACCTGTTCGGCCTGGCCCGCGTAGTCGCCCACGGCGACGGTGGCGCCACTCTCGTCGAGCGGGCAGGCCCCCGCGGTCCACACCGTCCTGGCCCCGCTCGGGGCGGTGGCGGCGTAGGCATAGTCCACGTCCTGGGTCAGGGTCCGGCTGCGCACCAGTGTGATCGCTTCCAACGTGCCCCCTGGGGAAAGGTCTGCTGTGACACCTGACCCAACGTGCGCGCCGACGCACCGGTTCCCCTGCGGGTCTTCGATGGGAGAACGCCTGCCGGCGTGAGACGAAGTCGCCTCCACGGAAGCGGGAGCGCCTCCCGCCCACCGTCCTGGTCCGAGCGCCGAACGAACGACCCCCAGAACCGGACCTCCGACCCCTTGACAACTATTTGTCATCGGCACGTCACGTGCGGTAGTTTTGTTGTGGGCTTGACCCCCGGGTCCGCACAGAACGCGGCTTCGTCGACGCACGAAGCGACCTGGTCACCAGATATTCGGGTGTTCTGCCCTCACCAAGGAGCGCATTGGAACCAGGAACCGGTAGGGGGAACACGACCGGAACACCACCCCCGCCTCCCCACGACACCGTCCCCCCTCTCCCTTCGCCCCCGGCGATCCGGGCCCAGGACCTGAGCGGATCCCACGACGGCGTGCAAGTGATCCGCGGCCTCGACCTGCTGATACGCCCCGGAGAGATCTTCGGCCTCCTGGGCGCCCCGGGAACGGGCAAATCCACCGCCATCGCCCTGCTGTGCACACTGATCCGCCCCACCACGGGCAGCCTGTGGGTGGCCGGACACGACGTGCACACCGCCCCCACCGCCGTGCGCGGCTCGGTCGGCGTGGTCCTGCAACACCCCACCCTGGACCTGGGACTCACCGTGCAGGAGAACCTGCGCCTCCACGCGGCCCTGCACGGCATGACGCGCCGCCGGGCGCACCGACGCATCACCGCGATGCTGACCCTGACCGGGCTGCTCCGCCGTCGACACTGCCCCGTGCGCGTACTCGCCCAGGGAACACGGCGAAAGCTGGAGATCACCCGCGCACTGCTGCACCGCCCCCAGGTCCTGCTCCTGGACGAGCCCACCCACGGCCTGGACGCCCACGATCACGAACAGGTGTGGCAACACGTGCACCGTATGCACCGCACGACCGGGGTCACGGTGCTGTCGACCATCCGCAGGGCCGACGAAGCCCACCACTGCGACCGGCTGGCCCTACTCCAGGACGGACGCACGGTGGCCGTCCAGGACCCGTCCCCACCGCCCACCCGTCCCGGCCAGGACCACTCTCCCGCACCGGCTCGCGCCATCCCCCTCGGCAGTCCCCTCCTGTCGCCCCCTCGACCATGTCCCGCCTCCGTGCTCCGACACCGCACGGGAGGCGAGCCGACCCCGAAGGCCCACACGTGAACACCACCCCGACCCGCCCCACAGCCCAGGTGCGAGCGGTGGTCATGGTGTGGCGGCGCGAGGTCACCGTCTTCCTGCGCACACGCACATGCCTGCTCCTTGGCCTGGCACAACCCCTGCTGGTCCTTCTCGCCCTGAACACGAACACGTCCCGGTACGCCCCGGCCACCGACTCCGCCGTCTTCCTCTTCTCCGGTGCCCTGGCGGTGGCGGTCCTGGCCCCCGCCTTCACAGCCGGCACCTCCTACCTGCGCGACCACACCTTCGGCCTCCTCCAGCAGATGCTCCTGGCGCCCGTGCCCCGCGCATGCCTGCTGCTGGGCAAGACCTTGGCGGGCACCACCATCGCCACCTGCCACAGCGCCCTCCTGCTGCTCCTGACCACAACCGCCGGCCTGCCCTACGAACCGATGCTGCTGGCCCGGCTCATGGTGGTCCTGGCGCTGTCCTCCTTCGCCATGACGTCCCTGGCCGTCCTGCTGGCGGTGTGCCTGCCCCACCCCCGCGCCTTCCACACCACAACAGCCCTCCTGGCAGGGCCCATGGTGGCGCTCTCGGGCGCCTTCTCACCCTCGGGGGAGCTGCCCTCCTGGCTGGCCTCGCTCAGCGCGCTCAACCCCCTGACCCACACGGTGGACGCCGCACGCGCGACCATCACCGCACACCTGCCCTCCACCCCCGACTCCCTGACCGCGACCGTACGCACCACCGGGGCGGGACCCTCCTGCGCAGAAGAACTCACGGTCCTGATGTGCTGCGGCGCTCTGTGCCTGTTCCTGGCCCTTCGCCGCTTCGCCGGAGCCGACCACCACCCAACGGCCAAGAGCACCACCCCACCACCCCTTTCTCAACCCCCAGGCCTTTGATCGGGCACCAGCACGCTCAGACAACTCACACACGCCTGCATCTTCTCGAACTCGGAGATGTCCACCGGCAACACCCGCCACCCCTCGGCGGCCAACCGACGGATGCTCCGGCTCGCCGAAGCACTGACCAGAACCTCACCACCGCCCAACGGCAGCACCCGCGCACCCGACTCCTCACCCGGTCGACGCACCTTCGGCAGCGCCTGGGCCTCCACCAACTCGGGCAGACCCACCAACGACCCGTCCGGCAACGCGGTCACCGCCGACTTCAAGTGCAACGCCGCGCCCACCCGCACCCGCCGTACCCGCCTGCCCAACGGTTCGAGCAACCCTTCGAGCTGAGCCGCGCCCTCGGCGTTGGTGCGCCCGCCCACCCCCACATAAACGGTGGAGCCCACCTGAAGCACGTCGCCGCCCTCCAACGTCCCGGGCTCCTCGATGCGCGCCACCCTCAGACCCAAGGAACGCACCACCGGCTCGACCCCCTCCACCTCACCACGGCGGACCCTCACACCAGGGCGGGTCAACACCGCCAGGTCCTCGCACACCACCACCGTGTCCTCCACGAACACCGAGTCAGGGTGCCCAGGAGCCGCCTCCACCTCGTGCACCCGCCACCCGGCCGAGGCGACGGCCTCCTGGTAGATCGTGTACTGGCGCGCGGCCAAAACGGTGTCCACCCTGGAACGAGGGATGTGAGTGACCACGCCCCGATCCAGGTCGGGCCCGGGCCGACGCATCAAAGCGACCCCCTGGTAGGTGTATCCGGCCACGTCCACGCCCTCCCCGGGAATCATCGTCCACCAGCCCCGCAGGGGCACAACCTACCGCGCGCCCGCACCCGCCCCACGCGGCGGCACGCGGGCCGTCCGGCTTGTCCGGCAAGGACCGCACGGGCAGGGTGAGCACATGGACGTGATCGTTGTCGGTGGCGGCATCGTGGGGATGAGCGCCGCCTTCCACCTGACCAGAAAGGGTGTGTCCACCGCGCTGGTGGACGCCGCGCACACAGGGCAGGCCACGGCCGCCGGGCTGGGCGTGGTCTTCCCCTGGCCGCTGCCGTGGGATCCCGCACCGGTGTGGGACTTCAAGGCCCAAGCGGCCCGGCACTACCCGCGACTGATGGCGGACCTGGCCGAGGACGGCCAGGTCACCGGCTATGAGGTGGTCGGGGGCATGTCCGTGGAACGGGAAGGGCGGGACGCCGGATTCGAACTGCTGCACACCCTGTCCCAACGCCCGGAGTTCACCACCATGGGCCGGGTACGGCGCCTGGCACCGGGCGAACCACACGAACACTTCCCCCTGCTACCCCGACCCTACGGTGGGGTGTTGGTGCCGGGTATGGCCCGCATCAACGGCACGCTGGCACGGACCGCGCTGTTCAACGCCGCCGAGGAACGAGGGCTGCGCTACTTCAAAGGCCAAGCGCACCTACTGTGGAACGGCCACCGGGTGACGGGGGTAAGGGTGGGTTCGGAGGACCTGGAGGCGCCCACGGTCATCGTGGCGGCGGGCGCGTGGTCGGCCTCCCTGTTGGCGACGACCGGAGTGCACCTGCCCGTACACCCCGTACGCGGACAGATGACGCACTTCGCACTACCCGGACACGACACCCGGACCTGGCCGGTGGTGCGCTTCGCAGAACGCGACTACTTCGTGGCGGCCTTCGGCCCCGACCGGGTGGTCACCGGCGGCACACAGGAACCACAGGCCGGGTTCGATCGACGGGTGACGGCCTCGGGCATGCTGCACAACCTCTCCACCGCACTCCAGGCGCTACCCGACCTTGCGCAGGCCACCGTGGTGGAGACACGAGTGGGCTTTCGTCCGGGCACCCACGACGGACGACAACTGCTGGGAACCCTGGAGCGGCTACCCGGAGTGGTGGTGGCCACCGGCCTGGGAAGTCAAGGGCTCACCTTCGGCCCCTTCCAAGGCCTGGTCGCGGCCCGCCTGGCGATGGGTCAGGACCCCCAGGTGGACCTGACACCCTTCCGCCCCGACCGCCCCCCGGCCCCCGACCACATCACTCCCGAACACACCACGGGCCCTGAGTAGCCCTACTCAGGCATCCCGACGAAGAACACACCAGCATGAGACCATGCACATCCACACCCCCCGACCCCGTTCCACCCCGCAGTTCTACCTCCAGTCCGCCCTGTCCTTCGGCGCGGCGGCGGCCGGCATGGGCGCGGGCGTCCTCTTCCTACCCGTGGACCTGTGGATCCGCGCCTTCCTCGGCATGGGCCTGCTCTACACCATCACCGCCACCTTCACCCTGGCCAAGTGCGTACGCGACCGACAAGAGGACGTACTGGAGAGCGAAACGGCACACCACTACCAGCAGATGCCACTGTGGAACGGCACCGAACAACCCGCCGCCCACCCCTGAACCGACACGGACCACCACCCCAAGAAGGGACGACCACCACGGGCGACCCCCAAGACGCAACCGCCCACGCCCTCACCCCCGCCCGTCCCAACGGGCGAGCTCCTGCACGAACAACTCGGCGTCGGTGAACACATGCCCGTGCATGCCCACCTCCCGAGCGGCCCGCACGTTCTCCAGGCGATCGTCCACGAAAAGGATGCGATCCGCCTCCACCCCCAGGGCGTCCCGACACCACAAGTAGGCCTCGGCCTCGGGCTTGGCCCTGCGGATCCGGCAGGAGAACGCCCTGACGTGGAAGTGGGCCAACCAAGGGTGGTGCGCCTCGTAGTGCACGGCCAACTCCTCGGGAATGTTGGACAACAACCCCACACGCCGCCCCGCACCCACCAGTTCCTCCACCAAGGCGACCATGGTGGGGTCGATCTCGCGCCAACTGGCGACGTCGGCCTCCACCAGGGCGTTGACACGCTCCCGGTCAAAGCGCACACCCAGGTCCTGAGCCACCTCGTTCCAGTACTCCTCAGCGGTCACGTCCCCACGGTCATAGGGGTGACGCCGCGCCCAGTAGGCATCCCAAAAGGCCGTGACGGGCGCACCCGCGACCCGGACCAGGCGATCCTTCCCCTCCACGGACTGATGACGGGCAAGGACACCGAACATGTCGAAAAGCACGGTCAACGGGTCACACCTTCCATCGCGGATCGGCGAGCGGCTCGTGCAGATCGTACGCGCCCACCCCGCCAGGAAAGAGACCCCTCCCTGCCCACCCCAGGAGGAGGACACACTCCCGCCTACGGCGACGAACACGAAGACCTGCGGTGATCCGCGGGCGTTCCAACCATGCCCCTCACCTTTGACGTGCTCCTCTTTTGCGAAACGAGCACACCACGACAGAAGGAGAAGGCAAGGAGAGGCGCGTGAGCGAAACCCCGTGCCCACGACAACGGCCCCCGCGCACCGACCCCCACCCGGTGCCGGCAAAGAACCCACAGGGGCGTTCTTCGGCGTGGTTCACCCACGGGACCGGCCCACCCCGCCACCCCTCCCACAGGGACCCTACGACCGCGCCGACCTGCGGGCCAGATGCCGTTTGGAACCCGCCGTCGTCGGCCCCAGCACGGTCCCCGGAGGAAAGGGAAGGGGGTCCACCGGCCTTCGAACACGGGGGACGACACCGACCTGGTAGTCGTCCTCGTAAACGATCCGGCCCGGGTCATCGGAAACACTCTCCCGATGGGCCACACCGTGAGCGAACAACAACCCCCGCAGAGCGTCGAGGCGTTCGACGAAATCGGTCCGGGCGCGCACGCGATCCCGAAACCATGTCACCGCCCCCAAAGTGTTGCCGTCCCCGTACAAGGGCGGAACGGGCAAAGCACTCCGGAACCAGTCATCGACGTCGAAGTAGAGCTCCTCCTCAGAGTCGGACAACATACCCGCACGCCTGAGGTGATCGACCGCGACGAAGACCCCTACCTCGACACCCACACGCCCGACATAGTCCGCGTGCACCCTGAAGAAACCCGTCACATGCGCGATATACCCCGCGCTCGACGCCAACACCACCCACGTGGGCCTCCAGGTGAGGCTCGGCGCTACCGGTGCAGCACCCCCTGGAGAGATACAGGTCGACGGGGCGTAGGCAAAGGTCACCGCGCGGGCGACACAGCGCAGACACGGACCAGCAGGCCGAGACCGTGGACAGGATCTGGCCGCCCATCCGGTCGATACCGCCCCAGAGCATCGTCACCTTCGACACCGGGTTCAGGTCCCAGACCACACTGGAACCGCAAAGGACAGCGAACTCCGGAAAGTTCTGAGCACCGAGGGGACCGGCACCCAGGACAGGGAACCGGGCCGCTCCTCGCCCGAGGACCGGTCGATGGTCACCCCGCCCTCCGGGGCCATCCCTTCTGAGAGGGCGCCGGGGTGTCCAGGACCAGATCAGGCCGATGCTCTGCCGATCGGGACAGGAACGTGCACACCTTCCCCGGCCGGCGCTCCACCTGACGCATGACAGTCCACCCCTGCACCTTGGTGTAATAACGAACCAACCCCGGCGCGAACGTGCCCCGGCGCACGACCTGTCGGCCGGTACGTGCGGCGTGATCCAACGCCCACCGCGCCAACACCCACCCCAGCCGCCGACCGGCCGGCCACGTCCATGTCGAGGCCAGGAACAGAGCCGGGACCGCCCGCTCCCGCTCGGTGAACCCCCACTCGGGCGACTCGGTGTACGCGCTCGTGCACCCCACCACCTGACCGTCTTCGAGCAGCACCCACATCGGTGTGTCGTCTTCCGCGGTCTGCTCGGCCATCGCCGCAGCGACCTCAGGGTGAGCACGCAGCCCCCGGGCGACCATCCACTCCACACGCTTGGCCACCATGGCCGCGACGCCGTCGTGATCATCCGCCTGGGCCGGTCGAATCTGCATGTGGTCCCTCATCGTCGGGCCTGGAGGAAGGCCAGGCCGGTCTCCAGGATCAGTGGTCGATATACGTCGAACGTGCGCACCCCGGTGGCCGCGCGGGACGGTTCGTCGCGTCGAGGTACCCATCTTCGACCAGGAGCGAACCACGGGCGAACACGTGGAGAAGAAGGTCGGCTCCGTGGCGGCGCATGGCCGTGTCCAGGACGTGCTGAAGGTTCTCACCCGCCCAGCCCCGAGACAACAGCAGGACCCGACCATGACCGTTCCTCAACGGAAAGTACGGCTGATCTGTGAAAACCCCTTCCTGCGCCCCGCTCCTCGGATAAAGTGCGGCGACCTCGTTTCTTCATCCCTTGCCGGTCGCCTGTCCCGCTCCTTGCCCGGCCTCCTTGTGTGAGGAGATTCCCCTGTGAACAAAACCGGTTGGATCGTGACCGGCGTGAGCGCCCTGCTCGCCTTGCTGGTGGGGTTCGGCGCCGGGTGGTTCGGCAACCAGGCCTATATCCGCGCGTCCTTCGAATCGGCATGGGAGGACATGGAGGCCGAGTTCGACGACTCCACCATGGACGAGGACATGGACGTGATGGAGGAGCAGGAGGAGGACCCCGTGGAGCAGACCCCCGAAGCGGTGCCCATGTCGGAGTCCGCTTCCGACGGCGTCTGGGACATCAAGATCACCAAGGTGGAACGCGCCACCCAGGTGTCGGGCTCCTACTCCACCGCGGTCGCCGGCGACGGTCAGGAATTCTTCATCCTGGACGTGGAGATGACGAACGCCTCCGACTCTCCGCAGATGCCCGAGATCGACACCTCCGAAGTGGTGGACGAGGACGGCAACCGGTACGGATACCACTCCGACGCCTCGCTCGCCCTGGACGAGGACGACGCGCTGTACACCGACGTCAACCCGGGCGGCACCACCGAGCTGCGCATCCCGTTCCAGATGCGGCAGGGCACGGTGGTCGACACGGCCCTGCTGTCGGGAACGTGGAGTGACACCGGCCGGATCGCCGCGATCCAGATCCAGGAGTAGGGCGCACACGATGACGCCCCGCAGCCCGCGGCGGATTCCAGGGGTGGCCGCAACACCGACTGAACTACACGAGTAAAAGCAAACGCGCGGCTGGGATACCCCAGCCGCGCGTCTTGCGGGGACGCTTCTTCTCCAAGGGCAGGCCCCGATGAACCCCCTCTTCCTCGCCGCCCCGCGTGAGCAGAGCCAAAGCGCCGACCGCACGATCGGCGTGCACGGCCTCACCAGTACACAGACCCCGGACCCGTCCTTTCCCCAGGCTCAGAAGACGACCAAGGCGCGACCTCGACCATCGGACATAGGAACCTCCAACGGGGGTAGTGCGCGGTGTTGTCGGTCGAGGTCGGCCGGGCACATGTGTCGTTCCACGGCGGTGAGGAGGGCGGCGATGTCGAGCGAGTCCCACCCGTGTCCGTCACGGCGGACGATCTCCCACACCCATGCCATGAGCCGTTCGGCGTGCGCGGTGTGCCCGCTCAAAACACCCGCGAAAGGCGTCGTTCACCGGGATCGGGAAGCCCACCGACCACCTCCAAGGTGGAAGACACCCCAAAAAGGCACCGGCGGGCGGAGCGCCTGCCGCAACGGCCTCCGGCAAGGCCCGGTCCGCCTCTTGAGGCGACTGCACCGACCCGACCACGTTCACCTTGTAGACCTAGAACCTGGGGAGATACCGCTTTCGTGAACAGTCGGGTGCATTCTGCGAACGAGGGCGAGAGCAACATCGTCCACGTGACGATGATCGCCGCCGCCGCGGCCATGGGAGGCTTCCTCTTCGGCTACGACAGCGCCGTCATCAACGGAGCGGTGTCGGCCATCCAGGAGCGGTTCCAGGTGGGGGAGGCCGTACTCGGTTTCACCGTGGCCTCCGCCCTGCTGGGATGTGTGGTGGGCGCCGCGTTCGCCGGCTCCCTGGCCGACCGCTTCGGCCGTATCCGCGATGCAGGTCGCCGGTGTGCTGTTCGCCGCCAGCGCCGTCGGATCGGCCCTGCCCTTCACGGTGTGGGACCTGACCGCCTGGCGGATCCTGGGCGGTACGGCCATCGGTCTGGCCTCGGTGATCGCCCCCACCTACATCGCCGAGGTCTCCCCGGCCGCCTACCGCGGCCGCCTGGCCTCACTCCAGCAACTGGCCATCGTCCTGGGCATCGCCGCCTCCCAACTGGTCAACTTCGGTATCGCCCAGACCGCCGGAGGCAGCGCCGTCAACACCCTGGGACCCCTCCAGGCCTGGCAGTGGATGCTGGGTTTCGAACTCCTGCCCGCCCTGATCTACCTGGGCCTGACCCTGGTCATCCCCGAGTCGCCCCGCTACCTGGTGCGTGTGGGACAGGCGGACCGGGCCCGCCGCATCCTGGCCGACGTCGAGGGCGGCGGTCGAGAACACGTCGACGGACGCATCCAGGAGATCCGCAGGGCCCTGGGCTCAGAGACACGACCCAGACTGCGCGACCTGACCGGCCGCCACGGTCTGCTGCCCATCGTGTGGATCGGTATGGCCATCTCCGCCTTCCAACAACTGGTCGGCATCAACGTCATCTTCTACTACTCCTCCTCACTGTGGCAGTCGGTGGGCGTGGCCGAGTCCGACTCCCTGCTGCTGAGCCTGTTCACCTCCATCGTCAACATCGTGGGCACGTTCGTGGCGATCCTGCTGGTGGACCGGATCGGCCGCAAACCACTCCTGCTGGTGGGGTCGGCCGGCATGACCGTGTCGCTGGCCCTGGCCGCCTACGCCTTCGGCCACTCCCAGGTCCAAGGCCAGGAAGTGGTGCTGCCGTTCTCGTGGGGCGTGGTGGCGCTGACCGCGGCCAGCTTCTTCGTGCTCTTCTTCGCCCTGTCCTGGGGCGTGGTCGTGTGGGTGCTGCTGGGAGAGATGTTCCCGCTGCGCATCCGCGCCGCGGCGATGGCCGTGGCCACCGCGACCCAGTGGCTCACCAACTGGCTCATCACCGTCAGCTTCCCGACCCTGAGCGACTGGAACCTGAGCGGCACCTACCTGCTGTACACCTTCTTCGCGCTGGTGTCGTTCTTCTTCGTGTGGAGGTTCGTCAAGGAGACCCGAGGCAAGACCCTGGAGGAGATGCGAGGCTGACCCTCGCCCCACACCGCGGGGGCGGCCCGCCCTCGGACAGGCGGGGAACACCTCGACGGAGTCCAGGGCGCCGCTCCCGCACTTCAGCGTTCCAGGTCGATCTTCCTTTGCAGGAACTCCTCGCGGTCGATCTCCCCCCGGGCGTATCTGAGCCGCAGCTCCTCCTCCGCCGCGTCCACCTCCCGCGCCCCCCGCACCGCACCCACCGAACGCGACCCCATCCCGGCGCCACGGACCGTGGACGCGACCGTGACGGCGCACAAGGCGCACAACGCCATCGCGAACACCACCATGAACACGGCCAGCACGTAACCCATCTCCTCAACCCTCCTCAGCCGAAAGCTCCCCGTCCCTTGTCATGTACCCCGCCCACAGCCCCACAGAAAGGGGGCTTTCGTACCTGTGGACGGTCGGGCCCCGCCCAGACCACCGTAATCTGAGGTGTTGCACACCGGACGAAAGGGATTGTCGTGCGCGTTCTCCTCGTGGACAACCATGACTCCTACACCTACAACCTCTTCCACCTGCTGGCCCAGGTCCTGGGCCGCACCCCCACGGTGTTCACCAACGACGACCCCCGCTGGGCCGCCTTCGACCCGGCCGACACCGACGCCGTGGTCCTGTCCCCGGGGCCGGGCCGCCCCCAACACCCCCACGACCTGGGTCACATCCCCCGCCTTTTGGACCACACCCACCTGCCGGTCCTGGGCGTGTGCCTGGGACACCAGGCCATCGCCCACCTGGCCGGAGCCCAGGTACTGTCGGCCCCCCGCCCCCTCCACGGCCACCTGAGCCGGATCCGTCACACCGGCACGGACCTGTTCACGGCGCTACCGCAGGACTTCACCGCCGTGCGCTACCACTCCCTGGCCGTCCACGAGCCCCTGCCCGACACCCTGACCGCCACCGCATGGGCCGAGGACGACGTGATCATGGCCCTGCACCACCGCGACCTGCCCCGCTGGGGTGTGCAGTTCCACCCCGAATCCGTGGCCGGCCGATACGGCGCGGAACTGATCGCCAACTTCCTGGACCTGGCACACCGCCACACCGCCGCCCCCCTCACCCTCACGCCCCCCACCTCAGACCTGCCAAGGGCCACCACACCCCCGGCCAAGGCCCGCCCACAGACCCCACGACCCCCCGCCCACACCCCCCGACCACCCCTCACCCGCCAGATCCCCCTGGCCGTGGACGCCGAAGCCGCCTTCGCCCGCCTGTACGGCGACACCACCCACGCGTTCTGGCTGGACAGCTCCCACCTCCACGGCCCCGCCCGCTTCTCCTTCCTCGGCGCCCGCACCGGAGAGGTACTCACCTACCGCGTCGGCGGCCCCGTGCACGTGCAAGCCGCCGACGGCACCACCCACACCGAACCGGGCAGCATCTTCGACGCACTGCACCGCCGCGTCCCCCACCCCTCACCCACCGCTTTGCCCTTCGACTTCGCCGGAGGCTACGTCGGCTACCTCGGCTACGAACTCAAAGCCGACTGCGGCACCACCAACACCCACACCTCACCCCACCCCGACGCCGTGTGGCTGCGCTGCGACCGCTTCGTGGCCATCGACCACCACCACGACCGCACCTACCTGGTGTGCGCCGACGACGAACCCGACGGCCGGGCCTGGCTGGAACAGACCCTGAACACGCTCACCACCCTCACCCCCCTGGACCCGCCCCCACCCCCCGCACCCCCCACCGACCTGACCCCCCTGCTCCAACGCCCCCACCAGGACTACCTCGACGACATCAAGGAATGCCTGGCCCAGCTCACCGCCGGAGAAAGCTACGAGATCTGCCTGACCAACCACCTACGCCTACCCCACGGCGGCCAGGACCTGGACATCTACCGACGCATGCGCACCGCCCGCCCCGCCCCCTACGCCGCCCTGCTACGTCTTGGACCGATGAGCGTCCTGAGCGCCTCACCCGAACGCTTCCTCCGGGTGAAGGCCGACCGCACCGCCGAAAGCCGCCCCATCAAGGGCACCGCACCACGCCACCCCGACCCGACCGCCGACGCCCGCGCCGCCCGGGAACTACGCACCGACCCCAAGACACGCGCCGAGAACCTCATGATCGTGGACCTGCTGCGCAACGACCTGGGACGGGTGTGCGAGGTGGGCAGCGTGCAGGTCCCCGCGTTCATGTACACCGAGTCCTACGCCACCGTGCACCAGCTGGTCTCCACCGTGCGCGGCACACTCCTGCCCCAGGTGTCGGCCCCCCAGGCGATACGCGCCTGCTTCCCCGGCGGATCGATGACCGGCGCCCCCAAGAAACGCACCATGCAGATCCTGGACCGGTTGGAGACCTGCGCACGCGGCGTCTACTCCGGCGCGCTGGGATATGTGTCCTCCTCCGGCACCACCGACCTGAGCATCGTCATCCGCACCGCGGTACTGGCCGAGGGCGAGATCACCATCGGCGCGGGCGGCGCCATCGTGCTGGACTCCGACCCCGAACAGGAGTACCAGGAGATGCTGCTCAAAGCCGCCGTTCCCGCCCGCGGTCTGTGACCCCACGACCTTCAGGTCGGCGAGCGGACGGGACCCCAGCGAGTGCGCCCCGCACGGGCGGGCCGAGAAACACCCCTGCCGATCGGCTCCAGACACACCCGCCCCGGGCCGCGGGGTGGGGCGACACGACCTCGCCCATGGCGTTCGAAGAAGACACCGGAACCTTCCTGCGACCACACCGCCAAGGCCGACACAACACCCCCCAAAGACCGGCCGGCGTACCCCGACCACGGACCTGGAGAACGACGCCACCGGCGAGCCTTGTCCACAGACACAGTGCACAAATGGTGACAGGTGAACGGTCCACGGTACGGTTACGGGCATGGACAACGCACCGACACGACCGTCCACGTCGGTCGAGGACTATGTGAAGGTCATCTACGACCTACAGGAGCGCGGCACCGGGCCGGTGACCATCTCCGGCATGGCCGAACGCCTGTCGGTGTCCAATTCCTCGGTGTCGGGCATGCTCCGCAAACTCAGCGAACTGGGGTTGGTGGAACACCGACGCTATGGCACCGTCAGCCTCACCGAACCCGGCACCAAGGCCGCCCTGGCGGTACTGCGCCGCCACCGTCTGCTGGAGACCTACCTGGTCGCCGAACTGGGCTACTCCTGGGACGAGGTGCACGACGAGGCCGAGATCCTCGAACACGTGGTCTCGGACAAGTTCGTCGACCGCATAGCCCACCACCTGGGGGACCCGGTGGTCGACCCGCACGGCGACCCCATCCCCACCCGAGAAGGACACATCGTCCAACACCCGAGCGTACTGCTGTCAGAGGCCGACAAGGGCGTCAGCGGAGTGATCGTCCGCGTCAACGACACCGACCCCGACCTTCTGCGCTACCTGGACGAGATCGGCATCGGCATCGGCATGCGCGTGGAGGTCGTCGAACACCAGCCCTTCGCCGGATCGATGCAGATCAACGTGCGCACCCACGACAACGCCCCCGAACGCGCCCGCTCACTGGGAATGGTGGCGGCCGAGGCCCTGTGGGTCAGCCCCGACCTTGCCGGGTAGGAGCCCACAGGGCCCCGGCCCCACCCGGCCTCGGCGCGGCCGATGCCTTCCACCACGACCCCCTCACCGACACCACGGGCCGAACCCTCCTTGTCCTTCGACCACGAGCGCCGACCCGGCCCCGTTGCCCCTCACGCCTGCTCACGCACCCCCGCCACACCGTCCTGGACCACGAACCGCGCCCGGTCCCGGATGGGCGCCCCCGGTTCGCTCACATAGTCCACGACCCGGTAGTCGGCCTTCCACTCGGTGGAAGTGACCACGTTGCGCACATAGCCGCGCCTGCGGTTGACGAACCTGATGTGCGGGTTCTCCTGGAGCTGCACCGCGTCTGCCGGGGCCTGCTCGGCCCCATCGCCGCCGCTGGTGAAGGAGGTGCCCACCAGTTCGGTGGCCACCGTCGCCGACGCCGGATCATCGAAGTCGGCCTTGACGTCGCACACGTAGTTGGCGTGCACGTCCCCGGTGATCACCACACCGTTGCGCACCCGCGCCAACTCGTCCCGCACCCGGTCGCGCTCCACCACGTAGTTGTCCCAAGCGTCGTCACTGAAGCCGGTCTGCTCACCCTCGACGAAGTCGCGTTGGGAGAAGAACACCTGCTGGGCCAGCACGTTCCACCGGGCCCGCGAGGAGGACAACCCCTCGAACAACCACTGCTTCTGGTCGGTGCCCAGCAGGGTACGGGAAGGGTTCTCCCGGTCCTGGGGCGCCTGCTCGTCACGGTACTGGCGAGTGTCCAGCAGGTGCACGTCCACCAGGTCACCGAAGGACAACCTACGGTGAAGCCGCATGTGAGGCCCCTGAGGACGCTGGGCCGGGCGCAGCGGCATGTGCTCGTAGTAGGCCTTGAACGCCTGGGCGCGCCGGCGTAGGAACTCCTCGGCGGGAATGTCCTCGCTGTCGGAGTGGTCGTCGGCCCAGTTGTTCTGCACCTCGTGGTCGTCGAAGACCACCGCCCAGGGGAAGGCGGCGTGCGCGGCCTGAAGATCGGTGTCGCTCTTGTACTGGGCGTGTCGGATGCGGTACTCGGCCAGGGAGCGCACCTCCACCCGCGGCAGATGTCCTCGCCCGATGGCGCCCTGACCCGCGGTCTCGTAGATGTAGTCGCCCAGGAACACCACCAGATCCAGGTCCTCCCGGGCCAGGTGGGCCTGGGCGGTGTAGTGCCCCTGGGTGTAGTTCTGGCAACTGGCGAAGGCGAACGCGAACCTGTCCAGACGCATACCCGGGGGAGTGGTGGTCCTGGTGCGACCGACCGGGCTGATCTGCGTTCCCACACGGAACCGGTAGAAGTACTCAAAGCCCGGACGCAGCCCCTGAGCCTCCACGTGCACCGCGTGGGCGTCCTCAGGGCCGGTCTCCACCTCCCCGGAGGTGACGATACGACCGAAATCCTCGTCCTCGGCCACCTGCCACTGCACCCGCACCCGCCGATCGGGCATACCGCCGAGCCCGTCCTCGGCCAGCGGGTCGGGGGCCAGGCGGGTCCACAGCACGACGCTGTCGTGGAAGGGGTCGCCGGAGGCCACACCCAGGGTGAAGGGTTCGACGATGCGCCTGGGAACGACGGTCGTGTCGGCGTGGGCTCTGGGGCTCCACACCCCGCCAAGGGTCACGGCGCCCAGGGTGGCCGCACCCGCGACCAGGACCTGGCGCCGGGTGGCGCATGCGGCGGAGGCGGTGGGCCGGTGAGCGGGGGAGGGGGTGACGGTTCCCGACATCAGGTCTCCTGAGAGTGTGCGGGGAGGTGCCCGACCCCGTGTGGGCCGGGCGGGGGACCGTGCTCCATCCGGCCACGGAAAACGGAACGTCCCCAACCACCGTCCGGTGAACGTTGTCCCCATATGGGTGACTATCAGGTGACAGACGGTTATGAGGCAGGTCAGGCCCGCAACACGCCGAGAAGTCTGAAAAACCATCAGACGCGGCCCGCCCGGGGACAGCGACCCCACACCCGATCACACAACGAAACAGCCCAGAACACAGGCGTTGCGAACCTCGCCCCTCCCCGGCCCCACACCCAAAAGGCACACCCCACCCCAAGGCGACCGGCCCACCCCGACCACCCGCGCCCCACCGCACCGGGCACACCCCACCCACCAGACCCCTTGGCCCCACCCCGCCCCTGACCTACCCTGGAAGCATGACCCAGCGACATTAGGTCCCCGCCCGGTCCCGGGCCCGAGCACCACCAGGCACCACACCCACACCCGGTGCCCCTTCCCGCTCGGCCCAAGGACCCGCATGAACACCCCGCCCACACCCACCCGCGGTACGCACCCACTCCGCCTGACCGCACCCCTGTACGCCTACGCGGCCCTGAGCGAATTCGTCCTGCTCTACCCGCTGTACGCACTCCTGTTCCAAGACACCGGCCTGTCCCTCACCCAGATCAGCTCCCTGTTCCTGCTCTGGTCCCTGTCCTCACTCCTTGCCTCCCTGCCCGCCGGAGCATGGGCCGACGTGGTGCCCCGCCGCCACCTACTGGCCCTGGCCCCCCTGCTGGCCGCCACCGCCTTCTCCCTGTGGCTGCTGTGGCCCGCATACCCCACCTTCGCACTGGGCTTCGTCCTGTGGGGCGCGGGCGGCGCGCTGGCCTCAGGCTCCCTGGAAGCCCTGGTCTACACCGAACTCGCCCACCACCACGCCACCGACCGCTACGCCCCGACCATGGGCGTGACCCGCGCCCTGAACGTGGCCGCCGTGGGAGCCGCCACCCTCCTGGCCGTGCCCGTCATGGCCCACGGCGGCTACCCGGCCATCGGCGCCGGCAGCGTCGCCGCATGCCTGCTGTGCGCCCTGTGCGCCCTGGCCCTGCCCGAACATCGCACCCCCACGAGCACCACCACCGACCCCCCGACCCCCTCCGGCTACCTGAGAGCACTGCGGGAAGGCCTGGCCGAGGCCCGCACCAGCCACCGGGTCCGCGGCGCCATCGTGCTGGTGATCGTGGTGAACTGCTTTTGGGAGCTGCTGGAGGAGTACGTCCCCCTCCTGGCCTCCCACGCGGGCGTGCCCACCACCACCGTCCCCCTGGTGGTACTGGTGATATGGCTGTTCATCACCTTCGGCGGTCTGCTCGCCGGAACCGTCGCCCGCATGCCCACCCGCGCCTTCGCCGTCCTACTGGGCCTGGCCGCACCCGCCATCGCCGTCGGCGCCCTGCGCGCCGACCCGGTGGGATGGGCACTGCTGGGCGCGGGCCTGGCCGTGTGCCAGGCCGCGAGCGTGGTCGCCGACGCCCGCCTACAGCACCGCATCACCGGACCCAGCCGGGCCACCGTCACCTCACTGGCGGCACTGGGCACCGACGCCTCCCACACCCTGGCCTACCTCCTCTACGCCGGTGCGTTCGCCCTGGGCGGCCACGGCCCGGCCTTCGCCCTGCTCGCCGCCCCCTACCTGGTCGCCGCCCTCATCCTCGGCCTGACCCCCAACACCCCAACGCCCCCCACCCGACGATGAGCCCCGCCCACCGCACCGAACCCGACCCCCAGCCCTCCACGGCGCACCCCACGCCCACCATCAGCAACAGACACCAACCCCAAAAACACCGCGAGCACAAAAGCCACATCCACACCCCACAAAGGCCCCTCCGGTGAGGACAGCCACGGCGCCGCGCAATAACATCGTGTGCTGTGGCACACCAGACGAAGAACACCGCGAACACCAACGGCACGAACATCGCCTCCGTGCGCGGGATCAGCGTCACCTACACCGACCGCGGAGCCGGACACCCCGTCCTGCTCGTCCACGGTCACCCCTTCGACCGCACCATGTGGGACCCCCAGGTCAAGGCGCTGACCCAACACGGATACCGCGTGATCGCACCCGACCTGCGCGGATACGGGCGCAGCACCGTCGTGCCCGGCACCACCACCTTGGACACCTTCGCCCGTGACCTGGCCGCACTCCTGGACCACCTGGACCTGGACATGGTCAGCGCGGTGGGCCTGTCCATGGGCGGCCAGATCTGTCTGGAGCTGTACCGCCTCTTCTCCGACCGGATCGACTCACTGACCCTGGCCGCCACCGACCCCCGCCCCGAAACCGACCAGGGCAGGACCGACCGCGCCGCACTGGCCCACCGCCTACGCTCAGAAGGCATGCGCGGCTACACCGACGAAACCCTCATCGGCATGATGACCGCCGACAACGTCCGCGACCTGCCCGAGGTCGCCGACCACGTACGCGCCATGATGTACGCCGCCCCGCCCCAAGGCGCGGCCTCCGCCCTGCTGGGCCGCGCCCAACGCCAGGACTACCTGCCCCTGCTGCGCCGCATCGCGGCACCGACCCTGCTGGTGGCGGGCCGACACGACACCTTCACCCCACCCCGCCTCACCGAATCCATGCACGTGCTGGTGCCCGACTCCCTCGTGCAGATCATCGAAGGAGCCGGACACCTGCCCAACCTGGAACGCCCCGAACGCTTCAACGAGGCCCTGCGCCGTTTCCTGGACCACAACCACACCTAGGAAAAGACGCCCCGCTCCAGGGACACACCCACCGCGGCGAGCTCACACCCGCTCCACCGGCAACCACGACTCGGCCTGGACCGTGGCACCGCCCTGCCCCGGGACCACCCGCAACATCTCCGGCCCCTTCACCGACCGGTAGGTCGGATGCGAGGGGAACCACTGGCCGAAGGCGTCGGCCCACATCCGCCACCACCTTGGGAAAGACCACCCAGGTACCGGCCGGCACCTTTAACACCTCCATCCCCTCGACATCTCGCGCCGACGTCGCCGCCGCCCGGTGGTAGTCGACCTCACCCCCTGCTCACGGTCGGGGGAAACAGCGACGGTGACGCCCAGGACACCACGCGGCTCCTGGGCGGACAACTCCTCGATCCGCGCCGACACCCGCCCGTCCACCTCCCTGACGAACTCCTCCCGAGCAAGATTGCGGCCCTGATGGACGATCGGCACCCGCCTCCTACGACCCACCAGCCCAAAGGCCTCCTTCCCGACCGTTTTCGCCCCGATACCGTCAGCCCCCCTTTTTTCCCACACCCACCGCACCCGCACCCATGCCCGAGGGCCCACCGGGTAGGGGGCACGTACAAGACCGGGAAATCCTTGGGCAAGGCAGCCCGTCCGGGTCGACGTGGCGCACCCGGCGTGAGCAGCATGGACCCGAGGATGGCCCGCACAGCGAACCCCACGAAGGAGGTGAGCGGGGCGGGGACACACGCCTCGCGGACACATGGACCTGGGTTTCCTGCGACCTTTGTACGAAAGCGATGCCCCGGTGGCCTCGGTCCACCTGGACACCGGTCGCGACAGGACCGACGCCGACAAGGAACTGGAACTGCGTTGGCGCCACCTGCAAAGCGAACTGTCGGCCCTGGGCACCGACAAGGCCACCCTGGACGTCCTGGAGGAAGCGGTCAAGGAAGGCACCTCACGAGCGTTCGGCGACCACGGCCACTCCCTGTTCGCCTCCCAAGGGCGACTGTTGGGCTCCTACACCCTGTCCGAACCACCCGCGCAGGACCGCGCCCTGCTGATGCCCATCCCCGACCCGCTTCCCCTGGTCGTGGACCGAGGCCGTCAACTGCCCTACGTGCTGGTGGCACTGGACCGGGTCAACGCCAAGGTGTCGGCCTACACCGCCCGGCCCACCACCGAACCGGCCTCCGAACAGGAGTTCACCGGCGCCGACCTGCGCAACATCGACACCATGGGACGCGGCGGCCCCGGCGTCCTGAGCGGCTACAACGGCCGCTTCGACGGACAGAACTTCGCCAACGAGACCTGGCGCGAGAACGCCAGCAGGATCGCCCAACACGTACGCGACGCCGTCGCCCAGGTCAACGCCCAGGTGATCTTCGTGGGCGGTGACGAGGAGGCCATCGCCTACCTACGCGACAACATCGCAGAACGCAGACTCAACATCCCCATCCACCTGGTCCCGGGAGGAAGAGGCGGCCCCGACGCCGAGGAACGCCTGCACCAGGCCGCGGCCGAGGCGCTACGCGACTTCGTCGTCGAAGGCCACGACGACATCATCGCCGACTACCAACAAAAACTCGCCAACGACCAGGCCGTCCGCGGAACCGAACCGACACTGCCCATGCTCTCGGAAGGGAGGGTCAGAACGCTGCTGTTGGGCGCCGACCGCGACGACGAACCCCGACTGTGGGGCTCTCCCCACGAACCGATCCTGGTGGCCAAGGGCCCCAACGCCCTGGACGACCCCGACGCCGCCTTCCAGGCCCCCGCCAGCGCACTGATGCTGCGCTCGGCGATGGCCTCCGACGCCGAGTTCAGCGAAATCCTCGAACACGGCCACACCAGCGGTGACAGCGGCGCCATCCTGCGTTTCCCCAAGTCACCGCAGGAACAACTCTGATCGTGAGGGCGTCAAGGCCCCGCCCCGGCCCACCGGGGCGGGGCCTGCTTCTCAAGAACCCTCGGTCATCCCCAACAGGGCGAGCAGTTCGGCCTCGCTGATCAGGTCGATGCGCTGGCCACGCTCACGGTAGGTCTGAGCACGCAGGTGTTTGGCGGTCTTGCCCACACCGTCATGGCCCCCGATGACGAGCACATCGGTCTTCTTCGTGACGTTCTTGGCCGGATGCCCGCCCGCCTGGGCCACACGCCGCCACACCTCGGGTTTGTCCATGGACTCAAGATCACCCGAGACGCACACGGTACGCCCGAACAACGGCCCCGCGGGGTCGGCGTCGGCACAAGCCCGAGGCAGCGCCGCCTGCGCCTGCCGCTGCCACCTGCCCCACCGGTCCCCGTCCCGCACCTGCGCACCCACCTGCCGCTGCCACCTGCCCCACCGGTCCCCGTCCCGCACCTGCGCACCCACCTGCCGCACACCCGGCGCGGGGGCGGCGGCCTCCACCTGATGCAGCCGCAACCGGGCGGCGCGGGACAACTCCTCCAACGAGGCGGTGCCGTACCGCTCCATGGCCGCGATCATGATGCGCGCGGCGGCCTCGGCGTCCTCATCGGCCCTGTGGTGGTTCCTCATCCGATGACCGATGTGGGCGCACACCGTCGGCAACCGGTGATCGGGCAGACCGTCCCAGGTCCGCCGTGACAACGCCAACGTGCACGCATACCGCCAAGCCGGATGGGACAGCCCCGTGTGCCCACAGGTATGACGCAACACCCCCATGTCGAAGGCGGCGTTGTGCGCCACCAGGGGATCACCGTCGGCGAACTCCACGATGCGCGCGTGCACCTGCTCCCAACCGGGGGCGTCGACCACGTCGGCGGCGGTGATGCCGTGCACCGCGGTGTTATAAGGGGAGAAGAAACCCACCCGCTCCGGCGGGCGGATCAAGGTGGTGTAGCGGTCCACGATCCGCCCCTCACGCACCCGCACCAACCCGACCGCGCACGCACTGCCACGATCGTGGTTGGCCGTCTCGAAGTCGATCGCGGTCCAGGTGTGGGACACCGCAAACCTCCTACCACCAGGGGACTCCTTGAGAGTAACCCCTCGGCGCGCCACCGCGCCCCACTCTCGCCGCCCGACCCCCTCACACAAGCACCTCGAGCCCGCACCGAAGGGCCCGGAAAAAGGGGGGAGGAGGAAAGCGGCCGAGGCCGGCACCAGCGCACGGTGGAACACCGGGGGAGCGGGCCCGCCCTGAGGGTGTCGACCCCCCGGGCAGGGGTAGTGCGCCACCTGAGCGCACGGCCCCTATCGGCACCCACGAAAAAGAGTGAGTTCGGCGGGATTGTGGTAAAAGTTAGGCGTGGCGAACTTTAAAGATGGGGCCCTCACACGCCGATGGTCGCCAGGCCTCACCACCCTGGCGGCCCTGACACTGACCCTGAGCGCCTGCACCGCCCCCACCGACCAGACCCGCGACGACGACCGACCCCTGGTACTGACCACCTTCACCGTGCTCGCCGACATGACCCGCAACGTCGCGGACGGCCGCGTCCACGTCGTCTCCCTCACCCGCCCCGGCGCCGAGATCCACGGCTACGAACCCACCCCCGACGACCTCGTCCGCGGCCAAAACGCCGACCTGATCCTGGAGAACGGACTGGGCCTGGAAGCCTGGTTCGACCAATTCACCGCACAGGTCCAAGCCCCCACCGCCCAACTCAGCGACGGCGTCCAGACCATCCCCATCTCCTCCGGCCAACACCAGGGCCGACCCAACCCACACGCCTGGATGTCCCCCGACAACGCCCACATCTACGTCGACAACATCCGCCACGCCCTCACCGAACTCGACCCCGCAGGCCAAAGCACCTACGCCGAGGCCGCCCAGACCTACAAGGACCAGATCAGCGAAGTCGGCGACTACCTGCGCACCGAACTGGCCGAACTCCCCGACAACGCCCGAGCCCTGGTCACCTGCGAAGGCGCCTTCTCCTACCTGGCACGCGACGCCGACCTGACCGAGATGTACCTGTGGCCGGTCAACGCCGAATCCCAAGGCACCCCCCAACAAACCGCCGCCGTCACCGCATTCGTACGCGACAACCAGGTCCCCACCATCTTTTGCGAAAGCACCGTCAACGACAGCGCCCAACGCTCCGTGGCCCGCGAAACCGGCGCGCACATGGGACAGACCCTCTACGTCGACTCCCTGTCCCAAGAAGACGGCCCCGTCCCCACCTACCTGGACCTGCTACGCCACGACGCCGAGGCCATCGTCACCGGACTCAAAGGGGAAACCGGATGAACGCCGCCATCGAGGTCACAGACACCACCGTCCGCTACGGTGACGTCCTGGCCCTGGACAACGTCAGCCTGTCCCTACCCCCAGGCCGCGTCTGCGGCCTGCTGGGCACCAACGGATCAGGCAAGTCCACCCTGCTCAAAACCGTGCTCGGCCTGGTCCCCGCCGACCACGGCCGCATACGCATCCTCGGACACACCAGCACCCAAGCCCGACGCAAAGGACTCCTGGGCTACGTCCCCCAGTCCGAACAGGTCGACTGGGCCTTCCCCGTACGCGTACGCGACGTGGTGATGATGGGCCGCTACGGACACATGTCGGCACGCCGCAGACCCCGCCCCGCCGACCACCAGGCCCTCGCCCACGCCCTGGAACGCACCCACCTGAGCGACCTGGCCGACCGCCAGATCGGCGCCCTGTCCGGCGGACAACGCAAACGCGCCTTCATCGCCCGCGCCATCGCCCAGAACGCCCGGGTACTCCTACTCGACGAACCCTTCGCCGGAGTCGACAAACGCTCCGAAGACCACATCATCGAACTCCTCCGACAACTGGGCACCGAAGGCCACACCCTGCTGGTGTCCACCCACGACCTGGCCCAGGTACCCGCCCTGTGCGACCAAGCCCTCCTCCTGCAACGCCGCGTCATCGCCCACGGCCACCCCGCACACGTCCTACACCCCGACAACCTCACGCAGGCCTTCGGCACCCCCACCGACCAGGAGGACCGAGCATGGACACGCTGACGAGCGCGACCGAATGGTTCACCACCCCCTGGAGCTTCGCGTTCATCCAACGCGCCCTGCTGGTCAGCGTGGTCGCCGGAGTGGTGTGCGCCGTCCTCTCCTGCTGGATGACCCTCATCGGCTGGTCCCTGATGGGCGACGCCGTCTCCCACGCCGTCCTGCCCGGAGTGGTGCTGTCCTACATGTTCGGACTGCCCTTCGCCGCCGGAGCACTGGTCTTCGGCGCCGGATCGGTCGCCCTGATCGGCGTGGTCAACCGCACCTCCCGCGTCAAGGAGGACGCCGTCATCGGCGTGGTCTTCACCGCCATGTTCGCCCTGGGCCTGGTACTCATCTCCCGCGTCCCCAGCCAGACCGACCTGGGACACATCCTGTTCGGCAACGTCCTGGGCGTCTCCGACACCGACATCCGGCAGATCCTCCTCCTGGGCGCGGCGGTACTGCTGGTGATCTGGTACAAACACCGCGACCTGACCCTGTACGCCTTCGACCCCGTCCACGCCCACGCCCTGGGCATCAACCCACGCCTGCTGGAGACCCTGCTACTGGGCCTGCTGTCGGTGACCGTGGTGGTGGCACTACAAGCGGTGGGCATCATCCTGGTCGTGGCCATGGTCATCATCCCCGGCGCGACCGCCTACCTGCTCACCGACCGGTTCGAACGCATGCTCCTGATCTCCTCGGCCGTGGCGGTGCTCGCGGCCCTGACCGGGGTCTTCACCAGCTTCCACCTGAACGTGTCCACCGGCGGAACGATCGTGCTCACCCAGGCCACCGCCTTCGCCCTGGCCTACCTGTTCTCCCCCCGCCACGGCGTGCTGTGGAAGAGCCGCATCGCACGCCGCCTGCGCGCACACACCCCCACACACTGAACAAGGACCCCAGAGCAGGAGACCCGACCCCCACCGTCCCTGGCCGCACCACCCCACACGACCAGAACACGCGCCCCTGGTGGGCCCCCCGTCACCGGCCTAGCCTTCACCTACCTCGGGTGGATCCGCGCCGACCGCCACCGGCGGACGCGCCCCCCACCCCGACGCACAAGGACGGCCATGACGCTTCTCCTCGCCCACGTCAGCGACCTGCACCTGGACGGGACCACACGCGCCACCGAGCGCGCCACCCGCACGGTGGACTACCTACGCCACCTACCCCGAACCCCCGACGCCCTCCTGGTCACCGGCGACATCGCCGACCACGCCACCACCGACCAGTACCGCCAGGCCGCACGACTACTGGACCTGCCCTTCCCCGTACTGGTCTGCCCCGGAAGCCACGACGACCGCGCGGCGATGCGCCAGGCGATGCTGAACCTTCCCCCCACCAAGGAACCCTTCAACCACCTCCACCAGGTGGCCAGCGCAGCCGTTTTGACCTGCGACTCCACCATCCCCGGCGAGGACGGCGGCCACCTGGACACCTCCACACTGGTGTGGATCAACCAGACACTGACCGACCTTCCCCCCACCACCCCGGCCCTGCTGGCCCTGCACCACCCACCGGTACGGATCCACCACCCCCTGCCCGACTCCATGCGGTTGGACAACGCCGACGACCTGGCCGGCCTGCTCCAGGCCCACCCCCACCTGGTGGGCATCCTGGTCGGACACGCCCACACCGGCGGAGCCACCACCTTCGCCGGACGACCCCTGCTCCTGGCGCCCGGCGTCAGATGGACCCTGCGCATGCCCTGGGAAGGCGAACCGACCCCCCACCACGACCAACCCCCCGGGGTGGCCTTCCACGTGCTGGGACCCGACCACCGCCTGACCACGCACTTTCGCGCGGTGATGTGAACCCCCACCACCCCAGGACCCGGCGCACCCCAAAGCGCCGGGTCCCCTCACAAGAGCATCGCCAACTGCCGACACTGGGCCACCAGAACACCCGTGGAATCCCAGATCTCCATGTCCTCCTCATGCAGACCACCCTGAACGTGCTTGGTGAAGACCCGACAGGCCGACCACCCCGGAGCGGGCCGGGCACGCACATGCACACTCAACTCCACGGTGATGGTGGTGAACTCACCGATCTCCAACACCGCCGGGGGAGCGAAGTCCACCATCGAGACCAGGGAATGGGTGTCGGGCTCACGACCATCGGCGAAACGCATCCAGAACTCCGCATACGGACGGCCGTCCTTCCTGCCGTCCATCCACCCCGGCCGCTCGGGGTAGCGGTACTCCACACTGCCGGCGATCCCCACCCCCTCGGCGCGGGCGAACTCCGGGGGAACGGCACAGTCCTGAGGAGGAGGCAGGTTCGGGGGCTCATCCAGGGTCAGCACACGCGCGGACCGATCCGGAGTCAGATCACCGTAGGTGGCGATGGCGCGCACGACCTCCTTACCGCCCTGTTCCAGGACCACCTGCCCGGTCGCGGTACGCCGCCCCTCACGCACCACCTCGGTGCGCACCAGCGCCCGCCCGGCCGCGGCCGGACGCAAGAAGAACGCCGACACGGCCAAAGGGTCGGGCTGCCCCAGGTTCTGGCGCAACGCGTTCAAAGCCGCCCCCAGGACATACCCCCCGTTGGGGTGGGAGGTGAAGGTGGTCCAGGCGTCGGTCAAAGTGGCCGTGAACTCGCCGTCGGCCCGCTTGTCAACACGAGTGTCCCGGTCGAACCGGAAACCCCCGGCAGGGTGGTCAAGACTCATACCCAAATGTTACCGGCCAGTAGAAAAGGTGGGGTCCACCCACCCCCACCTGACCCTCCACGGCGCGTCACCCCAGGTCACAACGCCCCCATGACACACGATGAAGACATGAACGACCGATCACCACAGACTCCCATCACACCACAAGGACACATGGGAGCCGCCCACGACCACCCCGGCTTCGCCGACCCGCACTACGTCCGCCGCCGCAACCACCTCGCCGACCAAGCCCGCCACCACCGCGTCGGCGACCCCTCACCCCACGTGGACTACACCGAAACCGAACACCGCACCTGGCGCACCGTACACCGCGCCCTCCTCCAAGCCCACCAAGGACGCATATGCCGAACCGTCGAAGAAGCACGCGACCAAGCACCCATCCCCGCCGACCACATCCCCCAACACACCGAAGTGGGAGAAGAACTCACCGCCCTGACCGGATTCTCCTTCACCCTGGCCGGCGGAATCGTCCCCAACCAACGCTTCCTGGGCTCGATGGCCGACGGCCACTTCCACGCCGTGCAATACGTACGCCACCCCACCATGCCGCTGTACACCCCCGAACCCGACGTCATCCACGACGTCCTGGGCCACGGCACCCACCTGACCTCACCCCTGTTCGCCGACCTGTACCGCACCGTGGGCCGCGCCGCCCGCCGCGTGCACAGCGACGACGCCCTGGACCTGATCAGCCGCATCTACTGGCACACCCTCGAATACGGCCTGGCCCACGAATCAGGCACCACCAAGGCCTACGGCGCGGCCCTGCTGTCCTCCTACGGAGAACTCCTACGCATGCACCAAGCCCACATCCGACCCTGGAACCTGCACGAGATCGCCACCCGCCCCTACCAGGTATCCGGATACCAACCCGTGCTCTACACCATGCGGAGTCTGGACCACCTGACCCAGACCCTCCACGACCTCCTCGACGACTTCGACGAGGACACCCGGCCACGCATGGGCCTACCACCCCTGGCCGAACGCGGCCTCACCGGCCGCCCCGCACCCAGCACCCACTGACCCACCGGCCGCCCAGGGCGCCGGAGCACCCACCGGCGCCCCGGACGGCCGATGCGCACACACCCCTCCCGCCCCGACCACACCCCCCACCACCCGATAACCTGCCACGACCACCACCCACCCGGAACAGGTCCTCAACATCACCGACCCGGCCGACCACCTATCGACACGGCCGCCCCCACACCCTCCCCAAGGAGAAGAGGCGTACACCCACCCGTCCACCAGGACCAGGTCGCCCGATCACCGCCCCCATGGAACCGGACGGGACGCACAGCCGTCCGACCACCGACACCACAAAGGCAAGGACACATGAAGGACAACAGCAACATCGGCGTCGGTCTGGCCCTGGGCCTTGGACTGGGCATCGCCTTCGGCACCCTGCTGGACAACCTGCCCATGGGCGTCGCCCTGGGCCTGTGCTTCGGCATCGCCTTCGGCAGCGCCACCACCAAGAAGAAGAACAACGACGAAAGCCCCTGACACCCACCCCGCCCCCCAACTCCCACGACCCCACGGGCACACCATGGCCCCGCCGCCTGCTTCGCGGGCCGGCGACGGCGATCCTTCCCGCCCCGCCCCACGCTGCTGCGCCCCTTCCACCGGCGGGCACAGGCACCGAACACGTCCACACCCGACCCTGGCGGGCCGACCACAAGCGCACCCCATGCCCCGGAAAAGGGCCACCGGCCACCTTGGCCCCGAGGAGCCCGACGCACCGCGACTCACCACCGCACGGCCGAGCGATCACACGAAAGGAGCACCGCTCTCCCGGGACGAACGTCTGGACCCACCCGCGGTCCACCCCACGACCACGGCCCCCGCGCCTCAGCGCACCGTCAACGCCACCACCGAGGCCAAGATGCGCAGATGATCGCCGCGCACCCAACCCGCTCCCTCAGCCGTGCCACTCACAAAAAAGCACGGTGGCGTCGTCCCCCAACCGCCCATGGTGGTACTCCAAAACAGCGTGCACCAACCGACGCAACGTCTCAGGGACCGGCATACTGTCCCCCTGATGGCGGATGACGAAATCCACGAACCGCTCCAGACCGAACTCACGCCCCTGAGAGTCACGAGCCTCGACGATCCCGTCGGTGTACAGCAACAACCGATCACCCGGCTGGAGCTGCTCCCCACACACCGTCACCGGCAACCCCAGATCCGTCCCCAACGGATGCGAGGGCTCACACCCCATGTCCCGCACCCGCCCACCCCGGATGAGCACCGGCGGCAGATGCCCACAGTTGATCCACTCCAACCGCCCGGTGGCCATGTTCAACTCCGCCATGATCGCGGTGGCGAAACGGGTGTGCACGAACTCCTGGACCAAGGTCGCCTCGACCGCCCGACAGATACCGGCCAAAGAAGTGCCCTTACGCCGCTCGTTACGAAAAGCCCCCACCGCCAGGTTCGCGATCAGACCCGCCGCGGTGTCATGCCCCATCGCGTCGAACATCGCCAGATGGGCCACCTCCCCGGCCAAGGCGTAGTCGAAGGCATCCCCGGCGTTGTCGTAGGCCGGCTCGATCGCCGCCGAGATCGTCACCCGGGAATCGGCGAACGTCCCCGGCGGCATGAGCGTCCACTGCATCTCCGCCGACACCGACATCGGCCTGACCCTGATCAACCGGGCATAAGCGTCACTGTTGGAACGCTTGGCGATGACCAACAAAGCCACCATGGCGGCCAGATCACGCATCGGAGAACGATCCGGATCCCCCGCCCACCCCACACGCAGCACACCCAAACGCTCGGCACCCTCCAAAATGGGCACCCAATAACGCTGCTCATCCTCCACCCGGGCAGGCACCCCCCGCACATAGGCCTGCCCCGCCAAAGAACGATCCACCTCCAGGTCCTCACCACCCTCATGGGCGTCCGCACCCACCCCCGTCACCTCACGCAACACCCGTTGCTGATGATCGGCCAGGTAGATACGCGCCTGGGAAAGCCCCGCATGCTCGGCCTTCTTGGCGACCAACGAGGGCAACTCCTCGAAAGTGGCCAGATGGCCGGCCCGCACCAAGGAGAGCATCAACTCGTTGGACACCTGCTGCACCGGCATGGCAACACCCCGGAATCCGGCGTGACCGAGCGCGCCCACGCCCACCCCCACGCCCCGTCTGGCCTGCGGACCACAAAGCCCATCGTCGCACGGCCGGACACGAACCGGAACTGCCCAGACCCGCCTCTTTCCATGTCTGTGCACAGCCGATACCCACCCGCCGCCCCCCCCGGGGGGTCACCCCCGCCGCGCGCCGAAGGCCTTGTCCAACGCCGACACCATCACCTCCACCGGCTGAGCACCCGACAACCCCACCGAACCATCGATGACGAAGAACGGCACACCGGTCGCACCCCACCGCCGCGCCAGATCGATGTCCTGACGCACCTGCTCGGCGTACTCCTCACCCCCCAGCACCTCGCGCACCCGCTCGGCCTCCAACCCCGCCCCCACGGCCACCTCCACCACCGTGTCGGCATCACCCAGGTCCCTGGCCTCCACCAACTGGGCACGCATGAAACCCTCCTGCGCCCGATCGGCCACCCCCTGCTCCCGAGCCAACCGCAGCACACGGTGCACATCGAAGGTGTTGACCATCACCCCACCCTCGAAGTCGTACTCCAACCCCTCCCGCGCGGCGACCCGGGCGACCTGATCGGTCATGGCACGCGCCTGCTCCACGGTCGCACCCATCTTGTGCGCCAACGCCTCAAGGACGGGCCGCCCCTCACCCACAGGAAAAGAAGGGTCGAGCTGGAAAGCACGCCAGAGCACCCCGACCTCCTCACCCCCCGACCACTCCTTCACAGCCCTGTCCCAACGGCGCTTACCGATGTAACACCACGGACACACCACGTCCGACCACACCTGGACCTGCACAACGACCCCTTCCACATCGACCACAGGCCCACCCCGCAAAAAGGAAGACACGATCCGCCCACCACCGGTGCCAGGCCCGCCCGCGACACCCTAACCGGCCACACCCACCCCACCCCGCGGTGGGGGAGCACCACCCCATGCACCCCCGACCCCACCGGCGACCGGACCGTCGGAGCGCTTCGGGGCGCCCCCACCGCCACCATCGTCTACTCACCCCACCTGCTCACCACCACCCCCCGCACCATCGACGAACTACGCCTCCTGGCCGCCTTCACCCACCTGATCGACAACGCCCACCCCTGGCCCCACACCCCCCGAACACCCCCACCACCCCGGTCCCACCCACCCCCCAC
>NZ_JASCXJ010000014.1 GCF_030271535.1 Nocardiopsis sp. ATB16-24 | reverse complement strand
TATGGCGGTGGCCTCGATGCGGTCTCCGGCTCGGGTGCCGGTGCCGTGGGCTTGGACCCACCCCACCTGGTCCGGGCTTATGTCGGCGTCGGCCAGGGCTTGGCGGATCA
This sequence comes from Nocardiopsis sp. ATB16-24, assembly GCF_030271535.1. Classification (GTDB taxonomy): domain Bacteria; phylum Actinomycetota; class Actinomycetes; order Streptosporangiales; family Streptosporangiaceae; genus Nocardiopsis. The sequence goes on along the minus strand of NZ_JASCXJ010000014.1, from coordinate 148,680 downwards.
CCGCCGCCTGGCGTTCGATCCGGGGCGCGAGCAGATGGGCGGAGGTGCCGCCGTGGCCGATGGCGGTCCCGGCCACCTGCGCCCACACCCGGTGCCCGCCTTCGTGGGCGGTGTCGGCGCGGGTCAGCACGAGCACGACCGTGCCTTCGGAGCGCACGTATCCGTTGGCGTGGGTGTCGAAGGGCCGGCACCGGCCGTCCCGGGAGAGCACACCGGCTTCCACGAACGATGCGGTGATGATCGGGGAGGTGAGGATGTTGGTTCCGGCGACGATCGCGCTGTCCACCACCCCGGCCCGCAGGTCGCGTACCGCGTAGTGCAACCCGGTCAGCGACGAGGAGCAGGCGGTGTCGAAGGTCAGCGACGGCCCGGCCAGATCCAGCGTGTAGGAGAGGCGGTTGGCCAGGATGGCCATGCCCGCACCGGACCCGGTATGCACTCCGGCCCGGTAGCCGGTACCGAAATTCACCGAGGCCTGGTCGGTGGAGGCCGCGCCGACATATACCCCTGTGGTTGATCCGGCCAGGCCGGCGGGGCGGAGTGAGGCGTCGGCCAGCGCTTCGTAGACGCTCTCCAGCAGGAGTTTTTGCTGTGGGTCCATCTCCGCGGCCTCGTCGACCGTGACGCCGAAGAACTCCCGGTCGAAGTCGTCCACGTTCACAACGCTCGCGTGGAAGGGTTCTGTGGGCACCTGGTCAGGGTGCAACTGTTCGACCATGCGTTTCCATCGATCATCGGGGATGCGGGTGACGCAGTCCCATCCCTGGGTCAGGGCCTCCCACAGCAGGCGGGGTGTGGTGATGCCGCCGGGCAGGCGGCAGCCCATCCCGATGATCGCGACCGGGTTCCGGCCGGTGGGGGGTGTGGTGGTCATCGGATCGGCCCCCTTGCCACCCACACTCCGGCCGCGCCCATGACGGTCAATTCCACGTCGGTGAAGTGCAGGTCCAACATCGCTCGCAGATCCACCAACCGGTCCTGGGTGTTGTGGAAGATGTTGCGTCCAGGGCGGTTGTAGGCGGCCTGCAAGCGGCGGGCGAGCCAGTTGTTGTGGGTGTGGACGTCTTCGGCGCCGAGCAGGGTGGAGCCGATGAACACCCCCGTCTCCGGCAGGACCCGGGCCGCTTCGGAGAACGCGGTGTGCTTGTGGCGAAGCGAGGCGCCCGGGGCGCAGTGCAGGACGTGGAACATCGCCACCGATCCCACCGAGTCGTCTGCCAGCGGCCATGGGCTGGTGAGCACGTCGTGTTCGTGGGTGATGACCTGGGCGCGTTCACCCAGCAGGCGTGCGCACCTTGCCAGTGGTGCGGGGTTCAGATCCAGCAGGTGGATCTGTCGCAGGCTCGGTGGGAACGGCTCACCGCCGGGCCCTGTGGGGTTGGGGGCTTGAGTCAGGAAGTGTCCGTCCGCGGGACCCACTTCCAGGTGGGTGGGGGCCAGGTGGTGGGCGTACAGGTCAGCGATCCGGGTGTTGTCGACCTTCCACGCAAGCCGGTGGGACAGGCCCACCACCAGGTGGCGGTACCGCTTGAGGTTACGGGGGCTGTAGAGCCGGGGATTCGGTGTCGAAACTCCGGTAGAGAGATGTTCAGGCATGACGAACCGGGCCCTTCTGATGGGCGGTGCTGGGGGGAGGATCAAGTCCGAGGGTTCTGAAGTAGGCGCACGAGCTGCTCAGGGTCGGCGAACCCGGCGACGTAGGCATCGGCGGCGCTCTGGTCGGTACACGCCTGCTGGAACAGGGCCTGTTCTGCTTCGGTGAGCCGGCCAGTCCAGAACGCATCGACATATTTTTCGAACACGTCGATGTGACGACCGCTGTGCTCCATGTACGCGAGGAAGGTGGCGCGCAGGAAATCGGCGTCGAAGGCGTGGCCGATGCCGTCTTCGGACAGGATCCGGTCGGCGTAGACCTGCGCGGAGCGTACGGAGGCTTCGCCTTCCTGCCCGCACTGCGGAGGTACGGTCAGCACGGTGTCGCCGACTCCCAGCAGTGCGCCGCCGTGGTCGAAGACATGTACGGGCTGACGCACGACGGGGCGTATCCGCTTGATGAGCACCGCGGAGGAGTCCAGCAACTCGGACTGACGCAATGGTTCCCACAGCGGGATATGGGCTTGGTGCAGCTGAGTGATCATGCGGCGCAGTACGGCCTCGGGCTGAGTGATGCGCACGTCCGAGGCGGAACAGTCCAGAGCAGACCCTGAACGGGCGATGAGAGTGACCGCGTGGACGGCTCCCTGCATGCTCAGGGTGGGTACTACGTACACCTCTCCTGAGGAACATGAGTAGACCTGCACCTCGTCCTCAGGGGCTCGTAGGCCGGTCACGTAGGCCTGGGTGATCACACGTTCGCGGGTGGTCGTGCGGCTGTGGTCGGTTTCCAGGATCTGTCCGAGCTCACCGTCCCCCACTGCGAGCAACACCAGGTCGTACATCCTGTGGGGCCTGGTGAAGTACTCCAGGTCACTGACGGTCAGCCCGTGGACGGCTACCTTGCCGCCGCGGTCCTCGAAGTACTCCAGCAGGTCAGCGCGTTTCACACGAGGGTCCACCGCCATACCGATACCGGCCAGGGCTCCTGTGAAACCCAGACTCTGTCCGGGTTCGGGAATGACGTTCAAGGAGACTCGGTCGAACGCGGGTGCTGCCCCCTCCCACCGAGACAGGTTGTGGGAGGCCTCCACGGCCAGGCCATGGGGCAAAGTGAGCTGGGTGAGCTGGGCTCGGCCCCGCCGCAGGTCTTCAGAGCTGCGGCTGGTGATCACGGTGACATCGACGCCGTGGGACAACAGGGCGTGTGCGAGAACCAGCCCGGACTGGCCTGCCCCGACGATCAGACACCTCATGAGGCCGCCTCCCCCGTATATCGGGCCAGCACACCCCGGACCACGTCGCCGATCGCGAAGCGCGCAGCCGATAGATGGCGTGTGCGACGTCGTCCAGGCCGCGCACAACCCCTGTTGAAGGGTGGGGAAGGCAGAGGACCAAGGCGTGATCGGCGACCAGCAGGCGCGGGCAGGGATCCTCAGGAGGTCGTCGCGGTGGCACCGCAGTACGCCTGCGGTTGAGGGAGGCGTTCACAGCTCACCTCCGTCGGGAGCGGAATCCGACCAGTTGCTGCCAGAGTTCTGAGTCGGCTTCCCTGCATGGGATCGAGTCATGACATGCAGTCTGGGGAGGAGACATCCCTGCGAGCCATCCGCGCGCGCATATTCGGGATATGCACTGCATCCACAGCGCGCGGGGTGCACGTCTTCTGCTCGAAAGACGTACTTTGGGCTGGGTGTCAGCCGGCTTCTGAAACGGCGGGGGCCAGGTCTTTCAGGGTTGCGAGGATCTTCGCTGTGTCGGTGAGGTCGGCCAAGACCGCGTCAGCGCCGGCAGCTCGCAGTTCCTCGGCGGTGGTAGTGCCCGAGGCCACTCCGATCACACGGGCACCACCCTCGACTCCGGTGGTCACGTCTTCCAATGAGTCACCGATGATCACCGTGTTGGTGCGGTCGAACTCGACGCCGTGACCGTGACGTGCTCGACGCTGGGCGACGGCGACCAGGGAGGGCCGGTGGGGATCGTCGCTGGAGTATCCGCCGATGGCGGTGCTCACGTAGGGGGTCAGTCCGAAAGCGTCCAGCTTGATCTGTGCGCTGCGCTGCAGGTTGCCGGTCACCACGGTCGGCACCGTCCAGTCCACGGCTTGTACGGCTGTCAACGCCGACATGGCCCCGGGGAGAAGATAGCCGTGGGTGAGCATGTGCTCCTGGCGTTCGGTCAGTCTTCGGGGAAGTTCACGCAATGCCTGTTCCACCAGTGCGTCGAGCTGCTCGGACGGAGCACCGTTGAGGGTCAACAGCTCGCGCACGGCCAGTGGAACCGTACGGCCGGTCCCCTTGGCGGGCAGGTGCTCTGCGGGGCACCCCAGTAGGTCGGCAACGAGCTCGCGGTAGATGAGCCGATCCGTCTCCCCGGCATACAGCAGGGTCCGGTCGATGTCCCACAACACCAGGACCAAATCGCGTCGCACTCAAGCTCCTTCTCTGACCAGGGGGCGGGCACGTTCGAGCAGTTCTCGGACCGGAGCATGGCCCTGGTGTGGTCGTAGGCGGGTGAGCAGGGAGCGCATCTGCCCCGTGGTGCGTTCGGACCTGAGGGTTTCCACCAGGTCAAGGGCCTGGTGTGCCCGATCGCACGCTTGTTCCACCTCAGTCATCCCGATCAAGGCGCGGGCTGCGCGAATCTGGGTACTGGCCTGGTTGCGCACACACTCGGGGCTGTAACCAGCCAGAGCCTGTTCCGCGTGTTCCAGGGCCTGATCGTGGTACCCCAACTCCAGGAGGGTGCTGCCGGCTTGGCCGTGCAACTCCCCTTCGTCGACCCAGTAAAGCCACACGGGATCGTCCTCGCACGGTCCCATCGTGTAGGCGTCGAAGGCGTGCTCCAGCGCCATGCGGGCCCGGCGTTCCTCCCCCGCCACAGCATGGCCCCGAGCCTGGCGTGTCCATAGCACGCACTCCACGAACGGGCTGGCCATGCCCTGCACACGATGCAGGGCGGTGCCGGCCATCAGCGCCGCCTCACGTCCCTGCCCCTGGCTGTAGGTGTGCACGGCCAGATAGGAGATGATGCCGGCCCCCAGAACCGGATCTCCCGCCGCGTGCGCCGTGCGCAGAGCAGCGAGCAGCAACGCCTGGGCACGAGCTTCTCCGGCATCCACCGCCATCCATCCCAACAACCCGGCCAGATCAGCCGTCACACCTAGCAGACGGCTGCGGTCGGTTCCCGGGTTGTCCTCGCGCAACAGCCGGTGCAGGAACTCCAGCTGGGGTTGAGCCATCGCCCGCAGTGCGGGGCTCGCCCCGCCTTGGGCGTCAGCGATGCGTACAGCGTCCACGGACTGGGCCAGGCGATCGGTGAGCACGTCGCTGACCGGTCCGCCCTCGCGTGCGCGACGTGCTTGCGTGGGATCGGCCAGTGCCCACTGCAATACCTGCGCGGCCAGAGTCGATCCGGCCAGGGCCATGATGGTGCGTCGGCTCGGTGCGTATCCCAAAGCTGTGTGCAACGCGTCCATCGCGGCGTCGGCCTCCCATCCGCAGTCGTCCACCGTCAACGGTGCCACAGGCGTCGAGGGCTGAGGAGGGACGGGCACAGAGGAGGGCTCCGCAGCGGCGACCAGTTCGGGGTCGGGATCGATCAGACCAAGACCCGCCAAGGCACGTCGGAGCTTGTACCGATCGCGTACTCGGTGGATCCGACCTGACTCCAGGCGCGAGATCGTGGGCTGGGGTAGTCCTGTGATGCTGGCGAGCTCACCTTGATGCAATCGGGTGCGTGAGCGCAGCAGGCGGATGATGGTTCTCAGGTCTTGCCGGTCCACGGCTTGGCGTACCTGAGGATCGGTGCCCAGCCACGCAGGCAGGCATCGACACAGCACCCCCACCAGGTTCCCGCAGTTGCCGCACCTCACCGCTTTTCCTTTCGTCCTACCGGCGGGCCTGGGACAGTGCCTGCCGGTACTCCTTGGTCCAGTCAGCGTTCTGTTGGTCTGGGGGAAGGCCGTCCAATCCGGTGCGTAGCCGGTCGGCGGCCACGTCCTTCTCCCCCAACCCCAGGTGTGCCAGCCCCAGACTCAGGTGCTGGAAGGTCGGGGTGAGCCAGTACGCGGTGCGCGGCGGGGCCATGCCCTCTGCGGTCTCCGCCAGAGCGGAGGCCTCCTCCAGCAGTCGCCGGGCCTGGTCACGCTCTCCCAGTAGGGCGTGCCCGTGCGCGGCCTGGATCGCATCTCCCACCCGTTGGGCGGGATGAGCGCCCGCGGTGGTGTAAGCGGCCCTGAAGTGGCGCACCAGGCCGGGCACATCACCGCGGCGACGGTGGATGTAAGCCCGGAAGTTGCGGGCCTGGGCCAGGAGTGTGGGCGCGTTGAGCTCCTGCGCGGCGGCCTCGGCCTGGTCCAGGAGCGGCAGCGCGGTCTTGAAGCGGCCGGTGGAGGCGTGCAGCCAGCCGTCGAACTGCACCCATTCGGCGGCCACCAGGCACAGGGCATGGGCATGGGGGCCGCGTGCCTGGTCGGCCAGCATGGTGGCGGTGCGGGCCTGGGCACGGGTGAGCTCCACCAGGGCTTGGGCTCCCACCACGTCGTCAAGTCTGCGGTGGGCGGCCAGTATCTGGGCGAAGGCGTTGACGGAGGAGGCGTCCACCCGGCCGGCCTGGTTCACCAGCCAGTGCACCCGGTTCAAGGCTTCCTCGTCCAGGGACGTCAGGGCCAGGTTCTCGATGGCCGTTTGAGCGCCCAGGCCGTGGAGGGCCTGCTGGCACTTGTCGACTCTGCGTAGGGAGGCACCGTCGCAGATCCGGCTGACCGTACTCTGAGCGAGTCCGGTCATGCGCACGATGGCTTCTCTGTTCAACGAGGGCGTGTGCGACAAAAGTAGGCGAATGACTTTGGCGGCGTCCTTGGTCCGCACTGCGGCCTGGACTTCTCTTCGTTGCCAGAACTCGTGTGGAATGCACCGGCAATGGTCTCCGGTGCGGGTGCGAGGCCGTACACAGTTGCCGCATATGTGCGTCACTTCTCACCGCCATTTCTGCGATCCTCAGCGTAGACCACGGTGGTGGGAGGCTTTGGACACACGACCACGCTGCAGGTGCCGGCCCACGTGTGCGCCGGTCGGAACGTGACCGCCGAGATCACTCGTGTGCTGGGCAGGGACCGGGTCGGTAGTCGGCGCTCATCTTTGGGGTGTGGTGAAGTTGGCGGCTCGGAGTGCGTAGATCTCTTTGGAGGGGTATCGGCGGTGTCCGCCAGGTGTGCGGAAGCTGGAGATCTTGCCCTCCTTCGCCCAGCGGGTCACGGTCCTGGTGTCCACTCGGAACAGAGCGGCCACTTCCGAGGGTGTCAGCGGGCTCTCCGTACTGGTCATCGAAGGTTCTTGAGGCAAGGTCGGTGTTCCTTTCCGGCGGGGGCCAGGTGGTGGCTGGCGAGAACAGTGCGCCCGTCTTCCAAACCGAGTGATGGCTCGGGGCGGGAAGTGGGAGGGATCCGAAGGAGGCCGTCAGCGGATGCGCCGGACCGGCTGTGCGGAGGGTGTCTTGGCGTGGTCGATGTCGAACCAGGCACTGGTGTGCCCGCGCTGGTACACGGTGCCCCAGCGCGAAGCTTCGGTCGCTACCAGGTGCATCCCCAGTCCGCCCTCGCGGTCCAGGTCGATCGGTCGCAGGAAGGGGCCGCTGGGCTGTCCGTCGCGGGGGCCGGCGTCCACGACCCGTACCTGGACACGGTCGGGCAGGGAGTGCACCAGCACCGTGACGAGGCCTCCCAGATCGCCACTGCGGCTGTGCCGGACCGCGTTGGTAAACAGCTCCGCGCCCAGCAGCTCCACCAGGTCGACGGTCTCCGTCGGTAGGAGGTCTACCGAGGCCCGCAGGTAGGCCCGCACCAGCGGCGCCAGAGACGCAAGGCCGGGGACGGTCACCGCATGCCCGGAAGGGTACTCATCGGGGTCCACGGTCACCACGGCCAACCCAGAAAGCGCATTCGTGGACACATCGCCCATTGCGCCTTCAAGACCACGAACGGGATGGACTTTCATATCCGACACCTCGCTGATCATGCTCACACCGAGAGCAGGAGCCTTCTTCCCTCCGCACCGTGAGGCCGCTCGATCTACACCTTGTCTGCACCATTGACCGTTGACCAGCGCTTTCACCAGCTAGAAGTATTTAGGCGAATCCAGGGAAAAGTGGAGTAGCCCTGGTACAGGATGGAGAAGAACGGAGTACCCGCGTTCGAGGGGAGAGCATGGATCGAGAGGGAAAGCCCGAGTGGGCGGCGTTCGGCTCCGCGGTACGCAGACTCAGGAAGAAACGTGGGCGTACCGGTGTCTGGGTCGCCAACGCCGTCGGCCTGTCCCCGACGATGTACTCGTCCATCGAACGGGGAAAGCGCTTCTGTCTGGAAGGCCACGCCGCCAGAATCGATGAGGCACTACAGACCGGGGACCAGGTGATGCGGCTCTGGGTCCAGATGACCAGTGACCAGCTCCCCGACTGGTTCTACAAGGTGCCCGAGCTGGAGCAAGCGGCCTCGGAGATCCGCGAGTACCAACCGCTGGTGATACCGGGGCTGATCCAGACGAAGGCATACGCCAAGGCCCTCTTCAAACAGGAGCGCCCGTGGGAGAGACCTCAGGCCATGGCGCGGATGCTCGAGGCCCGTACCTTGCGGTGGGAGCTGTTGGACAGCGGCACCTGCCCGCTACTGTGGTTCGTGCTCAGCGATCGTGTCCTTCGCAGTCCGGTGGGTTCCGCATCGTGCATGCGGGAGCAACTGGATCATCTGGTCTCGCTGCTGGAGCAGGACAAGATCCACCTGCAGGTGCTTCCCTCCACGGCCCCTACTCCTGGTAAGGATGGCCCGTTCAGGATCTACGGGTTCCCCGACAAGCCCACCCTGGCGTCCGCGGAGTACATGACCGGCGAGATCATCATCGACACCCGGGAGAAACTGCGTCAGTGCGAAGTGGTGTTCGGTGCCCTGCAGGCTGCGGCGCTTCCTCCTGAGCAGTCGCTCGACCAGATCAAGAAGGCAAGGGACGTATTCACATGACGAGCGAGCAGGCCCCCTGGCACAAGAGCAGCTACAGCGGGTCGAGTGGATCCTGTGTGGAGGTGTCCGAGGGCACGCAGGTTCTCGTCCGGGACACCCAGAACCGGAACCTCGGGCACCTTGCGTTTCCCGCTGAAGCCTGGACCTTCCTCATGACCGTGGTCCGGCTCAGCTGAGAAGCATCAGCTCCCACAACCTCATTGGGGCAAGAGAAAGAACGTCCCCTCTCACATTACCGCGACGTCCACACCGCTTACGCATCAAATCAACCCCGGGGCATGACCATCCCCTCTAATAAAAAGTGAGGGTGAAGGAAACGGCTCGGTGGGGTACTGACTTCCTAATAAAACGACGCGCCTGACGGTGCTGTCCTTGCCGGGACCCGTTAGCTCCCCTCGAGCTGTTCCCCACATGGTCCGGGCAGTCGAACCCGAAAGGGAGATGACTTCATAAGACCGCCCCCGCACGAGACAAACGCCTCGCACCGCCCCACGGCCCGGCTCTACCGTCGGCGAATCGGCGGTTCTCGCACCCGCCTCCGCCTAACAGAATCGCTAGGCAGACAGCGGCACCAAAGGCCACCGCTTCTACAAGTGGGCACTAATCGAAGCTAAATTCTGCCCCGACGGATACTGGCGGGCACTGATGCACCGTCATCGCACCAACAGCGAGCTGTCCTTCTGCCGGCGCTACACATTCTAGGATATGCCTCTTTCACGCCTAGCAACGGTGGTCGGGCGTAGATGGGCGGCCGAAGAAGGATTTAAGCAAGGCAGGGGCCGCCGAACTGGACGAACACCAGATGCAGACGTGGTTCTCCTGGCACCGGTGGAGCATGTTTTCATGCTATACATGCATTCCTGACGATCATAGCTTCCGGGCTTCTCCTGAATTCTGCGACCAGTACATCTAGCGTTGAAAATAATGGCCAGGACTACGTCACGCGTCTGGGAACTATCCCTTACTCCACTGTGAAGAGGGGCGTATTACGGCCACCGGCACACGAGTATAGTGCAGCACGGTCTGACTGACTGAGCCCAACAGCAGTCCAGTGAAACCTCCTCGCCCTCGGGAACCCACAACCATGAGAGCGGCCTTGTTTCCTTTATTCAGCAACGCATGAGCAGCTTGGTCCTGGACCACCTCAACCTTGACAGGAACGTTTTTAGTATATTCACCACGCGCTTCTTCTACCAAGTTGCGGATGTACTTGTCAGCACGCGCAATCAGAAAATCACGTGCGCCTGCGCGGGAGGCGGGATCCAGTACCGGAACGTCGATGGGCAGCGGCACCTCCCAGGCATGTGCTGCCACGAGCTCGGAGCCAGTACGGGCCGCCTCGTCCAAGGCGAAGCGCAGTGCGGCGCCTGCCCCAGATGAGCCGTCCAGACCCACTACCACACATTTACGGGACCCTTTCGCCCGTGACTCCTCCCCGCCCGTCTTCCCTTCGGGATCTGGTACCACCACCACTGGGCAAGAGGCATGCGCGCTGACGCGAACACTCACCGAGCCCAGAAAAGCCGAGGCGGCACTGCCTAGACCACGCGTTCCCACAACGATCATTTTGGCTGTTCGCGAAGCTGCGAGCAGAGCATGGGCTGGATCCGACGCGGAGATCTCGGTGTGCAGCTCCAGGCCTGGACTGGTGTGGGTGACATGGTCGCCAGCTTCTCTGAGTAACTGCATAGCCCAGTCAGCGAACTCCTGAGGCGGGGGCACCCGCCCAATGAACCCCCGCAGCACGCCTACCATAGGCATATCCAGCGCGTGCAAGATCTCCAACTTTCCGCCTCGGTTGGCAGAGGCCCGCGCGGCCCAGTCCAAAGCCGCCCAGCTTGAGGGAGAACCGTCCACCCCCACTACGATTCCCGTAGGATCCCTCCGCATCCGAGCGCCCCCACTGCCATAAGCGCTGTTAGTGACCTCCATGGTGAACTACCTCTCCTCCAGTGCCCCGCATGGATGCCGGAACCGGTGGACCCAACCTTTGGAGCCTTGCTCGACTCATACATAGCGCATCACAGGATCGACCCACCGCAGGAATTATTTTCCATAACGGCAAATACCCCTGCGCCATGGAAGCTCTTTTTAGTGCCCTAAACGTACGATTTGAGAGCTCGGCGAGCAGCACTCCATCATTTCAAACGAAATATCCACTCACCCTTGAAGACCTTGCCTCAGGAATTAAATTCCACTCCTTAACAGAACACATTACCAGGGAAACAAAAACTCGGATTTTAACTTCCCGCGCCCCCAAAAAGGAAAGTATTACACTTCTCTCCTTGCGGAAATTACTTCACTGACGCTTCAGGACAACTTTGAGTGCCCCAGTATCAGAAGATCCCTCGAAAACATCATAGGCATCGACGAACTCTTCCAAGGAGAAACGGTGCGTGACGAACCTCGCGGAGTCGATACGTCCAGTGGAAACGAGCCGCATCAGCGTCGGCGTGGAATAGGTGTCGACGAGCCCTGTGGTGATGGTGACATCTTTACTCCAGAGCTCTTCCAAATGCAGGGGTGCGGGCGCACCGTGCACACCTACGTTCGCCACATGCCCGCCCGGTCGAACCAGACGACTGCAGAGTTCGAAGGTCTGTGGTACACCGACAGCCTCGATGACTGTGTCTGCACCGAGTCCTCCGGTCATGTCCTTGATCCGGGCGATGGGATCCTCCACCGCATTGTTCACTGTAATGTCGGCCCCAAATTGTCTCGCGGATTCGAGGCGAGCTGGGGCCGTCTCTATCGCCACCACGTGACTGGGTGAGAACAGCCGTGCGGTCAGTATCGCGGCCAACCCAATCGGGCCTGCTCCGACAACAACGACCGTGTCCCCTGGACCCACTGCACCATTCAATACCCCTACCTCGTACCCGGTGGGCAGGATGTCAGCGAGCATGAGCGCTTCCTCATCGCCGATCCCCACAGGCACCGGTTGTGTGGAGCTGTCCGCGAACGGCACTCGGACGTACTCCGCCTGCGTGCCGTCAATGAGATGTCCGAGGATCCACCCGCCTCCGCCAAAGCACTGCCCGTATCTGGCCTCACGGCAGAAACGACAGCGACCGCAAGCCATGATACACGAGACCAGTACCCGATCTCCAGGACTCAGATTCCTTACTCCGGCACCGACATCAGTGACCGTTCCCACCGCTTCGTGGCCGAGTATCCGGCCAGGCATCACCTCGGGAACGTCTCCCCTCAAAATGTGCAGATCGGTGCCGCAGATGGTCGTTGCATCAACACGGACGACCGCGTCAGTGTCGTCCTGGACGACGGGGGAAGGAACCTCACCCCATCTTCGGTCACCCGGACCTTCGTATATGAGGGCTCGCATCGCGCACTCCTCCTCCCAGGCCGAGGCGCATTCACTCCCGTAGAGCGCCCATACCCAGGAAGACCCAGGTCGAACTGACCGATCTCATCCGTTTCACAAAACCCCGCTCATGTTTCTCCGACCTCATTCTGCGGCTTCTCATCGAGTCTGAACCACCGATGTGCGAGTGCTTGGGGATGCCGACTCAGGTGCTGTGACACCGTTTCCGTGTCACAGGTTGCCAACTCACACGCGATCCCTTGAGGGAGCAACGGTGTTCCTGGCTCTACAGGCGCACCATCTGAGCGCCTGCCCCTGCAAAGGCCATCCCCTCCACCTCTGGATCGCTCTTTTCTGGGTACTGAGAGAGCACCGGGCCGCCTGCCCATGCCTCAGCACGAGGGTTCCTGTCACTCTGAGCGGGCTCGCAAGATGTGGAACCTGGACAAGGAAAGAGTTAGCACTCCCGCGAGGGCCGACCCGAGCTGGCGTGCTCCTGCTGTGGTCACGATCGGTCCGGGAGAAGCCGTCACGCGGACCCAGAAAAGCTGTTGCCCCGGGACGAGAGAACCGGTTCCCCCGGGCGACAACCCATGGCCATACCTCGCGGACAGGAGGTCAGTGTGCCATCAACGGAATCTCATGAAGGCAGAACATCGACCATTCCACACCTGGAACCCACTGAGGCAGCTTCGTCAGTGGTCTGGGACGTGATGGCGAAGTTGGGCACGCACAGCGGCGGCCTGACCTCCCAACAGGCACAGCTGCGTCTGAAAGCCTTAGGGTCGAACGTCGTGCGCTCACATCAGGCTCGGCCCTCACTCGTACTACTGCGACAACTGCGCTCACCCTTGCTCGTACTTCTCACTCTGACGGCTGCGATCTCGTTCTTCCTCGGAGAGCGTGCCGATGCGGTCATCATCGCCGTGATCCTGACGGCCTCGATCGGCTTGGGATTCTTCAACGAGTACCGCGCCGAGCGGACGGGACAGGCATTGCACGAGTAGATCCGGCATCGGGCCCTGGTGCTTCGTGACGGACGGGTCCAGGAGATCGACGTCACCGAAGTCGTACCAGGCGACGTTGTGACACTACGTATGGGCGAAGTCGTGTCGGCCGATGTGCGACTGTTCGCCGTGACGGGGCTGGAGTGCGACGAGTCTGTCCTGACCGGAGAATCCGTCCCTTCCAAGAAAACGGCCCGCCCGGTACCTTCGGGCAGCGAACTGGCAGAGCTGTCCAGCTGTGCGCTCATGGGCACTGTCGTTCATGCGGGGTACGGACGCGGCGTGGTGGTGGCCACCGGCGGGGCCACGCAGTTCGGTCGGATCGCGCTCGGCCTTGGCAAACGCCAGCCAGAGACCGAATTCCAAATCGGGCTGCGAAGGTTCTCCCTGCTTCTGATACGGGTGGCGGGGGTTCTGACCGCTCTGATCTTCCTTGTGAACGTCCTGCTAGATCGACCTGTCATCGACGCATTGCTGTTCTCCCTGGCGATCGCGGTCGGCATCTCGCCCCAGCTGCTGCCGGCGGTCGTCTCGACCAGCCTCGCCACCGGCTCTCGTCAACTGGCGCGTCGCAAGGTATTGGTCAAACGCCTGGTGTGCATCGAAGACCTGGGCGATGTCGAGGTCCTGTTCACAGACAAGACTGGAACCCTCACCGAGGGCCGGACCAGCTTCATGCACGCCCTCACCCCTGAAGGCGAGGTCTGCGACGGGATCCTGCCGATGGGCTTGGCCTGCAACGACGCCACCCTCGAGAACGGCCGACTTGTGCACGCCAGTCCGCTGGACTCCGCGCTGTGGGGAGGGCCGGTGCCACCAGCGCAGCGAGAGGCTTCGGAAAGCTATCGCCGACTGGCGCTCGTACCGTTCGACCATGAGCGGCGTATGGTCTCCGTCCTTTTGGAAGAACGTTCGAACAGCCGGATGGTCGTGACCAAAGGCGCACCTGAGTCCGTACTGGTGCGGTGCGCCGTAGTACCCGATGGCGCACGTATGACATTGGAGGCCGAATTCGCGGCCGGTCACCGAGTGGTCGCCCTCGCGACTCGTTCCGTGCCGACAGAGCAGTCCACGCTCACGGCCGACGACGAGAAAGACCTTCGCCTACAGGGCTTCTTGGTCTTTCTCGATCCGCCGAAAGCCAGCGCAGGGGAGGCGATCAAGCGCCTTGCCGAGCTGGGCACCACTGTGAAGGTGGTCACGGGGGACAACCCTGCGGTCGCCGAACGTGTCTCCACGGAACTAGACCTACCCCCTGGTCACACCTTGACAGGCACCGATCTCGACGCCCTCAACGACGAACAGCTCGCGGACCTGATACCGGCGACCACCGTGTTCGCCAGGATGGGGCCAGAGCAGAAATCACGCATAGTCCGTGTGCAGCGAGGTGGAGACGTCGATGTCGCCTTCCTCGGTGACGGGGTCAACGATGCCCTGGCACTGCATGCGGCGGACGTGGGGGTGTCCGTCGAGTCCGGCACCGACGTGGCCAAGGAAGCCGCCGACGTGATCCTGCTGGAAAAGGACCTGTTGGTCTTGGCCGATGGTGTAGTCGAGGGGCGGCGTATCTTCGCCAACACGATGAAGTACGTGCTGATGGGAACTTCCAGCAACTTCGGCAACATGTTCAGCGCTGCCGGAGCATCGGCGTTCCTGGGGTTCCTGCCGATGCTGCCTTCCCAGATCCTGCTCAACAATCTCCTCTATGACAGCAGCCAGCTTGCGATCCCCACCGACCACGTCGATGCCGAGCAGCTCTCTCGACCGTCCCAATGGAACATCGTTCTGATCAGACGGTTCATGCTGTTCTTCGGCCCGATCAGTTCGATGTTCGACTTCATGACCTTCGCCGTGTTGCTGTGGGTCTTCCACACCGGCCCCGATCAGTTCCGTTCCGGGTGGTTCATGGCGTCACTAGCCACCCAGATCCTGGTGGTCTTCGTCATCCGCACCCGACGGATTCCCTTCCTGCAGAGCAGGCCGAGCGTACTGCTGTCAGTCACGGCGTTCGGGGTGGTCACCGTGGGGGTGGCGCTCCCCGCGACCCCCCTCGCGCCCTTGCTGGGATTCACACCCATGCCTTTTTCTTTCCTCTTCTTCCTTTCCCTGATGGTGATCTGTTATCTGTTGCTTATCGAGGTGGCAAAGAGATGGTTCTTCCAAACCTCAGCTCCTCGAGCACCACAAAAACGAGGTCACCACCTCGGGCACCGGATGCATCGTCGTGCCGGGCGCTTCAGCGCGGCCAAGTTACCTAAGATTTCTGCAAAGCAGTGAAGTGCCAGTTCAGAAGATGGCTAGTGTCCTGAGTCGTTAATTCGTTGGCAATACGAGGTGAGGGTCTCCAGGATCTCGTCGGCGGTCTTGGTCCACACCAACGGCTTGGGGTTCTTGTTCCACTCGTTGACCCACACGCGGATGTCGCGCTCCAACTCCACGACGCTGCGGTGGGCCGACCTGCGCAGCTTACGGTTGGTCAGCTCGACGAACCAGCGCTCGACCAGGTTCAGTCAGGACGCCGAGGTCGGGGTGAAGTGCAGGTGGAACCTCAGGTGGCGCAGCAGCCACTTCTTGACCGCCTCTGTCTTGTGCGTGGCGTAGTTGTCCAGCACCAGCTGCAAGTCCAGGTGGGCGGGCACTGCTGCGTCGATCAGCTTGAGGAACCGCAGGAACTCCTGAGGGCGGTGACGGCGGTAGTGCTGGGCGATGACCGACCCGGACGCGATGTCCAGGGCGGCGAACAGGCTGGTGGTGCCGTGGCGAACGTAGTCGTGCGTCATGCGCTCAGAGGTAGGGGCCGCATCGGCAGCACCGGCTGGGTGCGGTCCAGGGTCTGGATCTGCGACGTCTCGTCCACCGCCAGGACCAACGCGTCGTGGGGCGGGTCCAAGTACAGGCCCACGACGTCGCGGACCCCGGCCACGAACTGCGCCAGGTCTGCACGGTGTGGGGCTTGAGGCCGAAGGCCCGCCAGATGCGCGAGACGGCCGACTGCGACATACCCGCCTGGGCGGCCATGGACCGGGGCGACCAGTGCGAGTCGCCCTTGGGGGATCCTGGTCCAGCGTCCTGGCGAGGAGGGCTTTGATCTGGGCGTCGGTGATGGTGCGCGGCCCTCCTGGCCGGGGTGCGTCCGTGAGTCCTTCCGATTCTGCTGACCCGGCCTGTTGTCGATAGGAAGCCAGCCTCGAGCTCCGTCGGCGGAAGCAGGCCCATCTCGCCGTGCGAGACCAACGTGGCGCCCTCTTCGAGAGCCTCATGACCACCTATCTGACCACCGATCCCACCTACACAAGTCGGTTCGACAAGGTATGGCGCTGGGTGGACTATTCCGCCCTGGCATCAAGTTCCCTTACCTGTGGGGCGGGCACCTGCACAAGAGCAAGCGCTTCATCACCCGCTCTGGCTCTTACCGCGGGTTGAACGTGCGCTGAAATCCCAAAGCTTCCAGATTCTGAGCATGCCTGATATTGCCTGTGCCCTCACCTACTGGAAGCACCCGGCCGAACACACCGACGACTTTTGGGATGAGTTCTCAGGGGGCACCGGACCGCCACTGGACGTACTGGGGTAAAACGTCGTCGTTGTGCCAGCGCAGTTCGGAGTCGACAGCCACTACGCCTTCGATCCGGCCCACACGGTGGATCAGCGTCTCAACATCACTGCGATGCTCCATCCACCCTGATAGGCTCACCACTCCCTCCTCGACCGTGACAGTGGGTTCCGGCAGGGCCGCCCTGATCTCGTTCCGGGCTTCATCGGCGATGTCGTCGTCCTTTCTGATGAACACCGACAGCAGGTCTCGTCTGCTCACGATCCCGAGCAAGCGCCCGCCCTCGTTGACGACCGGCAACTGTTTGACCCCATGCCGCTCCATCAACCGCGCGGCAAGGACCACCGAGGCTTCGGGGGCCACCGTGATGGCGGGACCGGTCATCAACTCAGCCGCATTTCTTGCTGCGGCCTTTTCACTTGCGTTGCTCCCGGCCCCCAGCCGGGCCCTCAACCGGGCGCGCAAGGGCGGCCAGTAATCCCCTCCCGCGAACTCCTCCTTGTGCAACAGATCCTCCTCGGAGACCACACCGACTACGTGCCCCTCTCCATCGGTCACGGGCAACGCGCTCACTCGGTGTTCGATCAACCCCTTGGCGACCTCCCGATAATCGGTTTCCTCGGTGACCGAGAAGACTTCGGTCGTCATGACGTCGCGCACGGTGCGCATCGCAGGCTCTCCTTCGTATCCTGGCCCGGATATCGGTCAGCACGGACCTGTCGGCGTAAAGCGCTCCCTCGGGAAGGTCCCTCCGGTTCCACACCGCCTCTTCTTTCTCATTCTGGTCCGCCGGCATCCGCCACACCAGAGCTTTGGTCCCTGTCCCGGGTGGGTCCTACGGCTCCTCCCTGCCGGGTCCACTCCCCGGAACAACCACGGAAGAGCCGACCCTGCTCCGGTCACAGCGGTCGGAGCGCACGCAGGTACGGGTCTCCGTGCGGGTGCCTGGCCACTCGAGCACGGGCGTCGACACACATGGGCGACGAGGACCCGACTACGACCGGATTCATCTCGATCTCTGCCACCTCGGGCAGATCTTCGGCCAACCGCGCCAGCCGCAACAGCGGTTCCTCCAACGCGGCGGGGTCCTCTCCTGTACTCCCGCTCTTTTCACTCAGGCGCCGTATCGCGGGCACCGAACGGACCAGCTCTGCGGCGTCGACATCGGTCAACGGTGTGAGCCGAGACGCGCGGTCCCCCAGCGCCTCGGCATAGGTTCCACCGAGGCCGCACATAACCACGGAGCCGCAGTCCGGCTGCTGGGCCGACGCGAGAAGCACCTCAAAGCCGTGCGGGACCATCCCTTGAACGAGGAAGTCGTGTGCCCTTCCCTGAAATCGCTCGGCCAAAGCACGGTAGGCCTTCACAAAACCCTCCTCGTCCGAGAGACCGAGGTACAAGGCACCGGCACGGCTACGATGGACGACTCCAGCGATGTCCGCTTTAAGAGCGACGGGCCCGGTGATCTCCATCGCCGCATGCAATGCCTCCTCCTCTGTTCGTGCGCGACGCCATGGCGCGAGCGGAATCCCGTAGCAGTCGAGCAACTCCATTACGCGATGCAGCGGCAGCCACCCACCTTGGTCACGGGAGGCCAAGGCCTCGTTCACGATCTCGGCTGCCCGGGACGCCGCCACCTCCGCCATCTCAGGAACCTTTCCGAGTGGGCGAGCCAGCCACGAAGCCCGTCGCCATGCGGCGCCAAGGGCCGCTGCCGCCGCCTCGGGATCGTTGTACGAAGGTACGGTTCTCTTCCCGTCACCGAAGACGGCCACGGACTCGGGTTGTTCGGGGGCGACCGCGATCACTGGAGTATCGTGTACCGCCGTGCTGACGGTGGGCGCTGGATCGGCGAGCGCAGTGGAGACCGTGATGACCATGACGGCATCCACCTCAGGTGCCGTGGACAGCAGTTCCAGGCATGCGCACAACTGATCGGTGCGAGCGATCGGGGTGGCGTCGACCGGGTTGGTGCACGTTGCCCCAGCGGACAGCAACTCTTCAAGGCCAAGGCGCGTTCGCGCAGACAGTCCCGCGATCTCCAGGCCGGCCTGACGACACGAGTCGACGGCCACCTCCCCAAGACCCGTGGTATTGGTCAGGACCGCGACTCGGGGTCCTGCAGGGAGGGGCTGGTGGGCTAGCAGGGCCGCCGTCCCGATCAGTTCACCGACTCCGGAAACTCCCGTGACTCCGGCTTGCGTGAGTAGAGCACCGGTGGCCAGGTCGGAGCCTGGAGCGGATCCTTTGTGCGTTTGGGCTGTTTGCCATCCTGTTTCTGAACGACTCGCGTGCACGGTGAGAACAGGTATCCGCCGTCCGATCTCACGGGCAAGGCGGACGAACTTGCGAGGGTTCCCGAAAGACCCCACATGCATTATCGCTATGGTGGTCGATCCATCAGCCTCCCACCAGCTCAACATGTCGTTGCTGCTCACGTCTCGACGGTCACCCACCGAAAGGAACGAGGAGACCCCCACCTCCAAGCGTGTGAGATGGTCGAACAGGGTGAGCCCGACTCCGCCCGACTGCACGACGATCCCTGCTCTTCCCGCTGCAGGCGCATGCGCGGCGAAAGTCGCCTGCAAACGCACGCCGGGCTCCGTGCAGACGACCCCGATGCTCCCGGGGCCGACGAGCCGCATGCCGGTCTCTCGGCACACCGCCAGCACTTCCTGACCGGTATCGGGCCCCAAGTCCGAGATGACGACGAGGACGCCGGTTCCCCGTTCACCACAGGAGCGTGCCACCGAGACCACAGCGTCGGGCGGGACCGCGACCACGGCGAGGTCGGGTGCCTCCGGCAGATCGGCAACGGAATGGTAGACGGGAATATCGGTCACACTCGACGCCTGTGGGTGGACAGCGTAGGTGGGACCGGTGAAGCCGTTGTACACAATGCTGCGTACAAGCGCGTTACCGATCGACACTGCGCGCCTCGTACCCCCGACGACCACCACTGACCTGGGACGTAGCAGGCGAGCAAGACTCTCACGGTTAGCCTGTCCCTCCCTGTGGCTCACCGCGTTGATGGAGCGTTCGTCCTGGTCCAGGGGGATGGTCATCTCCACCACTCCGGTGTCGGTTCTACGGCGCGATCGTAGCCCCGCGTTATCGCACACACGAAGCATCTCGTGATTGGACGCCAAGACGTCGGCACGGAAAGTCCCTACCCCACGCTCGCGAGCCACCGATGCCAGATGTTCCAGGAGCAGAGTGCCCACCCCGCGTCCATGCTGGCCCTCGGCGACCGCCAATCCCAGCTCTGCGGTGCCGGTCCGCTCGATCACGTAGCTCGCAACTCCGATCACCTCGCCATCGAGGACTGCCAGGAGGCCGGCACTTTTGGGGTCTCGCTCCATACAGACACGCTGAGCCTCGGCCCGGGCAGCTGAAGCGCTCGGGAGGAAGAAACGCATGCGCAGGCTCTCCTCCGACATTTCCTCATACAGTTTCCTGACGGCGTCGACGTCTTCGGGCCGGGCTGGACGGATCAGCACAATCGAACCGTCGGACAGTAAAGCGTGCGCGGTTCCACCACTGCCCACCCGTACCGATTGGTCATCGAGTTCGGTGGCCATGGTCACTCCCCTCAGGTCGCCACACCTGCATCTCCAGGGTCGACGGGCAGCGCGTCACCGCACGTGACGCGCTGTCTCCCCCACTCAGTCTTCTCCTTTTTCACCGATACGGGCCGGGACCGAGGTCGCCGATCGCCAGGTCCTAGGACCCGGCTCACTGCGCCGACGCCCGTCCTGTCCTGGACGCGGGGGTCGGGGAGCGCACCCCGCCCACATGCGTCTTGGCGTCGCCAGGACCTCCGCCTCGGTCTTGGATTCCTAACGACCCATGCCCCGTGCGCAGGTACCGGTGAGGATGCAGGCAACACGGAATGCGGAAGACCTCCGGGTCGGGAAGGAAGTCCTACCGTGAGGAGAGAAGTCGATAGGGGCCCTACAGGAAGTGACCTCGGACGCAGGGCGGCCGCGCGCAGGGAGGAACTCGGGTTGACCCAAGAAGAAGTCGCGGACCTGGCCGGCATGGATCCCGGATACGTCGCTTACCTGGAGGAGTACGCTCCACGGATGACCCGACAGGCGCTGTACCGCCTTGCCCTCGCGCTGAACACCACCCAGGACTATCTGCTGGGAATCGGCACTGACGTACCACCGGGTGCGGCGACCACAGCCGTCCCCCTTCCCGAGACGCACACACTGTCCCCATCAAGGTGCATGGAACTCATCAAGCCGGGGGGAGTGGGACGGATCGGCTTCGTGGTCGAGGGCGACACCGCCCCGACCATCCTCCCAGTGAATTACCTCGTCCGCGACGGCACCGTGGTGTTCCGCACTGTGGACCACGGGGTGATCGCCAAGCACACGTCGGGAGACGCCGCCTTCGAGGTCGACCGTGTCGACGGTGCGACGAGCGAGGGGTGGAGCGTCCTCGTTGTCGGTCACGCCGCAGCGGTCACCGATGAGGCGGAGGTGGCCGCGCTTCGCCGCAGTGCTCCTGTTCGGCCGTGGGCGGGAGGAGACCGCGACCTCTTCGTCCGCGTCGTTCCGGACAGGATCAGTGGGCGCCACGTGAGCGGACGGAGTCTTCGATGACGACCGTCAAGGAGCCGTAGCCGGGGCGTTCTCTGGTGAGAGTTCGTATGTCGGCGACAGGTCGCGAACCCTCTCACGGGGTATGAGCGAAGGACATAGGACGAAGTACGGCCTCGGCTCCGGCGGGTGTCGGCCGAACACAGCGTCGGATGTTCGTCCATGAGAAGGAGATGACGACCGATGCCGGACAGGAACCAGACCATCCATGTCTTCCTGGTCGACGACCATGAAGTGGTGCGAAGGGGGCTCGTAGCCCTGCTCCAGGACGAGGAGGACATCGAGGTGGTGGGTGAGGCGGGCACAGCGGCCGAGGCTCTCGGGCGTATACCGGCCACACGACCCGATGTCGCGGTATTGGACGTACGCCTGCCCGACGGAAATGGGGTAGAGGTATGCCGCGATCTACGGTCACGGTCACCGGAATTGGCCTGCCTGATGTTGACGTCTTACGCCGACGACGAAGCGCTCTATGACGCGGTCATGGCCGGTGCGGCGGGTTACGTGCTCAAGCAGATCCATGGTTCGGACCTGGTCGGCGCAATCCGCACGGTCGCTTCTGGAGATTCCCTGTTGGACCCGCACAGTACGACTCTCGTCATGCGACGGCTACGTGAGGGGCCAAATGCCGCGGACCCGCTGACCGGCCTCTCGGAGCAGGAGCGCCGCGTCTTCGAACTGATCGGGGAGGGGATGACCAACCGTCAGATCGGTGCTCAGATCTTCCTCGCTGAGAAGACGGTGAAGAACTATGTCTCCAGCGTGTTGTCCAAACTGGACATGCAGCGCCGATCCCAGGCCGCGGCATACGCGGCACGACTCAAGGCCCGCTCTGCGCGTCATGATCTAAACGAGGCAGAACCCCCGCCGGGAGCAAGATCCGACCTCGGTGGCCACTGAGGTTGTGGGAGCCGTCCCTGAAGGAACGCACGGGCATCAAGCGACACGAACCCGTACCCCCTTTCCGCTACCGTGTTCGCCCACGGAGGAGACACTCGGGCTTTTTCAGAGTGGTGTACGAGAGCCACAACCGGCCGGGGTAGAGCGTGGTGTGAAGAAACGCATCCGTCGTGGTGGTACGCGCCTCTCGACCCTGATATGAGATTGGACGAAGGTTCCGAAGACAGCTACACCGAGGCTGTGCCCGAGGCTCCGGCAGCAGACAGCTCCGAGGCGATCGCCTCGGCCCAGTCATCGACCTCCGCCCAGTCACGGAAGTCGCCGTAGTGCCCTCCCATGATCCGATAGACGACACGCCCGAAGAGGGGAAGGTGCTCGGGGCTCAAGGCCCCTTTCAGGAGGCGGTGTTCGCGAAGGTGGGTGGTTCTACGTAGTTCCGTGACCTCTTTGGGTTCCTGGGAGTGTTTTTCGAACCAGCCTCCGACGACTCGCGCCAGACCCACACTGAACAGCCAAACGGGCATCCGACCAAGTGGTGCGGTGTTGGCCTGGACGTAGTCCGAGGCCTCTGTGAGCCAGGAACCGCCGTGCACGGCGCTGCCCAGTACTGCGGCCTCGTAATCATCCGCCCGCGAGGCTTCGGCCAGGGGCCTCACATCCACCGCGTGGCCGCGTTCGCTCAGCCGGGCGGCGATTCTCTGCGCGATCTCCTCCGTGGATCCGTGTTCGCTCGCGTAACCGGCCAATACCGTCATGACGACACCTCCACGTCCTTTACTCCCCAGCCTGGGCCCGAGGACGCAAGCAGAGAAGGGACGGAACGCCCAGTTCGAGGGGACGTATGTCCTGGGAAAGGCCCTTCCAGGGTTCTGACCGTGGCGCGCCTTCCGGGACAGGTCGAAGGTGAGGAGGGATGAGCGGCCGCCCCTGGGGTGTCGGAGGTGACGGGTGGCGTACTCACTCGATATGGGTCCAGGCGACACTGAATCCGACGGTGGACAACTGACTCTGGATGTTCAAGTGGTTGCTGGACTTTCCTCACTATCTGATGGCGATGCTCTTCGTCCGCGCAGGCGTAAGCGTCCCACCGGACGTCGCTGGGAGGAGGGGACGACGGAGACAGCAGCCGTGATGCTCCAGTCACCAAACCTCATCGGTCTCCTGGTTGTCCGCCACCCTTGTCCTGCTTTCGTGGGAACCTATCCGCAGGGACTGTTCGACCTCGTTGTCGATCTGAACCGCTGGGTACTGCGGTCCGTGATCTACATGGCGCTCATGACGGATCTCCGTCCTCCCTTGCATCTGGAAACGGGCGGGGCAGAGTCTGACGAAAACGGTGTGGACGAGAGGCACCTGGGAACCAGGTGGGGGTCAGGAGAGTGTGCCCTCTCCTCTGACAGGGGTCAGAGCCCTTTCTCTACCAGGGTCTCCTCGGTGTCCTCCTCGACATCCCGGTTCTGGTGCTTCCAGCAGAGGTCGAGGAGTTCGGTTCGCCGGAGCTTTGGTCGTTCCTTCCGCTTTCCTCGTCAGCGTCGGCGAGCACGTGGAAATTCTCCTCCTCTTGGGTGAAGTGCAGACGCAAGACCGCATGGAGTTCCACCGCTAACCGGGCCGCGTACGAGCGGGCCTGCCTGTCGTCGGGGTTATGTTCCGCCTCCATCAAAGCTGTACGCAGGCGCCGGGACAGATCTTCGATCTCCTCGTGGGCCCGGCTCATCGTGGCCGTGGTATCGGGTCCGCCCAGAGCTTCGGCGACCCGCGGGTAAAGCAGGCGCTCGTCGCGCTCCTCGTGCACGGCCAGAGCGTCGAGGAACACCCGTACCGCCTCGGCCGTCGCCGCCGTGTCCGGTCCCCCACGGGCCAACGTCCCTGCGGCGGACACGAGCCACTCGATTCGAGGCCACAGTCGGGCGTGTTCCTCCTCCAAAGCTCGTACCAAATCGGCGTCGTCACCGCGTAGCGCCGGCAGGAGCTCGTGGCGACCTCTGCCGAGCACACGCAGGGCATTGAGGACGACCGCGACGTCGATCGCTTCCTGGGCCAGGGCTCCCGCGGTCGGAGGCAACAGCCCCACTGCGGCGACGGCCATCGCGACCACCGACAACAACATGCCCGCAACAGCGCTTTGCCGGGCGATGACCCGGGTACGGCGAGCGATGGCCAGACTCTCGGCGACCCTGGAGAGCCGATCCACGGTGACCACCACGTCGGCGGCCTCCGAAGAAGCGGTCGAACCTCGGGCGCCCAGGGCCACGCCCACTCCCGCGGTGGCCAGCGCTGGGGCGTCGTTGACACCGTCGCCGACCATCACTGTGGGAGCATGCTCGCTCTCGGCGTGCACCACCGCCACCTTGTCGGATGGGGACTGTTCGGCGTACACCGCGTCTGCACCCACGTGCGCGGCGATCCGCTCGGCGACGTCGCGCCGGTCCCCAGTGACCATGACGGCTCTACCGACTCCCGCCAGGCGTAACAACCTCAAGGTGCGCGGTGCGTCGGCACGCAGCCGGTCGCTCATCAGCAGAACCCCACGCAGGTGCCCGCCGACGCCGACGAACACGGTGACCATCCCATCACGGGCTCCCTCGGCCCGGGCCCGGACGACCCAGTCGGGCTCGACAGCGCCCTCTCCAGCCCAGGCAGCCTTGCCCACACGGACCGGTCGGCCGCCGACCGTGCCTTCGATTCCCTGTCCCAGTTCTTCTGTCACTTCCTCCGGTTGTTCTAGGCGCAGCCCACGTTCCCGAGCAGCACGTACGATCGCAGTGGCCAACACATGCGGGGAAACCTGGTCGAGTGAGGCGGCTAGGCGTAGCACTTCGTCCGCGGACGTCTCAGGGGCGACGGCCGTACGGCCCAGCCGGGGCCGCCCCTCGGTCACAGTCCCGGTCTTGTCGAAGAGCAGCACCCGGGCGTCGGCCAGCCGCTCCAAGGAAGCACCATTGCGCACGATGACCCCACGCCGTGCGGCGCGTGACATGCCGGAGGTGAAGGCGATGGGTGCAGCCAGGATGAGAGGGCACGGCGTGGCCACGACCAAGACCGCCACAGCGCGTACGGGATCACCCGACCACCACCAAGCGGCACCCGCCAACAGCAGGGTGACCGGAAGGAAGACAGCCGCGTAGCGGTCGGCCATGCGCACGAACGGCGCGGTGCGGGCCTGTGCCTCGCCGGCCAATCGGACGATCGCGGCGAAGGCGCTCTGCTCGGCGTCGGTCGTGGCACGCATGTGGAAGGGACCCCCGGCGTTGACGGTCCCACCACGCACTTCCTCGTCCGCAACACGCTCCGAGGGAAGTGGCTCGCCGGTCACCACCGACTCGTCCACCAGAGCCGGTTCCCGTGTGACTCGGCCGTCCACGGGCAGCGTCTCACCGGAACGGACCAGAAGCAGGTCACCGGGGCGCACCTGTCCGGCAGGGACAGTAGTCACCTGGTCGCCGTCGACGAGGTGCGCGGTACGAGGAGCACGGGAGAGCAGGTCACTCAGGTCTCGGCGGGCGTGTCGGCCCGCCCGGTCCTCTAACAGCCGCCCCCCCGGTGAACATGACGGCGATGATCGCCCCTGCCGCCAGTTCCCCGACCAATGCGGAACCGACCAGTGCCAGGAGGGCGATCACGTCAACCCCCCATTCGCCGTTTCGCAGCCCCTGCAGCACCCACCATGCCGAGGCGACAGAGGCGACGGCGGTGGCTATCAGCCAGAATGTGTCCGAGGCGGTACCGAGGCCCAACAAGCGCAGCACTCCACCCATGACGAGCCCTGCCAGGCACACAGCCAGTAGAGCGGCCGGAGCTGTCATATAGGAGGTCGATCCACGTTTCTCAGCGCCCATACCTTTACCGTGTGTCACACCGGAAGGTGTGCAACAGGGTAGGAAGCCATGTCCGGGCGGGTTCGATGGTCACATCCTGGTGCGGTCAGGACTCCTGCAGTCCAGACAGGGGCAGGAACTCGGCCAGGTCGGCCACCACGACGTGTGCTCCCCCCGCCAGCATCTTCTCGCGGACACCGGTGCGATCGACCCCGATCACCAGTCCGAAGTGCCCACGTCTTCCCGCTTCCACGCCGACCAGCGCGTCCTCGGCTACAGCGGCCAGGTGTGGTTCGGTTCCCATCAACCGAACCGCCTCCAGGAACAAGGCCGGATCTGGTTTGCCGGGCAGACCCAGGCGTGCCGCATCGACACTGTCCACACGGACATCGAAGAGACCGTCCGCCCCGGCGGCTCGGAGTACCCGGGCGCAGTTACGACTCGCCGAGACCGCCGCCACCGGTACACCGGCCGAACGCAGAGCGCGCACGAACGCCACGGTGCCGGGAAAGGCCCTGACCCCATAGCGGCCCACGAATTCGAGGAAGTAGCGGTCCTTACGGTCGGCCAGCCCTGCCACCGTCATCATTTCGGGGTGGTTCGGGACCGTTTCTTCTGGTAAGTGAACGCCTCGCGAGGCGAGGAAGGTCCGCACACCGTCAGCCCGCGGTCGACCGTCCACGTGGCGCAGATAGTCCTCGCGCATATCGAAGGGACGGAAACGGGAGGCCTTGGCATGAGTACGTTCGAGCAGGAAGGCGTCGAAGACCCGCTTCCATGCCGCCGCGTGCACAGACGCAGTGTCGGTGATGACGCCATCGGTGTCCAATACCGCTCCTCGCACCCGATCGAGCGTCAGGCCCGTGTGTCCCTCGGTGTCCATGAGGTCCCCGCTCCTTCCCGTGTCGGCCACCGTGTCTATGGGATCCGCCTGCGTGCCCATCTCAGCCACGGGACACGAGGGCGGTCTGTGCCGTTGGTTGGCTCCGTGTGAACGGATGCCTGGGCCAGAGCCGGTTTCACGCCCGCAATACCGCCGCTCCGTCCACCCGGTCGGCTGCCAGGTCGACCAAGGCCTTGTCGGCATACTCGAACGGATACGAGGTCGTGGTCACCGTCAGTTGGTGTCCGGCCGCGAAGTCCAAGAACTCGCGCGCATCCGAACGGGTATTGGCGGTCACGCTGCGCAATGTCCGCTCCTGGAACAGGTCCTGCCGGTAGTCCAAGGAAGGGATGTCGGACAGATGGATGCCTGCCACCGCGAGCGTCCCACCACGGTCCAAGGCCCTGAGCGCGGTGGGCACCAACTCTCCGGCCGGGGCGAACAATATCGCCGCGGCGAGCGGCTCAGGTGGTGGGTCGTGGGCACCGACCGCCGAATGACAGCCCAGCTCCAACGCCAATGTGCGAGCCCGCTGTGATCGCGTCATGACGTGCACCTTCGCCCCTCGGGCGAGAGCGACCTGCGCCGTCAGGTGAGCCGAGGCTCCGAATCCGTATATTCCGAGTACGCCTTTCTTCGGTAATTCGGCACGCTTGAGGGCGCGGTAACCGATAACTCCTGCGCACAACAGCGGTGCCGCCGTCGTGTCGGGCAGTGCCTCTGGAATCGGATGTACGAACCGTTCGTCGGCTGTCAGGTACCGAGCGAAACCACCGTCACGATCCCATCCGGTGTAAGTGGAATTCGGGCACAGGTTTTCGTCACCGCGAAGGCAGTAGGCGCAGGATCCGCACGTGGAGGCGAGCCACGCCACGCCGATCCGATCCCCCCGTCCGAACAGGCTCACTCGCGACCCTAGAGCATCCACTCGGCCGACCACCTCGTGTCCGGGCACCGCGTTCGGCAGGTGTGGTGCCAGATCGCCCTCTGCCAGGTGCAGATCGGTCCGGCACACGGCGCAGGCGCGTACCTCGACCAAAAGTTCGCGCTCCTTCGGTTCAGGAACGCGCCGGCGTACCCGCTCTAAGGGCCCGGTCGTGATCGGCCCAGGACGGGTCACCGCCCAGGCGTCCATCATCGGTTCCATGAACCGAGTTCAGCATGTCGGCCGGTTTCGGACCAGGGACGCAGGGTCCGGTGAGCACGGGATTTTAGGCCCTTGGTGATCGGCCGTTGGCCCATGGTGCATCTGATGGGCCTTCACGACCCTGGAAGAGGACGAAGGGGGAGCGGTCATGCCGGGAGCATCCTCGTCGGTGTCAACGGCTCCGCCGGTGCGTTGATCGCGGCCGAGAAGGCGGAAATCGAAGAATCGACATCCGTGTTTTTGACGTCCACGACACAGATGTGGTTCAGAACGCTCTGGTGTGCCCGACGGACCTGGTGGAACAGAGGGTATGGGAGGCCGTGCAAAGCGCGGTCGAGCAGCTCGGAAAAACGCTCCCCGAGTCGCCTGCCACTTAGAGGTCCTCAGCGGGATGCCAGCCGCCCAAGGGCTGTTGCGGTACGCCGGGCCCAGCAGTATGACCGTCATGGAATGATCGGAGTCACGTCGTTCTCCGAAGGCCTTCTGGGATCGCTCCAGCAGGCCGCCGCATACTCCTTCTGGGGTGTTCGTGCA
The DNA here is from genome assembly GCF_030271535.1 of Nocardiopsis sp. ATB16-24. Classification (GTDB taxonomy): domain Bacteria; phylum Actinomycetota; class Actinomycetes; order Streptosporangiales; family Streptosporangiaceae; genus Nocardiopsis. Next base: position 120,304 of record NZ_JASCXJ010000014.1, on the reverse strand, counting down.
GACCGAACCGGTGTGCACGGATGCGTGCGGCATCGTCGGTATCGACGCCCCGCCGAAATCCCCACACGCCCTATTCTTGGTTGTAGAGGTCGCACGCAGTAGGCATCGGACGCGTAGGCCCATCGCGGCCCTGAACCACACCCATGGTCACCCTGCGCACATCGTTCTGAGTGGAGACCGAATCCGGTCAACCACAACGTTCGGCGCTGGAGAAAAATTAGGGCCGGCCCTTTCCCGCTACCCGGAGGTCGAAGTAGTACGTGAGGTCATACGCGAGTATCCCTTTGGCACGCTCCTCTCCGACATCGGCCACAAGAGTCTGATCGTGGTCCGGTCGCCAAGCGAGCACGGTCTCGCCCGCCTGGTACGGGACGAGGTCACCCCAAGGTTCTGCGTCACGCCGAACACCCCGTCATGGTGTTCCACCAGCCTTCGAGATTCCCTAGAGCATCTTTCCTCGGCCCGCCGATAGCATGTCATTCGTCCTCGTCGGGGAGCGGCACGCGCCAGCACAGGACCGTCCCACCACCTGACGCGGGTCCCGCCTTGAAAACACCACCTAGCCGCGCCGCCCGCTCCGCGAGATTGTGCAGTCCGCTGCCAGCACTGTTCGCGGGGAGTCCCACGCCGTCATCGACGACCTCGACCGTCAGATCGGTGTCCACGACCACCCGTGCGTCCACCCGTCGAGCCCTGGCATGCCGGGCAGCGTTGGACAGAGCCTCCTGAAGTACCGCAACCGCATCCTCCGCGATTCGTTCGGGTACTCGGCTGTCCAGTGGCCCGTCCATCCTCAGCCCGACCGCGAATCCCAAGGACCTGGTGGCGGCGCTCACCACGTCTACGATCCGATCACGGAACCAGGACCGCCTCTGCGCATCGCTCACCGCAGTCAAGGCGAAGATCGTCGACCGGATCTTGTGAACGGTGTCATCGAGATCGTCCACTGCCTGCCGCACATATCGTGAAACCACCGGATCGTCGACACGTTTCACCACCCCGGTCAGGGACAGCGCGATCGCGAACAACCGCTGGATAACGATATCGTGCAAGTCACGAGCGATACGATTCCGGTCTTCCAGCACGCTGACGCGCTCAGCGTCAGCACGTGCTTCAGCGAGCTCCAGAGCTATCGCGGCATGTCCAACAAAGGCATGCAGCGTCTGAACCGTCGAAGGAGGGAACTGCTCCTCGCCCACCCCCCTGCCTAAGCAAAGGACGCCACGTACGGCGTCCTGCCGTCCCAGCGGCACCAGCAGGATCGGTCCAATTCCCATGTCACCCAGAAACGGTGCGCCGCGCGAATCGCCACGGGAGATGTCGGTGATAATCGGCTCACCCGTGACATAAACTCGACCGACCAGTGATCCATCCACTGCCACACTGCGCCCCCGCATCTGCACAGCGTCCTCGCCGTTCGCGATTCTTAGCACAAGTTTTTGCCCTGAAGGGTCAGGTCCCATAATGGCCGCCACGTCCGCCTTCGACATATGACGGGCTCGTTGGGCGATCATGAGAAGGACGCCGTCAGCGTCTGTCCCGCCCAGCAATTGGGTGGTGACCTCGTCGGAAGCGTCCAGCCACATCTCGCGGTGGCGCGTACGTTCATAGAGGAGGGCCTTCTCTATCGCCACCCCCGCTGCTGCGGCCAGCGCCACAACAATGGACTCGTCGTCCTCGTCGAAGGAACCACCACCACGCTTCTCGGTGAGGTAGAGATTGCCGAACACCTCGCCGTGCACCTGGATCGGTACACCCAGGAAGCTGCGCATGAACGGGTGACCCTCAGGAAAACCGTTCGACTCGGGGTGGTCGGAGATGTCGTCCAGGCGCAGGGGCCGTGGGGCCTTGATCAAAAGGCCGAGCACACCCCGCCCTTCAGGCCAATGCGCGATCCGGGCTATTTCCACAGCGTCAAGACCAACGGGGATGAACTGCTCCAACCTTCCGTTGTCATCCACGACGCCCATGGCCCCGTACCGGGCCTCGACCAAGGCCATGGCGGCTTCGACGATCCGCCGAAGGGTGCCCTGTAGATCCAGGCCGGCCCCGACCCTGACCATGGCGTCCAGAAGGGAACGCAGGCGTTCACGGTTCATCAACGCCTCGTCGATCCGCGACCGCAGTTCCAGGAGAAGTTGATCGAGGCTCGTCTCAGAGCACGGTTCGTGTGACCGCTCGTTCGGGGACCAGACGTTATCTCCCACAGCCACCCCCACGACCGCTGCAGTGCTCGTCTCCCTGTCTTTTCATCCTAGATTCACGAGTCCCATGAGTCGAAGGTAGGAAGGAGTACAGGGCTAACGTCCCCGTGCCGAAGGCCGTTCGCTCCGGCCACTGACGCGCCGGGGCCGGGCAACCTTTCAGAGATAGGAGAGATCTCCTGGCTTCCGTGAGCGGAGGTTCCCATGGCCAGCACCGTCGCCGACCTGATGACCACGAGCGTCCTGGCCGCCCGGGCCGACGCAGGTTACAAGGAGCTCGCCGGCTTCATGCGCAGCCACCACGTCAGCGCGGTACCCATCGTGGACGACGGGTACCGCGTACTCGGTGTGGTCTCAACAGCCGACCTCCTGCTTAAACTCGCCGACCCTGACCCGGAAGAGGGCTACGCGAATGAGCCCTTCCGTGAACGGCTCGACCGAATCAAGAGCACGGGCACAACGGCCGGGGCCCTGATGACATCTCCGGCAGTCACCGCCACGGCCGACACCACGCCCCGCGAGGCAGCCGTGCTGATGCGGCGATACGGAGTCAAACGGTTGCCGGTCATTGACCGGGACGGGCGCCTAGTAGGCCTGATCAGCCGGTCAGATCTGTTACACGTATACGCGGTGAGCGACGACAAGCTCAGACGGACGGTACAGGAGGACATCGTTCATGGACAGCTCGGACTGACCGACGTTGAGATCATCGTCGACCATGGAGTAGTGACTCTGAACGGCGAAGTCGCGCGTCGGTCCGACATCCCCCGCCTGGCACATATGGTCCGTACCGCCGAAGGCGTGGTTCACGTCCGCTGTCACTTGTCCTACGCCCTCGACGACCTCACCCTCACAGGAACGACCGCATGAGCCGCTGGACTCTGATCTACGACGGAGCGGACCCCGCCCAGGCAGGTGTACGCGAAGCCCTGTGCACCCTGGGTAACGGTTATTTTTCCACACGTGGTGCTCCTCCCGAGTCCAGCCCCGATGGCACCCACTATCCAGGGACCTACGTCGCCGGCTGTTACGACCGTGCCATGTCCACGGTGGATGGGCGCCTGGTGGAGAACGAGGACCTGGTCAACGTTCCCAATTGGCTACCTCTGACATTCCGCACCGGTGACGGCGACTGGTTCGAACAACCCGATCCGGGGTTCCCTCAGCGCATGGAATTGGACATGCGTCGTGGGATGCTAACGCGGACCTTCCATGTGGTGAACGACGGCAGGACCACCCGGGTGACCCAGCGACGCTTGGTGTCCATGGACACTCCCCACTTGGCGGCGTTGGAGACCACCTTGGTCCCCGAGGACTGGAGTGGGACCATAGCCATCCGGTCGGCCTTGGACGGAAGGGTGTCCAACTCCGGTGTGGACCGATACCGTGACCTGAACGGACGACATCTACACGTTCTGGGTACCGGCTCCAACGCTCCCGGGGGCGCCTGGCTACGCTGCCGGACCCTCACTTCGGGAGTCGAGGTCGTGCTCGCCTCACGAACCCGAATCGTCCAAGGACCTGCGCCCTCGTCTTCCGAGACCCTCTCCCACGAGGACTGGGTGGCCACCGACCTGACTCTGGACCTGAGGATCGGTGAACAGACCACAGTGGAAAAGACGGTGGCTCTGTACTCTTCGCGCGACCACGCCGTTGGCAACGTACTCGATGCGGCCTGCGGCGCCTTGCCGGAAGCGGGGGGATTCGACGAGCTGCTGAGCCGTCACACCACTGCCTGGCGTCATCTGTGGCGGTCCTGTTCGTTGAATGTCGGCAGTGAGAAGGAGCAACGCGCCCTCAACCTCCATCTCTTCCACCTCCTGCAGACTCTCTCTCCACATACGAGCGACCTCGATGTAGGCGTACCCGCGAGAGGCCTGCACGGCGAGGCCTACCGAGGCCACGTTTTCTGGGATGAACTGTTCGTCCTCCCATTCCTCAACCTCCGCTTCCCCGAGACCGCGCGCGCTCTACTACGTTATCGGTGGCGAAGATTGCCACAGGCACGCGCGGCCGCGCGTGCCGTCGGTCTGAAGGGCGCTCTATTTCCCTGGCAGAGCGGAAGTGATGGTCGCGAGGAAACTCAACGGACACACCTCAACCCCCGCTCTGGACGATGGCTTCCTGACAATTCACACCTACAACGCCACGTCGGCCTCGCGATCGCCTACAACGTCTGGCAACACTACCAGGCGACCGATGACCTCGCCTTCCTGTCCGAATTCGGCGCGGAACTTCTGCTGGAGATCGCACGCGCCTTTGCGGACATGGCCATCTACGACCGGGGGCTGGATCGCTACGTGATCCGCGGCGTTATGGGTCCCGACGAATACCACGACGGCTACCCCGACCGGGAGGAGCCCGGTCTGGACGACAATGCCTACACCAACGTCATGGCAGTATGGGTGCTGCTGCGCGCCTTGGACATTCTGCGAAAATTGCCGGGACCGCTTCAGCGGGACTTACAGGAATCCCTCGACCTGAAGGCCGAGGAAATCGAACGGTTCGAGACCATCACCCGTAAGATGCACATCCCCTTCCACGAAGGCGTCATCAGCCAATTCGCCGGCTACGAGGAACTGGAGGAACTGGATTGGGAGGCCTACCGCGGCATCCGTCGCCTGGACCGTTACCTGGAGGCCGAGGGCGACAGCTGCAACCGGTATCGGGCCTCCAAACAGGCCGACGTACTCATGCTGTTCTTCCTCCTCCCCGCCGAGGAGTTCGCCGACATCCTGCGCGGTCTCGGCTACGCCTACGATCCCGAGCTCATTCCTCGGACGGTCGACTACTATCTCGCACGTACCTCCCACGGCTCGACTCTCAGCTCAGTAGTGCACTCCTGGGTGTTGTCTCGGACCAACAGGGAGGTTTCCTGGAGCTTCTTCTGCAGGGCGCTGAGCGCAGATATCGAAGACTCCCAGGACGGCACTACGGCCGAGGGCATCCATCTGGGAGCCATGGCGGGCACCGTCGATCTTCTCACCCGGTGCTACACCGGTTTGAGCACACGCGACGGCGCCCTGCATCTCAGCCCTTTGTTACCCGCAGAGCTGGACCGCCTTTCCTACGATCTGCGTTACCACGACCATTGGGAAGTACGCGTAGACGTGCACCGCGACAATGTAAGGGTCACAGTGCCCCCTTCGGACGGACCTCCGATCGAAGTCCGGGTCAAAGAGAACAGGGCCTTGGTCTCCTCCGGATCGTCCTGCGTCTTACCGTTGCGGTGACCGTTTTCACAGAGCTATTCACATAGAAGACCCATGTGCGACGACTACCGGGATATGTGAACGACGCAGCAGCCTCTGACTGACCGAGCCAAGTAGTAGCCCCCGGAAACCACCCATGCCCCGGGAACCGACGACGATCATGTCGGCAGCACGCGCGGCGTCGAGGAGGGCGTCTGCGGGGTGGCTCCGCTTCGTTAGGGCAAGTACTCGGACCATGACGCGTTCGGTGTCCTCAGTACGGGCTTCGTCCAACATGCGATGTACTTGTCTCTCGGCATGACGCAGCAGAACCTGCGTCCCGGCGGGGTCCAGTGTCACTACTCCGGCCTCCTCAGAGGAGGGAAGAACGTAGAGGGCGGTAAGGCGCGAGCCACGAAGAGCAGCCTCCTCCAACGCGAACCGCAGAGCTACATCCGATTCGGGGGAGCCGTCGACACCCACCACAAGGTGTCCGCCTCGCTCCAACGACACTTCTGACGGCACCACGACGACCGGACACGTGGCGTACGCGCAGACACTCAGGCTCACCGCTTCTCGAAGAGGTGATCTCAGCTCGCCTGGTCTCGGGGAGCCGACAACGACCAGCATGGCCCGCTGTGACGCGGCGATCAGTGCTTCCGAGGGTTTCGTCTCCGAGGTCTCGGTACGGACGGCGAGTCCTGGGCGGATCAGGTCGGCCAGGTGCGCGTACGTCGTCAACAAACCATCCGACTCGCCAGTTGCCTCCGGTATGGAAGATGCCCTCACCGGACCGTGGAACGGTTCACTGACATACGGCACACCCATTGCATGCAGAATCACCAACTCCACATGCCTGTCGGCGGCCTCCATGGCCGCCCAACCCAGGGCGGTCCGACTCCTGGAAGGTCCGTCAACCCCAACGACGACGGACCCATCAGCTTTCTCAACCGTCCAAGACTTCTCCTTGCCCATGGTGAATCCCCTTCACAGAGCGGACGATCTCAGGAGTATCATCGCCCACGGGTTCGATTTTCAGAATGTTCCTGCGGACGGCGAACACCCTCGCACTCAAAACCAGCTCCGTTGGTCCCTGATTCCATCCGTCCCAAAGCGTCCGAATGAGAAAGGGGCCGCCTCCGACAAGTATCAGTCGAATTCCCGTATCTTCTTCGCCCTGCTGTCCGAGGAGTCGCAGCCGTACCAGGCGTGTATTCGAGGCAGGTCCACAACCGCACTCTCGGCCAAAGCGCTCATCATTTCATGAGGAGAAGATCTCAGCCGTGGCCGCGCCAGGTCCGGTGATCAGCCACCGTTCTTCTAGGTACGGAACGCACCACGGCCACCGGCACCCGAGCATGGTGCAGCACCGATTGGCTGACCGATCCCAGCAACAACCCGGTGAAACCTCCGCGTCCTCGCGATCCCACTGCAAGGAGGTCGGCGTCCTCGCCCGCGGACAGCAGTGCGTGGGCTGCCTGATCCTCTACCACCTCGAAGCGGACAGGGACGTCTTCGGTGTACTTACGACGTGCCTCCTCCACCACGTCCCGGACATACCTTTCAGCGTGCACAACGAGATCCTCGCGTTCAGCGGCGTAGGCCTCTGCCGCAAACGCAGTGAGCCCCAGAGGCACCGACACCGTCCATGCGTGCACCGCGACAAGTTCTGCACCGGTACGGGCGGCCTCCTCCAAGGCGAAGTACAACGCCTCCTCGGCATCACGAGATCCGTCCAGCCCCACCACCACACGTCCGTAACCCTCCGGATCCCGTCGCTTCTCATCGGCTGAGGCCTGTCCAGGAGCCGGCACCACCACGACGGTACAGGGCGCGTGCGCGCTGACGCGGATGCTCACTGAGCCCAGGAAAGCCGAAGCGGCACCCCCTAGGCCACGTGAGCCCACAACGACCAGCGTGGCTGTGCGTGAGGCCTTGAGCAAGGCGTGGGCTGGGTCGACCATGGAAGTCCTGTAGCGCACCTCCAGTCCAGGGTGGGATCGGGTGACATGTTCGACGGCCTCCTGGAGCAGGTGCGTGGACCAGTCAGCGAGCTCCTGCGACGGCGGCATCCGCAACGTGTGTCCTGGCGGCGCGCCAATCACAGGCATGCTCAACGCGTGTAGGACCACCAGTTCCAGACCGCGGTCGGCGGCTTCCCGGGCCGCCCATTCCAGGGCCGCCCGACTCGCGGGCGAGCCGTCCACTCCCACGATGATGCCCGTCGTATCGTGCGCCCCACTGCGGGGGCCATCGGCATCGTTCATGATGTGGTCCTCTCCTGCAATGCGGCTGTGGTGTTGCTGCGGACTCCGCAGGTCGACATGACCTACCTCATCCCATGAGTACGCTCGGTAAGTCACGAGCACAACAGTTATAGACCTTGCCCGCGACGACCTCCTTCGACACCGCGGATGAACAGCGGTCAGCTGCGCTGGGCTACTTCCGTATCCATACATCGTCCAATGTGTTGATTTCTTTACCCCAAGAGGTAGTAATGCGTGAACAGATCACACACTTTAAACCCATAACTATCTATTTTTCAAGAATGCGAGCTATGCGTGTATTGAGCGATGGCTCAAGTTTAACCAAAGCGCCCACAAGGCGTCAGCTCCATCCTTCCCAAAACAAAAGGACTTTCGCCCCTGTGCTCGTCTCATTTTAAGGTCGAATCCTGCCGGGGTACCACAAAAGCAGCCGAAGCGGCTTCAGCAACACCTCAACTAAGCCGCTGTGCCGAGCGAGGCCAGGGCAGGGCCAGCCTGAGACCAGACTCCCACCACTGATCCGGTCCTGTCCATATTCTCCTCTGGACTCGGCTAAATTCGCGAAAGGCCAGCCATCTCGCTTACTCGATTTCTCACCGGGGAGATCCAAAGAGAGCCACTGCTGCTCGGTGCATACGAGTGGCGGGAGGTGTTTCCGGCACAAGCCACAGCCTCCACCAACCTCGGTACGAAACACTGGCCGCCGAGAGGCAGCAGCACGGAAGCGGGTACCCGGCTGCATCGGCGATGAATCAGGTACCGCGTTGACCCGGCGTAGGAGGTTGTCGCCAGCGACGTCGACGCGCGCAGCGATGTTTCCCACGTCATGGGAGATTGCCCGAAGCAACCGGAAGGAAGTGGTGCCGTGGGCCGGCTGGCGCGTGTGGCAGGGCGACAAGGTGCGTTCCCGAAACGACTGCCTCTGTCTGTTGGAGGTGGAGGCCGATCATGTTGACGAGTGTTGCGGCAACTGCTGCGAGGTCTGCCGCCGAGCCGTGGAAGGTGGGTACGGAGCATCCTCTGGTGGGGATCAGTTCGTCGCTCTCGGCTGCTTCTTCCCAGAGTGGGTGGTACAACTCCAGTTGGCCATCGGCCATTACCGAGCGTCCTGCCTGGTCGTCAAGCTCAGACGGTGTACAGATAGCACCAGGTGCGCAGATGTTGGCGATACCGAGCGTTCCCGTTCTGGCGTCGGTGGCGACCTGGGCGATGAGTGTCTTGCGCTTTTCGCTGGCGGGGGTGTCAAGGTAGGTGGTGATGCTGTGGCTGACGGTTGCGTCGATGATGAGGTCCGCTGCGAGGGAGACGGCTGGATCAGGGACTCTTCCTTCTGCGACTGTGACCGTCAGGTCGTCGCGGATCGCGCGGAGGCGTGCCGCGAGGGCGTTGGCCTTCGTCTGGCCGATGTCGGCTTCGGTGTAGTTCTGTCGGACGAGGAGTCCGCCGGTGATGGTGCCGGGGTCGCAGACGGTGATGGTGGTGGCACCGGCGCGGGCGATGAACTCGGCGATCCATGATCCTAGGCCGCCGCAACCCCAGATGTGAACGGTCTTTCCTTGGAATCCATTGACGGGACGGTCATCGTCGCGTCGGGTTGTGACCTCTTGCCGTTCGTCGGACATGTTGCACCATTCGATGGGAATGTCGGCGTTGATGATCGCGGGATCGAGGTTGACCGCGGTGCCGTGCTTCTTGGCGATGCGCCGGAGGGCGTCGGAGATCGCTGTGGGGAGGCGTCCGCCGAGAAGATGGTGTGGTCCGCCTGCGGGATGGGGTACGGCAAGCACGAAGTACTGCTCGGTGCCGTCAGGGTTTCGTAGAGCGCTGGCGAGGAGTGATGTGAGGAACGCGGGCGACTGGGGTGAGACCTCCGGTGCTCGTCCTTCGGCTCGGCCAAGGTACGGATCGTCCAGGAGTGTCAGGAACAGCGCGAAGGTGGATGCCGCGCCGAAGGGGAGGTCACTCGCAAGCACGAAGACGGGCGTGCGGTGTCCGTCGCGGCCGGTCGAGGAGGTGAGGTCGTAGCGGTGCGGTGAGCGAGGGATGAGCCAAGCGATCTGGTTCCGCTTCGCTAGGAGGGGCTCGCGGACGACAATGGTGGGCGTGCCATCGGCGTGGTGGAGTACTCCTCCGACAGCGTGGTACATCGCGGTCGAGGGATCGAATGCTCCGCTGGCGGCATCGGTGAGCCAGTCCCACAGTCGGCTGAGGAATCCGGCCATTCCTGCGGACGGACGCCACTCGCGAGAGGGGTCTAAGTAGATGCAGAGCCGTTGCCCTTGGAGGACGTGTGGGAAGCCGAGGAAGCGAGTGTGGTCGACTTCGGCACTCGGGGGCAGGAACATCGAAGGGCGAATCTTGATGATGAATTCCTCTTCGTCTCCGAGTTCTAGCCCGCCGGGGCGATGCGAGATATCGGCGGTGCGGAGCCGGAGTCTGAGGGTGACGTCGCCGTCAGCGTCGAGCTGGTGTTGCTGGACAAGCCGCACCTGGTGGGGGTGCTCCCTAACAAGTGACCTCAGCTCGCCAACGAGTCGGTTCTGCCAGGCCGAGAGTGCGGCACGGTTGCGACGACTCATCCCGCGCGGCCAGAACGCTCCACAGTGGAAGCTGCGGCGGGGGCTGCTGCCGGGAACTTCGCGCTGTTGGACGAGGTGGCCGGAGCCTTGAAACCATCGCCGAAGATACCTTGCCACAGTTCGATGCTGCGCTCCTTGTTCTTCTCCTTGTACGCCTCCTCGATTTCGGCGGCGTGGACATGGATGCGGTCCCGGAAGTAGCTGTAGGTCGCCTGTGCCTTCTCGGGATCAGGACCCCATCGGTGCCCGAAGTACACACCTGACCCCGACGGGTCGGCGACAGGCGGCGTGCTCGGGTTCGCCTGGAGCCAAACGTCGAGGTCCTTCACGATGTGCAGGAGGGCGGTCGGGACGTCGCTGTAGTAGCTGGGGTCCAGCAGCGTGCGCAGCTCGGTGACCTGCTCACCGAGCATGGTCGTCAGGAGGATGGAGCGGGTACCGGTGAAGGAGGCCTTGTGGTCCCGCAGGTACTTCATCAGTCGGATGACCTTGCGAAGGTTGCCCTTCGCGAGCTCGTCCTTGTTCTTCATCCAGTCTGTGAAGCCCTGGGGGTCGGTCAGCTCCCAGTCGTTGTCGTCGCGGTTGACGATGACTTCGCGCCCATCGGCGAGGTTCAGGTGCGGCACGATATCGAGGTGCATAGAGTTCGCGTAGACGAGTCGGACGCAGCGGCACTTGTGTGAGTGCGGCATGTTGCCGTAGGTGCTGTGGCGGTGCAGAGCCGCGTAGACCTCCTCTATGTACTTCTTGGGGTCGTCGGACCAGTCCGGGTTCTCGCTCATGTCGAGCATGAAGTCCGCGTCGAACTCGTTGCTGCCGACGGGGTTGATGATGGTCCTGTGGGCCCAGGACCCCTGGGGCGTCTTACCGAGAATGAGCGGGCCGATCTGCTCATCGGCCTTCAACGCCTTGTAGACCGCCTCGACGCGCGAGTCGAGCAAGTCCAGCTTCACCTGGCCGAGATTGACGGTTTCCTTGAGCAGGACGTTGAAATAATTAGTGAGTTTCATCGTGAGACCTCGTTCTCCGGCATGCCATAAATGGATTCCACACGACCGACACGTTCATCAAGTCGTCCTTGCGGGAGATTGATCGCGTAACGTATGAATGTGTTGAAGTACTTGATCAATTGCATGAAACTCCGCAGTCCTGCAAGTTGTTCGTATCAGTGATGGCTGGGGCGGGATGATAGGTATCACCGTCGAGGTGGTAAACGATGAGTTCGGCCTGGGCACTTCTCATCCGGTGCATGCCAACACGCACCGCAAGGCTCGCAGGGATAGGGCCGATCACATGGAGGATGCGCGCGTTAGGCCACTTTTCCTCTACTTTCGCCAGCAGCCCGATCCAGGCCTCCGCTGCGGCGTCGAGATCCACTTCTGTCTCGATAATCCCGGGTTTGGGGGTCTCCTCGTCTGGTCGGAGCTTGATGACAGGTAGATTCGTGAGGTTCTTGGGGATACGGGAAGTCTTGACCGTCCCAGAAACGTTGAGAACCACGACGACCTCTTCGGCGTCCTCTGGCTCAGGGGTTGCGATGATCGACCCGAAGGAAACCGGGGATCTTGTCGGCTGTTTCCAGCACCAAGCCCGGTCTCGCCCCTTGCGGTCGTGATCGAAGACCTTCACTGTGAGAGTGTCGTCCAGTCGGGAGCCAAGGTAGACGAGCCACGGTATATACGTGAGCGCGAACACGGAGACGTGGTCTATCCCGCCTTGTTTGATTCCCGTCTCCAGTTTTTCGATTCCCCGATCGATCAGGTGGCAACCGCGCTCCCATGCGTAAGGGGCTGACGGTTCGTCGTCGAGCTCGATGACGACGTCAGTGCGCCAACCATCTCTCACGTGAGCCACAAGACCTGCGTCTACAAGTGCCTCAGTGATTTGCCGGTCGGTCACGGAGATGGGAGCTCCGCGGAGCATGCCTCGGTTGGCGAGAACGAGCGTCTTCTGCAGTGTCGCGAAGTTCGTGACCCGGTGGACGCGGAGTTCGTGTTCGAGCTTTCGTGCCAAGAGCCACTCTTGGGTGAACATCTCTACGTTCGCGGGATCGTCGATCGCCTTGTGACAGGAGTGACAGAGCAGGAGGAGGTTGTCCTCCGCTGCACGCTGCTCGAGTGTCAGGGCGCTCTTGCCTCTCGGGGATCCCGCTGTGTCGGTGGCACCGACGTTGTGCGCGACCTCGCCGACCGCTTTGGCCGAGTGATAGTGGAACCTCGCGTCTAGGAGGTAGGTCGAGCAAAGGACACAACGCCCTGCTGCCCTGACCCAGATGTTCCGGTACGTGGTGTCGCCGATGTCTTTACGGCGGACCTCGCTCGGCCCCGATTTGCCCATGCCCGAACGGTAACTGCTGGTACCGACAATCTGCTTCTCGCTTGGGCCATCAGAAAGCTCAGGGACTCTCCAAGTCACTGGTTTGCGCTCCGTGTGGCGCAGTTTGGCCAAGGGCACGTAGCTCTGGCTCATCGTCCGTGCCCGTGGACGACCAGAAGCTGTCACTTTGTTGTTGACCACCAGCGCTTCCAACACCACGGTCGCGGCATCCTCCGGGCCTGGGGCAGGAACACCATGTACTCCTCGCCTTCCTCCCGTACTCCCGTGTCCAGGGCGCTGCGGGTCACAGCGCCGACACGCACATCGATTCCACCTTTGGCCTCACGCTGGTCGACCTCTCGACATAGGTGAACGGCACTTGATCCTCGCAGGCTTCGATACGGGCGATCTCGGGATGGATGGCCTGCTGGGCGTAGAAAACCATGTAGGTCAACCCGTCCCGGAAGAAGCGGCAGGACTGGCAGATGTAGGCGCCGGTGTCCAGGTACTCGTCGTAGGCCAGGCCGGCGACGAGGACGACCACCTCGTTGGTGGTGAGCAGCCCCGTCGTTGTCGAACAGGGTCTACGGTTGCCGCAACAGGAACCGGTCTCGCTCGGACGGGGCGAGCAGGGCATCGTCCAGGACCGCGGTGATGGCGTCGTGCAACGCGGCGAAGTTGAACCACACCAGCCGCTGGTCCGCCAGCGAGGCGGTCACCGGTGGCTGTGTCGCATCGGGTGTGAGAACGAACAGCAACTGCCTTGGCCCCTCCACCAGGGTTTTCAGGTGGGCGCGCAGTTGTTTCTCATCGACCGTGCCATGGGCGATCTTGACATCAGGCAGGTAGGTGAAGTCAGCGGAGATCCGTGCGTCGGGAATCGAGCCCGTTCCGGTCGCGGGTTGGTTGGTGAAGGCAACCGTCTTCAAGGTGGACTCGCTGGAGACTCAGGAGAGGATCTCCTCGGTCAGGAACAGGCCGACGCGTTCGAAGACCGGGAGCATGGACAAGGTGATGCGGTGTTCGCCCTGACGGTAGGTGGAGAACAACGGCGTGGATGACATGGGCACTATCTCTTGGGGGCGTGGGTGGTGGTCTCTTCACCGTGTGACGGAAGGTGGCTCCCTGCTCGTGGGGACCTCGCGAGGTGCCATCGGACGCCAGCGGCCGCACGTGTGTGCTCCGTTCATGCTCCGCAGTTCTGTACTGACACGACACCAAACGACATCACACGGTCTCAGACGGCACGGCTGATCGGATGGGGCGGCACGCAACGGCACGAAATGACACGTGGCAACACCAGAGCGCCGGACTTCTAATCCGACGGTCGCAGGTTCGAATCCTGCCGGGTGCGCCACAAAACCCCTGGTCAGAGGGGGTGAGTGAGGACCTCAGTCGAGGCCCTCGCGGTGTTTTTGGGCCATGTGTGCTCCTGGTGTGCTCCCCAGTACAAGGTGGGTGCAGGTGGGGGTTGACCTGCCGGAGCACTTTGCCGATCCATGACCCTGTGGGCCCGCACCGGTGCAGGGCCATGCCCGCCCACCAGCACCCCACAGCTGCCCCGATACGGCCGGTCAGGGCCAGCCCAGATGTGCCAGGCGTCCCCACGGCCCATCGCAGGCCAGGCTGTCACCCAGCAGAGCTACCCTGCTCCTGACACAACACCACCTCCCTGATCAAGGCTCCCTCCATGCCCGAATCCACCGTCTTGACCGGACGCGACCAGCTCCTCAGCGTCTTCCCCGAACTCCACGAGTACGGCACACCCGCACTCCTGCTCCACCCCCACCTGGGAAACCCGGACCTCAGGACAGCTCCGTCGGCGGCCCTCTCCTGTGGCCCACCGACGAACCCTGGCCCACTTGCGAATTCCTCCATTACGGCTTCGACGCCCCACGGGGAGCCGAGGAAACCCACTTCGACGCGCCCGTCGCCCTGCAGCCGGTGCTCCAACTGTTCGCCTGTGACCTGCCCGACGAACACGCCCTCCCAGGGGGAGCCGAACTCCTCCAGGTCCTGTGGTGCCCTAACCGCCATCCGCAGCCGCTTGACGCCTTCGGGCACGGTTACACCCCCTGGCTCACCATCCGCTCGCGACACGACACAGCGAACCTGCGACCGCTCCGGGAACAACCGCTCGCGCACACCGCCGCCCAGGAGTACACGCTCCCGCCCTGTCTCCTGGCTCTCGAGGAGATCACCGACTACCCCTCCGACGCCTTCCTGCCCGAAGAACTCGCCGTCCGCATTGAGGAGTGGGAGGAAGACGTCCCCCAGACTGGGCACGTGGTCCTCAAGCCCAGCTACTTTTACGATCTTGCCCACCGGAGAGGTATGAAGCTCGGCGGCTACCACCGCTGGAGCCTCACCGACCCCGTCCCCATCGAGTGCGAGTGTGGCACCCCCATGGAACACCTGTTCCAGATCGGCAGCATGGAACCGGGCGGTCTGGAGCGCCTCGTCATCAGCCGCGGCTATTCCCTGGGTCTCCACTACTGTCCCGCCTCCCCGGAACATCCCCACCGCACCGTCATGCAGTAGCGCCGAGCACGAGCGGACATGAGACGAACACGGCAGGACAACGCTGACATGGTCGATGCCGTCGAAGCCGTCGACTGGGATTCTTTCCCCGGTCCCGCGGACTACTACCGCCCTGCAGCTGCCAGGGAAGGCCTTCGCAGCATCGCCCGCGCACGAGGGCGCCTGGAGGCGGCCTCAGCGGCATCCCGCTTGGCCGGAGGAGGAATCATTCACGATCACAGCGGCACCGTCCTCCCCTCTGCCGTGTCGGCCACTCCTTTCCTGCTCCAGATCGCGCAAACGAGCGACAGCGCAGTACAGGAGGCTGCGCTGGAACTCATCGAGGACGCACTGAACTTCCGGCCCTCCCCCGGATTCTTCCGCACTCAGGACGAAGTCCGCCTGTGCTGCGCGATCGCCGATCACGTTCACGTCCACCGTCCTGCGCTGGGCAGGCTCGGCCACCGAAGCCGCGCCCTGATCAGCACCGCACAAGAGCACTGGCGGATCGACATCCAGGAAACCTGCGACGACGGCGCCGACCTCCTGGCGTTCGGGACCGTGGCCGGAACTGTGGCTGGCACACCGCAGGCAGCAGAACTCCATACCGATAGTGGTATCGCCTTGCTGAGCACCATGACTGTGGAGTATCCGCCTGTCGGAGGACACGGGCAGATATGTGTCCGAATAACCGATCTGAAGCTACCCGAGTTCCATCCGAAAGCCACGCTGTACAAAGCAGATTGTGGTGAATAGAAAAGGCTCCACACACGAGGCTCAGAGCCTCGGCCCAAAGCGGCTCAGTTCTGGTTCACCGGCCAGGCCTCCGCTGGATCACAGTGAGCCTTTTTCATCCTGAAGATGCAGGTCACAGCCTCGTACCAGCTCCCCGGAACCACCCCTGACAGCAAGAAGCCCCTGGTAGACGGGTTAACGACCAAGAAAACCTGCCCCACCAGAGGCTCCACATGCTGTTCTACCGCGCCTGCCTGCCCTTGTCACGCCGAACCCTGAACCTGGCTGCCCGCACCATCCGCGCCCACCGTAAGAAGACCGGTTCCCGATGGCGGCGCCTGAACCCCGCGCAGCAGGCTCTACTCGTCCTGGTCCACCTGTACAAAGGCGAGACGTTCACCCAGGTCGCAGCCGGTTTCGAGGTGGGCACCACGACCGCCTGGCGCTACGTGCGCGAGACCACGGCCCTGCTCGCTGAGCAAGCGCCCGCCCTCGGACAAGGGCTACGCCGAGCACGCCGCAAAGGGTGGGGATACGTGATCGTGGACGGCACCTTGATCGCCTGCGACCGCGTGGCGGCCGACCGCCCGTTCTATTCCGGCAAGCACAAGCAACACGGCATGAACGTCCAGGTGGTGGCCGCACCGGACGGGGAGCTCTTGTGGACCTCGTGGTCGCTGCTGGGATCGGTGCACGACACCAGGGCCGCCCGGGTGTGGAGGATCGCTGAACGCAGCAAAGCCGCGGGCCTGCTCGGACTGGGCGACAAGGGGTACGTGGGGTTGTCGGAGGCGGTGTTGTGCCCGTTCAAGGGCCGGGGCAAGCCGCAGTGGAAGAAGGACGCCAATTCCGCCCACGCCAAGCTCCGCTCGCCTGGTGAGAGGGCCATCGCGCAACTCAAGAACTGGGATGTCCTACGTCGGCTGCGGTGCTGCCCGCAGCGGGTCGGAGAGATCACCCGAGCCGTGCTCGTTCTTCAACTCAAAGAAGCAGGATGAAAAAGGCTCAGTGTGTTCCGTGCCGGATTCTTTAGAGGCTCGGAACACGAGGCTGTGACCTGCATCTTCAGGATGAAAAAGGTTCACTCTATGTCTTGCGAATTACGCAGAACACAAGCCTCCTTAGCCCGAGAAAAAGGCATAATCAGCAAGTCGCACGCTCTGCTGGTCGGCCCAAGAGTCGAGAACGCCGGATACGGTGACGTGCCAAGTCCGCTACCTACTACCGTGGCCGTATGAGCGAGGGAATCCGATGGATCGGTGAACACAGCGACCAGAGTCCGGACAACCGCATCCCCGGAATGCTCGGCGGTATCTCCCTCACTGCGGCCCGAGACATCGACACAGAGGACTTCCTCAGTGGTCTTGGCGCAGATCCCGCGCAGCTTGACAAGCACTATCCGTACAAGGGCCGGCTATCAGTGCACCTTCCCGAGGGGATGCACCCCGATCGCGTCAACTATGCCATGTACGGCACCTGCGGGGACTGGGTGTACGTGCTGGAGGACTGGGAGATGGCGACCTGGCATCTGCACTATTGGGACGGTTCACCGATGTCCGCACTGGCCGGGGCAGAAATCGTCTGTGTGAGTTTGAACCGGCACGACCCGCCCCCCTACATCTCACACGCCACCCTCGAAGGCCACATCGTCAGTGTGGAGTCCGGAGGGGACACCGGCTGCGGATCAGCGCTCGATGGCGCACTACAAACGGCTGGGGCAGTCTACCCCTCCGTACTGGACACGACAGAGGACGAAGTGCACCTGTACTGGGAACAGCATCGAAAAGAACTCCTGCCAGCAGTGTTCTCCGCAGTCGGGAACTACTGCGGGCTGTCCATCGACCAAACCACGGTCGAAGCGGGCAACCTTCCCCTGGCGGTTCTCCCCATGCTGTCCTAACCCATACAGACCGGGAGAGGACTCTGGTGTGTACCGGGTTCGAAACAAAAGTTTCCTCAAGCAATTGCACCCAGGTCAGCCCCGAAAGCCGTGCTCCAACCTCCGGGAGTACAGGGAACATGAATTCTTTTACCCCAGAAACAAGACACGATCAGCAAGCCAAGTGGCCCAGCGAGGACAACCGAGAAATCGGATACGGTGACGTGCCAAGTCCGCTACCTACTACCGTGGCCGTATGAGCAATGGAATCCGATGGATCGGCGAATACAGCGACCAAAGACCGAACAACCGCATCCCCGGAATGCTCGGCGGTATCTCCCTCACTGCGGCCCGAGACATCGACACAGAGGACTTCCTCACCTGTCTGGGTGCAGAACCCCTCCAGCTCGATGAAGGCTACCTGTACAAGGACCGGCGATCGGTGACCCTTCCCGACGGGGTCAAACCTTGGGACGTCAGATACGCCATGTACGGCATCTGCGGGGACTGGGTGTATGTGCTGGAGGACTGGGGCATGGCTAC
Source organism: Nocardiopsis sp. ATB16-24 (assembly GCF_030271535.1). Taxonomy (GTDB): domain Bacteria; phylum Actinomycetota; class Actinomycetes; order Streptosporangiales; family Streptosporangiaceae; genus Nocardiopsis. The sequence continues at coordinate 102,070 of NZ_JASCXJ010000014.1, read as the reverse complement.
CTGGCACCTGCACCGTCACGGCGGCCCACCGATGACCGAGCTGGCCGGGGTGGAAACCATCTGCGTGAGCAGAAACATGGACGACCCGCCCCCCTACATCTCACACGCCACCCTCGAAGGCCACATCGTCAGCGTGGAGTACGGACAGGACACCGGCTGCGGGTCAGCGCTCGATGCCGCGTTGCAAGCAGCCGGGGCGGTCTACCCCTCCGTACTGGACACGACAGAGGACGAGGTGGAACTGTACTGGGAACAGCATCAGAGAGAACTCCTGCCAGCAGTGTTCTCTGCGGTCGGGGACTACTGTGGGCTGTCCATCGACCAGGCCACGGTCGAAACCGGAGACCTTCCCGTAGCCGTTCTTTTTCCGATGTCTTGACTCTTACAGACCACGAGGGTCTGCCTTATGAGAATCCTTTCCTGGTGTTCAGAAGGAGGTTGTCATGTGGACCAACGGGCTGCCGTGGCAGCCCCGCCCAAGCCTGTCGAAGCGGCCCCGCCCGCCTACGTGAATAGGACCCCGCCTGGGTATAAGCCTGGGCTCTCATCGGCCCACCCCGAGCCCGAACGACCTGCACTGATAACGCCCACGGAAGGGGCCGTTCAAAGCGGCCCACTGACCGGCGGAGTCACAGGGCCCCCGAAAGGCCCAGTCACAGGCGGAGGCACGGGCCCTTCAACGGCCCGTGCTTTGTACACGACGTGCGAAGGAGGCCCCTTCTCCCTCCGTGGTGCAGAGGTGGCAGGGCCAGGTGTCGATGGGCCACCTGAAGGATTCTCTTTTTCCTACCCAAGCAAGGTCAGGGTGGTGCCGACCCGTGAACATGGTCGGCGCCACCCCGGCGAAAGATCTATCCCTCAGGTTGAGATCGCCTGCCACCGCCGCACCAAAAAGGCAAGTTCAGCGAACTCACCTCCACCACCACGTCCGCCCCTCGGAGGCTGTGGTGTCGTTGAGCCTCGACCATTGACAGTCTTCCCCCTGTGCGCTCGCGTCCCTTCCCCACCGCGCGTACGGATGACGAGGTCCTCGTGCCGAACGAGGTAGAGACGCACCCCGCGCACCCCGTCGTCGTCCTCACACCACCCACGTGGCCCCGTATATGGACTCCGCTGTGGTGGCACCACGAGCGAAGCCGTACTCGGCTGCCCCTCTCGGGTTCGATGTTGCGGGATACTCGCCCGCTTCTTGACCGCGGTTCGCGCTGGGGCAGGTTCGCGGTCTGCCCGCACCCTCCGCGAGGGCATTGGCCGGTGGACCTCGGTCACCGGTCGTGTGCTCCGATCGGTGGGGCCGCACAATAGTGCGGCGAGCACCGCCCCGATGATCCAACGCACCTCTTCGCCCCAACTTTGACGGCGTTTGCGGTGCCGCCCGCTATGCTTCTCCACGGTTTCCTCCTGCTGTGGTCAGGTGGGAATCAAGCCCCGGACCGGTGTTGCCTCACCGTTTCGGGGCACGCTTTCTCTTGTCAGCGACCCGCGATCGAGGTCATTTTTCTCGATGTGAAATTACAAGGCGAGTGCCAGTAGCTCCGGGATCGCAATCCCCGAAATTGCGCCGACCACCCACGCCTTGAATGAACAGATGCAAAGCCGCTCTCGTCCATAGAAAGAAGCTCCCTGTCCTATTGGGGTGGTCGATGTTCCCTTGGGTGGACAAGGAATTTCAACCCCAGACGTGAAGTACGGAACACCCCGTGTGTCAACTGTTCGTCACTGTCGGCCACGTGTACGTCCGGACCGGTCAAAGGCCGCTCGGACAGTCAAGGCACCAGTGTCGTTCTTGGAGAAGTCCCAGTGCAGGGCCATCGCATCGACCACGGCCAAGCCGTATCCGCTCTCGGCCAACGTCACACCCGCCTCCTCCAAGGAGGGAGGAGCCACCCGGGGGACGGTTGCCGCCATCTCGGATCGAGGCCCGTCATCGGTCACGCGCAGGACGAAGAGGAGGCGGCGCCGCTCGATCTCGATCCGCACCTGCCCACCGGGAAGCCCAGAGGCGCTGTGCCGTAGAGCGTTGGCGTGTAGTTCGCTCAGGGACACGATCAAGGGATGTGCGGCAGACGGCGTGGTCCGGGTGACCTGAGCAGCCCATTGGCGGGCGTGGGAGAGATGTGCGGTATCGGAACCGCACAGTAGGCCTGAGGTGTTCGGGTCATCGAAGCTGATGTGCCGGGGCGAGAACACTGTTCTGCCACGAAGCGGGAGGGGAGAAGGAAGGCTCTGCATCAGCCCTCCACCGAGAGCCGGCAGACCAGAGTAGGCGAGCCGTGCATTGAGGTATTCATGTACTCACTGTCCGAAGAAACGCCTGACACCGCTATGACGGAGCGGGCATGGTGGTCATGACAGACCGGTCATGGCCCCGCGACGCGGCACAGCCATAGGCTTCGGTGTCACCCAAGCCCCTGTCAGCGAACCGATGCGGAAGGCTTCCCTGTGCTCTGCGGAAACTGCGGTCGTGCACGAAAGGCCGGTGACTGCTCGTGCGTTCCGAGTCGGTTCTGGGATATCCCCGAGGTGCGGCGAGCGGTCGCGGACCAAGACCCCAACACTCTGATCCGTCTGCTGCTGCGGCACACTCACCTGGCGCAGGACGCCATCGCCCGTATGTGCGACCTGTCGCAGGCCATGGTCTCCCGGGTCCTGAACGGCAGCCGTGAGATCCGCAAACCCGAGTCCAGGCGCCGTGCGTTCGACGGAATCACGCACGGGTACAACGTTCCGACAACCGGGATGGCACGGGTACCCGCCCACCTCGCTCTGAGGCTGAACGACTCGGGCGAAGAGGCGGCCTCGGCCCTGCGGCGGCTGTCCCAGGCGGACATCGAGCACACACCGGGTATGGAGGAGGGAAGCGGCAACTCAGCGATCAGCCCGGCTGTACTCTCCTGGCTCGTACGGACCCCGGGCTCCGCCGAGGTCGACCCTTTGACGGAAGAAGGGCCGGTGGCCGCGGTCCGCGCCGCGAGCACGGCGTTCAGCTCCTTGGACAACCGGTTCGGTGGTGAGAACGCCAGGACCACGGCGCTGCACTACCTCCACGACACCGTCGTCCCCCTCCTCCGGCGTTCGCACACAGAGGCGGTACGGCGGTCGCTGTTCACGGTCGCAGCCGAGTTCGTCCTTTCCATCGCCTGGATGTCCTACGACGCCCAACGCAACGGCGCCGCTCGGCGGTACTTCGTCCAGGCTCTGGATCTGGCCACACACGCCGAAGACCGCCTATTGGGAGCGAGTGTCCTGTCCGCGATGAGCCACCAGGCCAACTATCTGGGTGCGCACGCCGAGGCCCGCGATCTGGCGCGTGCGGCCCTCACCGGTGCCGGAAGCCGTGCGACAGCGACGATGCGCGCCCAGTTTCTGATGATGGAAGCCCGTGCTCACGCCGCTCGGCAGGACAAAAGCGGCTGTTTCCGGGCGATGAGCGAGGCCGAGCGAGCGTTCGGGAGGCGCGATCCCCGTACCGACCCGGGGTGGATCAGCTACTTCGACCATGCTGAGTACTCAGACGAGGTAGCGCACTGCCACCGGGATCTCGGACACGCGCACGTCGCCCGTCGTCTCGCCGAACAGAGTCTCGCCGCCTCCACCGGTGACGAATACGCGCGAAGCCGGGTGTTCACCCGCCTGGTGTTGGCCGTGGCCGTGCTCGGTCAGGGGGAGGTGGAGGAGGCCGGCCACATTGGCGAACAGGTGGTCCCTCTCGTACAGGCGACCTCGTCGGCTCGATGCGTCGGCTACCTGAACGACTTCGCCCAGCGGATCTGGCCCCACCGCGACCAACCTGAGGCGGCACGGTTTCTCCGCAAGGCACGCGCTGTGGCGGCCACCGGTCAGTAGGGCTGCCAGAATCTGGGACGTTCAGGGTCGCCAAGGTCGGTGACGCGCCGGTCGATCTCGGCATCGATCTGGGGGCTCTCACCGCCCTTCTGCGCGAGCCAGGTGGTCATGCGCAGCTCGCGGACCGCCTTGTAGAGCGGGTAGCCGTTCCAACCGGTGACGTCGAATCCGTAGGCGTCGCAGAAGTCGGCGTACTCAGTGTCGGTGTGCCAGCCCAGGTCCCGGTACAGGGCGGTCAGCACCAGGTCCCATTCGGGCGGCCCCCAGCAGATGCCGTCCAGGTCGAAGAGCACCACCCCATGGTCGGTGGCCAGTACGTTGCCGATGTTGGCGTCTCCGTGGATGACGTGTCGTCCCAGGACCGGACGCACCGTGGGAAGGCGTCGGGCCAGGTCACGGTGGGCCCGGTGCAGCTGGTCGCGCTGGGGCTCGGTGAGCCGGGGCGCGGTGTCGATGCGCTCGCGGATCCGGTCGAAGGGATCGAGGTCGGGCAGGTCCAGGTCGGGGGGCGGGGTGAGTCGGTGCAGGGAGCGCAGGAGCACGGCCAGTTCCCGGGGGACGGTCCACTCCCCGTCCACGGCCTCCCAGAGGGTGACGACGGTGTCCTCGGCCGGGACGGGCTGTTCACCGGGGAGGGGGCGGCTCACCGGTATCCCCTGGGCGGCGAGCCAGCGGGCGGCGCGCACCTCTCGGTCGGCCTCGTGGGATCGGTCGGCGGAGCGCTCGACGCGGGCGATCACCTTGCCCCTGAGTCGGAACACGGCTCGCTCCCCTGCCCGGATCAGTTCGGGTTCCTGGTGGGGGGCGAGGCCCATGGTGGCGGCGGCGGTGTGGACGGCGCGGGCCGCGCGCCGCACGAAGTCCTCGGTGTGAACCACGCGCCCCAGCCTACGCCGGGGCACCGGTTCCGCCTTCGTCAGCGGGAAGTGGGTCATCCCGCGGTGAGAAGGCTGCTCATGCGTTGGACCCGATCGGCCTGAGGGAAGGTGAGCCAGTCCCATTCGCCTTCCTCGGCGCCCATCCAGGAGGCCAGGCAGCGGCGGAAGAACTGCGAGGGTGCACCGGTGGCGGTGCCGATCCAGTCCTGCCCGGGTGTGCCCAGGGCGAGGTAGGAGCGCTGTCGGTCCTCCACCAGGTGTCGGGCGGCATCGATCCAGTCCGAGCAGGGGTGCATGGTGACGGGTGCGGGGATCTGGTCGAGGAAGGCGTGGGGATCGCGGTCGGTGGCCACGACGTGGATGTGGGTGTGGTCGTAGCAGGCGCCGCCCTTGTCGCGGAAGTCGAAGCTGCCGTGTTCGAAGACGAGGCTGTTCAGGCCGCTGTGCCCTCGGACGAGGTCGGTGACCTGCGGGATAAGGGTGCGCAGGTCGGCGCGTTCGGCGTCGTCGAGCCAGCCCACGGACAAGGTGTGGCGTTTGGAGACGATGAGCAGGTACCAGTCGGTCAGGGCGCCGATGCAGGGGATGACGACGAAGTGGTCGGTCTCGTGGAGCACGTAGTCGGAGCGGTCGTGTGCCAGACCCAGGTCGTAGAAGAGGTTGGAGTCGTCGCCGCCTTCGACTTCGCAGCAGAAGGTGCAGATCTCGCGCAGGGTGTCGTCCACGGGTCTTCCGTTTCGTGAGCAGGAGGTGGGTTCAGAACAGGGTCGGGGTGCTGGTGGGTACGTCCTCGGGAGCCGCTGGAACGAGACGGCGGCCGACGAGTGCGGTGAGGTCGGCACAGTAGAGGGCCGCACCGGGAGCGGATTCGTTGGTGAACAGGGCGACGGGTCCACTGGCTCCGGTGACACACAGGTGATGGATGCCCTCGGTGAGGTCGGCGGGGTAGGCCAGGACCGGGGCCGCCTCGAAGACGGTCGCGGCGCACGTGGGGCGGACCCACAATTCCGGGTCGGAGAACACCTCGGTGCTCGGTTGGTCCGCGGTGATCTTCTCCAGGTAGGTGGTGGCCTCGGCGGCGAGTTCGGTGAGCCCACTCGTGAGAGCGGCGGTGTCCACCTGGCTTTGGAGGCCGAGGACCTTGCGACGGGTCGGGACCTGCTGGGGTAGGCCGAGGTACCGGGAGACAGCGGCTTCCAGGGAACGGACGGCGATGCCGTCGGCGGTGCGCGCGATGTAGAGGGCAGCGACAGGCCCCTGTTCGGCCAGGCGGCTGCGTCGGCGGGTTTCGGCGGCGGTGCCGACCTTCGTCGTTCCTTTGGCGAAGACATCGAGGTAGAGCCAGTGCGGCTGTTGAAGGTAGTGGCGGATGTTGTCCGGCAGCGCCCGCGGGTTGTGATGGGCCTGGTGGGCTGCGATGAATCCTTCCCTGTACTGGCAGCGGCGGCACTGCCTCCCCCTGGTGACGATCTCGTCAGCGCGGCAGCGCACATGCTTTCCTTCAGGGCCGGTGAGATCGAACCAGCCGACGCAGTGGCGCTCGTCGCCGTCCACACGGAAGGTGTGCTCTCCCAGAAGGGGATGGAGCAGACTGCCGTCAGGTGTGGCGGGGTCGGTGGTGCGCAGGCGCGGTGTGTCCGGCGTGCTCCAGTCGAGGCCGAGGACGGTGACGGATCCGGTGATGGTCATGTCAGGCTCCGGTGCAGGATGGTCTCGATGTCGTGCAGGCAACGGCGGCGGGCGGCGGCCACGGGAGCGGCGCGCTCACCGTAGAGGCCGTGTTCGTAGGTGCCGCACAGGTTGTCGGTGACGACGTGCAGGTAGTCGAAGGGCACGCCGGCGGTGGTGGCGGCGCGGGCCATGTGACCGATCTCGGGGTCCACGACGTCGAAGTCCGCCCTGTTGGCCTCGAACCAGGCGTGGGTTTCGTCCAGCACGCTGGGGACGGTGGCGTGTCGTACGCCGGAGCGGAGGGTGGCGGGTGCCTGGGAAAGGTCCAGGGTGCTGTTCCAGGTGAGGTCGCGGTCCCCGATGCGGGTGGTGGTACCGGTGACGACGAGGGTGTTGGGTGCCATGTCCGCTTGGAGTCCGCCGAGTTTACCGACGTAGACCACTCCCCCGGTGTGGCCGCGTGCGGCCAGAGCGGTGACCAGGTCTCCGGCGAGATCGCCCCAGAAACTGAACTCACACCCCAGGAGGAGGACGGTGGCATTGCCTATACGGGCGATGCGCCAGCCGAATCCGGGCTGGTGGGTCCAGTGGGTGCTGCGGTCACGGAAGAGGGATTCGACGTAGCCGAGGATCATTCGGTCGTTGACGGGCAGGCGTGCGGGGAGCCAGTGGTTCATGAACTCCAGTCCTTGCCCCGGTGTCGGGAATTCTGTGGTGACGTCGGAGGGGAGCCCGAGGAGTGTGCAGGCCGCGCGGATGAGCTGGGTGTAGTGGTGGGCATAGTCGCGACCTGGCGGGACCACGCAGTGCAGGACCTGGTCGGCGACGGTGAAGTAGGGGCGGCGCCAATTGAACTTTTTCCCTTCGCGTTTGTCCCCGCCGAGGAGGAAGGACAGGGAGCGGTTGGGGTAGACCCAGGCCCGGCCGTTGGTGGCGGTGAGCAGGTCGACCGGAACCTTGGGGAGAACGTAGTCGGCCAGCCGCTCCCCCATCGTGTGGCCGGCCGGAACCACCGTGGACGCGGTAGGGCTCATGTCGCGGCTTTCTTACGGAGAAGGGACAGGAGGAACTCGGCGTCGGAGGTGCTGTCCATGGTGTGGATGGGAGCCGGGTGGGCGACGAGGAGTGAGTTCAAGGCCTGGCTGGTGCGGGTCTGGTAGTCGGTGAAGCTCCGTACGGACATGGTGGTCTCGCCCGAGAGGAAGGCTCCGTGCTCGGAAGGTTTGGAGTTTCCGTTGCGGCGGGCCGCTGCCAGGTGCGCGGGGGTGGACAACCTGATGACGTGGTCGGGTTGCGGAACAGCCGAGAACACCTGCGCGGCCAGGTCTTCCAGTTGCTCATCCCCGGAGAGCGCCATCCGGGCCTGGTGTTTGAAGTACCAGCCGTCGACCACCACGGGATAGCCGTGGGAGAGGGCGGGCGCTACATGGACGTGGTGGAACAGCTCGTACCAGGCGGCGAGGGTGTGCAGCCAGTAGCGGGCCGGGTAGTGCCACACGGGCTCGGCGTGGTCGTACCCCCAGGTGAGGCGGTGCATCGCTGACAGTCGCCTGTCCGCCCAGGGGCTGCCTGACGTGGGAAGGGCGTCCTTACGGAGAACGACCGCTTCGCGGGTGCTATCGGTGAGGCGGGACAGAAGATGGCTTTTGCCCGCCCCGTCGATACCCTCGACCACCCAGAAGTCACCCATGGGCACTCCTGACGGTGATTCCGACCTCGCGAAGATTGATGGCCAGATGGGAGAGCAATCCGGAACGCAGGTAGACCTCGCTGGTCCCCGCCTTACTCAGGCGGCTGAGAAAGCGGGTGAGTTGAGCGTGCTGCTCGCGTGCGATGGACACGTCGAGCAGCAACGGACCGCTGGGGATCGGTTCGTTCGTGGAGGCCAGGACCGTGGCTGCGAGGTGGGATGAGTCCTGATTCCCTGTCCAGGCCTCGCGATGTGGCACTGTGCTGCGGATGTTCTGTGGGGAAAGCCCGAAGCGGGTGGAGTAGTGCAGCTTGAGTCCGAACGGATGACCGAGGTCCCGGCGCAGAGCGGTCAGGTCACGGCGGCGACTGCGGATCCACTCCACAACCGTGGTGACCTGCCAGTCGTCCGCCTGAGCGGGACTCTCGTAGTGGCCACGGGCGAGGTCATGGAACCTCGCCGTCCGACCGGTTCCGATGTCAAGGGCAGTGAGGTCGACGCGATCACCCTGGACACAGGCCACCACCGGTGGGAGCTGATTGTCCAGCTCCCAGATACCGGGGATGATCTCGGCTACTTCCAGACCGTCGTAGACGGCCACTTCGACAGAGAACACCACTTGGTCGTAAGGCTGGACCAACGCTGACAACGATGGCGGAAGTCCATTGATCCACGCCGCCGTGGTCTCGGCGTCCGCACCGACCAGACGAGGCAGGTTTCGTTCCTCGGCCTGAGATCCGGTCCGAACGACGAGGATCTCACCGTTTCCCACGCTGTTACGGACCATTCGGGCTGTCACCCGCCCCGGACGGCGGTAGACCTGGACGGGCATGCGCAGCAGCCCGTGGTTCCGCAGGGCTGTCACGGTATCGAGCTTGCTCATCGTGCTCATGCCGCGCGCTCCAAGAGGCTCCTGGTGATCGGGCGAACCTGGATCACGACGACCGCAGCGCCGGTCCACGCCCACTCCATGTCGACTCCGAAGCCGAAGTGCTTGTGCAGGAGGCGGCAGGCCTGATGCAGACGACGGGTCAGCAGCAGTCCCGGGATGGGCGGCTCCTGGGTGGTGATGTGGAAGCGGTCCTTCTCTACCTGGACACGTGTTCGGGGCGGATTCCCGGCGGTGATGCCGTCGGCGTAACGGGTGGCTTCCAACACCAAGTGGCCGTCCTCGTAGAAGGCCACGCCGTAGAGGGGGGCTTGGACTTGTTCTTGAACCATGACGCAGGCCCCGCTGCCGCCCCCAAGGTTCTCAGCGGTGAGGAGATCCTGGTCGATCGTGCGCAACAGCGCCGAAGCGTCGGGAGGGCAGTTCAATAGGGAGACGGTACGGCCGGCCTGTGCGCTTTTCACCAAGTCCTCGTGCGCGCTGGTCCGGAGCACCACGCGGCGGGGTCGGTACAGGCGGAGCCAGGTCTTGGCCGCGTTCACCGCCTCGGCGGTCGTTCGTACCAGGTCCTCGGCCCGAAGGCACAACGCGGGCGGCACCGGGATCCCGAGTTCGGCGACCTCGCTCAGCCGGGCGGCCTTGAGCCCCCAGTGGCCAGCGTCCATCCGTTGGGTCAGCAGGTCAGCGGCCATCGGTGCACCCGCCCAAACGGGGCCGCGTCAGGGCGCGGGTTTCTTCCTCGAATCCGTCCATGCGCCCACTGTGGCCAGGGCACGTGCGGGAGGCCATGACCGACCAGTCATAGGTTCCATGACAAGCCGGTCATGACTCGACGCACTCACCACTCACCCGAGTGACGGGAGGCGATCCCGGCACGCGCTGCAGTCTCCAGCAGACCCGGTACAAAACACTTCTGGGCCAGGTCCGGTTTGCCCGCCAACCACTTGGCCAGCCACGCCGCGACGGTCGGCACCGTTTCCCGGATGCGCACCCCGGCACCGATGCGGCGGTGGTCGGCCCACTTCTTGCCCTTGCGCAGATTCGGGGGCATGAGCAGGACGAACAAGGGGTCGGTCGCCCTATGGCGAACCCGGCAGTGGCCGCTTCCGGGCGCGGTCAAGATACGTCCTATATGCTCAATTTTTCCTTGTTTGATCTCTTCTTGGTTTGCTGCAAAGAGCCGGCATCCTCGGCAGCGGAGGACACAGAGTGACTCCAGAACCATCCCCCTCCCCCCCATCCCCCGCGTCGTCTTCGAATGGCGAGGCGAGCTCGCCAGCGATCCGGACCAGGCCAGAACGATCCACGGTGGTCTTCGTCCTGGTCTCGGTGGCGTTCTCCACCACCCTGTTCGTGGAATACCACTCCGAGGAGCCCGCTCTCATCGACGCTCTCGGGCCGTCTGCCGTGGGCGGCCTGCTGTTGTACTGGGCGCTCGCCGCTCTGCGCAGGCGCAGGCGGGCGAAAAAGGGCCAGGATACGGCCGCAGCCCAGCCCAAGGGCTGGCTGGCGCGTGTGATGGACGAGGAGGCCGCAGCCGCGCGGGAGAGGAAACAGGAGGCGCGGGAGCGCGCACGGACGCGGATCCACACGCCCACGGAGGCCGAGACATTCGTGGCGAAGTGGCTGCGGAGCCAGGGTTTCCGGAGCGTCCGGGCCACGCCTCCGTCAAGTGACGCGGGGATCGATGTTACCGCCTCAGGTATCTCCGTGCAGGTCAAACGTTACGCCTCCAAAGGCGTTGGGCGTCCTGAGGTGCAACAGCTGGTCGGCGCGGCCCGGGTCGGTGACGTGGCCGTGTTCTTCACCTCCTCGCGTTACACGGACGCCGCCGTCGAGTACGCCGACCAACGCGGTGCCGCCCTGTTCGCGTTCGACTTCGCGGGGGGTTACCCAGTGCGCGTGGTGAACAGAACCGCGAAGCGGCTGCTCCGCGACGGTGGTCACGGGCACAAGTAGGGCCGGTCTGGCCATCCCGGTCGGCCCCGGTTCTTGCTCGACGCCGGTGACGACGTGGTCGAGGTCAACACACACCATCCCCACACCAGAGTCCGTAGGGGCAAGGACGATGTGATCGATGCCGAAGCAGCCGCACGCAAGGTGCTGTCTGGAGAAGCCACCACCAGGTCCAAGAGCACGAACGGCGCCGTCGAATCAATCAGACTGCTCTCTCTGGCGCACAACTACGCGGTGAAGGCACACTCAGCTGCAGAACGCACTGGCCACCGCACCCGCACCGGTGCGCGAACAGATCGCCGCGCGTGGCGGGCGCGACAAAGCGTCCCAGCACGCCGGGCTCCGCCTCGATACCACCCGACTGCATGAGCCGGTTCAGGCCACGAAAATGGCTGTCTCGCTCCGATTCATTGGAGGCGAGGAACCAACGCTTCGTCTTCTGTTGACCCGGCCTGCTGCCTATAGAAGTCGTCCTCGAACTCCGCTGGCAGGAGCAGCCATGCCGTCCGCTCCGCCGCATCCGGTGACACGGTGCCGGCCGGACTCAGCATCGCCTTCAGCGGCTTCCCAAGTTCACATGAGGGTCGGAAGGCGATCCCGCTCACACTGGAGCTTGAGTCGAAGCAGGCATCTCACCGGCGTCTGCAGGAGACAGGTGAACAGTCACCCACCGGGCCTCGTCCGACCGGTGGGGATCCAGGTCGGCCTGCAGCAGCCAACGCCCGGGCCGAAGGGATACCTCGTCGAAGCGGTCGGCGTCGCCGAGTACAAGAATCCCCGAACGTAGGAGGATCACGGATGCGTGGTCACACGAGGGCACGGGAGCCGTGTGGACGTACACGTTCAGCTCGACGGCGGCGTCTTGGGGGTCCGCCATTCGGCTGTTGACCACCTGAATGGTGATCTGGTCGTCCACGGCGAAGAAGGGGCCGTCACCGGCGAGGTGCTCGTAATCCCCGTCGTAGCCTTCGAAGTCTTCGCACAAGATGCAGCCCCAGTAGTAGTCGCGTACGCAGTGGAGCACGGGTTCGGTCACCATGTTCACCAACTGTGCGATACCGCAGAGACACTTCGCCGCGCACAGCCGTGCCCGGAGCGAGAAGGCAGGGGCCCGGGCGCAAGAGCTACGTCGGGACGGCACTGGCTATGGCCCCCACCATCGAGCGGCCGGCGAGAACCTCGCGAGCTGCCATCGGACGCCACCAGGGGCCGGTGTGTGCTCCATTCATGCTCCGCAGTTCCGGACTGACACAACACCAGACGGCACCACCCGGCCCCAGACGGCACGGCTGATCGGATGGGGTGGCACGCAACGACACAAAGTAACCTCAAGAGACAGCAAAGCTCCGGACTTCTCATCCGACGGTCGCAGGTTCGAATCCTGCCGGGTGCGCCACAAAACCCCAGGTCAGAGGGGGTGCGCGAGTCGAACAGACGAGGCGCCGGGCCTGGTTCGGGGCCTGAAATGCTCCGTGTGTGCTCCGCAGTGCAAGGTCCAGTACAGGTGGAGGAGCACCTCGCGGAGCATTTTACTGTTTCGTGATCTTGGTGACCGGGCCGGACAACCCCGTGTGCGCCTTCAGCACCCCACAGCCGCTCCGGCGCCACTGCGCCGTGACCTCTGGGCGTGGTAACGCCCTGTCGCCCCAGTGGCGTTCGGTTTCCTAGGCGTCCCCTCTCCGTCTCATGTCTGACTTCACCCCGACACTCCGCCGATCACGGAGCACGCCGGGATCCGTTGACGGGCGTGAGCCCTCGGCGGCTCGATAGAAGGGCAACGTCCTTCGGACTCGAACTCCTCTGGAGTCGGCCAAGAACAGTCTGCTGGGTCTCCGGCGTCCAGAAGATCTTGAGATTCTCACGAGCTCGGGTGATAGCTGTGTAGAAGATGCTGTGCGTAATGTCGTCTTCGTTGGCGTCGGTGATCACGACCTTGACAGAGTCGTATTCGAGGCCCTGCGCCTTGTGGATCGAGACAGCGTATGCCACCTGGAACGGTACTGAGGTATTGACGGAGTCGTCGTCCTCGTCGCTGGTGTCATAGTCGTAGACCGAGAATCGGACAGTTGAATCATCTACCCATTCGAGTTCTTCGCTGCCGATGTCGAACTCGCTCAGTGATCGGTCCAGCTCAACGTCGAACTGAATCTCGCCAGGTGCATGGTTAATGTCGACAATCCAACCTTTGAGGTTGTTGTAAATCACTGGCCTGAACCGCTCGGTCTCGTTGAACAACACCGGATCACCGACCTTGTATGTGGAGTCTCGCCAGGTTACCGCCGGATTCGGGTTATTGCTCTGGAGGAAGCGGTTAACGTTGTTGATGCCGTAGAGGCCGTCGTAGTTCAGGCACAGGATGATCTCGTCTTGGCGCTGGGTCTCGAACAGAGACTTGTCGAGCACGGTCGAGTAGCCGTTACGGGCAATGGTCTCGGCAACGTCGTCCTCGAGGTGCCGGACCTTGTTCCAGAAGCTCAGGAGCGACTCGCTCGTGGTCCGGTATGGCGTCGTCAGTTCGAAGATCGACGTTCTCGGAATGAACGACCGGATGATGCTGAACCAGTTGCCGAATTGAATCGATTCGATCTGGAAAATATCGCCAACGAGCACGAGCAGCTTGAAGGAGGTCCGCTCCAGTACCTTGAGCAGGTCAGCGTTGCTGACCGTGCTGCACTCATCGATAACTAGAAGATCGTACTCCGGTTCCGAGACGGCCCTGCGAATCTGGCTGCTGATCGTGCGGAAGGTCGACTCCTGGGAACTAACCTTGCGTTTGAGGTTATCGACAGCCGGGTTGGTGTGAGCGAGGAACAGCTTTTTCTCATCGTCGAAGTAGCTGGCAATGTGATCGACCATTGTTGACTTACCCGTACCAGCCGCACCGTAAACCAGGGCGACCTTCGATTGGCTGAACAGGTGTTTGAGTGCGTCCTCCTTGATCTTGTCGTCGATGCCCCGTGGTACCTCGTCGAGCCAGTGCTCAACGGCTTGGGTGTAACCGTCGACCCCAGATTCCGCGTGCTCCTGGAGCTTTTCGACGATGGCGAGGGTGTCGTCCTCGTACCCGCGAATGAAGACATGGCCTTTGTCCTGCACCAGCTGGCGCCCTGTGTGCTTGTAGTAGAGCTTGCCGTTGTAGGCGGCGATCAGCTGAGTGACGTCGCCGAACCCTTTCAGACCTTTGGCAGGGGTGTAGAGCATTCCATGGCGATCGATGTTGTTGCGTACCCTCCGAGCGAACAACTCGTGGTTCCGGTCGGTCGCGTCAAGGGCCTCGACGAGGTCCCAGTAGCGCGGGTTGTGGCCCGGCAGTGAGGTGCAGAAAGGCATCTGATCGAACGGTATACAGCCATAGGGAAGATTCAGGTTCGACAGATATCCGCACTCATCCACGCTGTACTGCGACCTGAGAACCTGGTTATGCATTCGCAGCATGAGGTAGCGGATGACGTTATGGCCAGGTGCATCCGACCTCACGATGCGGCGCGCTTCATCCAGCACGGGGAAGATCTGCGGCTTGGTAGCCTTTGCTGTCCCTGTGGCCTTGATCTCTGCATACTGGTCAGTGGGCATGTCGATGAGGTCGAGTAGACTTCCCGATCCTGCTGTGAGACCACGCATCAGGAAGCGGTACTCCGCGAAGCTGGTCTTGACCTTGATCGTGATGCCCAGGAGTCGGGCGAAGTTGTCGAACTCACAGGGACGGATCGATACTTCCCACTCACGGATGAGCGTGATTGGCATCGTCTGGTCAAGCACCCGAATTGAGTCGCGCTGCAGGGTAAGCATGGCCGAGTACTTGTCAGTCATGTCGATGTCGGTGAAGGCAATAATGCGGTCGAACTTACTGACCTTGTTGACGGCTCGGTAGAAAGTAACTTCGTAGTAAATACGCTCGCCAACGAAGAACGGGCGCGTCTTATGGATATAGTACCGTGCCCGCGTCTCACCGCTTGAGCTAGTCGAACGAGGTGCCTCGATGCGAGCGGCGATCTTCTGGTGATATTCCCGCAACGATGGATCGAGGTCGACCGGGAAGGACTCAAGGTTCGCCAGCACAGCGATCCCGCAACTGTCCCGGAGAAGCGTTCGGATTCGGTGAAGGTATTCGTAATACTTGAGCATCAGACGTTCGGAGGCATCCCCGTCAACCGTGTAGTGAGAGGCGCTCGCTTCGAGGAGTTGGTAGAACCGGCCCAGGAATCGATACTGACCCTTGCTGCTACCCTTGATGAAGGCGACTCCGAGCCTGATTGCGTCCCAGTTGTACTCGGCATCGGAGGAACCTTTCTGAAGGCGAACCGCGACACCCTCAACCAGGTTCCGGAGCTGAGCAAGAAGATTTTGGGAAAGCAGTGCACGCTGACCTATCAATTCCTCGATGTTTCGGCAGATTGCCCCATCCGCATTCCGGATATGTTCACCAACTGTGGTCATGAAGTTCAGCCCTCCCCATGGCTAAAGGCGAACTCTAGGGTGCTTGTTGAGGTTGGGTGTGCTGCCGCACCCCCTGGGCGAGCACTGTAGCGTGTTGGTCGGCCCGAAGACGCGGAATCTTGGACAAAGGGTTCATCGACCAGGAGAAACCTGAACCTTGGAGACTTCATACCTCCTTCCCTCCCTGCGGCAGGGTTTCAAAAGTTGCCTCTCTTCGTCGACCATCGCCGCAGGAGACCTTTGATCCGGTGGCCAAGCGCCTCCAAACATGGGAAAACCCCAGGTCAGCCGGGCGAACCCGTGGGCTGATCTGGGGTCGGTGCCGTGTGGCCCCTGGTATGTTCCCCGGTCCCGCTATGCGCGTGCGGGTTTGAGCATCGCGGCGGTGGCCTCCGCCGCCGCCCGCGCCACTTCGGGGAACACGGTCTGGTAGGTGTCCTGAGTGAAGTGCGTGGTGGCGTGTCCGAGTTCGCCGGAGACCACCTTCACATCTGCCCCCGCCGCCAAAGCCAGCGAGGCAGCACCGTGGCGAAGCCCGTGCAGGTGGATCGGCGGCAACCCCGCCGCCTTACTGATCCGGTTGAACCACCGGGTCACCTGCCCCGGGTGCCACCCAGACCCATCTGACTGGGTAAATACCAACCCCGTATCGTTCCAGCTCTGCCCTGTTTCGAGGCGGGCTTCGGTTTGGAACTTCTTCCACGAGCGCAGCACCCGTACGGTGTCGGTGTCCAGGGTGATGGTGCGCCGCCCCGCCGCACTCTTCGGCGTCGTCGTGGCCATTTTCCAGCCAAGGGTGACCACCTGGGTGCGGATGTCCACCTGCCCGTCGGTGAGCCGGGTGTTCGCCCACGGGAGTCCGACTGCTTCTCCGCGGCGTAGGCCTTTGACGGCGATGAGGTGGAACAGCGGGAACAGCCAGGTGTACTTCCTGGCGTGGGTCAGGAAGGTGATGGTCTGTTCCGGGGTCCACACCATCACTTCCCCCGGCACGATTCCGTCCACCTGCCATTGGCGCACCCGGTCGGCCGTCCATACCAGCGGCCTGGTACGCGGGCACGAGGGCAACCGCACATGGGAGGCGATGTTCACGTTTACAGGCAGGTCGGGCCTTCGGACTGCTTCGGAGAGAGCGCTGCGCAGGGTGGCGCGGATGCGGTGCTTGGTGGACAGGCTGATCACCCGCCGGCCCTTCACCGAGGCCCGCACCTTCGCATCCTCAGACTCCTGGCACTCCAGGATGTGGGCGTTTTGTTCTTCGATCTGGGCGAACATCTGCTCCACCTGCCAGGAGGTGAGCTTGTCCAACCGGGTCCGACCCAGATGAGGAACCAGATGGTTGCGGATGTGCCCGTCGTAGGACAGGCGGGTCTTCTCCGCCAGGTCGGGTTTGCCCTCCAACCATTCTTTTAGCCAGGCGGCGACGGTGGGCACCTGTTCCCGCATCCGCACCCCCACCCCGATACGGCGCTTGACCTCCGCCACCTCCGGCAGGCGGTGCCGACCCCGTAGCGCGCTCTGGATCAGGTCGGCGACCTGCACCTCCACGTCCGGTTCACCCTCGGCCAAGCCGATGAGCACCTTGAGGTGGTCCAGGTTCCGTTGGGCCCCTTCCTGGGAGCTCAGACCTCCGCGCCGGGCCTGGCGGCGGCGCCCTTCGGTCGTGCGGGGCAATTCCAGTTGGAAGCCCCACTCGCCGTGCCGAGGGTTCCAGCCACCTTCTTCTCGGCGTAGCTTCGGGCACTTCGCTCCCAGAAGTTTGCCGCTGCTCTGGTCGCGGCAGCCGCAGCGTTTGAACACCGACCCGTCATGAGAAGCCATCTATGACTCCTTCTCCTATGTGTGATCGCTGCGCGCACCACACCCGCACCCACAGCAGTAGGTGCGGGGAAGCTCGAGGCCCAGGTGGGCCAGGATCCCGGCGGTGGGCACCACCCAGGCCTTGCCCGCCCGATGCGCGGGCACCGGAAAAGCACCTTGGCGCAGGAGCCGGTAAGTGGTGGTGCGGCCCAAACCGAGCATCCGCCCGGCCGTCACTGGGTCTAATGCCACCGGCAACGAGCCCACCTCATCCAGCGTGATCTGAGGGTTCACGCCCACCTTGCCCACCTCCCCACCACCTGTGACCTGCACGGATGCGGTGCGCGGCCCCGCACCACGCGGGGCACCACGCATCCACGCTCAACCTCGCCGAGAAGTGCAAGCGGATTCACCCCACCCGCCACCGGATTCACGCTCCCCACTCAATGGCCCACCCGTTTCGGGCGATAGGCCGTTTCCCCTGGTCGCTGCCCCAGGAGCCCCGTGTCGGCCCAACGCCCAGCGTTGCCCCCACGGGGAGCGGGGCCAGGTTCGTGGGGGCGGTGTGGGGGCACACAGGCCCCCACACCGCCCCGCCCCGGCTCCCTGTGTTAGTCGGGACGCCGGTGGCCGGTGGCGGCCAACCAGGCCCGATAGGAAGCCGCGACCCGCTCGGGGACCGCCACCACCCGGTACCGGCCCGCCCCCACCGCGTGCTCGACCAGGTAGTGGCCGCCCTCCCAGGCGGGCATCCGCCCCAATCGGGCCCCGGCCTCGGCCACCTCCCCCACCGCCACAGCCTCGTCATCGGTGAGCGGGAAGTAGGTCACGTCCACACTCGTGTACCGGCTGATGGGCAGCTCGGGGTGGGCTTGGAGGAAGTCGGCCAACGCGCGCATGTCCCCGATGATCCGCGCCCGCAACTCCGGCCCCGCCGCATCGGTGAAGAATGCCTTCCCCGACCTTTCCGTGTGGTCTTCGTCGGTGTCTTCTTGGTCGGCTCTGGGGTCGTGGATGTATCGACTCACGCCGCGACGCTCCCTTCCTGCCCGACCGGGATGGGGTTGGCAAAGACCAGGGCGTCCTCGTGCTGGATCACGTGCACCGGCCGGCCTTCCTTACGCAGCCGTTTGGTCTCGATGAGCTGGAAGAACGAGGTGCGCGAGACCACCTCCCCCTCCCGCAGCGCGCACAACAAAGCCGCGCACCGGTCGATCTGCACCAACCCCGCCCGCCGTCCCGCTTCGGCCACCTGGCCGGGGAAGTCCACCAGCTGCCCGTCCTTGCGGTAGGGACGGGTGGTGACCACCACCACCCCGCCCGGGGCCAACAACGGCCGACAAGCGACCATGATCCGGCTGAAAGAGTCCGCCAGCTTCTGCGGGCTCCGGCGAGCATCGCGCACAGGGCGCACAGCAGGACGCTTACCAAGCTGTGGCGGCGACCCCGCGGCGTGCGGGGATCTTCCAGGTGCGCGAGCTTGCTGAGAAGGCCGACGGGGCCGGTGGCGGGCATGGCAGACTGGTGGTGCAACGGAGTCCCTTGGAAGTCAGAGATGTGAGAGTCCCTGATCTTCTAGCGGGCTCCGTTGCTTGTTGGTGGGGGCTTCGACCGGATTGCTACAGGGCTGTAATCAGCGCTGATGGGTCACGATCCCGACTTTGAAACAGCCCTGGGGCCGCCCGGGGTGGTGCACCGCACCGGGAAGCGACTCAGAGGTCCACAGCGGTCGCCTGTCGGGAGCGGACACCACCTGGATGTTCATGCCGTGCCGTTGGTGTTTGCCGGAGGAGAACGGCCGGTCGGTCGCCACCTGATCGCAAGCAAGGAGGGTCCCGTCGACGATCACGTACGCCCAGCCTTTGCGACGGGCGCGGCGCAGCCCCTGTTCCAGGGTGGGCGCCTGCTCGGCCAGGAACCGAATGGTCTCATGCACGTACCGCCAGGCAGTGGTGGTGCCGATACCGAACCCGGCCGCGAGGTGGGTGAACGGCTCACCCTTGTACAGGTGGACCAGCACCAGCAGGGCCTGTTGTGCCGGATCCAGGCGCCGCCACCGGGACCCCGTCCTCTTGCGGTGGGCGCGGATGGTGCGGGCGGCCAGGTTCAGGGTGCGGCGTGACAACGGCAGCGCGGAGCGGTAGAACAGCATGCAGAGCCCTTGGTGTGGCAGGTTCTCGTGGTTGTTAACCCACCTACCAGGGGCTTCTTGCTGTCCAGAAGAGACTCGGAGAAACCGGTACAGGGCTGTGACCTGCACCTTCAGGATGAAAAGGGCTCACTGTTTCTCCGCTCTGAAATTTACCAATATCGAAAAACAAACTCCCTAAGAGCTCATCTCAAAAGCCCTGCGAGGTGGCCCTGTGCCTGGCATGATCACGTGCTGTGAGTGATGTGTTGCCCGATGGGCTCTGGGAGATCGTCCAGCCGCTCCTGCCTCCCGCGCCGAGGACCGGCCGACCGCGTGTGGATCAAAGAGCCGTGTTGACCACGGTGCTGTTCGTCCAGGCCTCCGGCTGCTCCTGGGAGAAGGCCGACGGCCTGTTCGGCGTCACCCGTGCCACCGCCCACCGCTGGTTCCAGACCTGGACCCGGATGGGCCTGTGGCCCAGGATCCACCGCACGATCCTGGATGAGCTGGGCAGAAGCGCCCTGCTGGACTGGTCCCGCGCCACCGTCGACTCCCAGTCGATCCGCGCCAAGAGAGGGGGAGAGCACGGGGCCAAACCCCACTGATCGCGGCAACCCCGGCTCCAAGCTCCACCTGCTGTGCGACAACCAGGGCCTGCCGCTGACCTGTGCGGTCTCCGCAGCCAACGTCAACGACATCGAGGCACTCAAGCCTCTGGTTCGGGGTATCCCGGCGGTGCGCTCACGGCGAGGCCCCCGGCGGCGGCGTCCCGCCAAGCTCCACGGCGACAAGGCCTACCATTCGCGGGCTCAGCGCCGCTGGCTGCGCGAACGTGGCATCGGGGTGCGTCTGGCCCGTCCTGGCATCGAGTCCTCCCAGCGTCTGGGACGGTACCGGTAGAAGGTCGAGCGCTCCATCGCCTGGTTGGGCTCCTACCGCAGGTTGAACGTGCGCTGGGAGCGCAAGGCCTCCACCTTCCTGGCCATGCTCGGGATCGCCTGCGTCCTCATCTGCTACAAGCATCTGGCCAAGCATGCTGATGGCTTTTGAGATGATCTCTAAAGGCCACTCCACCACCCGCAACCCTATTCGTCTAAGTATGCGGAAATTCGCAACACTGCCACTGCCTCAGCAACTCCTGAAAATTCTACACTTTCAGACTCCCCGCCAAAATAAACAACCCCCTTCTTCCGAATCGAGAGAGAACAAATCGGATTCTCCGAAAATCGCACCACACTCACCTCACTGACACCGATAAAAGAAATTTCAAACTGGACAGTATTCAAGTTATCTCGACGCCATTTTTCCGGAGGGTTTTTCGGGAACCCTGGAAGGTCAAATTTAATTTTGACCACTGGACCATCCATACTCATGCATATCTCGTGGATCTTCACCTCCTCCAAGACTGGCAGCACGCCTCCGTAAATAGCACGAACCCCTTGCGGATTACTTAGGGCATCCACCCAACTAGCCACAATTTCCCCTAATATTCATAATGCTGGGCCGTGCCAGGAACTTTTCCCGTCCTAGGATTATCAAACGGCCGAGCATTGAAATGAGGACCTTGGTCACCAACCCCCCCTTCGCCATAATAGTGCCCGGCGGAATGGTCTTGAATAATAACCTTATCTCCATTGTTCCTCTTAAAAATATACTCGCGAGTAATAATTGGAGATCCGTTGGCTCCCATAATTGCCCTGCCCGACCGATCAGTCATAGGCACCCTCCGAAATTCATCCGGATGTTGGCTATTTGGGACACCAAGATCTCTCTTCGCCTCTCTAAAAGCCGATTTTCGACTTGGGAGTACCTTCGAAGACGGATCACAATTGTGGTTGAGGACGTCCAGCGAACCAGCGGCCACGTGGTAGGTGTGGACGCCCTGGACGGTCAGGTTATGAACCGTCGCGGTCTGCGTCCAGACCTGCGCCGCGGAAACCTGCACCCAGGTGCCTGCCGAGGTCTGCAGCCACATCCCCGGCACCAGGTCGACCGCGTCGACCCACAGCCCCAGGTCCGGCACCCAGAACGGGTGCCCGTCGGTCGCGATCACCACATCCCCGGCCGCCACCGGCCCCGGGATCCCCGACCGCTCGTCCTCGGCAGCGCTGTCCTCACCGGCGGCCTCGCGCTCGGTGGTCGGATCCACGGTGATCTGCACCAAGGTCTTGGTGCCTTCACCGTTGATGGTGGCCAGCACCGTCCGCGCGGTCTGCTCCCCCGTCTCCGGATCAGTGGCCAACACCTTCTCGCCGACATCGACCGCCTCGATCGGCTGGGTCGATCCGTCGGCCATCACCACCCGCGTGCCCGGAACAAAGCTGTTCCCGATCGGGCAGCTCACGTTGTCCAGTTTGCGGTTGGCCTTGACCAGGTCCCTGACCCCGTCGACCAGGTCACCACCGAGCCGGGCGATCTTACGCCCCAGCTCCGCTGCCTTGCCCCACCGAAGCCCGTACTTCGCCGCGATCTTGGCCGGCAACCCGCCCACGAACATCAACGCGACGTTCAACGCGGTCTCACCGCACGCACCCAGATCACCAGTGGTGAAACACTCCAACCCCGCAGTGATCCCCAGCTCGTCCGCGACCAACTGGGCCAACCCGGTGGCGGCCTTGATCAGCTTGCGCTGGGCCTCTTCCTTCTCGGCCTTGGCATCCAGATAGGCCTGGGAGTACTGCGCCTGGTAAGTCGTCCTACCACCACCGCTGGAGCTACCACCGCTGTTCTTTCGGGTACGCGGTGAGGGTGTGGAGACCCAGCCCGACCATCCGGTCTTGGGGTCGTAGTAGTTCGTGCGCTCCTTGCTGTAGTCATACATCCCACCCGGGCGTGTGGGGGTGGACGGAATGATGAGGTAACCGCCGGGTCCGCACACGTCGATGCACAGCATGCTGCGGCCGTCGGGGTCGGTGAAGGTGATCGGGTTGTTGTTGGCGTAGGTGTAGCCGTGCATCTGCTGGAAGTCGGTCAGATGCATCACCGGGTCCACCGAGATGAACCGGCCCAACCCTGGATCGTAGGCCCGGGCGCCGATCTGGGTCAGTCCGGTGGAGGCGTCGAGCGTGCCGCCCACGAACCCCCGGTCGGAGGGCCACTGCCCCTGGCTGCCACGGTCGGCGCCGAACGCGGTCATGTACCGGTGGGTCTCCTCACCGGTTCGGGCGTTGACGGCGACCTGTCCGGTACCGTGGCGGTCGGAGTGGATCCAGGACAGGGTGCCGTCGTTTTGGCGTATCGCGACGGTCTCTCCGGCGAAGGAGTAGAACCGGGTGGCCTCTTTGAGCAGGCTCTGTTTGTCCAGGCGCAGTTCCATGCCCGCCAGGTACAGGGTTGAGGCGTCGGGGTCGTGCCTGATCAGGCGTTGGCCGTCGGCGTCGTAGACGTAGGAGGTGGCCGAGCCGTCCTCTTCGGTCACCTGGGCCAGGTTGCCTTCGGCGTCCCATTCCAGGTCCTGGTCGCGGGCGGCGGTGGTGCGGCCGGTCATGTTCCCGGCCTCGTCGTAGGAGTACTCCTCCAACCGGTCGCCGCTGGGGCCAGTCTGTTCCACCCGGGCCAGTGCCTGGGAGCGCAGTCCGGCGGCGTCGCCGTGGGTGTAGGTGCGAGTGACGTTGCCGGTGGGGCCGTGTTGGACCTCGCTGGTGCGGTTGCCCAGAGCGTCGTAGGCGTAGGAGTGCCAGTAGGGGGCGGCTCCGCCGAGTGTGTCCACGGTGGGTTCGGCCGCGCAGGCCTGTTCGCCGGTGGTGTCGGGGGTCCATACGTCACTCATGCGGCGCATGTGGTCGTAGGTGAAGCACTGCACGTCCGGCTGCAGGTGGTCGGCGGTGGGTTCGTTGCGCAGGTTGAGGACGTTGCCGGCGTCGTCGTAGGTGTAGTGCTGGTTGACCAGGGATCCGACGACTCCGCGTTCGGGGATCAGGCTGGTCTGGGACATGCGGCCGGTGGCCTGGTCGTAGTGGCGGGTCAGCCAAGTGGCGTGGGTGCCGGAGGCGCCGATGTCCATCGTGCGCTGGGTCATCTGGCCCAGCTTGTTGTAGACGGTTCCTGCGACGTAGCCGGTGAACCCGGACATGTGGGTGGGCATGCCGAGTTCGTTGTGGGAGTAGGCCACCGTTTCCCGGCCCAGACCTCCGGCGGCGGGCAAGGTCTGGGACTTGATGGTGCCGTCGGGTCCGTAGTGGGTGGAGAAGCGGTAACGGCCTGAAAGCCCTGGTTCGCTGGAGGGGATGAGGACCTCGGTCGTGATGGGCCGGTAGAACCGGTCATAGGTCACTACCCGGTTGGTGTAGGCGTTGCCGTCCACGTACCGAGTGGAGGAGGTCAGGTGTCCCTTGGCCAGGGTGTCGTAGACCCACTTGGCGCGCAGGGCCCCGTCGGGGGTGTCGTCGTGCAGTCCGACTTGGCGGCCGAGGGCGTCGTAGGAGTAGGCAAGGGTCTGGCCGCGGGCGTCGGTGGTGGTGACCAGCTGGTCGAGCTGGTTGTAGGTCATCGTGGTGGTGCCCGCGACGGGGTCCTCGGTCTGCACCAGACGACCGCGCAGGTCGTAGGTGTGCCTCCAGGTGTTGCCCTCGGGGTCGGTGACCGTGGCCAGCTGGTCGTTTCCGGTGTAGGTGTAGGTGATGGCCTCGTAGTCGCCTTCAGGGGTGCCGCCCTCGTGGGTGCGCACTTCCACCAGACGTCCTTGGGCGTCGGTGAGGGAGGTGGTGGCGATACCGCCGGCAGGCGGGGTGAGCAGGGAGCGGTCCCCGTGGTACTCGGTGCTGGTGCGCCAGCGTTCCTCTCCGAAGGCCACATGCAGGACGTCGGTGGCTCGGCCGGCCCCGTCGTAGATGGTCTCGGTCTGGCGCGGGATATCACTGTCGTTGGCGACAACCAGCAGCGTGTCGCTGGGGTCTTCTGCGTTGTAGTAGGCCTGGCGTTCCTTGACGACCTGCCCGCGGGTGTCGTGGAAGGTGTCGGTGATCACCCGTCCTCCGCCCGGTGCCGGGGCCTGTGTCTGCCGGGGGCGTAGGAACGCGTCGAAGATCTCGTAACCGATCGTGTACTCGGTGGGGCTTCTGAGTGTGTGCGTGACGATCGAGGTTGGTGCGTCTTGGCGGATGTGGTATTCGAATTTGGCGGTGGGCCTGTCCCCCGCGGCCTGGTCCCGGTCGGGCAGCCATACACCGGTGAGTCGGCCGAGCGGGTCGTAGGCCATGGTCATCGTCCGACCGTTGGCGTCGGTCTCGGCCACGGGCAGCCCACGGGCCGAATCCACGAGTGTGGTGGTGGTGTGCCCGAGGGGGTTGGTCTCGGTGACCGATTCCGGAAGCCCGGCGGAGGTCTGGGTGTAGTCGGTGGTGGTTACTCCACCTGAGGCGTCGGTTTCGGCGACGGTGTTGCCGAAGCTGTCGAACTCGGCCTCTTGAACCATCTGGTAGACGGGTTCTCCGCTGGAGTAGGAGTCGAGTTTCTCGGTGCGGCTGGGCAGTCCTCGGTCCGGGGTGGCTCCGTGTGCCTTGCCGTCGTAGGACACCCGTTCGTCGGTGAGGACGTTCTCAGGTCGGTCGGGCGTCTGTTCGCAGTCGACGGCCAAGGTCTCCTTGCGGGAGACGAGGTTGAGGATCCAGGCGTCGGTGTTGCTGACGTAGGTGGTGTGGACGCACTTCTCGTCACCGGCCACGTCCACGTCTCCGTGATCGCGGGTCCTGGTGATGGCGCCGGCGTCGTTGATGGTGTTGTCGACACGGGTCTGACGCCAGGTGCCGTCGGAGAGGAGGGTGAAGCTGTAAACCCGGGAGGTCTGGATCATGTGGGCGCTTTGTGTGCCCCAGCCGTGTGTGACCTCGGCGGTCTTCTTCCGCCACGGTGTGGTGATCTCCCGGGAGATTTCCTCTCCGCCCTCACCGTTGCGGATGATGACCTCGCGTAGGGTGCCGTGAAGCTCCTTGTGGTCGGTGTGCTCGACCCCGCGCGAGTCGGTGATGGAGACGCTGCGTGTACCGCTGGGCTGTTTGTCGCCGTCCATGCCCTGGAAGTACAGGTACTCGGTCTCGGTGCGTTCCTCACCGGGGTGGCCGGTGCGCACGATGACCCGGTCATAGCCGCGCCAGTCGGCCCAGGTGCGGTACTTGTCCTTGACCATGCCGTCGGCCTCGGTGTACCGCCAGGCCGGGGTACCCACGTAGTCGTAACTCGTGGTGAGGGTGGGCTGGTCGGTGACCAGGTCGAGCTCGTTGACCTCGGTGACCACGTACTTGTGGAACCAGTCGGTCAGTTCCACCCCGCCCTCGGGGGTCCACTTCACCGGATAGCAGCGTTTGGTGTTGTCATGCGGCTGCGGGGTCTTGCCCGGTTCGCACTCGGGTTCGGAGTAGGTGATGTCCAACTGTCCGCCGGACTCGGTCCTGACCTCGGTGATCCGCCAGCGCAGCATCGGCGCGATGTCGTCGGTGGGCGAGTCCACTCGGTTGGGCAGTTGTGTGCCACCGAAGGTCACCTTGGGCAGCGTCTCGCTGCCGCCCACGTGGCCGGTGTGTTCGATGGAGTTCAGCCACAGTGTCGGGCCGGTACCGTCTCCGGCTTCGGGGAAGGAGTGGTCGAAGGCCCAGGTGTCGACCTTGGTGTATTCGCCGTCCTGGCGGATCTGCGTGGTGATCGCGTCGAGCTTCTTGGTGGACCAGAAGGTGGGCGAGTGCCGTCCCGCGCAGGAGGTTCCGGACTTACAGTCCTGGTCCAGGGGCACGTCGGGCCAGTGCTCGGCGTTGCCCGAGGTGCGCTTTTCGGGGGCGCAGTCGAAGGAGTCGGTGACCAGGCACCGCTCGGAGGTGGAGAACACCACCCTCGCCGGAGCGGTGGCGTAGACGTCGTCGCTGCGCAGCCCGTACTCGATGCGCTTGATGTTGGCCGCACGCACATACGGGGTGGCGGTGTTGGTGAGATTGCGGCCGTAGTGGTTGGTCTCGGCGTCGTAGTAGAACGTCATGACGTTGCCGTGCACGTCCACGACGTAGTCCAGGTTCCACTTGTAGGCCTGCTGGCACCAGGAGTCGGAGAAGTTGGACTTGTAGCAGGGCTGCCCGGACGCGGCGGCGTAGACGGGCATGGTCTGGGCCGACTTGGTCTCGGGGTCTCCGGTGGACCAGCCGGGCAGGCGGTTGCGGCCGAAGAAGTACTGGGTGCCGTCGGTGGTGGTGACCTTCCAGTACTCACCGTTGTGCGCACCGTTGGTGGCGCCGGTGAGCCGCTCGACCTTGGTGCCGTCGTCGTTGGACAACCGGTAGCTGCCGTCGGAGTGCTTGATGAGCGCACCGGAGTGGCCGCTCATGGACAGGGTGACATTGTCGGTGTTCCAGCACAGGTCGCCGGTCTGGTGTCCGGAGTCCGCACAGGCGGCGTAGCGGCGTTCGATCGATCCTGGGGCGTAGGAGAACCCGTCCCCGAGCCAGGAGGTCTGGTTGTTGGAGGTGGCGATACGTCCGTCGACACCGCCGGAGGAGTAGCTCAACCCCACCGACGGGGACAGTTGGCTGGGCGCGGGAGGCGCGGTCAAACCATAGGACCAGGAGAAGTCACCCGACTGAGTGTTGACGTTCCAACTGGAGGAAGCGGAAAGCTGGGTGGCACCGTAGTCGCCGTTGCCGCCGGAAGGAGCGGAGGTGACGGCGAAAAGCGCACCTTGGGCCGGTGCCGCGCCCACCACGGCGGACAGGCTCTGTTCCTGGACGCTGTTGTCGAGGAGGCGGGGCGCGTCGAAGGCGACGGTCTCCTCCGCCGCGCAGGAGTCGTCCAGGACGCAGGGGTCGAGTTCGATGACGCGCAGGCGAGAGGCGTAGTCACCGCCGAACGCGGCGGCGAAGTCGGAGTAGTCCACCTCCATCTGGACCGGGGCGAGGGTGGGTGAGTCGTCGGTGCGGGTGATCTGCACGAGCAGGCCGTTGATCCCGGCTGCCTCGGCGGCGGATTCGTCCAGGACCTCGACCTGGACCGATTCGACCGGTTCGGGAGCGGCGAAGGCGTCCACCTCCGGCGGGTGCTCCTCGGAAGCGACGGGTTCCCTGCGCATCCCGTCCCGCGGGGCGGTGGGCTCCTCGGGCTCGGCTGAGGGGTCGGCCTCGTCTGGAGTGTCCGTGTCGGTGTCGGGGAAAGGAGTTTCCGCCTCAGGGTTCTCCTGGGCCTCTTCTTCCGCAGCGGGTTCTTCCTGTTCGGCCCCCTCTTCTTCGGTCTGGTCCTCCTCTTCAGGCGCCTGTGGTACCCACTCCTGCCAGTGCTGGGGGACCTCCCACTCCTGCAGCTCCTCGCCTGTCACCGGCGTGATCGTGACCGGCGAATCCTCTTGGGCATCCAGGGTCTGGACCCGGGCGCCGTTCAGGGCGACCTCGCTGGAGGAGGCCTCAGGCCAGTCCGCTTCCTCCGGTTCGGTCAGAGCCGCCTCGGCGATCGCGTCGCTTCCCCCCGTGGCCGAGGGCAGCAGGTCGTGCCCCTCCACCGAAGGGGTTTCCTCTGTCTCGGGTCTGGGGTTGTAGGCGTTCGCGGACGCCGGAAGCGTGTTCAGCAGTCCGGCGGCCAGAACGAGGGCGAGGGAGTAGGTGATGCCTCGGCGGATCGGTCCGGGGCGGGCGGGGGTGTCACTGCGCGGGGTCACAGTCATCCTTCTGTTCCCCGCCTGGGCGGCGGGGGATGATCACAGGGGTGGGGGTGGGGTCGGAAACGCTGTCAGCCCTGGGCGTCGGGGAACTCCCCCGTATGCACCTGCAACAGGTCGCGGTCGTTGAGTACACCCTGGTAGGCGTGGGCGTCGTCGATGTCGCCGGTCCAGTGGTAGGTGTTGGCGCCCTGGTGTTGGGCGCTGCCGATCCGGAGCGGTCCGTCGGCGTGCCAGGCGTGGTCGACGCCCACCCGTGATTCCTCGAGGCCGTTGACGTAGAGCACCAGTTCACCGGTGGTGTGGTCGTAGACGCCGGCCAGGTGGGTCCACTCCCCCAGCCGGGCGGTGGTGGTGGAAGAGGCGTAGGTCCACCCGGCCGAGCCCGAGGTGGGGGAGTCGTCGTGGGGGGCCATCTTGAACGTCCACGCTCCGTTGGAGCCCTGGTAGCCCAGGTGGAATCCGCTTTGGAAGTGGCCGGTCTGGCTCACGGCGGAGGTGTTGACGCCCTCCCCCGTCTCGTCCAGGCGCACCCAGGCCGAGACGCTGAAGCTGCGGTCGGTGCGCAGGGCGGGGCCGGAGGCCTCGATGTGGTCGCTCTCCCCGTTCAGCCGCACCCCGGGGGATGCGGTGATGCCGTTCTCGGCCACGTTCCACGCGGTGTCCGGGTCGGCGTGCAGGACGGCGTCCAGGCCGTGGTCGGTGGAGTCGGCGACCGCTGTGCCCTCGTACTCGTCGAGCATCCACCGGCCCTGGGCGGCCACCGGGCGGTTGGCCAGGCGCCACACCTCGGATGTGGTCTCCTCCACGCTCACGGTCTCGTCCAGCACCAGGCGGTCCCAGATCTTGACGTCGTCGATCGCGCCGGGCCAGTAGTAGTTGCCCGCACCCTGGAACAGGGCGCGTCCCACCGTGAGGGGTCCCTGGGCGTTCCATGGTCCGGTGTGGGTGGCCGTGCCCTGTTCCACACCGTCCACGTACAGGGTGATCTTCCCGGTCTGCTCGTCGTAGGTGCCCAGCAGGTGAGTCCACACCCCCACCTGAGCGGGTGCGGCAGAGGTGATGGTGGCCCACTGCCGGGAGCCGTCCCAGTACTCGTCCTCGGGCGACATCTTGAACACCCACTCACCCGTGTTGCCCTGGTAGCCCAAGTGAAAGGCGCTCTGCTCCTCACCCTCCTGGGCGACGGCGGTGTGATGGGCATAGGCGCGGTCCAGCTTCACCCACGCCGACACCGAGAAAGTGCCGGAGGTGTCCACCGCGGAGTGGTCGGCGTTGATCTCGTCGTAGGGGCCGGGGTCGCCGTCGGTGTAGCCGCTGGTGTGCACGGCGGTGCCTTCCAGGCGCGGGGTGGGGTTGGTGTCGGGGTTGTCGGTGGTGCCGACCCGTCCACGCACCCATTCCACCCCGTCGGAGAGGGTGGCGCCTTGGCCAGGATTGGCGGTGTCGGCGGCGCGGTCGCCCTGGCCCTCGTCGAAGGCGAAGTGGGCCACCGGGTCGGTGGGCGCGGCGACCAGGAAGGAGTAGGCGAGCACGCAGTCGGAGGAGTTGCCGAAGGCGTCGACGGTGCGGGCGTAGACCCAGTTCGGTCCCTCCAGGCGCGGGGTGAGGGTCACCGTCACCGGTCCACCCGGTTCGTCGGGTTCGGCCTGGTGGACGCAGGAGTCGTCGTTGAGGGCGTAGAAGTAGCTCTGGGCACCCTCGACTCCGTTGTTGGTGAAGGTGAACTCCCCGGGCAGACCGGGTGAGCCGTGGAACTCCTCCCCCAGCGGATAGTCGGTGGAGGCGACCTCGGGTCCCTGTTCGGGGCGGGAGGTGTTGACCATCAGGTAGCAGTAGGGCGACCAACCCGACCAGGAGGTGCCGTCGTTGGCGTTGGCCCGGTAGGCGATCAACACGTCCTCGGGAAGAGTGCTCGCACGCACCGACTGGTAGGAGCCCGAGGACCACACGGCCACGTTGCTGGAGACGGTGTCCACCTCACCCACCCGGGCGCCGTCCACCCACCAGGCGAAACGTGTCTTGACCTTCTGGCGGTTGGCCGAGGTGGAGTCGCGGTCGCGGACGTAAGCGGTGAAGGTGGGCCGGGTCTGGTTGATCAGGCGCGGGTTGTCCGGATCGGTGGAGCAGGTACCGCCGTGGGAGTCCGACAACTGGGTGGGGATCTCGGGCGGGTTGTTGTAGTCCACCTGCAAGGTCGGGTTGGAGGCGAAGCGCCGCCAGTCCCAGTTACTGGAGGACTTGGTCTCGTTGCCACGCAACCCCAGGGTGGTGGTGGCATTGCCCGCGTCTCGACTCCACACGTATCCGGCGGTGGCGTTGAACTCCACCGTCGGCGAAGCACCGCCGGAACAGGCCGCACGGCCGGCGTTGATGGTACGGGTGTCCAACCGAGTCTTCCAGGCCGAAGTCTGGGAGTTCCAGGTGGTCGAGGAGGTGATGGCGTTGGTGCGCCACAGCTGCACCTGGGCGTTGGTGCACCCGTAGGCGTGGGTGACCTTGGCGCGGAACGTGGCTCGGGTGATGTCGGCGTTACGGGTGCGCGAGTCGATGTTGAACCGCCAGAACGCGCGCTTGGTGCTGCCCTGGCTGGGTTCGTATCCCACGCCCGGGGTGTGGGAGGTGGCATAGTTCCAGTACGACTGGCTGGGGAAACGGGCGTTGACGTAGGTGCGTCCCACCCTGCTGACCGCCACCGAGGGGTCGATGTAAACCGGGTACTGGGTCTCGGCGTCACCGAGCATGGCCGTGTCGGGAACCAGACGGATGCTGTTCGGTGTCAGGTCCACGTCGAGGAACTCGGTGCGTGCGCCCATGGGGGCCATCACCGTGGGATCCTCACCCGTCTCCTCGGCGCCGGCCGAGTCCCACATCGCCGGGGCGACCGCGGTGAAGACACTCTCTTGCCCCCGGTCTCCGATGGCTTCGAGGATGCCGTTGTCGGCCAGGCGCATGGTCACCCCGGTGGTGGCCAGCCCCATCTCCAGTTCGGCCAGATCCTCGTGCTGGGCGGCTTCGGGGGTGTGCACCACCAGGACCTGGCCGAACCCGTCCACCCCCGCGGTCAACACCAGGTCCACGTCCGGCAGGACATCGGCGTAAGTGGCCTGAGGGCCGTCGATGGTGGGTGCGGGCAGGTCCTCGCGCCAGCTGAGTTCGACGGAGTTGGAACCGATACCGACCCGGGCCAGAGCCTGTTCCCCGCCTCCGGAGAAGGCGATGTCGGCCACGGCCGCCCGAGGGCGCAACGTGCCGTCGGAGGCCACGACCAGGTCGGTGTCGACCGGGGTCCACCCTTGCCGTCCGCGTACCCGGACCGGGTGGGCGGCCTGCTCCATAGTGAAGCTGCCGTCGGGGTTGGCCAGGTGCCGGGTGGTCTCGGTGGTGGCGGCCGTGATCTCGACCGGCTCACCGCTCTCCTGGGCCAGGACCAGAGCTGTCTGCTCGCTGATCGCCTCAGGGGTGGACGGGATGGGGTCGGCCTCGGGCTCCTCCTGCGCCAGGGCAGGTGCGGACAGGGCAGACAGCAGGAGCACCGGCGCCGTCAAGGCAGCACCGAGTGCCCGTGCGCGGCGGGACATGGCGAGCGCTCTCTAACCCAGGGCGGGGGATCACCTAGCGGGGTTCCGTGCCGTCGGGGCACGGGTGGTGGTTGTCCTGGGACGAGGGAAGAAGTTAGCCGGCCGCAAGAAAAAGCACCATAGGTGACACACGCCACAAAAAATCCCCCATGGGTGAATAACGTGCACTTATGGTCCTAGAAGGGGAGCCTGGCCTCACTTTGGCCACATGCGGACACGCAGCTCATGTTTAACTTCGGATTCATTGACAACAGAGGCGGATCCATGCTGGGTAGGACGCAAAACCCCAGTTCCCGATGCTTCCTCCCTTAACCCGAATCAGATCGTCCAGCACGGGCCACACGGTTCGCTTGCCTGCTCTCCCTGCCGTATCCGGCAGCGCGCTCGCGTAGGTGTGCGTTGCCAGAACGAGGCTGGTACAGCTCCCGGCTGCGCCGCCAGCGTGCTCCTGGGGAAGCGCTGGTGGTTACTGTCCGACTCATAGAAGTGGTGGGAGGCGATCCCGTCAGTATCCAGAGCCTCTCCTGCCCACAGAGCACCAAGGTCACCAGAAGTCAGACAGAACCTGGTGCCGGGCAAGAGCCAGCCTGCGATGTTCTCGATCCACTTCGAGGACGACCACCAAGAGCTCCCCACCCACCCTGACCCCCTCCTCCGGAGTTTCCACCGGCACTTCCGTCAGATCTCGCAGATGCACCAAACCCTCAACACCATCGGCCAGCTCAACGAAGGCACCGAACGGCACGAGCTTGGTGACGCGCCCACACAACACCTGCCCCTCTCGCACACTGTCGGCGAACACCGTGAACGGGTCAGGCTGCATCGCTTTCAGCGATAACCGGGCCTCTCCGTTCGATGTGTGGAAACCGAGGAACTCGCACGAGACACGCTGCCCGATCTGAACGATGTCCGAAGCCTTGTCGAAGCGGTGCCAGGACAACGCGGCGTAGGAGATGAACCCGACCCGTGTCCCGGTCGACGGCGATCACCTCCGCCGTGACACGCTGTCCGACCTCCACTTCCCTGGTCGCGGCCGGAAACCGGGTCCAGGAGACGTCCAACGGTCCGACCACCCCCAGCGGTCGTCCAGGAAAGCCGCCCAGGGCCACCATCACGTCGCCGTCGCGGGTCACCTTGGTGACGGTCCCGCTGCAATGCTCGCCAAGACGCACCGTTGCCAAAAAAGCTTGAGCATTCTGCTCATCCGATGTCTCGTTCATGGCGATCCGGCCTGTCAGAAGGAACCCGAACGGGCCTGCCGATGCGCTTGGCACCGCAGTCAGGGTCACCGGATCTGAGACCCACGTATGTGGCGGCAAACAGTAGGGTGCGCAGGGCGCCCCACGTGGAAAACCCTGCATCGAGGAGAGATCCGTGTCCCCTGTTCAGATCATCCGCACGGTGGCCACCGCTTTGATCACCGGTGGCGGGGCCCTCGGGCTGGTCCCCGCCGGGCCATGCGGAGCGGGCTGGTGGGCCCCGTCCAGAGGCGAGGCAGCCTTCGGATGGTTCGCCTACGGAGAGGCGCCGCCCAGCATGGTGGTCGGTGGGTGTGAGACGTCCATGGCGCCGGTGGGGTCGTGGGCGGTCGCGTTGATCGCGGTCGGGGCGGCCCTGTTGGTGGGGGTGTGGACCCACACCCAGTACCGGTCAACGGACACACCGAAGAAGTAGGCGCCCTTCCCCCGGGTGACGGAAGGTGGCTCCCTGCTCGTGGGGACCTCGCGAGGTGCCATCGGACGCCGCCAGGGGCCGGTGTGTGCTCCGTTCATGCTCCGCAGTTCCGTACTGGCACGACACCAGACGGCATCACACGGCCCCAGACGGCACGGCTGATCGGATGGGGTGGCACGCAACGGCACAGAACAACCCCAAGAGGTAGCAAAGCGCCGGACTTCTCATCCGACGGTCGCAGGTTCGAATCCTGCCGGGTGCGCCACAAAACCCCAGGTCAGACGGGGTGCGCGAGTCGAACAGACGAGGCGCTCGGCCCGGATCGAGGCCTGAAATGCTCCGTGTGTGCTCCGCAGTGCAAGGTCCAGTACAGGCGGAGGAGCACCTCGCGGAGCATTTTGCCGTTTCGTGACCCTGGCGGTTTCGTGTCGGGGGACCGCGTGTCCGCCCGCCAGCGCCCCACAGCCGCCCCGGCACCGCCTCGCACGGGCACCCGAACCCTGTGAAGCGCCTTGTCGCCCCACAGCCGCATACGGCCGGTTCAGCGAAACTTTTCACCCCGCAGGAGTTCGCGCGCCACAGTCAGATGCCATGAGCGGCGCAAGGAACGAACCAGGACATGCCGCCGGTACCGCGAATCGGTCTCGAGGCCAGGACCACCTGATCCCAGACCCGCCGCGAACTCCCGTATCTGCGCACCAAGACCTTCACCGGATCCGCCGCAACATCCTGCCCGGTCACCTGTCTGTCCAAGCCACAGGCCGACCTGCTCACCCAACTCGGCCTCCCCGCCCTGAACGGGCCATCGACCTTCAACCACACCCCGCTGACCAGCCAGAACCCCACCGCCCACAGAAACGACCATTGAACAGTCACACCCATATCTGCGCAGGCCAGAGCCCAGGTGCCACACTCTATGCCTTGCGAATTACGCAGAACAGAAGCCGTCTCAGTCCCAGGAAAGATCACGATCAGCAGGTCACACGTCCTGCCCTGGTCGGTCCAAGAGCCGAGAACACCGGATACGGTGACGCGCCAAGTCCGCTACCTACTACCGTGGCCGTATGAGCGATGGAATCCGATGGATCGGCGAGCACATCTACCAAAGACCGAACAACCGCATCCCCGGAATGCTCGGCGGTATCTCCCTCACCACGGCCCGGGACATCGACACAGAGGACTTCCTTACCTGTCTCGGTGCAGAGCCGCTCCAGCTCGACGAAGGCCATCTGTACAAGGACCGGCGATCGGTGGCCCTTCCCAATGGGGTGAAACCTGGGGACGTCAGATATGCCATGTACGGCACCTGCGGGGACTGGGTGTACGTACTGGAAGACTGGGGCAGGGCGACCTGGTATTTGTACCGTCACGGCGGCCCGCCAATGACGGCACTGGCCGGGGTGGAAACAGTCTGCTTGAGTAAAAACCAAGACGATCCACCCCCCCCATATCGCGCACACCACCCTTGAAGGCCGCATTGTCAGTGTGGAGTTCGGAGAGGACACGGGATCCGGATCAGCGCTCGATGTCGCGCTGCACGCGGCCGGGGCGGTCTTTCCGTCCGTGCGGGACACATCAGAGGACGAGCTGGAACTGTACTGGGAGCAACATATGGAAGAACTCCCGCCAGCCGTGTTCTCCGCGGTCGGGGACTACTGCGGGTTGTCCATCGGCCAGGCCGCGGTCGAAGCCGGTGACCTTCCCCTGGCTGTTCTCTTCCCGCTGTCCTGACCTCTGCAAGACTGGGAGAGGACTTTGGTATGTACCAGGCTCAAAACAAAAAGATTCTCAAGTAGTTGTACCCAGGTCAGCCTCCGAAGAGCGTGCTCCAACCTCTGAAGTGCGCGAAACGCCAGTTCTGGTACCCCAGGGAAAAGCCGCAATCAGCAGGTCAAACACTCCGGAGCGGTCAACCAAGCAGCCGAGAACACCGGATACGGTGAGACTCCAAGTCCACTGCCGACTACCGTGGCCGTATGAGCGATAAAATCCGATGGATCGGCGAATACAGCGATCAGAACCCGAATCCGAGCATCCTCGGGATGTTCGGCGGTATCTCCCTCACGACGGCCCGGGACATCGACACAGCGGACTTCCTTACCTGTCTCGGGGCAGAGCCCCTACAGCTTGACGAGGGCTATCTGTACAAGGATTGGCGATCAGTGGCTTTCTCCGAAGGGGTGAAACCTTGGGACGTCAGGTACGCCATGTACGGTACCTGCGGGAACTGGGTATATGCGCTGGAGGACTGGGGAATGGCCACCTGGCACCTGCACCGTCACGGCGGCCCACCGATGACCGAGCTGGCCGGGGTGGAAACCATCTGCGTAAGCAGAAATATGGACGACCCACCCCCTTACATCTCACACGCCACTCTCGAAGGTCACATCGTCAGCGTGGAGTACGGACAGGACACCGGCTGCGGATCAGCACTCGATGTCGCGCTACAAGAAGCCGGGGCGGTCTACCCCTCAGTACTGGACACGACAGAGGAGGAGGTGGAACTGTACTGGGAAAAGCATCAGAAAGAACTCCTGCCAGCGGTGTTCTCCGCAGTCGGGAACTACTGCGAACTGTCCATCAACCAGGCCACGGTCGAAGCTGGTGATCTCCCCGTAGCCGTTCTTTTTCCGATGTCCTGACTCTTACAGACCACGAGGGGCTACCTTATGAGAAGCCTCTCCTGGTGTTCAGAAGGTGGTGGCCATGTGGGCCAACGGGCTGCCGTGGCAGCCCCGCCTAAGCTTGCCAGAGCGGGACCGCCCGCCTACGTGAACAGGACTACCTCTGGGTATAAGTCTGGGCCCTCATCGGCCCACCCGAAGCGGCTCCCACCTGCACAGATAACGCCCACAGGATGGGCCGTTCAAAGCGGCCCACCGACCGGCGGAGTCACAGGCCCCCAAAAGGCCCAGTCACAGGCGGAGTCACAGGCCCTCGTTCGGCCCATGGCCACCATTTGCTCGCCGCAAGAGAGGACACGGGCCCGCACTACCGATGCGGCGTACAACGAGACCGAAGGGGCTGTCCCTGTATGAGGACAGCCCCGCAGACGTTACTCGGGTTCAGAGCGCAGGAGCTCGTTGCGCGCCCCACTGGCGGATCAGTCCGGCCAACTCGTCCCACTCACCAGGAAAGTTCGCATCGGCCGCTTCAGCGGGGACATCCGGCGCGGGCCTGCCTTGGCAAGAGGTTGGTGGTGCTTCTCGTCGCCGCCCGTCCCGCTGGCGTTGTTCATGGGCGACCAGGTACGGGCGCACCGTCCGCACCCTGTCTTCGTCCACACACCAACCGGACCCTGACAGCTGGGCCGGGGCATCTGATGTGTCCCTTTCACTGCCCTCTGTAAACAAGGGCCACGCTCGATCCGTGTGGGAGCGCCGCGCCTCGTCATAACGCCTCACCCATTCCGGCCCAGGAGCCGGACGCTTGGTCAGTGAATTCACGGGTTCCCGCCGTGACGGCGAGACCGCCTGTCCGTTGAGCGGCGCTGGGTGCGGAGGTGGTGGTGCGGGCCCTGCTCCGATGATCGTGGCGAGTACCGTACGCACAGCCTACCGCGCACGGCTGGCCCATCCCTGTCGGCGCCTGCGGTGCCGACCCGTAGCATGACTCATAGATCTTCCTCCTGCTGATTCCAGGTGGGGGATCACGCCTCGGGCCGGTGGTGGCTCACCACCCGAGGCGCTTTCTCTTCCGGTCTTCTCGATAGATCACGAGCTCGTGTTCAGAACCGGCCGGATGTCAATGGCTCCGAAGGTCGCCCCGCCTTTAGAGCTGCGCTTCCTCACCCCGCTCGGCACGGCGCGGCCAGCCCTGTCAGCTGGCGCCTACGTCCGCCAGAGGCAAGGCAGGCGCGTGTTTCTCAGGGGAAACACAGAAATGACAAATGATCCCACTTCAAGCATGCGAGTAAATCCGCCAGACGTGAATGGTCGCGTTCACCCGGACTGAACAGCGGTTTTGATGTTTCCCTATACTTGCGAGAAGTTTCAACCCACCAGGTTCAGAAAAGTCATAGAACCCGAAAAAGAATCCGAGCGACGGCGCTCCGCTCGGCAACCAGCCACCCCGTCACGCCTGCGATGCCCGTGGGCACGAACAACCCCCAGGCCGGGGCCCGTCCATGCCCACAGGGGCCGTGCAGATCTATCGCCCTGGCCGGACGGCTCTCACGAGCCAGGCGCTGTGGTGACCTCCCGCCAACACCTGGCCGAGCTCGGCGCGGCTCAGGACCTACGGCCACCCGCAGGGAACCCGTTCGGGTCCTGGTCCGGTGCCCTGGGTATGGGACACGGCGCCGGTTCAGCTCATCAAGCGCAGTCCCGTGTCCTGCGGCTACGGCGACGTTGAAGTCAGCAGTTCGGACACGAACCGCTTTACGTAGGGGGCCAGCCGGGCGTGGAGTTCGTCCCGTTCACTCGCTTGGATGATCTCGGCGCAGATGATCAGGTGTGCCAGATGTCCGTCGTCGGTGTCGAGTACGTCGGCGAAGACCTGGCGGACCTTCGCCGCGATCTCCGCAACGGGCAGGGCGTAGGCGTGCAGGACAGCGGCGTCGTACCCGGCCGGCGCGGCACCCCACCCCTCCCAGTCGATGATGCTCAGCGGGTTGTCGGTGAGGTTGGCCCAGTGCAGGTCGCCGTGAGCGGTCACCCATTTACGTACGGTCGTGTCGATCCCGGTCTCAGCAGTTTCGGGGATGTGGTCGGGAATGCGGTGGACGAACGCCTGGCTGAACACCTGGCGTCCCTCGGGCGTGGGAACCTCGTGGAGAGCATCCAGAGCTTGGCGTAGACCGCCCCACCAACCGGGTTCGACCTTCACAGGAACGGTGAGATCCGGGGTCGCCGACACAACTGTCCCCGATAGCCGCTCCCACAGTAGTGCTTGGAAGACCGGTCCCTCCCCCCAGGTGTATTCGCTGAGCAGGCACGGCCGAGGAACACCGTCGCCGATCAGCTCGGCGGCGAGCCCGGCCCCTTCC
Source organism: Nocardiopsis sp. ATB16-24 (assembly GCF_030271535.1). Classification (GTDB taxonomy): domain Bacteria; phylum Actinomycetota; class Actinomycetes; order Streptosporangiales; family Streptosporangiaceae; genus Nocardiopsis. The sequence continues at coordinate 63,907 of NZ_JASCXJ010000014.1, read as the reverse complement.
CATACCTTCCCTCCGGGCGTGGGGGCGGACATGACGCGGAGCCAGCACAAAAAGCCCTCAACGGTGGCGACCGGCCCGCTCAGAGTCCGGCCGCCCACACCGCGGTGCAGCGTCACGCCAGGCGGTGCGACCAGGTCTAAGGCCGCGACCGCGTGCTGCCACGCCTGTTCCAGATCAGGCTTTTTCTCCTGAGAGGAGGTCACAGATGTCCTTGAGTCGGTTCTCGGGCAACGGTGGGCGACCCGCCACCGAGGCCGCGTTCGACCAGTGCCCTGCACTCGAGGCGCTGAGCAGCATCCCGGTCAGACCGGGCGCTGAGGCGGTCACCATGAGGGCTGCCTCAGCAGGTGAGGCTCCCTCGCTGATGTGGTGGGCGAGGCGTTCGTTCACCAGGTGGACGAGCTTGCCTCCGTGGAGTGGGGCGGAGGCCCATACTTCCCATCCTGCCTCGTGTGCCTCGGCGAGGGGTCCTCTTCTGGTCAAGGCGTCCTTGATCGGGTCGATGTTGACCAGTGATACGGGCAGTTGGATGGCGGACAGGCCGGTCTCGAGGCTTCCTGAGGCTTCACGTGCCAGTCGGAGAAGGCCGGTCACACTGAACGCCTGCGTGAATCCGGACCAGGTGGCGACCCCGTACCCCGTGATCAGGCCGTCGGCGCGGGCTTCCTCCAGGACGGCGAACCCGGCCCGGATGCGATCGTGCAGCCCAGCGCGGTCGCCGTCGTGGTGATGGTCGGGGTTGTGCAGGTACACCAGGTCCAGGCGTGACCGGCCCAGTTCCAGCCGGTTCATCGCGATCTGATGGCGGACGTAGTCGGCGGCGATACTGTGCAGACCGCGCGCTTCCTCCGCCGAGAGTGCTCCATGGGACACGGCGATCTCGGCCTGACCGGGGGTCATGTGCCCGACCTTCGAGGCGATTCGTATCTCTGGGTTGGCTTGCAGGGTGGAGGCGATGGCGCTCTGGTGGGTGCCGTGCCCGTAGACGGGGGCAGTGTCGATGAGCGGGCAGCCTGCCGCAGCCGCGATGCGCACCGAGCGGGCGGCGTCGCGGCTGCGGTAGGTGCCCAGTCCGAGAAGGGTCACTCTTCGCCCTCCCAAACCAGGGCGCCGTCGTCCATCAGTCGCCGTAGCAGGGATATCAGGGCGTCTTCGGAGATCTCCGAGGCGATCCGGTGCAACTCCTTGACGGTGACCGGTCCGTGGTCGGCGAGGCGGTGGAGTACCGGTGCGGCTACCGGTGCCAGGCGCCAACGGCGTCCCTGAGCGGAGAGAACCACCTGGCCGTTCTCTTCATTCACGGAACCCCTGCGGGATGCCAGCCGCACCCGGGAAGACATCGACAGCGTCCCGGTCACGGCGACCGGCAGACTGAACGCCATTCTCGCCGGGGCCGTCTGGTTCAGATGGTCCCAGTACTCTTCGACCACCCCAGGCGACTGGAGCCGCTGAGTGATCAACTCCGCCAGGCGATAGGTCCACTCCGTCTGATCGGCCCTGTTCCTGGGGACGTCGCTGCGAACCTCGACGTGTTCGCGCATCAGTCCGCCGAGCCAGTGGAGAAAGTCCGCGCCCGTGGTCGTGTTGAGCCCGCAGGTCAGGTGCAGACTGGGCTCTCCCTCCGAAGCCGACGCGGCGTGCCAGCATCCCCGGGGAACATGAAGCACATCGCCGGGCTCCATCGTGAACTCGTCGATGGGCTCGGTGGGAGCGTCGTTGTCCACCTCCACGTCGGAGTACAGCGGTGCCTGACGGGTGGTGCCGTAGATCCGCCAGCGCTTGCGGCCTGAGACCTGCAGGACGATGACGTCGTGGTCGTCCCAGTGGACACCGAAGCCCTCCTTCGCGGTCCAGGAGGCGTAGGCGTTGACCTGGACGCGGGTGCCCAGCCATGCTTCCAGCCCGGCGGCCATGGTGTTGATGGGCGGATGCATCTCATCGATCGCGTCCACGACCAGCGTGGCGCCGTAGCGGAGTTGTTCGTGGAACAGGTGCGGTACCGGGGCGTTCCAGCTGGGCATGCGCCGGTAGGTCTGCAGCCGGGTGTACCGGTCCACGTCCACGGTCTGTCCGTCCGAGAGCCGCATCCGGGGTACGTCGAGGCGTCGGGTGGCGAGGAGCTGGTTGAGGTCGGGCCAGGTGAGTAGTTGCGCGAAGTCGGTGGCTTGGGTGGCGTTCGCCGCATAGCGGCGGTGGGTGCGGCCGAGCACCTGGGCGGGGAACTGGTCCCCGCCCAGACGGCCGCTGATCAGGTCAGCGGACACGGGTGTTCTCCTAGCGGATGCCGTCGTTGGTGTCGGAGCGGCCGGTGCCGCCGCCGTCGGAGGGCTGGTCGCCCCGGGTGCGCTCGGCCTGGATGTCCTCGACCGCGACCATCAGGTCGCCGTCGAACTGCGTGCTCTGCATCTGCGGGTTTCCCTTCATGTGTTTGCTTCATGGAGTGCGGTGACGGGTCCTGTTCCTTACAGGGGCGTGTCACCGCGATGCCTCGTGGTCGGCTGGACGGAGCCCGACCGCGAGGAGCTTTTCCTCCCCGCTCGGGTGGTCATGAGCTGGAAGAGTTCAGGGGCATCGGTGCCGGCTCCAAGGCTCCTGGTGAAGGTGGGCTTTCCTCCAAGGGCCCCTCGAACCGTGCTTTCACGGCGCTGTTCGGCACAGGTGAGTGCAAGGGGGCGGCTGGCGCGGATCGCCGTGTCGCCCCCGCCGGACTGGTGGAACGATCCGCCTGGCTCGGTGAGGTGATAGGGAGGCGCTCTGGAAGTCCAGCGCATGTGGCGCCCGAGTAGGGGCGATCGGAGGGTGTGGTCGTTGCGAGAACCGTTTCGGTGCGCAGGATCCGGCGGTGCAGTTCCTGGTCCGTGGGCGCGGCCTCGGTAGAAGGCGAAGAAGTCCCGCGAACCCGGTCCCCACATCACGATCCAACGGCTCCGGTGGCGCAGCTGGAGCCAACTGGCGGCCATGTACGGGTCGTGGTCGTTTCTGATGTCCCAGGCCACCGCGATCACCGCCCGGCCTGGTCGGTGCGGTCGGCGGGATTGCCGGAGGCGCGCTCGATGCGGTCCACCTCGAACCAGACGCTGGTGCGCCCGTCGTCGTGGTGGATGGTGCCCCACCGGCTCGCGTCCGTCGCGACCAGGTGCAGCCCGCGCCCGCTCTCGCTGTCGGGGTCGAGCGGGTGCAGGTGGGGCATGGTGATCTCCCCGTCGCGGGGGCCGGCATCGGTGATGCGCACCTGGGTACGGCCCGCCAGTTTGAACACGCTGATGGTGACCTCGCCATCCGGTCCGCCCGATCGGGTGTGGCGGATGCAGTTGTTGAACAGTTCCGAGGCGAGCAGTTCGATCGGGCGAACCTCCCAGTCAGGCAGGGAGGTCAGTGTCCGTAGGCGACGGCGCATGACCTTGGCGTAGGAGGGGTTGCCAGGAACGGTCATCGCGGACCCGATGACCTCGTCGCTGACTCCCAGCAGGACCGGGGCGCGACCGAAGGTGCGGTGGCGCGTTTGGGTAGCGAGGGAACTTCTCGCCTCCCGGTGCCGGTCTCCGTGTCCTCTGCCCGTTCCAACACGGTCCTCATCTCCATCACCGTCCTCCCGTGCCTGGTCACCGTGCCTTGTGCGTCAGTTCCAGGTCGTTGACGAGTTCTCAGTTTCGGATTGGCACGCCTTCGGTTCCCATGAACAGGGGTGATGATCGCTATTACGGTGGTGATGCTTTTGAGAGCAGGGCTGTCGAGGCAGGACAGGAGCCCTGTTCCATGGGGAGCGAACATTTCCCCGTTCAAGGGATCCATGGTGTCGATATGTGCGAATTGCGGCAGGAAGAGGGCATCTGTCGCTGATGCAAAGAAACGGTGTTCGTGTATACCCAAGGGATTCTGGGATATATCTGAGGCACAGGAGGCCGCTGGGCGCCTCGACGCGGGTTCGCTCGTGCGCCTCCTGCGTTCGCGCACCGATCTGTCCCAAGAGGCCCTTGGGCGTTTGACCGGGTTGTCCCAGTCGATGGTTTCCCAACTCGAATCGCGCAAGCGCGAGTTGAAGGACGTGGTGAAGCTGCGTCGCTTTCTCGACGGGCTCGGGGCGCCTCGGGTGAGGGCCACCCGCACGCAGCAGGAGAGTGTCGAGAGCACCAGGCTGTTGGCGCACGCCGCTCAGGTCACCATGGGAGCGGCGGACATCCATCCCCACAGGTGGCGCGGGCCGAACCTTCCCGAGTCGCCCCTGCCCGTCCAACGGGTGACGGGAACCGACGTGGACCACGTCGAGACGGTCACCAAGGCACTGCGAGCCGCCGACTACCAACTCGGGGGCGGTGCGTGCCTGGATGCGATCATGGCGCACCTGGCCTACGCCCACCGTCTGCTGCGCGCGGTCAAACCCGCGAACCGGCTCGGCCTCCAGCTCTACCGAGCCGTCGCCGATCTGCACAATCTCGCCGGGTGGGCGAGCTTCGATGTCGGCCGCTACAAGGTTGCGGCCGAGCATCTGTCCCTGGCATTGGAGCAGGCCCAGTACATCGAGGAGCCCTCACTGGTGGCCAACGTGCTCTACCGGATGGGCCGCCTGCACCTGCATCGTGGCCACACCGTCCAGGCCCTGCGCTTCCTACAACTGGGACAGATCGCCGCCCAGGACTCCGGGTGTGAGCGCACCGTCGCGCTCATGTGTGCCAATGCCGCCTGGGCCTATGCCGTCCTCGATGATGAGAAGCGCTCGATGGATTCCCTGGCCCGTGCGCACGATGCCTTCGCCCGTGCCGAGACCGACACCACTCCGTGGGTGCGGTTCTTCCACGAAGCCGACCTGGACGCCATGTCCGGGGTCGTCAACGCCGCGCTCCCCACACCCTCAGCTCGTACGTACACGGCCACGACCGAGCACCTGTACCGGGCCGTGAACGCCCGGAGCCCGGACATGGGCCGCAGCCAAGCCTTCGAACTGACCACCCTGGCCACCGCTCACATCCGCAACGGCGACCCTGACCAAGGTGTCCGTGTCGGCCGTCAAGCCGTCGACCTCGCCCGCCAGGTCCGCTCGATGCGCGTCATCGACCGGCTCGCTCCACTCCAGCAAGCCGCCCTGGCCTACCGAAGCCGGGGTGAGACAGCAGAACTGGCCGCTGAAATTGCTACCCTTCGCACATCATGAGCACCCCTCCAGCCCCCTCCGCCAGCCACCGTTTCGCTCTCACCCGCGACCGCATTCACGAGCTCCTGGCCGCCTTGTGCGAGGAGGCCGGAATCGGCTCCCGTGCGGCCGATGACGCCGAGCTGATCAAGTTCACCAACAACGCCGTCTACCGCCTCCCGGGGACGGAGCTGGTGGTGCGCATCGCTGGCTCGGCGACCGTGGCCGAACGCGTCCCCGTCGTCATCGAAGCGGCCCGGTGGCTCGCCCGGCACGACGCGCCCGCGGTGCGGCTGGTCGAAGAGATCCCCCAACCGGTGCGGGCCTCCGGGGCCACGGCGACCTTCTGGCACCTGGTGCCCTCCACCGGCCCCGAGCCCACCGGTACCGATCTGGGCCGCCTCCTCAAACACATCCACACCCTGCCAGCGCCGAATTTCGCACTGCCGTCGTGGGAGCCGTTCGCACGTATCCGCAGCCGCATCGTCGATGCCGAAGGACTGGCCGAGGCCGACCGGGTCTTCCTCACCGAGCGCACCGGCCACCTGGAGCTGTTGGTCCAGGACCTGGAGTTCGAACTTCCCGCCGGAGTGCTCCACGGCGACCCGTTCATGGGCAACCTCATCCCGGGTCCTGAGGGGCCGGTGATCTGCGACTTCGACAGCCTCAGTCACGGCCCCCGCGAATGGGACCTGGTTCCCGCTGCGGTGGGCAAGGTCCGCATGGACTACCCCACCGACCACCACAGCCCCCTCGCGGCCGAGTACGGCTTCGACATCCTCACCTGGTCCGGCTTCCCCGTCCTGCGCCAACTCCGTGAGCTCAGGCTGGTCACCAGTGTCCTCCCGGTCCTGAACACCAACCCCGGGCTACGCACCCAGTGGCGCCACCGCCTCGACACCCTCCAGCACGGAGACACCACCACCCGCTGGTCCACCTACCGGTAGGTATCACTGGATGTATCGGGTGACGGGAGGCGATCCCGACACGCGCAGCAGCCTCCAGCAGACCCGGTACAAAACAGTATCGGTGAGCGGGACTGGCTGAGTGTGGAGCAACTGCCCGGTTACGCTCCCGATCTCAACCCGGTTGAGGGGGTGTGGTCAGCCATGCGCAGCGGTCTGGCCAACCTGGTACCTGGCGGCGTCGACCAGCTCGCCGCTTTGATCCGTGCCCGACTCAAACCCATGCAGTACCGGCCCGGGCTGTTCAGGGGGTGTCTGGCCGAGACCGGCCTGTTCCTGGATTCGTAACATCACGAATTAAAGCTCAGCAGCAGGGCGGAAACATGCCAAACGGTGGCCTGGTCCACGTCGAGGGTGGCAGTATAGGGAACCACGTTGAGCCTTTCAGGTGGACCGGCATGGTTTCGTCACTTCGCCTTTTTCCTGGGGCTCCACGCCCATGTCAGGGGAACGACGGTTCACACCCCGGCATCATCTTTCAGCTGTTCGCGACCTTCTTCCCGGCCTCTGAGCTCGTTGAGATCACCTCAATCGAAAAACCGCCGAGACTACCTCACTTCCGTTGAGGTAAGCTAAAACAACCCCAGAAGAAGAAAAACAGAGAGAGAACAAAGGAGGCAACAGAGAAAAATATCGGAATAAACCAAAAACCTCCACCCAAAAAACCTTCCAGGAAAACCTCCCATGCCATAACAATAAAAAGCAGAGCCCCCATCAAATAAAAAACAGCGAACCACTTCGAACGAAATCGCAGGCGAGGACGAGAAGAGTAAAGCACTAGAACAAATAAACATGCAGCAGCAAAAGAAATTAGACCTCCAATAAAATATAAATGGGTGCCGCCTTCAAGAAATTTTGAAAAAAGGATAGACGATCCGATTATTTGCACGGACAAGGCAACTAGAGTCAAGCTCCTCAAGGAGCCCCCAATCAGATGCAACCTGGGCTAGAGAATCGAACTTCGACCTAGAACTCGAAAATATAACCTCTCTTATTTTCACCTAGAGTCTAGCGTATCCACACCAAACGAGAGCAGCCCCTCCGCCCAAAATAACACCAACTCCTCCTCCTGCAGCGGCACCTACACCCGCAGCCAAAAAACCGATCCCAGCACCGACAAGTCCAGCCGCTGCCGCTGAAGCTGCCACATAGTCAGTACAGGATGGGTTGTTAGATCCGTCCTTACCGAAAAAGCGGTCATGGTAGGCCCGCCAGTCATAGCCGTCACCCATATTCTCACACCCAGAGGCTGAAGGGTTTTCTGAGCAGACTCTCGGGTCCACAGGGGGAGGGAGCGGTTCGTCAGAAACCTCCGGACGTTGCGGATCTCGCCTCGCAACAGTGAATACCACCTTTTGCTGCACAGCCGCGTTTTTTTCTTGAGTCATCTTGGCACGAGCAGCCTTCCCTCGATCGGCCTTTTGCGCGGCAGCCTTACGCGCCGCAGCAGCTCTCGCAGCCGCAGCCTTACGCGCCGCAGCAGCTCTCGCAGCCGCAGCCTTGCGCGCAGCCGCGATCTTGGCTGCACGGATCTGCGCGGCCCGGATCCTGGCGGCGCGGATCGCGGCCTGACGGACGCGCCACGCACGGATCGCGGCCTGGCGGATGCGCCACGCACGGATCGCGGCCTGGCGGGCGTGATAGGCGCGGATCGCGGCCTGGCGCGCCCGGTAAGCAGCCCACCTGCGGGCCTGGGAGAAGGTCCTCCTCAGGAACATCCCGTCAGGGTCGGTGAAGGACACCGGGTTGTTGTTGGAGTAGGCGTACCCGTGCATCTGCTCGGAGTCGCTGAAGTCCACCACCGGGTCCGGTGAGATGAACGAGCCCAGTTCCGCATCGTAGGAGCGGGCTTCGAGGCGGGTCAGTCCGATCTGTTCGTCGATGACACCGCCGACGAATCCGCGAGAGTTCGGCCATGCTCCGCCCGTGGTGCCCCGGTCGGCGCCGAAGGCGGTGAACCTGCGCCGGATTCCCTCACCTGTCAGGGAGTCCAGGGCGAGCTGGCCGGTTTTGTGGTGGTCGGAGAGGATCCAGTGCACGCTGCCGGTGTTGGAACGGCTGGCGACCACCTCGTCGGCGTGTTCATAAAGCCTGGTCGCCTGGGAGAGGAGCTGGTTCTTGTCGTAGCTGATCTCCATCCCCGGCAGGAACAGCGTGACCGTGCTTCCGTCGTCGCGGATCAGCCGCTCGCCTTCGGCATCGTAGACGAACTCCGAGGTGTTCTGGCCTTCGTGGACGGCTGTGAGTTGTCCTTCGGCGTTCCATTCCAGGGTTTGGGCGCGGTTGTCGTTCTGCCGGGAGACCATGTTCCCGGCCTCGTCGTAGGTGTAGACCGCGTCGCCGCTGGCGCCGTTGGAGTCCACCCGAGTCACCGCGTGTGGTTGTGCCTCGCCGGATCCGGGGCGGTGGTAGGTGCGCTCGACGTCGCTGCCCTCGACCAGGCCGTGCCTGGTCTCGGAGAGACGGTTGCCCAGGTCGTCGTAGGCGTAGCTGTACCAGTAGGGGGCGGCTCCGCCGATGTCGTCCCGGGAGGGGTCGGTGTCACAGGCCTGTTCCCCGCCGGCTGCGGTGGTCCACTCGTGGGTGAGGCGGCGCATGTCGTCGTAGGCGAAGCACTGCAGGTCGGGAAGGAGTCCCTCAGCGGTGGGTTCGTCCTTGATGCTGAGCACGTTGCCGGCCGCGTCGTAGGAGTAGCTCTGCTCCACCAGTGTGCCGTGGCCGATCTCGGCGTGCACCCGTGAGGTGTGCAGGCGGTTGGTGGCCGCCTCGTAGGTCCGGGTGGACCAGGTGTGTTTGGCCTGGTGGGAGCCGTCAGCCCGGTAGTGCTCCCTCTGCAGGACCATGCCGAGCTTGGAGTAGGCGGTGTCGTTGACGTAGTACACCGTCTCGGCGCTGCTCAGACCCCGCATCCGTATGGGCATGCCCAGTTCGTTGTAGGTGTAGCTGACCACTTCCTCCGGCAGGCCTCCCGCTGCGGGCAGGGTGTTCGTCCTGATGGAGCCGTCGGAGTTGTAGGTACTCCGGAACCGGTAGGAGCCGCTCAGGTTTCCGTACGCCGGGTCGGAGGGGATGTTGATCGTCGTGGCGAGCGGTCTGCCCAGCGAGTCGTAGGCGCCGATGGACGTCGTGTACTGCAGTCCATCGGCGTAGCGGACGGCGCGGGTCAGCTCTCCCTTGGCCACGGTGTCGAAGGTCCAGGAGGCGAGCAGCGGGCCGTTGGCACCGCCCTCCCTCTGCTCGACCTTACGGCCGAGTTCGTCGTAGATGTAGACGATCGTCTCGTCGCGCGCGTCGGTGCGGGCCACCACCTGGTCCGCAGAGTCGTAGACGAACGTGGTGGTGCCGCGGTCGGGCTCGTCGGTACGGACCTTGCGGCCTCGCAGGTCGTAGTGGTTGCGCCAGACGTTGTCTTCCTCGTCGGTGACGGTCTCCACCTGCCCTGCGGGGGTGTAGGTGTAGGTCAGCGAGGTGTAGTCGGCCTGGGGGGTGTCGCCCTGGTGCCGGCGCAGCTCGACGGTCTGGCCGCGCACATCCTTGATCGTGGTGGTCGGGATCGCCCCGTCGGCCGGGGTGACCAGTTGGCGGTCGCCCCGGTACTCCGAAGAGGTCCGCCACATCTCTCTGCCCCTGGACATGGTGCGGGCTTCGATCGGGCGTTTGGCTCCGTCGTAGACCGTCTGCGTGTACCGGGGGATGTGGTCGTCGTTGTCGTCGGGCAGGAACAGGGCCTGTCCGGGATCGTCCTCGTTGTAGTAGGCGTGGCGCGTCTTGGTCTGCAGGCCCCGGCTGTCGTGGAACGTCTCGGTGATCAGGCGTCCACCGCCGGGTGCGGGGGCCTGTTCCTGGCGCTGGCGCAGCAGGCCGTCGTGGAGCTGGTAGGTGGAGTTGTAGCCGCCGTCCTCCCGGCGGATGTGGGTGGCCACGACCGTGGGGGCGTCGTTGCTTACGTGGTATTCGAACCGCATCGCCGGGTCGATCCCGTCGGCCTTCTTCCAGTCAGGGGTCCACACCTGGGTCAGGCGGCCCAGGGGGTCGTAGGCCATGTCGGTGCGGTTGTTGTTGGCGTCGATCTCGGCCAAGGGGAGTCCGCGGGCGGGATCGAGGTGTTCGGTCTCGGTGTGGCCTAGGGGGTTGGTGGTGGTGACGGTCGTCGCGGTCCCCCCTGGTACGGCGGAGGTGTAGGTCGTTTCGGTGACGTTGCCGAGGGCGTCGGTCTCGGAGACGGTGCGCCCGTAGGCGTCGTACTCGCTTTCCTTGACGACCTGGTAGGTGGGGGTGGAGCCGTTGTACTCCATGACCCGCTGGGAGCTGGTCTCCAGCCCGACAGTGGGGGCCTCGGTGAATCCGCCTCCGTCGAAGAGGGAGCGCTCGTCACTGATCACGTCGTCGGGGTAGGTGGGGGTGGTCCCACAGGCGATCGCGAGCTTCTCTGTGCGGGCGACTGTGTCCAGGATCCGGAGGTTGGGGTTGTCGGCGTAGGTGTAGCGCGTGCACTGGTCGTCGCCGGGGTCGTCCGGGTCGCCGTGGTCGTGTGTCTGGGTGATGCGGCCTAGGGAGTCGTATTCGGCGCTCTCCTTGGTGCGCATCCATCCGTCGTCGACGGCTGTGTACTGGGTGCTGGAGGCCATGCCCGTCATACGGGCCTCGATCTTGCCCCAGGAATAGGTGCGTTCACCGGTCACTCGGTTCCAGGGCTGGGAGATGGTCTTCTCCACGATGTCGCCGTCGGGGCCGTTGAGGGTGCTCTCCTCCAGGGTGAAGCCCTTGTACTCGTTGAGGTCGGTGTGTTCCGTTCCCTCGGAGTCGGTGACCTTGGCGGTGCGGGTACCGCTGGGCAGGCGGTCTCCGTGCATGCCGCGGAAGAAGCGGTGCTCGGTCGCGGACTGGGTGTCGTTGTCCGTGCCCTCGATGACCCGGACCTGTGCGTAGCCGCGCCAGTCGGACCAGGTGCGGTACTTGTCACGGGTGGTGCCGTTGGCGTCCTGGTAGCGCCAGGCCGCATCGCCCGCGTATTCGTAGGTGGTGATGTTCTCCGGCTGGTCGGTGACCAGGTCGTGTTCGCTCACCTGGGTGACCACGTACTTGTGGAACCAGTCGGTGTACTGGCCCTTGCCGTCCGCGGTGCTGTTGACGACCGGGAAGCAGCGGGTGCCGTTGGTGTGCGGGGTCGGGAAGTCCTGGGGGTCGCATTCGCCTCCGGCGTAGCCGACGTCGATCTGCGAGCCACTCTCGGTCAGGATCTTCGTGATCCGCCACTTCATCATGGGGGCGAAGCCGTCGCTTTGGGTGTCGACCCTGTTCTCGAACTGGGTGCCGCCGAATTCCAGTTTGGGCATGGCTTCGGTACCGCCCACGTGGCCGGTGTGCGTGATCGACTCCAGCCACAGGTCCGGGGGCGTGCCGTCGCCAGTCCGGGGATAGGCGTGCTCCAGTGTCCAGGAGTCGACTTTTGTGTAGGTGGAGCCGTCGTGTACCTGGGTGGTGACGGAGTCGAGCTTCTTACGGGTCCAGAAGGTCGGGGACAGTTTGTTGGTGCAGTTCTGTCCCTGTGCGCAGTGCTGGTCGAAGGGAGCGTCGGGCCAGTGGCCGGCGTTGGCGCTGGTGAACTTGTCCTCGGCGCAGTCGAAGCTGCTGGTGGGGATGCAGCGCTCGCTGACGTCGAAGTTCACCCGGGCCGGGGCGGTGCCGTAGACGTCGTCGGCGCGCAGTCCGTAGTCGATGCGGCGCAGGTATCCGCCGCGGTCGTAGGGGGTGGGAGAGTTGGCCTGCCCGTTGCGGCCGTAGTGGTTGCGCTCCTTGGTGTAGTGGTACGTCATCGCGTTGCCGTGGACGTCCACCACGTAGTCCAGGTTCCATCGCCATGCCTGCTGGCACCAGGAGTTGGCGAAGTTGGAGCCGTTGCAGGGCTGCCCTGAGGTGCGTCCGAACACCGGGACGGTCCACGCCGAGTTCGTTTCGGCCTTGCCGCTGCTGTAGCCGGGCAGCCGGTTCATCCCGAAGTAGTACTGGGTGCCGTCCGTGGTGGTGATCCGCCAGTATTCACCGTCGTTATCGCCGTTGGTGGTGCCGGTGAGGCGCTCGATCCGGGAGGCGTCGTCGTGGCGCATCCTCCACGTGCCGTCCTCGTCCAGGAACATCTCACCGGAGCGGCCGTTCAGCGAGAACGTGGCGTTGTGCCGGGACCAGCACAGGTCGCCGGTCTTGGCCGAGTCCGGCTGGCTGTCCGCACAGGGGACGTAGCTGCGTTCGATGAAGCCGGGAGAGTAGTTGAAGCCCTCGCCGATCCAGGAGGTCTGGTTGTTGGACGAGGAGACCCGCCCGTCGACGGAGCCGGAGGAGTAGCCCAGCTCGATACCCGGAGTCAGGTCGCCGGCGACCGGAGGGATGTCGAGAGGATAGTTCCAGGAGAAGTCACCCGTCTGGAGGCCGACGTCCCAGTTGGATGAGGAGGAAAGGTCCGTGGCCTTGTAGTCGCCTCGTGAACTTTCTCCGTCCGCTGCCGCTGCCAGGAGTACGCCCTCACCGCCGGTGGCTGGCACGGTGCCGGTAAGGGTCTGGGCGTTGGCGTCGTTGTCCGTAGTGAAGGTGTGCGGGACGCGGTCCTGGCACTCGACGGAGTCGTCGAGCAGACAGGTGTCGACCTCGACCAGTTCGAGACGTCCGCCGTAGTCGCCGCCGTAGGCGTCCGCGAAGTCGGAGTAGTCGATCGTCAGGCCGATCGGGCCGATCCCGGTCTCCTCGTCGGTCCGAGTCACGCGCAGGAGCAGGCCGTCGATCCCCGCGTCCTCTGCGACGGCACGGTCGAGGACCTCGATCTGTACCGACTCGACACTGCTGGAACCGGGGTGGGGCTCTGCTGTTTCCTCGACGGGCGCCTCGGCCTCTGTTGCGGCTTCGGCATCGCCTTCTGTGGGCGTCTGGGGGTCTTCCTCCAAGCTGTCTTCTTCGGGCTGGCCCTCCTCAGCGGTTTGCGGAGCGTCCTGCACTTCGGTCTCCCCGCCTTCCGCCACGGTGTCCGGGGAGTCCTGTGGCGGGGGTTCCTGTTCGGTGTCCGAGGCCTCACCCCCGACAGGGAGGTCCTCCAGTCCCTCCTCCCACGCGTCGCGTTCCTCGTCGGAGACCTGGGCGGCCGTGATCAGACCTTCCACGACCGTATGTTCCTCGCCCGGGCCGGTCAGAGCGGTTTCACCGACCTCACCGGTCGGCCACGAGAACTCCAAGGGGCCGGTCAGGGCCGCGTCGGCGACGGCGTCTTCCGCGGAGAAGGCCTGGAGCGCGTCCATGGTGTCGCTGCCGGGGACCGACTCCTCATCTACCACGTCGGGGCGGGTGTTGTAGGTCAGGGAGGAGGCGGGAGCCGCTTGGAGGAGGCTCCCGACCATCACCAGAACCGTGGTGTAGGTCAGCGGTCCCTTGATGAAACGCACGACACGGCTGTTGGCCATGGTGCGTGTCTCGGGGGTCGCGGCCTTTTCCTGCCCTGTATGGGGGGTTCTCTCGGCAGAGTTCGACGCGTTCGGGGGGAGGTCGGACACGGCGTGCCTTTCTGACATCAGCCGAAGCTCAAAAGGGGGTGGGAAGAACGGTCTACCGTTCACAGGGTGGGCGCCGGCGCGATCCCTTCCCGTACTGCCCTGATCTCGTCCTCGTCGAGGACACCCTGGTAGAGGAAGACATCACTGATGTCACCGAGCCATCCGTCGGTGAACTCCTGCTCGAAGCGACCGCCTCCGATCACGACCGAGCCGTTGGCATGCCAGGCGTTGGGAACCTCGGCGGTGCCGTTCTTGACTCCGTCGACATAGAGGGTGGCTTGACGGGAGGTGTGGTCGTAGGTCGCCGCCAGATGGGTCCAGCGGCCGAACTCCGGCGCGTGGTCGGAGAGGGCACGGTGCCATCCGGTGGCCCCTGTGCTGTCCTCGGGAGGCAGTTTCATCACCCAGTTGTTCCAGTCATAGGTGTGCTGGTAGGCGAGGGTGAAAGCGCTGTGGTCGTCGCCGTTTTGGGCTACAGCGGCGGCGTTGGCTCCGATCTCGTCTAGGCGTACCCAGGCCGCGACGCTGTAGCTGCGGTCCGTGCGAACCGCCGGAGAGGTGGTGGTGATGTGCTCGTCGTTGGCGTGGTCGAGGCTGACTCCAGGCGCGGAGGTCACGTTGTTGACGGCATGGTTCCACGCGGTCAAGGGGTCTGCGTGCAGTGTTCCGTCAAGGCCGTGGTCGGAGGAGTCCGCGGCCACGGTCCCCTCGGTTTCGTCCAGGCGCCAGCGACCCTCCAGGGCGATGGGGCGATTGGCCAGGTTCCAGACTTCCGAACGTGCTTCCGCGTCTTCGACCTCGACCTGGTCGGTGACCACGCGGTTCCACACGCGTACGTCGTCGACCGCGCCCGGCCATGCGTCGTAGAACTGGCCTCTGTACTTGGCTCCTCCGATGACCAGGGGGCCTTCGGCGTTCCACGCTGATTCCTGGACGATTGCACCCTGGCGGACACCATCGACGTAGAGGACCAGTTCCCCGGTCTCGGGGTCGTGTGTTCCCATCAGGTGGGTCCACACTCCCAACTCGGCGGGCTCGTTCGAGTACACGCGACGCGCGATGTTGGTCTCGTCCCCGTCGAAGGGGGCCTGTTTGAACACCCAGTTGCCGTCGTCGGTGTGGTTGTACCCGAGGTAGAAACCGCTGTGACGCTCACCGTCCTGGGACACCGCGGTGTGGTTTCCTGTGGCGTCGTCCAACCGCACCCAGGCGGACACTGAGAAGGCCTTGCTGGTGTCGATCACCGGTTCCTCGGTGCGGACGTGTGCTCCGTCGTTCGTTTCGAGGCTTGCGCCCTCCAGTTGGAAGCCGTTCTGGGTGAGGCTCCCGACACGGCCTCGGGTCCAGCCGATATCACCGTCGGCCGTGGCGATCCGGCTTGCGTCCACGGAGTCGGCGGCCGAGTCTCCTTCGCCCTCGTCAAGGGTGAAGTGGGAGACCGGACCGCTCGGGGGAGCGACCAAGAAGTAGTAGGCCAGTTCACACGGGGAGGAGTTCCCGTAGGCGTCCACGGTGCGGGCGTAGATCATGTTCGCCCCGCGGCGGCGCGGTGTGAGAGGAATGGTCGCACTCGCACCGGGCTCGTCGAGTTGCACTTCTGTGGTGCAGGTGAGGTCGTTGAGGCTGTAGTGATACGAGACCGCTTCCTCAACACCGTTGTTGGCGAAGGTGAAGTCGCCGGTACGTCCGACGCTGCCGTGCAGCTCTTCGTCCGAGGGGTAGTCAGTGGAGGTCACCGTGGGCCCGGTGTCGGGTTTGGTGGTGTCGATCTCGATCCAGCACCAGGACGACCACGGCCCCCAGGCGATCTCGTCGTTGGCGGTGGCCCGGTACCCCAGAAGCTGCCTCTCAGGGAGGCCGGACACGGTGACGCTGCGTTCAGAACCATTGGGCCAATAGCCGACGTCGGCGAATGTGGAGTCCGACTGTCCCAAGGGGGCTCCCTCACCTTCAGCCCACCATGCGAAACGGACCTTCAGCTTCTGCCCTCCCCAAGCGGCACGCGCGTCGTAGTCACGGATCGTGGCACGGAACGTGACGGTGGTGGTGTTGATCAGCCTCGGGTTGTCCTTGTCCGTGGAGCACATTCCACCCAAGGAGTCGGACATGCTCGCCGTACTGATCTGGGCGGGGGGGGGTTGTTGTAATTGACCACCAGTACCGGCGGCTTGTTCTTGGTGTCGAAGCGCCGCCAAGCGGAGTTGGAGGACTCATTGCGTTCCTTCAACCGCAGGTAGATGTGGGACTGGTCGTTGTCCGCACCCCACTGATAGGCGTCGGTGGCGTCGAATTCCACACCTGAGTCAAGCGGACAGTTGACCCAACCTCCCACCACGTTCTGGGTGTCCACCAAGGCGCGGGCGGCGGGCTGGTTGTTCCAGGTGGTCTTGCTGTTGAATGCATCCACCCGGTGCAACTGAATGTAGGAGTTGCTGTTACAGGTGTACCCGTGGGTCACCTCAGTACGCAGTGTCGCCGAATTGATCGTCGTGTTGGCCTGGTTGGTGCGTGCCATCACGGTGAACTGGAACATGGCCCGTCGGGTGTAGGTACCGCTGCTGTCGGAAAGACGCCCAATTCCGACGCTGTCGACCTTGGGGTTGTGGTAGGCCTGATTGGGGTGGGACCTGTCGACGTAGGCCCAGTTGGGGCGGCTGGCGTTAACCGAGGGGTCGATGTAGACCGGGTACTCGGTGTCCTCGTCGATGAGCATTCCCTGGTCGGGAATCAGTCGGATGGCGTCGACCGTGATCTCGGTGTCGACCAGCGCGGTGCGCGCTCCGGTGGTGGGAGCCACCAGAGGGTCTTCGCCCAGGGCTTCGTCTTGGCCGGTGGAGTCCCACATGGCCGGCGCCTGGACGGTGAAGACGCTCTTCCCGCCCGCGTCACCTACGGCTTCGATGTTGCCGTGCTCATCGGCGCTGAGGCTCACCCCGGTGGCTTGCAGGGCGAGTTCGAGTTCGGCCAGGTCCTCAGAGGCTGCGGCTTCGGGGGTGTGCACGACCAGCACCTGGGTGAAGCCCTCAACTCCGGCGGTCAGTACGAGGTCCACGTCCGGCAGTACGTCGGCGTAGGTGGCCTGGTCCCCGTCCAGGGTGGGGGTGGGCAGGTCCTCGTGCCAGTCGAGTTCGACGCTGTTGGAGCCGATGCCGATCCGGGCCATGGGCGTGTCCCCGCCGCCGGAGAAGGCGATGTCCATACCCGCCGCCCTGGGGCGGAGCAGGCCGTCGTCGGTGGCGACCAGGGTGGTGTCCACCTCCACCCAGCCGTCCGCAGAGCGCACCCGTACCGGGATCGCGGAGATCTGTGCGGTCAGCGTGCCGTCGGGGTTGGCAAAGTGCTGGGTCTTCTCGTCGGTCAAAGACGGGATCTCCACCGGCTCGCCGGTCTGCTCGGCCAACGCCAGTGCGTCGAACTCCTCCTGGAGTTCTTCACTGGTGGGTTGTTCGGTCTCGTCCTTCTCTGCCGTGGCCGGGACCGCGGACAGCAGGGACAGGGCCAGCGCGGCAGCGGTGGTCGCCGCTGCCGCCCGGGGCAAGGGGGAACGCATGGGGGATGCCTGTCTATGTGGTGTTGTACGAGATACCGAACCCAAAGGAACTCGGTCCCAGTGGCGTCAAACCGGACAGAAACTTACTGTCAGCTCACATCCTGAACAAGCCGCACCGAGGCCCCGTTGCCTGGAACGGTCGAAGTTTTCCTTGGGGCACATGCGGTGATCTGGCACTAAACCTCAGTGGCCGCTTCCGGCCACGGCCCCCTGACGCGTTGTCTCACACAGACGAACAACTTCCTCACCCCACTTTCCACCAAGGCCGTTTTTGGGTGGTCGCCCACGCCTTCGGAAATCAGCGAGGCACCAGGTTTTGGTTGTCCTTATTTCCACCTTCGGCATAATCCCTAATCGCCTACGTGCAAAGACCATTGACTGCGGGCCGAACCCGCTGCGTTCCACGAACGGCCATACGCCCTTCGGTATCACCTTGGTCTCGATCACGCTGCGAGGCCAACGCTAGAAGTGCCCAATTCGTCGCTTGTATGGACATCTAATGCCTATGCGCCTTTAATGCGCATTTGACTCCCCCCGGGGTCATCCCCCACCTCAACGGAAGGACCCCTCCATGGCCCTGACACACCGAGTCAAGCGCGCCGGAGAACGCCTCCTCCCTCCCGCCACACGCTCACGTTTGGAGGAGGAACGCCGCCAAGCCGCTGCCCTGGCCGCCGAGGAGAAACGACTGGCCAGGATCGCCCGCCGCCGCCGGGAACTTCTTGACAGCGACCCGGCGGTGCGATCCTTCGCCTCGGGCGATGCCGAACTGCTGGGCCGGGTGGTGGAGGACTTCACCGCCGCCGGCGCCTCTGAACGCAACCTGCAGCTGGTCGCACATGCCCTGGAACACGCGGGTATCGACTACTTCCTCGTCCGGGGCCGTTCGGCGCTGCGGTACGTGGTCGGGGTCCACCGCTCCGAGCGCAAACGCCTGCTGGAAACGATGCGCGAGCTGTACGGAACCAGCGCGCTGTACGCCGCAAGACCGGGCCCTCAAGGCAGCGTCACGGCTTTCTCCGCCTACGTGGACGGTGCGCTGGACGAGCATGTCAAATCCGGGCTGACCATCCGCTTCGCCGAGCAACTGCTCTCACCCCATGGCCGGGTCCTGGCTGGGTTCGAATACGGCTGCGACGTGGAGTTCTGGCGTGATGGAGCGGCCCTGGTCCAACGCCAGGACGCCGACGAGGTCCTCTCCCGTCTGCGGGTCGTGGTCCCCCAAGACGTGCTGCCGGACTGCCTGGTGGCTCCGCGCCGCAACAAGGTCGCCGACGTACTGCCCCGCGAGGAGCGAAAGCCCGCCACGTTGACCGTGGCCGGACGTGAGTACCCCACTTTCGAACCCTTCACCTGGAAACTGGTGGACGAGGTCGACTTCTCGGTGGACGTGGTCTACACCTGGGTGGACGGCGACGACCCCGAGCACGCGGCAAAGCGCGCCCGCTACCGGGACGGCACCACGACGGCTGAGTTGGCCGCCAATGCCTCCCGGTTCACCGACCACGACGAGCTGCGCTACTCCCTGCGTTCGCTAAGGATGTACGCGCCGTTCGTACGCAACGTCTTCCTGGTGACCGACTCTCAAGTCCCCGCCTGGCTGGACACCGACGCGCCCGGTCTGACCGTGGTGGACCACCGCGACATCTTCGCCGACCACGAGGCTCTGCCCACCTTCAACTCCCATGCGATCGAGGCACGGTTGCACCGTATCGAGGGGTTGTCGGAGTACTACCTGTACTTCAACGACGACGTGTTCCTGGCCCGACCGGTGCGCGCCCAGAACTTCTTCCACGCCAACGGCATCGCCCAGGTGCCCTTCTCCCCCTTCCAGTTCGGGGTGGGCAGGCCTTTGGAGGGGAGGTCGCGCCGAACTCGGCGGGCAAGAACGTACGTGCCCTGTTCTTGGAGGACTTCGGGCGCGCGATCACCCACAAGTTCAAGCACACCCCGCATCCACAGATCCGCACGGTCATGCTGGAACTGGAGGAGAAGTACGCCCAGGAGGTGGAGCGCACCACGCGCTCGCGCTTCCGCTCTCCCGAGGACGTGAGCTTCGCGGCGACGATGCACCACCACTACGCGCTGCTCACCGGTCGAGCCGTACCGGGCGAGTTCAAGATGCGCTACATCGACATCGGCGCACCTGATGCCCGGGAAAAGCTGGAGGCGTTGGAAGCCGCCACAGAGGTGGACTTCTTCTGCCTCAACGATCTGGACACCCCTCCGGAGGCGCAAGAGGCCGCGGCGCGGATGGTGCGGGAGTTCCTCCAGGCACGTTTTCCCTTCCCCTCCCCGTTCGAGAAGGCCGAAGGATGATCCCTGTGCCGAGCAGCCGCGAAGTGCGCTGGTAGGAGCACCCTTGCCGGCAGGGCCGGGGGTGCCCGAGCACGCTCCCGGCCCTGTTCACCTCTGTCGTCTTGGCCGGTCGTGAGTGGCGCTTCGTGCGACGGAACCTGATCGTCCTCTTCGGTGCGGCGGGGACTCCGTCGATCTGGGCCTGTGCCTCGTCCTTCTGGCGAGCCACGGTGTTCGACCGTCTCCTCATGGGCCCCATGGGTTCTCGCCGACCGAGCACTGGTCGTATCAGGACGTGAAGCGGTCGCCGGAAACGGTGTCGTGTCGATGCGCGGACGGGCGAGGGATGAGCAGAAGGACCAAGATGGCTCCGGTGACCGAGAAACCGATGGCCCAGAGGTAGGCGACGGAGAAGCCCCCTGTGGCCAGGGCCCCGGCGTAGACGGCGAGGGCGAGGGCCCCACCGATGTGCGTGGCGGTCTCGAAGACGCCCGAGATGGCACCACGTTGGTCCGGAGGTGCGTTGCCGATGGTCTCACGCGTAAGAGCGACGTGGTTGATCCCACCGCCGAACACCGCCCACGTGGCGAGTGCCAGGCCATAGGCCCACAGCGGTGCCGAGGAGCACAAGGAGGCCGGTACGGCCAGGGCCGCTCCACTGAACAGAAGACCGGCTCCCGCGACGAGGCGGGTGCCGAAGCGTCGCAGCGCGGGGCCGATCAGTGCGCTGGCGATGATGACGATGAGGAGTACAGGAGACAGCAACAGTCCCGCCTGCGCGGGTGTCGCCCCTGCGGTCAGCTGCATCTGCATGCTCCCGATCACGCTCACGGCCGTGTAGGCCGCGGAGTGTGCCGCGATGCCCAGACTGCCCCCGAGGGTGCGCGAGGACCTCAACAACGACAGGTTCAGAAGCGGATCGATGGTCTTGACCTGACGAAGGAGGAAGAGCCCCAGGAACGCGCCACCGAGGGCGACCACAGGCGCCCATGCACGCAGGGGTTGTTCCTGACCGGCTGCGGTGAGCCCGTACAGCACCCCCGCCAGGCCAACGGCGGCCAGCGCGGCGCCGAGCAGGTCCAGCGTCGTACGCCGGGAACCTCCGCCGTCACGGGGAATGAGTGCGACTGCGGCCAATACGGCGAGAACCGCAGGCGCGGCCACGCCCAAGAAGATCCAACGCCACCCCACGAGCGTGGTGATGGTTCCGCCCGCGACGGCCCCGAGCAGTCCGGCGGCACTGCCCGCGACCGCGTTGATCGCGAAGGCACGACTGCGCATCGGCTCCTCGACGAACAACTGTCCGGTCAAGGCCAGGGCCGCGGGCAGGGCTAGCGCCGCCGCGACTCCCTGCACCAGCCGGGAGGCCAACAACACGCCGAAGACCGGTGCCGTGCCGGCCGAGACCGACGCCGCGGCCAGCAGGCCAAGCCCGATGGCCAGTGTGAGACGACGACCGATGAGGTCGGCGATACGACCGCCGACCAGGACGAAACAACCCAGTCCGAGCGAATAGGCGTTGACCACCCATGCCAGGTTCGCTGAGGTGATCTCTAATTCCCGCCCGATGGCCGGCAGCGCAGTGGCCACCGCGGTGCTGTCGAACAGCGCGAGGAAGACCGCGCTGCCCAGGACGACCGCTGTGGGCCACCCGGCCTTTCGCGGACGGAAGCTCACCATCGTGACCGATCGGCCCTTTCTTCGGAAGTAAGGTCGTAACCGTACCTTCCGGCGGTCGAAACGATCGGTTCCTTCGCGAAGTGGGCGGCCAGTTCACCGGTCATCCATTTCGCCCAGCCACCGACCCGCCCCTGACGCATGATTCGACCCGCTCCCTTGGCGTGGCGGTCCTCATGCGCACGCATCGCGTCGAACGTGCTTCCGGCCACCGCTTCCTCGATGTGGCGTCGAGGCGGGTGAAGACCGAAACGTGCCAGCGCGTCGGCGACCGTGGGCACGGGATCCGACTTCAGGTCCTCGAACCGTGTGAGGGCCCTTGCCACTTGACGCTCCTCAGGGCTGTGCTCCCATTGATCATAGAAGCGCGCCCAGTCTTCGATGGGCGTACGGCCGGTGTGGTCGGCCTCCAGAAAGAAGGTTTCCTTTTCTTCGCCTGCGGGCAACCGGTCCCAGTCCTCCTCCGCGAAGGACAGACGCCATCGATACCACGAGTAGAGCGCGTCACGAGGGTCCCGCACGAGGATCCAGACTCCACCGAAGCGGACGTCGTCGAAGACGGGGGCGAAGTGGTGCGTCTTGCATAGGCGTGGAGCGAGAGAGGCCGGTGCGACCGTTCCCCTGTCCGAGCCGTTCTGGGTGGCGATACGCGCACGATAACCAGCGTTGCCCGGGCGTCCGCGGGATGTTCCGTCCGCGTTGAGTTCCGCGGTATAGGGGTCGACATAGTTCATGCCGAGGAGTACGAGGATGTTGCCCAGCAGTGCCTGGCCCGACCCCCCGTAACCGGCGATGATGACGTCATCACCCCCATGGCGGGCGGATCGGACCTCGACGGGTTCCGCCCATTGCGACCGACACGGAGCGGCCTGTGGAGGTGCCGCCTCGCTCCCACTCGCGGGAGCCCACTGGGGGGATGCCGCGGTCGACCTGGGAGAGCCACGATTCCGAACGACGGAGAAGGCCGGCGCGCTCGGGAACGGCCCTGACGCCGTCGGGGGCGTCGGGCTCGCGGCACGGGCCGAGTGGAGGGCCGGGCCTTCCGAGCCGATCCGAGGTTCGGCCGTTCTGAACGAAGGGGCCCCGACTCGGTGCCGTGGGTGACGAGAGGCGCCCTCGCCCACACCCGAGCCTCCGTCACGCTCGGTACGGAACACACCGGGTTCGGTGACGGCCGGCCCTGGTCGGGCCCGGTGTCGATGTCGTGTAGTTCCGCATGGGGTCGGGTACTCCCCCGAAGACACAGGCCGAAAAGGAACCGGAGTGCGCGCCATGGCAGACAGGCGCAGTGTCGACAGCGTGGTCTCGTCCTTGATGATCAGCAGCCATCACCTGCCCTTTGAGGCGATCCCCGAGATGGTGGCCGCGGAGGCCGCTCACGCCGGCATGACCGATGTGCGCATCTACATAGCCGATCATCAACAGCTGGTCCTGCGCCAGACCACCGGGCGTGGGCCGGACGCCCACGAGGGCGGCGAGCAGTTGCGTATCGACGGCACACCGGCGGGAACGGCCTACGTCACCGGCGAAGCCGTACAGATCGCGGGTCGACCGCAGTACTGGGTCCCTCTCCTGGACGGCAGCGAGCGTCTGGGGGCACTGTACGTGGCCTACGATGTCGGGCCCTCGGACCTGCACTCGGTGGAACTGCTGGCTTCGATCGTGGGGCTCCTGATCGCTGAGAAGCGCACCAACAGCGACACCTACGCCCGGCTGATCCGCACCCGACCCATGTCCGTGTCGGCGGAGATGCAAAGAACGCTCATGCCGCCCAGCACCTTCTCCAACGGCAGAGTGACGATCTCGGCCGCCACCGAACCGGCCTACGACAACGCCGGGGACGCCTTCGACTACGCGTTGTCCGGCGATATCGCCCATCTGGCGATCTTCGACGCCATGGGACACGACAACGCCGCCGGCCTGCTCGCGAACCTGGCCGTGGGCGCCTTCCGCAACGCACGGCGCAGTGGCACCTCCCTTGAGGAGACCTGTCGGCGTGTCGAGGCCATCATGACCGAGGAGTTCGTCCGTACGCGCTTCGTCACCGCGATCCTGGCGGAGCTGAACATGAACAGCGGTGAGCTGGCCTGGATCAGCGCCGGCCACATGCCGCCCGTACTCCTGCGCGGTGGAAAGGCCCTGGAGCTGGAGTGCGAACCCACCCACCCCCTGGGCACGGACCTGGAGTTGCCCGTGGCCGTGTGTCACGCCCAACTCGAACCCGGTGACCGTCTGCTGTTGTACACCGACGGGATCATCGAGGCCCGTAATCCTCAGGGACGGGAATTCGGCCTGGAACAGTTCACGAATTTCATCATCCTCCACCAGGCCGCGCGGATGTCGGTTCCCGAGACGCTACGCCGTCTGGTCCACTCCGTCATGGCCCACCACCACGGAGAACTCAACGACGACGCCACCGTGCTCTTTTGCGAATGGCGTGGATGAGCCGTGTCAGTCCGTCGGGCGCACCAGCCCCGTCCGATAGGCCAGGATGACCGCGTGGACCCGGTCCCGCAGATCGAGCTTGGTGAAGATACGAGAGACGTAGGTCTTGACCGTTTCAGGTTTCAGCACCATGTGGTCGGCGATCTCGGCGTTCGACAGCCCCTCGGCGAGCAGGCCCAGGACCTCCGTCTCTCGGGGTGACAGCCTGTCCAGTACCCGCGTCGCTTCGGGGCGCGCGTCTCCGGGCAGCAGTCGCTCCGCGAAGCGCCCGATGAGCCGGTGGGTGACGGCCGGATCGAGCAGTGCCTCACCGCGGGCGACGGTGCGCACGCCGGCCACCAGGGCCTCGGGGGTGGCGTCCTTGAGCAGGAACCCGCTCGCCCCGGCCCTCAGCGCCCGGTAGACGTAGTCGTCCAGGTTGAACGTGGTCACCACCAGGACCCGGGCGATTCCGGTCGTCCCCGGCCCGGCCAGCCGCCGGGTGGCCTCGATCCCGTCGAGCACGGGCATCCGTACGTCCATGACCACCACGTCGGGGCGCAGCCGAGCGGCCGCCTCCACCGCGGCTCGGCCGTCTCCCACCTGACCGACCACCCGTAGCCCGGGTTGAGCGTCGAAGACGGCCGTGTACCCGGCACGCACCAGCGCCTGGTCGTCGCAGACCAGGATCCGGATGGGCGTGGAAGGGTCCGTCATCGGTCGCCCCCCGACGGCAGGCGGGCGCGCACCACGAAACCACCCCGGGGGAGTTCTCCCGCCGTGAACTCGCCGCCGCACGCCCGCACACGCTCGCCGAGCCCGAGGAGTCCGTGCCCGCCGGAGGGCAGGCTCGGTACGGGTGTCCGGCCAGGACCCTCGGTGGTCACCTGGACGTCGACCCGGTCCTCGTCGTGGTCGATGAGGACCCGGGTCGGTCGACCGTGCGCGTACTTGACCGCGTTCGTCAGGGCTTCCTGGACCACGTGGTGGACGATCGGGCCCGTCCCGGAGTCCATGGCGGATCCTTCTCCCCGCACCCTCAGTTCGACGGGTTGGCCGGTCCGCCGGACTCGCTCGATCAGGTCGCCCACCCGGTCCGCGGCCAGGTCGAGGGCCCCTGCCGTCGGATGGGCGAGGGATCCGCCGACGACGTCCGGGGCGTGGGAAGGGTCGGGGGCCTGGAGCACGTCGAGGAGCCGACGCAGGTCGCTCATCGCCTGGCGTCCGCTGTCACTGATCCCGGCCATCAGGTCGGCGTGCCGGTCGGCGGGCAGGAATCGGGCGGAGTCGGCCTGCACCACCATGGCGGTGACGTGGTGGGTGACCACGTCGTGCAGGTCCCGTGCGATCCTGGTGCGTTCTCGGGCGGCGGCCAGCTCGGCGCCACGGCGTTGGCGTTCGGCCTCGCCCGCACGCCACGAGCGCATCAGCGCACCGGCCCCGGCGCAGGCGAGCATGACGCAGTAGAAGGCGACATAGTCGGCGACGCTCTCGGAGGACCCGCGTGCGGCCAATCCCAGGGTGAGGAGCAGGTAGCCGACCGTCAGCACCACCACGGTGGGGAACCGGAAGCGACTCTGGTGGGCACCGGCGCTGTAGAGCGCCACGATGACGCCGACACTGGCGAACGTCGGCGGGTAGGCGAGCAGTTGGACGGCGGCGAAGCACAGGGTCACGAGGGTGAGGCAGGTGAGGGGGCTCAGCCGGCGCGCGACCAGGGGCAGGCACTGCCCCAGCACCAGGACGAGGCCCACCGCGTCCAGGGGCCGCTGAGGGAGTTCGCCCACCATGACCCCGTTGTCCACGAGGCCGGGCACGAACGCCAGGGCGGTGAGCGCGGACACCGGAACGCCGTCGCGCAGGGCGACGCTCCGCGCCCTCCATCGCCCCAGGATCTCCGTCGCGCCGCTGGGGAGCGCTCTTGTTTCCAGACCGGGCACGGGCCGACTCTAGCGGACCTTCGAAGCGCGTCGATCGGCCCCGTCGACGGTGGGCGGCCCCACGGCTCAGTGGGTGGTGGTCGGTACCTCTCCTCGGCGGTGGAGACGGCCCCGGCGCTTGGCCAGGACCAGGAAGGTGACGGTGAGCACGCTGCACAGCAGGACCGCCAACGGGCTCGCCTCGGGGCCGGAGGACCCCCCGAACAGGGCGTCCGAGCCGCTCATGGTGCCCGCGATCAGACTGCCGGTACCGACGTCCGTGCCGCCGACGCCCGTTCCGTAGATCCCGGCCAGGGAGACGTTCCAGGCCAGGTGCAGACCGATGGGCAGCCACAGGCTGCGTGTGGCCGCGTAGGCGGCGCCGAGCATGAACCCCGCCTCGACGGCTATGGCCAGGGCGCCCCACAGGGTGAAGTCCGGGTTGAGCACGTGCACCACGCCGAAGACCAGGCCGGAACATCCGATCGAGGCCCACGTGCCGAGCTTCTCCTCCAGCAGTCGGAACAGCACGCCGCGGAAGAGCAGTTCCTCCACGACCGCCACGCAGGACATCAGTCCCAGGGTGATGAGCAGACCGTCGAAGGATCCCCACCCGGTGACGTGGTACCCGCCAAGGGCCGCGATCAGGAGGATCGTGGTGGTGAACGCCCCGAATCCGAGGAGCGCTCCCCGGCCGAGGCCTGGAGCGGCTTCGGCCAAGGCCAGCTCGGTCGCGCTCCGCCGCTCCAGCCATCGGACGAGACCGACGTAGCAACAAAGAGCGAGCACCGCGGTGCCGGCGCCCACCGGCAGCGCGGTCGCCGGGCTCGCGGAGGCCGCGTGGTTGACGGGGGCGGTGACGACCATCACCGCAAGGAGCACCGGGAACATGATCGCCAGTCGTGTCCAGGTGGACCGTGGGCGTCCGGACGAGGCCCCTTCGTGTGAAGGCCGGGGGTTCTCCCGTTGGTCGGGTGAGGGCTGTCGCCCGTTGGACGGTCTCATGGTCTCTTCTCCCACCGCTTCGGCGCACCCGTGTCTCGGGGCAGCTACGAGCAGCAAGTTACGGTGCCGGCACACCGCTCGGCTTCCCCCCGGAGTGGACGGTCGTCACGTCGGTTCCGTCCCCCGTGCGAGCCACACGCCCGGGTCCACGGCATCGACGACGGCGGGCCGTACGGGATCGGGGACGAAGGCTTCGTCGTGAGGACGGGCTCGGCCGGGTGACACTCGGGGAAGTGGTGGCGGCCGAAATCCCGTCGGGACGGGCCATGGCCACGGCCACAGGCGAAGGTCGTCGCGGAACCGAGTCCGCCGGAGGTGCACGGGTGCGGGTCCCCGTTGGTCCAAGACCCCTGACCGCGAAGGAGCGATCGGTGGTGAGTCGCGTTCTGCACGTGGATTTTCCGGGAGTGGAGGAACTCCGGCTCCAACTGGACCGAACTCGGGTGGTGGCGCTCTGGGATGAGGGTTCTGTGAGTGTGGACCTGGAAGTCGTGGGTGATGCTCCTCGCGCCCCTGTTCCCCACGGGGTCGTTCCGGTGGATTGCGTGGTGGTCGACGAAGACGGTGAACTTTTCGGGGAAATAATCCTGTGGAACGAGTCGGGCATGCTTTCCGGTCTCGAAGACGCGTGGTTCGGCGATCGTCCTCCCAGGTCGCTTCCGCAAGTGGACCGGATGATCACTTCCCCGCACGTTCTTCGGCCTTGACAGAAGCCTCTTCCGTGAGCCTGCTCCGTCTCACGTGTCCTGCAAGGTCGTCCTTTCACCGTGTCCCGTGTGAGACGAGCGGTCATGTGCCTCGGCTCGTTCCACGATCGTCTTCGCGGCCGGAACGAGCCGGGCGGCGCCCGGGTCGGCACCGGTTCCGTTTCACCTACCGCCGCCGGTCCGTGGCGGAGCCTCCGAGCGCGCGTACACTCCCCCGGGACCGATCACCAGGTGGCGGTGCCCCTCGGGGGCGGTGTCGACGGCTTCCTCGATATGGACGAGGAACAACTGAAGCGCACCGATCTCAGGCGAGACGTCCGGGAACAGTCCGCCGGTGTCTCCCATGGATCTCAGGTGCTCCCGCAGCGTCGGCGGGTCCACGTGCAACACGTACGGAGGATCCAGTTCACGCCCCCGCCACCTGCGAAGCAGGACACTCCGTCGGCCCGAGGCCTCGTCGGCCAGGCCGTCGTTCGAGTCGAGTCTGTGCACGAGTTCGCGGAACAGGGGTGTGTCGTCCATGAGCCCTCCGGCCACCTCTCCTCGCCAGGACCACGGCGATCAGGGACTTCTCGGACCGGGCCCGTGGGCTCGGCTCCCTGGAGAGGGCGGTCACGGAGATCGCGCCGGCCCGACCTCCGGCCCCGGTGGGGGAAACATACCTCGATCCGCTCCGCGGCATGCCTCGTCGGAGCCCCAAGACCTCTGGCTTCTCTCCTCCCGGGTCCGGTCCCTGGGCCCGTGCTCCAGGCACCGGTGGTCGCCGCGTGGCCCGGCTAGCCGGACGTGCGGGGGGCCACCTCCGGTCGGTCGTCGCTGAAGTTCGAGACCATGACGAGGCCGAGGACCAGGACCGCGATGTGCAGGATCAGGGAGAACCCCATCGCGTTGGCGAAGTCGGTGTACTGCAACCCGATCTGCATGGCCGCGCCGAGTGCGGCGGCGCCCAGTACCGCTCCGACCTGGCGGGAGGTGTTGTACACGCCGGAACCGGCGCCCAGGAGTTCGGCCGGGAGTTGGCGCATGCTGATGGTGGAGTTGGCCGACCAGCACATGGCGTTGGCGGCGCCCATGAGCATCAGGGGAATGATCAGCCAGACGAACGGGAGTTCCTGGCTGATGAACACGACGTACAACACCATGGCGGTGATCATCGATGTGAAGCCGATTTTGGAGATACGTCCTGGTTCCAACCGGTCCGTCAGTCGGCCGACCACCGGCGCCAGTGCCACCGAGACGATGGCCGTCGGCAGCAGCAGTAGCCCCGCGGCCTGGGCCGACAGGCCGGCGCCCAGTTGCAGGTACAGCATGATGGGCAGGTTCACCGAGTAGACGGCGAAGCCCAACGTGGCGACGGACAGGGAACCGAAGCGGAAGTTACGGATCCTGAAGAGCCTCAACGGAACCAGGGCCTCGGCGCCACGCAGGTCCGCCCGCCTCTGCAACCGAACGAAGAGCACCAACGCGAGCACACCGACGGCGAGGACGCCCCACAGCCACAACGGCCAGCCCAGTTCCGGTCCCTGTTGCAGGGTGAAGACGATTCCCAGCACGGCGACCAGTGAGACCACGGCGCTGAGCAGGTCGATACGTCCCACGCCGGTCGGCAGACGCGGCACCCAGCGGGCGACCAGGGCCAGTGCGACCAGGCCCAGGGGGAGGTAGAGGAGGAAGACCCATCGCCATCCGACTCCACCGGCCAGCAGTCCACCGATGACCGGGCCGAAGAGACCCGCGGAGCCGGCCACCGCACTCCAGACGCCCATTGCCGCGCCTCGGCGGTGACGGGCGAAGACACGGTTGATCACGCTCAGGGACTGTGGATTGAGCAAAGAGCCGCCGAAGCCCTGGACGGCCCGTGCCAGGATGAGGGCCTCGATCGTCGGGGCGAAGGCGCACGCGGCTGCGGCCAGGGTGAAGAGGGCCATGCCCGCCAGGTACATGTTGCGCTGCCCGAAACGGTCGCCCAGGCGTCCGGTGACCAGCAGAGGAACCGCGAACGTCAACAGGTAGACGGCGGAGACCCAGACCGCCTGGTTGACGCTGGCTCCGAGGTCCTCGGTGATGCGAGGCAGGGCGACGACCACCAGTGACTGGTCCAGCAGGGTGATGAACAACCCGACGCACAATGCGCTGAGAGCTTTCCAGGCCTGCTTCTCAGGAATCGGCGGTGAAGAAAAGGCGGCAGAACGCATCCGATATATGGTATTCCTCACCCTCGAAGGAGTCAAAGAACAGCGCTCGAATTAGAGCTATGTCACAAATCACCGTGGCGATGCTTTCCGTGTCTCCTCCGAGAACCGGAGGGAGCGCCGTGCGGCCGGCGCCCCGGTCCGACACGGATCACGCTGGGGAGGGCACGCCGGCCCTCGCTCCCGAGCCGGACGGTCGCCCACTTCCGGGCCGCGGAGCCCGACGTGTTCGAGGTCGCCTTCTCCGCGACTCGCCCCAGGTCCCGAGCCGACGCACCGCCTTCTTCGGTCGGCCCGTCCGCCCCGCCGCCCGACCCCGGCGGTGCACGTCACGATCCCCACGCGGGCCCCGCCCTCTACATCGACCGTTGCAGGAGCACAGTCGTCCCGCCGGGTCCTGGACCACGGCCTCAGGCGGAACGATCCGGGAGGAAATGGCCGTACACCTTCGAACCGAACCTTCTCCGGGGGCGGATCATCTACTGTTCCACGCGATTAACGAATGCACTTTCGAAATCGCACCGAATTCTGGGGTGAATCGCATATCAGTACCTTCGATGATTTCATGCGGGGGTTCACCGTCCACGGCCACGGTGTGGGGGCGCGAAATCCGGGGCGCGGCCGGGAGATCGACGACCGCGCCCCCGTGCGGCCCCGAGACGTCCGCCGGGGTCGGCGGAGGAGCGTGTGTCGACCATGGGCGGGCGAACCGTCCGTCCGCACCTCGGCCAGGCCCCCGTGGTCGTTCGCGCGGATACCCGAGTGTGTTCGTCTGTCGTCCCAGGTGTAGCGAGTGGGGGCGGGGGGGAGGGAGAAGAGTGGTGTCCGTGGTCGGGTGAGGCGTGTGCGAAAAGCGCTGGGAGCGACGATGGCAGATGATCAGATCGGACTGGCCGGGATGCTCACCGCGGCGGAGGACGCGGCACCGATGGCATCCCTCGATGTGGTGGCACGCAATCTACGCGACCGGTTCGACGCCCACAGGGTCTCGTTCCTGTTCGTCGACCTCGCCGGTCAACAGGTGGTAAGGATCGACGAGAGGGTCCTCGCGCGGGCGGGCCGCCGAGCCGAACGCATCCCCCTGGACGGCAGCGTCTACGACCAGGTGCTGCGCACCCAGAAATCGGTGCGGGCCCCTGACCGTGGTCGTGAGCAGCGGGTCCTCGCCCCTGTGACCAACCGCGGTGACGCCATCGGCGTTCTCGAACTCACCTTGGCACAGGTCACCGAGGATGTTCTGGAAGAGGTCCTTGAGGCCGCGCACGCGTTGGCGTACATCATCGTCACCGACCGCCGTTTCACCGATCTCTACCACTGGGGGCAGCGCACCACCCCGGTCAGTCTGGCCAGCGAGATCCAGCGTCAACTTCTGCCCGGCGCACCTTCCTGTGAGGCCGCGCGGTTCGCCCTCGCCTCGGCCTTGGTGCCCGCCGCCTCCGTGGCCGGGGACACCTACGACTACTCCGTCGACCGTGACACCCTGCACCTGTCCATCACCGACGCCATGGGACACGACGTCGACGCCGCCCTCATGGCCACTCTGCTGGTCAACGCCTCCCGCAGTGCCCGCCGCTCCGGCGCCGACCTGAAGGAGCAGGCTCGCCGAACACACCAGTCCCTCCTCGACCATGGCGACCACACCTTCGCCACCGGCCAACTGGTGCGCATCTCCCTGACCGGGGCAGGGGCACGGCTCGTCAACGCCGGGCATCCCTGGCCCCTGCTCCTACGCGACGGCACGGTGAACGAGGTCCACCTGGACATCGACCTGCCCTTCGGCATCTCCGCCTCCACCACCTACCGTGTCCAGAACCTCGACCTGCGTCCCGGCGACCGCCTCGTCCTCTACACCGACGGCATGCAGGAGGGCCGGGCGCGAACCGTCGACCTGCCCGCTCTGATCCGTGACACCGCGGAGGAACATCCCCGCGAGGTCGCACGGAGGCTGACCGGGGCGGTCGCCGAGGCCTGTGGTGGACAACTGATCGACGACGCCACCGTCATGTGCCTGGACTGGCGCGGACCGCGCCTTGAGGACCGCGGCACCCAGGTCGAAGTCGGCGGGTAGACGTCGCCGCCCGCCCCTTTCGTGAGCGGGCCGTCGGCCGGCGCTCCCTCGGGTGCGACGGTCACGCCGACGGTACCCGCCGGTCTCAGCCGGAGGCCTTCCGCGCCCGCGGCTCCGCCGGGCCGACCGGCTGTCTGAGGATGGTGCGCAGCCTCTCCGGTGCGGTCCTGCGGAGATCGCTGAGGTAGATCTCGTGGTGTCTGCCGGTCATGCGCAGCCCGTTGTCGGGGATGAACGCGTCGTGCATCGCGCTGAGCACGTCCGCCTCCTCGTCGAAGGGTCCGACGTGCAGCGTCTGCACGCAGCGACCCTCGGCCAGGGACTCCATACGGACGTCTTCGAGACGTGTGGGCCTGTTCTTCGCCGCGACCCGCTCGACGGCGGTGGTGAACATGTCCTGGTCGATCCAGTCCGGGACCATGATCATCAGCGTCCAGGACCACCTCGACTTGTCACGCGCCGTCGTGAAGGCGGCCATGTCGTCGGCCCACCACAGTCCTTCCAGGGGCATGACGACGTAGTCGCGCCCGTGGTCCTGTCTGCTCGCGAACTTCAGCGTGTAGGCCACCGGGTAGAGCGCCTGGACCGCCTCGGTGAAGGCCGGCGAGGTGTTGGGGTCTCCGTGCCCGTCGATCATGAGGTACCGCAGTTCCGGCACCTCCACGATCCGGAAGCGGCCTCGTCGGGCCTGGTAGGCGTCGAGGGTCTTCTTGAAGTCGATCTTGTCCGTCATCCCTCACCTGGACTCGGTCGGCGAGTCGCGACCTTTCTGCTGTGCGGGGGCCGGTGGGTGCGGAGGGGCCTTCCCTCCACCGGTTCGAAAGGTACTCGTCTCCGGTGACCCTCCGAGCGCGGGACACGTGGTCGGGGCTTGAACCTCAAGCCGCTTGAGACCCCATAGTCGTCCCATGCGCGACGAAGAGCTGTACTCCATCGGGGACGGCCCGTCCACCCCGTCTTGACGTGTGGAGGAGGGCGCCTTCCGTCATGGGGGCTGCGCGTCCGCCGACATCAGGGATCCTTGGCGGGCCGAGCGGGGCGTGTCCCGCCTTTCCGCCCGGCCGGATCCTCGCGCCCTCATCCGGACACGGTGGCGGGACCACCGGCCTTCGAGGCACGGGCGGTGACGCGCTCGACCGCCTCGACGACCTCCGCACGATCCTTGGGGACGGTGTCCAGGGCACTGTGAATGGTCAGTCCCTCGATCAGGGCGTCGAGCATGCGCGCGGTCAACGGGTCGAAGTGCCGTTCCAGCGCCGCTCTGCTGCGCCTCATCCAGTCCACGGTGATGTCGCGGTAGGAGGGGTCACGGGCGGCCAACGTGTAGAGCTCGTGCGTGATCACCAGGTCGCGGTGATCGGCGAGGACGTCCTCGGTGATGAGGGCGACGACTTCACGGACGGCCTCCTCCCGGTTCCTCGCCTTGGTCATGCGTTCCTCGAAACGGTCGCTCACCTCCTTGCCGAAGCGGGTCAGCGCCTCGCGCAGCAGATGGTCCATTCCGGTGAAGTGGTACGTCATCGAGCCCAGGGGCACGTCGGCGACGGCCGCCACCTTGCGGTGGGAGGTGCCGCCCACCCCCTCCCGGGCGATGACCTCCAGGCAGGCTTCGACGATGCGGTCGCGGCGGTGGGGATCGTGGCGACGTTTGGACACGGGCACACCCTTCCGATGTCGGCCCCTTCCTTCGTGTTCCTCCGTCGGCCCGCGAGCGGGGAGGGCATGGGCGCGGCGGAACCTTCGAGGGCATCGGAGGAACCGTACCCTCAGCGCTCGCGCCCCGGTGGCCGGACCGGGCGACCTTCGCGGCCGTCGCCCGGTTTCGGGTGGTGGCAGGAGTGGCCGAAGCCATGTGTACGTTCGTACGCTTCCATGTGTACGCTCGTACCCGTGAAACTGGAAGAAGCGATCGGTCCGGACACGCGGGACCGCCGGGCACGGGCAGCGGTGGCCGCGCTGTTCCTCACCAACGGGGCCCTGTTCGCCAACCTGATCCCGCGTTATCCCCAGATCAAGGCGGACCTGGGTCTGGGCGAGAGCGCCTACGGCCTGGCCTTGGCGGCCTTCCCCACCGGGGCCATCGCCGCGGGACTGGCGGCCGGTGTACTGGTCCGCCGCCTGGGCTCGGCCCGTCTGGCGGTCCTGGGCACCATCCTGACCGGTGTCTGCGTGTTGGCTGCGGCGAGCGCACCGACACTGTGGGGGTTCGCCGTCGCGCTCTTCCTCGCAGGGGCCATGGACGCGTTGACCGACGTGGCGCAGAACGCCCACGGCCTACGGGTGCAGCGCCGCTACGGCCGCTCGATCCTGAACTCCTTCCACGCGGTGTGGTCCATCGGCGCCGTCACCGGCGGTGTCATGGCCGCGGGTGCCATCG
Organism: Nocardiopsis sp. ATB16-24; assembly: GCF_030271535.1. Taxonomy (GTDB): domain Bacteria; phylum Actinomycetota; class Actinomycetes; order Streptosporangiales; family Streptosporangiaceae; genus Nocardiopsis. Next base: position 30,062 of record NZ_JASCXJ010000014.1, on the reverse strand, counting down.
CCCTGGACCTGCCCCGCCAGATCCATCTGGGTCTGAGCGCCGTGATCTTCTCCGGGGTCGCGGTCGTGGCCCTGCGCTGGTGCCTGCCCGGACCGGAGAGCCCGACCGCGGAGGAGCCGGCCTCTTCCGGGAGGCCCGCACCCTCCACCCCCGCCCCGGAGAGAACACGCGCATGGCTCGTGGGGACCCTGGCCGCGCTGGTTCTCATCGCCACGGCGGGCACCGTGGTCGAGGACGCCGGGAACTCCTGGGCCGCGGTCTACCTCTCGGGTTCGCTGAACGCCTCGGCCGCCGTGGCCGCGAGCGGTTTCATCGCCCTGGTGGGGGCCCAGTTCGTCGGGCGGCTGATCGGGGACGGGTGCGTCGACCGGTTCGGTCAGCGCGCGGTGGCGCGTGCGGGCGGTCTGCTCACCGTGGTGGGCATGGGGCTGGCGTTGGCCTTCCCCAGCGTGCCCGGCACGGTCCTGGGCTTCGCCGCCGCCGGTCTCGGGGTGGCCACCCTCGTGCCCGCGGCGATGCACGCCGCCGACGAACTCCCCGGACTACGTCCCGGCACCGGACTCACCGTGGTCTCGTGGCTGATGCGGATGGGGTTCCTGCTCTCGCCGCCCATCATCGGTGTGATCGCGGAGTCGACGAGCGTGCGCTGGGGGTTGACCCTGGTGCCCGCCGTCGGACTCGTGGTCATCGTCTTCTCCGGAGTCCTGGGGCGGCGCCGCGAGCCCTCACCGCTTTGAGCCGCACGACGGGCGAGCGCCTGGCCGAAGGGCCGATCGGGACACGACGGTCCTTGGCGGGGTCGGCCGGGAACGCGACCGACCCGACGATGTCGGTCCTGCCTCCGGCATCGTCAGGCCCCTCGCTCCCTCACCTTCGACGACGGGCCAGCCTGGCGCCCAACGCGGGCCTGTCGATCTTGGCGTTGTGCCTGCGGTCCACCGGCAGGCGTTCCACCTCGACGAACTCGGTGATGCCCCGGGTCGTCTCATGGCGGTCCACCAACTCGCGAAGCTCGGCGGCCACCGTCGCGGCGTCGCGCCGATCGTCGTCGGTGCGCTCGACACAGACCACCGGGACCACGCTTCCGGCCCGGGGGACGGCGACCAGTGCCGCGCGACGGACCGCCGGGTGGGTCGCCACGACGGGTTCGACCTGCAACGGCAGGTAGACCCTCTCGGGGGTGGGCACCCGGTGCGAACGTCGCCCGCCGAGCCACAGGCGTCCTTTCTCGTCGAGGAAGCCGACGTCGCCCAGTCTGTGCCACACCGACCCGTCCGGATCGGCGATCTTGTTCTCGGCCGTCGCGTCCGGGTCTTGGAAGTAGTCCTCGCTGATGTGCGGGCTCCGGGCGATGATCTCACCGATCTCGCCCGGTGGCAGCGCCTCGACGTCGTCGATCCGCGAGATGGGCCCCTCGGTCACCGGTACGATCCGCAACTCGACACCGGGTAGCCCCGGGCCGACGCACAGACCCTCGCCGCGTTCGGTGCGTTCCCAGGTCTCCTCCAGCACCGTCGTCCCGTCGATCTCGCACAGCGGAAGCGCCTCGGTGGCGCCGTAGTTGGAGTACAGCTCCCCTTCCGGGCCGAGCATGTCCCGCACCGCCGCGTACAGCGGACCGTGGACCTCGGCTCCGCCCGCCACGATGCGGCGTACGGTCGGCACCGTGATCGACCTTCGGCGGGCGTGCGCCGACAGGTTGCGCAGCAGCGCGGGCGAGGCGAACATCGACCGGACTCCGCGCTCCTCGATGGTGCGCAGCAGCGCGGCCGGGTCGGCGTCGCCGGGTCCCTTCATGGTGAAGTCCATCGGCGGGACCACCACCTGTCCGCCCGAGGACAGCGCGATGATCCAGAACATGGGGAACGTCGGCATGTCCACCACGTCGCGGCCGTCACCGAGGTCCCACTGCCCCGAGACCAGTTCGACCATGGCGGCGAAGTTGCGCCGGCGGAGCACGGTGGGCTTCGGCGTTCCGGTGCTGCCGGTGGTGAAGGCGATGACGGCCGGGTCACCGGGGTCGACGTCCGCCGGTTCCGGCTCGGTCGGGGCGGTCAGCGCGAGCAGATCGTCCAGCGTCCTCACGCCGGGCCACCGGCCGTCCACGACGTACTGCCGGCGCACGGTCCGCCTCCCCCAGCCGAAGAGGCTCTTGGCCAGGTGCGCGCGCGGCGTGCCGAAGAACACCTCGGGGCCGACCCGGTCCAGACAGCGGGTCACCCGCCTCGGGCCGTGGCTGAACGGTTCGATGCCCACCAGCGTGGCACCGACCCGGAACAGAGCCGTGCCGAGCACGAGCGCGTCGAAGCTCGGCGGCACCATGAAGGAGCACAGGGTGCCCTCTCGGACACCGGCCCGGCGCAGGCCGACCGCCAGCCGTTCCGCGCGGTCCGACAGCTCGCCGTAGGTCCACTGTCGGTGGAGCAGGCCACCGTGGCGGCGCCGGGTGACCCGGGTCAGGGCGACGCGTCCGGGATCGGTGCGCGCCACCTCCAGGACCAGGTCGGCCACCCGGATGGGGTCGTGCGCGGTGGCGGAGTCCGCCCGGTGTTCCCTGTCGCCCGCCGCGTCGGTCATCGGATCACCTGTGTCCTGGGGGTGGGCCGTCCACCCTCGGCGGCGGCGACGTCGGCCAGAAAGGAGCGGATCACGCCGGTCACCTCGTCGGGCCGTTCCAGCATCGGCATGTGGCCGGTGTCCAGCACGAGCGCGCGGCGTTCGGGACGCAGCACGGCGTCGAGGCGGGCGCCGACGTTCGGGGACAGGATCCGGTTGCGGGAACCCCAGATGGTGCACAGGGGAGGCCCGTCGGGGCCTCGCACGATGCGGTAGCTGTCGGGCAGGTCGGCGAGGACGTCGGTCAGGGCCGGTGCCTGCTCGGCCCGGAGCATGCACGCCGTCAGTTCGGGGTCCCGGTGGACTCCGGCGCGCGCACCGGCGGGGCCCACCTGGAAGCGGAGGGCCAGGGGGACAGCCGCGCGGGGGACGCGCAGGCGGCGGAGCGCCGCCCGCACCGGTGTCGTCACCGCCGACCACGCTCCGCCGGGGTCCATCAGCAGGCCCAGCCCTCCCGCGCGGAACGTCGCGTCCGTCAGCGGGTTGACCAGGACGAGCGCGCGTACGGCACCGGGACGGCGGGCCGCCATGCCGGCCGCGATGGTCGATCCCATGCAGTTGCCGACGAGCGTGACCGGGGACAGCTCGTCGTGCTGGACCAGGGCCGCCAGCAGTTCGACGTGCGCCGCGAGGTCGACGGGCTTCTTGGGCAGCGGAGCGGCGCCGAAACCCGGCAGGTCGACGGCCACCACGCGGTGGTCGGCGGCCAGGTCGGCGATCTGGTGACGCCAGATGCCGTGTGAGGTGCCGCCGTTGTGGAGCAGCAGCACACCGGGGCCGTGTTCTCCGGCCCGGCGTACGGCGATCTCCAGTCCGCGGTGTTCGAAGCGTTCCAGGGGCGGGCCGCCCGGGGGTCCCTTCGCGGGGTCCGGGGCCCGCCGTCCGTCACCGTTCACCACGACCTCCTACGCCGCCACCTCAAATAATGATCATTCGGCGAATAGATGCTATGTGGTGCTGGTCACGACGACAACCCCTCACCGCGCGGGAGCGGCCCCCCGCAGAATCCACCCCACGGTCTCGACCAGCTGCTCCGGGGACACGGACTCCTCGTCCACCAGGCGCTGCATCGCGTAACCGTAGGCCGCCGCCTGCACCGCGCCGGCGATCCTCCTGGCCTTGTCGGCGTCGCCCACCACACCCGCGGCGAGGATGCTCGCGGAGAGGTTGGCCCGCACGTCGGCCAGCAGTTCGGCGACGATCCGACCGTGCGGCGGATTGCGCAGGGCGTACAGCCAGAACTCGGCCATCAGGAGGACGACGTGGGGAGCGGTGTCGACCGTGGACGTCCAGGTGGTGACCATCCGTTCGAGCAGTTCGTCGCGGTCGGCGATGTCCTCGAAGGACCGTTCACGCGCGGTCGCCCCCGCCTCGACCACCCGCCGCATCATGGCCAGGAACAGCTCCTGCTTACCGGCGAAGTTGGCGTAGATCGCTCCCGTGGACATCCCCGCCTCACGGGCGATCTGTGGTACCGAGGCTCCGACGTAGCCGTGACTGGCGAACACCGACGCGGCGGCGTCGAGCAGTGCCTCGCGGGTGCGCCTCTGGCGCTGCCGGCGGATTCCGACCACGAAAGACCCCTCCTGGGACGGGTGACCGGAACGTGTCGTGACCGGGCGGTCCCACGGGGACGCCCGATGCTCCGTCCGCTGGTTGTCACCGGATGGCGAATGCAGGCGCATTCTAAGGTGTCCGCGGGCCTCCTCCCCCGACCGATCACACCGGACGCCGACCTCCGGCGGTCCCCTCTCCCTCCGAGGGAACCCGCTTCCCACGGTGACCGTCACGAGAACCTCTCGTCCAGGTCAGGAGACCGATGACAGGTGGTGGAGGGCCCTCACGGGGGTAGGGGCGAAGAACGCAGGACAAGGCGCGGGCCGAGGGCCGGAGTCGGACGGAGACGGCCGGCCGGGGTGCCGGACGCGTACTCGGAGAGGGGACGGGGCCGGCACCGGAGGGGAACACGGGGGGTCCGCGTCTTCCTGGTCGACGATCACGACATGGCGCGGCTCGGGATCACGTCCCTCCCCGAAGGGAGGGCGTCGAGGTCGCGGACGAGGCGGGCGCGGTGGCCGGACGCTCGGGGCGCCCCGACCTCGCGGTCGACCCACCGTGGTTTGGCGGGACCGCCCCGAAAAGAGGTGTCCGACATGGCGGATCGCATACCCCACCCGGTGCGGATGGAGGCGACACGGGACCCGGCGGTGGGGCGCTGGCTCTGGCTGATCAAGTGGTTGCTCGCGCTCCCCCACTACGTCGTGCTGTTCTTCCTCTGGATCGCCTTCTTCGTCCTGACCGTGGTGGCCTTCTTCGCGATTCTGTTCACGGGTCGCTACCCGCGGGGCATCTTCGAGTTCAACACCGGGGTCCTGCGTTGGAGCTGGAGGGTGGGCTTCTACTCCTACTGGGTGCTGGGCACCGACCGGTACCCGCCCTTCACCCTGTCCGCTGACGTCGACTACCCCGCGCGGCTGACGATACGGCCGCCGGAACGGCTGTCCCGTGGACTGGTCCTGATCAAGTGGTGGCTGCTGGCCGTCCCCCACTACCTGGTGTTGTCCCTCTTCGTCCGCGGAGGCATGGGCTTCAGGGTGGACGGGACCGGAGGGACGGCGAAGGAGACCGCGGAGACCGCGACGAACATGGTGTACCAGTCGCCGGGACTCATCGGCCTCCTCGTGCTGTTCGCCGCCCTCTCCCTGCTCTTCGGCGGGCTCTACCCACGGGGCATCTTCGACCTCGTGGTCGGTCTGAACCGCTGGGTGATGCGGGTCGTGGTCTACAGCGCGCTGATGACGGACCGCTATCCGCCCTTCCGCCTGGACATGGGCGGTCCCGAACCGAGACTCGCCGAAGCGGGCGGCGGGTCCACGGAGGGCCGCCCCTGAGGAGGTCGGCGACGACCGCACCACCCCGCATCCGGTGACCGCCGTCCGCGGTCACCGGTCCCACGGGATCCTCATCCCGCCGCCTCGACCTCTTCGGCCTCCCGCTGCGCCGCCCTCTCGGCGACCTCGGGGTTGTTCTCGTCCGGAAGGCCCAGCGCGGGCAGGGCGCTTCGGATCTCCTCCCGCCTGGGCTCCAGCCACGGCGGAAGCTTCAGCGCGCGGCCCAGTTCGAGCAGGGGCTCGTCGACGGTGAAGCCGATGTCGTCGGTGGCGATCTCCAGCAGGACGCCGCCCGGCTCACGGAAGTAGATCGAGTGGAAGTACTGGCGGTCCAGGATCTCGGTGACCCGCACGCCCTTGCCGAGGAGTTCCTCGCGCCACGCGCGCTGGGCTGCGTCGTCGGGGACCCGCCAGGCGACGTGGTGCACCGTGCCTCCCGCCACCAGGCCTCGCGGGGCGTCCGGGGTGACCAGTACGTCCACCAGCGCGCCGGGGCCGCCGTCCCCCGCGGCGAAGCGTAGTCGGTCGCCGCTGCCGCCGACGTGGCGCAGACCGAGCCCGTCGGTCAACATCTCCGTGGTGGCCTCCTCCTTCGCCACCTGCATGGTCACCGAGTGCAGGCCGCGGACGGCGTGCTCGGCGGGTACCGCCGGCGTGTCCCACGGATCACGCGGGTCGCCCTGGGGGTGTGCGACCAGGGAGAGCCGCAACCCGTCCGGGTCGAGGAAGGTCAGAGCCTCCTCCTCCCCATGGGTACGGGTCCGGGTGGTGTGGACCCCGGCCTCCGCCAGGTGCCGCTCCCACCAGCCGAGTGAGGACTCGGGAACGGAGAAGGCCGTGCTCGTGGCCTGCCCGGTGCCGTGCCTGCCTCCCGTCACACCCGGCCAGGGGAAGAACGTCATGAGAGTGCCCGGCCGCCCCTCCTCGTCTCCGTAGTACAGGTGGTACACGCCAGGGTCGTCGAAGTTCACGGTGGTCTTGACCACCCGCAGCCCGAGGGCGCGTGCGTAGAAGTCGACGTTGCGCCGCGGGTCGCCGCCGATCGCGGTGACGTGGTGCAATCCGCTCGTCCTGATCGCCATGGTCTGCTCCTTCGGTGGTCGGTTCCGGTGCCCGGGGGAGGGAGGAGACGGGGAAAGGCTCGCCACCACGCGACCCGCGCCCTCGGGGATCCGCCCTCAGGGGGCGGCCCTTCTCTCCCCTCGAAGATAACAAGGAAATATCTTCCTTGCAAGATACATTCAGGGAAAGTTCGCGCGGCGAGACGAAGCCGGCGTGAGAGGCGGTCGACGAGCGACGGCGGGGGCGGGGGCGGTGCCCGCCAGGGCGGGCAGGTGGACCTCAGCCCCGGTCGGGCGACCTCACAGGGGAGCGCGGGGCTCGGGAGCGGGTGAGGGCGGATCCCGGGCGACCCCCGCCCCAGAACCCGGTGTGGTCGGCCCCGTACCGGGCGGGTCCACCCCCTGAGGCATGGGACCTCTCATGGAGCGCCCGGCCATCGCAAGGGGGGCTCCCCCTCAGGAACGGTTCCGGCCGCGTCCCTCACCGATGTCGTGCGCGGTGGCGAGCGGGTCCCCGCTCCGGGACACCACGCCCGTTCCCTCCGGTGCCGCGGCGGCGAGCGTGGCCGCCCGGGGCCCGTGTCTCATCCCAGAACGCCGAGGACCAACAGTAGAAGAATCGTCAGCGCCGTCGAGATCATGAGGGACAGGAGACACCCCAGCCGACCGCTGAAGAAGACGAACACGACGCCCTCCCTGCTTCCGTCCGGCCCACCGCGGAGGCGGGTGGGCCCGTGACGGGTCCTACCCCGTCCCCACCCCCTCCCTCGCGACACATACGCATCGAACAGCCGTAGGAGTCTTGCTTATTCCGGTCAAATCATGAAGGTTTTCTCCAGGGGTTCGGTCGGGCGTCGCTCGGCGACCGTGTCCAGGCGTGTCCGGCCCGTACCCCTGTCCGACGACAGAAGCCGGAAGGAGCCACCTTGGCGTACCCGAACCGGAGCCGTCCCGCGCCCCGAGCCGCCGGGGCCCGGACCTCGATCCCCCGCACCGGTGCCCTGTGTGGCGCCTTCGCCGCGGCGGTCGCCGCGTCCCTGCTCCACATGCCGACGGCCGTGGCCGAGGTCCAGGAGCAGGACGACACCTGCGTGGTCGATCCCCAGGCGCCGCCCAAGCGGCAGATGCGCGCCGAATGGATCTCCTCGGTGGTCAACATCGACTGGCCCAGTGAGCAGGGCCTGACACCCGCCGCACAACAGGCCGAACTCACCGACCTGTACGACCGGGCCAAGGAGGACGGCCTCAACGCCGTCTTCGTCCAGATCAGGCCGACCGCGGACGCCTTCTGGCCCTCACCGCACGAGCCCTGGTCCGAGTGGCTCACCGGCCGGCAGGGGCAGGATCCGGGGTACGACCCCCTGGAGTTCGCCGTCGAGGAGGCCCACGCCCGCAACCTGGAGTTCCACGGCTGGTTCAACCCCTACCGGGTGGCCATGCACGACGACCCCTCACGCCTGGTGGCGGACCACCCGGCCAGGCAGAACCCCGACTGGGTCTTCTCCTACGGTGGAAAGCTCTACTACGACCCCGGGATCCCCGAGGCCCGCGAGTTCGTCATCGAAGCGATGATGGACGCCGTCGAGAACTACGACCTCGACGGCGTCCACTTCGACGACTACTTCTATCCCTATCCGGTGAGCGGCGCGGCCATTCCGGACCGGGACACCTTCGCCGAGCACGGCGGGGACTTCTCCGATATCGAGGACTGGCGGCGCGACAACGTCAACCGCATGGTCGCGGGGATGGACGAGGCGATCAACGCCGTCAAGCCGCACGTGAAGTTCGGCATCAGCCCGTTCGGGATCTGGCGCAACGCCTCCAGCGACCCGGCGGGATCGGCCACCAACGGCCTGGAGTCCTACAGCGCCCTCTACGCCGACAGCCGCGCCTGGGTGCGCGAGGGGTGGGTGGACTACATCAACCCCCAGGTGTACTGGGAGATCGGGCTTCCGGTGGCCGACTACGCGGTCCTGGTCCCGTGGTGGGAGCGGGTCACCGAGGGCACCGGGGTGCACCTGTACATCGGCCAGGCCGCCTACAAGGTGGGCAACGCCGGCGCCTGGTCCGATCCGCAGGAGCTGGCTCGGCACCTGGAGTTCAACCGCGCTCATCCAGGGGTGCACGGCGACGTCTACTTCAGCGCCACGTCGCTGCGCACCAACGCGCGCACGGCCATGGACGCCGTGGTCGAGCAGCACTACTCCCGGCCCGCGCTGATCCCCGTCAAGGAGGACCTCGGCGGCGGCGCGCCCATGCCGCCCAAGGTCGGTGCCGCCGAACGGGGTGACGATGGCGTCCGGCTGACCATCCGCCAGGGTCGCGGCCAGGAGACCGCCTACTACGCGGTCTACGCCTTCGACGGGGCTCCCGATCGGAGCGGGGTCGTGTGCGGGATCGAGGACCCGCGCGCCATGGTCGGGACCGTACGCGCGGCCGAGGGCGGCGAGACGGTCTTCATCGCACCCGACGGGGGCGGCGCCCGCACCTACTACGTGACCGCCCTGGACCGTCTGCACCACGAGAGTGCGCCGAGCAACCCGAGGTACGTGCCGTGAGGTAGAGGATCGCTTCGATGACGGTGGGGTCCGGCGCGTGCCGGACCCCACTCGTGTGCGGGACCACGGCACGGAAGGCGCATTTCGGCCCACCATGATCACCCTGCGCATCCACCCCTTACTCAGGGTTTATCTCGCGAGAGTAAACAGAGATGACCACAGGAGGGGCGAGGAATGTTCGACGACGTGATCAACTGGTTCCGGGGTCTGTTCGGCGGGGTGGCCGAGGAGACGGTCGCGGACGCCGCCGACGCCGCTCAGGCGTTCGGCGAGGAGGTCGTGGGCGGGGCCGCGGAGACCGCCCAGGGGTTCGGTGAGGAGGTCCTCGGCGGTGCGACCGGGGTCGCCGAGGGACTCCAGGAGCGGGCCGACGCCGTGGGCGGGGTCCTGGAGGACCCGGGCGGTGCCGCCGCGGACGCGGCACGGGACCGTCTGTTCGGCGAGGACGGCTGAGGAGATCGACCGCGCCGGGGAGGACGGGCGTCGAGTGCGGGAGACGGCTGGGGCCGCACCATGACCGGGCCCGCCGTGTCCCGACGGGCCCGGTCACCCTTTTTCGTGGAGCGGCTCGGCCGGACCAGGGAGCCGACCCGGGGTCAGACGAAGTTCACGTCACTGCACAGGTAGTACACCTGGTCCATGTGGGAGGCCTGCCAGATGGTGAACACGATGTGCCGGCCCGACCTGCCCGGAGCGCTGGCGTCGAAGGTGATGTTCTGGGCCGGCGGGTAGGAACCGGTCTGCTCCACCAGTTCCAGGTCGTCCCATCCCAGCGGTTGCGTGGTCGGGTCGAAGCCCTGCTTGGTGACGTAGACCTGGAAGTAGTCCGCGCCGTGCGAGGCCTGGTCGTACAGGTGGAGGGTGAAGTCGGTGCCGATGTCGGTGGTCTTCCAGGGACCGACCGCGTCCAGGGAGTCGTAGCGACCCCCTTCGGTGTTGCCACCGCTGCACAGGGTTCCGTCGGGGATCTGCCCCCGATGGTCGCCGCCCACGTTGTCGCGGTACAGGCCGTTCCAGTTCCACATGGCGTTGGGGTTGTCCTGCCACGCCTGCCAGCACATGGGGTCTTCCTGCGCCATGTCCGGGTTGAGGTGGTCGGAGCCCCAGCGCTCCCAGCAACCGTAGTTGCGGGTGGCCGGGTCGATGATCGAGCCGTGTGCGGCCGCCGGTGCGGACATGGTGGTCAGTGCGAGCAGGGGCGCGGACGCCAGGACGAACGCGCGGGCGATCCAGTTACGGCTTGTGGTCGTCGTGCTGTTCATTGCGTTCTCCGTCTTCCTCGGCCTGAGGGGCCGACCGACGGGGAGCGCTCCCGGGCCGAATGTTACCCACTGGAGTCGCGTCGAAACAAAGAGAGGTCAAAAGGTTCGCGGCCTTGACCACACACGTCCCGCTGTCGCGGAGTCCGCCCCTTCGTGCCACCAGGCGACCCGACCCGAGGGACGACCTGGAGTGACCTCCCTCCGGCGCCGCCTTCACCGCCCCGCGATGACGCCGGGATCGCCGTCGTCGGGCGACCGCCGTGCCCGCACGCCGCCGTGCCGCGCGCCCGTCACCACGAGCCCGGCTCCGGACCACGCCCTGGCGAGCACTCTGCGTTCCCGCGCGACACCGGAAGGTCATTACTGAACGGTTGTGAACCAGGTCACCACCTGCACTTCTTCCATAAAGGAACGGCGTACCGAAAATATTCACGTTCTATGGTGTTTACATATCACCATTAGAAGGTTACCGTTCAGGAAAGCAGTTCGGCCCGCGACCCCCAGTCGCGGAACCGACAGCGCTCTGGCGCACCTCGTTCGAATCATCCTCCACAACCCCGCTCGTTTCTGACTGGGAGCGCTCCCACCCTTCCGGTCCCTTCACCAGGCTTTTCTCTGAACCAAGGGCACGAGAAACATGTCCCGCTCGCCTCCATGAAAACAGGGAATTTCCGCTCCCACGTCTGCCGTGTCCCTTCCCGGCACCTTCCGCATGCTCCTTCTGGCAATCCGCTTCCACAAGGAAAGAAGAAATGACCACACCCCCCCGTGGCACGAACCTACGTTCGTGGGCACGACGCGGCCTGGCCGCGACCTCCGCTCTGGCGCTCAGCGCCGCCCTCGCGGTCACCGCCTCCTCACCCGCGTCCGCGGCGACCGGCTGCGAGGTCGACTACCAGCTCAATGACTGGGGCTCGGGTTTCACGGCGAACGTGAACATCAGCAACCTCGGTGACGCGATCAATGGATGGACCCTGGAGTGGGAATTCTCCGGGAACCAGCAGATCACCAATGCCTGGAACGCGACCGCCTCCCAGTCCGGGCAGAGTGTCGCGATGACCAACGTCGGACACAACGCCTCCATCGCCACCAATGGAAGCGTCGAATTCGGTTTCCAGGGCTCTTACTCCGGCAGTAACGCGGTGCCCACCGCATTCACGCTGAACGGTGTTCTGTGCAGCGGCGACATCGGTGAACCCGGGGAGCCGGGAGAGCCCGGAGAACCTGGAGAACCCGGTGAGCCCGGAGAACCCGGCACCGGTGACCGGGTGGACAACCCGTACGTGGGCGCCGACGTGTACGTCAACCCCATCTGGTCCGCCAACGCCGCGGCCGAGCCCGGTGGAGCGGCCATCGCCGACCAGCCCACCGGCGTGTGGCTGGACCGCACCAGCGCCATCGAGGGCAACGACAGCCCCACCACGGGCAACATGGGCCTGCGCGACCACCTCGACGAGGCCCTGGAGCAGGCCGACGGCGACCCCCTGGTGTTCCAGGTGGTCATCTACAACCTGCCCGGCCGTGACTGCGCCGCCCTGGCCTCCAACGGCGAACTCGGCCCGGACGAGATCGACAAGTACAAGCACGAGTACATCGATCCCATCGCCGACATCCTGTCCGACTACGAGGACACCGAGCTGCGGATCGTGACCACGATCGAGATCGACTCGCTGCCCAACCTGATCACCAACGTCTCCCCGCGTGAGACCGCCACCCCCGAGTGCGACGTGATGCTGGCCAACGGCAACTACGTCGAGGGTGTGGGCTACGCCCTGGCCCAGCTCGGCGCGATCGACAACGTGTACAACTACGTCGACGCCGGCCACCACGGCTGGATCGGCTGGGAGGACAACTTCGTGCCCTCGGCACAGCTGTTCTACCAGGCCGCCAACGCCGCCGGAGCCACCCCGGACGACGTGCACGGGTTCATCGCCAACACCGCCAACTACTCGGCGCTGAAGGAGGAGCACTTCTCCTTGGGCCAGACCATCGCCGGCACGCCGGTGCGTCAGTCGAGCTGGGTGGACTGGAACAACTACATCGACGAGCTGTCCTTCGCCCAGGGCCTGCGCCAGGAACTGGTCCGTCAGGGCTTCGACCCGGGGATCGGCATGCTGATCGACACCTCCCGTAACGGGTGGGGTGGACCGGACCGTCCCACCGGGCCGGGTCCGCAGACCGACGTCGACGCCTACGTGGACGGCGGCCGCTTCGACCGACGGATCAACTCCGGCAACTGGTGCAACCAGGCCGGTGCGGGACTGGGCGAGCGTCCCCAGGCCGCTCCCGAGCCGGGCATTGACGCCTACGTGTGGATGAAGCCCCCGGGTGAGTCCGACGGGTCCAGCACGGAGATCCCCAACGACGAGGGCAAGGGCTTCGACCGGATGTGCGACCCCACCTATGAGGGCAACCCGCGCAACGGCAACAACATGAGCGGTGCGCTGCCCAACGCGCCGGTCTCGGGCCACTGGTTCTCCGAGCAGTTCCAGGAGCTGCTGGCCAACGCCCACCCGCCCATCCAGTAGTCCGCATCCTCGGTTCCCCTTCCGAGACGGGACGCCCGGCCGCCCTGTGGGGTGGTCGGGCGTCCGCCATGCGCGGGACCTGCGATCATGACCGTCGAGCCCTCCGACGAGGGATGGAGCACGACCATGGGGGAAGAGCGTGGCGGAGTCAACGAAGACCGACACCGTCGTGGTCGGCCTCGGGGCGATGGGGGCGCAGGCCCTGTGGCGTCTGGCCCGGAGCGGGGTGGACGTGATCGGGATCGAGCGCTTCACCCCCGGCCACGACCGGGGATCGAGCCACGGGGAGTCCCGTATCATCCGCACCGCGTACATGGAGGGCGCCGAGTACGTGCCGTTCGTCAGGGCGGCCTGGCGCGCCTGGGAGGAACTGGAACAGGCCGCGGCCGAGCGCCTGCTGGTACGCACGGGCGCACTGATGCTCGGCTCCCCGGACGACCCCGCGGTCACCGGTTCGATCGCCGCGGCCGAGCGTCACGACCTCGCCCACCAGGTGCTGTCCCACGAACGGCTCACGCGGCGCTTCCCCCAGCACGTGACGCGTCCGGGTGAGGTGGGGGTCTTCGAGGAGGAGGCGGGTGCCGTCCTGCCCGAGGCCGCGATCCGGGCGGCGGTGCGGCTCGCCGAGCGATCGGGCGCACGGGTGCGCACGGGGACCACGGTCTCCCGGATCGTGCCGGACCCCGACCGTCCGAGCGTACTGTTGTCCGACGGAGGCCGGATCCTGGCCCGTCGGGTGATCGTCACCGCCGGCTCCTGGCTGCCTCGTCTGCTGCCGGAGGTGGCGGACCTGGGCGGCGGGCTGCGTGTGGAACGCCGGGTGCTGGGATGGTTCCGTACGACACAGGACCCCTCCCCGCACGTCCACGGGCCGGTGTTCGCCCGGGACGAGGACGACTGTACGTGGTACGGATTCCCCAGCCTGGACGGCGGTCGGACCGTCAAGATCGGTGTGCACGCGGAGACCCCCGGGAACAGGGCCGAGGGCGCGCAGTGGGGCGAGCCGGTGGACCCCGACGTGGGACCGCGCGCACCCGACGCCGCGGACGCACGGCGGCTGGGGGCCCTGGCCGCCGGGCTGCGCGGTGTCGCCGAGCTGCCCGAGCGCATGGCGGCGTGCATGTACACCATGACCTCCGATGAGCACTTCCTCATCGGACACCGGCGGGAGCTGCCCGGGCTGGTCCTGGCGGGCGGCTTCTCCGGGCACGGCTACAAGTTCGCCTCCGCGGTGGGGATCGCCCTGGCCGACCTGGCCCGGGACGGACGCACCGACATGCCGATCGCCATGTTCGACCCCCACCGGTGGGACTGAACGGGGCACGGTCATCACGTCGAGGTGCGACGGGGTGCCCTTCACCGGGCAGGGACGGCGTGCGATCATCGCTCTCACGCGCGGCGCGAGCGCCCGCCCACTCCCTTCCGACCCTTGAAGGACCCACCATGAACACGCCCTCCCCTTCGCGGACCGCGCTCGTCACGGGCGCCTCCTCCGGCATCGGCGCGGCCGTGGCCGCCGAACTCCTCCGTCGTGGCCACCGCGTGTACGGGACCAGCCGCAGACCTGATGCGGTGGCCGATCCGGTCCCGGGGGTGGAGTACCTGGCCCTGGACCTGGCCGACGAGTCGTCCGTCAGAGCCTGTGCCGAAGCCGTGGGCGAGGTGGACGTGCTGGTCAACAACGCCGGTGAGAGTCAGAGCGGACCGTTCGAGGAGCTGCCCTCGGACGCGCTGGAGCGGTTGTTCCGCATCAACGTGTTCGGCGCGGTGCGTCTCACACAGCTGTTGCTGCCGGGGATGCGGACCCGCGGGTACGGGCGGGTGGTGATGGTGGGGTCGATGTTGGCGAGCTTCCCGCTGGCCTACCGTTCCTCGTACGTGGCGTCCAAGGCGGCGCTCAGGGGTTTCGCCGACGCACTGCGCCGCGAGGTGTCCCCCTACGGGGTGGGGGTGACGACGGTGGAACCCGGGTCGATCAACACCGGCATCAGCGAGCGGCGGACGCAGTACCTGCGGGACGGCTCACCGTTCACGGACGAGTACCACACGATGTTGAGAGCGCTCAACGCCAACGAGGCCAAGGGGATCTCCGCGGGGACCGTGGCCCGGACGGTGGCGCGCGCCGTGGAGGCCGATCCTCCCCGGCCGCTCTACGCGGTGGGCAGCAACGCCCCGGTGGTGTTCGCCCTGCGCAGGCTCCTTCCCCGATCGGTCATCCTGCGGATGGTCGCCCGCAGACACGGGCTGGGATGAACACGACCCGGTCCGACGCGGCCCCCGGTTCGCGCCCCAGGTGTTTTCGGCCCGTTAGGTTGGGCGTGCAGGCCGACAACGACCGAAGAAGGGATGCCGCGTGAGCAGCATCGTCAAGTTCAACGTCCTGACCGTTCCCGAGGGCGCCGGCGCCACGCTGGAGGAGCGGTTCGCCAAACGGGCCGGGTTGGTGGAGGGGCAGCCGGGGTTCGAGGAGTTCCAGCTGCTGCGTCCGGTGGAGGGGACCGACAAGTATCTGGTGTACACCCGGTGGCGGTCGGAGGAGGACTTCCGGAACTGGGTGGAGGGCCAGGCGTTCCAGAGGGGCCACGCCCAGGCCGCCACGGAGTCCCGGCAGGAGGGCTCGCCGGGCGGGCACGGACACGGGCACGGACGGGGCGGCCCCGCCGCGACCGACAGCGAACTGTGGGGTTTCGAGGTCGTGCAGCGGGTCTCCGCCCGGTCCTGAGCCGGAGCCCGCCCTCTCCCGGGGCGGGCAGGTCAGCCGGGTCTACGGGCCTCGATGAGGAACCGGGAGGTGGTGGCGGTGAAGGAACCCTCGCGACGGATGTGCTCGTGCATGTCCCGGAGACGGTCGCGGTAGGCCTCCACGGTGAATCCGGGGACCATCCAGATGACCTTGCGCAGGAAGTACACCACCGCGCCCACGTCGAAGAACTCCGTGTGCAGCCGCTCCATGCGCAGGTCCACCACCTCCAGCCCCGCGGCCCGTGCGCGGTCCCGCTCCCGGTCGGGGTGGCGGGACCGGCGGACCTCCTCGGGCTGCGGTCCCAGGAAGAACTCCACCACCTCGAAGACGCTGGCCGGTCCCACCTGCTGCGACAGGTAGGTGCCGCCCGGCGTCAGGACCCGGGCGATCTCCTCCCACCACACCTTCACCGGATGCCGGGAGACCACCAGGTCGAAGGCCCCGTCGGCGAAGGGCAGCGGAGGTTCGTCCTCGTCCGCGACCACCACCACGCCCAGCGGGTGGAGCAGCCGGGTGGCCTTGACGATGTTGGGCGGCCAGGACTCCGTGGCGGCGGTCAGGCGTGGGCGTCGGGGAACACCCGCCAGTACCTCGCCTCCGCCCGTCTGGATGTCGAGTGCGGCGTCGGCGCGCGCCATGCGTTCGGCCATGAGGCGCTGGTAACCCCATGAGGGGCGTTGTTCGGTGGCCCTGCCCTCCAACCAGGAGAAGTCCCACCCCTCGGTCGGTTCGGCTTCGGCCTCGGCCACGAGTTCGTCGAAGGATCGTCGCATGCGGGGCATCCTCCCCGGTCGCGGGTGCACGCGCCACCGAAATAGTCCGCCTTCGGCCGGAGCGCCGGAGATCCTCGTACGTCCGGGCGCGGAAAAGAACTTGTGCCCACGACGTGGACACTGGTAGGAATGAGCGGCACCCGGCCACGGAAGCGCCGGGACCCGACGACGGAAGGAGGCACCGCCGTGTTCACCGTGACCACCGCGCTCGTGTCCTCCGGGGACGACCACGACAGCTGATCCCCGAGTGGGCGGGCGCACAGATCGAAAGTGTCGCCTTGACCTTCAACACGCCCGACCTGACCATCCGGACCATCACCGGAGCGGAGGAGCTGGACCTCTTCAACCGGCTCCCCTACCCCCAGAACCCCGAATTCACCGCGGACCTGGTCGAGGGCCGCCGCCACCCCTCCTGGATGTGGGTCGCCCTGGAGGGCGACCGACTCCTGGCCCGCCTGTCCTGGTGGTGTCGCAACAGCGACACCGAGCCCCTTCTCCTGGACGTCCTGGACGTGGACGACACCGCCGAAGACGTCGACCGCGTGCAAGTCCTCGAACGGCTGTTGCGCACCGCGTCGGCGGCCACCCTGCCCGAAGGCCGGACCCCTCCGGAGTATCTGCGTTTCGTCCCCGCCGACTGGCGTGAGGATCCTGGTGACCGGCGTTCCGTCCACGAGAGGATGACCGCCGTCGAACGCACCGGCGGGTCCCTGCTCGTGGAACGCCTGCGCTTCGAGTGGACCTCCGCGTGTCCGTCGCCGCGACCCGATGACCGCCTGCTGTTCCGGCCGATCCGGGACGAGGAGGAGATCCTCGGTCTGATGGTCCGGGCGCTGGAGGGGACCCTGGACGCCCATGACCGCGCCGACCTCGCGCACAGGAGCGCGGAGCGGATCGCGGCCGACAACTACGCCGACGAGTTCGCCCGGTACACCACGCCCCGGGAGTGGTGGCGGATCGCGACGCTGCCGGACGGCGAACCGGTCGGGTTCGTGCTGCCCGCGCGCAACGACTACCACCCGATGATCGGCTACATCGCGGTCCTGCCCGAGCACCGCGGGAACGGATACGTCGACGGCATCCTCGCCGAGGGCACGCGCGTCCTGGTCGAGGAGGGCGCCGAACTCGTACGGGCCGCGACCGACCTGGGCAACGTCCCGATGGCGGAGGCCTTCACCAGGGCCGGGTACGTCACGCTCGGCGGTGTCGTCAACATGGCCTGGCAGGGGTAGGCCTGCGCCGGGGCGGGGTCCGTCCCCGCCGCGGCCGGGCGCCGCCGTCGAAGACGTCTCCGTCCCGGGCTCCTCCTACGGTGGGTCTCCGGTCAACGCTCCGGGGGCCCGCCTCTACCCTCGCCGCCGTTGCCGTTTCGGCCGCCGGAACGTTTCCCGGTCTCGCCGCGTGCGATCCGCCGTTTGAGCCTGCGCGCCCTGGTGGTCAGCGGGGCGTTGCGTTCGCGTTGGACGCCCGATCCTTCCGCGAACTCGGCCTGGAGTGAGCGCACCAACCCCGCCATCATGAAGAAACCGATGACGAAGAACGGCAGGCCGAACACGATGATGGTCTGTTGCAGTGCGTCCAGGCCTCCCACACCGGAGGCCGTGAGCACCGTCGCGGCCACGACGCCCTCGGTGATCCCCCAGAACACCCTCTGTCGGGTCGGGCTCTGGGCGTCCCCGGAACAGAGCATGTCCACCACCAGGGAGGCCGAGTCCGAGGAGGTGGTGAAGAAGATGACGACGATGAGGATGCTCACCGCCGACACGAACGTGGTCAGCGGGTAGTGCTCCAGGAAGGCGAAGAGGGCACCGGGGATGTCCTCGTCGACCACCACTTCCTGGACCAGTTCGCCGCCCTGGTTCATCTCGATGTCGAAGGCCGAGAGCCCGAACACGCTGAACCACACGATGCTGAACGCGGTGGGCGCGGCCAGCACTCCGAGCACGAACTCGCGGATGGTGCGTCCCTTGGAGATGCGTGCGATGAAGATGCCGACGAACGGCGACCAGGTGATGGTCCACGCCCAGTAGAAGACGGTCCAAGAGCCCTGCCAGCCGGTGTCACCGAAGGTGTCGTTCCAGAAAGAGAGCGGGATGAGCCACTGTAGGTACACGCCCGTGGTCTCGATGACGCCCTTGGCCAGATAGAGCGAGGACCCCGCCAGAAAGACGAAGATCAGCAGCGCCACCGCCATGACGATGTTGATCGTGGACAGCCACTTGATGCCGACGTCGAGCCCTGTGGCCACCGAGATCACCGCGATGGTGGTGACGACCGCGATGAGGATCAGCTGGGTGAGTCGGCTCTCCTCCACTCCGAAGAGGGTGTGCAGACCGCTGTTGATCTGGAGGGTGCCGAGGCCGATGGTGACGGCGACCCCGAACAGCGTGCCCAGGACCGCGATGATGTCGACGGTCCGCCCCAGGGGTCCGTGGATCCGTTCTCCGAGGAAGGGGTGGAAGATCGAGCTCACCCGGAACGGCAGGCCCTTGCGGTACACGAAGTAGGCGAAGGCGAGCCCGGGCAGGCAGAAGATGGTCCAGGTGTGCAGGCCGAGGTGGTAGAGCGTGAATCCCATCGCCTCCTGGGCCGCGGCGATCGACTCCGGTTCGACGTTGCGCTGCGGCGGCTCGGCGAAGTGGCTGATGGGCTCGGCCACGCCCCAGAACATCAGGATGCTGCCGATGCCCGCGGCGAACAGCATGGCGAACCAGTTGCCGTTGCTGTATTCGGGTCTGCTGTCGGGAGGTCCCAGGCGCACGTGACCGTACCGGCCGGCCGCGATCCAGATCAGGAAGATGAGGAAGGTGGTCACGCCGAGGATGTAGAGCCAGCCGAGGTGGGTGAGTATCCAGTTCGAGGCACTACCGAAGACGAGGTCCACCGTGTCGGTGAAGAGAACGGCGGACACCACGAAGAAGACGGTCAACGCGGCAGACGTGAAGAAGATCGCCGGGTTCGTGTTGAGGCCCATCTTCTGTGCCAGCTTTTCAAGCATGCCGACCGCTTTCTGATGTTTCGGAGGCTTTCCACGGGGGATGGAATCCCGTCAGCCCACGCCGACTTCGGACAAGAACCCGCCTTGAACAGGGCTTCCCTGCTTCTCCTTCCCTTCGTGAGAAGTCAGAGCCGTTCTTACCCAGGTGAATTGTCGACACACGAAAGCGTCAAGGAAAATGCATGGAAGAAAGCACGGGCAGTGTTATCGCACGGCTGTGCATACTATGCGTTGACGGTTCGGGGGAGCAGCACGTGTCCCGCGTACGATCGACGTGTCGCGAGAGCGCTCCGACCGTCCCTCGCCTCCTCGCACCGCACGGCGGAAGCACCGGCGACCCACCGCCGACCACGGGCCGGCCTTCGGGAGGCGCCCGGGACGCCTCCGACATCCTCTCGGGCGGGGTCAGGCGTCGAGTCCCCGCAGCAGCTCCCGTACCCTTCCGGGCTGTTCGTGCAGCGACAGGTGGCCCGCTCCCTCGATCGTGTGGACGTCGGTGTCCAGGAATCGGCGGGTCGGCCCGTGCAGACGTGCCGAGGAGAAGAGTGGATCGTTCGCTCCGGTCGCGACCACGACCGGGGTGTCCGCCCAGGCGCCGAAGTGCTCGGCGGGCAACGGACCGGGGACGGAACCCGTGCGGCAGTACCGGGCCACGAGGGTCAGCCACTCGACCTCGGCCTTCCAGTCGCACGTCGTGGACGAACCGCTGAGGAACTCCAGCAGCTTGGCGCTGGTGTGCTCGTTGGGCAGGACCGTCCACGGGAGCATGGCGCGCATCGACTCCGAGCTGACACCGGCCGCGGTGAGTCCTGCGGGGTTGAGCAGCAGCATCCCGGCGATCAGCGGGGAGGGGGTGGAGGCGAGTGCGACGGCGGCGCCGCGCGAGTGTCCCAGCACGAGCACGGGTCGGTCGGTGATCCGGGGCAGGAGCTCCTCCAACCAGGCACCGTAGGTCTCGGTCCTGGCACCACCGACGCGCCGACTACAACTCAGCCCGGGGTGTCCGGGCAGATCCACCAGCAGCACCGAACGGTCCGCGGCCAGTTCACGGGCGGCGGGCACCGTGGTGGCCGCGCTGAGGTTGGTGCCCGGCAGGATCAGGACCGGGGTGCCGAGGCCACCCCCGGCACGGAAGGCCTGCGTGTTTCCCAGCCGTGTCTCCACAGGAGGAAGGGGAACGAGCTCGGGCCACCGGCTCAGAGCCTGGTGACACCACGCGTGCACGACACGCTCGGCGTCCTCCGAACGGTAAACACGTGCTGCGCGAAGGGGAACGACGGTCATCGGATCTGATTTCGCCTAGAAGAGAGCGGTGTCGTCGTCCTTGCTCACCGACGCACCAGAGAGGACTGTACGCCTCCGTCCGGCACCACGCCACTCGGGGCGGGAATGTGTGTCAGGCCCGCCTCCCAAGGGACCCGCCCTGTGTGGAGCGGGTCCCGTCAAGGCCCTTTTCCCGGTGGGGAGAAGCGTTGGACGTCCGTTTCGACCAAGACGGTGGCCTCCCCCCGGGAGTGGTGTCCCCGCCTCCCCGAAGACGGCCCCACCGCTGGCCCGCGTTCGCCCGAGGTCCTTTCGAGCCTGTCCTCAGGACGTGAGACGGACCAGCATCTTGCCCGTGTTGGCGCCCCGCATCATGTCCAGGAAGGCCCGCACCGCGTTGTCGATGCCCTCGACCACGGTCTCCTGGGTGCGCAGGTCCCCGTCGGCGAGCCACCCCGAGGCCCGTTCGGCGTACTCCTTCATGAGGTGGGCGTGGTCACTGACGATGAACCCGCGCAGGGTCAGGCGCTTGCCGACGGCGAGGAAGAGGTTGTCGGGGCCGGGGGCGGGCTCGGTGGCGTTGTACTGGGAGACCGCGCCGCACAGGGCGATCCGGCCGTGCTGACGCATCGCGGCGATGGCGGCGCGCAGGTGGTCGCCACCGACGTTGTCGAAGTAGACGTCGACGCCCTCGGGGGCGGCCTCGGCGAGCCTCTCCTCCAATCCGCCTTCCTTGTAGTCGATGGCGGCGTCGAAGCCGAACTCCTCCAGCAGGCGACGCTTCTTCTCCGGCCCTCCCGCCGAGCCGATCACCCGGGAGGCTCCCAGGCGGCGGGCGATCTGCCCGGCCAGGGAGCCGACCGCGCCCGCCGCGCCGGAGACGAACACCACGTCGCCCTGTCGGACCTCGGCGACCTCGGTCAGGCCCGCGTAGGCGGTGAGGCCGACCATGCCCAACACCCCGAGGTAGGCCTGGGCGGGGGCCGGCGAGGCGTCCACCGCGCGCACGACCTCGGCGGGCAGCAGAGCGTACTCCCGCCACCCCGCCGAGTGCAGGACCGTGGTGCCGACCGGGAGGTCGTCGCTGCCCGAGGCGGTGACCACGCCCACCGCACCGCCCTCCATCGGTTCGCCCAGACGGTAGGGCGGCACGTAGGACTTGACGTCGTTCATGCGTCCGCGCATGTACGGGTCCACGGACATCCAGTCGTTGCGCACCAGGACCTGTCCGGGTCCGGGGTCCTCGACGGTGGTCTCCACGAGGGCGAAGTTCTTGGGCCGGGGCTCTCCGACGGGGCGGGAGACCAGGTGGATCTCCCTGCTGGTGACGGACATGGGCGACCTTTCGGTGATCGAGTGGACGGCGGAGCCGTCATGCGGGCGGTGGTGCTCGCGGGGTCCGCGGCTCGGCGGACGCTCTGCGCCAACGTATCCGCCCATCGACGGGTCCGGTGGGGTGCGTCGTGGGAATGTCGGCGGATCGGGCCTTCGCCGCTCGTCGAGATCGCCCTGCCCGAGGGCGATCCGGCGAACGGCTCCTCCGAGGGCGGGTCCGCCTCGGCGCCGGCGCACGGTCTACCGTCGACCCATGAGCGAACTCACGGAACCGATGACGGGCACCCGCCTCCAGGTGGTCCTGCCCGACGAGTCGCCGCGGATGCCCCCGCGCGTCCTCGTCGATCTGGGCGTACGGGCCGAGGAGCTGGGCGTGGACACGGTGTGGCTGCCCGACCACCTGCTGCCGCCCGCACCGTACGGCACGACGTTCGGAGGCGTGTACGAGCCATTGGTGACCCTGTCGTACCTGGCCGCTCGCACCGAGCGGATCCGCCTCGGCACGTCGGTGCTCGTGGCGCCCCTGCGCGACCCCTTCCCCTTGGCCAAGCAGGTGGCGACCCTGGACGCCCTCGCGGAGGGGCGTTTCGTCCTGGGAGTGGGGACCGGCTGGTCTCGGGAGGAGTTCGACGCGGTCGGCTCGGACTTCACCACGCGCGGGGCCCGCACCGACGAGACCCTGCGGTTGCTGCGGCACCTGTTCGAGGGGGAGGGCGCCTTCCACGGGCGTTTCCACTCCTATGAACACGGCGTCTTCGAGCCGCGTCCGACCCGGCGTGTACCGGTGATGGTCGGCGGGACGTCGGAGCGTGCGCTGCGGCGGGCGGCCGAGTTCGCCGACGCCTGGCAGGGCGTGGGCCTGGATTCCGAGGGCTTCGTCAGGGCCCGGAACCGGCTGAGGGAGCTGACGCCCCGGCCCGTGTCGGCTGGGACCCGACTCTCCTGCGCGGGAGAGGGCGGGGAGTTCGACCACGCCGTCGGGATGTTCCGAGAACTGGCCGCTGCCGGGGCGGACGCGGTGGCGGTGTGGTTCGGCGACGCGGAGGGGTTCGGCGGGCGTATGGAGCGGTTCGCCGCGGCCCTGCGCTGAGCGGCCGACCGGAGCGTGTCCGTCGGTGCGGAACCTACTCCTGTGACCGGAACAGGCCCCGCCCGCCGTACTTCTTGTGGATGGCCTGCTTGGACACCCCGAGGACTCCGGCGATCTCCGCCCAGGTGGACCCCTGGTTGCGGGCGCGTCGGACGAGAACGGCCTCGACGCGCTCCATCTCCCTGCGCAGTCGCACCGCGGCGTCCAGCCCCGCCAGCGGGTCCTCGTCCTCGGTGGCCAGAACGAGGGCGGTCATCTGTTCGGCGTCCATGTGTCAAAGGTAATCAACGTGCGGGGGTCGGGCACGGCATGGCCCGCCCCCGCACGATCCGTGCTCACGGATAGTCTCTTCGCACCTACGAGGCATCACCGGAACGGGGGACGAGGTGGGCGACTACGACGGGACGACCGTGCTGTTCGATCTGGACGGTGTTCTGGTGGACTCCGCCGAGAGCATCGTCACGGGGCTGACCGCGTGGGCGGTCGAACGCGGTCTGGACGTGGACACGGTGCTCGCGCACCATCACGGGCGGACCGACCAGGACCTGGTCCGACTCCTCGCCCCGCATCTGGACCCGGTGTCCGAGGCGTCGCGGATCGAGGCGCACGAGGCCACGGCCGGGGACGGGGTGCGCGCCATGCCCTTCGCCCACGAGCTGCTGAACGCACTCGACGGGCGGGGGCGTCCCTGGGCCGTCGTCACCTCCGGAGGCGATCGCATCGCCCATGCCCGGATCACGACGACCGGGTTGCCCCTCCCCCGCGTGCTGGTGACCGCCGACGACGTGTCCGAGGGAAAGCCCCACCCTGCCCCCTACCTCCTGGGCGCCGAACGCATGCGGGTACCGCCCGAACGCTGTGTGGTGGTGGAGGACTCCGCCTCCGGCGTCCGTTCCGGACTGGACGCGGGGATGCCGGTGGTGGCAGTGGCCTCCACGGTCGCGCCCACGGACCTGTCGCACGCGACCACCGTCGTGGAGGACCTCGAAGCCGTGGCCGGGCTGTTGCTCTGACCGGCCCCCGAATCCCGGGCCCTGACCGGCCCCGAACCCCAGGGAGTTTCGCAGATGGACAACGGCCTGATCATCGACCGCGCGCGGGCGGAGGACGTGGAGGCGATCGTCGCCATGCTCGCGGACGACACGCTGGGCGCTCGACGTGAGAGCCCGCAGGAGCCTGGGATCTACCTGAAGGCCTTCGAGGCCGTCGACGCGGACCCGAACCAGTTCCTGGCGGTGGCCCGCCGCGAGGGTCGCGTGGTGGGGACCCTACAGCTGACGTTCATCCCCGGCCTGTCCCGCCGGGGCGCCGTGCGCGCCCAGGTGGAGGCGGTACGTGTGCATACGAGCGAGCGCGGCCGTGGCCTGGGCACCGACCTCCTGCTCTGGGCGGAGGAGGAGGCCCGGCGCCGTGGCGCGGCCATGGTGCAGTTGACCTCGGACGCCTCCCGTGGGGAGGCGCACCGCTTCTACGAGCGGCTGGGGTACACCGCCTCCCACGTCGGTTTCAAGAAGGAGCTCGGAGGCGCTTCGGCGTGAGCGGGGCCGACGCGGTCCCCGTGGACTCGGCTCGCCGGGCCAGAGAGCGTCCTCGACGTGCGTTCCCCTCAGATCCGCCCCCATGAGGGGGCGGGTGGGCCCGCGCCGGGCCGTGTGTTCGTCACGGCGCCGGAGAGCGGCTACGACGTTCTGCGGGCCAGGAACAGGCGCGTGACGTAGGGGATGCGGACGTTCCCGTCGGGGAAGTGCTCACCGGCGAGCGCGGTGAGGGCGTCACGGGTGCGTTCCTCCCCCAGGCCGCGCCTCACCGCGGCCATCTTGGTGGAGGACATCGCGTTGCCGAGGAACTGTTCGAGACCGAGTTCACGCGTCCAGGAGGTGGTGAACCCGACCGCTTCGCCGAGGCCGTCCTGGGCCTCCATCTCCCCCAGGGTGTCGTGGACGCGGTAGTCACGCCGATAGTCGTCACCGTGCTCCTCCATCAGCGACTCGTAGGCGTCGACGAACGTGCCGACGGTCCAGTCGCGGTCGTTGGCGAGCACGGCGACGGTGCCTCCGGGCACGAGCAGGCGCGCCGCCTCGGCGTAGAAGGCCGGCCGGTCGAACCAGTGGACGGCCTGGGCGGCGAGCACCAGGACCGCCGAGGCGTCGGGGAAGGGGATCTCCTCCGCGCGTCCGTCCACGTACTCGATCCGGTCGGCCGTGTCGGCCGTGTCGGCCGTGTCGCGCATCGCGTGGCCGGGTTCGACACCGACCACACGGGGTTCGGTCCCGAAGGCCCGGCGCAGGGCACGGGTGGAGATCCCGGTTCCCGAGCCGACGTCGAGCAGGAGCCAGGGTCGGGGCCAGGAGTCGTGGGCCCCCTCCCGGACGTGGGAACGGAGGCGGCCCAGAACAGGGGCGGGATACCCGGGGCGGAAGCGGCCGTAGTCCCGGCTGAGTCGGTCGAAGGCCTGGGTCCGGTCGATCATGCGGTCCTCGTTCCCGGGACGCTCGGACACGAACCTCTCCGCGGGCGGGCCGGGGCTCGCACCGGCGGGGACGTCCGGGCACGCCTGAGGCGAAGCGGGCATCGGCTAGCGTGGTTTCGTCCTGTCCCGAACCCCACCATGAAGAGCCACGTGTCCACGTCAGAGAAGTTCCAGAGCGTGTTCGTCGCGCTGGCCGCCCTCGCCGGACTGGGTGCGGGCCTCTTCCCGCCGGTCGGCGAGGCGGCGGGGCACCTGGTGCTCCCCGCCCTGATGCTCATGCTGACGGCGGTGTTCGCGCAGGTCGACGTCGGTCAGGTGCGCGAGGCCGGATCCGCGGGCAGGGTGGTCGTCACCAGTCTCGTGCTCAACTTCGTGTTCACCCCCCTGCTCGCCTGGGCTCTGGGTGCGGGGCTCCTGGGTCACTCCCCGGACCTGCGGATCGGCCTGCTGTTGCTGCTGGTCACCCCGTGCACGGACTGGTACCTGGTATTCACCGGCCTGGCCCGGGGTCACATGGGTGTGGCCGCGGCGGTGTTGCCGGTGAACCTTGTCCTGCAGTTGCTCCTGCTGCCGGTGTACGTGCTGTTGCTCGGTGGCGAGGCCGCGATGGTGGACGCCGGGACACTGCTGGAGGCGGTTCTGCTGGTCCTGCTGGTGCCGTTGCTACTGGCGGTGGTGCTGCGCGGGGTGGCGCGCCGGTGGAAGGGCACCGACTGGCGGGACACGGTCCTGATCCCGCGGGTCGCCGGCGCCGTGCTTCCACTCCTGTACACGGCGGTGCTGGCCATGTTCGCCTGGCAGGCGCGCACGGTGCTCTCCCACTTCGGGGAACTGGCCGCGCTGCTGCCGCCTCTGTTGCTGTTCTTCGTGGTGGCTCCGCTGGTGGCGGTGCTGGCCGCGCGCCTGCTCCGTCTGCCCGCCGACCAGCGGGTCACGTTGACGATGACGACGGTGGCACGCAACTCGCCGACCGCCTTGGCGATCGCCGTGGCGGCCTTTCCGGACCGCCCGCTCATCGCGGTGGCCCTGGTGGTGGGTCCGTTGCTGGAGCTCCCGGTGTTGGCGCTCCTCAGCCAGTTGGTGCGGGTTCGCCCGGAGGAGTCCTCGATTCGCCACTGACCCGCCCCGTGTGTCCGGAAACGATGCCGATGCGACGCAAGGGCCATGACCTGTGGTGACTTCCTGCTCTTGTGGGCGCTCTCGGTGGTCGGAGGTGACATCGGAGTCCGTCGACCGTCGAGGCAGGGAGTGGACACACCCCCTTTTCGGTCACCACGCTTGTACGCCGTCACCGTCTGTGGTGTCCGACGTCATTGGGCGTGATCCAGGACAAGCCCCCGACCAGGAGCAGGTCGTCCGGCCTGGCGTGTCCATGGCCGAGGTTCGCCGATCCGTCCACACTTCTCGCCATCCGGGTACGTCGACGACCTGCCGGCCATTCCCTCGCTTCGCCACGGCGGGGTGGTCGGGATCGCTCACCGCTGTGTCAGGGCCGAGCGGCCGGTGAACAGGGGGTAGGCGGTCCAGGACTCCGACCACGCGTTGGGGGGAGTCCACTGCGTCCCGCCGAGCGTCCCTCGGGATCGTCGCCGACCCTCCTCCAGCGACGCGCGGGCCCTGACCGACCCGCCGCCCAGGAGCCACCGGACACGTCTTGGAGTACCCCCGAAATTCTTCCCGACGCTACGTCGGTATATTTACCGACACAGCGTCGGGAAGCGGCGCTCCCGCATGTACTGAGAGAGGTCGGACATGTTTCTAGCCATGCGCGAACTGTGGTTCGCGCGTTCGCGCTTTGGACTGATGGGAGGAGTCATCGCCCTGATCGCGGTGCTGATGGTCCTGCTGTCGGGGTTGTCCTCAGGCCTCGTGGAGGACGGGGTGTCCGGCCTGAAACAGCTCCCCGTCGACGGCTTCGCCTTCGAGGAGGAAACAGAGATCGGTTCCTCCTTCTCCCGCAGCCGCGTGGACGAGGAGCAGCTCCAGGAGTGGCGCGACCAGCCCGAGGTCGCAGAAGCCGCACTCTTCGGGAACCTGCTCGTCAACGCCCGCAGCGACAACGATGTCCCCATCGACCTGGCCCTCTTCGGTGTCGAGGAGGGCTCCTTCCTCGAACCCGCCGTCCATGAGGGCGAAGGTCTGGGGCGGCAGGACGGTCTGGTCGTCTCCCAGAGCGCGGTCGAGGCCGGCATCGCCGTCGGAGACGTTCTGACAGTGGACCGGTTGGGGGCCGAACTGAAAGTCGTCGGAGCCCTGGAGAACCAGCACACCTACGGCCACGTCGACGTCGCCTACCTGCCACTGAAGACCTGGCAGGAGATCTACGCCGGTGTCTCCACCGGGCAGGAGGCCGACCCCGCCGTCTACACCGAGGCGACCGCCGTGGCCCTGCTCGCGGAGCCCGGCGAAGAGATCGACCACTCCGCGGGCGACAGCGCCGCCGGGACCATGAGCCTGCCCCTGGAGGGGACCTTCGCCGCATCCCCCGGTTACAGCGCGGAGACCTCGACCCTGGACCTGATCAAGGCCTTCCTCTACGCGATCTCCGCGCTGGTCGTCGGCGCCTTCTTCACCGTCTGGACGATCCAGCGCAAGCACGAGCTGGCCGTGCTGCGCGCGATGGGCGCCTCCACCGGCTACCTCGTGCGCGACGGCCTTGGGCAGGCCCTCGTCATCCTGGTCGTGTCCTGCGCCATCGGGCTCGGCGTGGGGATGGGAACGGGTTCCCTGATCACCGGTTCGGGTGTGCCCTTCCTCCTGGAGGGGGCCGCGGTCGCAACGGCGGTGGTCCTGCTGATCGTTCTCGGACTGCTCGGTGCGATGGCCGCCATCATCCGCGTTTCCTCGATCGACCCCTTGACCGCCCTGGGAGGACAACGATGACCATCACGGCCGCATCCAACACAGAACCCATCCACGAGGGCGACAGAGGACTCCTTCTCGAAGGCGTGACCCTGCGCCTGGGCGACGGGGACACCACGGTCACCGCCCTGGACGAGGTGTCCATCGCCGTCCGCCCCGGAGAACTGGTCGCAGTGGTCGGCCCGTCGGGAGCCGGGAAGTCCAGTCTGCTCGCCGTCGCCGGCGCCCTCACCGTGCCTGACTCCGGCACGGTCCGTGCCGACGGCCGGGACATCACCGGCCTGTCCAAGCGGGCCCGGGCGCGCTTCCGCCGTGAACACATCGGCTTCGTGTTCCAGTCGGGCAACCTGCTCGGAGCCCTCACCGCCACCGACCAACTACGCATGATGACCCACCTCGGACGAGGAGGCACACAGCAGGACGTCCAGCGCCTCCTGGAAGAGGTCGGCATGGGCGACAAGGCGAACCGGCGACCGCACCAGCTCTCCGGCGGTGAACGCCAACGGGTGGGGATAGCACGCGCCCTGATGGGCAGGCCCGCGGTCCTGCTCGTGGACGAGCCCACGGCGGCCCTGGACCGCGCCCGCAGCCACGAGATCGTCCGGTTGCTCGCACAGGAGACCAAGCGGTCCGATGTGGCTACGATGATGGTCACCCACGACCACGATGTCCTGGAGTACTGCGACCGGACAGTGCGGATGACGGACGGTCGCCTATCGGAATGAGCACGGAGGGGGTTCTTGCCTCGGATCACAGCGGCCACGCTCGCTGATCACCAGGCCAACCAGCGCCGGGCCGTGCTCGACGCGGCGAAGGAGGTCCTGGCAGAGGTCGGCGGCGACGCTTTCTCCCTGAGCAGGGTCGCCGCCCGGGTCGGCCTGGCCCGCTCCAGCCTCTACCAGTACTTCGGCTCCCGACAGGACCTGCTCGACGCGCTGGTCGAGGACCTTTTCCCCCGCTGGTCGCAACTGGTGACCGGCGCGATGGCCGGGGAAGCCTCTCCAGCCCTCCGCGTGCTCGCCTACGCCGACGCCAACCTGCGGTTGGTGGCCGACGGAGAGCACGCGGTGGCCGGAGCACTGGCCGCCGCCTCTCCCGGCGCGGACTTCGCCGAGCGCAGCCGCGAGATGCACGAACAGCTCGCGGCCCCTCTGACGGAGGCGCTGGAGTTTCTGGGGGTCCCGGATCCCCCGGCAACGGCGGAACTGGTCAACGCCGTGATCCACAAGGCTTCGCGCATGATCGAGTCCGGCACCGCCTTCGAGGACGCCTCGGCGAGGATCGAAGAGGTCCTTCGCCCCTTCCTCATGGCCCAAGAGAGCCGGCGCTGTCCCCGGGTTCGCCTCCCCCGCTGACCCGGCGGCTTCGCCATGGCCTCGGGAACAGCCACGCCCCTCTGATCCCGGGGACCCCCTGCGCCCCTTCCGTCGTACGAACGCCCCTTTCCTCGCCGACGGCCGTCGGGTGGTCCCGCCGTCCGCGCAAGCCTGTCCTCTCCCGACGGATCGACGCGGACCGCGGGAGCCGGCGGTGTGTCCGGCACGCCTCCTCCCGCCCCGTCCTCAAGGTTCGTGGGGGAACACCGCAACCCGAGCCCTCTCCCATGCGACTC
>NZ_JASCXJ010000013.1 GCF_030271535.1 Nocardiopsis sp. ATB16-24 | reverse complement strand
TCCGTGGTGGTCATTACTGGAGGGTCACACCCGGTCTCTTTCCGAACCCGGTCGTTAAGCCTCTTGGTGCTGATGGTACTGCCCTGTGGTGGGGTGGGAGAGTAGGTTGCTGCCACGGTTCTTCTTCTGGGAGGGGGAGGGGTTGCCCGAAGAGGGTGGTTCCTCCCCCTTCTCTTTTTCGTGCGGGCTTGTGAACAAGTGAAACGTCGGCGGGTGTCTAGAACCCGTAGTTGTACATCCAGTTGCCCGGGTAGACGGTGCCGACACCGTTACGGTAGGCGTAACCGCCGTACTGCGCTCCCTGCACGAAGGTCCAGCCTCCCATCGTCCTGCCGTTCACGGAGAGGTACCAGCCCGGAGCGTTGGGGTCGGTGTACCCCCTCAACGAGAAGTGGATGTGGGCGCCGGTCGTCGAACCACCGGCGCAGAGACTGTTGCCCTGAGTCCCCAGGTAGTGGCCGACCCCGACGTTGTTACCGGGTAGCCACTGGTAGTTCTCCAGGTGGTAGTAGTCCGTGGAGTATCCGTGGTCGTGGATGACCCGCGTCCAGCCGTTGCACAGACTGTAGGCGTAGCCACCTCGGGCGGCACGGGCCTGACCGTTACCACCGGCGAAGTCCACCGACTGGCCGACCTCTCCGTGGGGACCTCCCGTCATGACCATCGACGTGCCGATGGAGAACGGCAGGCCGATACCGATGTAGCTGGTGGGCGACGCCTCCGAAGGGTTGGTCGAGGAGGCGACGGCCTCCCGTTCCTCCTCCTCCAACAGTGTGGAGTCGGCCAGGATCGAGGAGAACTCCTCGGTCCCCTCCAGCCCGACCCTCCAACCGGCGGGTTCGTGGTCGGCGGCGAACAACCAGGCGTAGGGTTCCTCGTCGGCACCCATGGGCGCGGTCACGATGGCGACGCCGAAGGCCGAGCCGTCGGCGGCCTCGCGGATGTCGACCCGGACCTCGCGGTCCTGGTGGGAGAGCGCGGCGATGGTCGAACCTCGTTCCCGCAGGACATCGGAGACCACCGCGTCGGCCAGCAGTTCCTCTGAGGAGGCGACCGCGGACCCCTCGGGCAGGGCCGCGGTCGCGTCCTCGTCAGCGAGGACCTCGACGTTGTCGGCCCAGGTGAGGAGGTCCCGGTCCGGAACGGGTTGGGCGTGAGCGGTGGAGACCGAGGCGACCAGGGCCGTGGAGGCGGTGAGGACCAGAGTGGTCGTGCCCAGGAAACGGGTTCTGGAGAGCAAGGTACGGAGGACGGGGGTAGCGGGGGCTGTCAACTCTTCTCCTTGTGGGGGGAGTCAGCAGTGCACACGCGACGGATGAGCGCGTTGTTACCAGAGGGTAATGGCGAGTGTGTACGCCGACAAGGGGAGGAGAGCCGTTTTCCGGAGCGCCACTCCACCGCCGTTCCTCGCCTCGAAAAGCGGGGCCCGGCGGCGCCGTGTCCGACTCAGTGAAGCCCCGCGATCCTCTTCTCCAGACCGAGCAGGAACTCCTTCCGTTCCAGACCGCCGGCGTAGCCGGTCAGCGAGCCGTCCGCTCCGATCACCCGGTGGCAGGGAATGACGATGCTGACGGGGTTGCGTCCGTTGGCCATGCCCACGGCCCGGGACGCGGTCGGCCTACCGAGTTCCTCGGCCAACTGGCCGTAGCTCGCGGTCTCTCCGAAGGGGATGGTCGTCAGGGCCGCCCAGACCTTCAACTGCCATTCCGTCCCGACCGGGGCCAGGAGAAGATCGAACTCGCGCAGTTCGCCCGCGAAGTAGCCTTCCAGTTGTCGGACCGCCTCCGCGAAAGGTGCGGGATCGGACAACCAGTTCTCCGGAACGGTCCGGGGCCTTCCCTCCTTCGCCGGGGTGAGGAGCCCGCTCAGCGCCTCCCCGTCTCCGAACAGGGTCAGCTCGCCCACCGGAGACGGCATCGTCGTGTACCGGGTCGGTCCCGGAAGCGGAGCGCGGAACTCCACCGTGGCCCTCCTCTGGGGCGTCACCGGCACCACGTCCAGCGGCAGCATCGCCTGCTCCTCTCGTACGGTGCTCATTCTGTTCCCTCTTCCTTTCCTCGGCTCACACTGACGGACGTGTCCGACAGTGACTCCCACAGCAGGTGTGTGGCATAGGACCGCCACGGACTCCAAGCCTTGGCCTCCCGGGCGGTGGTCACGGGGGTCGCCTTCCTTCCCCGTGCCTCCAACGCCACGCGGACACCGAGGTCACCGTGCAGGAACACGTCGGGGTCCCCGAGTCCACGCATCCGCACGTAGCCCGCGGTCCACGGCCCGATCCCGCGTAGCTCCACCAGGCGTCGTTCGGCCTCGTCCCGGTCGCATCCGGGGCCCAGGTCGACCCGGCCCGAGGCGACCGCGTCGCAGAGGGACCTGAGCGCCTCCCCCCTCGCGGACGGAAGGGAGAACAGGGAGGGATCGGCCTCGGCGAGGACGTCCGGTGAGGGGAACACATGGGTCAGTCCGCCGTCCGGTTTCTCCATGCCGGGTGGCAGTGGTTCCCCGAACCGCTCCACCAACCGTCCCGCGAGTGTGCGGGCGGCCCGTACCGACACCTGTTGTCCCAACACGGCTCGGACCGCCAGCTCGGCCGGGTCCACGTGCCCCGGCGAACGGATCCCCGGGGCCGCGTCCAGAAGCGGTTCCAAGAGCGGATCCTCGCCCAGGACCTCGCCGACCGCGCGCGGGTCCGCGTCCAGATCGAGGAGTCTGCGGCACCGGCGCACCGCGCTGGTCAGGTCGCGTGGTTCCTCCAGACGTAGACGGCACAGCACGTGCCCGCCTC
This sequence comes from Nocardiopsis sp. ATB16-24, assembly GCF_030271535.1. GTDB lineage: Bacteria > Actinomycetota > Actinomycetes > Streptosporangiales > Streptosporangiaceae > Nocardiopsis. The sequence continues at coordinate 164,396 of NZ_JASCXJ010000013.1, read as the reverse complement.
CCGAACCCGTGGTCCCCTCCGAGAGTTCCACGATCCCGTGGCCGTGTGCCAGCCGGAGGGTTCTTCGGTAGACACCCTCACGGTACTCCTCGACGCCGGGTACCGCCCGGTCACCGAGAAAACGCAGTGTCCGGGCCAGGTCGATCGGCTTCCGGTGGGGCAGTCGCAGCGTGATGCTTCCCGGTTCGCCGACGCGGGAGGCCGGAGCGCGCCCCATGGCGCGCATCTCGGTGGGGGAGCGGTCGAAGACCGCCCGCATGGTCTCGTTGAACTGGCGTACGCTCGCGAACCCCGCCGCGAAGGCCACGTCCGCCATCGGCATGTCCGTGGTCTCCACCAACACCCGGGCGGTCTGGGCGCGTTCACTGCGGGCGAGGGCGAGTGGTCCCGCGCCGACCTCGGCCACCAGCAGGCGGTTGAGCTGGCGCCGGCTGTAACCGACGGCGGAGGCCAGGACACCGACCCCACCACGGTCCACGGTGCCGTCCTGGATGAGCCGCATGGCACGACCCACCACGTCCGCGCGCAGGTTCCACTCGGGAGAGCCCGGGGTCAGGTCGGGGCGGCACCGCTTGCAGGCGCGGAAACCCGCCTCCTGGGCGGCCGCCGCCGTCGGGAAGAACCGTGTGTTGACGCGTTTGGGTGTGACGGCCGGGCAGCTCGGGCGGCAGTAGACGCCGGTGGTGCGCACGGCTGTGTAGAAGAGCCCGTCGAAACGCGAGTCCCTGCTGAGTACGGCGCGGTAGCGCTGGTCGTCGTCCATCACGCCATCCATGGTCGCCCATGCGACGGGTCGTAGGCCGGCGGTTTTCGGACATCGACTCCGGGTGGTTCAGGAGGCCTTTCCGTCTTCTGCGTCCGACGTGTCGGTGGGTGTCCGCGACGTCCCCTCGTCCTGGTCGCGGCTCGCCGTGCCCCCGCCGCGGCCCACGTCCTCCCGGGTCTGACCGTGCTCCAGGAGATACTGCACGTAGACCGGACGCAGGGCCTCCTGGACCTCGGGGTCGGTCTCCGCGGACAACGCCTCGTAGAGGAACCCCGACAGTTGGGCGACGCTCGCCTCACTGGCCCCCTCGTTGCCCGCGGCCGCCTGGGCGGCCGGGATCAGTCCGAGGATCCGCCAGAAGAAACGCAGGTCCCAGTGTTGTCGGGCCAGTTCGACGGCGTGTTCCCGCAGCTCTTCCGTGCTGATCTGGTCAAATTCGGTGACATCGTCTCCCATGGTCGGGAAGATACCCGTCCTTTCGCCCGTGACCCGGAAGTGACCTGCGTTACGCTTCATGCGAGTCGATCGGTCTCCTCCCCGGGGCCGGGGATCCTCCCCCGGGAGGGACGGACATCCGGGGAACGTTCGTGGGGGAGTCGCCATGGCCGAGGGCAAGGCGCGGGTGGTCGTCGCCAAACCAGGACTGGACGGGCACGACCGTGGGGTCAAAATCGTGGCCCGGGTGCTGCGCGACGCCGGGGTGGAGGTCATCTACCTGGGTCTGCGCCAGACCCCGGAGATGATCGTGGCGGGAGCACTACAGGAGGACGCCGACGCCATCGGGCTGTCCGTGCTCTCGGGTGCCCACATGACGATGTTCTCCCGGGTACTGGAGCTGTTGAGGGAGAACGGAGCCGAGGACGTCCGGGTCTTCGGCGGTGGCATCATCCCCGACGCCGACATCGCCGAACTCGAACGCATGGGCGTGGCCAAGATCTTCACACCCGGTGCTCCGACCTCGGAGATCGCCGACTGGGTGCGGAAGAACGTTCGTCCGGCCCACGCCGTCTGACCGGCCCTTCGCCGGACGGACCCGGTGCGTGATGTTGGTCGCATCCTCCGAAGGGTCCTCATGCGAGCGAAAAGCGGCCCCGTGGTGTTATTCACCGTGTCGCTGGTCACATATTTTCCCAGGCGGGAACTCCCGCGATGCCTCAGTGGCGGCTTTTGGAGGTCTGAGGGCCGGTGAACACGCACCCGGTGTCCGGCGGTCGGATTTCGGGCGACTAAGCTTTGCGCATGTCGCGGGTGGCAACGCCGCGGCGATCTCGATCTAACGGCTCAGCCCACCGGGCTTTGCGTTGTGTGACACGCGTCAGTGGATCACCGCCGATCAGGACGAGGCCACCCCGGTAGACATCCTGAGCCAGCGAGTTACAAGGACGGACCCTCGTGGACCTGTTCGAATACCAGGCGAAGCAACTCTTCGCAGAGTACGGGGTTCCCGTACCCCAGGGAAAGGTGGCGAGCACGGCCGCTGAGGCACGTGCCATCGCTGAGGAGTTCGCCGCCGCAGGCAAACCCCGCGTCGTGGTCAAGGCGCAGGTCAAGACCGGTGGCCGCGGCAAGGCCGGTGGCGTGAAGGTCGCCGAGAACGCCGAGGACGCCCAGGCCAAGGCCGAGCAGATCCTCGGTATGGACATCAAGGGCCACACGGTCCACCGTGTCCTGGTCGAAGAGGCCTCCGACATCGCCGAGGAGTACTACTTCTCCTTCCTTTTGGACCGCGCCAACCGCACCTTCCTGTCCATCTGCTCCGCCGAAGGCGGGATGGACATCGAGGAGGTCGCCGAGACCAACCCCGAGGCCGTCGCCAAGATCTCGATCGACCCGCTGACGGGGGCTCCGGCCAACGTCGCCGAGGAGATCGTCAAGGCCGGCAGACTTCCCGCGGCCGCCGCCAAGGGAGCCGCCGAGGTCATCACCAAGCTCTGGGACGCCTTCGCCGGCAAGGACGCCACCCTGGTCGAGGTCAACCCCTTGATCCTGACCTCGGACGGCCGCATCGTCGCCCTCGACGGCAAGGTCACCCTGGACGAGAACGCCGAGTTCCGCCAGGACCTGGAGAGCCTGACCGCCCCCGAGGAAGGCGACCCCCTGGAGGTCGCCGCCAAGGCCAAGGGCCTGAACTACGTCAAGCTCGACGGCGAGGTCGGCATCATCGGCAACGGCGCGGGCCTGGTCATGTCCACCCTGGACGTGGTCGCCTACGCGGGTGAGAAGCACGGCGGCGTCAAGCCCGCCAACTTCCTCGACATCGGTGGCGGCGCCTCCGCCGAGGTGATGGCCAACGGGCTGGAGATCATTCTGGGCGACCCGGCCGTCAAGAGCGTGTTCGTGAACGTCTTCGGTGGTATCACCGCCTGTGACGCCGTGGCCAACGGCATCGTCCAGGCTCTGGAACTGCTCGAAAAGCGCGGAGACGACGTCAGCAAGCCCTTGGTGGTGCGTCTGGACGGCAACAACGCCGAGCTGGGCCGCCGGATCCTGGCCGAGCGCGCCCACCCGGCGGTGCGGCAGGTCGACACGATGGACGGCGCCGCCGCGCAGGCCGCCGAGCTCGCGGCGAAGTAAAAAGGGGCACAGACCATGGCTATCTTCCTGAACAAGGACAGCAAGGTGCTGGTCCAGGGCATGACCGGCTCTGAGGGCACCAAGCACACCCGACGCATGCTCGCCTCGGGAACCCAGGTCGTGGGCGGGGTCAACCCGCGCAAGGCCGGGCAGAAGGTCGACTTCGACGGCACCGAGGTACCGGTGTTCGGTTCGGTCGCCGAGGGCATGGCCGCCACCGGCGCCGACGTCACGGTGATCTTCGTACCGCCCAAGTTCTCCAAGGACGCGGTGATCGAGGCGATCGACGCCGAGATCGGTCTCGCGGTGGTCATCACCGAGGGCATCCCCGTGCACGACACGGCCGCGTTCTGGGCGCACGCCCAGGCCAAGGGCGACAAGACCCGGATCATCGGCCCCAACTGCCCGGGTCTGATCACTCCGGGCCAGTCGAACGCGGGCATCATTCCGGCCGACATCACCAAGCCCGGACGGATCGGTCTGGTGTCCAAGTCGGGCACGCTGACCTACCAGATGATGTACGAGCTGCGTGACATCGGTTTCTCCTCGGCCGTGGGCATCGGTGGCGACCCGATCATCGGCACCACGCACATCGACGCTCTCAGGGCGTTCGAGGCCGACCCCGACACCGATGCGATCGTGATGATCGGTGAGATCGGTGGAGACGCCGAGGAGCGCGCGGCGGACTTCATCAAGGACAACGTGACCAAGCCGGTGGTGGGCTACGTGGCGGGCTTCACCGCTCCCGAAGGCAAGACCATGGGGCACGCGGGCGCGATCGTGTCGGGCTCCTCCGGTACGGCCGCCGCCAAGCAGGAGGCGTTGGAGGCTGTGGGCGTCAAGGTCGGAAAGACCCCCAGCGAAACCGCTCAGCTGGTGCGCGAGCTCTTCTAGGGGACCCGAGGTCCTCCACCGGGCTCCGTCCCACCGCACGCGGCGGTGGGGCGGAGCCCTCGTCGCTTCATGGACGCCGGTGAGGACCGCGCACCCCGCGGCTCAGTCGCCGATCTCCTTGGGGCCCTCCTCGCGGCGCCTGTGTCTGAAGGCCATGGTCAGGCCGGGCACCACGAGCAGGAGGAAGACACCGAGGAAGACGGAGATGGCGACGATGTCGCCGGACATGGCCGCGGGCACACCCCAGACGAAGGCCAGGAATCCGGCCCATCCGATCAGGGCTCCCACGTGTGGGCCCTGCTTCTTGCGGTCCACCTCGCGTTCGGAGGAGGCCGACAGGTCCACGGGCGCGGACTTTCGCGGGACGGGTGCGGTGTCGGTCCGCTGTGGGGCGAGGAAGTCCGGTCGCAGGCGTGGCGGCAGGTCCTCGAAGAGTTCCACCAGGTCCAGATTGGTGACGGCCCGCAGAGCGGAGTGGGAACGGGCCTCGTGCTCCTCGACGTCCAGCCGGCCCTCCTCCAAGGCGGTCCGTAGTCCTTTCAGCGCCTCGTCGCGTTCGTCGTCGGAAAGACGGTACCTGTCGGGTTCGGGGGAGGTCATGCGTTTCCATTCGACGGGTGCGGGACCGGACTCGTATGGTACGACGGCGATGGTGAGCGGGGGGTTCCGCTTCGGGAACGCCGGACACCGACACGACACGCGCGGTCGGGATGGCGCGGAGCATTCCGGTCCCTGGCAGCATAAGTCGGGTGAGTACGCCAGGATCTCCCCCTGACCGTGGTATCCCGTCCAAGCGCTCCGGTACCGGTCGCCGCGGCGACGGCAACGTCACGACCCCCGGTGCGACCGGTCCGGGCACGGACGCCCAGGCCTCCAGGCCCCTCTACTCCACCGGAGGGATCGCCGCGGCCACCTCCGCGGGGTTGGGGCTGGCGGTGATCGTCACCCTGACCGTCATCGGTTGGGTGGCCGCGCCGCACGACGCCTTCAGCGAGGAGATCGTCGACATCCTCCAGGGTGCGGTGCTGGCCTGGCTGGTGGGCCACCACGTGTCGTTCTCGGTCCCTGACGGACAGATCGCGCTGTTGCCGTTGGGCCTGGTCCTGTTGCCGGGGCTGTTGCTGTACCGGTCGGGACGGAAGTTGGCGCGCTCCTGCGCCATTCCCCGCCTACGGTACGTGTATCGGGCGGCGCTGGCGATCGCCGGACCCTACGCGGCGATCGCGGGCACCCTGGCACTGTTGGCGCGCACCGAGACCGTGGAACCGAGCATGCCGCGTGCGCTGGTCATGGGGTTCGTGATCGCGTTCCTGGCCGGCGGTCTGGGGGTGCTGCGTCAGTTGATGCGGGACAAGGGCGTGGCCGCACGGGACCTGTTGCGACTGATGCCGGCCCGGTCCAGGTCTTTGGCGGTGGGGGTGCTCGTCTCCACGAGCACGCTCCTGCTGGGCGGCCTGGTGCTTCTCCTGGTGGCTCTGGCCGTCAGTCTGCCCGAGGTGGTCGAGGCGACGCGGGACCTGCGCCCCGGGCTGGTGGGAGGCGCGCTGTTGGTGGTCTTCCAGGTGGCCTACCTGCCCAACGCCGTGGTGTTCGCCGTCTGCTACGCGCTGGGGCCGGGCTTCGCCCTGGGAGCGGGAACGGCGGTGGCGCCGACGGGCGTGTCGGTGGGTGCTCTTCCCATGTTGCCGATGCTGGCCGCGGTGCCCGACAACGGGGCGGCCCCGGTACTGTCCCTCGTCGCGTTGGTGCTGCCCTTCCTGGCGGGCGCGGTGGGCGGTGTGCTGACCCAGCGCAGCGCCCCCGACGTGGTCAGCGAGGCCGCCCCGTTGTGGGGATTCGTGTGCGGGGTGACCACGGGGATACTGTGCGCGGCGCTGGCCGAGGTGGCCGGAGGGCCTCTGGGAGGCGAGAGGCTGAGTGAGGTGGGGCCCTCCCCCTGGCAGGTCGGTCTGGTCGCCGCCCTGGAGGTGGGTGTGGCCGCGGCCGTCGCCGCGTGGGCGGCGAACTGGTGGTACACACGCGGGCTGCGTCCGGCGCGGCCTCGTTCCGCACGACCGGGTGGGGAGCGGGCTCCTGCGTCGGCGGGGAGACCCGGCCCTCGCGCGGTGCGGCTGCCTTCCCACGTCCCGGTCGGTGAGGGTCTGGCCACGGTGACGCCACTGCGTCGCCGCGAACGGGACACGCCTGAGGACGATCGGCAGGACGCGGAGGGCACCACCGGGGGGAGCGCCGAGGGTGAGGAACGCGCGGAGTCCCTTCGCCGACAGTGGGCACGGCGGCGCGAGGAGAGACGGTCCCGCCGAGGCGTGCGCGGCCCCTGGTGGCGACGTGGGGCCGCCGAGGAGGAGACCGAGGAACTGTACGGGATCACCTACGAGGCCGAACCGGGCGAGGTCGACGCTCCCCGGGGGTGACGCGGCGCGCCTTCTCCGCTTCTTGGGAGGGCGCGCACATGTGAAGGAGATCCGCCCCCGGTCCGGCGCTCGGCCCGGGGGCGGGGCGCTAACGCTCCTTGGGCTCCGTCCTGCGCCGGTGCGGCTCGAACACGGCCTCGACCAGTTCGGTGCACCACTTGAGCAGTTCCAGGTCACGCAGCGGTTTGCCGCCCAGGCCGCCGGACTTGGGGACCGGCACCAACAGGGTCCGTGTCGCCTGCTTGTGGAGGGACTTGGGGTACAGCCGCCGCAGACGCAGCTCCTGGGACTCGCGCAGCTCCACGGGGGAGAAGCGGATCTGGTTGCCCTGCATCACCACGTCGGACAGACCGGCCGCCTTGGCCAGGACCCGGAACCGTGCCACCGCCATGAGGTTGTCCACCTGTTCGGGGGGCGTGCCGTACCGGTCGGTGAGTTCCTCGTAGGCGGCGAGGACGTCCTCCTCGCTGGTGACACCGGCGATGCGCTTGTAGGACTGTAGTCGCAGCCGTTCGCCCGGTACGTAGTCGTGCGGGATGTAGGCGTTGATGGGCAGCTCGACCTTGGTCTCGACCTCCTCGGCGGCCTCGGGGTCGCCCTTGAGCTCGGCCACCGCCTCGCCCACCATGCGCACGTACAGGTCGAAGCCCACGCCCGCGATGGTCCCGGACTGTTCCGCGCCCAGGATGTTGCCCGCGCCCCGGATCTCCAGGTCCTTCATCGCCACGTACATGCCCGCGCCCGTCTCGGTGTGCTGGGCCACGGTGGCCAACCGCTCGTAGGCGGTCTCGGTCAGCGGTTTCTCCGGCGGGTACAGGAAGTAGGCGTAGGCGCGTTCGCGGCCTCGACCCACCCGTCCGCGCAGCTGGTGCAGTTGTGACAGGCCGTAGGTGTCGGCGCGGTCGATGATCAGGGTGTTGGCGTTGGGCACGTCCAGACCGGACTCGACGATGGTCGTGCAGACCAGGACGTCGAAGTTCTTCTCCCAGAAGTCGACCATCACCCTTTCGAGCTGCTGCTCGTTCATCTGACCGTGGGCGAAGGCCACGCGCGCCTCGGGCACCAGTCGTTGGATGTGGGCCGCGACCTTGTCGATGGACGCCACGCGGTTGTGCACGAAGAACACCTGCCCCTCGCGCATCAGTTCACGGCGGATGGCGGCGGTGATCTGTTTGTCCTCGTAGGGCCCCACGAACGTCAGGACCGGGTGGCGCTCCTCCGGAGGGGTGAGGATCGTGGTCATCTCGCGGATGCCCGTCAGTCCCATCTCCAGGGTGCGGGGGATCGGTGTGGCCGACATCGCCAGTACGTCCACCTGTGTGCGCAGCCGCTTGAGCGCCTCCTTGTGCTCGACCCCGAAGCGCTGCTCCTCGTCGATGATGACCAGGCCCAGGTCCTTGAAGCGGGTCTCCGAAGACAGCAGGCGGTGCGTGCCGATGACCACGTCCACCTCGCCGGTGCGCAGTCCCTCGCGGGTGACCTCCACCTCGGCGTCGCTCTGGAAGCGCGACATCGGTCGGACCGAGATCGGGAAGGAGGCGTACCGCTCGGTGAAGGTGGACATGTGCTGCTGCACCAACAGCGTGGTGGGCACCAGGAGCGCGACCTGCTTGCCGTCCTGTACCGCCTTGAACGCGGCGCGTACCGCGACCTCGGTCTTGCCGTAACCCACGTCGCCGCAGATCAGCCGGTCCATCGGCACCGGCTTGGCCATGTCCTTCTTGACCTCGTCGATGGCGGCCAGCTGGTCGGGCGTCTCCACGTAGGGGAACGCGTCCTCCAGCTCGCGCTGCCAGGGGGTGTCGGGGCCGAACGCGTGACCGGGCGAGGCCTGCCGGGCCGAGTACAGGCGGATGAGGTCGCCCGCGATCTCCCTGACCACCTTGCGGGCGCGGCTCTTGGCCTTGCTCCACTCGGCGCCGCCCATCTTGGACAGCGTGGGGGCCTCGCCACCGACGTACCGGGTGACCTCTCCCAGCTGTTCGGTGGGGACGAACAGGCGGTCGCCCGGTTGCCCGCGTTTGGAGGGCGCGTACTCGATGAGCAGGTACTCACGGGTGGCGCCCTGTACCTGGCGGCTGACCATCTCCAGGTAACGGCCCACTCCGTGCTGTTCGTGCACGACGTAGTCGCCCGGCTTGAGCTGTAGCGGGTCGACCGTGCCCCGGCGCCTGCTCGGCATGCGTCGCATGTCCCGGGTGGAGGACTTCTGGCCCACCAGGTCGGTTTCGGTGAGCACCACCGTCTGCACGGAGCGCAGCAGGAAACCGTGGTCGACCAGCCCGGTGGTGACCGTGGCCACCGCGGGCCGAGGCGGCGCGGTCAGGTCGGTGACGAGCGAGGCACCCAGTCCCGAGTCGCGCAGCATCGACACCAGGCGTTCGGCGGACCCTTGACCCTGGGTGATCAGCACGACGCTCCAGTTGTCGTGCAGCCATCGTTTGATGTCGGCCAGGGCCCGTTCGGTGTCGCCCCGGTAGGTCTCGGCCGCCATCGCGCCGACGACGACGGCGTCGTCCTCCTCGGCCGCCCCCTGTTCCTCACCGGAGGTGAAGGGCGTCAGCCCCCACCAGGGCAGGCCCAGTCCGGTCGCGGTGGAGCGCAGCTCGGTGATGGACATGTAGGCGGACCCGCCCAGGTCGATGGGCGCCTCACCGCCGGAGGCCGCGTTGATCCATGACGCGTCGAGGAACTCGGCGCTGGTGGCCTCCAGCTCCAGGGCGCGGGTGCGGATGCGCTCGGGGTCGCAGCCCACCACCATCGCGTTCTCGGGCAGATAGGTGAAGAAGGGCTCCATGCGGTCGGCGAGCACCGGCGCGAAGGCCTCCATCCCCTCCACGGCCACGCCGTCGGCGATCCGGTCGAGGACGTCGGCCAGGGAGGGGTGTTCACCGGCCAGGGCCCGGGCGCGCTCGCGCACGGTGTCGGTGAGCAGGAGTTCCCGACACGGCGGCGCGAACAGGCCTGAGGCGGCGTTGGTGCGTGCTCCGTCGCCCTCTCCCTCCACGGGTGCGATGGAGCGTTGGTCGGCGACCTGGAAGTAGCGGATGTCCTCGACGGTGTCGCCCCAGAACTCCAGCCGCAGGGGGTGCTCCTCCGTGGGCGGGAACACGTCCAGGATGCCGCCGCGGACGGCCATGTCGCCGCGTTTCTCGACCAGGTCCACACGGGCGTAGCCGGTGTTGGTCAGGGCGGTGACCACGTCCTCCAACGGGATCTCGTCACCGGGACGGATGCGTACCGGCTCAAGGTCGCCCAGACCGGCCACCAGGGGCTGGAGGACGCTGCGGACGGGGGCCACGACCACCCGTAGCGGGGCGGTCAACGGATCGGAGGGGTCGGGGTGGGCCAGACGGCGCAGTACGGCCAGCCGTTGTCCGACGGTGTCGGACCGCGGTGACAGTCGCTCGTGCGGCAGGGTCTCCCACGCGGGGAAGAGCGCCACCGAGTTCGCGGGGAGCAGGGAGCCCAGCGCGTCGGCCAGGTCCGATGCCTCACGTTCGGTGGCGGTGACCGCGAGCACGGGCCGCCGTGCCCCCACGGGCGCGTCCGCTGCCAAGGCCCCCACCATGAAGGGGCGTAGCGCCGCCGGAGCGACGAGGTCGAGATGGGGATCGGGGCCGCCTCGGGCGGCCTCGATCGCTTTGTGCAGTGCCGGGTCCTGGGAGACGTCGGCGAGAAGTCCAATGAGGCTCATAGCACCAGAAAGTGGAAGTGGTCCGGATCAAGCGGTGGTGGTCGCGGCCCGCGCGGTGAGAAGACGGCTGCGTGAAGTGGGCGCCCGGCACTTCTCAGAGTACCGAGTCCGGTGGTCGCGCGCGGATGGGGTGTGGACGACCGGCGACGCGGAGGTCGCCGGGGACCCACCGGGATCCTGGACGCTCCGGGCTCGGTGCGGGTGGTGGAGCGTATCGGATGAAACCCCTCGCGAACTGCCTCTATTCCGTTTCGGTGGACGCGGGCCGGGTCCTGGTCCGGCTCGGGGCATACGCTAGGACCTGCCCGGTGGTGACACCGTGCCGCTGGGGTATGTGTTCGCAGAGCGTGCCGCTCAGGACGTTTCCGTACCCGGTAAGGAGAGGAACCGCGTGGTGAGTGCCAACAGACGTGGGAGTGGGCCGCGATCCGGTGCCGAACACGTGGACACCCCGGTCTTCACCCCAGGTCCGGACGGGCTCGCGCACCTGGAACTGATCCTCAACGGGACCTACCCGTTGCCCGGATTCATGACCCGGACCGAGGCCGAGGCCGTGTCGAGGGACGCCCGTCTGCCCGACGGGCGCCCATGGCCGGTTCCGGTCATTCTGGAGGTTCCCGAGGAACTGTCCGGTGCCGACCGGCTGACCCTGACCGATCCCGAGGGCGCCCCCCTGGCGGGACTGTCGGTGACCGAGCACTGGCGTGACCAGGGGGGAGGCCACCGTCTGGCCGGTGCCGTACGGCTTTTGCGCCCACCGACGTACGGCGTGCTGCGCGAACTGCGCCCCTCCCCGGCCGAGGTCCGGGCCCAACGCGAGCTGGAGCCCTCGGGCCGCCCCCTCCTGGCCGTGGTCACCGACAGGCCACTGCACCATCGGGCGTTGCACCAGATCCGGGCCGAGTCCCAGACCTTGGGCAGGGCCTACGGAGAGGGAGAGCGCGCCGAGGTGCTGGTGCTCATCGACACCGGTCTGGAGGACGAGGGCATGGCCCCGGCGGTACTGGCCGCCGAACCCTTGCTGCCCGCACGTACCTCGTTCGTGGTGTGCACGTTGCCGCGGACCGCCGATCGCTCCCGAGGGGCGCTCGGTGGGGTGTGGGGGCCACGCGAGGTGGGTCTGGCCGCGCACGTGGCCGCCGCCTACGGGGCCACCCACATGATGGCGGTGACCGACGGAGAGGGCTTGGACGTGGAGCGCGTCATGGCCCGGCGTCCGCCCCTGACCGTGCTCGCCCCCGAACCCTGGCGTCACTCCGCCGCCCAGGGACTGTGGATGCCGCTCACCCAGGTCGACCCGACCGAGGCCCGAGCCGAGCTGACCGACGCACAGGTGGAGACGGAACTGGCACACGGGCGGGAGCTGCCCGCGTGGTTCACTCCGGCCAGGGTGGGGGCGGAGCTGGCGAGGTTGCGTCCCGCCCGTACCAAGAGGGGACTGACCCTGCTCTTCACCGGCCTGTCGGGGTCGGGCAAGTCCACCATCGCCCGCGGCGTGTGCGACGGTATCCGCCGGTCGGGGCGGTCGGTGACCCTCCTGGACGGCGACGTGGTGCGGCGCATGCTCTCCAGCGAGCTCACCTTCTCCCGGGAGCACCGGGAGCTGAACATACGCAGGATCGGGTACGTGGCCTCGGAGATCACTAGGCACGGCGGGGTCACGGTGTGCGCGCCGATCGCCCCCTACGCCGCCGGCAGGGCCGAGGTACGGGCGATGGTGGAGGAGTTCGGCGACTTCTTCCTGGTCCACGTGGCCACCCCGCTGGAGGTGTGCGAGGCTCGCGACCGCAAGGGTCTGTACGCCAAGGCCAGGGAGGGGAAGATCCCCGAGTTCACGGGGATCTCCGATCCCTACGAGGAGCCGCAGGACGCGGACCTGGTGGTGGACACCGAGGGGATCACACCCGAGGAGTCCGTGGCCCGGGTCATGGCCGCCCTGCGCGAGGGCGGATGGCTGCCCGATCACGACGGTTGACACCCGTGGACACGACTGCGAGAGGACGAGGGTTGGACGACACCGGAGGCGGAGCCGAGGGGCACCGACTGCTGCGCCTGGTCGAGGTGATGCGGACTCTGCGCAGGGAGTGTCCGTGGGACCGGGAGCAGACGCACGAATCGCTCGCCGGATACCTGATCCAGGAGTCCTACGAGACCCTGGAGACCATCGAGAACGGTGACATCGCGCTGCTGCGCGAGGAACTGGGCGACGTCCTGCTACAGGTGGTCTTCCACGCGGCGATCGCCGCCGAACGGCCCGAGGGCGATCCGGAGCGGTTCACGGTGGACGACGTCGCCGACGCCATCATCGACAAGATGACCCGCCGGCACCCGCACGTGTTCGGCGGTGTGGAGGTGTCGGGGGCCGAGGAGGTGCGCACCAACTGGGAGGCCATCAAGGCCGCCGAGCGTGCGGAGAAGGCCGTGGCGGCCGGTGGGGAGGGGGAGACCTCCGTCCTGGACGGGGTGCCGTTCGCCCAACCCGCGGTGATGCTCGCCCACGAGTTGCAGAAGAGGGCCGTGCGCAACGGCTTCCCCGCGGACCTGGTCGGTGACGACGGAGGCGAGGGCGGTGAACTGTTCGCGGCGGTGGCGGCCGAACGCGAACGGGGGCGCGACGCCGAGACCGACCTGCGGTCGGCGGCCCGACGGTTCGACGCCCGTGTCCGGGCGGCCGAGGACGTCGCGCGCGAGGACGGACGCGAGCCCCGCGAGCTGTCACGGGAGGAATGGCGGTCCTACTGGGTCCGTGTCGCGCGGGTGTGACGGGTCGTGGCGCGCGCCGCGGTCAACCCTCCTCTCCTCCCCGCCGACCCGGAGACCGGGGAGGAGCGTTCACACGGATCACCTCGGTGGTGGGGTCCTCGGGTGCGGGCCCGGTGCCCGAGGACTCCTGGGGGCGGCGCGCGGTCTCGCTGATCACCAACCACATCCCGACGATCGACCAGTTGGCCATCAGGGCGGATCCCCCCGCGGACAGGAACGGCGTCGTCATACCGGTCAGCGGGATGATCAGTGTCGCCCCGCCCAGGACGATGAACACGTCGAACGCGGTGAGGAAGGCGTACCCGAGCGCGGTCAGTTTCAAGAACCACTCCCGTGCGGCCAGGGCGATCCGGAAGCCACGCTGGGCCAACAGGAGCAGGAGGAGCAGTACCGCCATGAGACCGGTCAGTCCGAGCTTCTCGCCCACCGACACCAGGATCAGGTCGCTGTCGGCCGCGAACACCTCCTGGACGAAGCCGCCGTGGAAGCCGGTACCCGTCAGACCGCCCTCGGCGAGCGCGAACAACCCCTCCACGATCTGGAAGCTGCCACCGGGGCGGCCGTAGACGTCGGGGTCGAAGGCCTTCGCCCAGATCTCCACGCGATTCCGTACGTGTCCGAACAGCAGGTACGCCACGTACGCGCCGGCCGCGAACGCCACCAGGCCGATGAGGACCCACGACTTGCGCGCGGTGGCGGCGTAGAGCACCGCCAGGAACGTGCCGAACAGCAACAGCGAGGTTCCCAGGTCCTTGGTCCCCACCAGGAGCAGGATCGCCACGCCCCAGCCCACGGCCATGGGCGCCAGGTCCCGGGCCCGGGGCACGCTGAACACCTTCAGCCGTCCGATCCGGACCGTTCGGGTGACGAGCGCCATCACCTCCCGGCGTCGGCCCAGGTAGGAGGCGAGGAAGACGACCAACAACACCTTGGCGAACTCCGAGGGTTGCATGGTGAACGGGCCCAGGCCGATCCACCGGCGCGCACCCAGTACCTCGTGCCCCAGGGGTGACAGCGGTAACAGGAGCAGGAGCAGGGCGACCGCAGCGATCAGGTAGGGGTACACGCTCAGCCGCCACGGGTGGCGCACGAACAGCACCACGGCCGCGCACAGGGCCATTCCCGCCACGGTCCACACCAGTTGCCGGTCGGCCTCCCCGTGTCCCGGCCCGTCGGGACCGGTCATCTGGAGGACCCAGATCATGGTGAGGCCCAGCCCGTTCAGGACGGTGGCGACCGGTAGGAGGACGGGGTCGGCGTAGGGGGCCCTCAGACGCAGGAGCACGTGCAACCCGAGCGCTCCGGCACAGATCACCGCGAAGTAGGCCGCCAGGACCGGGGCCACCCCTCCGGTGACCGACAACGACGCCGACAGCAGGGTCGCGGCCACGGTCGGCAGGGCCGCCGCCAGCAGACGCAGTTCGGTGTTCCGCCGCGGCACGGGGGGCAGGGCCCCGTCGACGTTTCCGGTCTCGGGAGAGCCCATGTCCTCGGTCGTACCGCCGTCCGTGTCGGTGCCCGGCCCTGGGGGCGGGTGTCTCGTTCCCGAGCGCGAGCGCGCCCTTGCACTATAGGCGGCCGGGTCGTGGGCCCTCCGGGGCTTCGCCCGACATCAGGGGGCGCGGGGGAGTCCAGGTCCAGGGCCTCGGCGGCATCCAGGACGTCTGCGTCATGTTCTGCCCCGCGGAGACCGCGACCCACCGTGAGCGGGCCGTGGACATTGCCATGGCGGCGTTGAAGTCCGGCTTGTCCGATGTGGACTAGACCAATTCCGCCGGGTGCGCGCATCCTCGCCAGCACGGTGTCGCTAGTCTCGTGTCGGGTCCTGAACCAGTGGTCCGCAAACCCGAAGAGACGGAGAAAGACCGTGGCGTCCATCGAGGCAGTACAGGCGCGGGAGATCCTTGACTCCCGGGGAAACCCGACAGTCGAGGTCGAGGTTCTGCTCGACGACGGAAGTATCGCGCGCGCGGGTGTCCCCAGCGGCGCCTCCACCGGCCGGTTCGAGGCCGTCGAGTTGCGTGACGGCGGCGACCGCTACGGCGGCAAGGGTGTGACCAAGGCCATCACGGCCGTCAACGACGAGATCGCCGACGAGCTGCTCGGTCACGCTCCGGACGAACAGCGCATCATCGACCGTGCGCTCATCGACCTGGACGGCACCCCCGACAAGTCCCGGATCGGCGCCAACGCGATCCTGGGCGCCTCCCTGGCCGTGGCCAAGGCCGCCGCCATCGAGGCGGGGCTGCCCTTGTTCCGCTACATCGGCGGTCCCAACGCGCACGTGCTTCCCGTACCGATGATGAACATCCTCAACGGTGGAGCGCACGCCGACAGCAACGTCGACATCCAGGAGTTCATGATCGCTCCGATCGGCGCCTCGACCTTCGCCGAGGCCGTCCGTTGGGGCACCGAGGTCTACCACTCGCTCAAGGCGGTCCTCAAGTCCCACGGACTGGGCACCGGCGTGGGCGACGAGGGCGGGTTCGCCCCCGACCTGGACAGCAACCGCGCGGCGCTCGACCTCATCGTGGAAGCCATCGAGAAGGCCGGGTACACCCCGGGCACCGACATCGCGCTGGCCTTGGACGTGGCCGCCAGTGAGCTGTTCGACGATGGTGTGTACACCTTCGAGGGGCGGTCGCGCACCGCCGACGAGATGGCCGCCTACTACGCCGAGCTGGTGGAGTCCTACCCGCTCGTCTCGATCGAGGACCCTTTGGACGAGGAGGACTGGGAGGGCTGGAGGAAGCTCACCGAGCAGCTCGGCGACCGGGTCCAGCTCGTGGGCGACGACCTGTTCGCCACCAACCCCGAGCGGCTCCAGCGCGGCGTCCTGGCCGACACCGCCAACTCGCTGTTGGTGAAGGTCAACCAGATCGGCACCCTCACCGAGACCCTGGACGCGGTCGCCCTGGCCCAGCGCAGTGGTTACACGGCCATGATCAGTCACCGCTCCGGCGAGACCGAGGACACCACCATCGCCGACATCGCGGTGGCCACCAACGCCGGGCAGATCAAGACCGGTGCCCCGGCGCGCAGCGAGCGGGTCGCCAAGTACAACCAGTTGTTGCGCATCGAGGAGGAGCTCGACGACGCCGCCGTCTACGCGGGCGTGTCGGCCTTCCCGCGCTTCGCCAAGCGCGGCTAGTCTGCCCCCGTGCCCCGCGAATCCGAGCAGCAACGTCCAAAAGCTAAGAAGGCAGCCAAAACCGACAAGTCGGGTCGGCGGCCTGCTCGGAAGGCCGCGGGGACCGTCGGCTCGGACATGGGCCGCACCCGCCGGGTGCGGCCCATGCTCACCAGCCGTGCCGCCATCCTCGCGCTCGTGGTGTGCATGATCGCGCTCAGCCTGGCCTACCCGTTGCGCGAGTACGTCGCCCAGCGCGCCCAGATCGCCCAGTTGCAGGACGAACGGGCACGCATGGAGGAGAGCGTGCGGGAGCTGCGCCGGCGCGAGGAGGAACTCTCCCAGGACGTCTACATCGAGCGCGAGGCCCGGCTGAGGTTGCACTACCAGTACCCCGGCGAGACCGCCTACATCGTGGTGCGACCCGAGGCCGAGGACGACGCCGAGGACGACGCCGAACCCGGCGAGCCCTGGTTCGTCACGCTGTGGCGTTCGGTGGAGGAGGCCGACACCCCCTCGTCCGGAGAGGACCTTTGAGCAGGCCCCCTCGCCGGGAGGACGCCGCAGGCGGGGCACCGGTGAGCGGGCGGGGGCCTATGCTGGGTGCGCCATGACTTCCGCAGACCAGCCCGTGTCCGGCGAGGGGCGCACCGGCCCCGTCACCGACCACGACATCAGAGCCGTCGAACTCCAACTGGGACGCACACCGCGCGGTGTGCGCGCGATCGCCCACCGCTGCCCGTGCGGACTGCCCGACGTGGTGCGCACCGCGCCGCGTCTGGAAGACGGCGAACCCTTTCCCACGTTGTACTACCTGACGTGCCCACGAGCCGCCTCGGCCATCGGCCGTATGGAGAACGAGGGTCGCATGCGCAGGATGCAGGAGCGCCTGGGCGAGGATCCCGAACTCCAGGCCGCCTACACCAGGGCACACGAGTCCTATCTGGCCGCGCGCGCGGAGCAGGCCCGAATGGACGGGGTGGAACCGCTGCCGGAGGGGATGCAGAGCACCGGGGGCATGCCCACACGGGTCAAGTGCCTGCACGCACTGGTCGCCCACGAGCTGGCCGAGCCGGGTGTCAACCCCTTCGGGGCCGAGGCACTGGAGGATCTGCCGCGCTGGTGGGACAAGGGCCCGTGCGTGTGCGTGGAGGAGAACGGTTCCCAGGCCGTCGAGGGGAACGGGTCATGAGCGGTGTCGCGGCCATCGACTGCGGAACCAACTCGGTACGCCTGCTGATCGCCGACGTCGTCCACGTCGGCGACGACGAGGTGCAGGTGGTCGATGTCGACAGGCGGATGGAGATCGTGCGCCTGGGGGAGGGGGTGGACGAGACCGGTGTCTTCGCCCCCCAGGCCCTGGAGCGTACCTTCGAGGCCCTGCGCGGCTACGCCGAGGCCATCGAGGCCAACGGCATCCCCCTCGGTCCGGACGCGGTGCGCATGGTCGCCACCAGTGCCACCCGGGACGCCGCCAACCGTCAGGTCTTCATCGACGGAGTGCGCGAGATCCTGGGAGTGGAGCCCGAGGTGGTCGACGGTCTGGACGAGGCGGAGCTGTCCTTCGTCGGCGCCACGGCCGAGTTCGACGCCGACGCCGAGGACGGCCGGAGCCCGCTGTCCCCGCCGTTCCTGGTGGTGGACATCGGGGGCGGCTCCACCGAGTTCGTCCTGGGCGGTGACCCCCGACAGGCGGAAGGCGAACTGGTACGCGCCTCCCTGTCGGTGAACATCGGTTGCGTGCGCATGAGCGAACGCCACCTGCGCGGCGATCCCCCCACCGCGGAGGAGATCGAGGCGGCCACCAGGGACATCGACGCCGCCCTGGACGAGGTGGAGCGGGTGGTGCCGTTGCGCGAGGCCGGTTCGGTCGTGTGCGTCGCGGGCACCGCGACCACCATCGCGGGGATCGCGTTGGACCTGCCCGAGTACGACTCCGAACGCATTCACCGAACCCGCGTCACGACGGCGGATCTGGACCGGATCACCACCGACCTGCTCGAACAGACATCGGTGGAGAGGTCGCGGATCGGGGTCATGCACCCCGGCCGGGTGGACGTCATCGGTGCCGGCGCGCTGGTGCTGTCCCGGGTGCTCGCGCGTACGGGAGCGGATTCCTTCACGGCCAGTGAGCACGACATCCTCGACGGCGTGGCCTGGAGCCTCGTCGGATAGGGGTCGTCGGGAGGCGCGGAGAGGAGCCTGCGGTATCCGCACAGGGGTTCGCCAGGTGAGACGTGTCACCTCTCCGAGGCCTTGTGAACACTTTCACAACCGTTTTGACCTGCGTAAACTTGAGTAAGGTGGGTCAAGAAGTGGTGAGAAGGTGAGCAGGTGTGAACCTTCTCTGCCGGTGATGCTTGTGAAAGAATGCACAAGCACCCCACGTGAGGGCGGGCCTCCGCTCCTTCTCAGGCGGTGCCCCACATCGTGACGTCGGTGTGGGCGTCCGAAGACCGTGACGACCTCGCGGCCCCTGGGAAGGGGCACCACACTCGAAGAACCGTTAGGGCGATATGTGATGACCGAGAGCAGGAACTACCGGCTGGTGCACGGTGGGGGGGAGGACGCGGAGATCCCGCACATCCTCATCGTCGGCGGCGGTTACCTTGGGATGTACACCGCGAGGCGGCTGGAGAGGAAGCTCGGGGCCGGCGAGGCGCGGATCACCGTCGTCGATCCGAACTCCTACATGACCTACCAGCCCTTCCTGCCCGAGACCGCGGCCGGCAACATCTCGCCCCGCCACGTCGTCGTCCCCCTGCGCAAGGTGCTCAAGCGCACTCGTGTCCTGGGAGGCCGGGTCGTGCGCGTCGACCACGCCAACCGCACCGTGCGCTACGAGCCCAACGTCGGCGACGCCGAGACCATCGCCTACGACTATCTGGTCATGGCGGCCGGCGCCGTCTCGCGCACCCTGCCCATCCCCGGCCTGGCCGAGTGGGGCATCGGGATCAAGACCGTGGAGGAGGCCGCCTACCTTCGCAACCACGTCCTGAACCAGCTCGCGATCGCCGACTCCACCAAGGACGAGGCCACCCGACGCAAGGCGCTGACCTTCGTCTTCGTCGGGGGAGGCTTCGCCGGTGCCGAGGCCGTCGCCGAGCTGGAGGACCTGGTCCGGGACGCGGTCCGCCACCACCACTCCATCTCCTTGAAGGACGTGCGGTTCCACCTCATCGAGGCGGCCGACAAGATCCTGCCGGAGGTCGGCCCCGAGGTCGGGACCAAGTCCCTCAATCAGCTGCGCCGCCGCGGGATCGACGTCCGGCTCAAGACCTTCCTGGAGTCGGCGGTCGACCAGCGCATCAAACTCAGCGACGGTACCGAGTTCGACGCGGGGACGCTGGTGTGGACCGCGGGCGTCAAGCCGAGCCCCGTCGTGGCCGCCGGTGATCTGCCGTTGGGTCCCAAGGGCCACCTGGACACCAGCGAGTACCTCACCGTCAACGGTGTGGAGAACGCCTTCGCCGGTGGTGACAACGCCCAGGTGCCCGACGGGGAGGGTGGTTACTATCCGCCCAACGCCCAGAACGCGGTCCGTCAGGCGCCGGTGCTCGCCGACAACGTGATCGCCACCCTGCGCGGCACGAAGCTCAAGGCCTACCGCCACAAGAACCTGGGCGCGGTCGCGGGGCTGGGCCTGCACAAGGGCGCGGCCCAGTTGTTCGGCAGGATCAAGCTCACCGGGCGCCTGGCCTGGTACGCGCACCGCTCCTACCACCTGCTCGCCGTGCCGACGTTCAACCGCAAGATGCGGGTGCTCTCGGACTGGGCGCTCGCCTTCTTCCTGCGCCGTGACTTCGCCGCGCTTCCGGAGATGGCCGAGCCCCGGCAGGCCTTCGAGGAGGCCAGCCGCCCGCAGGTCGAGGACGGGCGACTGCGCCGCGTCAGCTGACACGGACCGGGATCCCCGCAACGCCCACCAGCGTGGCTCCCGCCCGAACGGAGGACGGCCGACCTTCCCCGGGGAGGTCGGCCGTTTCCTGGCCTAAAGTGGCCAACTTTAATCAAAGTGTGCAATCGGCCCGACCGGTATGATGGGCTCGCCCTCGTAGCCCAATGGAAGAGGCAGGCCCCCTAAAAGGGTCACAAGTGTCGGTTCGAGTCCGACCGAGGGTACTGACGACTCAACGTCCGGACTGCTGTTCCATGAGCAGTTGTAGCTGGGTGAACAGGCGCTCACCCGGATCGGTCAGGTCGATGCCGCTCACCTGGGTCGCCCTGCGCACTCGATAGCGCAGGGTGTTGGGATGGACGTGCAGACGCCCGGCCGCCGCTCGTACGTCTCCGAAGGCCTCCAGGTAGGCCAACAGAGAGCGCACCAGATCGGTGCCCCCGTTCCGGTCGTACTCGATCAACCCGTCCACCCGCGGATCGCGCAGCGAGGGGTCCTCCCTCAACCGTGCCAGCGTCTCGCTGATCAGCACCCTCGACCGGACGTCGGAGATGGTCGCCACCTCCCAGTCCGGACTCCGTTCCATGTCACGCCCCATAGCGTCCAGCACCCGGTCCGCCTCCGCCCGCGACTCGGGCACCTCGCCCAGACTCTCCACCAGTGCCCCCACCGCGGCCTGCACGTCCAGGTCCAGCGCCGCGCGAGCCGCCGACACGGTCTTGCGGGTCAGGGCCAGCACCGAGCGCTCCACCCCGCGCTCTCCCTCCTGGCCCCGTTCCAGGTCGGGCAGCAGCGCATAGACACGACCGCCCACCTCCGTCACCAGCGCGCTGCGCCGGTAGGCCGCCGCGTGCACCGACACCAGATCGACCAACCGACGTCGTCCCAGTTCGCGTTCGGGCCGGTCGGGGCGCACGGTACGGTCCTCTCCGGCCCTCTCCCCGGTCAGCGCGAACGCCACCACCAGCGCGCCCCGGTCGGTGCGCACCTCCACCGTGTCGGCCAGCGCACCGGCGTCGATGCGCCCCTCCAACAGGCTGGAGAGCAGATCCTCGCGCAGCCGCAGCCCCGCGGTGGTGTGCGTGCGCTGGCGGATCATCTGTAGCGCGGTGGCGCGCGCCGCCCCCAACAGCGCCTCCTCGGCGTGCTCGGCCAGCGGCCGGGAGCCCTCCTGCACCCAGATCGCGCCCAGCGGTCGGCGCCCGGCGTGGATGCCGACAGCCAGGCGCCGTCGGATGCCCAGTTCGGGGTGCTCTTCCACGCGCACCACCTCCTCACCGGCGCGCAGCTTGGCGAACACCCCCCACTCACGCAGCAGCGCCAGGTAGGACTCGGGGCCGCGGCGTCCCAGCACCGACAGCCGTCGCAGTTCGTCCACCTCCGCGCCGCTGGAGTAGGCCAGTACCCGGCTCGCGGCGTCCTCGATGCTGACGAGCCCACCGGTGAGTCGGGCGATCGTCTGCGCCATGGAGAACAGGTCCCCGCCGGCCTCCCCCAGGTCCTCGGAGGCCGTCGACCGTGCGTCGTCGACGAGGGACTGGCACAGCGACTGCAACCTGTCCCAGCGCACCTCGGGTCGGACCCGAAGAAGCGCGATCCCCACGGCCCGGGCCTCGGCGCTCAGGGCCCGGGACTCCTGGACCGTGGGGGAGGGGCCCGACCGTGCTCCTCCGGACGCCGGCCCTCCGTGGGCGGTGTGCGCCGCGGTCTTGACCGCGACCGCCGTGGCGCCCTGCTCGGCCAGGGTCCTGATCAGACGTCTCGCCGAGGCGCCCCGCGCCCCGATGAGCAGGACCAGGTCGCCCTCGCGCACCTCGGTGCGGTCCTCGGGGTCGTGGATGACGACGTTGTCCACCTGGACATCGAGTCCACCCGGTGCCGTGACCACGTCCACGACCGGGTCGCCCAGGGCCAGCAGCAGCCCGCGCAGGGGCACACCCATCGATTCTTCCGTCGTGGGGGTGGCCTGACCAGGGGAGATCGTGGTTTCCTGCCGGTGTGGGCGTGTTCTTCCCTCGGTGTGCGGAGGGAGACCGGATGATGGGGCGTCATTACTCATATGTGTCCCATTTTGTCCTGGAGAACAAAGAAGGTGGAGAAAAAGTGGCCTGCTCCACAAGGTTCGCGCGCCCTCGTCCTGAGAGCGTTGAGTCAGCCGGACCCTGCTCGTTTCAGGGACATTCTCACTGGGAGGTGCCCATGGACGCCGTGACCAACGTCCCTCTGCCGCAGAACGAACCCGTTCTGTCCTACGCGCCGGGCAGCGCCGAGCGCGAGGAACTCATGGCCAAGCTGAAGGAGCTCGGCGACCGGAGCATCGACCTGCCGATGCGCATCGGTGGTGAGAGCCGGATGGGCGGCGGCGACCCGATCGACGTCGTGCAGCCGCACCGCCACTCCGCGGTGCTGGGCACCATGCGCAACGCCACCCACGACGACGCCCGCGCCGCCGTCGCCGCGGCCAAGGCCGCGGCCCCGACCTGGCGTGCGATGTCCTTCGACGACCGCGCCGCCATCATCCTGCGCGCCGCCGAACTGCTCTCGGGCCCCTGGCGCGCCACCATCAACGCCGCCACGATGCTCGGTCAGTCCAAGACCGTCCAGCAGGCGGAGATCGACTCGGCCTGCGAACTCATCGACTTCTGGCGCTTCAACGTCTCCTACGCCCGTGAACTCATCGCCCAGCAGCCGTTGAGCGTCAAGGGCGTATGGAACCGCATGGAGCAGCGACCGTTGGAGGGGTTCGTCTACGCGATCACCCCCTTCAACTTCACCGCCATCGCGGGCAACCTGCCGACGGCACCGGCCCTGATGGGCAACGTGGTCGTGTGGAAGCCGTCCCCGACCCAGCAGTTCGCCGCCGAACTGACCATGCGTCTGCTGGAGGAGGCGGGTATGCCGCCCGGTGTCATCAACATGGTCACCGGTGACGGCCTGGCGGTCTCCGACGTGGCCCTCCACGACCCCGACCTGGCCGGAGTGCACTTCACCGGCTCCACGAAGACCTTCCAGCACCTGTGGAGGAGCGTCGGCGAGAACATCGCCGGCTACCGTTCCTACCCGCGCATCGTCGGCGAGACCGGTGGCAAGGACTTCATCGTCGCCCACTCCTCGGCCGATCCCGACGTTCTGCGCACCGCCATCGTGCGGGGGGCCTTCGAGTACCAGGGCCAGAAGTGCTCGGCCGCCTCGCGCGCCTTCGTGGCCCGCTCGGTGTGGGAGAGCGTGAGGGAGGACCTGGTCGCCGAGACCGAGGCCCTGACCATGGGAGACGTCACCGACCTGTCCAACTTCATGGGCGCGGTCATCGACCGCCGTGCCTTCGACAAGCTGGCCAAGGTCCTGGAGGACGCCAAGTCCGACCCGACCCTGACCATCCTGGCGGGCGGCACCGCCGACGACTCGGTCGGCTACTTCGTGCGTCCGACCATCATCGAGGGCACGGACCCCTCCCACGACGTGTTCCGCACCGAGTACTTCGGTCCGATCGTCGCCGTGTACGTCTACGAGGACGACGAGTACGACGAGATCCTCAAGATCGTCGACGAGGGGGCGGCCTACGCGCTGACCGGCGCGGTCCTGGCCACTGACCGGGCGGCCATCGCCAGGGCCACCGAGGCGCTGCGCTTCACCGCCGGCAACTTCTACGTCAACGACCGACCGACGGGCTCCATCGTGGGCCAGCAGCCCTTCGGCGGCGGTCGCGCCTCCGGCACCAACGACAAGGCGGGCTCGGCCCAGAACCTGTCGCGCTGGTCCAGTCCGCGCGCCATCAAGGAGACGTTCGTCGCACCGACCGTCTCCTCCTACCCCCACCAGGGGTAGCGCTTCGGTCCCCCTCCTGGGAGGGACGTCCACCCCCCGAGGAATCCTCAGGTGCGACCGGGTCCGTCCCGGTCGCACCCCGTCCGCGCCGGCCGCTCGGCCCGCGCATGTCTTCTTCGAGGTCACCATGCTTCGCAAACCCCTGTTGCTCGCCGCCAGATCGCAGACCTGCCGCAGGCTCGTGGAGCGCACCCCCGCCACCCGGGCGATGGTCGAGCGGTTCGTCGCGGGCTCCGGTCAGGCGGAGGCGCTTCCCGTGGTGAAGGATCTGACTCGGGACCGCTACGTCACCCTGGACTTCCTGGGCGAGGACACCACGGACGCGGCCCAGGCCACGGCCACGGTGACCGCCTACCAGGACCTGTTGGCCGCGCTGGGCGAGGCCGGGCTGGGGGAGCGCGCCGAGGTGTCGGTCAAGCTGTCGGCGGTGGGCCAGTTCCTGGACCGCGACGGCGAGAAGATCGCCCTGGACAACGCCCGGCGGATCGCCGAGTCCGCGGAGGCGATCGGCACCACGGTGACCCTGGACATGGAGGACCACACCACCACCGACTCCACCCTGGGCATCCTGCGCGAACTGCGCCGGGACTTCCCGTCCGTGGGCGCGGTCCTCCAGGCCTACCTGCGGCGGACCGAGGCCGACTGCCGTGATCTGAGGGGAGCGGGCTCGCGCGTGCGCCTGTGCAAGGGCGCCTACGACGAGCCCGAGTCGGTGGCCTTCCGGGACAAGGCGGAGGTGGACAGGGCGTACGTGCGCGCACTGCGCGTCCTCATGGAGGGTGAGGGCTACCCGATGGTGGCCTCGCACGACCCGCGCATGATCGCCATCGCCGGTGAACTGGCCGCGGCCAACGGCCGCGGGGCGGACGACCACGAGTACCAGATGCTCTACGGCATCCGCGACAAGGAACAGGTGCGCCTGGCGGCCGAGGGCAGGCGGATGCGTGTGTACGTCCCCTACGGCACCGAGTGGTACGGGTACTACATGCGACGCCTGGCCGAGCGCCCCGCGAACATGCTCTTCTTCGCCCGTTCACTCCTCACACGCGGTTAGGAAGTGCCATCGGAGGGCCTGGGGAGGAAGGCCCGGCCCCGAGCCCTCGGGCCTCCCGCTCCGAGAGGACCCGCATCCGGCGGACCCGCTCCGCGCGTCCGTGCACAGGTCGTTGTACAGGCCGTTTCCCAATGGTGACCATGGCCGGTGGAACTCGGGGCGGGACACGTGCGTTAATTTGTGGGCAGAGAACCACGCGTTGAAAGGGCCTTGACGAGACATGCGGATGCGGAGTTCCAACCCCGTTCTCAAGCGGGCGCTCCAGCAGGCCGGACCGGCTGGGTATGCCCAGCAGGGGTACGGTCAGCCGGGCTACGGTCAACAGCAGGGCTACGCCCAGCCGGGATACGGACAGCCGTACCCGCAGCAGGGTTACGGTCAGCCCTATCCCCAACAGGGGTACCCCCAGCAGGGCTACCCCGGCGGCCCGACGGGGGGCGTCGGCGAGTCGCCGATGACCATCGACGACGTCGTCGTGCGCACCGGCATGACGCTCGGTGTCGTCGCGATCTTCGGCGTCATCAACTACTTCCTGTTCGGGGCCTCCCCCGGCCTGGCCGTCGCACTGACCTTCATCGGCGCGATCGGCGGCCTGATCCTGGGCCTGGTCATCTCCTTCAAGCAGGTCACCAGCCCCGCGGCCATCCTGCCCTACGCCGCTCTGGAGGGTCTGCTCGTCGGCGGTCTGTCCGCCATCCTCGCCTACACCCTGGAGGCCAACACCGGTCAGGCCGGTGCCGGGGGCACGCTGGTCACCCAGGCGGTCATCGGCACCGTCGCCGTGTTCGGCGTGATGCTCGCCCTGTACAAGTTCCGCATCATCAAGGTGACCGACGGCTTCGTCAAGGCCGTCACGTACGCGGTGATCGGCGCCGCCGCCCTGATGCTGGTCAACTTCGTCCTGAGCTTCTTCATCGCGGGCGGCATCGGTCTGCGCGAGCCCAGTCCGCTGGGTCTGCTCGTGGGGCTGGTGTTCGTCGTCCTGGCGGCCCTGACCCTGGCCGTGGAGTTCCGCGGCATCGAGGAGGGGCTCGCCGCCGGCGTCCCGAACCGGTTCGCCTGGCAGTTCGCCTTCGGCCTGACCGTCTCCCTGGTCTGGCTCTACATCGAGATCCTGCGCCTGCTCTGGATCATCAAGTCGATCTTCGCCGAGTAGCGGCCCTCGACCGCAGGCACGGCTCTGTGAGAAGGGGCCACCACCCGGGTACCGTCCGGGTGGTGGCCCCTTCGCCGTGTTCCTTGGGCCGCGGTGGCGGTCGGATCAGGCCTTGTCGGGACGAGGAGCGGGAATGGAGCGATTCCTGCGGCGGCGGTCGTGTTCGGTCACGATGGCCTGCGCGTACCACTGTGGTAGATCGTACTCGTCGGCGAGCCAGTTCGACCGGTCCTGGCAGCGAAGCAGCCCCGGTCCCTTGTCGAGGGCGTCGAACCACTCGTGGAGTCCCCGGCCGGTGACGACCGGGATACGTTCGATGAGTTTGGCGTGGATCTCCGGCGAGTGGGTTACCGACATAGGCACCTCCGGCAGAGCGTTGGGCTGTGGCACTTACCTGCGACCCTGCATCAGGATCACTTTTTGGACAAGGCCTGGTCACCAGCTTTTACCTTGCCGGTGCGGGAACGTACGTCGGGAGAGGAACGGTAGCCGAACAGGATGCGCGGGCCGGGGGACCGCGAGTGTTCCGGCCACCGGTGGGATTTTCGTTGTTCAGGGGACAAAGGATCGGTAAAGGTACGTCCTTGCCCTCAGCGTCGGCTCGGGGGAGGACGCCGGAGACGGAGAAGGACCCCGAACGCCGGACGTTCGGGGTCCTTCGGGGCCAGGGCTTCGGGTGGGTGGAGCGGAGCCCTCCCGGGCCCTTGTCTAGCTCAGGCGCTCGAAGACGGCCGCCATGCCCTGGCCGCCGCCGACGCACATGGTCTCCAGACCGAACGTCTTGTCGTGGGTCTGGAGGCCGTTGAGCAGGGTGCCGGTGATACGGGCGCCGGTGCTGCCGAAGGGGTGGCCGAGGGCGATGGCACCGCCGTTGACGTTGAGCTGGGAGTCGATGTCGATGCCCAGCTGGTCGGCGGAGGGCAGCACCTGGGCGGCGAAGGCCTCGTTGATCTCGACCAGGTCGATGTCGCCGATGGACATGTTGGCGCGGGCCAGGGCCTGCCTGGAGGCCTCCACCGGGCCCAGGCCCATGATCTCGGGGCTCAGGCCGGTCACGCCGGTGGACACGATACGGGCCAGCGGTGTGATGCCCAGCTGGGCGGCCTTGGTGTCGCTCATGATGACCAGAGCCGAGGCGCCGTCGTTGAGGGGGCAGGCGTTGCCCGCGGTCACGGTGCCGTCGGGACGGAACACCGGCTTGAGCTCGGAGACCTTCTCGTAGGTGGTGCCACGGCGGATGCCGTCGTCGGTGGAGACCACGGTGCCGTCGGGCAGGGTCACAGGGGTGATCTCGCGCTCCCAGAAGCCGTTGTCCAGGGACTTCTCGGCCAGGTTCTGGGAGCGGACCGCGAACTCGTCCTGGCGCTGTCGGGAGACACCGGTGAACTGGGCGACGTTCTCGGCGGTCTGGCCCATCGCGATGTAGGCGTCGGGGAGCTCACCGCTTCGGCGGGGATCGGTCCAGACCTCGGCGCCTCCCTCGGCGCGCTTGGCGGTGCGGTTCTTGGCGTCGTCGAAGATCGGGTTCTCGTTCTTGGCGTCGTCGCTGTTGCCGTTGACGAAGCGGCTGACGGTCTCCACCCCGGCGGAGACGAACACGTCGCCCTCACCCGCCTTGATGGCGTGGTAGGCCATGCGGGTGGTCTGGAGGGAGGAAGAGCAGTAGCGGGTGATGGTCGTGCCCGGAACGGTGTCCAGGCCCAGCTGCACCGCCACGATGCGGGCCATGTTGAAGCCCTGCTCGCCACCGGGCAGACCACAGCCGAGCATCAGGTCGTCGATGCTCGTGGGGTCGAGTTCGGGGACCTTGTCCAGGGCCGCGCGCACGATCTGGGTGGTGAGGTCGTCCGGACGGATGTCCTTGAGCGAACCCTTGAAGGCGCGACCGATCGGGGAACGGGCGGTCGCGACGATGACTGCTTCGGGCATGGCTGCGTCCCTAACGGTTGAGGTGCTGCGTGTGGAGTCGGAGATCCGGTGGTGATCGATGTGCCGCTGACCTCCGGCATCGCTTGTTACCAACCAGTAAACCCGTCGGTGGCCCTCACACGCCACCCGGGGTCGTTCTTCAGTGCTCCTCCCCCAAGTGCTCGGAGGCCTCGACCGTACCCGCATCGGCCGTCCGTTCCTCGGAGGTGGAGATCCCCCTGAGTCGGAGCGGTCCTCGAACGAGTGCGGCCCAGCGCCCACGTGCGCTCGCCCCGTGCCCGCTGACGTGCGACCCGGCCCGGGAGACCTCGGTGCCGGGCGTCTCGGCGGCGACCACGGCAGCGCGGTCCACCGGCAGGACGCCGCTGGCGCGTTCGGCCTCGTCCAGTTCGGGCAGCAACCCCAAGGCGGCACAGGCCGAGGGCAGTACCGCGAAGGCGGCCTGAGAGTACCCGAGGGCTGACGGATGAAAACGGTCGGGCCCGAACATCTCCATTGGGTCTGACTGAAAGTCGTCCGAGAGAAGGTCGCTCAGCGACACCGTGCGACCGCCGACCTCGGTGACCGCGATGGTCTGCGCGGCGGCGAGTTGACGGGAGGCCCGGCGGGCCACCGAACGCAGGGGCCAGCCGATCGGCCGGACGGTCCCCAGGTCCGGGCAGGTGGCCACGACCACGGCGGTGCCGTGGTCGACCAACCGCCCCACGGTCTCGCGCAGGCGGGCCACCGCGTCGTTGGGCCGGACGCGCTGGATGACGTCGTTGGCGCCGATGAAGACGACCGCGAGGTCATGGGGCGGCTCCTCCAAGGCCGACGCGTGCTCGACCTGGTCGGCGAGGTCGGCGGAGGTGGCGCCGGGCACCGCGGTGCAGCACAGACGAACGGGCCGATCGGCGGCCGCGGCCAGCCCCGAGGCCAGCAGGACCCCGGGGGTCTCGGCGGCGCTGGACACCGCGAACCCCGCGGCGGTGGAGTCGCCCATCATGAGCATGCGGATCGGCGCGCCGTCGCCGTCGCCGTAGACGCCGTCCACCGTGGGGGGCTCCCACGGGGTGACACCGACCGCGCGGTGGGCGAGTCTGGCCTGGAGGTAGAGAAGAGCGAGGGTCCCACCGCCCACGAGGGTGAGTCCGCCACCGCCGAACGCGGTCGCGGCGGCGATCCGTCGTGCGCGCGCGGCTCGCAGCATCGGACAGACACCCCCTGGCCCGTGGACCCGCCTGCCCGGGGCGGGCCGAACACGAGCGAGATTACCGGTGAGGGCCCTCGGAATCACGTACCTGCGCGGCACATGATCGGTGCCTCGGCGTCAGGGGTCCCTCACGCGGGGGCACCCCCGCGGACAGGGTCCTTCGCCCTTCACCCCCGGCGCCGCAGAACCCGCTGGTGGGGACCATTAGAGTCGAACCGAGACTGGCCGGAACGGCCCAGAGGTCCCGGACTCGCCACCGGGGCGAGGACAACGGCGGGCCGAAACCCGGTCGCCACGATGCCGAAGGAGCACAAGTGCGGGTATACGACTCACTGATCGACCTGGTCGGGGACACCCCGCTCGTCCGTTTGAACAAGGTCACCCAGGGGCTCGGCCCGAACGCTCCGACGGTGCTGGCCAAGGTCGAGTACTTCAACCCCGGCGGTTCGGTCAAGGACCGTATCGCGTTGCGCATGGTGGAGGCGGCCGAGAAGAGCGGGGAGCTCAAGCCCGGAGGCACCATCGTCGAACCCACCTCCGGGAACACCGGTGTCGGCCTGGCCATCGTCGCCCAGGAGAAGGGCTACCGCTGCGTCTTCGTGTGCCCGGACAAGGTCGGTGCCGACAAGCTCTCGGTCCTGCGCGCCTACGGGGCCGAGGTCGTGGTCTGCCCGACCACCGTGGCCCCCGACCACCCCGAGTCCTACTACTCGGTCTCCGACCGGTTGGCCGCCGAGATCCCCGGCGCCTGGAAGCCCAACCAGTACGAGAACATGAACAACCCCGAGTCGCACTACCACTCCACCGGCCCCGAGATCTGGGAGCAGACCGAGGGCCGTATCACCCACTTCGTGGCGGGTGTGGGCACCGGCGGCACCATCAGTGGCACCGGCCGCTACCTCAAGGAGATCTCCAAGGGCGCGGTCAAGGTCATCGGCGCCGACCCCGAGGGCTCGGTGTACTCCGGTGGGACGGGCCGTCCCTACCTGGTCGAGGGCGTGGGCGAGGACATCTGGCCCGGCACCTACGACACCTCCATCTGTGACGAGATCGTGGCCGTCAGCGACAAGGAGTCCTTCCTCATGACCCGCCGGCTGGCGCGCGAGGAGGCGCTGTTGGTCGGCGGTTCCTGCGGGTTGGCCGTGGAGGCCGCCCTGCGCGTGGCCAAGGACGCCGGCCCCGACGACGTCATCGTCGTCCTGCTGCCCGACGGTGGCCGGGGTTACCTGGGCAAGATCTTCAACGACGAGTGGATGGCCGACTACGGTTTCCTCTCCACCGAGACCGAGGAGGCCACCGCGGGCGAGGTGCTGGCCGCCAAGGGCGGGGAGATGCCCGACTTCGTGCACACCCACCCGGACGAGACGGTCGGCACCGCGGTGGCCATCCTGCGCGAGTACGGGGTCTCCCAGCTTCCGGTGATGAAGGAGGAGCCCCCGGTCATGGCGGCCGAGGTGGTCGGCGCCATCGCCGAACGCACCCTGCTCGACGCCCTCTTCGACGGTCGCGCCCAGTTGGACGACCTCGTGGAGGCGCACATGGGCAAGCCGCTGCCCACCGTGGGGACGGGTACCCCGGTCAGCGACTGCGTCCACCTGCTGCGCACCTCCGGTGCGCTGGTGGTACTGCGCGACGGCAAGCCGGTGGGGATTCTCACCCGGCAGGACCTCCTCGCCCACCTGGCCGGCTGACCCACACCGGGAAAGCCCCACGACAGGGGCCGGGGCCCGGGTCGCGCTCAGACCGAGCCGCGTCCCGGGCCCCGTCGTATCCAGACCCCGGACAGTTCCTCACCTACCCGGACACTGCTAATCTTCGCGACAGTTACTAGTAGGTAATAAAGGGGAGCACGCGTGTCGCGGCTGTTGTCCTGGATCATCCGCTCCACCTGGTCGTACGCCCGGCGCAAGGCCGAGATCCGCGCCGGCTCCAGGGCCGCCCGCAGGTTCGCGCGCTTCGGGGAGGGCTCCGCGATCGCCTTTCCCACGGCCACCCTCTACGGAGAATCCTGGATCGAGATCGGCGTGTACACCGTCCTCGGCGGGGACATGACCCTGGCCGCCGGAATGGGACCCGACTACGACCTCGGGCCGGACACCGTCGTGCGCATCGGCTCGGGCTGCGCCATCGGACGCGGCTCGCACATCGTCGCCCACAAGTCCGTGGACATCGGCGACCACGTGTACACCGGCCCCTACGTCTACATCACCGACCAGAACCACACCTACGGCAACACCGAGATCCCCGTCGGCCTGCAATGGCCGGTGGACGACCCCGTCAGCATCGGATCGGGCACCTGGATCGGGGCGAACGCGGTGATCCTGCCCGGCGTGCACCTGGGCCGGAACTCGGTCGTGGCGGCGGGCACGGTGGTGCGTCCGGGGACCTATCCCGACCACGCGGTCATCGCGGGCGTCCCGGGCAGGGTCGTGCGCACCCACGACCCCGAGTCGGGTTGGGAACCGCCGCTACGCGAGAGCGGAACCCCCACTCGGGTGCCCACCCCCGCCACCGGCGGATCCCCGACCGCGCCCGGTGAGCCTCCCGAGCGGGGGTCCGCCACGCGTTTCCCACCCCTGTGACGCCGGCCCGCGCCATGAGGAACGGTGGAGATCAGGGGCCACTATGGTGGGCTCATGAAGTTCGACGGGTTTGAAACTCTCGCCATCCACGCCGGCCAGGAGCCGGACGCCGGCACCGGGTCCGTGGTGGTGCCGATCTACCAGACCAGCACCTACGCCCAGGACGGCGTGGGGGGCCTGCGCCAGGGTTACGAGTACTCGCGCACCGGCAACCCCACGCGAGCGGCGCTGGAGGAGTGCCTGGCCGCCCTGGAGTCCGGAACGCGCGGCCTGGCCTTCGCCTCCGGCATGGCCGCCGAAGACACCCTGATGCGTGCGATCCTGTCGCCCGGTGACCACATGATCATCCCCGGCGACGCCTACGGCGGCACCTTCCGCCTGGTCTCCAAGGTGATGGAGCGCTGGGGGGTGCAGTGGGACGCCGTCGACCAGTCCGACGCCGAGGCGGTGCGCGCGGCCGTGCGTCCCAACACCAAGGTGGTGTGGACCGAGACCCCCACCAACCCGCTGCTCAACATCACCGACATCGAGAAGGTCGCGCAGATCGCGCACGAGGCCGGCGCCCTGCTCGTGGTCGACAACACCTTCGCCTCGTCCTACCTACAGCAGCCGTTGACCCTGGGCGCGGACGTGGTCGTGCACTCCACCACCAAGTACCTGGGCGGACACTCCGACGTGATCGGGGGCGCGCTGGTGGTCTCCGACCCCGAACTCGGTGAGCGACTGGCCTTCCACCAGAACACCATGGGCGCCGTCCCGGGCCCCTTCGACGCGTGGCTGACCCTGCGCGGTGTCAAGACCCTGGGCGTGCGCATGGATCGCCACAGTGCCAACGCCGAACGGGTCGTGGCCGCGCTGGAGGGCCACCCCGCGGTGCGCAAGGTGTTCTACCCCGGTCTGGAGGACCACCCCGGGCACGGGACCGCGGCCCGGCAGATGAGGTCCTTCGGCGGTATGGTCTCCTTCGCCCTGCGCGATGGGGAGAAGGCCGCGTTGACCGTCTGTGAGCGGACGAGGATCTTCCGCCTGGCGGAGTCGCTGGGTGGGGTGGAGTCCCTGATCGAGCACCCCGGGCGGATGACGCACGCCTCCACCGCGGGTTCCCCGCTGGAGGTCCCGGCCGATCTGGTGCGGATCTCCGTGGGCATCGAGTCCGCCGACGACCTGGTGGCCGACCTGCTCCAGGCCCTGGAGGACTGACCTTTCCGGGGACGCCCGAGCGCGGCCCAGACGCGGCTCGGGTACGAGGAGAACACGGTGTGGGTCGACGGCCTTCCGGATCCGGTGCCAAGGCACCGGAGAGGGAGGCCGTCGACGTTCGGGGCCCCTGACCTCCCCCGCCGGTCCGGTGCCGCGTGGGCGCCCCGGCCGTGTGGCCGTGCCCGACGCGGCTCGTCCTCCTCATGCTCACCGTGAGGGAGCCGGCCCCTCCTCCGGGGGGCGTCCGCTCCCGCCCCTCCCGTTCAGACCGCGGTGGGCGTGTGGTCCTGGGAAGGGGCGTCGGCGGGGCGTGCTCCGCCCGGGAAGCGCAGCCCCACCACAAGGTTCCCGGTACGGGAGAGGGGGGTGCTCGTCTCGTCGTCGCGCAGTGAACGGTAGGTGCCCTTGCTGTCCCGGCGACGGATGCCGATGGACACGGCGAGGAAGAATCCCAAGGCCAGTCCCAGTAGCACGATGCCGACGAGCGTGATGAGGATGGGGATCATTCTGTTCTCCTAGGGAAGTTCCTATCTTCGTTCCGTGCGTCTCCCCGTGGGCCGAGGGGGTGTGGAGTGGTGTTTCACGCGTGCCGTTCCCTTCTCGGGGAGGCGCGGTCCGGGCGCTCGGGTCCCGAGGACGGGTGACGACAGGTGCTCCTCTCCTGCGTACCGGCATCGGCGTCGCGTACCGAGGGTGACCTTCCTTTAAGATGGACCAGGTCAGCAGGATAGAGCTGTTTTGTTGGTGTCCTTCTCATCTTGTTGGTACAAGTTGGGTGGACAATCTAGATACCCCCGCGAGGACTGATCCATGCGGCCAGAAAGCAGATATCGGCAGATCGCTCGCATCCTGCGACGCGAGATCCACGAGGGGATCCTGCCTCGGGGCGGACGGCTTCCGTCGGAGAAGCAGATGGAGGAGCGTTTCGACGCCTCCCGTAACACGATCCGGCTGGCACTGGGCATGCTCCGCAACCAGGGTCTGATCGTCAGCCGGCCCGGCCGCGGACACTTCGTCCAGGACGTCGTTCCGGACACCTTCCACGCCAACCGCAGCGGCTCCAAGGGTCTCAACGAGTCCGGTATGGCGGGACAGAACCTCGAAGAGCTCCAACTCCTCAGCGCCACCCCCGACATCGCCAGTCGCCTGCGCGTCCCCGAAGGCGCCATGGTCGTCGTCCGCCGCATGTACCGGTTCTCCGGAGAGATCTCGTCCTCCGTCAGCGCCGCCTACTATCCGATGGACCTGGTCCAGGACACCCCGCTCATGCTGCCCCAGGACGTCGAGAGCGCTTTGGCGGTGCTGGCCGAGTACGGTCAGCGCCAGGTCGGTTTCGTCGACGAGTTGCAGACCCGTATGCCAGGCCCACAGGAGGCCGATCAGCTCGAACTCCCCCCCGGGGTGCCGGTGCTGGTCGTTCACCGGACCGACCTGTCCGAGGAACGCCCGATCCGGCTGGTGCACACGGTCTACGCCGGCCATAGCATCCGTTACCAGTACGAACACGGCGACATGAGCGCCTACCACCGGGACTGAGACGCATATGAGCACGTCGAGGAAGACGGTCGTCGCCGACCATCTACGCGAGGCACTGGCCCGAGGCGACTACAAACCGGGCGAGCGACTGCCGGGGGAGGAGGAACTCGCCGAGCGGTTCGACGTCTCCCGAGCCACGGCCCGCCTGGGGATGCGCATCCTCCAGGACGAGGGCCGCATCGCCATCCGCGCCGGGCGGGGGGCCTACGTCGCCGACCACCGTCCCATCGTCCACCTGGCCACCCCGGTCAAGGGCGGCAGCGACTCCGAGCGTTTCGAGGCGGGCTACCAGCCCCACCTGCGCGAGGCCGGATACGACCAGGTGCAGGAGAAGATCAAGGTCAGCCTGGACACCATGCGACCGAAGGTGGCCAAACGGCTGCGCCACCGGACGGGGGACGGCGGGCCGCGCGGTGACCTGGTCGTCGTGCGCTCCTGTGACCGCTTCGTGGAGGGAGGCCTGTGGCAGTCCCAGGTCACCTACTTCCCGTACGACATCGCCGGTAACACCCCGCTGATGTCGCCCGAGCGCCTGGAGCAGGGGGTGACCGCACTCCTGCGCTCGTTGGGCCACCGGGAGGGGTGGAACTGGGACATCGTCGGCGCCCGTATGCCCTCCTCGGACGAGGCCGAGGCCTTCGGGCTGGGGCCGGGCATCCCGCTGCTGGTCCAGGAGCGGGTCGTCTACGACGGGGAGTGCCCACTGCGGTTCACCGAGACGATCATGCCCGCCAACCGACATCAGTTGCTCTACTCGGGGGGTGAGGCCCCCGAGGAACTGTTGGTCCTGGCCTCGGACGTCAACATCTTCGAACGTTGAACGGAACCGGCGCCGGTACGCCCCCTCGCACGACCGTACCGGCCCCTCGGCCGGATCGCCGCGGGTGACGATCCACCGTCGGTGGACCCGCCTCCCCGCCGTCGGCGTGCGACGCCCGCGACGCCGTCGCACCCGCGCCCCGACTCGCGCAGCGCCGCGAGCGTCGGTGGAAACGATGAGGACCGGGAGGGGAGGGGCGCGCTCGCAGGTCGAACCCGCCCGCGAGGGTCGAGGACCGTTCGGTGCCCACGGGCGCCTCGGAGCCCGTGGCCACAGCGACCACGGCCGGCGCCGGCTCCCCGTCGCCCACGGACCGGCGTCGCCCCTGGCGGACGGCTCCGCCCTCCGCCGCGACGCCACGATCCGGTCACTTCCCGCTTCCCACCGCCGAAAACGGTGTCCGTGTCCGTCGACGGGGCAAACCCCTGATCGACGACGTGATGACAGAATGGGATCTGACGATGGGGTCCCGTGCCGGCTGTGAGAGCCGGTGAAGTCGGAGGTGGCAGCTGGTGGCACGGTTCGGTGATGCACTGATGACGGGGGCCGACCTCGTGAACGCGGCCGAACGCGCCGTGCTGGCCGCTCTGGAACAGGTGGACGGCCCCGTCGACCTGGTGTGCTTCTTCGTCTGCGGCACCGACCCGGAGGAGGTCACCCTCGCCGGCAAGCGTGTGATGGAGCTGGCCGGAGACGTCGTCACCATCGGATGCAGCTGCACCGGCGTCATCGGCGGAGGCCGGGGGGTCGAGGGCCAGGGCGCGGTCAGCGTGTGGTGCGCCGCTCTGCCCGGTGCCGACCTCACACCGTTTCGCCTGGACACCGTCATCGAGGGGGACCACCTGGCCGTCATCGGCATGCGTGAGCCCGAGCCGCACGACCGCGCCGCCATCCTGCTCACCAACCCCTACGAGTTCCCCACCCAGGCCTTCGTCCGCGAGTCCACCGAGGCTCTCGGCGGCCTTCCCATCGTCGGCGGGATGGCCGACGGTATGCGCGGAGAGGAGTCGGTGCGGCTCTTCTGCGGGGGCGAGGTGGCCGAGAACGGCGCCATCGGCGTCATCATCGGCGGTGAGAGCGTCCTCGCCACCCTCGTCAGCCAGGGCTGCCGTCCCATCGGGCCGCCCATGACCGTCACCAAGGCCGAGGGCAACCTCCTGCTGGAACTCGCGGGGACCAACGCCTACGAGAAGCTGGAGGAACTGGTCGAGGGGCTCTCCGACCAGGACCGCGAACTCGCCGAACGGGGCCTGCACGTGGGCATCGCCATGGACGAGTACGCCGACGACCACGAACAGGGCGACTTCCTCATCCGCACCCTCGTGGGGGCCGACCCCGAGCTGGGGGCCCTCACCATCGGTGACATGGTCGAGGTCGGCCAGACGATCCGTTTCCAGGTCCGCGACGCCGGCACCGCGGACGAGGACCTCGCCCGCAGACTCTCCGACTTCGGCGCCGAACACTCCGTCGGGGCGGGGCTGCTCTTCTCCTGTAGCGGCCGTGGATCCTCCTTCTTCCCGCGCGCCGACCACGACGTCCTCGCCGTCCACCGCGCTCTGGGCATCGACGCCGTCGCCGGGTTCTTCGCCGCCGGAGAGATCGGCCCCGTGAGCGGGGTGAACCACGTGCACGGGTTCACCGCGTGCCTGCTCGCCTTCGCGTGAGGGAGGGAGGCGGGTGCCGCCGCGCCCTGGGGTGTGGTGTTCAGGTGCGAACGACCATGGTGCCGGCGACCCGGTCGTGCAGAGCGCGACTCCGTCCGTCACCGAGCGCGGCCATCGACTCGGCCAGAGTGAAGATGTGGCCCAGGATCGGCAGGGACTGGGGGAACCCGAAGAAGGCGGATCTGCCCATGGCCTGCCCCTGGCTGAGCCCGCCCCCGTCGGAGGCGCTGACCACCTTGATGCCGAGCATCATCTTGCCGAGCGTGCGGCCCCAGGTGACCAGGTACAACCAGTCGTAGAAGAACAGCAGCAGTCCCCAGCCGAAGAAGAACAGCAGGGCCCACAGGGTGCCCTCGGCGTCGGTGCTCTCGGTGCTCCCGGTGAGTGCCACCGTGACCACGGCCATGATGACGAAGAACGCCACGGCGGCCACGACGACCAGGACGTAGTCGATGAGCCGGGCGGTCAGCCTGCGGCCGAAGGTGGCGAGTTCGACCCCGGAGGATGGGGGCGCGCCCGGTCCCGGGACCCCTCCCGGCGGTATCCCCGGGACCACGGAGTGGCCAGGGCCTCCCCAGATCCCGGGAGGAGGGCTCTGGGCGGACCGCCCCCAACCGGGTGGCGGGCCACCGGGACCCCACCCTCCGGCCGGGGGCGGATACGTGCCGGGGTACGGCTCCTTGGGGTTCCAGTAGGGCGAAGACATGGCGACGGGGTCCTTCGGTTCCTCGGTGGGCGGTTCCGCGGGGGGCGCCGGGGGCTGGTGCGGGAGTGTCCTTGGAGACTACGACGCCGGAGGCCCTCGAAGGGATCCCTTCGAGGGCCTCGAAGAACTCGGGGCCTTGACGGGCGGGGTCGGTGTCGGGCCCGGAGAGGACCCTGTCCCAAAGCGGTGGGGGCGGCTCGGCGCCGCCCCCGACCTGATCCGCGAGTTCCGTGTCACATGCCGTTGTAGGGGACGGCGTCGATGATCTCCACACCCAGGCTCTTGCCGTTGGGGAGTTCGTAGGTGACGCTCTCCCCCACACGTTTGCCGTTGATCGCCGAGCCCAGCGGCGACTTCGGAGAGTACACGTCGATCGGGGAGCCGCTCTCCTCACGGGAGGCGAGCAGGAAGGTGACCTCGTCCTCGTCGCCGTCGAACTTGACGGTGACGGTCATGCCGGGGCTGACCACGCCCTCGGTGTGAGGTGCCTCGCCGACCCTCGCGGTACGCAGGATCTCGGTGAGCTGGAGGATACGGGCCTCCATCTTGCCCTGCTCCTCCTTGGCGGCGTGGTAGCCACCGTTCTCCTTGAGGTCGCCCTCCTCCCGAGCCGCCTCGATCTTCTCCGCGATCTGGATGCGCCCCTCACCCGTCAGGTGGTCCAGCTCGGACTTGAGCCGGTCATACGCCTCCTGCGTGAGCCAGGTGACATTGTCATCGCGGGTTTGGGTCACGGGAACTCC
Source organism: Nocardiopsis sp. ATB16-24 (assembly GCF_030271535.1). Classification (GTDB taxonomy): domain Bacteria; phylum Actinomycetota; class Actinomycetes; order Streptosporangiales; family Streptosporangiaceae; genus Nocardiopsis. Next base: position 125,853 of record NZ_JASCXJ010000013.1, on the reverse strand, counting down.
TTGTGCACTAGTAGCAAAGGCCACCATGCGGCCTGAGCTGAACTTACGAGAATATCACCGTGCGTTGCCGCACACGGGTTCTCGCGGCCCGGCGCCACCGCCGGACCGACGGGAAGGGGTTCGGTGGGCCGGTCCGGTGGACCGGTCGCGCGAACCCGGGGCCTCGGGTCAGTCCTGGGAACCTTGTTCCCTGCATGAGGCCACTTCTACCGTGGCGGCCTGACGAACCGTTTCAACGGTCGTGGTGACCATACGGTTCCCGCCCTCGACCGTGCTGCGGACCTGGCCGACCTCCACGAACCGGTCGTCTCGGGCCACGATCAGGCACTCGGCCCCGTTCTTGCTGTTCACCTCGTAGCTGATGGTGGCCTCGTCGGGAGTCGGCGCCGAGATCCTCACCACCTGGTGGTACACACCGCCGCCCAGACCGCTGTAGCTCATCACGGAGTAGCCCCAGCCGATCGCGCACAGTACCGCGACCAGGGTGCCGATGACGAAGAAGACCGGCCCGTTGCCGTGGTGCCTGCGCAGCGCCGGCGTGGTACGGACAGAGGGGTCGGCCGTTGTGTCGGCCGCTGTTTCGGCACTGCTCACGGCGTCTTCCTCCGGGGTCGGCTGCATGCGGGAATCTCCGAACAAGGGGATGGTGTTGTCTAAGATATCTCCGACCTGACAGCTTCCCCACGCGACCCGTACGTGAGTCGTCCGAGCCGGGTGGCAAGGGGGATTCGGGCCCTCTCCCCGCGCCCGCCCATCCGAAACCAAGGAGAACCCTCCGTTGTCCGAGCGTCTGAGGCTTATGGCCGTCCATGCCCACCCCGATGACGAGTCCAGCAAGGGCGCGGCCACGATGGCGCGTTATGTGAAAGAGGGTGCCGAAGTGCTGGTCGTCACCATGACCGGTGGCGAACGCGGCGACATCCTCAATCCCGCGATGGAGCGCCCCGACATCCGGGAGAACATCGCCCGGGTCCGCCGTCAGGAGATGGAGCGGGCCAGGGAGATCCTCGGTGTCGAGCAGGAGTTCGCCGGTTTCATCGACTCCGGCCTGCCCGAGGGGGACCCCCTGCCGCCCCTGCCCGAGGGCTGCTTCGCCACGCTTCCGGTGGAGGAGGCCGCGGCGCCGCTGGTGGCGTCCATCCGGCGGTTCCGCCCGCACGTCGTCCTCACCTACGACGAGAACGGCGGTTATCCGCACCCCGACCACATCATGACCCACAAGGTGTCGATGCACGCCTTCGACGCCGCGAACGACCCCGACGCCTACCCCGACGCGGGCGAACCGTGGCAGCCGCTCAAGCTGTACTACTTCGTGTCCTTCCCGCCGGAGAGGTTCACCGCCTTGGCCGACCTCCTGGCGGCGCGGGGCCTGGAGAACCCCTTCGAGGACTGGATGAAGCGGATCAAGGAGCGCGACCGCCCCCGCTGGGAGATCACCACGCGGGTGCACTGTAGCGAGTACTTCGATCTCGCCGACGAGGCGCTCAAGGCGCACGCCACCCAGGTCGACCCCAACGGTTTCTGGTTCGCCGTGCCCAACGACATCGTCGCGGAGGCCTGGCCGACCGAGGACTACCACCTGGTGCGTTCGCTGGTGGAGACGGAGATCCCCGAGAAGGACCTCTTCGCGGGTGTGCGGGAAGCGGTGAGAGTATGAACGGTATGAATTCCCTTCTCCCGTCCGTGACGACGTTGGCGAGCGACCTCGACACGGACACCGTGACACCCGGTGTGCTGGGCTTCCTCATCATCTTCGTGATCGGTGTAGGACTGTTCTTCCTCATGCGCAACTTCATGGGCAAGATCAAGGACCTGCCCAAGGGCGAGGAGTTCGCGGCCAGGGTGGAGGAGACCGACCGGGCGGCGAACACCGATGGGACGGGTGACCGTCGGGAGAACGCCCGGGGGGACACGGACGGTCCCTCCCCGCGCAGCTGAGTCCGTCCTCCTGAAGTCCCACGGGGACGGGTCCGCCCCTTCCGGGGTCGCGGACCCCGACCCGAGGCGACGGTGTGAGGCGATTTCGGGACGCGGGTGGCAGAGTTGAGACATGTCCAACCGCCTGAGCGACGCGACCAGCCCGTACCTGTTGCAGCACGCCGACAACCCCGTGCACTGGTGGCCCTGGGGCGAGGAGGCCCTGGCCGAGGCACGTCGACGCGACGTGCCCGTGCTCATCTCCGTCGGCTACGCGGCCTGCCACTGGTGCCACGTCATGGCACACGAGTCCTTCGAGGACGAGGCGACCGCGGCCCTCATGAACTCCCTGTACGTCAACGTCAAGGTGGACAGGGAGGAGCGCCCCGACGTCGACGCCGTGTACATGGAGGCCACCCAGGCCATGACGGGTCAGGGCGGGTGGCCCATGACCGTGTTCGCCACCCCCGACGGCGCCCCGTTCTACTGTGGTACCTACTTTCCCCGGGAGCACTTCCAGCGCCTGCTGGAGGCCGTGTCGAGAGCCTGGCGGGAACAACGTCGGGAACTGCTCGACCAGGGTGACCGGGTGGTGGAGGCGCTCAGCGGCCCGCGCACACCGCCCGCCGCACAGCCGCCCTCCGCGGAGCGACTCGACCTGGCAGTCCAGGCGTTGGTGCGCGACTACGACAGCGCACACGGCGGATTCGGCACCTCTCCCAAGTTCCCGCCGTCGATGCTGTTGTCCTTCCTCACCGCCCAGGACGAGCGCACCCGACCCTTCCAGAGCGCGGACGAGCCCACACCCGCCCGGCTCATGGCCACCGGTACCGCCGTGGCGATGGCCCAGGGCGGTGTCTACGACCAGCTCGGAGGCGGTTTCGCCCGCTACGCGGTGGACCGCGGGTGGGTCGTGCCGCACTTCGAGAAGATGCTCTACGACAACGCGCTGCTCCTGCGCGCCTACGCCCGCATGAGCCGCCGCCCCGCCGAGGAGGACAGCGCGGAGGGCCGCACGCGGCCCCTGCTACGGCGGGTGGCCGAGGAGACCGCCGACTGGATGCTGCGGGATCTGCGTACGCCCGAGGGAGGGTTCGCCTCCTCCCTGGACGCCGACAGCGAGGGCGAGGAGGGCACCTACTACGTGTGGACGCCCGCGCAACTGCGCGAGGTCCTGGGGGAGCGGGACGCCGTCTTCGCCGCCGAGGTGTTCGGGGTGACCGAGGAGGGCACCTTCGAGCGCGGTTCCTCCGTGCTCCAACTACGCGAGCCGCCCGCCGACACCTGGCGCTTCGAGCGGGTGCGCGAGGCCCTGTCGGCCGCCCGTGCCGAGAGGGTCCCCCCGGCGCGGGACGACAAGGTGGTGGCCGCCTGGAACGGTCTGGCGATCTCCGGCCTGGCCGAGGCCGGGGTCCTCCTGGAGCGGCCCGACCTGGTGGAGGCGGCGTGCGAGGCCGCCGACCTGCTGTTGCGCGTGCACCTGCGGGACGGTCGCCTGGTACGTACGTCAAGGGACGGTCGGCCGGGCCCCAGCGCCGGTGTGCTGGAGGACTACGCCGACGTCGCGGAGGGTCTGCTGGTCCTGTACGGGGTGACCGGGAGGTCCCGGTACGCGCATGAGGCCGGACGCCTGCTGGAGGTGGTGTTGGAACGCTTCGGCGACGGCGAGGGCGGGTTCTACGACACGGCCGACGACGCGGAGAGACTCTTCAACCGCCCCCAGGACCCCACCGACAACGTCACGCCCTCCGGCCGGTCCGCGGCGGCCTCGGCGCTGCTGACGTATGCCGCGCTGACCGGCTCGCGAAGGCACCGCGTCGCGGCCGAGGAGGCGCTGTCCCCGGTGTCGCTGCTGGCCGAGAAGGCCGCCCGCTTCGCGGGCTGGGGGCTGGCCACGGGGGAGACGCTCCTGACCGGTCCGCGTTCCGTGGCGGTGGTGGGGGACCCCGACGACCCCCGGACCGAGGAACTGGTGCGCACCGCGCTGGTCTGGGCTCCGCTGGGGACCGTGTTGTCCAGGGGCGACGGCCGTGACGACGGGGGCGTGCCGCTGCTGCGCGACCGGACGAGCATCGAAGGGATGCCCACGGCCTACGTGTGCGAGGGTTTCGTCTGTGAACTTCCGGTCACCTCCCCCGAGGGCCTGCGAGAGCGGTTGTCGGCCTGAGGAGGATCCGGGTTCCGGTCCGTCAGCCCAGGTGGGTGCCCTCGATGATCTCGTTCACCAGGTCGGGGCGGTACTCGGGCTGGCGGATCTCCAGGTACACGGTCGCGCGCTCGCCCGGATGCTTCACGGCGGCGCTGCTGAACGATCCGTTGCCGTTGCAGTCGGGCCAGTCCCACACCGTGCCCTCCCAGTCCTCGGTGTCGACCTCGCGTTCCTCCGGGGCGATCCCGCACGGCGCGGTGCCCGCGACCCCGCTCAGGTCGAGGTCGTCGGGCACCACCGTCGCGTACACCCCGTACGACGCCGCCTCGCCGGAACCCCAGTCGTCGACGTCGGTGGCCACGAGTAACGCCGGTTCGGTGCCGCTGCCGGCCGCGGCCGGACGTACCTCCCGGCCGGCGTGGAACTCGCGGGCCCACACCGACGGCACCTCCATCCGGAGCTGCTGGGTGGCGTAGCGCACCGTGGTCAGGGACAGCCCAGGGCTGCCGAGGGACGCCGTGACACTGGCCGCCACGACGCCCAGGGCCGCCACCAGCGCCACCGCCCGTCTCCACGGCATCCGGTACCGCTGCCACCAGGGCACCGCCTTGGGAAGGTCGGGTGCCATACGGATGGCCCTGACCCGGTCGGTGAAGGTCTTGGCGTCCGCCGGACGGCTCTCCCGGTCCACCGAGAGCGCGGACAGGATGAGTTCGTCGAGTTCGGGAGGCAGGCCCGGCCGGACCCGGCCGGGAGGGATCTTCACCGGAGGTCGCGACGGTGGGCGCCCCGTGATGAGTTCGTAGGCGACCGCTCCCAGGGAGTACACGTCGGAGCGCACATCCAGGTCGCCGCCGGGGATGCTCTGTTCGGGGGACATGTAGCCGGGGGTTCCGGCGGCCGCGGTGAACCCCGAGGCCTCATCGATCGCCTTGGCGAAGCCCAGGTCCGCCACCAGTACCCGCTGACCCACCGGCGACGACTGCAACAGCACGTTCGACGGCTTGATGTCGCGGTGGATCGTGCCGTGGTTGTGCAGCACGGTGATGCCCTGGCCGATCTCGGTCAGCAGCCGTAGCGCCTCGTCCAAGGGCAGCTGACCTCGGCGGATGAGATCGGCCACACTGCCCTGGTCGGCGTAGGTCATCACCATGTAGGGGCGCCCGTCGGGCAGCACGTCCACGTCGTGCACCGCCACCAGCCACGTGGAGTCGGTCTGGCGGAGGATGCGGGCCTCCTCCAGGAAGCGGTGCTGGATGTCCATCTGGTGGGCCCAGTTCTCAGCGAGTACCTTGATGGCCACCGGATAGTTGAGAAGATCGTCCTGTGCCAGCCAGACCGTGGCGAAGGAGCCGGACCCAAGGCGCCGAATGACGCGGTAACGTCCGAAGGCCTCCGGTTGACTCATTTTCGCCTCGGGTATGTCAGGGGTGGATACGCGGTCGTTGCCCACTAATACACCATCTGTGCCTCATGTTGCCCTCCAGCGATATGATCCCCTTCCCCGGGTGGCGCCGATGCCCCTGGCCCATGGAGACTGAAGAGGACCTGTCGGTTCCCACACCATGAAATGGCCGTGAGAATGACGTGAAACCTCATGAGGGCGGAGCCGGACGGGGACCGTAGGCGTCCCATACACGTGTGACCCTCGAATACGTGCGCACGCACGTCCGAAGCGGACGGCCGGACGTCTGCCGTTAGTCAGGAAGAGACCAGCCATGCGTAGTAGCGATCACGCAGACCACGAACAGAAACCCGTACCAAGGCGCCGGGTGGCCGGCAACGTCAACGAGGAGCTGGAAGAGCTCGCGCGTCAGGCCAAGGCCGGCGACGCCGCGGCCCTGGACGACCTGCTCCGGCGGATCCAGCCCGAGGTGCTGCGCCGGTGCTCGCGTTTCCTGCCCTACCGTCAGGACGCCGAGGAGGCCTGCCAGGACGCGCTGCTGCGGGTGGCCCGCAAGATCGACAGTTTCAAGGGCGACTCCCTGTTCACCACGTGGCTGTACACGGTGGTGTCCAACTCCGCACGTCAGACCTACCGCTCGATGAAGCGTCGTTCGGCCGAGTTCCCCACCGAGGCCGAGCGTATGCCGCACCAGCGTGATCCTCGCACCACCAGCGTCATCGCCGGTTCCCGGATCGACCTGCTGGAGGCGCTCGACCAGCTGGAGAAGGACCGGCCCAACCTGGTGGCGCCCCTGGTCCTGCGCGACCTGTGCCAGATGGACTACAACGAGATCGCCTCCGAGCTGAACCTGGCCCTGGGCACCGTCAAGTCCCGCATCCACCAAGGACGCAAGCACGTGCGCAAGTCCCTGGCCGTGACGTAGACCTCGCCGGAGCGAACTACGCTGGGAGCATCCCCGCCGGCACCTCCCGTCCGCCGGTGTGCCGCCTTTTTCTGATCCAGCTCTGAGAGGTTTCGCCCATGGGGCTTCGTGACCCCCTGTACTGGCTGTACGAGCGGCGCCTTGAGCGCGGGTTGCGCGGTCAGGAGATACCCCGCCATGTCGGTGTGGCCATGGACGGCAACCGACGCTGGGCCAAGAGCAGCGGCCTCCAGGGGGCCGAGTACGGCCACCAGGCCGGCGCGAACAAGATCTTCGAGCTGCTGCGCTGGTGCAACGAACTGGGCGTCCAGGTGGTGACCCTCTGGATGCTCTCCACCGACAACCTCTCACGTGATGAGTCCGAACTCGGTCCGCTGGTGCGGATCATCGAGCAGACCATCGCCAGACTCCGCGAGGAGGGGTGGAACACACGCCCCGTCGGAGCCCTCGACGTGCTCCCCGCGTCCACCGCCCAGGCCCTCAAAGAGGCGGAGGTGGCCACATCCGGCAACCCCGGCCTGGTTGTCAACGTCGCCGTCGGGTATGGGGGTAGACGTGAGATCGCTGATGCGGTTCGGTCCCTCCTCCAAGAGGAGGCGGCCAAAGGCACCGACATCCAGGAGCTGGCCGAGCGCCTGGACATCGAGGACATCGCACGGCATCTCTACACGCGCGGCCAGCCCGACCCCGACCTGCTCATCCGCACGTCAGGGGAGCAACGCCTGTCGGGCTTCATGCTCTGGCAGAGCGTGCATTCGGAGTTCTACTTCTGCGAGGTCTACTGGCCTGCTTTCCGCAGAGTGGATTTTCTGCGTGCACTGCGTTCGTACGGCGCGCGCAACCGCCGTTACGGGTCCTGAACCCCATGTTCCTCCGAGGTCCCTTCCCTTAACGCGGAGTTCACCGCGCGGAGGGAAAGGCCTCTTGGAAACGTGGGAATGGAAGCGTAGCGTCGGAAGTGGCGGGTGGCGTTCGACCACCCGTTCGGGAGGCCCCGACTCATTGATCTCCTCCGTCAACGCGGAACGTCAACGAGGAGGGCCGGTCCCGGCCCTCGTGGGCCAGGTCCCGGTCCTCCATGATCCCGTGACAGTAGGGCACCGTAACGGTGCCCAAGGGGAGAACGAGTGGCTAGTTCCTCGACCGATCGCCGTGACACCCAGCCTTCCACCGGTCCCTCGGAGGGGGAAGAGGGTGGACGCGTCTACGTTCTCGACACCAGTGTCCTGCTCGCCGACCCGTTGGCCATGGCCCGTTTCGCCGAGCACGAGGTCGTCATCCCCGTGGTGGTGATCACCGAACTCGAGAGCAAGCGCCATCACCCCGAGCTCGGGTACTTCGCCCGTAACGCGTTGCGCCATCTCGACGATCTGAGGGTCTCCCACGGCCGTCTGGACGTCCCGGTACCGGTGAACGACCTGGGCGGCACACTGCGTGTGGAGCTCAACCACAGTGATCCCCAGATCCTTCCGGCGGGCTTCCGGCTCGGCGACAACGACACGCGGATCCTCACGGTGGCCCGCAACCTCCAAGAGGAGGGCGGGGACGTCGTACTGGTCAGCAAGGACCTGCCGATGCGGGTCAAGGCGTCCTCGATCGGACTGTCCGCCGACGAGTATCGCGCCGAACTGGCCATCGAGCACGGCTGGACGGGCATGGCCGAACTGGACGTGCCGGCCCACCAGGTCGGCGAGCTCTTCGAGAGCGGTGTCTGCGACATCGAGGAGGCTCGCGAGTACCCCTGCCACACCGGTCTGGTGCTGGTGTCCGAGCGGGGCAAGGCGCTGGGCCGCGTTCAGCCCGACAAGTCGGTGAAGGTGGTGCGCGGGGACCGCGAGGTGTTCGGACTGCACGGACGCAGCGCCGAACAGCGCATCGCCCTGGACCTGCTCACGGACCCCGACGTGGGCATCGTGTCCCTGGGCGGGCGCGCGGGCACCGGTAAGTCGGCTCTGGCCCTGTGCGCCGGTCTGGAAGCCGTGCTGGAACGTCGCCGGCACCGCAAGGTGATGGTGTTCCGGCCGCTGTACGCGGTCGGCGGCCAAGAGCTGGGCTACCTGCCCGGGACCGAGAACGAGAAGATGACCCCCTGGGGCCAGGCCGTGCACGACACCCTGTCCGCGGTGACCACCGAGGAGGTCATCGAGGAGGTCGTGGACCGGGGGATGCTGGAGGTCCTGCCGCTCACGCACATCCGGGGCCGTTCGCTGCACGACGCCTTCGTGATCGTGGACGAGGCGCAGTCCCTGGAGCGCAACGTGCTGCTCACCGTGCTGTCCCGTCTGGGCGAGAACTCGCGGGTGGTGCTCACCCACGACATCGCCCAGCGCGACAACCTGCGGGTGGGTCGCTACGACGGCGTGGTCGCGGTCATCGAGAAGCTCAAGGGGCATCCGCTGTTCGCCCACGTCACCCTGACCAGGTCCGAGCGCTCGCCCATCGCCGCCCTGGTCACCGAGATGCTGGAGAACTGACCGGTCCGCCGGGCCCGCCCCGTCCGGGCGGGCCCGGCGCCTCAGTGCGCCTGGCCGCTCATCAGCCAGCGGGTCACCCCGACCTCCACCAGGGCCCGGGTAAGGTCCGAGCCGTCCTCGGGTGTACGGATCTCATACCCGTACTTGTCATGGAAGGCCGCCACCACCTCCGCGGGGAAGTCCCCGGTGTGGAGGAGGGCCCGCCCCTCCGCCACGACGGGGGCGTCGCCGTCCTCCAGGGCCAGGGACACCCGCGGGTCGACGGAGACGTTGCGCGCCTTGACGGACCCGGCCTGCACGCTGATCCACCAGCGGTCGCGCAGATGGACGAACCACACCGGAGTGATGTGGGGCGATCCGTCGCGACGCAACGTGCACAGCCACACGTTCCGGTCGGTACGCAGGCGCCCGGTCAGGCTCTCGGGCGCGGCCACGGAGATCTTCGGTTCGGACACGGCCTCTCCAGGATGGTCGTACGGCCCGGGAGGGCCGAGGTCATGGCGTGTGGCGCGGTCTGTGGCCGGTGGGGAGGGGACGTCCCCTCCCGGGCCCGTCCGGCCGCGCATGTGGTGATGGACGGCTCCGGGTCCTCCGGCCCCGATCCAGGTCGAGGGGTGGTCCCCTCACCGCATGCCCGCCATCCATCTGCCCAACCGGCGTAGCCGTTCCAGGCTCGCCTCGTAGCGGGCGCCGACCGCGAGCAGGAGCACGCCCGCCAAGGCGAACGGTACCCAGTTCGGCACCAGGGCGGTCAGGTTCCACAGAGGCGGGCCGAACGCTCGGAGCGAGGTCGCCACCAGCACCAGACCGCCCATCACCAGTACCGCCTGGAGTCGCTGCCCCAGACCCCACACGGTGGCGGCCAGCCCAAGGACGAGCACGGTGGGCACCCGCCACGCCATCCCGTCCTCCAGCAGCACCAGGAGCACCGTGGGCAGGAACAGCAGCGCCAGTCCACCGCCGTAGGCGGCCCAGCTCGACGGGGTCCGCACCGCCTTGCGGCTCCACTCCCAACCGACGACCAACGCCGCGACGGCGGGAGGGGCCGTGTAGGCCTCGGGAACGTCCACCTCCCACGCGCCCAGCACCCTCCACAACGCGGCGACCATCAGCAGGGCGCCCACCAGCGCGTACCAGCGCCGGCCCGGCCGTACCGCGGTCGCCAGCGCGAGCACACCGACCACCGCCAGCGCCAGCGCGACCAGTTCCGGTCGCGCCGGCGCCGCGATGGTCAGGACCAACGCCACCACTGACCACAGACACGCCGGGATCTCCGCCGCCGGCACCAGCGGCCCACGCAGCCGCGGTGCCGCGACGGCCACCGAGGCGGCCAGCGCGATCGGTGCCAGGGCCGCGTACTCCACCCGCGCGCCCAGCAACAGCGGCAGGGTCAGAGCGAACGCGCCCGTGGCGGACACGGTCACCACGGTGGCGCCGACCGCGGGGGCCGCGGTGCGTGCCAGGGCCGCCACCACCGCGGCCACCACCGCGACCGCCATCAGGGCACCGACGTTCGCGTGCTCTTGGGCGAGCGTCCAGCTCAGGCTCAGAAGAAGCAGGGTGAGGAGCCCGGTGAGTCCCGGTAGGCGGCCGTCCCGCCGGGCCGCTCCGGACCACAGGACGAGCGCCGAACCCACCATGAGGGTCCACAGCAAGGTGACGATGAGCGGTGCGTTCAGGACGAACGGAAGCGGGACCAGTGTCGTGGGCGCGAGGAGAGCGACGGCGGAGGCCGTCCGAGGACGGTCGAGCCACAGCACCAGCGCCGCCATCGCGAAACCGGCCGACAGGATCGCGACCGCCGTCGCCGGTTCGCCCAGGGAGCCCTCCCGGGCGAGCAGCACCGAGGGCGCGGGTTCCAGCAGTACCGACGGCGGCTGTGACCATGGTGCGGAGCCGGGGAGGAGCGGGACACCGGAATGGTGGCCGCGGCCGGCCACCAGCGGAGCGACCGGGGTCAGGAGCAGCCCGCACAGGGCGAACACGCGCCGAGGGTCGCCGGTGAGGCCCACGGGAACCGGAACCCGGCCGAGCGCCAGGGGCGTGGCGGCGGCCGTCAGGCCGGTGGCCGCCAGCGCCCACCACGCCGCGGCCGGTACCGACTCCGAGAGCGTCGACCCCAGCAGGAAGAACGCGCCGGTCGGCAGGGTCAGCGACCACAGGAACAGACCCGACGCGTACAGCACGGTCGGCCGAGCGCCCGACCGGTCGAGGCGGTCGTACAGCCGCACCGCGGCCAACGCGGTGGTGCCCAGGAAGAACAGGGCGGCCAGGGACGTGTACTGGTGTGGAAGCGACCACAGCGCACCGGTCACCAGGGTCAGGGCGCCGACGACCGCGCAGGTCCACGCCGAGAGACGGTGGGCCACCAGGCCCGAGCCCAGAAGCAGGACGGCGCCGAGGACCAGGGTCCACACCACCGTCACCACATGGGGCAGACCCAGCAGCAACGGAACCGCCGTCAGCGTCGCGGGGGCGCTCAGCGCGGCGGCGCACACGAGGGCGTCGCGGCGCAACACCACCACCACGCCCAGGGCCAGAAAGGCCGTGATCATGGTGGCGGCCAGATGGAGCGGGCCGTGGAAGGGCGGTACCGACGGGCCGATCAGGCCCAGCACCCGGAGCACGTTCTCGGTCGGGGAGACCTCGCCCCACACGTTCCCGGGGATCCGGGGCAGTGCCGGCAGGTGCACGGGTCCGGCGGCCAACGGTGCCATGCCCAGGGCCAGGAGCGCGGCGACCGTGTGCGGGAGCGACGGGGCGCCGGACACCGGCGGAGAGGGCAGGGGGCGTCGAGCGAGCAGCAGACCGGTGATGCCCGACAACAGCAGGCCGACGGTCAAGGCCCACCAACGCCGCGGTTCCACGGGCCCGGGAACGCTGAGGACCAGATGAGCGATCAGCAGCAGCGTGAGTCCCCACAGCACGGTCGCGGTGACATGGAGGGTGCGCAGAGGGACGCCCTCGCGGGGACGTCCGAGCCACAGGACCAGGGCCAGGTCCGCGAGTGCGGTCGAGGCGAGGGCGGGCAGCATCCAGGTGGCGGCGTCGTCGGACGGAAGGGACGCCACCAGGAGCGCCGGTACCGGCTGGCACAGCAGGACCGCGATGACACGCGGGGACCGCAGCGGTACCAGCAGGGGGTACAGCGCCATCAGGGCGCCCGTCACGGCCAGGGCCGCGGCGGTGTAGCCGGGACCGTTCCCCCACCGGTCGGACATGAGCAGCCACAGGGCCACGGCGTCGACGCACAGCAGTGCGGCGGTCAGGCACCCGAAGGTCTCGGCGGTGGCTCTGAGGCCGCGTCGGTGGGCGGGGATCGCCAGGAGGGCGAAGACCACCGTGGTGACCCCGAGGACACCGGCGCGGGCGCCGGTGCCCAGATCGCTCCACGTCCAGATCGCGAAGACCAGGGCGGCGACACCGACGAGCAGGCCGCCCAGACCCAGGATGATGTTCTGCGCGGAGCGTCGGGCGACCTCTCCCCGAGGGCCCGCGGCCCCCTGCCGCCAGGCGACGTGCGGGGGCCCGCCGGGCCGGTACGCGGTGTCCGGGGCCCACGGCCCCCCATGTGCCATGGCCGCTCCGGCGACACCGGGGACGCCCGGGTGGGGGGCGTGCCGGCCGTCGCCGTGAGGAGGGGTCTGAGTCGAGGCCCCGACTCGGGCGGAAGCGGAGGACGCGACGGTCTCCTCCCGCAGCAGCCGTACCACGGCGGCGCGTTCGTTGCGCAGTTCCCGCAACCGGCCGTCGAGCAGCGCGATCCGTGTGTCGATGTGCCACAGCCGCTGGGCGGTGGCGCCCATGAGCAGAATCCCGCACCGGGGACAGGTCCGGGGGCGCGCGGGCAGCGGCGTGTGGCAGTCCGGACACCTGGGAGGGGCGCCCGCGGAGGATGGCGGAGATCCGTGGACGTTCATGGCGTCATCGTGACGTCCGATGTCGGCCGCGTACATCCGTACAGGTACTCAGAAACACGGCGGAAGGTGACCCGGGCCTCTTTCCCCGAGACTTCGAGGCATGGGCCACACCAAGAGATCCACTTGACCCGAAGCTGACTCCGCGTGCATAAGTGCAGGTCAAGAGCTTGCCTTGTGAGTACATATCGTGATGTGACTCAAGCCACGGTAAAACAGGCGTTACTTGGTCGTGACGATGATGCAGGCTGAATCCGCTGCACTCACATCCCCTCCCACGTGAGGTGCCCCGAGTCACGGTCGGTCGAACGGCAGATCCGTCCCCCCGTGCACACCACCCCGGGCCACGTGGTCAGCAGCAGCGAAGCACAACACACGAACGCCCCTGGGGCACGTGTGCGTCTACGCGAAAGGGCGATCCCTTTGTCTTTCCACCCGATCTCACTGCGCCACGCGGGGGCCGTCGGAGCCGCCACCCTCGTCGCCGGAGGCACCTTCGCGGTCGCCGCGTTCGCCGCGGACGGCGCGGTCGCTCCCGAGCAGCTCGCCGCCGCGGCCGTGGTGCCCGACGGGCCCGTGTCCACTGACGGCGGCGGCGGTGTCGACGACTTCTTCGCCGCCGACGCCGAACAGAGCGACCAGGAGAGGCAGACCCGGCGCGACGACGACCGGGAGAGGTTCCGGGCGGAGGTCGACGAGGCGGTCCGGTCCGCCAGCACCACGGGTGACGGAATCCCCGAGCCCGAGCCCGAACCCGTGGTCGAGCCCGCCGCGGACACCTCCGGTGGCGGCGGCGATGCCGGCTCGTCGGTCCCTTCCGGCTCTCCCAAGCAGATCGCCTTGCAGATGGTCCAGGACCAGGGCTGGGGCGCCTCCCAGTTCCACGACTGCCTTGAGCCTCTGTGGGAGAAGGAGAGCAACTGGAACCACACGGCTCAGAACCCCAGTTCGGGTGCCTACGGCATTCCGCAGTCTCTGCCGGGTAACAAGATGGCCACCCACGGCGATGACTGGCAGACCAACCCGGCGACCCAGATCGCCTGGGGCATCGACTACATCAAGGGCCGCTACGGCGATCCTTGTGGCGCTTGGGCCCACTCCCAGGCCAACAACTGGTATTAATAGGACTTTCCCCGCCAATGACCCCCTCTTGGGAAAGGCAATCGTGCTACTCAACCGAATGTCGCTGCGCAGTACGGCGGCGGTCGGTGCGGCAACCCTCGTCGCTGGTGCGACCTTCGCGGTCTCCGCTTTCGCGGATGACAGTGTCGATCCGGACATGGCGGCCAACGCCGCTCTGCCGGACACCGAGGAAACCGAGGACACCGCAGCCGACAGCGAAGCCGGAGAGGATTCCTTCTTCGCCGAGCAGCTGAGCCCGGAAGAGCTTCAGATCCTGCGCGAGCAGGCCCAGGAAGAGCGTGACTCGGCCCGCGGCGCCGGAATCACCACGGCCCAGGCCGACGGGACCGATATCGAGGAGGAGGAAGAGGAGGAAGAGGAGGAGGAGCCGGAGGCTCCCGTCTTCTCCGGGGATCCCAAGGGCATCGCCCTGGAGATGGTCCTCGCCGAGGGTTGGGGCGCCGACCAGTTCCACGGTTGCCTTGAGCCTCTGTGGGAGAAGGAGAGCAACTGGAACCACACGGCTCAGAACCCCAGTTCGGGTGCCTACGGCATTCCGCAGTCTCTGCCGGGTAACAAGATGGCCACCCACGGCGATGACTGGCAGACCAACCCGGCGACCCAGATCGCCTGGGGCATCGACTACATCAAGGGCCGCTACGGCACCCCCTGTGGCGCCTGGGCCCACTCCCAGTCCGTCGGCTGGTACTGAGCCGCCCTCCCATCGGATCCGTCGATCCGAGGGACATCTCCTCACAGGGTCCTGACGGACCCGGGAACGGCCTCCGCGACAGCGGGGGCCGTTCCCCTTCTCCCCTGAGGACGCCGTCGATCCGAGGGGCCGGGCTCACAGGTGGGGGTTGAACGTCTCCATGACGTCTTCGTGCAGGTCGTCGTAGTAGTCGGCGTCCTCACGGGGGACGTTCACGCTGACCAGGTAGAACACTCGGCTGCCCTGGTGGTCCAGACTGACCGCGTAGGCCCAGAAGCGGCGTTCGGGGGACCTCCAGGTGTCGTTGGTGAGGTCGGCCTCCATCAGGGCGACGTCCCAACCGTCCTGGAAGTCGCCGTCGTCGAACTCCTCCAGCTCCAACTCCCTGAAGCCGGTCGTGACGTCCCCGTCCACGTCGGTGCCGCCCTTGGTCTCCCGCAGGTACTCCGCGCTGCTCCCGGTGAACTCCTCCTCCGTCCACCCGGTCACCCACACCTGGTGGTCGTTGCCCGGGGCGATGAACACCACCAGTGTCTCGTCGATCCGACTGTCGTCGACCTGCCAGTCCTGCGGGTACTCCAGGGAGAACCACTGGGACCGAAAGCCCTCCATGTCGTCGTAGGAGGGTGGATCGGCGCTCTCCGACCGCTCATCGTCCCGCTCGCCATCGTTGTCGCCGGCGTCGACCTGGTCACCTCCGTCGGCGGAGGGTTCCGCCGGAGGAGCCGCGGTCTGGGGAGGGAAGCCCAGGGTGGAGGACTCGTCCACGGACTCCCCCGACGAGCGGAGGAGGGCCACGGTCACGACCGTGACGAGCAGCAGCACCGCCACCGCTCCGGCGCCCACACCCAGGAGCACCTTGCCGCTTCCCGAGCCCTCGGGGCCACCTGGGGGGAGTGGTCCCGTGGTGGGACCGGGACCGTGCGGGCCGCCCGGAAAGCCGTGTCCCGCCGAGTGCATCGACCGCTGGTGGTAAGGAGGGGCCGCAGGGTGGCGGTGCCCCGGAGGGAAGGGCGTCGCAGGGGTCATCGGCCCGGTCGGACCGGTCGGCCTGTACGGTCCTGTGGACTCCGCCGCCCCGTGGACGCCGGTGACCCCGCCCACGGGGCCGGTGGGAGACGGGGGCGGCGGCGGTGCGGTCCGTGAGTAGGGGTGGCCCTCCAAGGGCCTGGTCCCGGGACGTCCGACGCTCGGCGGGTGAAAGGCGCTCTGCGGACCGCTGCCGCCCCCCGGACCGCGGTTCTCACGCAGCATGGACAGCGCCTGGTCCACGGTCGGTCGCCGGTCCGGATCACGCTCCAACAACCCCAGGATGACCGGTTCCAGCCATCCGGCACGGGTCATGGGAGGCAGGGGCGCCGAGATCACGGCGGCGATCGCCGCCGTGAGGCTGTCCCGGCGGAACGGGGAGGTGCCCTCCACCGCCGCGAACAGGGTCACTCCGATACTCCACAGGTCGCCCCTGTGCTCGGCCGGGCCGCCCTCCAACCGTTCCGGTGGCATGTACTCGGGGGAGCCGATCAGCGCACCGGTACGGGTGATGCTCGGCCCGCCCTCCATCGTGGCGATGCCGAAGTCGGTGAGGATCACCCTGCCGTCCAGGGACATCATGATGTTCCCCGGCTTGATGTCCCGGTGCAGGACTCCGACCGCGTTCGCCGCCTGCACCGCCTTGAGCAGGGACTCGGCGATCTCGGCGACCTCCTCCACCGGCAGGGCGCCCCGCTCGTTGAGCCGGTCCTGGAGGGAACCGCCCTCGACCAGTTCCATGACCACCCACGGGTCGCCCGCGTACTCGAAGACGTCGTGGATGGTGATCACGGTGGGGTGGCTGATCCGCGCCGCCGACCGGGCCTCCCGCCGGACCCGGGCGTGTGCGTCCCGGCGCTCGGAGTCGGTGAAGTGGTCGGGGAGGAGCACCTGTTTGATCGCGACGACGCGGTCCAGGGCGGGGTCGAAGGCCTCCCAGACCACGCCCATACCGCCGCGTCCGAGTTCACGCCGCAGGATGTAGCGGTCCGCGACGATACGTTCACTGTCGCTGTTGCTCGACATGTACTGCCCTCTCGAAGGCGGGCCTTTCTGGTGCTCTGTTCAAGAATGTCGGACGCTTCCCCCACGCGGAAGGTTCCTCGACCGACCACGGGGCACCCCGCGCATGCGCGAGGTGCCCCGTGGTCGTTTCCGGCCGGGGCGGTCGGTCTCCGGAACCGACCGCCGTACCGCGTCGCCTACCGGGACTGCCGGGAGTTGGTCATCTTCAGCACGTCGAGGGCCTCGTCCAGCTGGGCCTCGGTGAGCCTGCCGTCCTTGACGTAGCCACGCTCGATGACCACCTCGCGGATGGTCTTCTTCTCCTTCAGCGACTGCTTGGCGACCTTGGCGGCCTCCTCGTAGCCGATGTAGCGGTTGAGCGGCGTGACGATCGACGGCGAGGACTCGGCGTAGACGCGGCACTGCTCGACGTCGGCCTCGATCCCGGCCACGCAACGGTCGGCGAACACACGCGAGACGTTGGCCAGCAGGCGGATCGACTCCAGCACGTTACGGGCCATCATCGGCAGTTGCACGTTCAGCTCGAAGTTGCCGCTGGCACCGCCGAAGGCCACCGCGGCGTCGTTCCCGACGACCTGCGAGGAGACCTGGAGCATGGTCTCGCACAGAACCGGGTTGACCTTGCCCGGCATGATCGAGGAACCGGGCTGGAGGTCGGGCAGCAGGACCTCGCCCAGACCCGCGGTCGGCCCCGAGCCCATCCAACGGATGTCGTTGGCGATCTTGGCGAAGCCGACCGCGATGGTCCGCAGCTGGCCGGAGAGCTCGACCAGACCGTCGCGGGCGCCCTGCGCCTCGAAGTGGTCGCGCGCCTCGGTCAGGGGCAGACCGGTGTTCTCGGCGATCTCGGCGATGACCCGGGCGGAGAAGCCCTCGGGAGTGTTGATACCGGTGCCGACGGCGGTCCCGCCCAACGGCAGCTCGGCCACGCGCGGCAGGACGGCCTCCATACGCTCCACACCGAAGCGGACCTGGGCGGCGTATCCGGCGAACTCCTGACCCAGGGTGACCGGGGTGGCGTCCATCAGGTGCGTGCGGCCGCTCTTGACCACGGAGGAGAACTCGGTCGCCTTACGGGCCAGCTCCTGCTCCAGGTGACGCAGCGCCGGGATCAGGTCGTTCAGGACGGCCGAGGTGGCGGCGATGTGGATGGAGGAGGGGAACACGTCGTTGGACGACTGCGAGGCGTTGACGTGGTCATTGGGGTGCACCGGAGCGCCCAGACGCTCGGTGGCCAGGGACGCCACGACCTCGTTGGTGTTCATGTTGCTGGAGGTGCCCGAACCGGTCTGGAAGACGTCGATGGGGAACTGGTCGTTCCACTTGCCCTCCGCCACCTCCAGCGCGGCCTCGCGCACGGCCCTGCCGATCTCGTCGCTGATCACACCGAGTTCGGCGTTGACCTTGGCCGCGGCGGCCTTGATCTGACCCAGAGCGGCGATGTGGGCGTCCTCGAGGCCCTGACCGGAGATCGGGAAGTTCTCGATGGCACGCTGCGTCTGGGCACGCCACCTGGCCTCGGCCGGGACCCTGATCTCACCCATCGAGTCGTGCTCGATACGGAACTCGCTCATTGCACCCCATCTCTCCTGGGAAAACCTGTGCCCCCCAGCCTGCCAGACGCAGGGGAGCACACCACCACCTCACCCTGGGTTGGCGATGTTGCGCGCATCATGTTGACAGCGAGGGACCGCCGTACCCCAGGACCGTCCGTGTGTTGCGCGGGGCGGTCGGACGCGGACGAGGAGGCGCCCCGAGGACCGTGGACCCACGCCCCCCGCGGGACCCGGTTCAGGAGCCGATGCCGCGCCGTCGCTCCCGACGCCACCGGTCGAGCAGACGCCGACGCCTGGGCGCGCGTACGCGCACCACTCCGAAGAGCGAGAAACCGTCGATCTCCAACACGGGGGGACGGGACATGTCCGAACGACGGGCCGTGGTGCCCCGCCTGCCCAGGAACGACCAACCCTTCAGCCGTACCTCGACGCCCTCGGGAACATCGATCTCCACTCGGCCCAGGACCGCCGTCACGGTCATCCGGTGGTGATTGTGCATGAGCAGCGCCTCGCGCATGTCCATCTCGACACGGCCGACGAAGGCCACCACGTGTTCGTTCGGGTAGGCCACCCAGCGACCCTTGCGCTCGACCGCGCCGAACACCCCGAGGGCGGGCTGCGGGTCCAGCCGGATGGGCTGCTGCTCGACGGGCAACAGGTCGGCGGTGACCTCGGGCAGGTCGCCCAGGAAACGGGCCTCGTGCACCCGGGACGAGCGCTCCTCGAACTCCTCCAGGTCCAAGCGGCCGTCCGCGGTGGCGTCGCGCAGAACCCTCAGAACACGTTCACGGTCGGTGTCGGAGGCGCGGAGCCGCTCGGGGGGAACTTGCTCACTCACACCGCCAACACTAAGGGAGCCCCCTTCGCCGGGGGAGGTCCGGCACGGCGGTCCCCGCGCCCGGGACGGTCGTGACCCCGACGGGATGTTCCCCGCGCGTGTCGGGCCCCTTCCGAGAGAGGCCCACCCGGTGACGACCCCACCCGCCGGGACCATGCCGGACGGGAGTCCCAGGCCGAGAGTGAAGGCTTGTCAGCGGAACCCCACGTTTGCCGGTACGGGACGAAAACCGGTGGAAAAGCGTCCTCCCCGGCGTCTACCGTGGGCCAATGACCACACATGGCCTCGGTCGCGGCCCCAGCGGGAGCGCCACCAAGACTCCGGACGAGGCGCCGGCCGTGCCCGCGCTGCTGCTCCGGGGCGTCGTCAAGCGCTTCGGCTCCTTGACCGCCGTGGACGGACTCGACCTGGACGTGCCCCAGGGAGTCGTCCTCGGCCTCCTCGGGCCCAACGGCGCGGGCAAGTCCACCACCATGCGGATGCTCACCGCCCAGTCCCTGGCCGACGAGGGCCAGATCCGCATCCTCGGCCACGAGGTTCCCGCCGAGTCCAAGTGGGTGCGCGCCCGCATGGGCGTCGTCCCCCAACACGACAACCTCGACGAGGAGCTCACCGTCGAGCAGAACCTGCGGATGTTCTCCTACCTCTACCGGGTTCCTCGCCACCGGCGTCGGGAGGCGATCGCCCGGGCCATGCGGCTGGCCCAGCTCTCCGACCGGGGCGCGACCCAGGTGGACGATCTGTCAGGGGGCATGCGACGTCGACTGCTCATCGTCCGCGCCCTGCTGCACCGGCCCGAACTGGTCCTCATGGACGAGCCCACCGTGGGACTGGACCCGCAGGTGCGCCAGGACCTGTGGGGGGTCATCTCCGCCCTGCGGGAGGAGGGCGTCACCGTCCTGATGTCCACGCACTACATCGAGGAGGCCGAGCGCCTCTCCGACGAGGTGGCGCTCATGGCCGGGGGCAGGATCGTCGAACGCGGAGCCCCCGCCGACCTCGTCGCCACCTACGCGGGCACCACGGTGGAGGAGTACCAGCCGGGCCCGGAGGGGACGAGTGCCTTCGAGGCCCTCGTCCACGGCCACGGTTTCACCACTCGCAGGACCGGCACCACCGTGTCGGTCCTGCGCGCGGAGAAGCTGCCCGACTCCCTGCGCGACCGGCTGGGCGTCCCACAACGCCGGGCCGCCAACCTCGAAGACGTGTTCGTCACCCTCACAGGGGAGACAGTGGAGTGAACCTTCGACAGCAGGCCCGTGAGGACGCCCGGCCGGAGGTCCACGCGCGTCCGGGCCGGTTCGAGGCCGACGCGGTCATGGGCGTCATCGCCCGCGAGTGGATCCTGTACGGCCAGTCCTGGCGGGCGACCACCTTCGCCGCGGTGGTCGAGCCGACCCTCTACCTGCTGTGCTTCGGCTTCGGTATGGGCGCCCTCATCGGAACCCTGGCCGGGTACAGCTACATCGACTTCCTCGGTACCGGCATCGTGGCGGTGTCGGTCATGTTCCAGTCGATGATGCCCGCCGTCATCAACACCTTCATCAAACGCCGTTTCCTGCACACCTACGAGGGCATCCTCGCCGCGCCCGTGGACGTGCGCGAGCTCGTGACCGGTGAGGCGCTGTGGTTGGCGATGCGCTCGGGCGTCTACGGATGCGTACCACTGCTCGTGGCGGTCGGGTTCGGTCTGCGCCCCGGCCTCGGCATGCTCCTGGTGCCGTTCGTGGCCTTCGTCGCGGGGTTCGCCTTCGCCCTCTTCGGCATCTGGATCTCCGCGGTGATCAGCTCGGTACGGTCCATGGACTACGTGTTCAGCGGCCTGTTCACCCCGCTGTTCCTGGTGGCGGGCACGTTCTTCCCGCTCACCGAACTGCCCGACTGGGTGCAGACCGCGGCCATGGCCAATCCTCTCTACCACGCGGTCGAGCTGATCCGGGGAGCGGTCTTCGGCGGGATGGACGCCGGTTCGGCGTTGGTGCACGTCGGCGTGCTGTTGGGCTTCATCGTCCTGATGTGGTTCCTGGCCGCGTTCCAGATGCGCCGCCGCGTCGTCGACTGAGCCGTACCGGCGGTCCTCGGTCCGGCCGGGAAGGACCGGGGGCGGGAAGGCCCCCGGCCTCCCCGCCCCGATGCCTACCGTGCCCCTACCGGTGTACGGCTACGCGCCGCCGCTGGGCGCCCACCGTAGTTCGAGGCTGGTGCGCCGTCCCTCCTCGGTGACGCTCAAAGCCAACCCCAGGGCCCCCCACTGGTCGGGGTCCCGCACATCGGAGTCGGTCAACACCCCGCGCATGTCGAAGAACCCGGCGACCACGGCGTCGTCCATCTCCTGCATGGTCTGCTGGAAGACCACGTCGTCGCCCAGGCGTCCGGTGGCGCTGCTTCCCCGGGACACCACCACGGCGTCGCCATCGGTGTTCACCCCCGGAGGGGTGGCGTAGGGGTCGGCGATCATGCTCTCCACGACCTCGCCCAGAACCGTCTCGTCGCCGCCGACCGCACGGTACTGGAAGGACAGTTCCTCTCCACCGCCGTAGGAGGAACCGAAGAAACCCTCCAGGTCGATGTCGGTGACACCGAACGCGGTGGAGGAGCCCAGCAGCTGGGTGAAACCGTCCGGCAACGGGGCGCCCATCCTGTTGAACTCGCGCTCCAACTCCTCCCTCTGGCCGCTGCTGGTCACGAACGGGAGGTCATGGCCCTCGTAGGCGTCGGCCAGAGCGGTGTCCAGGCCACTGGCGCCGAAGGCCATGATCGTGCTCTCGGGCAGGGACTCCAACGCCGCCACACTCGTACCGGGGGTCGCGGCCAGCCACGCCATGTCGGTGCCGTCCACGACGAAGTCGAAGACGTCCATCCTCGCCTCCAGGTAGTCGCCGTCCACCCGTAGGGACGCCGTCGCCCGGCCGCTCATCTCACTGGTCTCGGCGAGTACCTCCGCCCCGATCTCACGGGCGATCTCCTCGACCTGCAACATGCGCTCGTAGTCGGCCCAACCCACGGCCAGGCTGCCACCGGGCAGATCGGCCATGTCCCCGGAGAAGACGTCCGAATCGTCCAGGGAGCCGTGCTCGTCGACCTGCGCCCGCAGGTCCTCCAAAGCGGCTTCGGAGGGGGCGAGCAGGACGAAGTCGTCGACCACCTCGAAGTACAGGTCGTCGTGGGCGCGGCTCAGCGCCTCGAACTCCTCGTGGGCCAGACGCTCGTCGTCCACCGCGAGCGCGATGGCCACGGACACACCCGCTCCCTCGCTGACCTCGGCGGCACCGCTGGCGGGCCATACGGCGGCGCCCACCCGCCGGCCGATCCACTCCTCGACGTCGGACTGGTCGGCCTCGGGAAAGAGCCCGACGAACCCCTCGGCGAAGAGGTCCGTCATGTCGTCGTCCGGCTGGTCCATCTCCTCGGTGATCTCGTCCGGAAGCCGGTCCACGAACTGGATCAGCTCCATCGCCTGGGAGCCGTCGATCGACAGGTCGAGCTTGGCGAAGGCGATCGCGTTGCCCGGGAACATCTCCTCGGGCTGGGGCCCACCGAAGTCGACCAGGGAGACGGTGGCCCACACGGTCGTGGCCATCAAGGCGACGGCCGTACCCGCGGCGGCCGGGATCAGCCACCACTTGCTCCTACCGCCGCCCCGGGGCGGCACAGGCCCGCCCGGGTGAGGGACGCCGGGCGGTGGGCCTCCGGGTGGGCCTCCGAAGCCGCCAGGGGCACCGGGGCCCGCGTACTGCCCGCCCGGGACCTGCGGCGGAGGGAAACCCTGACCAGGCTGCCCGGGCTGCTGAGGCTGCCACTGGGGCTGCTGTGGGGGATCGGGGTAGGACATCGGACCTCCGACGAGGGTGTACTCCGCGCGCGACCGCGCGGCCAACACTGGCTCTGATGCCAGGTCGACCGGATGTGGTTCGCGGTCGGCGCTCTTTTGGCGTGGTCGGGCGGCCCGGAGACCTGAGGGTTCCGTGTCGGCCGCGCCGGAGAGAAGGGGAGTGGGGGACGGGTGGCGCGGCACGTGCCTCACGGCGGTCCGTTCGGCCACCTCGGTGGTTCTTCGGGCGTTCCGGACAGGGACGGGCGGCCGGAGGAACGCCGCCCGGTAGGGGACCGGCCCCGCCCGCCCTCCCACGATTTCCGTGCGGTTTCCGTGCGGTCGCCCTCGACGCCGAGGACGACCACACGGGAGACGGTGCGGACAGGACCCCCGGGACGCCCCGCGAGCCCGAGACCGGTCCGCTCAGGGGGCCGAGGAGGATTCCTCGCCACGGTAGGGGGCGGAGGTCAGGTCCACCCCGCTGTAGGCGGAGAGCTTGCCCAGGCGGTGTTCGCTGAAGATCTGACGGACGGTGCCGCTGCGTCCGCGCATGACCAGCGACTCGGTGATGACGCGGGAGGACTCGTAGCGGACCCCGCCGACCAGCTCTCCGTCGGTGATGCCCGTCGCGGCGAAGAACACGTCGTCGGAACGGACCAGGTCGTCGGTGTACAGCACGCGGTCCAGGTCGTGCCCCGCGTCGACGGCCTTCTGGCGCTCCTCCTCGTCCTTGGGCCACAAACGCCCCTGGATGACGCCGCCCAGGCACTTCATCGCGCACGCGGTGATGATCCCCTCGGGGGTCCCGCCGATGCCCAACAGCAGGTCCACGCCGGTGCCGGCACGGGCCGCCATGATGGCGCCCGCCACGTCGCCGTCGGTGATGAACTTGATGCGGGCGCCGGCGTCGCGCACGTCCTGCACGATCTGTTCGTGGCGGGGGCGGTCCAGGATGACGACCGTCACGTCCTGGGGAGACTTGCCCTTGGCGCGTGCCACCGCACGGATGTTGTCGGCCACCGGGGCGGCGATGTCCACCACGTCGGCGGCCTCGGGTCCCGTGGCGAGCTTTTCCATGTAGAACACCGCGGACGGGTCGAACATGGTGTCGCGCGGGCTCATCGCGATCACCGAGATGGCGTTGGGCATGCCCATGGCGGTCAGGGTGGTGCCGTCGATCGGGTCGACCGCCACGTCCCACTCGTGGCCGCCACCGTCGCCGACGCGCTCGCCGTTGTAGAGCATGGGGGCGTTGTCCTTCTCGCCCTCGCCGATCACCACGGTGCCGTTCATCGACACGGTGCTGATCATGTACCGCATGCCGCGCACCGCCGCGCCGTCCGCGCCGATCTTGTCGCCCTTGCCGACCCAGCGCGCGGCGGCCAGCGCCGCCGTCTCGGTGACACGGACCAGTTCCAGAGCGAGGTTCCGGTCGGGCGCCGTGGGCTGCGGGTTGCTGGGCTGCGACATGGACGTGACACCTTCCATCAGGAAACAGGGCGGCGAACACGCCCTAGGGTAGTCACCCGACGTGATCCCCGACCTGCCACGGTTACCCGTGGCGTCGCCCGGCGCCGCCGGAGGCGACGGGGAAGGTCTACCCTGGCGAGATCCCCCGGATCTGGAGTGAGGGCGTGACAGTGGACAAGATGGACAAGCCCGCGAAGCCCGCACGGGTCTCCCCGCGCGGCGCGGCCACCCGCGGTGCACTGCTCAAGGCCGCGGCCCAGGTGTTCCGCACGGTCGGCTTCGCCAAGGCGGGGGTGAGCGACGTCGTGGCCCTGGCCGGTGCCAGTGTCGGCAGCCTCTACCACCACTTCACCGGCAAGGCCGACCTCTACCTCGCCCTGTACGAGGAGTTCCAGCAACGCCAGCAGGACCGTACCCACCAGGCGGTTCTGGCGGCCCGGGCAGAGGGGGAGAGCGACCCCACCCGGCTGATGAACATCGCCGCACACGCCTACCTGCTCGGATGCATCGAGGAGCGGGAGACCACGCAGCTGTTCTTCAGCGGGGACGGTCCTCCCGGCTTCGACCACCGACTGCGGTCACGGCTCACCCAGTGGACGGACCGCAACGTGGCGCTGTACCGCAAGGCGGACGAACCGGTGAACGAGGCACTGATCATCGTGGTCAGCGGCGCCATGCTGCTCGCCGTCGCCGAGGTGGTGCGCCTGGAGGACGCCGAGGCGCGCGAACTCGCCGACGACATCACACGGCTGCTCACCCGACTCGAACCCGAGCGCGAAGGGCGGTGAGGTCGGACACGGCCGGGACGGGCGCGGTTCCGAAGAACCGCCCGGGACGGGGGGTCCGCGGGCCGACCGCTCACCGCACCCCGGGTCCGCGCACCAGGGGACCTGCGGCAAGCTGGATGTGCCATGAGTGAGTACAGCCGGTCCAGCGCGACCTTCAAGAACTACGCCATCTCCCTGGGGATCATCGTCGGCATCGTCCTGATCCTGGCGTGGGTGGTGTCCACGCGCTCGGGTGAGCACATCCCGGCAGTGGACTACGGACCCGACGCCGACGTCCTGCGGGAGTCGGCGGACTACCCGGTGACGGTGCCCTCGCCCGAACTGGTGGAGGAGGGGTGGACGCCCACCAGCTCCACGGTGAACGTGACCGGACCGGTGGAGTGGAGCGTGGGCTTCGCCACCCCGCAGGACAGTCACGCCATGTTCACCCAGAGCGACGCCGATCCGGACCGCGTCGTGGCGGAGCGGACCAGGGACGCCGAGGAGGTCGGCACGGTCGCCGTGGCCGGCCGTGAGTGGGAGCACCACGACTCCGCGGAATGGGGCGCCCTCGTCCTTCGCGAGGAGGGCGTGACGCTGGTCGTCTCGGGTCCCACTGAACTGGACGAGCTGGCCCGACTGGCCTCGGCCCTGGAGACCGACTCCGAGGGGGACGCCGGGCCTGTCACGGAGGATGACGGAACGGACTGAGGCCCCCGAACACCAAACGCCCGGCCGGAGGAACCGGCCGGGCGTTTCTTCCGGACTCGTGCGGCGCTATTCGGCGCGCAGGTCGCGGCGCAGTTCCTTGGGCAGCGAGAAGGTCAGCTTCTCCTCGGCGGTCGTCACCGGGGTGACCGTGCCGTAGCCGTGGTCGGCCAGCCTGTCGAGCAGCTCGCGTACCAGGATCTCCGGTACGGAGGCGCCGCTGGTCACACCGACGGTGGTCACGCCCTCCAGCCAGGAGTCGTCCATCAGCGAGGCGTTGTCGATCAGGTAGGCGGCGTTCGCGCCGGCGTCCAGGGCCACCTCCACCAGACGCACCGAGTTCGACGAGTTGTCGGAGCCGACCACGATGACCAGCTCGCAGTCGGGGGCCATCGCCTTGACGGCGTCCTGGCGGTTGGACGTGGCGTAGCAGATGTCGTCGCTGGGCGGGTCGAGCAGGTTCGGGAACCTCTTGCGCAGGGCGTCCACGGTCTGGTTGGTCTCGTCGACCGACAGGGTGGTCTGGGACAGCCACGACACGTTGTCGGGGTCGCGGACCTGGACCTTGTCGACCTCGTGGGGGCCCTCCACGATCTGGATGTGCTCGGGGGCCTCCCCGCTGGTGCCCTCGACCTCCTCGTGGCCGACGTGGCCGATGAGGATGATGTCGCGGTCCTCGGCGGCGAAGCGCTGGGCCTCCTTGTGGACCTTGGTGACCAGTGGACAGGTGGCGTCGATCGTCTTGAGGTTGCGCTGCTGGGCCTCCTCGTGCACGACCGGTGCGACACCGTGCGCGGAGAAGACGACGATGGCGCCCTCGGGCACCTCCTCGGTCTCCTCCACGAAGATCGCGCCACGCTCCTCCAGCGTGCGTACCACGTGGGTGTTGTGCACGATCTGCTTGCGCACGTAGATCGGGGCGCCGTACTGCTCCAGGGCCTTCTCGACGGTGATGACAGCGCGGTCGACACCGGCGCAGTAACCCCGAGGATTGGCGAGGAGCACACGCCTTTGGTTCGTGGCAGTCGTCATCGCAGACATGAATTCATCCTAGGTGGGCTGGAGGGGTGAGCGGCGCAGGTGTGGGGGACGGCACGGGCACGAGCGTATCGGCGCTGTTCCGTGCCCGAAGGTGACGTTATCGCTACGGGGCGTCCCGGGTCGGGCTTCGAAGTGGCGAAATCGTTCACTTATCTCCTGCTCATGGTGTTCATCCCTCATCTATCCTGGTTCACCATCGCATCCGTTACGGGCGATGTCACAGGCGGTCCGCCCTCAACTCGGCTCTGCTGGTTGGCTGGTCGCGTACCGCTCACCCAACACGCCGAGAGCATCAGGAGCCCCCGTCCTATGTCGAACCCGACATTCGCCACGAAGTTGGCAGCCCTGGTCAAGGGCATCTTCGGGCGTAAGGCCGCACCCGCGGCCGACACAGCGGCCGAGGACAAGGCCGCGACCACCACGGCCCCCGCGGTGGAGGAGACCTCGTCCGAGACCGTGACCGCCGCGGCCCCCGAAGAGGAGAAGTCCCAGGCCCGGGCGACGGAGCCCGTGGCCGAGGAGAAGGCCGCGAAGGCCCCCACCGAGGAGACGGAGAAGCCCGAGGACGCCGGGTCCCCCGCGGAGGAGAAGGCCGAGAAGGCCCCCACCGAGGAGACGGAGAAGACCGAGAAGGGGACCGGGGGGGAGGCCGTGACCGGCCAGGAACCCCGGACCGAACCGGCCACCCCGGCCACCGCCGAGCTGGGCGAGGACGCCCCGGCCATCGCCGAGGAGCTGGAGGCGGCGGAGGCGCACACCACGGTCGCGAGCGACGAGGTCCTGGAGAAGGTTCGCAAGGACGCCGCCCCCTCGGCGGAGGAGCTCGCCGTGCCCACCTACGACGAGCTCACCCTGCCCTCGATCCGCGCCCGTCTGCGCAAGCTCACCGTCGAACAGGTCCGCGACCTGCGCGCCTACGAGGTCGCCCACCAGGGCCGTCCCGAGTTCATCAAGATGTACGACAACCGCATCACCAAGCTGGAGAACGCA
Source organism: Nocardiopsis sp. ATB16-24 (assembly GCF_030271535.1). Classification (GTDB taxonomy): domain Bacteria; phylum Actinomycetota; class Actinomycetes; order Streptosporangiales; family Streptosporangiaceae; genus Nocardiopsis. The sequence continues at coordinate 97,993 of NZ_JASCXJ010000013.1, read as the reverse complement.
GAGTAGACGGCCATGTCAGGACCTCTGACCGCCGGGCGGGCGCGGATCGGCGCACACGGGGAGGAGGGCGTCGACGAAGGCTCGGACCTTCGTCGACGCCCTCCTCGGACCCACACCCGCGGCGCGGAGGATCACCGAACGAGGGCGGTGCTCGGGGAGATCGCCCGAAGACGTGAGCGATGTGGTGTGCGCAACCTGGCCACCGTGAAGAAGGCCGGGTCGTCGTTGGCCCGTGATCCCCGCCAGGCGGGGTCGAGGCGGGCCTCGGCACGAACGGGGCCGGGGCGGGGGAGCGTCGCATACGGCCGACGCCCCGAGGCGAGGCTGCTCCGGAGTGTCGTCGCTCTGGCCTAGGCTCGTTCGACATGGGCATGGAGAGTTCTCCCGAGGCGCCGCAGCCGGTACGCGTCGTCCTCAACGCCGTCGGCCAGTGGATCGGCCGACTGGGCCGGATCTGGGTCGAGGGCCAGATCGCCGAACTCAACCGGCGAGGTCGCATGGCCTACATCACGCTGCGAGATCCCGTGGCCAACGTGTCGGCGCGCGTGGTCTGTCAGACCTCGGTCCTGGACGCGCAGAGCCCGCCTCCCGAACCCGGGGCGCGCGTCGTCGTGCACGCCAAGCCCGACTTCTACGAGGTCCGCGGCACCTTCTCACTGCGCGCGTTGGAGATCCGCCACGTGGGACTGGGCGAACTCCTGGCCAGACTGGAACAGCTACGCCGCACCCTGACCGCCGAGGGCCTCTTCGACGCGGAGCGCAAGCGTCCCCTGCCCTTCCTGCCCAACACCGTCGGCCTCATCTGCGGGCGCGACTCCGCCGCCGAGCGCGACGTGCTGGAGAACGGCCGCCGTCGCTGGCCCGCGGTGCGCTTCGAGGTCCGCCCCGTCGCCGTCCAGGGCGATCGCGCCGTCCGCGAGGTGCTGGAGGCGCTCAAGGAGCTGGACTCCCACCCCGAGGTCGACGTCATCGTCATCGCCAGGGGCGGCGGCTCCCTGGAGGACCTGCTGCCCTTCTCCGACGAGGCCCTGGTGCGCGCCGTGGCCGCCGCGGGCACGCCGGTGGTGAGCGCGATCGGGCACGAGCAGGACACACCGCTGCTGGACCATGTCGCGGACGTGCGCGCCTCCACGCCCACGGACGCCGCCAAGAAGACGATCCCCGACGTCGGCGAGCAGCTGGAGATCATCCGCCAGCTCCGTGACCGGGGGCGGCGCGTGCTCAAGGGCGGTCTGGAACGCGAACTCGCCTGGTTGGCGGGCATGCGCTCTCGGCCGGTGCTGGCCAGCCCGGTGCGTGAGGTCGAACGACTCGCCGAGCAGGTCGTGGATCTGCGCGACCGGGCCCGTCGGAGTCTGACGGTGTCGTTGGAGCGGGCCGCCGAAGGCCTCGAACACACGCGGGCGCGCCTGCACGCCCTGTCCCCGGCCACCACGTTGGCGCGCGGGTACGCGATCGTTCAGCGAGGGGACGGGTCGGTGGTGCGTTCGGCCGGCGAACCGGAGGTGGGCGAGTCCCTGCGTGTGCGCTTCGCGGAGGACGGACTGACGGCCACCGTGGAATCGGTCCATATCGAGAAGAACGTCGAGGGGGAGTAGAGATGGCCGCCAAGGCGACCGAGCAACAGGGCACCACCGAACCGGAACTGAGCTACGAGGAGAGCCGGGAGGAGCTGAGCAACGTCGTGCGACGGCTGGAGTCCGGCGGGCTCAGCCTGAAGGAGTCGCTGGCGTTGTGGGAGCGCGGCGAGGAACTCGCCCGGATGTGCGAGCAGTGGCTGGAGGGCGCCCGGGCCACGCTGGCCGCCGCCATGGACGAGCGTCAGGGCGACTCCCCGGGGGAGGACGACACGCCCTTCTGAGGTGGGTCGCGGGGCGAGGGCGCCCGCGGGTCTCACCGGCGGCCGTTGAGTTCGTCCCCCAGGTCGCGGATGTTGCCGGGAAGGCCCCGGGACACCCCGATCACCAGTACCAACGCCGTTCCCAGGAACAGCCAGGGCGCGACCTCGGCCAGGCGGGAGGCCAGGCCCAGGAGCAGCGCACGGGCGAATCCCTCACTGCCCAGGGCGAGGAGGCTCTCGGCCGCGACCACCGCCGCGAAGAACGCGATGGGCGGGCTCACCGACAGCGACAACAGGTCGCTCGGCCGGACCAGACAGACGCTGAGCAGGCAGGCGAGGGTGAAGCCGATCCCCGGTGCGAGGGGCAGGTCCGCCCAGTGCGTGACCAGGGTCCCGACGAAGCTGAACACGACGATGCCCAGGACACCGCCGCGTCCGGTCAGCCGGGGTGGGCGCCGGGCGGGTACCTCCTCGCGCCTGGGTGCCGCGCGGTTCCTGCCTCTGGGGCGGGGAATGCTCGTGCCTCGACCCTTGGTCCGCACGAAGTACGGTGCGTTCCCGGGCTCCGGACCGTCCGCCTTCCGCGGGGGCATGGCCGTCCGCCTCTCAAGTATGCTACTCACGGTGTTTAGTGTGTCACTTCTGGTGAATGTTCGGTGTCTTTTCCAGGGATCGTGTCGCCCTTCCGAGGCTTGCCCGATCCGCCACGAACACGGCTTCCATCCGTTGGACACCAGGATGGGGCACCGTGGTTCAGGGAATCGGCAAGGGTTCACCCGTATCGCCCGAATATTCGGGACATGGTGCCAGAACACAGGAACCTCCCCTCGTCAGAGGCGGGGGACGCTCTCGCCACGCTCTTTTCGGGATGGGCCGGTGTTCCTGTTGACAGCGGACCGAATCCTCTCCAGGTCGCGCTCCTCCTCGGCCCCGATGGTCGGCTCCCCGCCGTCCGGATCGGACAGCTCCGGAGCGGTCACCGTGCGCGGACGCTCCTCCACCCCCGTGGGCGGGTCGAGTTCGCCGTCCACCAGTCCCAGGTCGCGGAATCGGCGCGCCGTCACCAGTACCCGGCTCTCCAACGACCCCACGGTCTGGTTGTAGGCGCTCACCGTCCGCGTCAGCGCACGCCCCAGGCCCTCCACGTGTGCGCCCAGCCTCCCCAGCCGCTCGTGCAGCTGTTTGCCCAGATCGAACACCGCCCGCGCGTTCGCGCTCAGAGCCTCCTGCTGCCAGGCGTACTGCGCCGTCCGCAGGAGGGAGATCAGCGTCGTGGGCGTGGCGATGTGCACCCGCCGTGCCATCGCGTGTTCCAACAGTTCCGGGTCGTGCTCCAGCGCCGGGGCGAGGAAGGCCTCACCGGGAACGAACAGTACGACGAACTCCGGTGCCGGGGTGAACGCCGCCCAGTACGACTTCGCCGCCAACTGGTCCACGTGGGTGCGCAGGTGGCGGGCGTGGACGCGCAGATGACGGGCGGCCTCCTCCGGATCCGCCTCCACGGCGTCCAGATAGGCCGCCAGCGGGACCTTGGAGTCCACCACGATGTTCTTGCCGCCCGCCAGGCGCACCACCATGTCCGGCCGCCGTGACCCGTCGCGGGTGGCCGCCTGTTCCTCGAAGTCACAGTGCGCTCCCATCCCCGCCAGCTCCGCCACCCGACGCAGCTGCAACTCCCCCCACCGGCCGCGCGCCTCGGGCCGTCGCAGAGCCGTCACCAGGGACCGGGTCTGGTCACGCAGGCGTTCGGACCCCTCTCGCACGTACTCGATCTGCTTGGCCAGCTCGGCGTGCGCGGCCGCCCGTCCGGCGTCCACCTCCCGCAGTTGACGCTCCACCCGGTCCAGGGTCCGGGCCAGGGGCTCGACCATGCGTTCCACCGCACGACGCCGCTCGTCCAGATCGCTCCCCGCCTCGGCGCCCACCGCGCGCAGTCGACCCTCCGCCAGTTCCAGGAAGCGCTGGTTGCTCTGGTCCAAGGCCTGCGCGGACAGGGCACGGAAGCGGTCCGCGAGCTGCTCCTCCACGTAGGCGGCGCGCTCCTCGGCGGCGCGCGCGTTCGCCCGTGCCTCGGCGTCCCGGCCGCGGGCCAGGGTCCAACCCACGACGACGCCGAGCGCCAGGCCGATCAGGAGCATGAGTACCAGTGCGAGGCCGTTCATGGAGGCCTATGGTGCCGGCCCGTGGCTCGGCGTCCCCACCGCCACGCAGGACAATCAGTGAGCAGACCCACCAAGACGGACATGTCCATGCTCGGATCCGGGGATCTCGGGAGCCGCGCCCGCCCGTGGTCGTCACAGCACGCGTCGCGGCCCACACGCGGAGTCGATGTGCGGATCGCGCCGTTCCCTCCCCGTACTCCAGGGGTGGACGGGGAAGAAAAGGTACCCGGAAAACGGCCGCTTCCGGTCATTTCCTTTCCTCGCGCGAAAGTTTTCGAGACGCTGGAGGAACCCGTCCACACGGCCGTTCCCCGGCCGCTTCCCGCACGGTGATCTCCCCACTTTTCCAGGAGGCGTTCTCCCATGCGACTGGAGACCCACACCAGCGGTACCGGTGACCGCACAGTCCTCCTCGTCCACGGTTCCATGGCCACCCACGAGACATGGCACGCCGTCGAGGCACGGCTCGTCCAGCGTGGCTACCGGGTGATCAGCGTCGACATGCGCGGCCACGGCGACAGCCCGCGCGGGAACTACTCCGTCTCCGCGCTCGGAGACGACCTGGTCGACTCCCTGCCCACCGGCGCCGACGTGGCCATCGGCCACTCCATGGGCGCGGTGGCGCTCTCCCTGGCGGTGGAACGACTGCTTCCGACCCGCGCGGTCTACGTCGACCCCTCGTTCCGCCTGCCGCCCATGCACGCCGACGCGAGTGAGCGCATGCGCCGGGTCTTCGCCACGGCGGACGTGGCCCACGTGCGCCAGCTCAACCCCAAGTGGCACGACACCGACGTGGAACGGGAGGTCAGAGGCTTCGCCGCCTTCGACCCGGAGTTCTTCGACTTCGTCGCCGCCGAGGTGGCCGGACACGACTTCCTCCCCGACGGGCCGGTGGTCCCCTCCCTCGTCCTACGGGCCGGGAACAGCGTCACCGTCACCCCGCGGACCGCGGAGGAACTCGCCGAGCGGGGCTTCACCGTCCGGGTCGTGGAGGGCGCCGGGCACTGCGTCCACCGGGACGACCTGCCCGGCTTCCTCGCCGCGTTGGAAGGGTGGATCTGAAAGGGGTCGTCGGTCGGCGTCAGGCGTCCGGCTCGGGCGCACAGCGGTCCACGGCCGTGCGCCAGTGACGTACCGAGGGCCAGAACCCCTCGGGAACCGGTTCGGGGGTGAACAGCCACATCCGCTCCCAGGCCGGTGAGGCCCTCCCCGCGATCTCGGTGCGCGCCTCGTAGGGCGAAGGCCCGACCACCGGATACCAGGTGTACTCCAACGGATCGAGCAGGGCCATGAGCCGTTCCTCCACGCCCCGGTCCGGCCGGACCTTGACCAGCATCCACGGCCGGTACCGGCGCAGCACCTCCAGGCCTCCGGCGACCACGTCCGGCTCGGTGCCGACCGTGTCGATCTTGAGCACCGTGGGGAGGGCCGTCGCGCCCTCGTTCCAGCGCGACAGGGTGGTCACCTCCACGGTGATGTGCGCCAGATCGCCGCGGGTGGAGCGCACCAGCGTGTTGCACATGTCGTTGTGCGGGGAGCGACGCAACTGCGCGGTTCCGGTGTGGTTGCTCAACGCGGACTCGACCACGGTGAACCCCAGGTTCGCGGAGGAGGACAGCACCCGGGCCGCCGCGGCGATCTCCGGGGTCGGTTCGAAGGCGAAGACGGGACGGCTCGTGCGCGCGGCGGCCAGCAGCGAGTACACCCCCACCCCCGCCCCCACGTCGAACACCGCCCCGGGGCGGGTGTGGTCGAGCATCGCCATGAAGCAGGCCAGGCTCTCGGGTTCGTGCCTGGCCAACCCGAAGTAGGCCAGCCGACGCGGAACGGTGAGGTCACCGGGCAGACGCACGGTGAGGACGTCCGGACCCGTCCGGCGCGTGTCCGACTCCAGACGCGGCAGGCGGAAGGACACCTGACGGCTCCACGGCGGGACCCGGTCGGGATCCAGCCCGCCCAGCCTTCTGGGCAGACGTACCCGCAGTCTCCTGGTCGCGAAGCGGACCAGTGGATAGCGGTGCACGAGTGCCCTCAGTTGGTCGGTGACCACAGTCGTCTCCCCCCAGGAGCGAGGCCGTGACGGAAGGGGCGTCCACCACCTCACGGTGGTCCGGCGCACCGGCTCGGCCCCCGCGTACCCCGATGTCCCCGCCTCACCCCGTCCGACGTCCACGTCGGGCGGGGCTTCTTCCGTCGACGGCCGTGTTTCGGCCCAGCGTCCGGGGCGGATCGGGACACGCGACGGGTGACTCGCGCGCCTGCCCGACCTCTCCTCCCAGGCCCCGGCGACGTCTTTCGAACCTACTCCGAGTGACGAGGCGTGTGCACGGTGTTCGTGCTGATCGTGTCCGGCTTTTCTCCTCCGGTCCCCCGTTCACGACGGATCGTCCCACTCGTGAGGCCGCATAGACTCTGACCTTGTGAGTCTGTCTATCGGGATCGTCGGCCTGCCCAACGTGGGCAAGTCCACCCTCTTCAACGCGCTGACCAAGAACGACGCTCTGGCCGCGAACTATCCGTTCGCGACCATCGAGCCCAACGTCGGAGTCGTCGGCGTGCCCGACCAGCGGCTCGGCCGGCTGGCCGAGATCTTCGGGTCGCAGAAGATCCTCCCGGCGACGGTGGACTTCGTCGACATCGCGGGCATCGTGCGCGGCGCCTCCACCGGTGAGGGCCTGGGCAACAAGTTCCTCGCCAACATCCGTGAGTGCGACGCCATCTGCCAGGTGATCCGGGCCTTCGAGGACCCCGACGTCACGCACGTCGACGGCGAGGTCGAACCCTCCCGCGACATCGAGACGATCAACACCGAACTCATCCTCGCCGACCTCCAGACGCTGGAGAGGGCGATCCCGCGCCTGGAGAAGGACGCCAAGCGCAACGCCAAGGACAAGGACGCCCAGGCGCTGCTCGACAACGCCCGCGCGGCCCAGGAGGTCCTCGACGAGGGCGTCTCGCTGTTCGCGTCCCAAGGAGTGGACCTGGGCCGTCTGCGCGAACTGAGCCTGCTGACGGTCAAGCCCTTCATCTACGTGTTCAACCTGGACACCGAGGAGTTGGCCGACGAGGCCCTGCGCGCGAAGTTGCAGGAACTCGTGGCCCCGGCCGAGGCGATCTTCCTGGACGCCAAGATCGAGGCGGAGTTGGCCGAGCTCGACGAGGACGAGGCGCAGGAGCTCCTGGAGTCCATGGGGCAGACCGAGTCGGGTCTGGCGCAGCTGGTACGGGTGGGTTTCGACACCCTGGGATTGCAGACCTACCTGACCGCCGGGCCCAAGGAGGCCCGTGCCTGGACCATCAGGAAGGGCACCACCGCCCCCGAGGCGGCCGGGGTCATCCACACCGATTTCCAGCGCGGCTTCATCAAGGCCGAAGTGGTCTCCTTCGACGACCTGGTCGCCGCGGGCGACATGCAGGCCGCCCGCGCCGCGGGCAAGGTCCGCATGGAGGGCAAGGAGTACGTGATGGCCGACGGCGACGTGGTGGAGTTCCGCTTCAACGTGTAGCCGGGTTCGGGGGCCGTGGTCCGCGCCGAGAGCGCCGGCCGCGGCCCCTGTCGTCTCCGGATCGGGTTCGACCCAGGCGTGACCGGTGGGATACCGAGTACCACGTGATGAAGGGGGCGGTCGTGTCCGTCACGGCCGGCGAGGCGCGCGGATCCCTCTTCCCGCTGATCAACGAGGTCGACGAGGACACACGCGGGAACCCCTTCACCGGTATCGCAGCCCCGAGCCGTCGAAGTACCGCTCGCCTGGGGCCGGTCCCGAAGGATCGACGACCAACACCGTCCGGTGCACGTCGCCACCGACCGCGAGTACACCGTGTCGGACGGACCGTTCGCCGAGAGGGACGTGTGCGTCGTCGAGGCGGTCACCGAGGACATCCCTGAGGTCCCGGTTCCGGACGGACACGAACCACGGGACGATCGTGCTGCTCGGTGACGACCCGGAGTCGGAATCGCGGGTGTGCCTTCCTTGGTGATGGGAGACGGCCGCCAGGGGCGGAGGGCCGGCGCCTTTCCCGCCGAGGAGGGCACACCCTGCTCTCCTCCAGGGAACTGATCTCTTTCCGGCCAGTCCGTAATTGTGGTGATGTGCGCATCCACAATAGGAGTTAGCCCTCCTATTGCCGTATTGTGCACCTTTTGAGAAGTTCGGCTGTTGCGTGCAATGTGCGGTTGACGGGGAAACGCGGAGTCACCAAGGGCGCTCCCAACCCACACAATGCCTCACTATAGGGATGGGGTAGACAAGGCATGGCGGATACGCCGTTCGCAGCGAACGGCGCGGAACTTTGTGCAGGAGGCGGGGATGGCGAAGGCGTCACGGCGCAGTACCACCGCGCGTGACCAGGAGGACGGCATGGAGTTCGACGCCCCTCCCGCCAGGCGGCCGCGGGCCGGAGCGGGTGGACGCTGGTGGGTGGGCGTGGGACGCGCCGTCCTGTGGGCGTTCATGATCGTCGTCATCTTCAACGGCATCTGGTTCCCGCTGCGCGGCGGTCTCGCCCTTCCCGACACGGCACAGGAGCCCGAACGGGACGACGGCGTCACCTATCCCGAGACCGCGGCCGCGGCCTTCGGGCTCAGGTTCGCCGAGGCCTACCTCGACACCGAGGACCCCGAGGCACGCCTGTCCGCCCTGGCCGCGTTCGTCCCCGAAGGGGAGGCCGCCTCCCTCGACGCCCCCGCCGACAGCCTCACCGGAGACAACCTCACGGTCGTCGCGGTGGACGTGCGCGACGACAACCACGCCCTCGTCGTCGTCCGGGCCGACGTCAACGGCGAGCCCATGCGGCTGGACGTGCCCGTCTACGCCGAGGACGACGCGCTCGTGGTCTCCGGCCGCCCCGCCCTGCTGGCCGCGCCCACCCAGGCGTCCCTGCCCCAGGGCTCCGCCTACGAGCACGACGCGCGGGCGGAGGAGCAGCTCACAGAGGTGCTGCCCGGTTTCTTCGAGGCCTACGCGGGAGAGCCGGCGCATCTGGAGCGCTACGTGGAGCCGGGGGCCACAGTGACACCTCTTCCCGCGGACAGTCTGGAATTTGGTGAACTGTCCGATCTGGCGGTGCCATCTCAGGCGTCGAACGGGAATGATGACGTACGACAGGTGGCGGCCACGGTCCGGTGGAACCTCCCGGCCCCCGAGGAAACACAGACCGGACAGTTGACGCAGAACTACCTGGTCACCGTCGTCAACTCCGGCAACGAGTGGTACGTGCGGGACATCCAGGGCGCCCCGCACTCGTTCGGCGGATGACGAGGCCCGTAGGCAAGGAGAAGAGAAGGACCATGCGCACACCAGCAACGACACCGGGGGGTGGCGCCTGACATGCTCCCCCTGATGTCATCGACACCGGACGTGTTCCACGCCGCCGGAGGCACGGACCTGCTCTTCCTCACGGCGAACATCGCCCAGGAGAACGCCCCGGACACCGGCGGCCTCGCCGACTTCCTACGCGGATTCTTCGGACCCCTCTTCCTCGTCATCGTCTCCATCGTGGCGGTGTTCTTCCTGTTCACGAGGGAGATCACGAGATTCGCGCAGTTCATCATCCTGGCCATCTTCATCGGGATCGTCTTCTACGTCCCCGGCATCATCGAGGTCATCGCGGTGGCCCTCGCCCGAGCAATGGGCGTGTCCACCGAATAGGCGAGGGAGGCCGGAGAACGTGGACCTGCCCACGTACACCAACATCTGGCGTATCGAGAAGCGGCTCTACAAGCTCTACGATTTCCGGTTGCCCATGCCGCTCCCGGTGGGCACCTTCGGGGTCGCCCTGGGCGTCTTCACGCTCTGGGTGATCCTGCTCGGCATCCTCAACGCCCCGTTCGTGTTCGGTAACGGCTGGCACCTGGTGTTGTGGGTGGTCCCTCCCGGGGTGATCACGGTGCTGGCCACCCGGCCGGTGGTCGAGGGCAAGCGCCTGACCGAACTGCTCATCTCGCAGGCGCGCTTCCTCACCGAGGCACGGGTGTACACCCGGTTGGCCCCCGAGTACGAACCCGCCGAGGTCCGCGTGGCGGTGCGGGTGTGGCACCGTTCTCCGCAGGCCGGACCTTTGCCCCTGGTGAAACGGCGCCGGACCGCTGAGGAGCCGGCGGCCGAGACCACCGAGGTCCCCGTCCAGGACGTGGACGTACGGCCCTCTCGGGCCGACGCGCCCCCCTTGTCGGGTGTGGCGGCCCGGGCCGAGCCCACGGAGACGGTCACCCGGGCGGACACGGAGCGGGACGAGACGGCCGAGGAACCCGTGACGGCCAGGGTCCCCGGGGGCCTGGAAAGGGTGCCGGAACGGGCGGGGGAGTCCGCCCCGCGGACTTCCGTACGGAAGACCCCCGACGGGACCGTCGACGTCTCCGCCGCCCCTGCGAGGGGTTCCGTGGCGGTGGTCTCGCCTTCGGGCGGTGAGCAGCGACGAGCCTCTGTACGACCTGGCCAGGAGGGGGAGCCCGACGGCCCCAGCGCCTCGGGAACGGAACCGAGGTCCTCCGAAGGCCCCCGACGCGGTGTCGGACGCCGTGTGCTCGACTACTTCGGCATCGGGTTCGAGACGGACCCGCACCCCTCCCCGGAGGAGCCCGGGGAGCCCCGGGAACACGGAGGACGGGAACGGGGGCGGGGAGACCCGGGGGACGACCCCCCGGGCGACTTCGACGACTTCGAGGCCGAGCGGGTCCACCAGAGCGAGAGCGAGGAACAGCGCGACAGCGACGAATGGTTCGCCAGCCTGCGCGCCTCCTCAGGACAGACCCCCGTCGGCCTCACCTCCAAGAGCGCCTACAGCGTCGGCGACACGACCGCCCTGAGTCGGGAGGAGGTGGCCGACGCGGTGGCCGGGCGCGCACCCGACACCGCGCAGGCCCGAGATCCCGAGGAGGAGACGCACGCGGCTCGGCGCCTGCGCGGACGGACGCAGGGCCTCCGGGTCACCAGGGACCTGGAGGAACGCCGCTCGGAGCGGGCCCGCGAGCGTGAACGCGGCCCCGATGAGAGGCGGACCGTCCGTGCCCGGGCCCAAGGGCTTCCGGACACCGGTGACGTCCAGGACAGGCCCCGACGCAAGGACCGCCCGCACGCCGCTCCCTGGGAGTTGGAGAAGGACGGAAGGAGGGCGGACCCCTCGGGGCCCGCCGACGTCTCCGACTACGCGGCCCGGTACGCCGCCGCCACCGGTCGCCCCGCGGCGGAGACCGCCGTACCCTGGCTGCCCCCCGCCTCCGCGACCCCGGAGGAGGAACCCCGCGAACGCGTGGAGGAGGGCACCGAGGTCGGCCACGAGACCGAGGTCCGGACGGGGAAACCCCCGTTGGAACTGGACCACGGCACCGGCGAACAGGACGCCCTGCCGGCACGGCCGCGCGAGGAGACCGACGACCGGGGCCCGGAGTGGAACGAGCGCATGTCCGTGCTCGACCAGCACCTCAGCACCGCCGACACCCCGGCGCCACCGCGTCCCACGTTCGCCGACGCCGCACCCGGGGTCGAGGGCGACGCCCGCGACAAGGACGCCGCCCCGTGGTTCGAGGACGGTAAGAAACGGCACCCGGACCAGCCCAAGGTCGGTGACCGGGGCAACCCGGTCATCCCGGCCGGAGAGCTGCGTGAGGAGAGCGTCACCGCGCCCGAGCCGGTCTCTGAGGGACGCGGCCCCGAGGAGCGGGCTCCCGCACCCGGGCGGGCGGAGCGGGAACCCGGGTCGGTTCCGCCCGTCGTACGGAACGAGGGCGCCAAACCACCGATCCAGCTCGACCACGGCACCGGCGAACTCGCCGGCTTCAGGGAGGTGCGCGACGACGCCGGGCACGGCGACGTCAACGTCCGCGCGGACTCCGGGGACGTCCCGGTACGCCGACGTACCTTCTCCGACCTGGAGGAGGCCGAGGCCGCGGCCCTGGCGCGCAGGCGTCAGGCCGCGCTCGGCGACACTTCCGGCGGCGCACGGCCGGCCTCGGGCGATGGCGGCGAGCGAGGTGGAGGTGAGGCCCGGGGCGAGGCCCAAGAGCGGGAGGAGAGCCCGGAGCAGGAGGCTCGACAGGACGGCGACCTCCACGACGGTGATCTCCACGACGGTGTCTTCCATCGGGTCGCGCAGAACGCGCGCAGGCTGGGCCGGCTCTTCGGGCAGCCCACCTCGGAGGAGGAACCCACGCCGTCCGCGCGGGAGACCAAACCGGAACTGGAACTGGACCACGGCACCGGCGAGCAGGAACGCCTCGGCGACACCCCCCACGGTGTGCCCTCCCAACGCGCCGAGGCTCCCGTGCCCCCGAGACAGGAAGAGGCCACCGGTGACTCCGGCGGCACCCGGGGCTGGCGCCGCCTGGCCAAGGTCGTCACGGGGGGCACGACGGCACCCGTGCGTTCCGACCTTCCCGCCAGCGACATCGAACGCCTGCGCACGGCCCTGGACGGACCGCGCAACCTCGTCGTCCTGGGCTGCACCGGAGGCGCTGGACAGACCGTCACCACGGTGATGATCGGCCACACCCTGGCCGCCCACCGCGACGACCTCGTCGTGGCCGTCGACACCAACCCGGGGCCCAACGGTCTCTCCCGTCGGGCCGGCGCCCAAAGTCCCGAGACCCTGACGGGTCTGCTCGCCAACGCCGAGGCGATCCGGGACTACTCCGACATGAGCGGGTACACGAGCCGCACCACGACGGGCCTGGAGGTCGTGCAGACCCTGGACGACCCCTACGTGCAGACCCTCGACGAGCGCGACTACGGTCAGTTGACCTCGCTGCTCGGCGGTTTCTACGGGATCACCCTGGTGGACCCGGCGGCCACGGGCGTGGCGCGTGCCCTTCCCGCCGCCGACGGACTGGTGTTGGTGGCCCCGGCCAACGCCGACGCCGAACGCGCGGTGTCCATGACCTTCGACTGGCTGGACGGCAACGGTTACGGCGTCCTGCGGGCCAGGTCCGTGCTCGTGGTCAACGGGGTCAGCAAGCGCAGCCTCCAGGCCGTCGACGCGGCCGAGCGGGTGGCGCGTGGACGCTGTCGGGCCATCGTCCGCATCCCCTGGGACGACCACCTGGGTTCGTCCTACACCCGGATCGACGTCGGCGCCCTGCGTCCGGCCACCAAACGGGCGCACGGTGCCCTGGGCGGAGTCCTGGTGCACTCACTGACCCAGTGAGGCTCTCGAAGGTCCCGACGGGACGGGCCCCGTGCGGGGGCGGGCCGACGACGCCCGCCCCCGCACGGGACCCGTGGGGTGGGGTGGGTCAGCGGCCCACAGGGGTGAAGTCACGCGCGGAGAGGAACTCCGGCCGTGGAGCGGGGGCACTGAAGGGCTTCGCGCAGGCGTTCTCGACGCTGTTGAACACGATGAAGACGTTCGACCGCGGGTACGGGGTGATGTTGCCGCCCGAACCGTGCATGCAGTTGGAGTCGAAGACGGTCACGTCACCGGCGGAACCGGTGAGCACGTCGATGCCGTGCTGATCGGCCAGATACGTCAGGGAGGCCTCGTCGGGCGTGCCCACGTTCTGACTCTTGAGCGAGGACCGGTAGTAGTTCTCGGGGGTCTCCCCCGTGCACGACACGAACGTCTCGTGCGAGCCCGGCATGATCATCAGGGCGCCGTTGTGGGTGTAGTTGTCGGTCAGGGCGATCGAGAAGCTGCACGCCCGCATCCTGGGCATGCCGTCCTCGGCGTGCCAGGTCTCGAAGTCGGAGTGCCAGTAGAACGATCCACCGCCGAAACCGGGCTTGTAGTTGACACGGCTCTGGTGCACGTACACGTCCGAGCCGAGAATCTGCCGGGCGCGTTCCACGAGGCGTGGATCGTTCACCAACTCGGCGAAGACGTCACTGAGCTTGTGCACCTCGAACACCGAGCGCACCTCTTCGGAGGAGGGCTCGATGATCACGCGCTCGTCTCCGCGCAGGGCGGGGTCGGAGCCGAGCCGTTCGAGTTCGGCGTAGTAGGTCTTGACCTCCTCGTCGCTGACGAGGGAGGCGACCTGCGTGTAGCCGCGGCGGGCGTATCCTTCGATCTCCTCGGAGGAGAAGGGGCCCTCGCCGGAACCCCACACGGTGGGGTCCTTGCGGTAGAGCAGGGCGGGCTCGGTGTTCTTCCGGGTCGGGTAGTCGTCCGAGGTCGATGCTGGAAGGTCCATCTGCAGAGTCATGATCGGTCCCCTGCGGGGGCTCATCCTCTCTGAGGTCGACGGTTTCTCCTGCCGACACGGCAACCTAACAAAGATCAGGGACCCCTCATTCAATGCCTTCCAAGTCCCTTGTTTAAGGTCTCTTCGTCTGGGTACTACTGCCATACTATATGGGCCCGAACTCAATGAGGGACCCATGTCCTTTTTGTTCCTTGGGGTGCGTCTTTCGGTGTTCACCTGCATTTTTAACCCTGGGTGACGACTTCTGTTTTAATTTTCATGTCTTCGCAGGTCGTCGGGTTGCGCCTCTCGTCTTGGCGGGGCTCGGTCACGGAATGCATTTTCATTGTGTGCTAACTCACATGAAAATGGTTCAGTGCTTGGTTCAATGTGGGGGGCGGGTGCAAAGCGGTCATTCCTTATTTGTCGGTAATCCCTTCTTTGAGGCTGGCGTGAAAAGGCGGATCACCGAACGGTGGTGAGACCCTTGTTTCCTCCACCCGCTCAAGGAGGAACGTGGTCCCTTGTCCCCGTGCGTTCGCGACCGTCACCACGGCCGTCCCGGGATGGGCGACCCGGGTCCTCCATCGCCGCCTTCCGCCCACCCCGGAGGATTCTGGCGTGCCGTAACCCCGTCCGCTTCTCCCCGCCGCCGCGATGATCCACTATGGGTGTGGCAGTCACCAGGCCCGTGTGCGCCCGCCTCGGGAAGCACCGGGTGCCCGCCAGGCGAAGCGACCAGAAGGGCTCACAGATGACCGGCACCAGGGGGACCCGCGGGGCGACCCGCCTCGCGGTCCGCTACTTCGACGACCGCGTGCTGTTCAGCGACAGCGAGGCCTGGGCCTACTTCCGGCTGCCCACCGTCTCCTACGAGTTCACCACTCCCGAGGAGCGCCAGGCACTCGCCACCAACATCACCATCGCCCTGGCCGCCATCCGCATGAACGACGCCGAGGTCCATCTGCGCGTCGCCCACCGCACCTACCCGGCCGCCGACTGGGCCACCCGCCTGGACGCCACCTCCGACTCCGGACCCGGCTGGTACGACTACCTCGACGAGATGTACCGGCACGTGTGGGCCAAGGACTTCTGGACCAAGGAGGTCTACCTCGGAGTCCGGCTCGGCCAACGTAACCCCGGTGCCGGGCTCGGCCTGTTCTCCCAGTTCTTCGGCGCCTACCAGCGCACCGAACAGATCCTCGGCATCGAAGACGCCGCCGTGGACGACAGGGAGATCGCCCGCTGGACCGACCAGTCCGAACGCCTGGGCCGCGCCCTGGCCGCGAGTTCCCTGCACGCCCGCCACGCCACCTCCGACGAGATCGCCTGGCTCGTCCGCCACGCGGTCAGCGGCACCGCAGAGGAGATCCGGCCCTCGGCCGCCGGGCGCCGCACCTGGGGGCGAGGCGAGATCGAGGCGCTCGTGGACGGCGTCGTGCACAACGGCCGCTCCATGCTGAGGCTCGAACAGCCGGCCGGGTCCACCTACGTCGCGTTCCTGTCCTTCGCGCGTTTCCCCGACCTGATGCCCTTCCCCGACGGCGAACCGTGGATGCACCACGCCGACGCCCTGCCCTTCCCGGTCGAGATGTCCCTGCGCATGAAACTCATCCCGCCGGCCAAGGCCTCCAAGGACGTCGGACGCAAGCTCGCCCACGCCCGCGACATGGACGCCCACATCCGTGAGGCAGGGGTGGAGGCGCCCATCGCGCTCGCCGAGCAGATCGACGCCGCCCGCATGCTGGAGCACGGCATCACCAAGGAACGGCTGCCGTTCGTCTACGGCTGGCACCGCCTGATGGTGTCGGCGCCCACCGAACGCCTCCTGAACCAGCAGGTCGAGGCGGTCGTGGAGCACTATCGCGACATCGGTATCGACGTCATCAACTCCACCGGTGACCAGTTCTCCCTGTTCAACGAGTCCCTGCCGGGCGACCGCATCCGCCTGAGCGCCTACGCCCAGCGCCAACCGCTGCGCACCATCGCGGGTGGCATGCCCACCGCCACCGTCGACGTCGGCGACCGTGTCGACCACTCCGGCGGCGGCTGGGTCGGCCCCTACATCGGTGAGACCCTCGGGCGGGCCCGTTCCATCGTCCACTTCGACCCCATGGTCGCCGCGGCCCGCAACCGTCCCACCGCCATCGCCATCACCGGCGAACCGGGCGGCGGCAAGACCACCCTGGCGCTCCTGCTCATCTACCAGCTGGCCCTGCGCGGAGTCACCGTGGCCGCGATCGACCCCAAGGGCGACGCCGAATCCCTGGTCGAACTCCTGCGCCGCCGTGGACGCAAGGCCCGCATCATGTCGTTGGGGTCGGCCCAACCCGGTCTGCTCGACCCCTTCGCCTTCGGTGACGACCTGCCGGCCAAGAAGACCATGGCCACCGAGACCTTGCGCCTGCTCCTACCCCGCATGAGCGAGGAGCGCGAGTCCGCCATGATCCAAGCGGTGGCCGCGGTGGCCAACCAGCCCCAGCCCTCCCTGGCCAAGGTCGTGGACCACCTGGTGTCCTCCTCGGGGGCGGCCTCGCGCAACCTGGGCGCCGTGTTGCAGTCCATGTCCGAGATGCGCCTGGCCAGCCTGTGCTTCGACCCCCAGGGCGACGCCCAGGTCGACACCGAGGGGTGGACCACCGTGTTCACCCTGGGCGGGCTCACCCTGCCCGACTCCGGGGTCGGCCGCGACGACTACTCCTACGAACAACGCCTGTCGGTGGCCCTGCTCTACCTGGTCTCCCAGTTCGCACGCCGTCTCATGAACGGACTGGACCGTCGCCTGCCCAAGGCGATCTTCCTGGACGAGGCGTGGGCGGTGACCTCCACCCCCGAGGGCGCCAAACTCGTGCCCGAGGTCTCGCGTATGGGTCGCTCCCGCAACACCGCGCTCATCCTGGTCTCCCAGAACGCCGGAGACCTGCTCAACGAGCAGGTGACCAACTGTCTGTCCTCGGTGTTCGCCTTCCGCTCCAGCGAGCGCTCCGAGGTGGAGAGCGTCATGTCCCTACTGGGCATCGAGCCCACCGAGGACCATCTCGCCGTGTTGCGCAACCTCGGCAACGGTGAGTGCCTGTTCCGCGACCTGGACGGCAGAGCCGGGCGGATCGGTGTGGACCTGGTCTCGGACAACCTGCTGCGCTGGCTGGACACCAACCCCACCCGCCGACGCCCCGGAGAGGACGAGGAGTACGAGGACCTGGCCTCCGCCACCGAGTGGGGGTAGGCCTTGCTCCCCGATGATCACCGGGAGAGCCGAGAGCCCGCACGCGCCACCCCCGTGATCGGTCACGCGGTGATCGTCCACTCGTGGCCGGCGACGTTCTCGACAGGCGCCCCGGGTGGCCCTACGGGGTCGCTTCGGAAAGGGGCGGGTTCATCGAGACCCGCGCCACGCTCAGCGCGCGTCCACCCCGAAGCCGAAGTACGCCCGTGCCTTTGGCGGAATGAGCAGCAGGCCGGCGATTCCCAGGTTGTACAGCAACATCGCCACGTAGAACACCAGCTGTTCCGGACGGTAGATGAACACCGGGAACATGCTCAGCACCAGCATCACCGATACCAGCAGCTGCACCAGCACCACGATTCCGTAGACCAGACGCGAACGCGTCATCAGGCCCGCCACGGCCAGCCCCGAGAACAGTCCCCACGCTCCCAGCCCGGCCACCGTTCCACCGCTGTCGGTCTCCCCCGCGGACAGCGCCGCGAGCACCAGCAGGTAGAGCGCGTTGAGCCCCGACATCACGGCGGCGACGATCACCGACGCGGGCCTGGCCACGGTGGGCACGGCCGTGGCGTGTCCCAGAGCGGCCCACGACCCTCGACCACCCGTCGACGCCTCCGCGTGTCCCATGGGGGAGTAGGGCGCCGTCCGCCCCGCCACGACATGGGGGCCCGTGAGCCCCGCGACGCTCGGCGGTGGAGGCGAGGGGACCCGGCCGGTCGGGCCCATCCCCACGGGGACGTGACGGCCGGTGAAGGCGACGGGAGGCGGTTGGGGACCCGAGGCGGTCGGGCCGGCGGGACGCGGCTGCGTCCACCCCTGGGGCGGCAGGGGCAGTGGCCGGTGCGGCGGGGGCTGCGACCGGTGCGACGGCCACTGCCCGGGCGCCGGTCGCGCGGCCGTGCCCGGACGTACACCGCTCTGCGGCGCCCGCTCCCGCTCCCGCTTCGCCCGCTCCAGGATGTCGAGGGCCTCGTCCGGGCCCGGACGCGTCGACACGTCCCTGTCCAGCAGAGCCCCGATCAACGCCCTCAGAGGCGCGCTCTCGCTCCCCCGCGTGGTCTCCTCCACCGACGGTCGGGGTAGCATCGGTGAGGTCAGCACCGCGCTGATGATCCCCGTGATGCTGTCCCTCTTGAAGGGGGAACGTCCCTCCAACAGCGAGTACAGCGTCACCCCCAGGCTCCACATGTCCGAGGCGGGCAGAGCCCGCTCGCCCTCGAAACGCTCCGGCGCCATGTACTCGGGCGAGCCGATGTAGACCCCGGTCTGGGTCAGGGCGGTGCCGCCGTCGACGTTGGCGATGCCGAAGTCGGTCAGCACGGTCCGGTCGTCGTCGGTGAGCATGATGTTGGCGGGCTTGACGTCCCGGTGGATGACCCCCGCCGCGTGCGCCGCCCGTAGTCCCCCCAGAAGCGCCCTGGCGGCCTCCTCCACCCGTTCCACCGGCATCGGACCGTTCCGGTCCAGATGATGCTGGAGCGACGTCCCGCTGAGCAGTTCCATCACGATCCAGGGACTGTCCTCGTGTTCGAGGACGTCGTGGACCGTCACCACCGCCGTGTCGTTGATCCGCGCGGTCGCCTGCGCCTCGCGCAGGGTGCGGGCACGTGCCTCGGCCCGTTCCTTGGGGCTCATGCCCGCGGGGAGCAGGACCTCCTTGATCGCCACGTCACGTTGCAGGGACGGATCCCACGCGTGCCACACCGTACCCATCCCACCCGCTCCGAGCCGCTCCCGCAGCTCGTAGCGACCGACGGAGGAACGATCGGGGAAGGACATGGGCACGCGTCCCTTCGTGTGGGGGAAGAGGGGGAAGGCACGGCCACGCGCACGCGGGACCGGAGTGGGGAGGGTACGGGGGCACGGTGCGCAGGCCAATCTATCCAAGGAACACCCTGCTACGGAGCTTTTGTACTGTCCTGTTGCGACATCGAGGGGTTACCGGCCGGTCGGGTGACACCGTCGTGCCCGTGGGTGTGGAAGCGAGGACCACGGGTTCGGGAGCACCGAGAACGGAACCTCCTGAGACACACCCGCAACACTGCCGGCAGGGTCCGTCATCCTCGGCCAACTCCGTCCCGACCGGGGACCACCGCGAATGCCCGCCGAGAAGAAGGCCCCCCCGGACCCCTCACGCATCCGCCGGTCCTCCTCGCGCCCATGTCACCTGAAGGGCCGGGACGGTCACGTGATGTGGCGCCCTGCCGGTCACATCGGGTTCCGGTGAACTCACCGCGTGGGGACGTCCGGCGGCGTCGACGTCCCGTCAGGCCGTGGTGAGGGCGAGTAGAGCGTGTGCGAGCACCACACCGACCACCGCCGCGCAGGCCCACCCGAGCGCGCGTCCCCGGCTCACGGCCAGCACGGTGGCGACGGCGGCGCCCTGGAAGGCGGCGGCGAACGGTGCGACGGCGAGCGACCCGGCGTCGAAGGCGAACAGCGTGATCGCCGCCTGGGACAGGGAGAGGACCACCGACACCGTCAGCAGGGCGGCCGTGGACCCCGGATGCGGCAGACCGGCCATGCGCAGGCACTCCAGCAGGGCCCAGTGGGCGCCGGCGAGCAGCGTGCCCAGCAGGAGCACGGCTCCGACCGCACCGGCCGTGCCCGTGCCCAGCAGGGCGGCCAACATCAACAGTCCCACCAGCAGGAGGGTGCCCGCGGTGATCAGCGCGTGCAGGACGGCGGTGATGATGAGCGCGGCCATGCTCCCGCCGGACGGCCCCTGACGATCGTCCCGGGCCGAGGCGGGCGGCGGAGTGGGTGGTGTGGGCGGAATGGCCATGGGCTTGCGCCTTCGGTCGTGGACGTGGCGATGTGTTCCTTCCCTCTGGAAAGGTTGGCATTCGGCCTTCTCGGGTCCGGGATACGGCGGGGACACCAGGGGCAGGGGTGAGGAAACCCGGGTCCTACGTCGGGTTTCGGCCCTACGTCAATGGGGACTCGGGATTCCACCGAAGGCGATAGTGGTACTGAGTGCCAGCCCGAATGGTGGCGTAACGTCCTCTTTGTGAGTAAAACTGAGTGTGACGCCCCTCATAGTGCAAGGGTGGGTACTAAATTGTGGCCTTGCGGTTTTTGGGTGTTTCGGAAGGCCACTCGTGCCTACTACCTGCACAAACATTGATCGGAGTCGGGTTTGTCCCCCTGGTTCTGGTCGAGTGCAGGCCCCGAAGCGGGAAACTCGACGCGTTGCACCCATCCCCCCAACGGGTGATGACGCACCATGGAGGATGGGGTAAAGACATGCGGGGGCCTTGCGGTCGCGCTCGGCCGCGTGCGGCGTGCGCGCGGACGGTGTGCGGGATCCGCGGGGCCCGGTGTCTGGGGACGTCCAGGCCGGACCACGACGCAGGAGCCAGCAGATGACGCATCAGCACGTCCGACGGCGCGGATGGCGACGCATGTTGATGACGTTCCTGCTACTCGCGGGCTTCCTCGTGCTTCCACTGAGCGGCGCACAGGCCAATCCACTGTGCCCCGGAGAGCCCGCACCGCTACCCGAATCGGCGGGAAGCGGTTCGGACGGACTGTTGGTGCCGCCGCAGTCGCAGTCCTCCATCGAAGGATCACCGGACGGACTACCGCCCGACGCGAGTATGTACGGCCAGTACGGCACCGCGGGCCAGCAATGGCACATGATCACCGAATCCTGTATCGACGGGATCAGTAACGGTGCGCAGGCCACTCTCGCCAACACCGCCTGGGACCTTTCCAAGACCATCAACCAGTCGACGATCACCGTTTATCAGGCCGCCACCTCCGACGGACTTCTCGCCAGCTTCAACGACATGGTCGAAAGTGTCGTGGTCACGCTCAGAGAGGGGATCTGGCGGCCGTTGATCCCGACCGTGGTGATCCTCGGAGCGTTGTGGCTGGGTTGGTTCGGACTGATCCGCAAGCGGATGACGCTCACCCTCGAATCCAGTGTCTGGATGGTCGCAGCCACGGCCTTGGGCCTGTGGATCATGGTCAACCCGGCGCAGATCATGGGTATGGCCGGCAGCCTGGTGAACTCGGGCAGTCAACTGGTGACCAGTGCCGTCGGCCAGATCCCCTACGGGGGAGGGTCCGGTACCTGTCCGCCAGGGGCGGACGCCCCGGAACGGGCGGACTGGGAGTCGGAGGCGGACTTCCAGGTCAGGCGCAACGCGGACATGCTGTGGTCGAGCCTGGTGTGTCAGCCCTGGGTCGCCGGCCAGTTCGGTAACGGCGATGTGGGAGAAGTAGCCGCTTCGTTTCACGCAACGGATCTCATAGCTGCACAAGGGATCAGCCGAATTGAGCAACAGCAGATCGCTGACGAGGACATCGATGCGAATGCTCTTGTCACTGAGAAACAAGAGGCTTATGAGGCCATCGCGGCTGACGTACAGGAGTACTACCCCAGTGTCTATCCGCTTTTCTCAGGACAGGATCAGGGGAGTCGCCTCGGAGTAGCCACGCTCGCGCTCTTCGCCTCGATTTTCTCCGGTGGTCTGATCCTCGCGGGGTCGGTGGCGCTCATCGTCCTGAAGATCGCGTTCCTGCTTCTCTTCCTTCTCGCACCGATCTTCCTGCTCATCGGCATCCACCCCGGCTACGGGCGAATGGTTCTGTTGCGCTGGGTCGAGCTGATGGTCGGGTTCCTGCTCAAACAGATCTTCGTCGTGCTCCTGATCTCCCTGCTGGTCATGTGCTACGGCATGGTCATGTCCACCAGCCTCGGTTGGGGACTCCAGATGATCCTGTTGGCCCTCTTCACCGTGGCCCTGTTCGTCTACCGCAAGCCGTTCGCCTATCTCTTCTCCTCCGTCAACGCCAACACCTTCACCTCGCGCATCGTCAGCGACGCGGCCCAGAGCCAGGCTCTCAGCAAGAGTGCGCTCGTTCTTCCTCCGGTCGCCAACCTCAAGGCCCAGGCCTGGGGGCTTCGACGTGGTCCGCAGATCGCCGGGGTGGCCGCCGGGATTCCCGCCGGTGGGGGAGGAGTGCCGGCCTCCGGAGTCGACACCGCCGGTCCCGGGGAGGAAGCGGCCCCGGACGGCAGTCCCGTACGCGAGGAGGGCGCACGTGTGCGCGGCACCGCCGGCTACGGCAGGGTGCGGGAGAAATCCGCGCCCCCGCTCAACGTCGCCAGGAGCGGTCCCGCCGGCGACGGAGGCCCCCGCAGCGGTGGAGCACCCACCCGTAGCGGTGACCAGGCGCCGAGCCTGTCCGGCAGCCGAGAGGGCACGGGGTCCATCCCGCCCCGCCCGAGCGGTGGTTATACGGGCACCGGGGACAGCGGCTGGGCCTCTGTCTTCGGCACCGGCTCGGGAAGCCGTGGTGGCTCTGAACGGCGTGAAGACGGTGGCGGCGGCGGTGGATCGGTGTTCGGTGGTAGCGCCCCCGCCGCGGGTGCGAGCCGAGCGGTCGCCTCCGAGCGGCCCGACCCGAGCACGGGACGCGGCATCTTCGGCGGACGCGAGGACACCCCGGCGCGGGGCAACCCCAATGCTCGAGGTTCGCGCTGGGGCAGTCCTCGGGAAAGGCGCGAGCGCCCCGCTCCTCAACGTCAGGTCCGTCCCGCTCCCTCCGGTGAAAGTCGCGGCCGAGGGGATGGCGACGGCGGCTGGCTGACCGGTTCTGGCAAGCGCAAGGACAACGCCCCCATCACACCCTTCTGGGGTGAGAGCGGTTCCGCCACCAGGGACCGGAAACGCGACGTCCCCTTCTGGTTGAACGACGACTGACGAACAAAGGCCCCGACCGATGCCCAACCCTCTCCCCGAACGCGCCCAACGGGCGGTCTTCATCGGACTGATCTTCGTGCTGGTCGCGTTCGGGCTGTACCTGAGTTTCGGAGGGTTCGGCGGCGGAACGGAAGCGGACGACCTCGACGCCGCTTCTCAGGAGACCTCGCAGGACCAGCAGGCGGAAACGGAGGACTCCGGAGGTCCAAGCGCACTGTCGACGGTCGAACCGAGCCCGATCCCGACGACCGCTGACGAGGACGTCGACGTTCTCGACTGGTTCCCCTTCTCCGAGGAAGAGTTGCAGGACGCCGGGGTGACGGCGCGTGCCTTCGCCGAGGCCTACGGAACCATCGACTACACCGAATCCCCTGAGACCTACTACGCCTCGATGGAGGCCCTCGCCACCACCGAGTTCGCGGCGGTGCTGTCCGAGACGAGCAGGGTCGGTGCCTTCTGGGCCGAGATGTCGGAAGCCGAAGCCGTGGCCGAAGGGCGCGCCGAGGTCGACTCGGTGCGCACCTTCGGAAGCGACTCGATCACCTTCGTCGTGACCGCGCAGTCCATCACCGAAACCGGGAACGCGGAGTTCGACGAGGAACTCGGAGAGTTCGCCATCACCGTCGTGCGTGGTGGTGGTTCCTGGAGGGTCTTCGACTTCCAGCCCGCCGATGCCGGACAGTTCGGGGAGGAGTAGCTCCGTTGATCTCCCGCTTCGTCCCCACCTCTTCTTCCGACCGGGGCGCGGCCGGCCTCTGGGTCGGTGCGGCCGTCACCATCGCGGTCTCGCTGATGGTCATGGCCGCGTTGTTCATCGTCCCGTTGATCACCAACACCACTCAGCAGATCGGGTCTCTGGTCGCCAACGGACTGGTCTGCTCCCCCAACGCGGACGCAGAACAGCCGGACGCGAGCGGCTACGCGATGGACTCCATCCCGGAGAACTACCTGGAGTTGTACATCGAGGCGGGGGAGGACAGGGGAGTGCCCTGGAACATCCTGGCCGGTATCGGTCAGGTGGAATCCCATCACGGGCGCTGGGACGGGCCGGGGATCACCGAAGGTCACAACGACTGGGGTGCGGCCGGGCCGATGCAGTTCGGCGCTCTGGACGGCTCCGCGGCGGGGAACAGTTGGGGTGGCGAACCGATTCAGGCAGTGGAGGAACGGCCGGAGAACGGGTACGGGGTCGACGGTAACGGCGATGGGATCGTCAATGTCTACGACCCGGCCGACGCGATTCCCGCCGCCGCCGACTATCTTCTCGCCCATGGCCTGGAGGACGACGTTCGGCAGGCGATCTTCGGTTACAACCACGCCTGGTGGTACGTGGACGACGTCCTGGAGTGGGCGGAGCAGTACGCGGAGGGGGACTTCGACACCTCGGGTTCCATCCGGACCGCTGTCCTGTGTCAGCTCGACGCCGAGGGCGCACCGATCGGACGGGCTCCTGACGAACTCACCCAGGCTGTGGTCGATTGGGCTCTGGCCCAGCGTGGAAAGCCGTACATCTGGGGCGGGACCGGCCCTGACGGTTTCGACTGTTCAGGCCTGACGCACAAGGCCTACGAGAGCATCGGTGTCGCCATTCCGAGAATTTCCCAGGACCAGTGGAACTTCGGTCCTGAGATCCCTATGGGAGAAGAACAACCCGGTGACCTGGTGTTCTTCGATGTGACCCGGGCCGGAGAACCCCCAGGGCCTGGGCATATGGCGATGGTGATCGGTGACGGGCTGATGGTCGAGGCCTGGTGCACCAACTGTGGACCGATCGCGGTGCGCGAGTACGATGACCCCAATCGGGCGAACATCGTCGGTTTCACCCGCCCGCTTGAGCATCCGGACGTGAAGGCCCAGTTGGAGGCGCAGGACAGCCGTGGCTGAGGAGAAGGCACCACCCAGGAAGCAGGGGCTGCACGGGTGGAAGGCCGCCGCAGCGGTCTTCGGTTGCGGGACGTTGGCAGCCTTTGGGACCTTCGGAATCGTTGTCGTAATCCTAGGAAGTTTTCTGTCTACTCTTTCTTCAGGTTTCAGTGATTCCGGGAATGATGAGGTCGGCTCTGTAGCGGGAGCAGCGCAGACAACATCTCCGCGAGATGAGTTTGTTTCTGATAAATTTGATCTCTGTGAGATTTCTCTTCCTGCGATATCCGGTGTAAATCTTTTACTTCATGATAAAGGTGAAGGTCCTGTAGATACTTCCATCGAAGGAGGCGAGCCAAGTCAGGAAAACTTGGTTCGCTCCGACGAATGTTCCGGTGTTCTCCATCCTGACGCCTCTACTAGTGCACCCTGGGAGTTTCGCTTTTCTTACCGGGCGATCATTTTTTCTCCAAAGGGTGATCGAGACGAAATTTCTCAGGATGACTTGGAGAAGTGGAGGGAAGGTGCTGAATCTTACTTAGGCAGTTCTCAGGAAAGTGGGGATCTTGATTTTTTGGATCAGGCTTACTTCTTCTACTCCGCTGGTGCGGATGGAGGGGCGGATTATGTGGTGGTGACTAGAAAAAGAAGTGCTGTTCTTGAGTTCTCGATGAGTTCAAGAGATGGCAACTCCCCGGCTCATTTCAGGAATGAATTAGTGAAATTTGAAAACCATCTTGATTTGGCCTTGCAGAATATGATTCCTAGCTAAATAGGAATGGGCCTATTTTCATTATAGGCCAAGGGTTTTCTTTCTGATTTTTCAGGCCACCCCGGCCATGAAGTGATGGCGACACAGCGTCGCGTACGACTCGTTCCCTCCGATGTGCACCTGCTCCCCCTCGTAGACCATGACTCCATCCACCACCCGGGCGTTGTGCGTGGCCCTGCCGCCGCACCAGCAACGGGCGGACACCGGGAGCACCTCGATCTTGTCGGCCAGTTCCACCAGGCGCTGTGAGCCAGGGAAGAGCTTGCCCTGGAAGTCGGTCAGGATCCCGTAGCAGTACACATCGATCTTCATCCCGTCCACCACGCCCGCGAGCTGGCCCACCTGCTTGGCCGACAGGAACTGGGCCTCGTCGCAGATGGCGTAGGGGGCCTTACGGGCGGCTATGTCGTCGTACAGGTCCAGTCCGTCGGTGATCTCGACAGCCGGTGCCTTCAACCCCAGACGGGACGAGATGATCCCCTCGCCCGCGCGGTCCTGTCGGGTGTAGAGGACGCCCTCCCCGCCACGTGAGTGATGCTCCTGTAGGGCCATGGTGCTCTTGCCCGAGTTCATCGCCCCGGTGAAGTACTTCAGCTCCGCCATGTCTCTTCCTACGTCGGGGGTCGGGGGTGGTGGGGATCAGGGGCACTGGCGTTGGTGCTGTCGACGGTTCGGGCATCCCGAAGCGCCGGTCTTCCCGCTGTGGCCAGCAGCGAACATACCAGCGGCCGACACGCCTTCCGTACCCCTGGACCGGCACGCCGACCGGCACACGAGGCCCACCCTTCGCGGATCTTCTCCAGGCGCGCGTGGGAGAGTGGACGTGTTCGACGTCGGGCGGATGCGCCTGGAAGCAGAGAAGTCCGCTCCGATATATTCGGTTGCTTCATGCCCGAATCGGAGGTGGGATAGCGCTTGCGGAGGAGGAAGTGGAATTGAGGCGTGACCAGGTCACACAAGTGGTCGAGAGCCGATGGTTCTCCAACACGATGTTCCTCGTGATCCTGGCCAACGCCGTGATTTTGGGTTGGGCTACTTACGGAGGTTCCGCCCTTCCGTATTTGCTTATCGCCGAACGCGTCGTCATCGGGATCTTCGTCATCGAGATGACCCTCAAGCTCTACGCCTGGCGATGGAGCTTCTTTCGGGAGTCGTGGAACTGGTTCGACCTCTTCGTGGTCGCCATATCCCTCATCCCTGCCGTCGGGCCCTTCGCGGTTCTGCGCATCCTGCGGGTGCTCAGGATCTTCCGTGTGATCACCGCGATACCGCAGATGCGCCAGATCATCACGGCCCTGTTCAAAGCGGTGCCGGGGATGGGCACGGTGATCGGGCTGCTCCTGGTGGTCATCTACGCCTCCGCGATCATCGCCCAACAGCTGTTCGGCGAGGACGTGCCGGAGTTCTTCGGCAACCTGGGAACGTCCCTGTACACGATGTTCCTGCTGATGACCACGGAGAACTGGCCGGACGTCTCGGACGCGGTACTGGAGCACCACCCGTTGGGCTGGACGTTCTTCGTGCTGTACATCGTGCTGACGGCCTTCATCATGCTGAACCTGGTCATCGGCGTGATCGTGACCGCGTTGGAGCAGGAGGTCAGCGCCAGTCGCTGGGCCGAGGACCAAGAGCTCGAAGAGGTCCAGCACCAGGCGGTCATGAGGAGGTTGGCGGAGCTGGGACAGCAGGTCGAGCGTCTGGACGCGCTGCTCCGGGAGCGTGACTCCGCCGAGCCGAGCAAGCCGGTCGAGTCGGCCGATTCCGTCGAGCAGGGGAGTGAGAACGCCTTGCAGACGTGCTCCTGTTCCCCCGAGTAGGGGAGAGGCCCAGCGAAGCACCCGGGCGCCCGAAGACGGGTTTCGGGAGGGTCATGCGTTATGCGCATCGGGTGCCGGGGGTGGTGGAACGGGACGAAGGGCTACGGCCTTCGACTCCGAGCGGCGTCGAGGGCCCGCCTTTTCCCGGTGATCTTGCTCCGGGTGACACTCCCGGGCACCCCCAGTGACGCTGGGAGCAAGATCATGGAGGAAGGGGGCGGACCGAGAAGGCTCACCGGCCTGCCGTTCGACACAGAAGCGTCACGGAGGAGAGTCGGCGACCTCGACGCGCTCCCGTTCCTGGGCGCTGTGGCCGCTCCCCTGGAAATGGAGACTCACGTCCGCTCGCTCTCTATGAGCGCTCGGAACCTGGCGATGAACTGTACGAAAACGACCAGTGAGAGCGCAGCGCTCATCGGCCCGGTCCGCCCGCCCGTCGCCCTCCACCCCTCAAAGGGATGGCCTGTTCTCTGATCCCCGGGGAACCCCTCCCCGCCCTACGGGCGCACTGTCGCCCCGGGAGTCAGGTCCCCGGCACTTCTCCAGGCCACCCCGGTTGCCCAGCTCATGGACAACGGTCCTCATCATAGAAAGGAGTCGTTCACCCCGAGAGGAGAATGGAGAAGAAGGGAGTGAGTTTTCGGCCGCCTTCGTTCCGCCTCTCACATGTCCAGGGCCTTCAGCGATAGAAGGAGACGAACCAGGCCGCTTTCTCAGGGGCTTACGGCGATGTGCCGTTGTTGACAGGCCGATGACGTGGTCCGGCTCCTGGAGCCAGGGGTGTGAGGTCCTTCGCCATGGTTCGCCCGAGATCTACAGAAAAGGACCAGGGGCACCTTCGGTGAGCCTGTGCCGTTGGGTTCCTCCTCCTCAAAGCCTGTGGGGACCTTCGCCGTCCTGTCCGCGTTCCCCACCACGTTCGAGGGGATCTCGGAGACCGCACAGGACTCTCCTCGGACGGGCTCAACCTTGGAGGAACTCCGTCAGGGCGGCGGTCAGCTGTGCGGGCGCGTCCAGTTGGACGAGATGGCCCGCGCCCTCGATCGGCCTCGAACTCGCGCCGGGGATCATCGAGGCGAGCGTGCGGGTCCGCTCAGGCGGAATCCAGGTGTCCTCCTGGCCCCAGCACACCAGGACGGGCAGGTCGAGGTCCGCGTACAGCCCCTGGATCTGGTCCGTGTGCGCCTGGTCGGCCTGCTCGATCTGTCGGTAGAAGGCTGGCTGTCCCCGTTCGTCCGACCACGGCCGAACGAGGTGGTCCAACTGGTCCGCGCGCAGCCCCGTGGCGCTGGCGGAGGTGACGTATTCGCTCACCAGGGCGCGATGCAAGGACGGGGGCAACCGCTCGAAGACCTCGGTGTGCTCGCCCACCAACCGGAAGAAGGGAGAGCCCCACGGCCTCAGGGCCACAGGGGAGACCAGGGCCAGACGCGAGTACGCGGCCCCGTGGAGCAGATGGGCGCGCAGTGCCACGGCACCACCGAAGTCGTGCCCGACGACCTGGGGCGCTTCCAGCCCCCAGTGGTCCAGCAGCTCGTGGAAGACCCGTCCCTGCGCGGCGAGGGACACCTCCTGGCCCGCGCGCATCTCCGAGGAGCCGTAGCCGGGCATGTCCCAGAGGTACACCCGGTGGCGGAAGGAGAGCGCGGTGGCGATGTCCCGCCACACGTAGGAGGAGAACGGGGTTCCGTGGAGAAGGACCACGGACGGTCCTGTCCCCACGCTCGCCCAGCGGACACGGCCCTGGCTCGAATCGAACACCTCGGTCGGGCCTTGAACGGCCATGCGTCCCCCTTCGTCGTCCGCGCGACGGCTCCAACGGTGGACCCCCTGGTCTGCGAGGGGTCGTTCTCCCGTGGTCCGTCCTCCTGAAACCGGAGGCGGTCAAGGGACGGTAATCGCTCACGGTCATTGTACGTCGCGGTGTGTATGACCTGACCGCTTCGGGCAGTGGGATGCCGGTAGGGAAAGCACACCACGAAGGAGGTCGCCATGGCCGAGGAGCCGAAGAGCCCGCTCAAGGACAAGAACTACAACCTGATCTGGGCCATTCACCAGTCGCTGGAGAACGTATGGCGCCTGGAGGGCTACATCAAGGACGCCGAGAGCCAGAACGACGAGGAACTCGCGCGCTGGTTCCGTCGCATCCAGGAGAACAACCAGAAGGCCGGCGACCAGGGTAAGAAGATGCTCGCCGAGCGCCTCAAGCAGGAGAACGGCTGAGCCGCCCCCCGGTCTGGTTCTGTCCTGATGCGAGGGTGCTCCCGGCGGTGATCGGGAGCACCCTCGTGTGCGCTCGGGTCCTTTCCGTTCCCCGTGGCGCTTCCCTGTCGAGCGCCGACAGCGCCACCAAGAGCAAGAAGTGTCGCGGACACGGTCCACGCCCTCTCGCGTCGGGGACGGGCCGGGGGTCCGTCACCCTCGGGAGACCGCCGCCAAGTGGGCCGTCTGCGCCTGTGCCAACGCCAACGCCCGCATGGGCGCGGACGCGTCCTCCAGGACCGGGTACCAGGCCGCCCGCGTGACGCCCTCGCCGATCAGCGTGCCCTTGATCGGCCCCGCCTGGGCCGAACCGGTGCCGATCCGACGCAGGCGCTCCGGGCCGATCGCGAGCCCGACCGGAACGGCGGGCCCCGTCCACACCGGCATGGAGGTGGTGTCGCCGGGTCCTGCGAGGCGACGTATGCGCAGACCCTCCAGAAGGCCCTCCTGGGAGAGCGCCGCCACCAGAGTCGGGAACACGTCGAAGGGAAGGGTGTCCCCCTTCTCGAAGCCGACCACCACCGAGGCCCGTTCCAGGACCCGATTCCCGCGCCAGGACAGGCGGATCTGGCCGGAGAAGGGGTGTCCCTGGTCGCGCGGCCCGGTCAGGTACAGGATCCACGGTTGGGGCTTGCGCTGATGGGCGAAGCCCGCCAGGTGTTCCCGGTCCCAGCGCCGGAGCGCGGGCTCGTGCGGGCCCCAGGCCGACGGCGCCGCCTTGGCCAGCTGTTCGGTGACGATCTCCACCGCACGGCCCAGGAGCGGGGTGGAGGGGGCGTGGTGCAGCACCGACACGTCCACCGTCAGGTGTGTCCCCGCGGTCTGGCCGAAGTCGACCAGGAACCCCGGGACGGGCTCGATGTCCGGTCGCTCGGCGACCCGGTTCGGCCCGGTGGGCTCCTTGCCGGGAAGGAAACCGTAGGTGCCGTCCCATCGCATGGCCAGTCCGGTGAGGCCGTCGAAGTATCCGCCGTCCTCACCGCGTACCACCCAGCGCCCCAGCGGCCCCGCGAGGAAGGTCCGCATCCCGTAGGTCAGCCGTGAGGTGGAGGGGGTGAGCACCTGTAGCATCTTCTCCCCCGCGTGCGTGGACACGGCGTCGCTGAGCCAGGAGGAGAAGGGGACGACCCGCCGGTCCTGGGCGACCAGCAGCGCCCGGGTCGCGGTGCGCTCGACGGCCGGGTGCTCCGCCTCCCGCCACAGGCCGAAGTCGGCCTCGCCGGAGGTCCACACCGCGCCTCCGAGGCGCAGCGCGAGCCCGTTCGCGAAGCGGTGCGCCACCTCGCGGCCTCGCGCATCGGGGCGGGCGCGCGTCTCCACCCACCAGAACACCTCCGGCAGGCCCGCCACGACCTCGGGTCCCAACAGGTGGACGATTCCGTCGGAGCACTCCACCAGCCGTCCGGGTTCGAGGATGGCCAGTGTCCGCCCCTCCCGGTCACAGATCCGCGGGACACTGGTGTCGGCGTGCTGGTGCAGCCGTAGCTCGGGGTCGATCTCCTGCAAGGCGTCGATGATCGCCGGCTCGTCGGGCGTGCCCGCGACCAGGGCCACAACGTCGTAGCTCAACGGTTCTCCGTACCGAGAATGGAGGGCGGGGAAGAGGTGATCGGTGCCTTCCGGCGCAGACCGGAATGGTCACCGTTCGTGGGTCAGCATAGGCAGAACGTCACCAAACGTCTGGTTGCGCCTCTACCCCGGGAGAGTCTTCGCAAGCATTCCACGAAAGGGCGATCCGAAGGACGGGACGGCCCGGGCGCGCTCCCTTCCCCGACCACAGGGGGAAGCACACCCCTGGTGCCCGTCTCCATGGAGCGCGGGCGTCTACCTTCGGGGGGACAGGTCGGGCGGAACGCGTACACCGTGGTCGTGCCGCAGCGCGGACAACGCGGCCAGGTGACCCGACATCCCGTGCACTCCCGGCCCCGGCGGGGTGGAGGCCGAGCACAGGTACACACCCCGTAGCGGTGTGCGGTAGGGGTCGATCCGCGAGGTGGGCCGTAGGACGGCCTGGCGGGGGGACATGGCCCCGGCCGCGATGTCCCCGCCGACGTAGTTGGGGTTGTACTCCTCCAGACGTGCGGCCGAGATGCCCCGGGCGTCGATGACGGTGTCCGTGAAACCGGGGGCGTAGGTCTCGACGCGGCGCCGGATCATGTCCACCGGGTCTCGGTCGTCGCCGTGGGGCACGTGGGCGTAGGCCCACACCGGGCGTTTGCCCGGCAGGGCCCTGCCGGGGTCGGCGACGGCGGGGTCCACCAGCAGGACGAACGGCTCCTCCACCCCGCGTCCGCGCGCCGTCTCGGTCTCGGCGTGGAACATCTCCCGCTGGGTGCCGCCGAGGTGCACCGTGCCCGCCCGCCCCACCTCCGGGGCGGCCCAGGGGACGGGATCACTGACGAGGAAGTCCACCTTGGCCACCCCCGGTCCGTAACGGAAGCGCCGCAGCGCCCTGGCGTAGCGCGGAGGAAGCCGGTCGCCCGCGATACCGAGGAGGCCCTTGGGGGAGACGTCCAGGAGCACCGTGCGGGCCGGGGGGAGGTCGGCGAGGTCCTGGACCTCGTGGCCGGTGTGGAGGACGCCGCCGTGCGCGGCGATGTCCGCGACGAGCGCCTCGGCGATGGAGGCGCTGCCCCCCTTGGGCAGGGGCCAACCGGTGGTGGTGTGGGCGAGGTGACCGAGGAGGAGGGCGACGGCGGCGCCCGGCAGGGAGGGCAGGGGACCCAGCACGTGTCCGGCGACCCCCGCCAGGAGCGCCCTGGCCGCTTCGGTGGTGAACGGGCCCGACCCCAGTCCGTGCGCCAGTGCGCGCCGACCCAACAGCAGGGCCGCGGCCGGGTCCGGGGGCAGGGACCTCTGTCCTGAGAGCATCAGGTCGACCACGCCACGGCTGCGGGCGACGAGCGGGGCCATGAGATGGCGCCAGCGCTCCGCGTCACGTCCCAGTCCCGCGCACGTGTCGTTCAGGTCGGAGTGGGCCAGGGCCGCACGCCCTCCGGGAAGCGGATGGGCGTAGGGCACGGGGGGAGGGAGCAGCTCCACGCCTCGGCTCGGGAGATCGAACTCCCGGAAGAAGCGCGAGACCGCGGCCATGGGGTGGACCGCCGCGCACACGTCGTGCACGACCTGCGAGTCGAAGAGGGACACGGTGCGCAGCCCCCCGCCGATCTCGTCGCGTCGTTCGTGGAGTTCGACCCGAAGGCCCGCCCGCGCGAGCGTCACCGCGGCGGCGAGCCCGTTCGGTCCCGTTCCGACGACCACGGCGTCGATACTTCCCATCGGTGTTTCCTCCGCGCTCGATCGGGGCGGCCGTGCTCCCGTGGTCGTCTTCGGCGCCGAAAACGACCACAGGAGCACGGTCGGCACAGGTCAGAACCTTCACCTACCCGGTCACGGAGGAGATGAGGGTGCCGCGTTCGCCGGGGTGTTCCGAACGCAGCGACCGGGAGAGCTCCACCAGGTCGGTGGCCGTGCCCGGCCGGGGGAGCAGACTCGCCACGGTGCCGTCGTCGAGGTGGATCCGCAGCTCGCTGGGGTGGCCTTCGGCGTGGTGCACCAGCACCACGCCGTCGAGGTCGCGGCACCACACACCGGGGAAGTCGCACTCGGCGTGGACGCCCGGATCCACCGAACGCTCCTGGCTCCAGGTCAGCACGTACAGCGATGCCCGGCCGGAGCCGTGGTAGGTCAGACGCAGTCCGTCGTTGACCTCGTGCACCTGTGCCAGGGACCACTCGGGGTGGTCCAGGACCGCGATGGTCCGGTCGAACGACATGATCAGCGCGCGTGAGCGCTCGTCGGTCGCGTCCTCCCGCCTCAGGTCGGACACGCCGGGCAGCGCGGCCAGGAGCGCGGTGACCACCACCACGGCCGGCAGCGTCCCCGGTCGCCACCGGACGGAGAACCTTTGGACCAGTACGGACGCGCCCATGCCCAGCGTGCTGATCACCCCCGTCAGGAAGGCGACGTTGACGGCCGTCCCCCAGGGAAGGGGCGTGGCGTGCGGTGCCAGGACCACCGAGACCAGCGGGGTGACCATGGCGGTGGCCGTGACCAGGGCCGCCGAGGCGAGGGGATGACTCACCCCGGCCCTCGCCGACCACTGGAAGGCCGACCAGGACATCAGCAGCACGACACCGGCGACCACGGGCGCGAGAAGCAGGACCCCGAGGCCCGCACCGCTCATCATCAGCGCGTGGGCGGCGTCCCAGATCCCGAGGGGGAACAGGGACATCAACGGGGCTCCCAGAAGGCACAGGGCCAGGATCGCGCCGACCGCGGCGCCCCGAGGCCTGCCCGTAGGAGCCCGTGACAGCACGCCCTCCATCAGACCCATCATCCTCCTGGTGGAAATGCCAGGTTACGCCTGTTGTGATTTGGGTGCCAGGTGTGCAACAGGGGATTCCCACTTGACCCTTGGGCCCCCTGAGGGGACACAAGGGCGGAGGATCGGTCATGGCATGGTCAAGGTCGGCCCCCGGCCGC
Organism: Nocardiopsis sp. ATB16-24; assembly: GCF_030271535.1. Classification (GTDB taxonomy): domain Bacteria; phylum Actinomycetota; class Actinomycetes; order Streptosporangiales; family Streptosporangiaceae; genus Nocardiopsis. The sequence goes on along the minus strand of NZ_JASCXJ010000013.1, from coordinate 63,735 downwards.
GCCGGCAGGGGAGTGGTGTCCCCCCTGCCCGAGACGGGGGCCTCTACTCGCCCAACTGACGGCGGAACGGCCTACGGGCGGCGTCGAACTGGGACCAGGAGGGGTCGAGCCGACTGCGCAGCCTGATCTCCCCCTCGGGCCACTCCGTCAGCACGGCCTCGAACTCCGGCAGGACTCCCGAGTCGGGGTCCAGGTAGTAGCGGTAGTCCCTCCTGCCGCCCACGGTCTGACGCATGAACAGCGTGCCGTTGTCCCCGAGGACATCGGTGATCCGTGTCTCCAGGTCCTCCAGGGCCGAGGCGGACTCGTCGGTGGGCGACCTGTCCTCGTCCATGTGCGCGTAGGGCACGATGACATGCACGAAAAGGGTGAACGCCGGGAAGTCGCGCCGGGTCACCGGGTGGCGCAGGAGGACCTCCATGGTGCCCTGGAGGGGGACACGGCCCTGGAGGGTCACCCATCCGCCGACACCACCGAGCATGTCGGCCATCTGGCGCACCACGGCGGGCATCGAGGTGGGCGGCAGGGGGTCCAGCGGCGGCTCGTTCAGCGCGGCGGTCCTTCCGATCCACCTGACCGCGTCGTCCTCTCCCAAGGCCAGCAGGGTGACGTGCTCGGCCAGGCGTCGGCGAGTCTCCTCGGACAGGAACATGTTGTCGGGGTGGTACACGCCCACGTCGATCCTGCCCGTGGCGTGGTCGACCCGTATGGACACCGACGCGTGCGACAGGTCGAGTTCGTGGTCGTCCCACCGCAGGGTGGAGGACAGGCTGCCGTGGTCGGCCGGGCGCACCGGCTGGAACACCCACTGGTCGTCGTCGGGGGCCGAACGGGCCCAGCGCTCGGACTGGACACGCGCCTCCTCCGACGTGCCGGGGCGCAGGGTCAGGGCGTGGGCGGGACCCCCGGTGAGGCGAGAGGGGTCGTCCAGCGCCGCGAGCTGCTCCAGGAGCTTGTTGGGGTCCACGTCCACCGACAGGTCGAGGTCCTCGATGCCGCCGGTGGGTTCGGGGGCCGGGCCCACCTCCCATCCCATGTCGGGATGGATCGCCTGGACCAGGGCGGTGACCCTCTCGGAGACCTCGGTGGGAGCGGGCCGGTCCGACTCGACCGCTTCGGCCAGGGCCTCGCGTACGGAGGGCCAGGCGTCCCAGAACTCGGCGGCGGCGGTGGTGGAGTCGGTGGAGTCGGTGGAGCGACGACGACGGAACAGAGCCATGCCCTGATTTTCGCAGAACCGGACGACCACCCTCGCCTTCCTGCGCCGGGGCGGGTCTTCGGTTCCCGACCCGGTGTGTCCCCGGTCCGCGACCGCGTGGCGATGACCCCGTGGGGGCGCATACGCTGGACGCACTATGACTTTGCGTGTACTGGCCGCCATGTCGGGCGGGGTCGATTCCGCGGTCGCCGCGGCCCGTGTGGCCGAGGCCGGCCACGACGTCACCGGTGTCCACCTGGCCCTGTCCAAGAACCCACAGTCCTACCGTACGGGTGCGCGGGGATGCTGCACCGTGGAGGACTCCCACGACGCCCGCCGGGCCGCCGACGTCATCGGCATCCCCTTCTACGTGTGGGACATGTCGGAGGAGTTCGACCGCGAGGTCGTGCAGGACTTCGTCGCCGAGTACGAATCGGGGAACACCCCCAACCCGTGCCTGCGCTGCAACGAGAAGATCAAGTTCGAGGCCGTGCTGGACCGGGCCCTGGCCCTGGGCTTCGACGCCGTGGCCACCGGGCACCACGTCCGCAAGGTCGACGGTCGCCTGGTGCGCAGCGTGGACGAGGCCAAGGACCAGTCCTACGTGCTGGGCGTGCTCACCAGGCAGCAGTTGGAGCACGCGATCTTCCCCCTGGGCGACTGCACCAAGGAGGAGGTGCGCGCGGAGGCGGAGCGGCGCGGTCTGTCGGTGGCCGACAAGCCCGACAGTCACGACATCTGCTTCATCGCCGACGGTGACACCAGAGGTTTCCTCAACCGGCGTCTGGGCGAGAGGCCGGGACCGATCCGGGACGAGGAGGGCAACGTGGTGGGCACGCACAGTGGTGCGCACGCCTTCACCGTGGGCCAGCGCAAGGGGCTGGGCCTGGGCGGTTCGCCCCACCCCCGGTACGTGCTGTCCATCGAGCCGGTCGACAACACCGTCACGGTGGGACCGCGCGCCTCGCTGCGGGTGGAGGCCATGACCGGGACGCGTCCGGTCTGGAGCGGTTCCGAGCCGCTCACCCAACCGACCGACTGCCACGTGCAACTGCGCGCACACGGACAGGTGCATCCCGCCCGCGTGTGGCAGCGCGAGGGGCAGGACGGTCCCGAGCTGGTGGTGGAGCTGACCGAGCCCGCCACGGGGGTGGCCACCGGACAGGCGGTGGTGGTCTACGACGGTGACACGGTGCTGGGTTCGGCCACGATCTCCACGACGTCCAGGGTGACCTCACCCGCGTGAAAAGCGGCGACATACGCCGGTTTCTCTCCCGAAGGTGTGATTTCCCATCCCATCGGAGCTCCGCGACCCCTTGTGAAGTTAGGTAAGGCATAGCATAGTTGCGGGGCGAGGTGAGGGAGCCGCCCATGCCGGAGTTCGGTTTTCTCGATGGCCAGCCGTTCTGGGTCGTCTATTTCACGCTGCTCGGTGTGATCCTGTGCCGCGCGCAGGCCACGTACTGGATCGGGCGCGGTCTGGGGGCCGGGGTCGGGCGCAGCCGTCTGGGTACCAGACTCGGCCCCAAACTGGACAGGGCCCGGGAGCGCATCGACCGCTACGGGGCTCCGGTGGTCACCCTGAGCTTTTGCACCGTCGGCGTGCAGACCGCGATCAACCTGGCCGCGGGGGCCATGCGCATGCGCTTCCCCCGCTACCTGGCCGCGATGTTCGTCGGATCGCTGATCTGGGCGGGCCTGTGGGGCGTGGTCATCGGCGGCATGGTGGGCACCTGGTTGACCCTCTACCTGAGTTCGCCGTGGGCGGCGCTCGCGGTGGCCGTCGTCGCCGCGGTGATCGTGGCCCTGCTGGTGCTGCGCTCCCGACGCGACGGCGCCCTGTCCCGAGGCGAGGACGAGGGGAGCGAGGACGACGGTGGGGACGGTGGAGACTCCTCCACCCACCACGCCGGAGCGGCTCGCCGGTAACGCCACGGGAGCCGCATTGCCCTAACCTTGGGCGATGTGAGCCAACAGCACTCCTACCCCTGGCCCGACTCCTCCTCCACCGGGGTCGGTTCCTGGCCCGGCGAGGACCCCGACGAGGCGACGCGCACCGTTCTCGGCGAACTCCCCGATCTGCCGCACCTGCCCGAACTGCCCGCGCGCGGCGCCGGAGCCGACATGATCGGCCGCACCGGCGCCCTTCTGCCGGAGTTCCCCATCGAGGTCCGGCCCAGCGGCTGGCGGGTCGCCGACGGTCCCGGGCGCGACCTGCGCCGCGCGGCCGGCTTCCTGTCCCGCGACCTCGACACCCTCGCCGAGCACGCGCACGGCTTCACCGGAACCCTCAAGGTGCAGGTGGCCGGTCCGTGGACGTTGGGGGCGTCCCTGGAGTTGCGCAACGGCCAACGGTTGGTCTCCGACCCCGGCGCCTACCGGGACCTGGCCGAGGCCCACCTGGAAGGGGTGCTCGCCCACCTGGTCGAGGTCCGCAAGCGCGTTCCCGGGGCCGGGCTCCTGGTCCAGGTCGACGAGCCCTCCCTGCCCTCGGTGCTGCTCGGCTCCCTGCCCACCGCCAGCGGTTACGGTCGCCTTCCCGCCGTCGACCGCGTCCACGTGGAGGCGGCCCTGCGCGTCCTCTTCACCGCGATCGCCGACACCGGAGCGGTGCCGGCCGCGCACTGTTGTGCCTCCGAGGTCCCCATCGACCTGTTGCGGCGCAGTGGCGCGCGGGTACTGAGCGTCAACGCCCTGCTGCTGACGCGCGACCACGACGAGATGATCGGCACCGCCGTGGAGGACGGCGTGGGGCTGATGCTCGGCGTGGTCCCCTCCATCGACGGCACCCCCGCCCAGACCGCCCGAATGTCCGACCCGGCCGCTACCGTCGATCCTGTTCGCGAGTTGTGGAACCGGCTGGGGTTCTCCCCCGACCTGCTCTCCCGCGCGGTGGTCACCACACCCACGTGCGGGCTCGCGGGCGCCTCGCCCCGGTACGCACGGGCGGCTCTGGAACTCTCCCGTGCCGGTGCCAGGGTGTTGCGGGACGAGCCCCGCAGATAGGGGACGGCCCACGGGCAGGGGCGGTCCCCGTCGCACAGGCGTCCGGGGCCCGCCTCCGCAGCAGGCGAGCACGAGAGCAGAAAGGTAGCCATTGAGCGCGCCCGACACCACCACCGACGTCCCCGACGAGGTACGCGCCAGGCACACGGAACTGTGCCAGGAGCTGGACGACCACAGCTACCGGTACTACCTGGGCAATCCCGTCGTCTCCGACGCCGAGTACGACGCCCTCATGGCGGAGCTGCGCGGTATCGAGGAGTCCTACCCCGTCCTGGTCACCCAGGATTCGCCCACCCAGAAGGTCGGCGCGCCCATCAGCGTGGACTTCGCGGCCGTCGAACACCTGGTGCGGATGGAGAGCCTGGGCAACGCCTTCGACATGGAGGAGCTCACCACCTGGGCGGACCGTGCCAACGCCGAGGTGCCCGTCACCGGTTACCTGTGCGAGCTCAAGATCGACGGCCTGGCCGTGGACCTGGTGTACGAGCGGGGCCGCCTGGTGCGCGCCGCCACCCGTGGTGACGGCCGCGTCGGCGAGGACATCACCCTCAACGTCCGCACCATCTCCGTCGTGCCCGAACGGTTGGACGAGAGCGTACGGCCCGCCCCCGAACTGCTGGAGGTGCGCGGCGAGGTCTTCCTGCCGGTGGAGGACTTCGGCAGACTCAACGAACGCATCACCGCCTCAGGACATCCCCCCTTCGCCAATCCGCGTAACGCCGCCGCCGGATCGCTGCGTCAGAAGGACCCCCGGGTCACCGCCACCCGGCCGTTGTCGATGATCATGCACGGTGTCGGCGCCTATGTCCCTGCCGGAGGAGCCCAGGGCGGCGAGGACGTGGCGTTCACCAGCCAGTCGCAGGCCTACCGGCTGTTGGGGGAGTGGGGGTTGCCGCTCAGCGACCGCTACAAGGTCGTGAAGACCATGGACGAGGTCCGCGACTACGTCGCCCACTACGCGGCCAACCGTCACGAGCCTCCCTACGAGATCGACGGCATCGTGGTCAAGGTCGACGACTTCGCCCTCCAGCGGCGCCTGGGCTCCACCAGCCGGGCACCGCGTTGGGCGATCGCCTACAAGTACCCTCCCGAGGAGGTCACCACCCGCCTGCTCGACATCAAGGTGGGCGTGGGCCGCACCGGCCGCGTCACGCCCTACGGAGTGATGGAGCCGGTGGTCGTGGCGGGCTCCGAGGTCGAGTTCGCCACCCTGCACAACGCCCGCGAGGTGGAGCGCAAGGGTGTGCTCATCGGTGACACGGTCGTGCTGCGCAAGGCGGGCGACGTCATCCCCGAGATCGTCGCCCCGGTGGTCGAGCGTCGCGACGGCAGCGAGCGCGCCTTCGTCATGCCCGAACTGTGCCCCGAGTGCGGTACCGCACTCGGGCAGCAGAAGGAGGGCGACGTCGACCTGCGCTGCCCCAACGCCCGATCCTGCCCCGGCCAGCTGCGGGAACGTCTGTTCTTCATCGCCAGCCGCAGGGCGCTGGACATCGAGGCGCTGGGGTACGTGGCCGCCACCGCGCTCACCCAGCCGTTGGAGCCGGCCCGACCGCCGCTGCGTGACGAGGGCGACCTGTTCGACCTGACGGTCGACAAGCTGCTGCCCATCCGCACCTACGTGCTCGATCCCGACACCAGCGAGCCCAAGACCGACCCCAAGACCGGCGAGCCCAAGGTGGTGTCCTTCTTCGCCAACAAGAAGGGCGAGCCCAAGAAGACGGTGGAGAAGCTCTTCGAGCAGTTGGAGGAGGCCAAGTCCAAGCCGCTGTGGCGGGTGTTGGTGGCGTTGTCCATTCGACACGTGGGACCGCGCGCGGCCGAGGATCTGTCCCGCCATTTCCGTTCGCTGGAAGCCATCCGTGAGGCCGATGAGGAGGAGCTGGCCGCGGTGGACGGTATCGGTCCGACCATCGCCGCCTCGATCCGCGAGTGGTTCTCCGTGGACTGGCACAACGAGATCGTGCGCAAATGGGCCGAGGCCGGTGTGCGCATGGAGGACGAGGACGACGGCTCGCGGCCACGTCACCTGGAGGGGGTCACGGTGGTGGTGACCGGTTCCCTGGAGGGTCACACCCGCGACGGGGCCAAGGAGGCGATCGCCGAACGCGGTGGCAGGGCCACGTCGTCGGTGTCCAAGAAGACCAGTTTCGTGGTGGTGGGCGACAGCCCCGGCTCCAAGTACGACAAGGCGGTCAAGCTGGGGGTGCCGGTCCTGGACGAGGCCGGTTTCGGCGTGCTGCTGGAGGAGGGGCCCGAGGCGGCCTCCGCCAAGAGGATCAACCCCGTACCGGAGGACGCGGAGTAGGGAGAGGGCGTCGCCGGCGCCGTCGGAACGTGCGGAGGGCACACGTGTTCGTCGGCGCCGGACCCCTGAGGCTCCACATCCGCTCCGCACACCCCTGTACCTCCTGGTCGGCGGTGACATGGCCCGGTCGGTGGAAGCCTCTCGTTCGGTGGTGGGTGAGGGGCCGAAAACCCCTTCCTCCGCGTGGCACGTCATCCGAAACGGATCCGTGTCCATGGCGGGGCCGGGTACCTTTTTGGTGATCTCTTCCACCGCGCACCTCCCCTGCTGGTTAACTGTTAGTCCCTGACGTGCGACATTTGGTAACGAAAGCGCGTAAGATGGACAACGACAGCCTGTGATGTGGACGCGCCCGAAAACCGGGATTCGGTCATGAAGGGTGGCGGGGTCATGGAAACTTCCAGAAACAGCGATGGCGGCGTCGCCGGTTCCACGGTCTCCTCACGGGGTCCCGGCGCGAAGGACCCGATCGACACACGGGACATCGGTCCCCGCCGGGGAACTCCGTTGTGGCTGTACATGATGGGTGCGACGCTCGCGGGGGCGGGAGTGCTCGTCGGTTCCGCTCTCGGCCTGACCATGGACGAACTACGCGCGCTCGCCGTCGAACCGCTCACCTGGGTACTGCTGTGCATGATCGTCCTGGGGGAGCTGCGGACCATCCCCCTCCCGGGGCAACCACCGGGCAGTGGGGCGCCCACGTCCCTGCCCTTCTCCTTCGCGCTCGTCATCCTGCACGGGTTGCCCGTGGCGGCCCTGGTCCAGGCCGTGGCCATCGCCGTCGCCGGGTTCGCACGCGGTCACGCGACCCACCGCACCGCGTTCAACGTCGCCCAGTACACCCTCGCCCTCGGTGTGGCCGACGCACTCCTACGTCTGACGTCGCCCGGGCTGCTCCAACAGACATGGCTTCCCGCCGTGGGGGAGTTGCTCTCCATCGCCCTGGCGGGAGCCGGGTACTTCGTGACCAACCGCGTACTGGTCCTGTGCGCGGTGGCCATGCACGAGCGGGTGACCCTCAAACAGGCCATGTCCAAGGGGATGCTCCGCCAGGCCCGCCTCCACGCCGTCCTGCTCAGCCTCGCCCCGCTCGTGGTGGTGGCCGGCAACCACTCGGTGCTGTTCGTTCCGCTCTTCGCGTTGCCGCTCAGCGCGCTCCACACGAGTGCGCTGTTGTCGGTCAAGCGTGATCACCAGGCCAACCACGACGAGCTCACCTCCCTGGCCAACCGCAAACTCCTCACGGTCCGCGCCCGCCAGGAGATCGACCGTGCCCGGCAACGTGGCGGAGGGGTCGGCCTGCTCCTGCTGGACCTGGACCGGTTCAAGGAGGTCAACGACACCCTGGGGCACCACACGGGCGACCGCCTCCTTCAGACCGTCGCCCGCCGGCTCACGTACAGCGTCCGCCCCGGAGACCTCGTGGCCCGGCTCGGCGGCGACGAGTTCGCCGTCCTGCTGCCCCGGGTCAGTGACACCGAGTCCGCCCGCGAGGTCGCCTTCCGACTGCGCGGGGCCCTGTCCGAACCCGTCCGCCTGGACGGCATGGACTTCGATCTACAGGCCAGCATCGGCATCGCGCTCTTCCCCGGCGACGCGTCCGACTTCGCGCACCTGATGCAGAGGGCGGACGTGGCCATGTACGTGGCCAAGGCCGACCGTACCGGTGTGGAGGTCTACGACCCCGGCAAGGACCGCAACTCCACGGCCAGGCTGAGCCTGTACTCAGAGCTGCGCCGCGGCCTGACGGAAGGCGCCCTGGAGATGCACTACCAGCCCAAGGTCGGCCTGACGGACGAAAGGCCCCTGGGGTGGGAGGCCCTCGCCCGCTGGCGCCATCCCGACCGGGGGCTGCTCACCCCCGACGAGTTCATGCCGGTCGTGGAGCAGTCCAACCTGCTGAAGTCCTTCACCGCCGAGGTACTGGACATCACGCTGGCCCAGATCGCCCGATGGCGGAGGCAGGGCATGGAGTTGCCCGTCGCCGTGAACCTGGGCGTGCGCGAGCTCCTGGACCCCGAGCTGCCCGGTATCGTCGCCGCCGCACTGCGCGAGTACGGGGTCGCGCCCGGACAGCTCGTCCTGGAGATCGGTGAGGACGCCTTGATCGCCGACACCGCGTCCGCCACCGAGGCCATCCACGCACTCCACCGCCTGGGCGTGGGACTGACCCTGGACGACTTCGGCACCGGCCATTTCACCCTCGCCCAGCTCGCCGGGCTGCCGCTGGACGAGGTCAAGATCCACGAGAGTTTCACCGCACGCCTGGTCGACCGTTCCGACAACGGCCACACCGTGGTCCGGGCGGCCATCGCCCTGGTCAAGGCGCTGGGCATGCGCGCCACCGCGGAGGGGGTGCAGGACGCCGAACTCGCCCGCGCCGCGTGTGACACCGGTTGCCACGCCGCACAGGGGCGCTACTTCACACCGCCGTTGACCGCGGACGAGGCCGCGGACTGGTTCACCGCCTACGAGGGCGGAACGGTGGCGAACACACGGGTGTGACGCGGCCTCCGGGGTCCGGAGCCGGCCCCGGACCGGGGGCGCCCCGGCACCGGTAGCGGCGTCCTAAGATGAACGGGACAGTCCTTCCGCCGAAGAAACGGTTCTCATCCATGACCGCCATCACCCGCGATGAGGTCGCACACCTCGCCCGGTTGTCGCGGCTGGCGCTCGACGAGAGCGAGCTCGACACGCTCGCCGCCCAGCTCGGTGACATCCTCACCGCCGTGGCCAAGGTGCAGGAGGTCGCCAAGGGCGACATTCCGCCCAGCTCGCACGCCCTGCCGCTGACCAACGTCTACCGCCCCGACGAGGTCGGGCCCGGCCTCACCCACGAACAGGCCATGGCCGCTGCCCCGGCGGTGGAGGATCAGCGTTTCCGGGTCCCGCGGATCCTGGGAGAGGATGAGTAGTGGTGAGCGACATCGTCGGCATGACCGCCGCCCGGCTCGGCGAGGCCATCCGGGAGGGACAGGTCTCCGCGGAGGAGACCGCCACCGCCTACCTGGACCGGATCGAGGCCGTGGACGGCCGGATCGGCGCCTACCTGCACGTGGACCGCGAGACCGTCCTGGAGCAGGCCCGCGCGGTGGACGCCCGCCGCGCCGCCGGTGAGGAGCTGGGTCCGCTGGCCGGGGTGCCGGTCGCCCACAAGGACGTGTTCACCACCAAGGACATGCCCACCACCTCGGCCTCCAGGATCCTGGAGGGCTGGCGTCCGCCCTACGACGCCACCGTCACCGCGCGCCTGCGCGAGGCGGGCCTGGTCATCCTGGGCAAGACCAACATGGACGAGTTCGCCATGGGATCCTCCACGGAGAACTCCGCCTACAAGGTCACCCGCAACCCCTGGGACACCGACCGCGTGCCGGGTGGTTCCTCCGGAGGCTCCTCCGCGGCCGTGGCCGCGTTCGAGGCGCCCCTGGCCACCGGTACCGACACCGGCGGTTCGATCCGTCAGCCCGCAGCGGTGTGCGGTCTGGTCGGGGCCAAGCCCACCTACGGTGGTTCCTCCCGCTACGGGGTCATCGCCTTCGCCTCCTCCCTGGACACCCCGGGTCCGTTCGCGCGCAACGTCCTCGACGCGGCCCTGCTGCACGAGGCCTTCTCCGGGCACGACCCGCGTGACTCCACCTCCATCGACGCGCCGGTCCCGCAGGTCGTGGAGGCCGCCCGCCGTGGCGACGTCGAGGGTCTTCGCGTGGGCGTGGTCAAGGAACTGGACGGCGACGGTTTCCAGGCGGGTGTGCGTCAGCGCTTCCACGAGACCCTGGAGCTGCTGGAGTCCCTGGGCGCCAAGGTCGTCGAACTGTCCTGTCCGAGTTTCGACGCCGCCCTGTCGGCGTACTACCTCATCGCGCCCAGCGAGTGCTCGTCCAACCTGGCCCGCTTCGACGCCATGCGCTACGGCCTGCGGGTGGGCGACGACGGCACGCGCAGTGCCGAGGAGGTCATGTCGCTGACCAGGGCCCAGGGCTTCGGTCCCGAGGTCAAGCGCCGCATCATGTTGGGCACCTACGCCCTGTCCAGCGGTTACTACGACGCCTACTACGGCAGCGCCCAGCAGGTGCGCACGCTGATCAAGCGCGACTTCGACGCCGCCTTCGAGAACGTGGACGTGCTGGTCTCGCCGACCACACCGACCACGGCCTTCTCCATCGGCGAGCGCGCCGACGACCCCATGGCCATGTACCTGGCCGACCTGTGCACCATTCCGTCCAACATGGCCGGAAACGCCTCGCTGTCGGTGCCGTGCGGCCTGGCTCCCGAGGACGGCCTTCCCGTCGGCTTCCAGATCATGGCCCCGGCCCTGGCCGACGACCGCACCTACCGGGTCGCGGCGGCGGTCGAGAGCGCGTTGACCGAGCGTGACGGCGACCTGCTCTCCCGCAACCCCTACGCGGTGACCGGGTAAGAGGCCGGAACCGGTTCCGAGCGCCCGTCGTCCCTTTCCGGGACGGCGGGCGCTCGTTCTTCACGACCCCGAGAGGAAAAGGGGGAGGGCCCGTCCCCGCGGTCTCCCACGGGAACGGGCCCTCAGGCACCACCGCCATGAGGCGGTCGGAAGGGGATCAGCCCTCCACGTCCTCGGTGTTGGCGGCCTTGCGCTTGCGGCTGAAGTAGATCGCGCCGCCACCAGCGCCCAGAGCGGCCACACCGGCGGCCACCAGGCCGGCCAGAGCGCCACCGGTCACCGGCAGGGTCGGCTCCTTCTTGTCGTCCGCGGGCGGGGTCGGCTTGTCGCCGGGCTCCTGGGGCTCCTGCGGCTCCTCGGGCTCGCTCGGCTCCGGGGACTCCGGCTCCTCCGGCTCGGGGGTCTCCTCGGGCTCGCTCGGCTCCTCCGGGACCTCGGGCTCGCCCTCGGTCCAGGTGGCGGAGGCGGACGCGGAGACGCTGGTCTGTCCGCCCTCGGCGGTGACCAGGGTCTGGGTCGGCTTCTTGCTCTCACCCTTGAAGAGGCGGCCCACCTCGACGGTGGCCGTGGTCTCCAGGGAGAAGGCGGCCTCGCCCGGCTCGGCGTCGGCCGGAACCGAGAAGCCGACCTTGTCGCCGTTGCCGACCTCCGTGACCGGCTCGCCGGTCTCCAGGTCGACGAGCTCGACGCCCTCGGGGGCGGTCAGGTCGACCGGGATGGAGGCCGCGCTCGTCTCGATGACGAACTCGCCGATGGTCTCGCCGGCCTTGCCGGAGGCCTCACCCGGGGTGATCTTCAGGGAGGCCTCGGGCTCCGCGGTCTGGGGCAGGTCCTCGGCGTTGGAGGTGAGGTACTCGTACAGGGCCTTGACGTTGGGCTGGTTACGAGCGTCCAGGTCCACACCGTTGCTGAAGTGCCAGATCGCGGCCTGGGTGGCGCCCAGGGCCTCGTCCTTGGTGAGGCGGTTGATGCCCGCGGCGGCGGCCAGGTCCTCGGCGCTCACGGCCGGGTAACCGTTCTGGAGGATCCAGTGGACCTTGGCGGGCTCGGCGAAGTCGCCCTTGCCCGGGTAGTTGGCCCAGTCGTCCTCCAGGTACCACGCGTTCGAGCGAATGCTCGTCTCGAAGTCGATGCAGTACATCTTCAGGACCGCACCGTCTTCGAGTTCCATGTTGAAGAGGGTGGTCCCGATGGTGCTGCCGCCCATGGAGACCCGAACGCCGGTCTCGGCGTTGCCGACGTACTGACCGCGAGCGGAGCTGTCAGAGGTCTCCACGTCGGCGGCCGCGGGGGCGGCGAGGCCGAAGGCCAGGAACGCGGCGGCGGTGGCCGCGAGGCCCGCGCGCCCGGCGGTACGGGGGAGAGAGGATTTACTCAAATCGTGTCCCGGTGTGTTCTAGGAGTAACCGGATAGGGGTATCCGCCCAAGGGGCAGTGAGAAACCGGTAGGACGGATGCGGTGGCTACGGCTCGGCGGCCTGGCGAGAGGCCACCTCGTGCGTTCACCCGGGGGTTCACCATGTCGGACTCGGGAGATGTGCGCCGCGTGGGGTGGGCGCGATCTTTCCGGGTGGGCTTGCTGTGACGCGGGAGCTCGCCGCACTCGGCCGTAGGGGTGCCAACGCGTGCTCGATACTAGCGATCCTTCTGCCCGGTTCCAAGCCGGTTCGCAAAAATGTGACCGAATACGGGCAGGAAAAAAAGAGAAGCAAGAGAAACCATATTATGGCCGAAAGTCAGGCAACCAGATGCGGCTTCGCGCGTCCTTGGTTCCGCTCAGTCACGCCGTTTCCGCCCCAGGACCAGGATGATCAGGCCGGATACGACCAGGGCCCCCGCGATGACCAGAAGTCCCGACAGCCAGGTACCGGTGTTGGCCAGATCCTCTTCCTGGATTCGGTCATCCGCTTCTGGGGATACCTCCGCTTCCGAGGCGTCCGTGCGCACGACCTCCTCGGGCGAGGGCTCCTCGTCCTTCGCCGGCCCCGGAGAGGGAGGCTCCTCGGGGACGGCTTCGGGCCGCCAGGTGAACGTCGCGGTGTCCACACTCGTGGCCGAGCCCGCCTCCGCCGTCACCAACGGCTGGGTGCGCACACCGTCCCGTCCGGTGAACAGACGCCCCTGGGGCAACGGCACCGACTGACCGCGCACGTGCAGGGTCACCACCCCCGCGGGTACCGAGGGGTCCACCCTGAGGAAGACCTCCTCGCCGTCGCGTACCTGGGTCACCTGTTCCCCCTCCGCGTCGACCAGCCACGACGCCGGAGCGCCCCGGACCGAGGCCTTCACCGGTCCCGCTCCGGAGACGTGCACGGTCAGCGGCCCCAGCGGTTCCTCCGGTGCGGTCGCCTCCACCTGTGACGGGGTGATCTCCAGGGAACGGGAGACGGTGTTGTCGACGGCCGCCGCGCTGCCCTCCACCAGATGGTCGTACAGGGCGAGGACGGCGTCGTCGTTGGCGTCGCGGTCCGGCTCCGCCCCTTCCAGCACGTGCCACAGGGCGGCCTGGGTGCCCGCGATCGCCTGTTGTTCCCGCAGCGGGGGCAGCCCGGTCTCCTCCGCCAGAGGAGACAGGTCGAGCGTCGGATAGGAGTGGGAGACGATCCAGCTCGCCCGATCGGGGGGGTCCGTTTCCCCGAGGGTTTCGGTCCATTGCTCAACGTCCGACCACACTGACTCCACGTAGGCGGCGCGTGGGTGGACCTCCTTGTCGGAGGCCGCGGAGTAGGCCTGCACCGAATCGTGGTCCGCCACGCGCAGACTGAACAGGGCCGTGCCGATCTCCCTGCCGTCGGTGAGGGTGAGGGGCTCGCCCTCGACCGGGTCGCGATCCAACCGGGAGAACCCGTCGGCGCCGGCGGCGGGGACACCGGCCAGGGCACCGACCACGACGACGGCGCAGAGCAGCGTGGCGCACCGACGCAGGATGCCTGACATGCTTGCGCTCCCGGGCGAGGGCGGCGGCCACCGTGGGGACCGACCGGCGGGACATCATCTGGAACGACCAGGTTAACCGCCGGACCCCCCGGAACAGCGGGCATTCCCTGGACAGCGGCCCAATCGTGTACTGGCCGTGATGTGCGGTGACACTTCGGTGTCCCGGGTCCCGGGCGCTCCACCCTCGTACCCTCGGTACTCTGAGCTGGAAGGTATGTCCTCTAAGGAAACGGGTTTTCGGCGATGGCCCACGCGGTAACTCCTAGCCCTGTCACGAACAGCGGTCCCGCACCGGTGGAGTACGAGCAGGCGCTGGCCACATATGAGCCCGTGCTCGGCCTGGAGACCCATATCGAGCTGGGCACCGCTTCCAAGATGTTCTGTTCCTGCCCCACCGCGTTCGGGGCCGCGCCCAACACGCAGGTGTGCCCGGTCTGCCTGGCGCTGCCCGGCTCGCTGCCGGTGGTCAACGAAAAAGCGGTCGAGGGCGCCATCCGTCTGGGGTTGGCGCTGAACTGCTCCGTCGCTCCGTGGGGCCGCTTCGCCCGGAAGAACTACTTCTATCCGGACATGCCGAAGAACTACCAGATCTCCCAGTACGACGAGCCCATCTGTGTCGACGGCCACCTCGACGTCACGGTCGACACCCCCGAGGGGCCGCGCGAGTTCCGCGTGGAGATCGAGCGTGTCCACATGGAGGAGGACACCGGCAAGACCTCCCACGTGGGCGGGGCCACCGGTCGCATCCACGGTGCCGACTACTCCATCGTCGACTACAACCGGGCGGGCATCCCGCTGTTGGAGATCGTCACCAAGCCCATCACCGGTACCGGTGAGCTGGCGCCCCAGGTGGCCCGCGCCTACGCCGCCGAGCTGCGCGACCTGGTACGCGCGCTGGGCATCTCCGACGTGCGCATGGAGGAGGGTTCCATGCGCTGCGACGTCAACGTCTCGATCAACCGTCGTGGCGCCGACGAGTGGGGGACCCGGAGCGAGACCAAGAACGTCAACTCACTGCGTTCGATCGAGCGGGCCGTGCGCTCGGAGATCGAGCGTCAGGCCGGCGTGCTGGAGGCCGGACAGAGGGTCGTGCAGGAGACACGTCACTTCCAGGAGAACACCGGTCGCAGCGTCTCGGGCCGTTCGAAGGAGGAGGCGCAGGACTACCGGTACTTCCCGGACCCGGACCTGGTCCCCGTGGCTCCCTCGCAGGAGTGGGTGGAGCAACTGCGCGCCACCATTCCGGAACTGCCCGCGGCCCAGCGCGCCCGGGTGCGCGCGGAGTGGAACCTCACCGACACCGAACTGCGCGACCTCGTCAACGCCGACGCCATCGGCCTGGTGGAGGCGACCGTGGCCGAGGGCGCCCCCGCGTCCGAGGCCCGCAAACTCTGGATGAACGAACTCTCCCGCCGTGCCACCGAGCAGGAGGTGGAGCTGGGCGATCTGCCCATCACCCCCGCACAGGTCGCCCGGATCATCGCCCTGGTGGAGGAGGGCACGCTCACCAACAAGCTCGCCCGTCAGGTGGTGGAGGGAGTCCTGGCCGGCGAGGGCGAACCGGACGAGGTGGTCGAGGCTCGCGGACTGAAGGTCGTCAGTGACGACGGCGCACTCGGCGCGGCCGTGGACGAGGCGATCGCGGGCAACCCCGATATCGCGGACAAGGTGCGCGGAGGCAAGGTCGCCGCGGCCGGAGCCCTGGTGGGCGCGGTCATGAAGGCGACCAGGGGCCAGGCCGACGCCGGGCGAGCCCGCGAACTGATCCTGGAAAGGCTCGGGGTGGGTTGAGCGCGGGCCCCGTGGGGGGAAGGCGCACCCGACCGCGGGCCCCGTGGGACGCCATCGACCGGAGAACGTACGGTGGTCACCCTGTGTGATCTTTTCGTCGTCATCTCTCGTCCGGTCCTCAATCGCTGTGTGACCTTGACTGCGTAGTGTTGCGGCGCACGGGGCGTGTGCGGCTCCTCGGGTCGTCTTCGCCACCAGTTCCGTCCCGGTCCCGTGAGATTCCGGCGGCGGACGCGCTGTCGGACGCTGTGCCGCGTCCGGACTCGAACGACGCGAGGTGGGTGCTCCATGAAGGAGAGAGCGCGACGGCGGACGAACGCCGTGTCGGCGGTGGCGCGCCCACCGGGAGGCCTGTGATGGGAACCTGGGCACACCGTCTGGGGGTCGTCGCCCTGGGCGTGCTGTCGCTGTTCTACGTCGTGGGGACCTTCGTCCCCCTGGCGGAGACCACGGTGACCGCCGAACTCGGCGAGTGGCCGACCTCCCTCGCCGCCGGGGCGGCCGGGTTGTCCCTGCTCCACGCCTCGCGGCGCTGGACGACCACCGGTGCGGGCAGGAGTGTCCAGGCCGACGGGGTGGACGGGGCGTCCGCGCTGCGTCACCTCGGTTTCGCCGCCCTCGCCTGGTGCGCGGGCGGTCTCACCCATGGCCTGACACGACTCTTCAGCTCCGGATCGCCCCTGTCTCTCACCCTCGGGGACCTCTTCGCGCTGACCGCCCTGCCGCTCTTCGTGGTCGGCTTCACCAGGTTCGCTCCCTGGCCGGGCGGTGTCCGGACCGCGGTACGGCACGTCACCGACAGCTACGTGTGCGCAGCCGCGGTGTTCTCCGTGGTGTGGCTGCTGCTGTTCTCCCCGCTCTACCGAGAGCTGGGGGAGGGCGCCGGTTTCCTCGGCTTCGCACTGGTCTACCCGGTCGCCGACATCGTCGTGCTGTGCCTGCTCGTACCGCTGGTCTTCATGTCGCCGCACAGTACGCGGCGCGCGGTGCTGGTGGCGATCGGTTCGCTCATCGTCATCGCCGGCGCGGACCTGCTCGGCGCGCTCACCCGGCTGACCGGACCGCCCATCGCCGGAGGGATCGAACACCCGGTGCGGTTCCTGGGCTTCGTCCTGCTGGGATCCCTCCCCTGGTCGGTGGGGAACCGTCCGGGCCTCAGTCCCCGCCGTATCACCGGCAGGGGCCTGTACCGGTTCGCGCCCGAGCTCGCCGCCGTCGCCGCCATGTTCGTGGCGGCCGTGGTGCTCACCGTGGCCGGGCTTCGGCTGCCCGGGGTCGCCCCCGTGCTGCCACTGGCCGCGGGTACCGCGGTCGTGGTGCTGTTGGTGCGGATGATGGGCATGTTGGAGGAGAACTCCACCCTGGCCCGTATGGTGCGCAACCGTGAGGTCCACTTCCACGAACTGGCGCGCAACAGCGGTGACGTGATCCTCATCCTGGACCGGGACGGGGGCGTGCACTACGTCAGCCCCGGCACGGCCGAGGCCTTCGGTTACCGACTCCAGGACGTGCTCGCCGCGCCCGTCACCGCGCTCATCCATCCGGAGGACCTGGGGCGCACCAAGGGGATCACCGACCTGTTCACCGAGCGTGGTGCCCAGGGCGTGCACATGCGCCTACGGGTCCGGGCGGCGGACGGCACCTGGCGGCACACCGAGTCCACGATCTCGCTGTACGAACAGCCGGGGGAGCCCGACCGACTGTTGGTGACCACGCGCGACATCAGCGCCCAGGTGGCGTTGCAGAACGAGGTCCGGCACCTGACCTTCCACGACGGTGTGACCGGGCTCCCCAACCGCGCCTACCTGGAGGAGCGCGCCGGCGACGTGCTGGCGCACCGGGCGATGAGCGAGGAACCCGCCGGGGAGGTCGCGGTGATCTTCCTGGACCTGGACGGTTTCACCGCGGTCAACGACTCCGCGGGGCACGTGCGCGGCGACCACCTGCTCGGCCAGGCCGCACGCAGGCTGCGCGGGGAACTGGACTCCAACGCGACCGTGGCCCGCTGGGGCGGCGACGAGTTCGCGGTCCTGGTGGAGGACGTGCCCAAGGCCCAGCAGGTGGTGGACATGGCCGAACGTCTGGGACGGGTGATCGCCTCCGAGCCCTTCCAGGTCGCCGACCGGGACATCCTGCTGACCGCCAGCATCGGTGTGGCCTTCGCCGAGTCGACCACCGACAGCGGCGAGCTGCTGCGCAACGCCGACGTGGCGATGGCCCGCGCCAAGGAGCGGGGCACCGACCACGTGGAGGTCTACGCCGCCCACATGCACGACACCGTGGTCTCACGTCTGGAATTGCAGATGCGGCTGCGCCGGGCACTGGTCGAGGACGAGTTCTTCCTGGAGTACCAGCCCGTGGTCGACCTGGGCAGCTCGCGGGTGACCTCGGTGGAGGCCCTGGTGCGGTGGAGGCGCGACGGCGAGGTGGTGGGCCCCGAGGCCTTCATCGGGGCGGCCGAGGAGTCGGGGTTGATCGTGCCGTTGGGGGAGAGGATCCTGCGCGAGGCCTGTGAGAAGGTCTCGGTGTGGCGTCTCTCGGACTGGGACATCGGCCTGTCGGTGAACCTGTCGGTGAAGCAGGTGTTGTCCCCGCGCTTCGTGGAGAGGGTGGCCGGCATCCTCGCCGAGAGCGGACTTCCCGCCGAGGTGCTCACCCTGGAGGTCGACGAGGAGGTCCTGCTCGACGACGTCGGCGAGGCCGTGCAGCGCCTGAGCGAGCTGCGCGAGCTGGGTGTGCGGCTGGCCATCGACGACTACGGGATGGGTTACGCCTCCTTGGCGCACCTGCGCAGACTGAGCGTGGACGCGATCAAGATCGACCCCTCGTTCGTGGCCGACCTGGGGCGTGACGACACGGTCACGCTGCTCACGCACACGATCGTCCAACTGGGGCGCGACCTGGGCGTGCAGGTGGTGGCGGAGGGCATCGAACGTCCCGAACAGCTGGAGCAGCTGCGCACGATGGGCTGTGACCACGGGCAGGGCTTCCTTGTGGCCCGACCGATGTCGGAGAGCGGAGTGGAGTCGCTCGTGGGCGGGGAGGCCGGAGCCAGTCTCTGACCGACCCGGGGTCCGCGGGGGACCGCGTCCTTCGCCGCTCGGGGGCGCGGCGAGGTGACCTGTGGCCCCTGAGGGCTCCCCGTGCGGGTACGGCCCCCTCGCGTCGGGCGGGGGACCTTCCGTCCGGGGAGCCCGCGCACCGGTTCTCCTCCCGCCCCGGGATGCGGGATGTGTCACACGGCGGATGCGGACTTGAGGGGAATTCGCCCTGTTGGCAGGGGTTTCGTCATTCTGGGGCGGGTCGTATCCTGACACCGGCGTCTCACATGGTGAGACAAAACGTCGTTCGTGTTGACTCGGTGCCGCTCCGTCGGCCAATGTTGTGATCGTGCAGAGCAACTCCCTGATTCTCGTACTTGGTCGGCGCGCAGCCCACTGAGCTTCCTCTGCTGCGCGCCACCCCTCGACCGCCACCGGGCGGTGGGGGTTTTTTTATTGCCAGAGCCGGAATCAGACCCACCAAGGCCAGAGCCTCCGCACCGCTCTGGACCCTCGCTGAAGGATGCATGAGATGACCGAGCAGATGACCGGCGCCCAATCGCTGATCAGGTCGCTGGAACAGGTCGGCGTTGACACCGTCTTCGGGATCCCCGGCGGTGCCATCCTCCCTGCCTACGACCCGCTCTACGACTCGGCCAAGGTACGCCACATCCTCATGCGTCACGAGCAGGGAGCGGGCCACGCGGCGGAGGGTTACGCCTACGCCACCGGACGTCCGGGCGTGTGCATGGCCACCAGCGGCCCCGGCGCCACCAACCTGGTGACCCCGCTGGCCGACGCCCACATGGACTCGGTGCCCATGGTGGCCATCACCGGCCAGGTCGCCTCACCGATGATCGGCACCGACGCCTTCCAGGAAGCCGACATCTGCGGCATCACCATGCCGATCACCAAACACAACTTCCTGGTCAGAGACGCCGGGGAGATCTCGCGCACCATCGCCGAGGCCTTCCACATCGCCTCCAGCGGACGCCCCGGCCCCGTCCTGGTCGACATCTCCAAGGACGCCCTACAGTCCTTCACCGCCCACACCTGGCCCGAGCGCCTGGACCTGCCCGGCTACCGCCCGGTCACCAAGCCCCACGGCAAGCAGGTCCGTGAGGCCGCCCGGATGATCGTCGAGGCACGGCGCCCGGTGTTCTACGTCGGCGGCGGCGTCCTGCGCGCGGGAGCCTCTGCGGAGCTGCGCGTCCTGGCCGAACTCACCGGCGTCCCCGTGGTCACCACCCTGATGGCCCGCGGCGTCTTCCCGGACAGCCACCCGCAGTTCGTGGGCATGCCCGGTATGCACGGTGACGTCTCCGCCGTCGGCGCCCTCCAGAAGGCCGACCTCATCGTCGCCCTGGGCGCCCGCTTCGACGACCGCGTCACCGGCCGACTGGACAGCTTCGCCCCCGACGCCAAGATCGTCCACGCCGACATCGACCCCGCCGAGATCTCCAAGAACCGCTACGCGGACGTGCCCATCGTCGGCGACTGCCGCGAGGTCCTGGCCGATCTGGTCGTGGCCGTGCGCGCCGACCAGGAGAAGGGGCGCCAGGGCGACTACGAGGGCTGGTGGAAGCAGCTCGACCGCCTGCGCACCACCTACCCCAAGGGCTACGAGACGACCGACGACGGCAGCCTGTCCCCACAGGCGGTCGTCCAGCGCCTGGGGCAGATCGTCGGGCCGGAGGCCACCTACGTCGCCGGTGTGGGCCAGCACCAGATGTGGGCGGCCCAGTTCATCGACTACGAGCGCCCCGGTTCCTTCGTCAACTCCGGCGGCCTGGGCACCATGGGCTTCTCCGTGCCCGCCGCGCTCGGCGCCAAGGTCGCCGACCCGGACCGCACGGTGTGGTCGATCGACGGCGACGGCTGCTTCCAGATGACCAACCAGGAGCTGGCCACCTGCGCCGTCGAGGGCATTCCGATCAAGGTCGCCGTGGTCAACAACGGCAACCTGGGCATGGTCCGCCAGTGGCAGACCCTGTTCTACGAGGGACGCTACTCCAACACCGACCTACAGACCGCGCCGCGGGACGAGAAGGTCCGCATTCCCGACTTCGTTCGTCTGGCGGAGGCGTACGGTTGTGTCGGCCTGCGTTGTGAGCGTGCCGAGGACATCGACGCCACCATCGAGAAGGCCATGGCGATCGACGACGCCCCCGTGGTCGTGGACTTCACCGTCAACCACGACGCCATGGTCTGGCCGATGGTCGGCCCCGGCGTGAGCAACGACAACATCCAGTACGCGCGTGACATGGCGCCGAACTGGGAACACGAGGACTAAGAGGAGAAGGCGAAAACCACCATGAGCAGTCACACGCTTTCCGTTCTGGTGGAGGACACGCCGGGTATCCTCGCCCGCGCCTCCTCCCTCTTCTCCCGCCGTGGTTTCAACATCGACTCGCTCAGTGTCAGCAACACCGAGTATCCAGGGCTGTCCCGGATGACGATCGTGGTCAACTGCGACCTCCATCCCTTGGAGCAGGTGACCAAACAGCTCAACAAGCTGGTCAACGTCGTCAAGATCGTGGAGATGGACACCACCGCGTCGGTCCGACGCGAGCTGCTGCTCGTCAAGGTCAAGGCCGACGCGTCCAGCCGCACCCATGTGCTACAGACGGCCGAGCTGTTCCGCGCACACGTCGTGGACGTCAGCCCGGACGTCGTCGTCATCGAGGCCACCGGCGACCCCGAGAAGCTCGATGCCCTGGTCAAGAACCTGGAGCCGTTCGGCATCCGGGAACTGGTCAAATCAGGGCTGGTCGCCCTGGGACGCGGCCCCCGATCGATCACCGACCGCTCCCTCCGCGCGGTCGAGCGAAGCGCCTAGGACTCGGGGGTCCGGTCGCGGCCGGGCCCCCGAGCCCGCGTCCCGTCACAAAGTTCACTACATAGGAGTAACCCCAAGTGGCAGCACAGATGTACTACGACGACGCCGCGGACCTCTCGCTCATCCAGAGCAAGAAGGTCGCCGTGATCGGTTACGGCAGCCAGGGGCACGCGCACGCGCTGTCGCTGCGGGACTCGGGCGTGGACGTGCGGATCGGCCTCGCCGAGGGGTCCAAGAGCCGCGCCAAGGCCGAGGAGGAGGGGCTGCGTGTCCTCACCCCCGCGGAGGCCACCCGCGAGGCCCAGGTCATCATGATCCTGGTCCCCGACCACATCCACCGGGACCTGTACGCCTCCGAGATCGCACCGAACCTGGAGGCGGGCGACGCCCTCTTCTTCGGCCACGGCTTCAGCATCCGTTACGGCCTGGTCACCCCGCCCGAGGGCGTGGACGTGGCCATGGTCGCCCCCAAGGGACCGGGGCACCTGGTCCGCCGTCAGTTCGAGGCCGGGCGCGGCGTGCCCTGCCTGGTCGCGGTCGAGAAGGACGCCAGCGGACAGGCCTGGGACCTGGCCCTGTCCTGGGCCAAGGGCATCGGCGGCACCAAGGCCGGTGTCATCAAGACCACCTTCACCGAGGAGACCGAGACCGACCTGTTCGGTGAGCAGGCCGTGCTCTGCGGCGGTACCGAGGAGCTCGTCAAGGCGGGCTTCGCCACCCTGGTGGAGGCGGGTTACCAGCCCGAGGTCGCCTACTTCGAGTGCCTGCACGAGCTCAAGCTGATCGTGGACCTCATGTACGAGGGCGGCATCTCCAAGATGAACTGGTCGGTCTCGGACAACGCCGAGTACGGCGGCTACACCCGTGGTCCGCGGGTGATCACCGACCAGACCCGCCAGGAGATGCGCAAGATCCTCCGTGAGATCCAGGACGGCTCCTACGCCAAGGAGCTCATGGACGAGTTCGACGCCGGTCAGCCGACCTTCGGCAAGCGCCGCGAGGCCGAGCAGAACGAGCAGATCGAGAAGGTGGGCGCCGAGCTGCGTCCGCTGATGAGCTGGCTCAAGGCCTGAGCGGTGCCCTCGCGGGGCTCCGTCCCGTGTCCGGGCGTCTCGGAGGCGGAGGTCTTCGGTGGCGTGTGAGCACGGGACGACGGACCCCGGACAGATCCGGTGAACCGTGGGGGCAGGTGGATACGACCACCTGCCCCCGACACGCTTCCCTACTCGACTAGTAGACTTTCGACCGGCCGTCACCCCCGATCCGGGCAGTGCCACCACCTGCGCGATCGGGTCGCACCACCCGAAAAGGAACCGTTGTGTCCAAACCCGCCGTACTTGTAGCGGAGAAGCTCTCACCCGCCGGAATCGCGTTGCTCGAAGAGGACTTCGAGGTGCGCTACGTCGACGGCTCCGACCGGTCCCGCCTCCTGCCCGCCCTCGCCGACGTCGACGCCCTGATCGTGCGCAGCGCGACCCAGGTGGACGCGGAGGCCCTGGCCGCCGCCCCTCGTCTACAGGTGGTGGCCCGAGCCGGTGTCGGCCTGGACAACGTCGACGTGGAGGCCGCCACCAAGGCCGGCGTCCTGGTGGTCAACGCCCCCACCTCCAACATCATCAGCGCCGCGGAGCAGGCCATCAACCTGCTGCTGGCCAGTGCCCGCAACACCGCCCCGGCGCACAACGCGCTGGTCAACGGGGAGTGGAAGCGGTCCGAGTACACCGGCGTGGAGCTGTACGAGAAGACCGTCGGAGTGGTCGGTCTCGGCCGTATCGGCGCCCTGGTCGCTCAGCGCCTGTCGGCCTTCGGCACCAAGATCATCGCCTACGACCCCTTCGTGCAGCCCGCCCGCGCGGCCCAGATCGGCGTGGAGATGACCACGCTCGACGAGCTGCTGGAGCGCTCGGACTTCATCACCATCCACCTGCCCAAGAACAAGGACACCCTGGGCCTGATCGGTGACGAGGCACTCGGCAAGGTCAAGCCCAACGTGCGCATCATCAACGCGGCGCGCGGCGGCATCCTCGACGAGGACGCGCTCTACCGGGCGTTGAAGGACGGCCGTGTGGCCGGCGCCGGCATCGACGTGTTCGCCAAGGAGCCCTGCACCGACAGCCCGCTCTTCGAGTTCCAGAACGTCGTGGTCGCCCCCCACCTGGGAGCCAGCACCTCCGAGGCCCAGGAGAAGGCCGGTACCCAGGTCGCCCGTTCGGTCAAGCTGGCCCTGTCCGGCGAGTTCGTCCCCGACGCGGTGAACGTCCAGGGCACCGGTGTGGCCGAGGAGATCAAGCCGGGCCTGCCACTGACCGAGAAGCTGGGGCGCGTGTTCACCTCGCTCGCGGGTGCGATCGCCAGCCGTATCGACGTCGAGGTCCGGGGCGAGATCGCCGAGCACGACGTCAAGGTGCTGGAGTTGGCCGCCCTCAAGGGCGTCTTCACCGACGTGGTGGAGGACACCGTGACCTTCGTCAACGCCCCGCTCCTGGCCAAGGAACGCGGTGTGGAGGTCAACCTCACCACCAGTGCCGACAGCAGCGACTGGCGCAACCTCATCACGGTCCGCGGGCTGCTCGCCGACGGCACCCGCGTGTCGGTCTCGGGAACCCTGACCGGTCCCCGTCAGATCGAGAAGCTCGTGGAGATCAACAACTACTCCATGGAGATCGGCCTGGCCGAGCACATGGTGTTCCTCTCCTACGAGGACCGTCCCGGCATCGTCGGCAAGGTCGGTGCCCTGTTGGGCGACGCCGACGTCAACATCGCGGGGATGCAGGTCATCCGGGACAAGGAGGGCGGCAAGGCCCTCATCGCGTTGACGGTGGACTCCGCCGTGCCCGACGCGATCCTCGCCTCGATCTCCACCGAGATCGAGGCCGACATCAGCCGCCAGGTGGACCTGGAGGACTGACGTAGCGACCCGGGTCCGTGGCCTCCTCGGGGGCGACGTGACCTGAACCGGGGGCCGTACCGCGTGACCGCGGTGCGGCCCTTCGCCGTGCGGGGGCGGAGCCCGTACGGGCCGTACCCGCGTGACACGCGGCCGTCTCACATACTGAGAATTTCTGGCCACATAGTTGGACATCCGATATTCTGAAGTCCTAGGAGTCGTTGGCGCACGACCCTGTCGTCGAGGGTCGGCGCCCCGTGCCGCCTCGGTTCCGACCGGGACCTTGGCGGTGTCCCACGGCAGACGATCCCGCCGGGGCGGACTCCTTCCTCCGTGGACACCGTCGCCCACGTTCCGCACTCCGCCGCCGTTCGGCGCGATCCGCCCCGAACTCCGACAGTGCACCCGTGTAGAGCATTCGCACCCCGGCCGAGCCGTTCCCAGGCCCGGTCACGCAGAGCATCCGGAGGATCGCATGTACGACATGGCCGAGCACCCGTCCGAGCCCGAGTCCCAGGACGAGATCAACCGAGCCCTACAGGACGCCCTCAACCGTCGCTTCTGAAGGTCGGTCCCCGGCGGGCGGAGGCCGTGTGTCGGACGGAGGCGGACGGTCTCCGTGAAGAGGCGACGCGGGTCCGTCGGGGGAGGTAGGGTTGTCTCATTCAGTGTTCATTCTGGTCTCACTATCTGAGAAGAAGCCGGTGGGGCCGCATCCGAAGCAGAGGCAGTCCGTATGGCAGCGCGTACCGTGAAACTGGCGGTCATCCCCGGAGACGGGATCGGTCCCGAGGTCATCGCCGAAGGGCTCAAGGTGTTGGAGGTCGCGGCCTCCAGGCACGACCTCGCCATCGAGACCACCGAGTACGAGCTCGGCGCCAGGCTCTGGCACCGCACGGGCGAGACCCTGCCCGACTCCGTGGCCGCGGAGTTGGCCGGACACGACGCCCTCTACCTGGGTGCCGTCGGCGACCCCTCGGTCCCCAGCGGTGTCCTGGAGCGTGGTTTGCTGCTGCGCCTTCGCTTCGACTTCGACCACTACGTCAACCTCAGGCCCGTGCGCCTCTACCCGGGCGTGGACAGCCCTCTGGCGGGAGTGGGCCCCGAGGACATCGACATGCTGGTGGTCCGTGAGGGCACCGAGGGACCCTACGCCGGAGCCGGTGGCGTACTGCGCAGGGGCACCCCCCACGAGGTCGCCACCCAGGACAGCGTCAACACCCGCCTGGGAGTCGAACGGGTCGTGCGCTACGCCTTCGACAAGGCCGCGGCCCGCCCCCGCCGCAAGCTCACCCTGGTGCACAAGGACAACGTCCTGACCTTCGCCGGTGAACTGTGGCAGCGTGTGGTCCGCGAGGTCGGCGCCGAGTACCCGCAGGTCAGCGTGGACTACTGCCACGTCGACGCCGCGTCGATGTTCTTCGTCGACCAGCCCGCCCGTTTCGACGTGGTGGTCACCGACAACCTGTTCGGCGACATCATCACCGACATCGGCGCCGCCATCGCCGGAGGCATCGGGCTGGCCGCCAGTGGGAACATCAACCCCGACCGCGCCTTCCCGAGCATGTTCGAACCCGTGCACGGCTCCGCCCCCGACATCGCCGGACAGGGCAAGGCCGATCCCACCGCCACGGTGCTCTCGGCCGCCCTCCTGCTGGAGCACCTCGGCGTGCCCCAGGCGGCCCGCCAGATCGAGGCCGCGGTCTCCGCGGACCTGAAGACCCGTGCACGGAGCGGCGCGGTCCGCTCCACCTCCCAGATCGGCGACGATCTCGCCGCACGAGTAGGCGAGCAGGGCTGACGCACACCGTCGGCCCTGCCCCTCAGCGAGGCGCGGCCGACGGCTCCCGGGTCACCGAACCACACCGCCGACGGGCGCGCCTCGGATCCGAGCGCGCCCGTCTCCGTCTTGGGGTGACCGGCTCTGGCACCGGGTGCGCTCTTCCGACAGACTGGATACCAGGTCGGCGGCGCTGCCGACCTGATGCACCCGAGAGGACCATCGACAACATGAACAACGACACCACCACAAGCGGGTTGGCGTTCGACATCCAGCTCTCAGACTCGCGGAAGACCCCGCAGGAACGAGAAGCGCTGCTGGAGAATCCCGGGTTCGGCCAGGTGTTCACCGATCACATGGTGAGCATCCGCTACACCGAGGGAAAGGGGTGGCACGACGCGAAACTGGAGCCGTACGGTCCGCTGAGCCTGGACCCGGCCACGGCCTCGCTCCACTACGCCCAGGAGATCTTCGAGGGGCTCAAGGCCTACCGGCAGCCCGACGGCTCCCTCACCTCCTTCCGTCCGGAGGCCAACGCGGCCCGCTTCAACCGCAGTGCGACGCGCATGGCGATGCCCGAGCTTCCCGAGGAGCTCTTCCTGGAGTCCATCGGACTGCTGTTGGAGCACGACGGGGAGTGGGTCCCCCGTAAAGAAGGCTTCAGTCTGTACCTGCGTCCCTTCATGATCGCCACGGACATCGGCCTCGGAGTCAACAACCCCTCCCGCTCCTACCTGTACCTTCTGATCGCCTCACCGGTCGGTTCCTACTTCTCGGGTGGCGTCAAGCCGGTGACGGTGTGGTTGTCCAAGGACTACACGCGCGCCGCTCCGGGCGGTACGGGCGAGGCCAAGTTCGCGGGCAACTACGCGGCCAGCTTCCTGGCCCAGGCCCAGGCGGTGGAGAAGGGCTGCGACCAGGTGGTCTGGCTCGACGCGCGCGAGCACCGCTGGGTGGAGGAGATGGGCGGCATGAACCTGTGGTTCGTGTTCGGCTCGGGTGAGAACGCCAGGTTGCGCACTCCTCCGCTGACGGGGACCCTGCTGCCCGGTATCACGCGGGAATCGCTGCTGACCCTGGCACCCGACCTGGGCATCCCGGCCGAGGAGGCGCCGATCTCCATCGACGAGTGGCGTGAGGCGGCCGAGTCCGGTGAGCTCACCGAGGTCTTCGCGTGCGGTACCGCGGCCGTGATCACCCCGGTCGGCCGCGTCAAGAGCGACGACGGCGAGTTCACGATCGGTGACGGTACCCCGGGCCCGGTCAGCATGCGCCTGCGCGAGGAACTGGTGGGCCTACAGACGGGCCTGCGCCCCGACAAGTACGACTGGGTCACCAGGTTCTAGAGTGAAAGGGGCGGGCCGTTCGGACGGGGTTCGGACGGCCCGCCCCGCTGTTCCGACGCCCCGTGTCGTCTGCCGTCGCCTCCAGGAGTCCCCCATGTCCACAGCCGAGACCGGTTCCCGCCCCGCCACCGAGGAGAGCCCCGCCGCAACGGGGCCGCGTCGAGGATCCGGCTCCTGGCCCGTACGCTGTGCCCTGGTCGCCGCCGCGAGCCTGGTGGTGGGCGGCGTCGCCTACGGAGCCGTGGAGGTCGCCTCCGCGCTCTCAGCCACGACCTCCGCCGGACCGTCGGAGCCTTCCGGTCCCCAGGAGCGGGAGGCGGAGGGTTCCGAGCGCAGGACCGTGTCCCTGCTGCCCGAGGCGGGACCGGAGGAGACCGCCTCGCCGGAGTCGACGTGGCGCACGGAGGGCGCCGATACCGGGGAGGAGGGCACCGCCGGGGGAGGTGGGGCGTCCACCGGGGGCACCGGCGCCCCCGACGCCGAAGTCCCCGCCCGGGGAGACGGGGTCGATCCCAGAAGAGAGATCCTGGAGGGGATCCTCAACAGCCCCCAGCCGCGTCCGCCGCTGGAGCCCCTGGTGACCCAGGAGGACGTCGACGCCGAACGCGAGGCCCGCGAGGCCCGCGAGGCCCTCGGGTCCCAGGACGACCGCCACGACGGGTGAGCCCGCGCTCGGCCCAGGGTCCACGCGTTCCCCCCCACGGCCCACGAGCGAGACCGCCGGCGGGGCGGCATCGCCGTCCGAGGAGTGAGACGCGGGGGTGTGACGAAGCCGAAGGCTCCGCTTTCCTCGGTGATCTCCGTCACCGAGCGATGCTCGGGGCGCTCGGTCGAAACGGTCGTTCCGAGGGCGTTCTCGCAGGGCAGGAGGTATCGACGTCTTCGGCCCCGCCGCGATACCGGGACCTTTTCGTGAGGCGTGAGGGTGGGCGGGCGGTATGTCCGATGTGACCAATACCGATCTCATTGTTTGAGACGATTGCTCATCGGATGCCGAGAACGCCGTCATCGTGTGGCACACTGACCTCATGCCGTCTCAGGTTCTCATTATCGTGAGGCGCGCCGGCTGACCACAGGACGCCGCCGGCGCGCTGACCTCTCGTGTCCACGAGGGGTCTTTTTTGTTGGCGGTGGGCGGGTCGGCCACACCACAGCATCCACCTTCGGGAGTTCCACCCATGAGGGACGACAGTTTCCACGTCTTCGACACCACGCTCCGCGACGGAGCCCAGCGCGAGGGCATCAACCTGCGGGTCTCCGACAAGCTGGCCATCGCGAAGCTGCTGGACGACTTCGGGGTGACCTTCATCGAGGGAGGGTGGCCGGGGGCCAACCCCAAGGACACCGAGTTCTTTCAGCGCGCTTCACGAGAGCTGACGCTGAAGCACGCGCAACTCACCGCGTTCGGCGCGACCCGCCGTGCCGGTGTGAAGGTCACCGAAGACCCACAGGTGGCCGCACTGCGCGACAGCGGCGCACCGGTCGTCACCCTTGTGGCCAAGAGTGACGACCGGCACGTCGAACGCGCCCTGCGCACGACCCTTGACGAGAACCTCGCCATGGTCGCCGACACGGTGTCCCACCTGCGTGAACACGGGCAACGGGTGTTCGTCGACTGCGAGCACTTCTTCGACGGGTACCGCCACGACCCCGACTACGCGCTCGCCGTGGTCCGTGCCGCCGCCGAGGCGGGGGCCGACGTCGTCGTCCTGTGCGACACCAACGGTGGGATGCTCCCCACCGACGTCAGCCGGATCGTCACCGAGGTCCGCGAGGCCACCGGGGCCCGCCTGGGCATCCACGCCCAGGACGACACCGGGTGCGCCGTCGCCAACACCCTGGCCGCCGTCGACGCCGGTGCCACCCACGTACAGTGCACCGCCAACGGTTATGGCGAGCGGGTGGGCAACGCCAACCTGTTCTCCGTGGTGGGCGCGCTCACCCTCAAGCACGGCCGGGAGGTCCTGCCCGAGGGATGCCTGGCCGAGATGACCCGCGTGTCCACCGCCATCGCCGAGATCGTCAACCTCGCTCCCGACACCCACCAGCCCTACGTGGGGGTGTCGGCCTTCGCGCACAAGGCGGGGCTGCACGCCTCGGCGATCAAGGTCGACCCCGACCTGTACCAGCACATGGATCCCTCGTTGGTCGGCAACAGCATGCGCATGCTCGTCTCCGACATGGCCGGGCGCGCCTCCATCGAGCTCAAGGCCAAGGAACTGGGCCTGGAGTTGTCCGGTGACCGTGCCCTGTCGGGTCGGGTGGTGGAGCGGGTCAAGGGTCTGGAGCTGGCCGGTTACAGTTTCGAGGCCGCCGACGCCTCCTTGGAGCTGCTGCTGCGCGAGGAGTTGGGCGCACCGGTCCGCTACTTCGACACCGAGTCCTGGCGGGTCCTCACCGAACGGCGTCCCCAGGGCGGGAGCAGTCCCCTGTCCAGCGACTACGAGAGCCTGTCCGAGGCCACCGTCAAACTGCGCGTCAAGGGTGAGCGCGTGATCGCCACGGCGGAGGGCAACGGGCCGGTCAACGCCCTGGACCGGGCGCTGCGCAGTTCCATGGAGGGCGTGTACACCGCGCTGGCCGGGTTGGAGCTGACCGACTACAAGGTCCGCATCCTGGAGGGCAGCTCGGGGACCAACGCGATCACCCGTATCCTCATCACCTTCAGCGACGGTGCGGGGGAGTGGACCACGGTCGGTGTGGGGCCCAACGTCATCGACGCCTCGTGGGTGGCCCTCGAACAGGCCGTGACCTACGGGCTGCTGCGACAGGGCTACCCGCAGGGCTGACCGAGTGGCTCGCCCCCGCTCCGGGGGGGAGCGACGAGGGGCGCGGGATGGTGTGGACACCGCCCCGCGCCCCTCACCTGTTTCCGGTACGCCCCGTCATCAGGCAAAACGGGAAACGGGCGCCCCGCGTCGAACCTTACTTACAGGTAAGGGAGTACTGTCCTGAAGGTTATAGCCATCATGTCGCACACCACTCGATACTGCGGACCTTGAAAGACAAGTTCCACTAAGTGACGAATGGCGATGGATGTCGGATATAACCGTTGTGCGTCTTCGTGTTGCCGTGCTGTTCCCCTGGGGGAGAAGCGCAGGTCAACTGCCTCCTGAAGACTTCGGGGCGTGTCCTCACCCACCATCCTCCAGAGCGGGGGGAGGGACGTGACCTCCGGCACGGCAGTGGCCGACGTACATCCCCAGAACCCCGCGCCCCCGCGAAGACGCCGTCGTGAACGCGGGAGGGAAGCCACACTGGCCTGGGCCTTCCTGGCCCCCTCGGTGGCGGTCTTCGCCCTCTTCCTCGCCTATCCCCTCGGCCGTACCGTCTACCTGTCGATGCACGGCAACGACATCATCGGACGCCCCAACCGGTTCGTCGGACTCAGCCACTTCGCGGAAATGGCCACCCCCGAGTTCGGCGGGGTCCTGCTCACCACGCTCCTGTTCACCCTCGGGGTCGTCGTCCCCGGTGTGGTCGGCGCACTGGTGGTGGTGCTGCTCCTGGAAGGGGTCATACGCGGGCAGCGCCTGCTGCGCGGGGCCTTCGCCCTGCCGTTCGCGTTCTCCGTCGCCAGTGCCTCGGTGATCTTCTCGGTCTTCTACAGCCCGGGTAACAGCGTGCTCAACGGCATCCTGTACAGGTTCGGACTCGACCAGGTCCCCTGGTTGACCTCCCAGGAGATGGCCCTGTGGTCGGTGTGCATCACCACGGTCTGGATGAACCTGGGCTACGGGGTGCTCGTCCTGGCGGCCGGGATCGGCTCGATCCCCAAGGAGGTGAACGAGGCCGCCCGTATCGACGGCGCCACCGGGGTCCGGCTCGCCTGGGACGTCACCGTGCCCATGCTCGGCCCGCAGCTGTTCTTCCTGATCGTCATCTCCACGATCAACGCCCTACAGAGCTTCGGTCAGATCCACATCCTCACAGGAGGCGGACCGGTCGGCTCCACGACCACCCTGGTCTACTCCATCTACCAGTACGCCTTCGCCTACGGCACCAGCGACTTCGGTCGTGCCAGCGCACAGGCGCTCGTGCTGTTGGTCGTGGTCCTGGTGTGCACCGCGATCCAGTTCGGCGTCCTTGAGAGGAAGGTGCACTACGCGTGAGCGCCGCCTCCGTCCTCGGCTCCGCCCCCTCCGGCGCGCGGAACCCCGACCCACGACGGACGACCAGGACCGGGCGCAGGTACGACCTCGGACACGTCCTGGGCCGGGTCCTGCTCTACCTGATGCTGGCCGCCCTGCTGGTCCCCGTACTGTTCCCCGTCTACTACGTGTTCGCCGGCGCCCTCATGGAGCCGCGCGAGCTGTCCAGTTTCCCGCCGCAGCTGGCACCCACGGGCCTGCACCCGGACAACCTCCTGGGCGCACTGAACGCGGTCCCCCTGCTGCGCATGTACACCAACTCACTGGTGATGGCCGGGATCATCACGGTGTCCCAGCTGCTCACCTCCGCCCTGGCCGCCTACGCCTTCGTGTTCCTGCGCTTCAGGGGCAGCGCGGTGGTGTTCGCGCTGTTCCTGTCCACGCTGATGATCCCGGGCGAGGCGACCTTCATCCCCAACTACCTCACCCTGTCCGGGTGGGGTCTGTCGAACACCTACGCCGGGCTGGTCCTGCCCTTCCTGGCCTACGCGTTCGGCACGTTCCTGCTGCGCCAGAGCTTCAGGCAGTTCCCCCGAGAGCTGTACGACGCGGCACGCATGGACGGCATGGGCCACCTGCGGTTCCTGTGGACGATCCTGCTGCCGCTGAGCAAGCCCGCTCTCACCGCGGTCGGCATGTACGTGTTCATCACCAGTTGGAACATGTACTTCTGGCCGCTGATCATCACGCGCAGTACCGAGATGCAGACCCTCCAGATCGGTCTGAACAGCCTCAAGACCGGAGAGGCCGCCAACCCGGGACTGCTCCTGGCCGGCGCCGCGCTCTCCGTCATCCCCACCCTCGCCCTCGTGATCTTCGGACAACGCTTCATCGTCCGCGGACTCACGGCGGGCGCGGTCAAGTAGGCGTCCCACCCGACCTCCCCCGGTCCGGTGGGATGGTCCGACCCAGAGGAAGCGAGAAACATGACGATCTCCCCCCAGAGGCGGGGCATCACCGCAGCCGCCCTGCTCGTGAGCCTGGGCCTGGTGCTCAGCGGGTGCTCCGGTGACGGGAGCGGCGGGACCGGCGACCTCGTCGCCCCCGGCCCCGAGGTGCTGGAGGACCTGGACGAGGCGGTCCAGGTCGAGTTCTGGCACAGCATGGACGCCACCAACGGCCAGGTGCTCGACGGCCTGATCGAGGAGTTCAACGCCCAGAACGAAGGCCGGATCGAGGTGACGGGCGCCTTCCAGGGAGACTACGACGAAGCCCTGGCCGGTCACCGTGCGGCCATCCAACAGGGTGAGACCGCCGAGCTCATCATGATCTACGACCTGGGCACCCAGTTCATGATCGACTCCGGACAGACCGTGCCCGCGCAGTCGTTCCTGGACAAGGACGGCTACGACACCGGCGCGATCGAGGACGCGCTGCTCAACTACTTCACCGTGGAGGGGGACCTGCGCTCGTTCCCGTTCAACAACTCCACCCCCCTGATGTACATCAACCGAGACGCCTTCGAGGAGGCCGGGCTCGATCCGGACGCCCCGCCCACCGACCTGGCCGAGATCCGCGAGGCAGCGGAGAGGCTGACGGTGCGCGACGACGACGGAACGGTCGTGCAGTACGGGTTCGGCGCCGCGGTGTACGGATGGTTCATCGAGCAGTTCATGGCCCGGGCGGGCACACCGTACTGCGACAACTCCAACGGCCGGGACGGACGCGCCACCGAGGTGCTGTTCGACGACCCGAAGATCGTGGAGCTGGTCGAGTGGTGGGAGGAGATGATCGACGACGAACTCGCCGTCCAGATCGGCCGCAACACCGACGACGGCCAGGCCGCGTTCACCTCGGGCCGTGCCGCGATGACCCTGGAGTCCACCGGCTCCCTGGGAGGGTTCATCGAGCAGTCCGACTTCGAGGTGGGCGCGGGATACTTCCCGCTGATCAGCGCCGACGACCCGGGCGGCTCGATCATCGGTGGCGCCTCCCTGTGGATCAACGGTGAGGGCCACACCGAGGAGGAGATCCGCGCGTCCTGGGAGTTCGTGCAGTTCCTGCTGACCCCCGAGTCGCAGTCGGTCTGGCACGCCGGTACGGGATACCTGTCGGTGAACACCGAGGGCTACGAGGGCCCCGAGGCCAAGGAGCGCGCCGAGGAGTTCCCGCAGTTCTCCGTGGCCGCCGCCCAGCTGGCGGACTCCGAGATCAACGAGAACACGGCGGGCTGCATGATGGGTGTCATGTCCGAGGCCCGGGTGGCCGCCGAAGAGGGGTGGGAGACCGCTCTGACCAGTGACACCTCCGCCGAGGAGGCGATGTCGGCGGCGACCGAGAGAGTGCGGACGCCCATCGAGGAGTACAACGCCTCGGTCGAGGACTGACCGACCACAGGTGATCGCGGGGCCGGGGCTGCGCACCCGGCCCCGCCCACGTCAGGGGTCCGGCGAACGGAGCGGATCAGTTCCCGGGATCGTTGTCGGGGTGCACCCAGCCGTTGGGCTCGCACCCCTGAAGGTCCAGGGTCTGCTGCTGCATCACCGGCGCCGGTTCGCCCTCACCGGGGCAGTGCACGTGACCGTGTCCCAGGGTGTGCCCGACCTCGTGGTTGATGAGGTAGATCCGGTAGGTCTCCAGGTCGTCGTCGAAGTGCGGAACGCCCGACACCCAGCGGTTCTGGTTGATGATGGCGCGGTTGCCGTTCGCGCAGGAGACGTACCCGTCGGTGTTCAGCGGGGCGCACAGCCGGTCCACCGTGTCGGGAGCGGCCAGGAGGACGCGGATGTCGGCGTCGTCCCCGTCGACCCGTTGCATGGAGCGCTCGCCGTCGTCGCCCCAGCTGCGAGGATCGCCCAGGATCTCCTCCACCGCATCCGCGAAGTCCTCGGCCCGGCCGGGAAGCCCGTCCTCGACCTCCACGGCGAAGGTCGTCAGCGGACCCTCGCCCATGACCTCGCCCTCGCCCTCCAGGACGCTGAGTTCCCCGTCGGCGCTGTCGACCTCCTCCTCCACCGAACGGAGCAGGACGGGAACCTCCTCCTCGGACTCCTCGTCCTGGTCGGTCGGTGACACACGGTCGCGATCGGTCGTCCCGCTCGCCGAGTCCTGGTCCTCGACGAAGGTGTCGCGCCGTCCGGAGGCGCCGTCGGGGCCCCCGTCCCCCACGGGGCCGGAGGCCGAGGTCTCGGTGGGTGAGACGGGATCGTTCCCGGGTTCGGGCACGCTGACCATGAGCACGGCGGAGGAGCCCGAGACCAGGCACAGTCCCAGAGCCAGCCCCAGGGGGTACCGGCTGCGTCGGCGGTGCCTGGCACGGGGGCGTCCCGTGGGCGAAGCAGACGTGGGCACGAAGATCCACCTCTCGACAGCGGGTGACGGACCCAGCATGCCAGAGTCCGACCCAAGGAAGAGCCAAGGTTGTTTCCGATAAGAGCAGGTCCGCCGGGGTTGGTCGTCACCGTTCGGAGCGGGGGACGCACACGCGTCGGTGCGTCCATGGGTGTCGTGGGCGATGCGGAGACGGGCGGGGCGCGTCCCGCCCGGGAGATTCCGGCCGGACATCCGGCCCGTCGGGCTCCCGGGTCCCGTGGCGCCTATACCCTTCAACCGCAAGAGAGACGACAGGGCTGCTGGGAGGCATGACAGGTGCGCATCGCACGGTTCTCGGCCGACGACGAGGTCGGGTTCGGCCTGGTCGACACCGATTCCGACAGTGGGGAGGAGTTCGTCGCCCGACTGAGCGGGCATCCCCTCCTCGGTGACATCAAGCTTACCGGTGAGCGGGCGAGGCTCTCCGACGTCCGGCTGTTGTCCCCGGTGCTGCCCACCAAGGTGGTCTGCATCGGTAAGAACTACGCCGATCACATCGAGGAGATGAAGGGTGTCACGGGGGAGCCCGGTGAGGAGCCGGTGGTCTTCCTCAAGCCCTCCACCTCGGTGTCGGGACCCCACGACCCCATCTTCTACCCCGACCTCTCCGAGCGGGTCGACTACGAGGGCGAGCTGGCCATCGTCATCTCCCGCCCCTGTAGGGAGGTCCCACGGGAGCGGGCCAAGGACGTCATCTTCGGCTACACCGTGGCCAACGACGTCACCGCCCGCGACCTCCAGCAGAGGGACGACCAGTGGACGCGGGCCAAGGGCTTCGACTCCTTCTGCCCGATCGGACCCTGGATCACCACCGGTATGAGCATCGAGGAGGCACAGAACCTGGCCATCACCACCACCGTGGACGGTCGGACCAGGCAGGACGGACGGACGTCACAACTCATCCACGACATCCCGGACATCATCGCCTACGTGACGTCCTTCATGACTCTGCTGCCGGGTGATCTCGTTCTCACCGGTACGCCGGCCGGTGTGGGACCGGTGGAGATCGGCCAGGAGGTCTCCGTGACGGTGGAGCGGCTGGGGACCATCAGCAACAGGGTGGTCTCCCGAGACTGAACCCGCTCCGCGCGTGCCGTTCGGGCCCACGACCGAGGTTCGGCGGCGTCTGACGCCGCCGAACCGCCATCCGAGAACGGAAGGCCACATGTGAACACCCCCCGAAGACCCCGTAACGGCCTCCTCGTCCTCGCCGCCGTCCTCGCCGCCGTCCTCGCCCTCGCACTCGTGGCCGTGGGAATCGCCTACCGGACGGCCACGGAACGGGGAGAGGACACCGACGCACGAGCGGAGGGACCCGTGGAAGAAGAGCTCCGCATCATGTTGGCGGGGGACTCGATGACCCAGGGCGCCAACGGCGACCGCACCTGGCGCTACCACCTGTGGAACCACCTCGCCTCCCGGGTGGAGGGGCTGGAATTCGTCGGCCCCTACTCCGACCCCGCCAGCCGCAGCATGATCCTCCCCGTGCCCACCGCCGAGGACGAGGATCCGCAGGTTCTGGACGGCGGCCCCGGAGAGGGTGACGAGGAGGGAGGATCGGACTCAGTCCTCGACGGGACGGATACGGCGACGCCGGGGGAAGGGTCGGAGGAGCCCTCCGAGCCGGACGCTCCGGATGCTCCGGACGCCCCGGACGGCGCGGCCTGGCCCGGTCTCGATGGGGACCCCGACACCGCGGAGTACCGTGATCCCGACTTCGACCAGGACCACAACGCCCTGTGGGGCCGCACCCTCCGCGACGCCGCCTCCTCCATCCAGGAGGAGGTGCGCGTCCACAGGCCCGACGTGCTGTGCGTCATGCTCGGTGTCAACGACCTGCTGTGGCCGGTCGACAAGGAGGAGATGGAGTACCGCCTGCGCGGCTACGTGGAGGCGGCGCGCGGAGGCAACCCGCACCTGCGCATCCTGCTGGCCGAGGCCCCGCCCATCGCCCTGGCCGAGGCCGACGAGGGGTTCGCGCTGCGCGTCTACGTCTACAACATGCTGGTGCGGGAGGTCGCCGCCGACATGTCCACCGAGGAGTCGCCGGTGACCAGCCTGGACATCGCCGGAGCCGAGGACTGGACCGCCTCCGTCGACACCTATGACGGCACCCATCCCAACGCGGACGGCGAGGTCAAGATCGCGGCGGCCTTCGCCGACGCCCTGGCGGAGGAGTACGGGATCGGCGCCCCCTACCCCCGGTCGCCCTCCCCGTCTCCGGAGGACCCCGAAGAGCGGGACGGAGGGTAGGGGACCCGGTGCCTTCGGCCATGGGCCCCGTTCCGACGAGGCGGTGCCGTTCTCGTGATTCCCGAGGTGGGACCGGGGACGGGCCGGAGTGGACGCCGGAGCGTTTCCACCGCGTTTCCCCGGTGCACCGTGCGCCCCCGATACCCTGGGCGGGTGACTGAGACTTCGATCCGTACCCGCTTCGCCCCGTCCCCCACGGGCATGTTCCACGTCGGAGGCGCGCGCTCGGCGCTGTTCAACTGGGCGCTGGCACAGCAGCGGCCCGAGGGCCGCATGGTGCTGCGCATTGAGGACACCGACGCCGCCCGGAACCGTCCCGAGTGGACCGAGGGCATCATCCGTGCGCTGGCCTGGCTCGGCATCGGTGAGGACGACCCCCACTTCGAGGGGCCCTACTTCCAGTCGTCCTACGCCGACGAGCATCGCAAGACCGCGCGGGCACTGCACGAGAACGGCGACGCCTACTACTGTGACTGCACCCGTGAGCAGGTGCAGGAAAGGCGTGAGAACCCCCACCTGGGTTACGACGGGTTCTGCCGTGACCGCAACCTGGCC
This sequence comes from Nocardiopsis sp. ATB16-24, assembly GCF_030271535.1. GTDB lineage: Bacteria > Actinomycetota > Actinomycetes > Streptosporangiales > Streptosporangiaceae > Nocardiopsis. Next base: position 25,914 of record NZ_JASCXJ010000013.1, on the reverse strand, counting down.
GCCGGACCCGGGCGGGCGCTGCGTTTCCGGGTGCCCGAGGGCGGCCCCACGGTGGTCGACGACAGGATCCGCGGTCGTGTGGAGTTCGAACACTCGGCCATCGAGGACTTCGTGATCGCCCGTGCGGACGGCTCCCCGCTGTTCGTGCTGGCCAACGTCGTCGACGACGTCGAGATGCGCATCACCCACGTGATCCGCGGCGAGGAGCACCTGTCCAACACCCCCAAGCAGCAGCTGCTGTGGGAGGCGCTGGGACACACCCCGCCGGTGTGGGCGCACCTGCCCGTCATCGTCAACGAGCAGCGCAAGAAGCTGTCCAAGCGCCGCGACAAGGTGGCCCTGGAGTCCTACCAGGAGGAGGGTTACCTCCCCGAGGCGATGGTCAACTACCTCATGCTGTTGGGCTGGGCCCCGGGTGAGGACCGCGAGATCATGCCGTGGTCGCAGATGCAGCCGCTGTTCCGCGTCGAGGACGTCAACAGCTCCAGCGCCTTCTTCGACGAGAAGAAGCTGCGCGCCTTCAACGGCGAGTACATCCGCGCGCTGTCGGGTGAGGAGTTCGTCGAGCGCTGCCGCCCCTGGCTGACCGGGGAGAACGTCCCCTGGGACGAGGCCGACTACGACCCGGAGGTCTTCGCCGCCGTCGCCCCGCTCGTGCAGAGCCGCGTGGCCGTGCTCAGCGAGATCGTGCCGAACGTGGACTTCCTGTTCCTGAAGCGGCCCGTGGAGGACGAGAAGAGCTGGAACAAGGCGATGAAGCCGGGCGTGGGCAGGGAGATGCTCCAGGCCGCCCTGTCCCGCTTCGCGGACCCGGGACTGTCGTGGACCGCGGAGGACCTCAAGGCCGCCACCGAGGAGGCGGGTGCCGCCCTCGGACTGAAGCTGGGCAAGGCGCAGGCGCCCGTGCGCGTGGCGGTCACCGGCCGCACGGTCGGACTTCCGCTGTTCGAGTCCTTGGAGCTGCTGGGGCGTGAACGTGTCCAGGCACGGATCGCCGCGGCCCTGGAGCGACTGGGCGCCCAGGAGGACGGCGCCGGGGCCTGAACGGGCCGGCGGACGACATAGGGGTGGCCCGGACCACAGCCGGGCCGCCCCCGTTCCGGTTCGCGACCACTCGGAATGTCCGCTAGAGTTGTCCACGTCGCCGAGGAGGGCGGGGAAACGCAAGCCCCGGTCCTTCCGAAGCACTGGGGTATGGTGTAATCGGCAGCACGACTGATTCTGGTTCAGTTAGTCTAGGTTCGAGTCCTGGTACCCCAGCGCGGTCTCACGCCCCGGTGTGAGCAGCTCGGGTCAGCGACCCGGAAGCGCGCCCCCGTCGTCTAGTGGCCTAGGACGCCGCCCTCTCAAGGCGGTAACGGCGGTTCGAATCCGCTCGGGGGTACGAACAGAGGAGGAGCTCTCATTCTCTTGAGAGCTTTTTTTCTGGCCGGTGAACGTCACCGACATCCGTTGCGAGTGGAGACATCTGCGGATGGTCCACCTCCAACGGCGAGGCCCCCGTCGTCTAGTGGCCTAGGACGCCGCCCTCTCAAGGCGGTAACGGCGGTTCGAATCCGCTCGGGGGTACCAGATCGAGGCCTCGCCCACCAGGGCGGGGCCTTTCGTGTTCCTCCGGGACCGTGGAGCCTCCCGTGTCGGCCCTCGCTCTTGGACCGACGGGCTGTTCGGGCTCATCGGGCGCCCTCGTAGGTGTGCAGGGACTCGCTGATCTTCTCGGCGGCGGACAACACGGCCTGGGAGTGGATCCGCCCGGGGGAGCGGGTCAGCCGCTCGATCGGGCCGGACACGGACACCGCCGCGATCACGCGCCCGCCCGGTCCGGAGACCGGTGCCGACACCGAGGCGACGCCCTGCTCGCGCTCGGCGACGCTCTGGGCCCACCGCCGGCGACGCACCTGGGCCAGACTGGCCGCGGTGAAACGGGCGCCCACCAGGGAGCGGCGGATGCGGTCGGAATCCTCCCACGCCAGCAGTACCTGCGCGGCCGAGCCGGCGTTCATGGGCAACTCGCTGCCGACGGGCACGGTGTCGCGTAGACCGCTGCTGCGTTCGGAGGCGGCCACGCACACCCGCAGGTCTCCCTGGCGGCGGTAGAGCTGGGCGCTCTCCCCGGTCAGGTCGCGCAACTGGACCAGGACGGGAGAGGCCACGGCCAACAGGCGGTCCTCGCCGGTGGCGATGGAGAGTTCGCCCAGGCGTGGCCCGAGGACGAACCGCCCCTGGCTGTCGCGGGTCACCATGCGGTGCCGCTCCAGTGCCACGGCCAGACGGTGGGCCGTCGGCCTTGCCAGACCGGTGATCTGCACCAACTGGGCCAAGGATGCAGGTCCCGACTCCAGCGCGTCGAGGACGGACATCGTCTTGTCCAGGACACCGACACCGCTGGATGAGCTAGAGTTGTCCATGGCTTGATATTGCCGTCTCGAAATATGGAATGCAAGTCGAGTCTCAGACCGCGCGGGGGCGACCCGCACCCGAGACGAACACGAAAGAGGCGATCGCCCATGGCACGCACGATGGCCGAGAAGGTGTGGGAGGAGCACGTCGTCCGACGTGCCGAAGGCGAGCCGGACCTGCTCTACATCGACCTCCACCTCGTCCACGAGGTGACCAGTCCCCAGGCCTTCGAGGGGCTGCGCCTGGCCGGCCGGTCCGTGCGACGTCCGGATCTGACCATCGCCACCGAGGACCACAACGTCCCGACCCAGAACCTGTTGGCGCCCATCGCCGACCCCGTCTCGCGCAAACAGGTCGAGACGCTGCGCAAGAACTGCTCCGACTTCGGTGTGCGTCTGCACCCGATGGGCGACATCGAGCAGGGGGTCGTGCACGTGGTCGGTCCCCAGCTCGGCCTGACCCAGCCCGGCATGACCATCGTCTGTGGTGACAGCCACACCAGCACGCACGGTGCGTTCGGGGCCCTGGCCTTCGGTATCGGCACCAGTCAGGTCGAGCACGTCCTGGCCACCCAGACCCTGCCGATGGCGCCCTTCAAGACCATGGCCGTCACCGTGAACGGCACGCTCAGGCCGGGTGTGTCGGCCAAGGACATCATCCTCGCGGTCATCGCCAAGATCGGTACCGGCGGTGGCCAGGGCTACGTCATCGAGTACCGGGGCGAGGCCATCGAGTCCCTGTCCATGGAAGCCCGCATGACGGTGTGCAACATGTCCATCGAAGCGGGTGCGCGGGCGGGGATGATCGCTCCCGACCAGACCACCTTCGACTACATCGAGGGGCGCCCGCACGCCCCCCGGGGCGCGGACTTCGACGCCGCCGTCGAGCACTGGAAGAGCCTGCGCACCGACGAGGGCGCGGTCTTCGACGCCGAAGTCGTCCTGGACGCCGGTGAACTCAGCCCGTTCGTCACCTGGGGCACCAACCCCGGCCAGGGCGTGCCGCTGGACGGCTCCGTGCCCGACCCCGCCTCCTTCGAGGATCCCTCCGAGCGCGCCGCCGCGGAGAAGGCCCTGAGTTACATGGACCTCGCGCCCGGAACGCCGATGCGTGAGGTGGGTGTGGACACCGTCTTCCTCGGTTCGTGCACCAACGGCCGCATCGAGGACCTGCGTGCGGCGGCGGAGATCCTCCGTGGGCGCAAGGTGGCCGAGGGCGTGCGCATGCTCGTCGTCCCCGGCTCCATGCGGGTCAAGGAACAGGCCAACAAGGAGGGCCTGGGCGCGGTCTTCGAGGAGGCCGGGGCCGAGTGGCGCGAGGCCGGCTGTTCCATGTGCCTGGGCATGAACCCCGACCAGCTCAAGCCCGGTGAACGCAGCGCCTCCACGTCCAACCGCAACTTCGAGGGGCGCCAGGGCCGAGGTGGACGCACCCATCTGGTGTCGCCGCAGGTCGCCGCCGCCACCGCCGTGCGCGGCACGCTGTCCTCGCCCGCCGACCTGGTCGCCCAGTAGCGCGTCCGTAAGGAGAGACCTCCCATGGAGAAATTCGACGTCCACACCGGTCGGGCCGTGCCGCTGCGCGCGGGCAACGTCGACACCGACCAGATCATCCCCGCCGTCTACCTCAAGCGGGTCACGCGGACCGGCTTCGAGGACGGTCTGTTCGCCGAGTGGCGCAAGTCCGACCCGGACTTCGTCCTCAACCGGCCCGAGTACCAGGGCGCGTCGGTCCTGGTGGCCGGACCGGACTTCGGCACGGGCTCCTCGCGGGAGCACGCCGTGTGGGCCCTACAGGACTACGGCTTCAAGGCCGTGCTCTCCTCGCGCTTCGCCGACATCTTCCGTGGCAACTCGCTCAAGGGCGGGCTGCTGACGGTCCTGCTGCCCCAGGAGGTCATCGACCTGATCTGGGCGGCCGTGGAGGCGGATCCCACGGTCGAGGTGACCGTGGACCTGGTCGAGCGCGAGGTGCGCGTTCCGGCCGCAGGGGTGAAGGAGCCCTTCGAGCTGGACGACTACACCCGCTGGCGGCTGTTGGAGGGGTTGGACGACATCGCGCTGACCCTGCGCCACACCGATGAGATCGGGGCGTTCGAGGCCACCCGCAAGCCCTGGCTGCCCGTCACCCTCTAGCCGGGAACGGACGCGGATCGGCTTCTGGGCCGGGGATTCGGGGCTTGTGTGACGCAGCCCACCCCCGGCCCGGAAATATTTTACCTTTACTTACCGTGAGTATCTGGATACGGGTCTTCAGTCCTTAAGTTCAGTAGTCCCAACGTCCGGAATCCGGTTATACGTAGGCATTTGAGGTTCGCGGAAGGGGTCAAAAGGGGCCAGTGCGCGAGCCGGTGGCGGTCCAGACCAGCGCCGTCCCAGGTCCGCCGGGCAGGCCCGGAGAGCCCCGACACGCCTTGCCCGTAGGCGTTTGTATTTGTGTAAAGGCCTCCGCGTCCCCTAATTTCGTGCGAGCAAGGGGGAACCGGAGGAACCTTATGAACAAGCGTGACCTGATCGACGCGATCTCCGATCGTCTCGGAGACAAGAAGACCGCGACCGAAGCGGTCAACGCTGTGCTTGAAACCATCCAGACCACTGTGGCGTCGGGTGACAAGGTCGCCATCACCGGCTTCGGCGTTTTCGAAAAGGCCGAACGCGCGGCCCGTACCGCCCGTAACCCCGCCACCGGCGCCACCATCAACGTTCCGGCGAGCTTCGTTCCGAAGTTCCGCGCCGGCGCTGACTTCAAGGCTCTGGTCAACGGCGAGAAGAAGTAGTCCCTCACCCCACGGTGATGGATCGAGTCCGCCCGGACCCCTCAGGGAGTCCGGGCGGAACGCTTTTTCCGGTCGGCCCGGACCCCGCCGCCGGACGGTGCGCGCACACCGTGTCCTTCAGGGTGACTTCTGGGGGCACGGACGTCCCTCCACCGAACGCCACAGCCGACGGGTCCTGGGACCCACGCCCAGAGTCACCGCGGCACGCAGATCCTCGGGGGTGTCCACGTCGCGGCGCACCGACTCCACGTCCGCCACGACCAGTTCCCTGACGCCCGCGGACAGGTGACGGGCGCGTGAGGACCCCTCGAAGGCGGGGGTGAACGGATGGCCGGGCGACGCGGAGAGCAGTGTCGTCCCCACACCGGGGGCGTCGGGCAGGAAGGAACGCCCGTACAGGGCGGCCATCGCCAGGACCCGCTCCAGTTCGTCGGCGCGCAGCGCGGGCAGGTCCGCCGACAGAGCGCACACCCCGAACTCCGGAAGGCGCCGCCGCGCGATCCTCGCCCCGTGCTCCAGAGCGGGGTTCAGGCCCGTGCCCGGTTCGCCCCCGACCACGACGGCGCCCAGATCGGCCAGCGCGGCGCCCGCGCGCACGTCGTCGGTCACGGCGAACACCGCCGCCACCGCCCGGCAGGCCAACGCCGCGGCGACCGTGTCGCACGCGATGGCCAGGGCCAGTTCCTCGCGCCGCCCGCCCGCGGCCAGGGCCAGTCGCGACTTGGCGCGGCCCAGCTGCTTGACTGGGATGATCAGGGACCAGCGCACCCTCGGGCACGGAGCCCCGCCCTGTTCTCCAAAGCCGGTCACGGTCCCCCCATCGATACGGCCACGACAGTGACGAGGGTAGGCGGTCGGGAGGGTGCGGCACGGGTGACGAAGGCGTCCACCCGGGGTTCCGTGGGCGCGGCCCCGTGTACGGGTCGCCCAGAACACACGGCAGGGCGAAGTTCGACGAACGCGCCCTAAACTGAACCGATCATGCTGCGCGGTGCTGAGGGACCTGGAGCGATGGAGTGAGAAAACCCGTGGCCGAGCAACGAGAATCACGGTGGGTGAAGGCGGTCGTCTCCCGGATCGTCCGCTTCGTGCTGTGGTTGGTCACCAAGCCGGACTGGAAGGGGACCGAGCACGTCCCGGCCGAGGGCGGGGTGATCATCGCCACCAACCACCTGTCGGTGGCCGATCCCCTGACGGTGGCCCACTTCCTCTACATCGGAGCGCGGCGCTGGCCGACCTTCACGATGAAGGACGCGGTCATGCGCATCCCCGTGGTGCGTTCGGTGGCCAAGAGCACCGGCCAGATCCCGGTCAAGCGTGGCAGCACCGACGCGGTCAAGGCGTTGCACGAGGCCGAGTTGGCCCTCACCCGAGACGGGGCGTCGGTGATCTTCTACCCCGAGGGCACCTGTACCCGGGACCCGAACCTGTGGCCCATGATCGGAAAGACCGGGGTGGCCCGTCTGGCGCTCACCACGGGGGTGCCGGTCGTGCCGGTGGCGCACTGGGGCGAACAGCGCATCCTGCCCTACGGCTCCAAGAAACCCAGTCTCTTCCCCCGCAAGCGCCTGGAGTTCCTGGCGGGGCCGCCGGTGGACCTGTCCCGTTTCCGGGACCAGCCCCTGACCGGGACCCTCCTGAAGGAGGCCACGGAGACGATCATGGCCGACATCACCGCTCTCCAGGCCCGCATCCGGGGGGAGGAGCCGCCCGCGGTCCCCTACGATCCCAGGAAGGCGCGTGCCGAGGCCGGTCGGGCGGAGGAAGGCCGGACGCGGGCCGACGGTGACGCCCAGGTCGTGGACGGCGCGGCCACGGCCGACGGCGAGGTCGGTGGCGACGACGCCAGGAACGGCGCGGGGACGTGAGCGGACGGATGGACAGCGGCAACGTGAGGATCGTCGTCCTCGGCGCGGGCTCCTGGGGGACGGTGTTCGCCAACATCGTCGCCGACGCCGCCGACCAGACCCGGCTCGGCGACCCGCGGGGCCCCGGCACGGAGGTGGTCCTGTGGGGACGGCGTTCCTCGGTGGTCGACGCGATCAACGAGACCTCGCAGAACCCCGACTACTTTCCCGGGATCGGGCTGAACCCCCGTCTGCGCGCCACCACCGACGCGGCCAAAGCGCTGGAACGGGCGCACGTGGTGGTGCTGGCGGTCCCCTCGCAGACGCTGCGGGCCAACCTCGTGGAGTGGCGCCCACACCTGCGCGAGGACGCGGTGGTCGTCAGTCTGATGAAGGGCGTGGAGCTGGGCACGTGCATGCGGGTCTCCCAGGTCATCGCGGAGGTCCTGGAGTACCCGAGCGAGCGCATCGCGGCCGTGTCGGGCCCCAACCTGGCCCGGGAGATCGCCGAGCGCCAGCCCGCCACCGCCGTGGTCGCCTGCCCCCACGAGGAGACGGCCGTCCGGTTGCAGGCGCTCTTCAAGGCGCCCTACTTCCGCCCCTACACCAGCACCGACCTGGTGGGGGTGGAGATCGGCGGCGCGATGAAGAACATCATCGGGCTGGCCGTGGGCGTGGCCGAGGGCATGGGGTTCGGAGACAACACCAAGGCCTCCCTGATCACCCGGGGCCTGGCCGAGACCACGCGCCTGGCGGTGGCCCTGGGCGCCGACGAGCACACGTTGTCCGGCCTGGCCGGGATGGGCGACCTCGTGGCGACATGCTCCTCGCCCTTGTCGCGGAACCGGACCTTCGGTGAGAAGCTGGGCGCGGGGAAAACCCTCGACCAGGTCATCGCGGAGACCAAGCAGACGGCGGAGGGGGTCAAGTCCTCCGAGTCCGTCCTGGAACTCGGATGGGCCCACGGTGTCGACCTTCCGATCACCGAGACCGTCGTCAAGATGATGCACCACGACCTGAGCCCGGCCGAGGCGCTGGCGGCCTTCATGGCGCGTAGCGCCAAGCCCGAACGCTACGGGGTCTGAGAGCGAGCACGATGTCACACACACCAGGCGGCGCCCCGGAAGCGGACGGCAGGGGCGAGCACACCCGGGCACTCTCCCTCCCCGAGCCCCCGACCCTCACCGGGCGTCCCATGCGCATGCCCGTCCACCGGGCGACCACCTACTCCTTCGACACCTCCCGGGAGTACGCGGACGTGCTCGCGGGTGCTCGGGAGGGTTACTCCTACGCCCGCATCGACAACCCCACCGCCGACGCCTTCGCCGAAGCGGTGGCGGCGTCGGAGGGGGCCGGACTGTCGGAGCCGGTGCGCGGACAGGCCTTCGCCTCGGGCATGGGGGCGCTCAGCACGGTGTTCATGGCGTTGACCGAGGCGGGTGCCCACGTGGTGGCGGCCCGCTCCATCTACGGCAACACCCACTCGCTGCTGGACGGACTGCTGCGCCGGTTCGGGGTGCGCACCGACTTCGTGGACATCACCGACCTGGACGCGGTGCGCGCCGCGGTGGGGCCCAAGACCCGGATGGTGTTCACCGAGACGCTCTCCAACCCCACCATGACCGTCTCCGACCTGCCCGGGCTGGCGCAGATCGCCCATGCGGCGGGGGCGGTCCTGGTCGTGGACTCCACGTTCGCCTCCCCGGCTGTGTGCCGTCCCCTGGAGCACGGGGCCGACGTGGTCGTGCACTCGGCCACCAAGTACATCGGCGGGCACAGTGACGCCACGGGCGGTGTGTCCGTGGCGCGCGAGACGTTGACCGAGCGCATCCGTTCGGCCCGGGTGGACCTGGGACCCTGCCTGGCCCCCGACGAGGCCTACATGCTGCACAGGGGACTGGAGACCCTGCCGCTGAGGATGGCGCGCCAGTGCGAGACCGCGGCGGCCTTCGCGGCGGCGCTGGAGGGCCACCCCGCGGTGGAACGGGTCGACCACCCCTCCCTGGAGTCGCACCCGCAGGCGGCGTTGGCGGACAAGCTCTTCGACCAGGGCCGTCACGGAGCGGTCGTGACCGTGCATCCACGCGGGGGGAGGGAGAGCGGGACGGCCTTCGCCGACCGGCTGCGGGTGGCGACCCTGGCCGCCTCGCTGGGCGGTACGCACACGCTGGCCGGGCACGTGGCCTCCACCTCGCACCGCAACATGAGTGAGGAGGCGTTGGCCGCGGCGGGCGTCTCACCGGGCGCGGTGCGGTTCTCCATCGGGTTGGAGGACCCCCAGGACCTCATCGAGGACGCCCTGGCAGCTCTCGACGGGCAGGACCGCCCCGTGGCGGGTCACTTTTTGCGTTCCGGTTCCATCCAAAGGTAGGGCAGCATGTCGTCCGAACAGCGAAAGATTCGGGTCGCCGTCGTCTTCGGCGGACGCAGTTCCGAACACGAGATCTCCTGCGTCACCGCGGGCAGCGTGCTGTCCGTCATCGACCGCGACCGCTATGAGGTCGTGCCGGTCGGTGTCACCCGCACGGGCAACTGGGTGCTCACCTCCGGTGACCCCGAACGGCTGCGCCTCGACTCCGCCGGCGGGTCCTTGCCGTCGGTGCCCGAGGATGGCGCGGACCTGGCGCTGCCCTTCGACAGGGCGGGCGAACTGATCGTGGTCGACCCCGGGAAGGGTCCCGAGCGTCTGGCCGGCGTCGACGTCGTGCTGCCGCTGTTGCACGGCCCCTTCGGTGAGGACGGCACCATCCAGGGCCTGTTCGAGATGATGGGCGTGCGGTACGCGGGCGCCGGGGTCTTCTCCAGCGCCGCCTCCATGGACAAGGTCTTCATGAAGGCCATGCTGCGCGGCAACGGCATCCCCACCAGCGACTACGTTCCCATCACCGACCGCCAGTGGCGCAACGAGCGCAAGAAGGTGTTGGACGACATCGCCGAACTGGGCGACACCGTGTTCGTCAAGCCCGCCCGTGCCGGCAGCAGTGTGGGCATCAGCAAGGTGAACGACTCCTCCGACACCGACGCCGTGGTCGCCGCCGTGGAGGCCGCCCGGGAACACGACCCGAAGGTGCTGGTGGAGGCGCGGGTCGTGGGCCGGGAGATCGAGTGCGGTGTGCTGGAGGCCGAGGACGGCGGGGTGCCCGAGGTGTCGCTCCCGGCGGAGATCCACGTGGCCGAGGGCTTCGAGTTCTACGACTTCGAGGCCAAGTACCTGTCCACGAGCAGCCTGACCATCCCGGCCCGGATCCCGGAGGAGGCCACGGCCCGTCTGCGCGCGATGGCGGCCGACGTCTTCGAGGCGATGGGCTGTGAGGGCCTGGCCCGGGTGGACTTCTTCTACACCGACAGCGGTGACATCCTCGTCAACGAGCTGAACACCATGCCCGGTTTCACCCCGGCTTCGGCGTTCCCCCAGATGTGGAACGCCAGCGGAGTGGACTACGCCGAGCTCGTGGAGCGGATGATCTCCACGGCGCTGCGCCGCTCGCCGGGCCTGAGGTAGCGGCCGACGCGGGGACGGCCGTACGGCCGTCCGTCGCCCGAGGCTCGACGGCCCCTCTCAGAGGGGACCGCGGCGCTCCCGCCCCTCCGTCGGCCCGTGGTGGGGGTCAGGGGCGGGGGTCGCCCGGGGCCGGTCCACCTGGGACCGTTCCGCCGGGGTCGGGTGCCGCGTCCTGAGGGCCCCTCGGCGAGGTGGGGAGCAGATCGCGCGTGAGGATCGCCCCGCCCGCGGTGGCGGCGGGGAACACCGCGACCGCCACGAACGGGATCGCCAACAGGAAGTACGTCGGCACCGCGAACCCCAGCACCCGCATCCGCCTCGTGCCCATGTGCCGGTGCCGCTCGCGCAGGGACAGCATGCCTCGGCGGTCGAAGGCCCCCGCCACCAGTTCGATCGCCAGCAGCCATCCGCCCATCAGGGCCGCCAGCACCGGGCCGATCACCTGACCGGCCAGGGGGACGAAGCCGATGGCGAACACCGCCACCGTCACCAGCAGGGACGCCGCCACGATCGCCAGCGATTGGCGGACCGACCGCAGGAACGAGGCCATCAGCGACTCGTCCGGACCCTCGGGCGCGTCGCCCAGTTCCTCTTCCACCAGGTCGGTGATCTTGTCGTAGATCGGTGAACCGAGTGTCAGAGTGACCGTCGTGAAGGCCACGACCATCAGCAGGACCGTTCCGGCCAGCAGGGCGACGGACACCGCGCCGCGTACCAGGCCCCGCCAGACGGGATCCCATCCCTCGGCGAAGGGAGTGGCCCAGCCCGCCAGGTCGGTGAGGTTCACCACCAGGATCACCAGAATCACCAGGAACATCAGTGACGTGATCAGCGCGGGCAGGGCACCGAGCAGGAAAAGGCGGGGTCTGCGCAGCAGCAGAGCGAAGCCGCGCAACAGGGTGCCGACGCCGCCGAGGAATTCGCGAACAGGATTGGCCACGAGGGAACACTAAGGCATCTGGGGCGGGTGCACACACCCTGCCCCAGGACGGCCGGTTCCCGGCACCGCGCCACCGGGGGATCGCACGCGGCGCCGGTGCGCGTGCCCTTGACGGTCGACCCTTCGGGCGACGGCCCTCAGCCCGTCAGGACGTCGCGGTACCACCCCTCCTGGTGGGACAGTTCCTCGTGCGTCCCCTCCTGGAGCACCCGTCCGTCACGCACCACGTAGATACGGTCCACCCGGTCCAGACCCGTCAGGTCGTGCGTGATCAACAGGGTGGAGAAACCCTCGGCCGCGGCCAACAGGTCCTCCACCACCGCATCGCGGGTGTCGGGGTCCAGGTGGGCGGTCGGCTCGTCCAGCACGAGCACCCGCGGGGCCGCCAGCACGGCCCGGGCCAGCGCCAGGCGCTGCACCATCCCACCGCTCAGCCCCAGGCCGTGCGTGCCCACCCGGGTGTCGATTCCGCGCGGCATCGCCGCCACCTCATCGGCCAGGCGCACCCGCCGCAGCGCCTCCCACAGTTCGGCGTCCCGCGCCCCGGGCCGGGCCAGACGCAGGTTCTCCCGCAGCGTCGACGCGAACACGTGCGGGTCCTGTGGTACACCCGAGACCACGCCACGCACCTCGTCCGACGGATACGCCGTGATGTCCTCCCCGCCGATCTCCACACGGCCCCCGTCGGGGTCACGGAACCGCAGCAGTACCGAGGCCAGCGTGCTCTTGCCCGCACCGCTGGGACCGATCACCGCCACGGTCCACCCGGCGGGGATCTCCAGGTCCACCCCGTCCAGCGCCCACGGCTCCTCGGGCCCGTACCGCACCCGCAGGTCCCGCACACGGACCGTCCCGCCCTCGGCGTCCAGGCCCGTGCGGGTCGGTGGAGCGATCGCGGCGGGGGTGTCCAGGACCCCGAACAGGCGGGCGCCACCGGCCCGGATCGAGCCCAGCCTGGCCGCCACCGCCGGTAGTGGCGCGACGATCTCGAAGGCCGCCAACGTGGTCAGGACCAGGACGGCCAGGGAGACCGCGTCCAGGGCGCCGCCCTCCACCGCGGCCACACCCAGGAACAGGGACCCCCACACGGTCAGGCCGGTGATCAGCGCGCTCGCCCCGGCCCCCAGGCCCAGCAGCGTGGAGTCCCTGCGCGCCACCCTGGTCAGTTCGGCGTCGGCCGCGTCGACCCGCTCCACCTGTCGCTCCATGGCGCCGTAGGCCACCAGGTCGGGCGCACCGTGCAGGGTGTCCACCAGGGCCGTCGACAGTTCCCCGCGTGCCTTGGCCTGGCGTTCGCCCGGCGCCCGACTCAGCGCGGCGGCGGCCAGGGGCACGGCGAGCCCGGCCAGGAGGAGTCCCGCGGCCAACAGAAGGCCGCCCGGGACGTAGAGCACGGTCAGGAACAGGACCGTGGCCCCTCCGGTGACCACCGAGATCAGGGGAGGCGTGAGTCCGCGCACCAGGAGGTCGAGGGTGGCCTCGGTGTCGTTGACCAGCCGGGAGACCAGGTCTCCGGAGCGGAAACGGCCGAAGGGCTCGGTGGCGGCCAGGCGTTCGTAGACCCGTACCCGCACCTCGGCCAGTGTGCGGAACGCCGCGTCGTGGGTGACCAGCCGTTCCAGATAACGGGCCACACCCCGGCCGACCCCCAAGGCGCGCGTGGCCACCACGGCCACACCCAGGGCGGTGATCGGAGGGTGGTCCGCCGCGGTGGCCAGCATCCACGCCGCCAGACCCAACAGGGCCACACCCGCGCCCGTCGCCGCCGCTCCCAGGAGCACCCCCAGCGCGAACCGGCCACCACGCGGCCATGCCAGGGAGATCATCCTCCGCAGCGGATCACGACGACGCTCGTGCTCGGGAACCTGGAGAGGGTCGGTGGAAACGGTGGTGTCGGAACTTGTCACGACGGGCTCCCCTCCCGGGTCGGCGGTGCGAGCGACACGGTCCTCAGGGTGCCCCCGAAGACCTCACGGGCCCAGCCGGTGTCATGGGCGACGATGATCCCGGTCCGCCCCACCAGGAGCCGGGCCACGGCGGTGCGGACCGCGGCGGCGTTCTCCGGGTCCAGGTGGGCGGTGGGTTCGTCCAGCAGGACGAGAGGGGCGTCGCGGCACATCGCCCGCGCCAGGGCGATCCGCTGCCGCTGCCCGGCCGAGAGCCGGGCACCGCGCTCGCCGAGTCGAGTGAGGTACCCTTCCGGAAGCGCGGAGACGAACGCGTCGGCCTCGGCCATCCGGGCCGCTTCGCGCACCCGCTCCATGGACGCCTCCGGGGCCCCCAACCGGATGTTGTCGGCCACGGACACGTCGAACAGATAGGGATGCTGGGGCACCCAGGCCAGGCCGAGTCGCCAGTCGTCGGCGGGGATCGTCTCCAGGGGCTCCCACCCTCCTCCCGGAGCGCGCACGCTGATCCCGCCCCGCGTGGGCTCGTTCAGGCGCAGCAGCAACGACACCAGGGTTGACTTGCCCGCGCCGCTGGGGCCGGTCAGCAACACGTGTTCCCCGGACCGGACCTCAAGGTCCAATCCGGCCAGGGCGGGGACGTCCCGCCCGGGATAGAGCATCTCCACACCCTCGAAACGAATGTCACCGCCGGTGGCGGGGGAGGGCCGTCCGGTGGGCGGGGGAGGGGGCTCCTCGTTCCGACGCCCACCGGTCACCATGGGACCCTCGTCCTCGGTCCCGGTGTCGCGACGCACGGGGGCCTCGTACCCGCGCTCCAGCTCGGCGAAGACCTGGTCGGCCGCCGCCACGCCCTCCATGCTCGCGTGGAAGCGGGAGCCCACCTCGCGCAACGGCAGATAGGCCTCCGGGGCCAGGATGAGTACCAGCAGCGCCGTCTGGTAGTCCATGTGGCCGCCCAGCAGGCGCAGTCCCACCTCGACCGCCACCAACGCCACGGCCAAGGTCGCCAACAGTTCCAGGGCGAACGCCGACAGGAAGGCGATCCGCAAGGTCCCCATCGTCGCCCTGCGGTGATCGTCACCCACCTTGCGCAGGATCGACGCCTGAACCTTGGCCCGACGGAACACGGCCAGGGTCGGCAGCCCCTCCATGACGTCGAGGAAGTGCCCGCCCAGGCGGCTCAGCAGCCGCCACTGCCGTTCGGTGCGCTGCTGCGTGTGCATGCCGATCAGCGCCATGAAGATCGGGATCAACGGCAGCGTCACCAGGATGACGATCCCCGAGATCCAGTCGGCCCAGAACACCACGATCAGCACGGCGAGCGGCACGATCGCGGCCAGGACCAGTTGGGGCAGATAGCGGGCGAAGTAGTCGTCGAGCGCGTCCAGACCCCGGGTGGCCAGGGTGACGAGCTCGCCGGCCCTGGGCGACTCCCCCTCGGGGCCGGAGCCCGGTTCGGCCGTCCACACCTTGCCCGATCCGGTCACGTGCGCCACCAGACGGCGGCGCAGTTGCGATTTGGTGCGCGCCGCGCTGTGCAGAGCGGAGGTCTCCTCCACGTAGGACAACAGCGCCCGGGCCACGGCGACGACCGCGACCGCGCCGATCACCCACCCCAGGGTGTCCATCCCCTCGCCCCGCCAGGCACCGCTGATGGCACGGGCGAGCAGCCAGGCCTGGAGCAGGATGAGCCCCGTGATGAGCACTCCGCCGGCCACGGAGATCGCCAGATGGGTGCGCACCGCACCGGCGGTGCGCACCAGGCGCGGGTCAAGCGGCTTCATGGGAGTGGGACCTCACGACGTCGTCTCGGCCGGGTGCCGGGGCACCCGGAACGGTCGGCGCCCGTACGGTGACGGGACCGGGGCGGTCGGGCGGCGGCTTCGGGGCGGACGCCCGACCAGGCGTCCGCGTCGCCTCACGCGGCGGGTTCGGGACGCCTGTGGTCCTCCTCCGGCAGGGTGGGAGTCCGCTCGGTCACGGTCTCCCCGGTCACGGTCTTCCCGCTCACCCTCTGCCGGAACACCCAGTAGCTCCATCCCTGGTAGAGCAGTACCAGGGGCAGGAACACCACCGCCACCCACGTCATCACGGTGAGCGTGTACTCGGCGGAGGAGGCGTTGGCGACGGTCAGTCCGAACGCCGGGTCGGTGGTCGACGGCAGCACGTCGGGGAACAGCGAGGCGAACACCGCCGCGAACATCGCCAGGACGGCCACGGCCGTGCAGGTGAACGACCAGCCCTCGCGGTGTCGCCAGGCCGCCGCGACCCCACCCACCAGGGCCGCGGCGGCGATGAGGACGAGCGGTAGGGTCCGCGCCCCGCCTCCGTGCGCGTACTGGGTCCATGCCAGGAACAGCGCGGTGGAGGGGACCGCGACGCACGCGGTCCACAGGGCGGCCCGGCGTGCGCGTACCCGCACCGGCCCGTCGGTCTTGAGGGTCAGGAAGACGGCCCCGTGCAGGGTGAACAGTGACAGCGTCGTCACCCCGCCGAACAGGGCGTAGGGGTTGAACAGGTCCATGACCGAGGCGGTGACGACGTGGTCGGCGTTCATGGCCACGCCTCGAAGGAGGTTGGCGAACACCACGCCCCACAGGAAGGCGGGCACGGTGCTGCCCACGAAGATCGCCAGGTCCCAGCGGGCACGCCAGGTGGAGTCGTCCCGCTTGCCCCGGTACTCGAAGGCCACTCCGCGCAGGATGAGTGCGACGAGGACGAGGAACAGGGGGGCGTAGAACCCGCTGAGCGTGGAGGCGTACCAGGCGGGGAAGGCGGCGAACATGGCGCCGATCGCGGTGATCAGCCACACCTCGTTGGCGTCCCAGACCGGCCCGATGGAGTTGATGGCGACCCGACGGTCCACGGAGTCGCGCCGGCCCATGAACGGCATGAGCGTGCCGACCCCGAAGTCGAACCCCTCCAGGACGAAGTACCCGGTCCACAGGACCGCGATGGCGATGAACCAGATGACGGCCAGATCCATGGTCCTTGGCTCCTAGTAGCTGAAGTGCGGGATCTTGGACTCGTCCTCGTCCTTTTGCAGGTCGGGGACGAGATGGGAGGGACCGGCCTTGATGTACTTGAACAACAGTCCGACCTCGATGACGAAGAGCACTCCGTACACGGCGGTGAACCCGGCCAGGCTCATCGCGACGGTGCCCAGGTCCACGCCCGGGGAGACGCTGGCCGCGGTGAGCAGCTCACCGTGCACGGTCCAGGGCTGACGGCCCATCTCGGTGAGGATCCAGCCGAAGATGTTGGCGGCCAGCGCCGCGGGCAGGGCGAGCATCGCCCCGTAGTAGAACCACCGACCGGTCGGCATGCGCTCCCTGCCCCGGGTGAGGTAGAGACCCAGCGCGGCGACCGCGATGCCGAAGCCGCCGAGGCCCATCATCAGGCGGAAGGACCAGTACACGACGAACACGTTGGGGATGTAGTCTCCGGGGCCGTAGTACTCCTCGTAGGCCTCCTGAAGGTTGTTCATTCCGTGCACCTGGCCGTCGAACTCGCCCGTGGCCAGGAAGCTGAGCACGTGGGGGACGGTGATGTCGATGGGGTTGTAGCGCTCCTCGGTGTCGCCGACGGCCAGGGCGGAGAAGGCCGCGCCCTCCTCGGTGTCCCACAGGGCCTCGGCCGCGGCGAGCTTCATGGGCTCGTACTCGGCGGCGAGCTTGGCCTGGTGGTCTCCGGAGAAGACCGTCAGCATGCCGGCGGCCAGGGTGAAGACCAGGCCGACCTTGAGGGCTCTGCGGAACAGGGCGAAGTCGCGCTCGGGAGGGGTGACTCCGACCACGCCGGTGTCGTTGTGGTGGCTGTTGCGCCAGAGCTTGTAGGCGCTGACCGCGACCACGAACAGGCCTGCGGTGACGAAGGCGGCCGAGACGGTGTGCAGGTAGGTGGACCAGGCCTGGTCGTTGCTCAGGACCGCCCAGATGTCGGTGAGCTCGGCGCGACCGGTCTCCTCGTTGACCGTGTAGCCGACCGGGTGCCGCATCCAGGCGTTGGCGGCGAGGATGAAGTACGCCGAGAGGTTGGTGCCGATGGCGACCAGCCAGATGCAGGCCAGGTGCACGGCGCGGGGAAGACGGTGCCAGCCGAAGATCCACAGGCCGATGAAGGTGGACTCCAGGAAGAAGGCGAGCAGGGCCTCCATCGCCAGCGGAGCGCCGAAGACGTCGCCGACGAAGCGGGAGTACTCGCTCCAGTTCATGCCGAACTGGAACTCCTGCACGATGCCCGTGACCACCCCCATGGCGAAGTTGATCAGGAACAGTTTGCCGAAGAACTGGGTGGCCTGGAGGTACTCGTGCCTGCCGGTGCGGTGCCAGAGAGTCTGAAGCACGGCCACGATGAAGGACAGCCCGATCGTCAGGGGCACGAAGAGGAAGTGGTAGATCGTGGTGACACCGAACTGCCACCGCGCGAGTTCAAGGGCTTCCATACCCGCCTCTCAGGGACCGACCGCCTGTAGTACTACACACTGTAGTGCTACGTCGTGTCGTATTAGTGGCCGCCCCCGCGAAAAAGGGTGTTCTCCGCGTCTCCCCAGGGGGTGGCGCAATCCTCACCCGGGCGTTCGCAGTGGGGCGCCGCGCCCACGCCGACGCCCGCCACCTGGAAGGATCCGGTGCGATCCGTCCACGGACGCGCCGCCGGACCCGGTCCTGTGCTCTCGCGCACACCCCCGACGACGGCGGAACGGCGCCGTCGGGACGCCGCGGTGGGACACCGCGCACACGACGAAGGCGCGCCCCGCAGGACGCGCCTTCGTCAGGGTGCGGCGGTCGGCCGGCTCCGGGCATGGCGACGGTGGCCATGCGAGCGGCTCAGGGGTCCGAAGCGTCCCTACGCTTGTCGATCAGCTTCTCCATCCAGTCCACCTCGGTCTGTTGGCCGTTGATCATCTTCTGCGCGAGGTCGACGACCTTCTCCTCCTTGCCGAACTCCACCTCGGCCACGGCCATGTCGATGCCGCCCTCGTGGTGGGCGATCATCAGTTCCAGGAAGAGAAGCTCGGCTTCCACCCCCTCGGCCTCCTCCAGGGCCTCCATCTCCTCGGGCGAGGCCAGTCCCGGCATGGCGTCGGGGACCCCTCCTCCACCGCCGCCGTGGTCATGGCCCTCCATCCACGCCATCGGAGGCTTCGTGCCGCGCGAGTTCAGGTCCCAGGCCGCCAGCCACGCCTGCATGATCCCGATCTGGCCCTGTTGGGTGAGAGCCATGTCGGTGGCCACCGTGTGCAGTTCGGGGTCCTCGGTCTTCTCCAGGATGATCATCGACATGTCCACCGCCTGGGCGTGGTGTGCGCTCATGTCGCGCAGGAACCCCGCGTCGGGGCCGGTGTCCAGGGGGTAGGAGGGGCGCCCCGACAGATAACCGACCCCCAAGGCCAACACGACCAGGACCACGGCGGTCCACATGGGCACCGACCGCCGTGGTGCGCGAGGTGAAGAGCCCCCCGCCTCCGGAATGCCGTCGTGCGGTGTCCCCTCGCCCGCCCGCTCCTGCCCGTCCTCGCCGCCGAGGGCGGCTTCGGAAGCGGGGCCGTCTTTGTGTTCCATGGAACCATCCTGGTCGAATCGCACAAGGGTGATGACAAAGTAGAGGATAGGTAAGTCCCTTTTGTCGCTACCCACCCCAGGAGACACAGTGGCCAAGAAGAAGACGGCGGAGGAGCGCCGCCGCCGCGCAGCCGAGCTGAGGGCGCAACGACTCAAAGAGGAACGGCGTCGAAAAGTCCTCACCGTCGCCGGCGTCACCACCGCCGTGGTCCTGGTCGTGGGACTGCTCGCCTTCCTGATCTTCATGGAGTTCCGCAGCCGCTCGATCGCGGGAGTGCAGGAATTCGAGGTCCCCTCCTACGTACACGTGGAGATGGGAGAGCGGGTGGACTATGAGCAGTCCCCGCCCGTGGGCGGCGACCACTGGAGTTCCTGGCAGAACTGTGGGGTCTATCCCGAGCCGGTGACACCCGAACTCGCGGTGCACTCCCTGGAGCACGGCGCGGTGTGGATCAACTACCGGCCCGACCTGCCGGAGGAGCAGGTACAGACCCTCAACGACATGTACAACCCCGGGGACTACCTGCTGGTCACCCCCTACGAGGGGGACATGGACGCTCCGATCGTCGCCTCCAGTTGGGGCCGGCAGGTCACCGCCGAGACGGCCGACGACGAGAACCTCCAGCGCTTCGTGCGGCTCTACGAGCGCGGTACCGACGTGCCCGAACCCGGCGCCTCCTGCTCCGGTCAGATCTCGGAGACGGCCGAGGAGGTGGACGCCATGCTCGTCGGCGGAGGTATGGGCGACATCGAGGGCATGGAGGGCCCCCAGGGCGACGCCGGAGCCGACGAGGGGACCGAAGAAGAAGAGTGACGGGGCCTTCCGCCCGTTCCCTCCCTCCGTGATCTCGCCGTGTCCCCCCGACACGGACGTGGGGCCGCCGGTCCGCCGGCGGCCCCACACGCTTTTCCCGGCACGGTGGTGCCCCGACGCGCCCGGGAAGAGGGAACGGCCGGCGATGGGGACTCGGGCCTCTTCGTCCGTCTCGACGCGCCCTCACACGACGGCGGCCGTCGGTCGGGAGACGGGCACGCCCGGACCCGGGGCGGGGGAGGGCGAGGTCAGAGTTCTCCGTCGGGCAGCGGGGGCACGTGCTCGGAGATCAGGTCGCTGACCGTCGTCAACGCGGCGGCGGGCGCTCCGTGGGAGGGGGGCACGGACAACTCCACGTAGGCCTCGTGGCCCACCGCCGTGTACAGAGTGGGAGCGTCCTCGGGCTGGGGCAACCAGGGCACGCCGTTGACCTCCTCCAGGTAGGAGGTCGGCGTCAACGCCACGGGCCGTTCCACTCCGCAGCGCAGACCGATGGCGGGGTCCCCCCACGCCGCGGTCAGTTCCGAGTCGGGCCGTACCCGCGCACGCTCGGCGCCGAGCAGCGTGTCCGGAAGGGCGGAGACGAGATCGGAGCAGACCGCGGCCGTCGCCGCGTCCGTCTCCGGAGGTTCCATCCGCACGGTCGAGGCACCGCAACCGGTCGCCACCAGGGCGAGGATCGCGACCGCGCCCGCGTGCCGTCTGAGCACAGAAGGACCTCGCTTTCGGGCGATGGCGCCTCAGATGTTGACGATGGGACAGGTGAGGGTCCGGGCTATGCCGCTCAGCCGCTGGATCCGGGCGACCACGAGCGCCCCCAGCGCGTCGATGTCGTCGGCGCCGGCCTGGACTATGACATCGTAGGGCCCGGTCACGTCGTGGGCCTTCTCGACCCCGTCGATGTCGCGGATGAGCCGGGCGACCTCGGCGGCCTTTCCGACCTCGGTCTGGATCAGGATGTAGGCCTGCACCATGGGTGCTCCTTCGAGTACGCGGGGTGTGGATGTGAGCGGGCGCGAGGCGGCCCCGACCGGAGCGACCACGTGACCGACGACGAAGGGGTGGCGAACGCGGGTCCGGGGACACGCCCCGTGCATGTCGGGCGAAGTCCGCCGAACGCACCCGGGATCACCGAGCCGGAGCGTCACCGTACCCTGATGCCTGTGCATAACACCATTGGGGGGCTTGGCGAGTTCGCTCTGATCACACGTGTGACGGGCCAATTCCCCGTGACGGACGATGTAATCCTCGGACCGGGGGACGACGCGGCCGTCGTCGCCGCCCCGGACGGCAGAACGGTGGCCAGCACCGACCTGTTGGTCGAGGGACGCCACTTCCGTCGGGAGTGGTCCACCGCCCGGGACGTGGGGCACCGAGCCGTCGCGCAGAACTTCGCCGACATCGCGGCGATGGGGGCCCGGCCCACCGTTCTGCTCATCGGCCTGGCCGCGCCGCCCGACCTTCCGGTGGCCTGGGCCGAGGACTTCACCGCCGGGGTACGGGACGAGTGCGCGGTCGCGGGCGGCACCGTCGTGGGCGGGGACATGGTCGCCTCGGACACCCTCACCATCGCCGTCACCGCGCTGGGCGACCTCCAGGGCCGGGAGCCCGTCCTACGAGGCGGTGCCAGACCGGGCGACGTGGTCGCCTACACCGGCCGTCTCGGATTGTCGGCCGCTGGGCTCGCCCTGCTGGAGAAGGGCGTGGAGGGTCCGGACGAGTGCCTGTCCGAGCACCGCCGCCCCAGCCCGCCCTACACGCGGGGGGCGGAGGCCGCCTTGCTCGGGGCCACGGCCATGCTCGACGTCAGTGACGGACTCGTCCAGGACCTCGGCCACGTGTGCCGGGCCGGCGGGGTGCGCATCGACCTGGAGGCGGAGGCGCTACGGCCCGCCCCCGCCCTCGTGGAGGCGGTCCGCCTCCTGGGAGCGGCTCCCGAGGAGGCCGAGGAAGCGGCACGCGGACTGATGGTCGCCGGTGGGGAGGACCACGCGCTGGTGGCGACCTTTCCACCGGACACGGTTCTGCCCGACCACTGGTATCGCGTGGGAATCGTCACCGAGGCCGGCGACGAAAGCACGGGTGGAAAGCGAAATCCGGTTACGATCGACGGAGGAGCATCCGTCGATACAGGCTGGGACCATTTTCGGCGGAACTGAGCTTGTTTGGATTTGTCCTGTTTAGCTCTCGCGCTAGGCTTTGCGGACGCGGCTACGCCGTTTTCGCGAACAGCGGCCGGCTCGCGGACCCCCGATCTCCCCTGAGGATTCTCCGCGAGCGACCGGCCGAGAAGGATCACCAGGAGCGGATACCTCGTCCGGTCGCCCTCCTCGCGACGTCAGGCGACGGTGGAGGGCGAAGGAGACCTCGAGAGGCGGTTTATGGGGCGGCATGGCTGGCGGCGTGGTTCCCGCCGGGGTGCGCACCGCAGCGAGCCGGAGAACGCCGGCGCGCTGCGGCGGTTCGGCGGCCTCATCGAGAGCACGGTCCCCAAGAGAGTCGAACCGCCGAGACTGCTCAACGTACTGGTCGTCTCCGGAGTCCTCCTGGGCCTGCTCCTGTTCGGCTACAGCACCACCCAGATCTACCTCCAGTTCGGTGGGGCGCCCGAGGACACGGAGATGCCCGGGACCCAGGACGGGGTCCGGCCCACGCACGACGCCTCTCCTCGGACGGAACCGGAGCGCGGAGGCTCAGCGGCGGGTGGGGACGGCCTCCCGGGGCCGCAGACACAGGCCGGTTCGGAGCCCACCACGGTGGTCTACCGGATCACGGAGTCCACGTCGGACGGCTTCACCGGCCACGTCACCATCACCAACACCTCCCGCACCGCCCTGGACGCGTGGGAACTGGCACTGGCCTTCGACTCCGCGCGCATCACCCACGTGGAGGGCGCGGTCTGGGAGGAGATCGAGGACGGCATCCTGGCCCGGCAGGGCGGCGGAGCCGACCGTCTGGAACCCGGTGCCTCGGCGGTGCTCACCTTCGACGCGATGGGCGTACCGCAGACTCCGGTCCGTTGCTCTCTCAACGGGCACGTCTGCCGACTCTGAGGAACCCGTACGAGCCGAGACGACGCCGAAGGCCGAGAAAGGACGAAGGCCTCCGACCGAGAGTCGGAGGCCTTCGTAGGATCCAGGAGAGCCGGTGTCGGCTCAGCGGTGGTCCACCTTGCCGGCCTTGATGCACGAGGTGCAGGCGTTCACGCGCTTGGGCGTGCCGCCCACACGGGTGCGGACGGTCTGGATGTTGGGGTTCCAGCGGCGGCGGGTGCGACGGTGCGAGTGGGAAACACTGTTACCGAACCCTGGTCCCTTGCCGCAGACGTCGCAGACGGAAGCCACGGTAACTCCATTCAAGCGCTCGGGATCGCGCACGTCGCCGCACGCGAAGGTTCAATCGACCGGAGAGGTCGGGCGGACTGGTTGGCGAGGACACCAACCGTGGAAGAATACACGAAGGACACGGGCGGACGCGGCGATCCGGACCACTGACCGATGTCCGTACAGTACGGACGCCGGACGACGGCGCAGCACCGCACTGGTGTCCATGGAACATCGCACCGACCACGCGGGCATGGCGAAGAGCGATGAACTCCAACGAGTATACCCCCGTCGGGAGTGGACGGACGCACCGTGGCCGACGCACGGCCGGCGTCCGTGAGAGACCCCGAGGCGTTCGCCCCGGGACCCCGTGTTCTCGCACCGGTGGCACACGAACGTCGCATCGGAGCACTACCGTGGCGTTGACCGGCGATCCGAGACGGGGAAGCATCACGTGAGCACCTGGGACGAACCACTGGGCAAGGGGCCGCTCAGGGGCAGGACGGCGAAGGCCCTCGCCGAGAAGCTCGACCTGCACACCCTGGGCGACCTGCTGCGCTACTACCCCCGCAGGTACGACCGGCGGGGAGAGCTGACCGACCTCGCCGAACTGCGGGAGGGCGAGGAGGTCACCGTGCAGGCCCGCGTCCTGGAGGCCAAGCGGCGCACCGTGCCGGCCCGCCAGGGACGCCGTCGCATGGACATGATGGAGGCCGTCGTCACCGACGGCACCGGCCGCCTGCACCTGACGTTCTTCAACCGGGGTTCCTACCACCAGAACGCGCTCGTCCCCGGACGGCTGGCCATGTTCTCCGGTCGGGTCTCCACCTTCAAGGGGCGTCGCCAGCTCGACCACCCCCAGTACCAGCTCCTCGACGAGGACGGACACGAGGGGGAGCGGGCCCAGGCCTACGCCGACGAGCTCATCCCCGTCTACCCCGCGGTCAAGGGCCTGGACTCCGCGACCATCGCGCGGACGCTCGACGTCGTCCTGGCCGACGTGGACAGCCTCTCCGATCCGTTGCCGACGGAGCTCCGGCGAAGGCACGGGCTCCTCGGCGTCGCCGACGCCCTGCGCCGGATCCACCGGCCCACCGAGTGGGCCGACGTGGGCGCCGCCCGTCGGCGTCTGAAGTGGGACGAGGCCTTCGTCCTCCAGCTCGCGCTGGCACGACGCCGCCGCAGGGCGGAGGAGCTGCCCGCCCAGCCCCGCCCGGGTGTGGTCGGCGGCATCCTCGACGCCTTCGACGCGCAGTCGCCCTTCACCCTCACCGAGGGACAGCGCGAGGTGGGCGAGCACCTCGCCGAACGGCTGGACGCCACCAGGCCCATGCACTGCCTGCTCCAGGGCGACGTCGGCGCGGGCAAGACCTTGGTGGCGCTGCGCGCGATGCTGCGGGTGGTGGACTCCGGGGGCCAGGCCGTCATGCTCGCTCCCACCGAGGTCCTCGCCCAGCAGCACCACCGCTCCATCGGCACCATGCTCGGCGCGTTGGGCCGGGCAGGACAGATCGACGGGGCCGAGAACGCCACGAGGGTGGCGTTGCTCACCGGCTCCATGAACACCGCGGCCCGTAGGGAGGCCCTGCTGGACGCCGCCTCCGGTGCGGCGGGGATCATCGTGGGCACCCACGCGTTGCTCCAGGAGCACGTGACCTTCGCCGACCTGGGGTTGGTGGTGGTCGACGAGCAGCACCGCTTCGGAGTGGAGCAGCGCGACGCCCTGCGGGAGAAGGCCGCGAACGGGCGCCCGCACGTGCTGGTGATGACCGCGACCCCCATCCCGCGCACCGTCGCGATGACCGTCTACGGCGACCTCGACGTGGTCGCGCTCACCCAGTTGCCCGAAGGTCGGTCCCCGATCTCCACGCACGTCGTGCCCGCGCTCGAGAAACCGCACTTCCTGGCACGGACCTGGGAACGGATCCGGGAGGAGGTGGCGGCCGGGCGTCAGGCGTTCGTGGTCTGTCCCCGCATCGGCGACGAGGCCGCGGGGACGTCGGAGGAGGAGGTCGACGGTCGGCCGGAGGAGGAGGTCCCCGGTGCCCGACCTCCGCTGGCGGTGCTGGACGTGGCCGGACATCTGTCCCGCGGACCGTTGGCCGACGTGCGGGTGGAGGTGTTGCACGGCCGAATGGCCCCCGAGGACAAGGACGCGGTGATGCGTCGTTTCTCGGAGGGAGGGACCGACGTCGTGGTCTCCACCACCGTCATCGAGGTGGGCGTGGACGTGCCCAACGCCACTGTGATGGTCATCATGGACGCGGACCGCTTCGGGGTGTCGCAACTGCACCAACTCCGCGGTCGTGTGGGCCGGGGACGGCTGCCGGGGCTGTGCCTGCTGGTCACCGACGCCGAGGAGGGGACCCCGGCCCGGGAACGGCTGGCGGCGGTGGCGGCGACCACCGACGGGTTCGAACTCTCACGTGTGGACCTGGAGATGCGACGGGAGGGGGACGTCCTGGGCGCCTCCCAGTCGGGAACCGGCTCCAGCCTGCGCATGCTCACCCTGCTCAAGGACGAGGAGCTCATCGGTCAGGCGCGTGAGGAGGCCGTCGCGTACGTGGCGCGGGATCCCGACCTGGCCGGTCATCCACCGCTGGCCGAGGCGCTGGAGATCCTCCTGCCCGAGGAGCGCGCCGAGTACCTGGAGAAGGCCTGAGGTCCCACCACCGCGACGTCGGTGGGTCCTTCCTTGGCTACCGTGGCCCCATGGTGCGTCCTGAAAGCTGTGTCAGGCCAGCGGGTGTAAGTCCCGTCCGGGTAAGCGCCGGAGCGCCCGGTAGCAGGCCCCAGCCGTGCGGGGAGACCCGCCCGGCCGAGCGGGGTGTCAAAGGC
>NZ_JASCXJ010000012.1 GCF_030271535.1 Nocardiopsis sp. ATB16-24 | reverse complement strand
CCGGGGTTGCGTAACCCGGTTTAGAAGATCATCGGTAAGCCGTGTGCGGGAAAACCGCACGCACGGATTGAAAGGGGGATGAGGAAACGGGCCCGGGAACGGGTACCGCGCCTCTGACTACCAATGACCCGCATCATCGCAGGGACGGCCGGTGGACGGCGCGTCCACGTCCCCGAGGGCCGCACCACCCGGCCCACCAGCGACCGTGCCCGCGAAGCGTTGTTCTCCTCCGTCCGCTCCGACCTCGGCGACCTCCGCGGACTGCGGGTGATGGACCTGTACGCGGGGTCGGGGGCGATCGGACTGGAGGCCCTGTCGCGGGGCGCGACGCACGCGCTCCTGGTCGAGGCCGACCGTGGGGCGGCCCGGACGGTCAGGAGGAACATCGCCGCGCTCGGCCTGGCCGGAGCCGAACTGGTGGTCGACCGCGTGGAGCGGGTACTCGGTCGGGGCAACACCGGTGACCCCTACGACCTCGTGGTCGCGGACCCGCCCTACACCGTCACCGACGCGGAGGTCGCCGACATGTTGGTCCGCCTGTCGGGCGGTGACTGGTTGGTCGATGACGCCGTGATCGTCGTCGAACGCTCCAAACGCGGAGCCGAACCCGCGTGGCCGCCGGGAGTGGAGCGCGACCGCAGGCGGGGATACGGGGAGGCGGTGCTCTGGTACGCCCGCCCCGCCCGGGACGGCGCCTTCCGCTCTCGGAGCCTCCCGACTCCGGGAACGCCCTGAAACGGGTGTTGCCCGCGAGGGCGTGAAGGCCAACCCCTACCATCGCGGTACTCGAACGTAGTTTCCGAAAGGGGCGATCCACCGTGCGTCGTGTCGTTTGTCCGGGCTCCTTCGACCCGGTGACCTACGGTCATATCGACATCATCGGCCGGGCGGCCAAACAGTACGACGAGGTCGTCGCCGCCGTGCTCAACAACATCAACAAGCGTGGCCTGTTCACCGTCCCCGAGAAACTGGACATGCTCCGTGAGGGCACCGCGGACCTCGACAACGTGAGGGTCAGCGAGTTCGACGGACTCCTGGTCGACTTCTGCCGGGAGAACGGCATCGAGACCATCGTCCGTAGTCTGCGCTCGGTCAGTGACTTCGACTACGAGTTGCAGATCGCCCAGATGAACTACCGGCTCTCGGGGGTGGAGACCGTGTTCATGACGGCCAACCCGCAGTACTCCTTCCTCTCCTCCAGCCTGGTCCGCGAGATCGCCCAGCACCGGGGGGACGTCTCCAGTCTGGTCACCCCCTACGTCCAGGACCGCCTGCGGGAGAAGTACGCCCAGCGGGCGGGGGAGGCGGGCTGACCCGATCTCCCTGTGCGACGCGGGCCCGGTTCCGGAGGGGCGTGAGCCGGATCTCCAGGAGGCCGGCTCGGGCTGATTTGGGTGGTCGGGTGCATGGTAGGTAGAATCGCGGTTCGACCATGCGTGTCGCCGGTGTTCGGCGTGCACTCACGCCGGCCGGCACGCGATCTTCTCGCGCCCGGCACACCGAACTCCTTGTGAAAGTCCGATGACCCTGTCTCGCCTAGATCCTCGTGACCCGTTCGTGGTCGACACCCGCCCGCTGGGCCGCCAGCCGGGGTCGATGCGCACGGTCAACCGCATCGTGACCGTACCCGAGGCGTTCTCCACGGCGGTCGCGACCGTGCCGGAGGGCAGTGAACTCGAACTGGACCTGCGGCTGGAAGCGGTGATGGAGGGTGTCCTCGTCACCGGCACGGTCCGGGGTCGGCTCAACGCCGAGTGCTCGCGCTGCCTGGATCCGATCTCGGACGAGATCGAGGCCGGTCTCCAGGAGCTGTACCGGTATTCCGCCGACGAGGACGACGTCCCCGGAGCGGTCGAGGACCCCGGCGACGACGATGAGGAATACTATCTAGAGGGCGATCTGCTCGACCTCGGTCCCGTGGTCCGAGACGCCGTCGTCCTCGCGATCCCTCTCATACCGCTGTGCGGTCCGGACTGCCCCGGTCTGTGCACCGAGTGTGGTGTCAAGCTCGCCGAGGCCGGTCCCGACCATGGTCATGGGGACGACGTCGACCCGCGCTGGGAGGCACTCCGCGGACTCGCGGAGGACCCCGGCGAACGATGAACTCGTGAACCGGTCGACGGACGGCCGCCCCCGGGCGTCCCCGTCGAGCGGAGCACGCATTCCCCGCCACAGCGCGCGGGGTGACCAGATAAGCGACCTCCCGCGACCGCGGGGGTGACCCAGGAGGATTGAAGTGGCCGTCCCGAAGCGGAAGATGTCGCGGAGCAACACCCGGACCCGCCGTTCCCAGTGGAAGGCGTCGCGCCCGGTGCTGGTCAACTGCCCGCGTTGCCGCGACCCCAAGCAGCCCCACATCGCGTGCCCGACCTGTGGCACCTACAACAACCGCCAGGTCACGAACCCCGCCTAGGGCCTTCTCGGTGGAGTTCTGCTCGGCCACCAGGGGTTCCTCCGGTCACCGGCTGAGACCGGCGGTGGGTGTGCGGGCATGTGATGAGAGCACCCCACCACGCACGGGACTCGGGCCCCGGCGCCCGACTCCCGAGTCGCTTCGGGGCGGACCCGTCTCACGGGTCCGCCCCGAAGCGCTGTCGCGGCGTGCCCGGACGCCGTGCCCTGGTGCGCGTGCGTCCGCACGGACCACCGCACACGCGGGACCGCGTTCGACCGGGGCGGGGCACGAGTCCCCGGACACCCCGAGCGTCGGCACGCGGGGGTTTGTAAAGTGAGTCGGAGAACACCGACGAACACCAGGATCGGACGTCGCACGAGTGACCCGGACGCCCGAGGTTCCCGAGCTCGTGGTGGTCGCCGGGGGAGTGCGCCTCCCGCGACGGTCACCTCGCTTTCGAGCACCCTGGCGGGGGCACGGGTCATCCACCACCATCAGTGCGCCTCACCACGGCGTGCCCGAGCAGGGAAGTGAACCAGTGGCCAGCCAACTCTCCGCATCCGAAGTCAGGTCCTTCCACAAGGCCATCGGGGTCGAGGTGGACCCGAAGGTCCTTCTGCGGGCCCTGACCCACCGCTCCTACGCCTACGAGAAGGGCGGACTGCCCACCAACGAGCGCCTGGAGTTCCTCGGGGACTCCGTGCTCGGCCTGGTGGTCACCGACACGCTCTTTCGCAAGCATCCCGACCTGCCCGAGGGGCAGCTCGCCAAGCTGCGTGCCGCCGTGGTGAACATGCGCGCCCTCGCCGACGTCGCCCGGAGCCTGGGCATCGGCGCCTACATCCGACTCGGCCGTGGTGAGGAGGGCACCGGCGGGCGTGACAAGTCCTCGATCCTGGCCGACACCCTGGAGGCCGTCATCGGTGCGGTCTACCTGGACTGCGGTCTGGACGTGGCCTCGGAATTCGTGCACCGCCTCTTCGACCCGCTCATCGCCACGGCCTCCGGACTCGGGGCGGGGCTGGACTGGAAGACCTCCTTGCAGGAGTTGACCGCCGCCGAGATGCTCGGCGTCCCGGAGTACCACGTGGACGAGAGCGGCCCCGACCACCAGAAGACCTTCCGCGCCACGGTCCGTGTCGCGGGCCAGAGCTACGGCCGGGGCGAGGGACGGAGCAAGAAGGAGGCCGAGCAGCAGGCCGCGGAGTCGGCCTGGAAGGCCATCAAGTCCCGTTCCGAGTCCGGTGGGACCGTCGCCGGTTCCACCGGCGGGGAAACCTCCGGCGCCGGACGGGGGTGAGGAAGGGTGCCCGAACTCCCCGAGGTGGAGGTCGTACGTCGCGGCCTGGCCGAGCACGCCCTGGGCCGTACCGTCGGCGCGGTGGAGGTCCTGCACCCCAGAGCGGTGCGCAGGCACCTGGCGGGTGCCACGGACTTCGCCGCCCGTCTGGCGGGACGCGTACCCGTCGAGGCGCACCGGCGCGGCAAGTACATGTGGCTTCTGCTGGACAGCGGTGAGATGCTCCTCGTGCATCTGGGCATGAGCGGGCAGATGCTGGTCCAGCCCACGGGCAAACCCGACGAGAAGCACCTGAGGGTGCGCCTGCCCCTGTCGGACGGTGTCGAACTGCGCTTCGTCGACCAGCGGACCTTCGGTCATCTGATGGTGGACGTGCCCGGTGTCCGCCAGGACGTGCCGGCCTCGGTGGACCACATCGCCCTGGATCCGCTGGACCCCGACTTCGTCCCCGAGGTCTTCGTACGGGCGCTGCGGGCCAGGAGGACCGAGGTCAAACGCGCGCTGCTGGACCAGTCGCTGATCAGTGGCGTCGGTAACATCTACGCCGACGAGGCGCTGTGGCGCTCACGGTTGCACTGGGCGCGTTCCACGCACGGACTGTCCAAGGCACAGGTCGTGGAGCTGCTGGGACACGTACGCGATGTGATGATCGAGGCGTTGGAGGTGGGCGGCACCACCTTCGACGGTCTCTACGTCGACGTCAACGGTGAGAGCGGCTACTTCGAACGCGGTCTCAACGCCTATGGTCGCCGCGACCGTCCATGCGGCCGGTGCGGCTCCTCGATCATCCGGGAGGCGTTCATGAACCGCTCCTCCTACAGTTGCCCGAGCTGTCAGCGGGCGCCCCGAGGTCGAGGCTGAGCCGTCGTCGCCGAACGCGGTGAGAAAAGTATGTCCGCCAGGTAAGTAAGGAGTCGGCTCGTGGGTGAGGACGCCGAAGCCGTCCGATTGACCGCGTGGGTACGCGGGCGCGTCCAAGGGGTGGGTTTCCGCTGGTGGACGCGGTCCAAGGCGTTGGAGCTGGGATTGAGCGGCGCCGCCACGAACCTTCGGGACGGCAGGGTCGAGGTGGTCGCGGAGGGACCCAGGGGCGCGTGCGAGCGACTCCTTGGTCATCTCAGGGGCGAGGGAACACCTGGCCGTGTGGACTCCGTGGTCGAACGTTGGTCCTCGGCCGGGGGGACCTTCAGCGGATTCGTCGAGCGATGAGTATGCTTATGGTGTAACGCGATTCGAGCACACCGTGAGGCCGCTGCGGCCACGAGGGGTTCGCGGTGGGCGGCCTGGCGGGTGAGGGGCGAAGGACGTGTGGCGTCCGCCCCGTCCCACGACGCTCCGGCGAAGCCCGGGGTGCCTGTGTTCGAATCGTGCGCTGCCACCTGCCCGGTTGCATTCGTCCGGACGGTGGTCGTTACGGACCGTTGTAATCAAATCTTGACCAGCGACGCGCACGGTGAGACTCTGGAAGGTACATCGCGCAACCTTTCCACCCGTAGGGAACATCGCCACTCGGCGTCACCACGGGCATCACGGGCGCGGATCATCACTGGTCACTCAGCGTGGAGGACCCATATCATGGCGAAGGCTCTGTTTGGCCACGTCGGCGGCTCTGACCCTCGGATGGTCTCGGAGATGAGGCGACTGCAGAAGCGGGTACGTGACCTTGAGGACGAGATCAGCCGTCTTCAGGCCAAGAACGACCAGCTCAGCATGGCCGTCACCGAAGTCGCTTCCAGCGCGACCGATCGCGAGCCCGCACTCGCCTGACCTGACACCGTCGACGACGGGGCCCCGTCAGAACGGCCTCGTGAGGTGAACGATCCACTCATGGGGACGCCGATCGTGAACCAGGCGTCCCTAGCCGGAAACGTCGACGGACGGGAGTGAGAGACTCCCCGCCGGCCGAGCCGCAGTATCTTCTCTTCCTTTCTTTGCGGACTCTTTGCCGTCGTTGTACCCGGCGGGCTCCATCACAACCCTCCGTGTCCGCCGGACTCCCCCGTCCTTTCCGTTCGGGCGAGGTGACATCACGTCCACCGGCCCGCTCCAACAGGGAACATCGGCCCGAACCTCACCCTTCGGTCACTGCTTCGTGGCACCCTTAGGTGGTCGCGGTGTGTACCAACGGTGGCCGTCGTGGGAGGTGCCGGTGTATCTGAAGAACCTGACGCTACGCGGATTCAAGTCGTTCGCGTCGGCCACCACCTTGCGTTTCGAACCGGGGATCACCTGTGTGGTCGGCCCCAACGGATCGGGCAAGTCCAACGTGGTCGACGCCCTGTCCTGGGTGATGGGCGAACAGGGAGCCAAGTCCCTGCGCGGCGGCAAGATGGAGGACGTCATCTTCGCCGGTACCTCCACCCGACAGGCCTTGGGCCGCGCCGAGGTCAGCCTCACCATCGACAACACCGACGGCGCGCTGCCCATCGACTACACCGAGGTCACCATCAAGCGGACCATGTTCCGCAACGGAGGCTCGGAGTACGCCATCAACGGCGACACCTGTCGCCTGCTCGACATCCAGGACCTGCTCAGCGACTCGGGGATCGGTCGGGAGATGCACGTCATCGTCGGGCAAGGGCAGCTCGACACCGTTCTGCACGCGGGTCCCGAGGAGCGCCGAGCCCTCATCGAGGAGGCCGCGGGCATCCTCAAGCACCGTAAGCGCAAAGAGAAGGCGATCCGCAAGCTCAACGCGATGCAGGGCAACCTGGACCGGGTCACCGACCTGACCGCCGAACTGCGCCGCCGGCTCAAACCTCTGGGGCGTCAGGCCGAGCTGGCCCGCCGGGCCGCCGTCATCCAGGCCGACCTGCGGGACGCCCGCCTGCGCCTGCTCGCCGACGACATCGTCACCCTCACCGAGCAGCTGGCCAAGGAGGAGGCCGACGAGAAGGAGATCCTCGCCCGCCGCACCTCCACCGAGACCGCCCTGGCCCAGGCCCAGGAGCGCGAGGCCGAACTGGAGGCGCAGTCCGCCGAGGCGGCTCCGGCCCTGGCCCGAGCCTTGGAGACCTACCACTCCCTGTCCCGTCTCACCGAACGTCTGGACGCCGTACGCGGGCTGGCCGACGAACGCCACCGCAACCTGGCCTCCGTCGACGACGAGCCCGTCCACCGCCGCGACCCCGAAGAGCTGGAGAGGGAGGCCGAGGAGGTCGCGGCCCAGGAGGAGGAGCTTCTCACCCGTCTGGAGGAGGCCCGGGAGGCGCTGGAGGTCACCGTCACCGAGCGGGTCGCCGCCGAGGACGCCCTGCACCGAGAGGAGAAGCGGTGGGAGGCCGCCGCCCGGGCCGCCGCCGACCGCCGGGAGGGACTGGTGCGGCTGTCCGCGCGGGTGGAGAGCCTGCGTGGTCGTCTGACCTCGCACGAGGCCGAGATCGCCCGCCTGGAGGAGGCTGCGGCACAGGCCGCCGAGCGCGCGGAGTCGGCCCAGGCCGAGTACGAGATGGCCGCCGAGGAGTCGGCCGGCCTCGACGAGGGGGACGCCGAACTCGACTCCGCCCAGGAGCGGGCCGCCCGGAGGCTTTCCGAGGCCGACGCCGAGCTCGACCGCCTGCGCGACGCAGAGCGCGCCGCCGAGGGCGAGAGGGCGGCTCTCGCCGCCCGGAAGGAGGCGCTGGAGCTGGGCCTGGCCCACAAGGACGGCGCCGGTACCCTCCTGGACGCCGATCTGCCCGGCACGCTCGGCAGTCTGGCCTCCCTCGTGCAGGTCGAGGCCGGTCAGCAGACCGCGGTGGCCGCCGCCTTCGGAGCCGCCGCGGGAGCCGTGGCCGTGGAGGACCCCGACACCGCCGTGGCCGCCCTGGACCTGCTCAGATCCGAGGACGCGGGCCGTGCGGGGATCGTCATCGCCCGGGCCACGGCCTCGGTGCCGCGCGGGGAATGGCCCCGACTGCCCGCGGGAGTCCGTTACGCGCGTGAGGCGGTCGTGGCCCCCGAGCACCTGGACGGCGCGGTCACGGCCCTGCTGGACCGTGTCGTCCTGGTGCCCGACGTCGAGACCGCCCGAGACCTGGTCGGCAAGGTGCCCGGAGTGCGGGCCGTCACCTCCGAGGGCGACGTGTTCTCCACGGCGCTGGCGCACGGCGGCTCGGTGGCGGCCCCCAGTCTGCTGGAGGTCCAGGCCGCGGTGGACGAGGCGGCCCAGAGGCTGGAGGAGGCCACCGAGGCCGCGGAGCGGATCGCCGCCGAGCTGGAGGAACGCAGGGGTGAACGCGAAGCCCTGGCCGTCGAGGTCGGGGAGCTGACCGCACGACGTCGCCAGAGCGACCGTAAACGCCACGAGTTCGCCCAGCGGCTGGGCAAACTCGGGGGCCAGGCGCGCTCGGCGGAGACCGAGTCCGAACGGTACGCGGCGGCCGCGGCCAGGGCCGTGGCCGCCAGGGACGAGGAGGCCGAGAAGCTGGAGCGGATGGAGCAGGAGCTGGCGGAGGCCGAGGAGACGGCCGCCTCCATCGAGGAGGAGGCCCCCGACGCCGACACCCGCGACGAGCTGGCCGCCCAGGCCTCGCGTGCCCGTGCCGCCGAGATGGAGCGCCGTTTGGCGGTGCGCACCGCGGAGGAGCGTGCCCGCTCGATCGCCGGACGCGCAGAGCGG
This sequence comes from Nocardiopsis sp. ATB16-24, assembly GCF_030271535.1. Taxonomy (GTDB): domain Bacteria; phylum Actinomycetota; class Actinomycetes; order Streptosporangiales; family Streptosporangiaceae; genus Nocardiopsis. The sequence continues at coordinate 162,885 of NZ_JASCXJ010000012.1, read as the reverse complement.
CTGCGGGCCCAGGCCTTCGAGGAACGTCGCGCGGTGGAGCGCGCGCGGCGGCGCCGCCGGACCCGTATGGCGCAGGCCGTCATCGCCGAGGCGGTCGCCAGGAGTGCCCGGGAGGCCCTGGAGCGGATCGCGGTGTCGCTGTCGGCGGCCGAGTCCGAGCGGCGCGCGGCCGAGGCACGCAAGGAGGAACGCGACGCCGAACTCAAGGCGGTGAGGACCCGGGTGAGGGAGCTCTCCGTGGAACTGGAGAAGCTGACGAGTTCGGCGCACAGCGGCGAAGTGGCCCGGGCGGAGCGGCGTCTGCGCCTGGAGCAGTGGGAGACCAAGGCCAGGGAGGAGATGGGCGTGGACGTGCCCACCCTGATCGCCGAGTACGGCCCCCGTGTGCCGGTGCCTCCTCCCGCCGACGCCGGCGAGGACGCCGTCCCGTTGCCGTACGTGCGTGAGGTGCAGGCCAAACGGGCCAAGGCCGCGGAGCGTCGACTCCACCAGTTGGGCAGGATCAACCCGCTCGCGCTGGAGGAGTTCGCGGCCCTGGAGGAGCGGCACGCCTTCCTCAACGCCCAGTTGGAGGACCTGAAGAAGACCCGCCGGGACCTGATGGACATCGTCCAGGAGGTCGACGCCCGGGTGCAGGAGGTCTTCTCCGCCGCCTACCTGGACGTGGAGCGTGAGTTCGCGGCGATCTTCGGACGTCTGTTCCCCGGTGGGGAGGGGCGACTGCTGCTCACCTCGCCCGAGGACATGCTGACCACTGGTATCGAGGTGGAGGCCCGCCCACCCGGTAAGAAGGTCAAGCGGCTGTCGCTTCTGTCGGGAGGTGAGCGCTCCCTGACCGCGGTGGCCTTCCTGGCCGCGATCTTCAAGGCGCGGCCCTCCCCGTTCTACGTGATGGACGAGGTCGAGGCGGCCCTGGACGACACCAACCTCCAGCGTCTGCTGGTGATCTTCGAGGAGCTGCGGGCCTCCTCCCAACTGATCGTGATCACCCACCAGAAGCGCACCATGGAGGCCGCCGACGCGCTGTACGGCGTGACCATGCAGGGCGACGGCATCTCCCAGGTGATCAGCCAAAAGCTCGAACGCCCGGCCTGAGGCCCGGACGTGGCCGCGCGCGACCGGCGAGGGGCGGTGTCACCGGCCGTGTCCGGCCGGACGCACGAGGCCTCCCGCGCGGCCAGGGTCGGAGAACGGCCGGGGCCGCCCTCCCGAAGGAGGACGGCCCCGACTCAACGGACACGGGGTTCGGACGACCCCGCGCCGCGCGGCTATCCGCGGGCGATGGTGATCACCGGGGAGGTCCAGGTCTCCCAGTGCTCGGCGTTGTCGGGATCGCCGAGCGCCTTCAGCGCGCGGACCTCCAGACGGTACTCACCGTCCTTGACGGGCCTGATCCGGTCGTGCCTGTCCACGACCGTGCCGTCCCAGGGGTAACTGAAGAACGAGGTCCCGGTCGCGTTGCGGTGCACGTAGTCCACCGACACGCCGATGTTGCGGTGGGGGTGCACCGGGCGTCCGGTGCGCTCGTCGACGACCACCATCTGGAGCGTGGTGACGTGGTGGTCGAAGTGGGCGATCACGTAGGGCACGTCCGGCAGCCCGTCGACCCACCGCATGGTGTAGGTCGCGCCGTCGGGCTGGTTCTGGAACGTGCCACCGTCGGCGGCGGCGCACTCCAGACCGGAGAAGGCACCGCACTCGGTGATCTTGGTCAACCACGGCAGGTCGAAGGTCCCGCCCTCGGCGTCGGTGATCGGGGTCATGGCCTCGATCTCCTGGTAGTCGCCGTTGTAGGCGGCGTACGGGACGCGGTAGGTCTCACCGTCGACCTGGTCCACGGTGACGTATCCGCCGTAGATCATCTGGACGAAGTCCCGGGCGGGCGGAGTGACGGTCACCGCGACCTCGACCGACGCGCCGGCCGCGACGGTCACCTTGTCGGAGTCGAAGGAGACCCCGGCGAAGGCGTCGTTGTACCCGGGGGTGAAGGTGTTGCCGTGGGTGCCCAGGGCGGCCTCGTGACCCAGCTCGTAGACGGCCTCCTCGTCACCGTCGTTGGTGATGGTGAGGGTCTCGGTCACGGCGCCCTGCGTGGCGCCCAGGGACAGCTTGCCGGGAGTCACGGTCGTGGTGGCGAGCACCGCGCCGGGCACGTCCACCATGCCCGCGCCCTGACGGTGCACGTTGTCCGAGTGGCCCAGACCGGGGTTGCCCCACCAGGCCTGGGGGTCGGCGCTGTTCTGGAGGACGTCACGCACCTCGTGCGCCTTCAGGTCGGGACGGGCCTGCAACAGCAGGGCGACGCCGCCGGCCACGTGCGGGGAGGACATCGAGGTGCCGCTGAGGGTGGCGTAGCCGCCCTTGGCCATGGGGTAGGGGGCGTTGATCAGGCCGCCGGGGGCGCCGATGTCCGGCTTCAGGCTCAGGTCGGGGGCCAGACCGAAGGAGCTGAAGGAGCTGATGAGGCCGCCGGTCGGGTTCGGAACGGTGGCCTTCTCCCCGGTCCAGGTCAAGGTGACGGGCTCGTCGCCCTCCAACAGTTCGCGCAGGTGGGCTCCGGAGACGTCGGAGATCCCGATGGAGAAGGCACCCTGGTCGACGATGCCGCCGCCCGCGAACATGCCCGCGACGTTGTTGTACATGACCACGCCGGTGGCGCCCGCCGCCAGGGCCGTGTCGTACTTCTCGGCGAAGGGGCACTCACCGCGCACCATCAGCGCGGTCTTGCCCTCGGGGTCGCCTTCCAGCGTGTCGCCCAGGGAGGCGCAGCCCCGGCCGATGTAGACCAGTTCGTCGGTCTCACCCGAGGTGGGCGGTGCGGTGGCCTCTCCCATCGCCATGTAGGCCATGCTCTCGCCGCTGGGGTTGGCGGTCACGGACTCGGCCTGGATGTGGGTGTTGTCGAAGGAGGCGACGCCGATCACCTTCTCGCCCAGACCGGGGGCACCCGCGGAGTACAGGCCCGTGTCACCCGAGTTGCCGATGGAGGCGACCACGACCATGCCCTCGTCGACGAGGTTGTCGGAGGCGACCGCGGTGGGGTACTGCGGCCAGGAGTGCGCGGAGCCGATGCTCATGTTGAGCACGTCCATGTCGTCGGCCAGAGCCTGCTCCATGGCGGCGATCATGATGTCGGAGGTGGTGGATCCGCTACAGCCGAACACCTTGTAGGCGCCGAACTCCACCTCGGGGGCCACGCCGGTGATCTCTCCCTGGGCGCCCACGATCCCCGCCACGTGCGTGCCGTGGCCGTTGCAGTCCTGGGGGTCGTCGTCGGGGACCGGTACGGAGCCGGGGACGCCCGCGTTGAAGGCGTCACCGACGAAGTCGTGTCCGGTGACCACGCGGTCGTTGGGGAAACCCCCGCCGCCCAGGTCGGGGTGGGTGTAGTCGACGCCGGTGTCCATGATGGCCACCCGCAGGCCCTCGCCGGTCAGGCCGAGTTCGTTCTGGGCGATGTCGGCGCCGGTCATGGGCAGCGCGGTGTCCATGTCGGGAGTGCTGTCGTCGACCTCGGGGATCTGGAAGGTGACGACGGGGTGGATGGCCTTGACGCCGGGGATCTCCCTGGCCGTGCCCACTTGGGCGTCGTCCATCTCGACGGAGAAGCCGTTCCACAGGTCGCTGAACGAGTGCCGCTCGGTGTACTCCAGGCCGTATTCCTCGGCTTCGGAGCGGAACTCCTCGTGCTCGCTCTCGATCTCGGTGTCGGAGGAGCCCTCGACGGTGGGCGGGCTCTCCAGCTCGATGAACCACAGGCCGGCGGCCTGGTGGGTCAGTTCACCGTTCTCGGCGGAGGGGGCGGGGTACAGGGGTGCGAGTTCGGAAGACTCGTCGGCGCTTGCCGGTGTGGCCGCGACCAGGCTCGCTATGAGTGTCAACCCGGCGAGCGGAGCCAGGCGAGTTCGGTGGGGTACCACCTTGTCAACACTTCCTTTCTCGGTGCGCGCCGCAGGACGCCGGGGGAACGAGGTACCCCACTGGATACGACTGTGGTGCGCAGGGGGATACGCCGCTTAATGTCCGTAATTCGGTTAATCGGCGCGCATGGCAACGCGATCATTGCGGTGCGCAATAAGGGTGTCAATGTTCGCCAAGACTCAATCTGGCCACATAGTGGGACTGTCGGATGACCCCGCGTTATATATCCACAAAGCGGTCAAAATGCGCTTTTCTCTTTTTCTGGGATAAACAGTGACGAGTGGGCAGGGAGTCTCCCCAGGTCCGTCCCTCAGAGGCGGGGGTCGACACAGCTCCGGGGCGCCCGCGGCGGCGCGCACCGAGCCGAGTAGTCTGAGAGGACCGGGTCGCCCACGGGCGGCCCCCGGTGTCGAAGAAGCGAAGTCCGGTGCCCGCGGCCTCCAGGCCGCCCAACCCGGCGCTGTCCCGCAACTGTGAAGCCCCGTGACCGCACGGGGACGAGCCAGGTCGCCTTCCCGACGCCGACGTTCCCGTCCTCGTGGGAAGGACAGGCCGTCCCCACCGGACCGTGCTCCTTCCCCTGCCCCGAAAAGGAGCACCGTGCGAACCGCACGCCATCTTCCCCTCGCCCTCCTGGGAGCCGTTCTCGCGCTGACCGCCTGCGGTGCACAGGAGGACACCGGCTCCGGAGCCGACGCTCCCGCCGCCGGTGACGGCGCCTTCCCCGTCACCGTCACCGACGCCCTCGGCGAGGTCACCATCGAGGAGGCCCCCGAGCGGATCGTCTCGCTGTCGGCCAGCCACACCGAGATGCTCTTCGCCATCGGCGCGGGCGACCAGGTCGAGGCCGTCGACGAGCACTCCGACCATCCCGAGGAGGCCCCCACCACCGAGCTGAGCGGCTTCGAGCCCAGCGTGGAGGCCATCAGCGAGTACGACCCCGACCTGGTCCTGCTCGCGCGCAGTGCCGAGGCCACCGCCGAGCAGTTGGAGGCCGTGGGCGTCCCGGTGCTGGTCTTCGACGCCGCCACGGAGCTGGAGGACACCTACGAACAGATCCGACTGCTGGGAGAGGTCACCGGCCGGGCGGAGGCGGCCCAGACCGAGGCCGAGCGGGTGCGGACCGAGTTCGACGCGATCGTGGAGGAGGTCAACGAACAGGTCGGTGACACCGAACTGACCTTCTACCAGGAACTGGACGACACCTCCTACTCCGCCACCTCCGCCACCTTCGTCGGACAGATCTACGCGTCCTTCGGCCTGGTCAACATCGCCGACGCGGCCGACGACGGCAGCGCGGGCGGCTATCCGCAACTGTCGCAGGAGTACATCGTGGAGGAGGACCCCGACATGATCTTCCTCTCCTACGGCGACGAGTCGACGGTGGAGGACCTGGCCGGACGTCCCGCCTTCGACACCGTCACCGCGGTCGAGAACGACGCCGTCTACCTGCTCGACGCCGACATCGCCTCCCGGTGGGGACCGCGCGTGGTCGAGTTCGCCGACGTCGTCGGCCAGGCCGTCATCGAGAACGCGGGCGACTAGGGTGCGGGGCCGTGTCGGCCTACCGGCCGGGTGGCTCGCGGGCGGGTTCGTCACGTTGACCGTGGCCGCCCTCCTCGGCGTCTCCGCGGGCGCGGCCGACATCTCCTCCGCCGACATCGCCCGGCACCTGCTCAGCCTCCTGCCGCTCGACATCGACTCCCCCCTGACCGAGCGGCAGGAGGCCCTGCTCGTGAAGTTGCGCCTGCCCCGTGTGGTGATGGGCGCGGTCGTGGGCGCTCTCCTGGCCACCGCGGGCGGCGCCTACCAGGGGGTGTTCCGCAACCCGCTGGCCGACCCCTTCCTTCTGGGAGCCGCGGCCGGGGCCGGCCTCGGCGCGACCATGGTCATCGTCTTCGGCACGCAGTTCAGCGACTCCCCCCGCGCCCTGGTCCCCCTCGCTGCCTTCGTCGGCGCCCTGTTCGGGGTGGCCGCCGCCTACCTGCTCGGCGCGACCGCGGGCGGAGGCGGAACCGCCTCGCTCGTCCTGGCGGGCGTGGCCGTCTCCTCCTTCCTCTCCGCGGTGCAGACCCTCGTCCAACAGATAGGGGTGGACCAGCTCCAACGCATCTTCTCCTGGCTGCTCGGAGGGATCGGACGCGGCGGCTGGGACGACGTGCGTCTGGTCTGGCCCTACGCGGTGGTCGCGCTGGCGGTGTTGCTGGCCTGCGGCTACCTGCTGGACCTGCTCGCCCTGGGAGACGACAAGGCGGTCAGCCTGGGCCTGAACCCGGCGGTCGTGCGCGTGGTGGTGATCGGCGCCGCGTCCCTGGCCACCGCCGCCGCCGTCTCGGTGAGCGGCCTGATCGGTTTCGTGGGCATCGTCGTACCGCACGTCGTGCGCCGCCTGGTGGGCTCCGACTACCGGGCGATCCTGCCGGTCACCGTGCTCTTCGGCGCCGCCTTCATGGTCCTGGTGGACATCGTGGCGAGGACCCTGGTGGCACCCGCCGAACTGCCCATCGGCGTGGTCACCGCCTTCCTGGGCGCACCCTTCTTCGTGCTCATCCTGCGCACCACACGCCACCGCGGTATCTGAGGTGCCTCGCCCACGCGGGACCCGGCGCGCGGAGAACGTCCGTTCCCGGCACGCCACCCCTCCGTGACGCGAACGAGCCGCGTGCTCTGGAAGACTGGGGATGCTATGGACATCACCTTGCTCGTCGCCATCATCATCGCCGTCGTGCTGCTGGCCGCCGGCGGACTCTTCCTGGTCAGCACCCGGAGCTCGGTCAAGCCGGGCAAGGACGAGGAACGTCCCGAGGTCACCGGGGAGTCCGCGGGAGCGACCGCGGTCGAGGACCGGGAGCGGGACCCGGGAACCGTGACCACGCCGCCCGCACAGGCGCCTCCTCCCGTGGAGGAGGTCGTCGAACCCGTCGAACCGGAGCTGGAGACCCCGCCTCCCTCCGCCGGACGCATGGTCCGTCTGCGCGCCCGACTCGCGCGCTCACAGAGCTCCTTCGGCCAGGGGCTGCTCAACCTGCTCGCCTCCGACTCCCTGGACGAGGACACCTGGGAGGAGATCGAGGACCTCCTCATCACGGCCGACATCGGCGTGACCTCCGCCACGCAGATCGTGGAGAGCCTCCGGACCCGTGTCAAAGTGCTCGGCACACGCGGTCCCGAGGAGGTGCGCGCGCTGCTGCGCGAGGAACTCCTCACGCACATCTCCACCGACGCCGACCGCACCGTGCGCACCGAGCCGCACGGCGAGCGTCCGGCCGTGATCATGGTCGTGGGCGTCAACGGCACCGGTAAGACCACCACCACCGGCAAACTGGCCCGGGTCCTGGTCGGAGACGGACGCAGCGTGGTGCTCGGCGCCGCCGACACCTTCCGCGCCGCGGCCAGCGAACAACTCCAGACCTGGGGAAGCCGTGTGGGAGCCCCCGTCGTGAGCAAGGAGGAGGGCGCCGACCCCGCCAGCGTGGCCTTCGACGCCGTCTCACGGGGCATCGAGGACGGCGCCGACACGGTCATCATCGACACCGCCGGCCGCCTGCACACCAAGACCGGCCTCATGGACGAGCTGGGCAAGGTCAAGCGCGTCGTGGAGAAGAAGTCGCAGGTCGACGAGGTGCTGCTCGTCCTGGACGCGACCACCGGACAGAACGGCCTGCGCCAGGCCCGGGTGTTCGGCGAGGTCGTGAACGTGACCGGCATCGCGCTGACCAAGCTGGACGGCACCGCCAAGGGCGGCATCATCGTGCAGGTCCAACGGGAACTGGGGGTGCCGGTCAAGCTGGTCGGACTCGGCGAGGGCCCCGACGACCTGGCGCCCTTCGACCCGGAGGTCTTCGTGGACGCGATCCTCTCCCGGGACTGACGGACACCCGACCGACGATGCGGCCGGACGCCCCCGGGGGCGTCCGGCCGCACCCGTGCGAGAGGGGTGTCGCGTGCGGGGCCGCGTGCACGGACCCACGCCGAGGTCTCGGTTCACCGATCCTTCACACCTCCCGCCGACCCTTCACGTCCGCGTAACCTTTCGCGCCCCCCGAGGAAACACCCCGACCGGAGAGTTGCCGTGCGGTGTTCCCCGCGGGTCCGACGACGCACCCGCCGATCGCCGCCCCCACAGACGATCCCCGTCCGTCCCATGGAGGCGATGTGATGACCGACTCCGGCAACACGGCGTGGCTGCTGGTCAGCGCGGCCCTCGTGATGCTCATGACACCGGGCCTGGCTTTCTTCTACGGAGGCATGTCGCGGGCCGGAAGCGTGCTGAACATGATGTTGATGAGCTTCGTGAGCATCGCGACGGTGAGCGTGCTCTGGGTCGCCGTCGGCCACTCGCTCACCTACTCCGATGGTGGTCCCGTCGACCTCTTCGTCGGTGGCCTCGCACACGTGGGCCTGACCGATCTCATCGGCGGCGTCGAACCCTGGGACGGAGAGGGCGGTGGAGGCTACCCGCTCCTGGCCGACGCCGGGTTCCAGATGATGTTCGCCGTCGTCACGGTGGCCCTGATCAGCGGGGCCGTCGCCGACCGCGCCGAGTTCGGCGCCTGGGTGCTCTTCGTGCCGACCTGGACGCTCCTGGTCTACTTCCCCGTCGCCCACTGGGTCTGGGGCGGCGGTTGGATCGGCCGCCTGTCGATCGGTGGTCACGAGGTCATCGACTTCGCGGGCGGCACCGCCGTCCACGTCAACGCCGGTGCCGCCGCCCTGGCCCTGACCCTCGTGCTCGGTCGTCGCGAGTGCTTCGGCTCGGAGTCGACGCGCCCGCACAACCTTCCGTTCGTCCTGTTGGGCTCCGCGCTCCTGTGGTTCGGCTGGTTCGGCTTCAACGCCGGTTCGGCCTACGCCGCCGACGCCACCGCCGCGTTGGCCCTGGTCAACACCCAGGTCGCGACCGCCGCAGCGACGGCGGCCTGGATGCTCGTCGAGCGCCTCCGGTACGGAAGGGTCAGCGCTCTGGGCTTCGCCTCCGGTGCCGTCGCGGGCCTGGTCGCCATCACCCCCGCCGCCGTGAACGTCACCCCGCTCGGCGCGATCGCGGTCGGCGCTCTGTCCGGAGCGGCCTGCTCCTACGCGATCAGCGTCAAGTTCAGGTTCGGCTACGACGACGCACTCGACGTCGTGGGCATCCACATGGTCGGCGGCGTCGTCGGCTCCCTTCTGCTCGGACTCCTGGCCGCGGGAGCGACCGGTGGCGTCGACGGCCTGCTCCACGGGGGTGGGCCGGGCCTCCTGGCGGTCCAGGTCATCGCGGTCGCCGGCGTCACGGTCTACTCCTTCGCCGTCACCTGGGTCATCGCCAAGGGCGTCGATCTGCTCGTGGGGTTTCGTCTGCCCGCGGAGATCGAGACGAACGGACTGGACCACGAGCTGCACGCGGAATCCGCCTACGCCTTCGACGAACCGGCCAGAGGGGAGGAAAGGACGGTCTCCTCGCCGACGCCTCCGGGCGAGGAGACGGCCTCGCCGCGGGCCTGAATCCGGCCCCTCAGCGTCGAGGTACCGGATTCCACGCCCCTGACGCGGTGAGGTGTTCCCGGGGCCGACGGAGCGTGTTCTCCGTCGGCCCCGTCCGTGTGCTCAGCCACTTTTCACACCACGTATGGATATTCCCGGCGCTGTACTGGCCATACTCCTTGCGTCGGTTCGATACCCTTTCTTGGCGGTGCGGCGTTGGAGCGCGATCGTGCTCCGCCGACGGCGGTGGTCCTGTTTCTCACGGAACCGCCCGAGCTCCCTCCCGAAGAACACACGGCACAACCGGGAGCCGAGCATCCGCGTCCCATGTCATGAACGGGCCAGGGGTCGGCCTCTTCTTCCGCCGCCCACCCGGAAACCATGCTGATTCGTACAGTGCCCCGCAGGTCGGGGTCAGGAGGCAAGATGGCGCCGGTTAGTCATATCAGGGGTCGCAGGGGCGCGCGCGTCGCGTCCGCCGCCGCGGGCACGGTCCTCGCGCTCGGTCTGGCCGGATGCTCCATCGACCTCAGCGGTCTGCGTTCGGGGGGCGAGGCCGAGGAGGAGCCCAGCCCCGAGGCCGCCGAGCCGGTCGCCGCGGCTCCGCTCCTGGAGGAGGCCCTGGCCGACCTCGCCGCCTACCCGGCGCTGACCGCGACCGGACAGGTGGCCGACAGCGTCGGCTCCTCCGACATCCGTGACACCTCCCTGACCGTGGCCGACTCCGGAGCGGCCGGCGGCACGATCCGAGCCAACGACGCCGAGGCGGAGGTGATCAGCGCGGACGGCAGGATCTTCCTGCGCGCCGCCGAGGACTTCTGGCTCGACCAGGGTGTCTTCGGACCCGACTTCGACGACTTCGACGGCAACTGGGTGCGCGCCTCCAGCGCGCAGGCGGGGTTCGACCCGAGCGCCACCCTGGCCCCACCGGAGCTGTCCGCGATCCTGGGCGGCAAGGAACTGGAGTCGGAGGAGGCGGTCGAGGAGAACCTGGACGGGACCCTCACCTACCGGATCGACCTGGCGGGCGAGCGCGATCAGGTGTGGATCAACGCCGAGACCAACCAGATCCAGCGCATAGCCATCGAGGAGCTCGTCCCCGAGGAGGCCGAGAGCGGACCGCAGGTCCGCCTGGACCTGGCGGAGGCAGACACCGCCGCGGTCGAGGAACTCTACGACGGCATCATCACGACCACGGAGGAGGAGCTGACCGACTCCAGGGACGCCCGCATCGAGGTGAACTGGGACGGCAGCCCCGACATGTCGTGCGAGGAGGGTCCTCACTGCACCTGGTCCGGCACCGTGCGCGACGCCGGCGGCGACGGCAGTGGAACGGTCCACGTGCGCATGGACGTGACCTTCAGCAACGACGAGATCGGTGAGCAGACCTGCCAGGACAGCGGCAGCCTGGAGGCGGGCGGCACCCTGGACCTGTCGTGCAGCGCCGATTACGCGATCGTCAGCTCCGACCCGCAGACCTACCAGATCGGGGGCGAGTCGAAGCTGTCCACGCGCGGGCTGACCGGTGGCCGGCAGGAGGAGATGCTGGCCAACCTCAACGAGCAGCGCGAGGCCACCCTGTCGGGAGACTCCTCCCCGGAGGAGGAAGAGAGCGGCGACTGACCGCGCGCGGTCGGGGCGCGCCGGGGTGGTCCCCGCCCCCCGACCGGAGGTCTCCTCCTCGGCTCGCCGATACTCCAGGACGACCGGGGCGGGTAGGCTGGGAGATCAATTCCGAGACGAAGGACTGGCCACACTCGTGTTCGAGACGCTTTCCGACCGGCTGACATCGGTCTTCTCCTCGCTTCGCGGCAAGGGTCGCCTGTCCGAGGAGGACATCAACGCGACCGCGCGGGAGATCCGCCTCGCGCTGCTGGAGGCGGACGTAGCACTGCCCGTGGTCCGCGAGTTCATCTCACGGATCAAGGAACGCGCGCGGGGAGAGGAGGTCTCCAAGGCCCTCAACCCGGCGCAGCAGGTCATCAAGATCGTCAACGAGGAACTGGTCGAGGTCCTCGGTGGCCAGACCCGACAGATCCGTTTCGCCAAGAACCCGCCGACCGTGATCATGCTCGCGGGTCTGCAAGGTGCCGGTAAGACCACCCTGGCGGGCAAGCTCGCCAAGTGGCTGGCGGCCGACCGCAACACACCGCTGCTGGTCGCCGCCGACCTACAGCGACCCAACGCCGTCACGCAGTTGCAGGTGGTCGGCGAACGCGCGGGTACCCCCGTGTTCGCGCCCGAACCGGGCAACGGCGTCGGTGACCCGGTCCAGGTCGCCCGCGAGTCGGTCGAGCACGCGCGCCGCAACAACCACAACGTGGTCATCATCGACACCGCCGGCCGCCTCGGTGTGGACAGCGAGATGATGCAGCAGGCCGCGGACATTCGCGACGCCGTCGAACCGGACGAGATCATCTTCGTCGTCGACGCGATGATCGGGCAGGACGCGGTCAACACCGCACAGGCCTTCCTGGACGGCGTCGGCTACGACGCGGTGGCGTTGACCAAGCTCGACGGTGACGCGCGCGGTGGTGCGGCCCTGTCCATCCGCCACATCACCGGCCGTCCCATCATGTTCGCGTCCACCGGCGAGAAGCTGGAGGACTTCGACCTCTTCCACCCGGACCGGATGGCCTCGCGCATCCTGGACATGGGTGACGTGCTCACGCTCATCGAGCAGGCGCAGCGCACCTTCGACGAGGCCGAGGTCGAGAAGATGGCCTCGACCATCGCCTCGGACGAGGACTTCACGCTGGACGACTTCCTCCAGCAGATGTCGATGGTCCGCAGGCTCGGTCCGATCGGGAACCTGCTCGGCATGATGCCCGGTATGGGGCAGATGCGTGAGCAGATCGACAACATCGACGACAAGGACCTGGACCGTATCCAGGCGATCATCCAGTCGATGACCCCGGCCGAGCGCGCGAACCCCAAGATGATCAACGGCTCGCGTCGTCTTCGTATCGCCAACGGCTCGGGCACGCAGGTCAGCGATGTCAACGGTCTGGTCACCCGTTTCTTCGAGGCGCAGAAGATGATGCGCAAGATGAAGAACGGCGGCATGCCGGGGATCCCCGGCATGCCCGGGATGCCGGGCGCGGGCGGTGGTAACCGCAAGAAGGCCAAGGCCCAGGGCAAGAAGGCCAAGAAGGGCAAGCAGCGCAGCGGTAACCCGATGAAGGCCCGCCAGCAGGAGGCCGAGCGCGCGGCCGAGCGCCGACGCCGTCAGGAGGAGGGCGCCCAGCAGCCGCAGTTGCCCCCGGGCCTGGGCGGTGGGGACGGCGGACAGCCCACGCTTCCGCCCGGTTTCGGCGGTCCCAACATGCCGGACCTGTCGAACTTCAAGCTTCCCAAGAAGTAGCGGAACGGGACACAGGGACCGCCCTCCGCCCGCCGAGGGCGTGTTCGGGGGAAGGGCGCACGCCGTGAGTTCGGTGTGCGTCCGTCGGTCATGTCCTAGGATGCGGATGTGCTCTCCGCCTCCCGCGCCGCGGACACGAACGGGCCGCCGGCCCGCCGGGCCCGCCTCGTCGGTGAGCGGACGGCATGGTCGGGAGACCGGCCAGGCGGCCCGTCTACGTTCCGGGGACGGGCCGCCCGAACCCGGTGTGGTGTCCTGGGAACCTGTCGGAGTCTGGCACAATGAGGAGTTGACTAACGGTGTCGGGCCGGCCCTCTAACTAGCCCGTCACCCACGTCTGTCCCGCCGGGCGCCGCAACCCCACGTGGCCTACCCGCCGGGCGCACCACGCCGTTAATCGGGAGAAGACCACTCCAGTGGCTGTCAAACTGAAGCTCAAGCGTATGGGCAAGATCCGTACGCCCCAGTACCGCATCATCGTCGCCGACGCCCGCAACAAGCGTGACGGCAAGGCGATCGAGGAGGTCGGCAAGTACCACCCCAAGGAGCACCCGAGCCTCATCGAGGTCGACTCCGAGCGGGTCCAGTACTGGCTGTCCGTGGGGGCCCAGCCCTCCGACGCGGTCAAGGTCCTCCTGCGCAAGACCGGTGACTGGCAGAAGTTCAGGGGCCTTCCCGCCCCCGCTCCGCTCCAGGTCGCCGAGCCCAAGGACCCCGAGGCCAAGGAAGCCGCCTTCCAGGCCGCTCTGAAGGAGCTCGTGCTCCCCGGATCCGAGGGCAAGAAGACCGCCAAGAAGTCCGAGAAGAAGGCGGAGAAGGCGGACAAGCCCGCCGAGACCGCCGAGACTGAGAAGTCCGAGGGCGAGGCCTGACGTGCTTGAAGAGGCGCTGGAGCACCTCGTGAAGGGGATCGTTGCGAACTCCGACGACGTCCAGGTCAGAGCCAAGAGGCTCCGCAAGGGCAAAGTCCTGGAGGTCAGGGTCCACCCCGACGACCTGGGCAAGGTGATCGGTCGCAACGGCCGCACGGCCAAGGCTCTGCGGACCGTCATCGGCTCCCTGGCCGGGGGCCGCTACGTCCGCGTGGACCTGCTGGACCTTCACGAAGTGCGCTGACGCGCCTCACGGGGGCGCCGACCGTTCGCGGGCGGCGCCCCCAGCCGTGCCCGAAGACGGCCCGGCTCCTCCCCGTGTACGGGTACAAGAACGGGAGTTCCCATGCGACTCGTTGTCGGCCGGATCGGTCGCGCCCACGGCATCCGTGGCGATGTCGCCGTCGACGTGCGCACGGACGACCCCGAGGCCCGGTTCGCCGACGGCTCCGTCCTGGAGACCGACTCCGCCGAGGTCGGCCCGCTGACGGTCACCTCCACCCGCCGCCACAGCGGGCGTCTGCTGGTGCGCTTCAAGGGTGTGGACGACCGCGACGCGGCCGAGGCCCTGCGCGGCACCGCCCTGTACGTGGACTCCGCGGACATCGCCCCCTTGGACGACCCGGACGAGTTCCACGACCACGAGCTCATCGGCCTGAGCGCGGTCACCACCGAGGGGGAGACGGTCGGCACGGTGGAGGACGTCCTCCACCACGCACAGGACCTGTTGGTGATCACCACGGACGGAGGCGGTGAGGTACTCGTGCCCTTCGTGGCCGCGCTGGTGCCCGAGGTCGACGTGGCCGGGGGCCGTATCGTCCTGGACCCGCCGGCCGGTCTGCTCGACCTCGCCGACTGAGGAAGCACACCGTGCGCATCGACATCATCAGCATCTTCCCCGACTACTTCGGTCCCCTGGAACTGTCCCTGATCGGGAAGGCCCGCGCGTCCGGCCTGCTCGACGTGCGGGTGCACGACCTGCGCACCTGGACCCACGACCGGCACAACACCGTGGACGACACCCCCTACGGCGGTGGCCCCGGCATGGTGATGAAGCCCGAACCATGGGGTGAGGCACTCGACGAGGTCGTGGCCGGCGGACCCGCCCGCCTGATCCTGCCCACCCCCAGCGGTCGTCCCTTCCGGCAGGCGGACGCCGAGCGGCTGGCCAAGGAGGAGTGGCTGGTCTTCGGGTGCGGCAGGTACGAGGGCATCGACTCCCGGGTCGCGGTCGACGCGGCCGGGCGGATGCCGGTCGAGGAGATCAGCATCGGCGACTACGTGCTCAACGGCGGGGAGTCCGCGACCCTGGTCATGGTGGAGGCGATCACCAGGCTGCTGCCGGGGGTGCTGGGCAACACCGAGTCCGTGGTGCAGGACTCCTTCGCCTCCGGCGGTATGGAGAACCTGGTGGAGGGGCCGGTCTACACCAAGCCCGCCACCTGGCGGGGCCAGGAGGTACCACCGGTACTGCTGTCGGGCAACCACGGGGCCGTGGACCGTTGGCGCCGTGACCAGGCCCTGCGCAAGACCGCGCGCAACCGCCCCGACCTGGTCGAGGCGCTGCCGGAGGAGGCCCTGGACCGGCGCGACCGGGAGATCCTGGCGGAGGAGACCGTTCGAGACGCCACCTGAGATGTGGCAGACTGTACGGGTTCCCCCTGGTGACCGGTGGCATCCGCATGCCGGCGGCACGACGTCGGCCTCTGTGACGGTCACCCGGGCGGTTCGCAAGTTCAGACCCATGTAGGTCCCTCGCCCGCGCACCCCTCCCCCGACGGGGACAGGACGCGGAGCGCTATCGATGAGGATTCGCCAGATGCACACCGCCATTCAGGAGCTGGAGAAGGCCCAGCTGCGTTCCGACGTCCCGGAGTTCCGTCCGGGTGACACCCTCAACGTCCACGTCCGTGTGACCGAGGGCAACCGTACCCGTGTCCAGGTGTTCAAGGGTGTGGTCATCCGACGCCAGGGTTCGGGCAGCCGCGAGACCTTCACCGTCCGCAAGGTGAGCTACGGCGTGGGCGTGGAGCGCACCTTCCCCATCCACACCCCGGCCATCGAGAAGTACGAGGTCGCCGCCCGCGGTCGTGTGCGCCGCGCCAAGCTGTACTACCTGCGCGACCTGCGGGGCAAGGCCTCCCGCATCCGCGAGCGCCGCGAGCCCGCGGCCAAGTAGGCGGCGCCGTCCGACGCGTCTTCCCACGGACCGAAACCCTGTGTGCCCGACGGGTTGCAGGATAGGCTTCGGCTCGATGAACAAAGACGATGAGGACCTCGGCTCGGACGGGGTTCAGGACGAGGATTCCGCCCGGTCGGGACCGAAGGAGCAGCACGGCTCCGCCACTGGCTCCCGGGAGCACGGCGTGCCCCCGGGAGCCAGTGGTGTCTCCGAAGCCGGTGACCAGGGATCGGAGGAGAAGGCGGCCACCAAGATGAGCAAGTCCCAGAGCAGCGAGAAGAAGGGGTCCTTCTGGAAGGAACTCCCCATCCTGATCGTGATCGCCTTAGTGTTGGCGTTCGTGATCAGGACCTGGCTGGTGCAGGCCTTCTACATCCCCTCCACCTCGATGGAGAACACGCTGCTGGTCGGGGACCGCGTCCTCGTCAACAAGGTCGTCTACCAGATCCGCGACATCGAGCGCGGCGAGGTGGTCGTCTTCAACGGCGACGGATCATGGGACGATCCGAACACGGTCTCGGTTCCCGAACCGACCAACCCGGTCTCGGGAGCCTTCACCTGGCTACAGCAGCAGTTGGGGGCGGCCCCCACGGGCAAGGAGTACATCAAGCGGGTGATCGGCCTGCCGGGCGACACCGTGGAGTGCTGTGACGAGCAGAACCGCGTCATGGTCAACGGGATCCCCCTGGAGGAGGACGACTACCTCTATCCCGGCAGTGTGGCCAGCCATACGGAGTTCGGACCGATCGAGGTGCCCGAGGGCCACCTGTGGCTGATGGGGGACCACCGGGCGATCTCCTCCGACTCACGGCTGAACCAGAACAACCCCGGCGGCGGGGCGGTGCCCATCGACCACGTGGTCGGCCGGGCGTTCGTGATCATCTGGCCGTTCGGCCAGGCCGGTTTCCTGAGCGCACCGGAGTCCCTCAAGGAACTGGACACCGCCGAGGGGTGAGGTGCTCGCTCCCCTCGGTGTCGTGGGCGAAGCGCTTCGGCGAGGGTACGGACAGGGTCCTGTCACGGGCCCCGTCCCCCCCGATCAGCCGAAGGAAATCCGCCCGACCGGGTACACGAGCCCCTTCTGTGACGCATGATGGAGCTGGATCGTATCGGCGTTCCTCGCCGCGGGACCACCGTGGGGGAACAACCCGCGCGGTGGCGGTGTCCAGTGGAAGGGGAGCGGCACACGCGACCGGAGAGTGCGACGAAAGCGAGCGCGTGCATGAGTTCTGAGGACCTGGAGAAGTACGAGGCCGAGATGGAGCTCCAGCTCTATCGCGAGTACCGGGACGTCGTCGGGCTGTTCAGTTACGTCGTGGAGACCGAACGACGCTTCTACCTGACCAACCATGTCGACCTCCAGCCGCGTTCGACCGAGAACGGGGAGATGTATTTCGAGGTCGTGATGGAGGACGCCTGGGTCTGGGACATGTACCGTCCGGCCAGATTCGTCCGCAACGTGCGCGTGGTGACGTTCAAGGACGTCAACGTCGAGGAGATCACGAAGGCCGACCTGGAGATGCCGCCCACCGACGGCGGTGACCGGGGCTGATCCCCGGCCCCGCGCGGTCGTCCACAGGAACGGCTCCGCTCTGGTGAAGTGAGCGTCGATCACCGACCGTTGTGACGGGAGGTGGTCGACCTTGGAGCGGTGGGCCCGATACCGAAGGAACCTGGGGGACCACGGCGAGGAACTCGCCGTGGTCTTCCTCCGCCGTGCGGGCATGCGGGTGATCGCACGTAACTGGCGTGTCCCGGCGGGAGAGATCGACATCGTGGCCAGGGACGGCCCCGTCCTGGTCGTCGCCGAGGTCAAGACCCGCACCGGCCTGCGGTACGGACATCCGGTGGAGGCGATCACCCCGGACAAACGTCGTCGCCTGCGTCTGCTCGGCCACGCCTGGGCCGTCCGACACCGGGTCCCCCCGTACCCCCTGCGGGTGGACGGTGTCTGCGTGCTGCTCAGCGGCGGGCGCGTGTTCGTCTCCCACGAACGGGGGCTGGCATGATGACGCTCGCCCGCACCCGCTGCATCACCCTGCTGGGAGTCCAGGGGCACGTCGTCGAGGTGGAGGTGCACCTGGGCGGCGGCGACCACGGGGTGACCCTGGTGGGGTTGCCCGACGCCGCACTGCGCGAGGCCCGGGACCGCATCCGCGCGGCCGTGGTCAACAGCGGCGAGGACTGGCCCAGCGGCCAGATCGTCATCAGCCTGTCCCCGGCCAGCCTGCCCAAGGCGGGCAGCCTGTTCGACCTGGCCATCGCGGGCGCGGTCCTGGCCTCGACGGGGGCGGTACCGGTGGACCGGTTGCGGGACACCGTGCTCATCGCCGAACTGGGTCTGGACGGACGGGCCCGGCCGGTGCGGGGGGTCCTCCCCGCGGTGGTGTCGGCGGCCGAGCAGGGCCACCGCGCCTTCGTCGTCTCCCGGGACAACGCCGCCGAGGCCCGACTCGTGCCCGACATCGAGGTCACGGCGGTGGGCAGCCTGGCGGAGCTGTGCGGATGGCTGCGCGGGGAGGAACTCCCACAGGACCCCGAGGAGTCCGTGCCCAGGCCACGGGAACCCCGCGACCGGGGCCCCGACTTGGCCGACGTGCTGGGACAGCCGGTCGCGCGCCGTGCGGTGGAGATCGCCGCGGCGGGGGGCCACAACCTCATGATGCTGGGGGCCCCGGGCACCGGCAAGAGCCTGTTGGCCGAACGGCTTCCCGGCGTGCTGCCCCGACTGCGTCCGGAGGAGGCGTTGGAGGCCACCGCCATCCACTCGGTGGCGGGCACCTTGCCCTCGGGTTCTCCCCTGGTCACCGTGCCGCCCTTCGCCGCGCCGCACCACACCTCCACCCGGGCCGCCATCATCGGCGGGGGCAGTGGTCACCCCGCTCCCGGTTGGGTCTCCAAGGCCCACCACGGCGTGCTGTTCGTCGACGAGGCGCCCCAGTTCGCACGTGGAGTACTCGATTCCCTGCGCGAGCCCCTGGAACGGGGCGAGGTGGTCCTGGCCCGGGCGGCGGCCACCGTCACCTTCCCGGCCCGCTTCCAGTTGGTGATGGCGGCCAACCCCTGCCCCTGTGCCAAACCCGGTCCGCTGTGCACCTGTCCGGCCGGGGAGCGGCAACGCTACCTCTCGCGACTGTCGGGTCCGCTGTTGGACCGGATCGACCTCAAGGTCGAACTGCCACCGGTGTCCAGGGCCGAGTTGCTCGCCGACCGTGCCTTCGCCGAGTCCTCGGAGGTGGTGGCCGCCCGGGTGGAGAGGGCCCGAGCCCGTGCCACCGAGCGGCTGGCGCACACACCTTGGAGGACCAACGCGGCCGTCCCGGGGGCGTTGTTGCGCAGGGAGTTTCCGGTGGAGCCCGCCGCGCTGAGGGTGCTCGGCCGGGCCATGGACCTGGGGCAGATCAGCGCCCGGGGAGTGGACAGGGCACTGAGGGTGGCGTGGACCCTGGCCGACCTCGGCGACCGGGAACGCCCCGGTGAGGAGGAGACGGCCTATGCCTTCGCGCTGTGGTCGGGACGAACGTGGTGACCGGACGAGAGGGGTCGCGATGACGGCAAGGGACACGGAGGCGGAGGCCGACGCCAGGGCACGGGCCTGTCTGACGGCGGTGACGCCGCCGGGGGACCTGTGGCTGGGGGCGATGCTCGCCGAACACGGAGCCGCACGGGTCTGGGCGGAACTGGTGGCGGGAGCGGCTCCGCCGCACGTGACGGGGGAGGAGGAACCCGGGCCCGACGCACGGGCGCGCCTGCGGCGACGCTGGGACCGGTGGAGCGCGGGCGCGGCACGCGTGGACCCCGACGCCCTCCTCGCCGACTCCGCCGAGGCCGGGGTCCGCTTCGTCGCGCCGGGGGACCCCGAGTGGCCGGGGCGGCTGGAACAGCTGGACCTTCCGGGCGGACGTCGTTCGCACGGGCTGTGGGTGCGGGGCAGGGGCGACCTGCGCAATCTGTGCCTGCGCTCGGTGGCCGTGGTGGGGGCGCGCGCGGCCACCTCCTACGGTGAGCACGTGGCCTCGGAGATGGCCTACGGGCTCGCCGAACGGGCCGTCGTGGTGGTCTCGGGCGGGGCCTACGGTATCGACGGGGCCGCGCATCGGGCCGCCAACGCCGTGGGGAGCACGGTGGTGGTCCTGGCCTGCGGACTCGACGTGGACTATCCCCGTGGACACGCGGGCCTCTTCGCCGCCGTCGCCCGCACCGGCGTGTTGGTGAGCGAACGGCCGGTGGGCGTCGCCCCGCGTGCCCCCGACTTCCTCATCCGCAACCGGCTCATCGCCGCCCTCACCCCCGGCACGGTGGTCGTGGAGGCGGGGCGGCGCAGCGGCGCGCTCAACACCGCCTCGCACGCCGCCGAGCTGAACCGGGTGCTGATGGCGGTTCCCGGTCCGGTGACCTCGGCGATGTCGGTGGGCTGCCACCTGCTGCTCCGCGACTGGCAGGCGGGGTGCGTCACCTGCGCGGACGACGTCGTCGCCCAGGTCGCCCCCTTGGACGAGCGGTCACCGTCGTCCGGACCGTTGAGGGTGCGCGCCGATCTGGACCGGGACAGTGCCCGGGTCCTGGAGGCGGTGTCCTCGGTGGGGAGGGGACCGGCGGTGATCGCCGACTCCAGCGGCCTCCCCTTGGACGCGGCCATGCGCATCCTGGGGCTGCTGGCGGCCGCCGGTCTGGTGGAGCGCTGTGCCACGGGTTGGCGGCGGCCACGGTAGAGCGATCCCGGCCTGGGTACGGTGTCGCGTATGGCACAACCCTACAGTGACGCCCTGGTGGCGGACGGTCCCTTGCTGTTCGTCTCCGGACAGACCCCGGAAGGGCCCGAGGGAGAGGTCGTCGGAGATATCGCGGGACAGACCCGTCAGATCTTCGCCAACATGGAGGAGGTCCTGGCCCACCACGGCGCCGACCTCGGCCACCTGGTGAAGCTCACCTACTACCTGCGCCATATCTCGGACCTGGACGAGTTCCACTCGGCGCTGCTGGACTGCCTGCCGGGAACGCACCGTCCCGCCGCGTCGGTGGTGGAGGTGAGCGCCCTGGTCGACCCGGCCCATCTCGTGGAGATCGACGGGATCGCCTGCCTGCCGTCGGGGGGATAGACGTGCTGGAGCGTTTCTCCGCGTACCTGTCGGGCGAGTTGGGGCGCTCGCCCCACACGGTGCGCGGCTACCTGGCCGACGCGCGTTCGCTGTGGGCCCATCTGGAGGCCCGAGGGTACGGGCCGGGCGACATCGACCTGCCGCTGATCCGGAGCTGGCTGTCGAGGGCCCGGGAGAAGGGCGCGAGCCGTGCCACGGTGGCCCGGCGCGTGGCCTCGGTACGCGCCCTCACGCGCTTTTTGCACCGCGAGGGCGTGCTCGCCGTCGATCCCGGGCCCCTCCTGGCGAGCCCGTCCCAGCAGCGCTCCCTGCCCACGGTGCTCGACGAGGGGCAGGCGGCCGAGGCGCTCTCGCGTGCGCCGGCCCAGACCCCGACGGATCTGCGTCGTCACGCGGTGGTGGAGTTGCTCTACGCCACCGGTGTGCGTGTGGCCGAACTGTGCGCCCTGGACCTGTCCGACGTGGACCGCGAGCGGCGGACCGTGAGGGTTCTGGGCAAGGGAGCCAAGGAGCGTACGGTCCCCGTGGGCGAGCCCGCTTTGGACGCCTTGGACGACTGGATCGTCGCGGGCCGTCCGGCGATGGCCGGTGTCCACAGCGGCACGGCGCTGTTCCTCGGGGCCCGGGGCGGTCGCCTGGACGTGCGTCGGGCGCGTGAGGACGTGCACGCCCACCTGCGGGCCGCCGGGGTCGACGGCGCACCGCACGACCTGCGGCACAGCGCCGCCACTCATCTGCTCAACGGCGGGGCCGACCTGCGCAGCGTGCAGGAGTTCCTGGGCCACGCCAGCCCGCGCAGCACACAGATCTACACGCACGTGTCCGTGGAGCGTCTGCGTGACACCTACCGTCGGGCCCATCCCCGCGCCTGACCGGCCCCGGGCGGGTCGGGGCTCGGCCGGCCCCCGTGGGGTGAGGCCGGGGTGTCGTGGACGGGAGGGGCAGCAGTCGGACGTCACCGAGACCGAGGAGAGCGAGGGGGTCGAGGTGGGCGTCACCGCGGAGCAGCCCCCAGTGCAGGCACGGGCGGTCGCGACAGTGGACGGGCTCGGTGGCGAGCGTGCCCAGGGGGTCCCCCGCGGCGACCCGGTCGCCGCGGACCAGATCGGACTCCACCGGCAGGTAGGTGGTGCGCAGCTCACCGTGGGCGACGCTCACCACCGGTGTGCCCGCCACGGTGCCCGAGAAGTGGACCCTCCCGTTCCCGGCCGCGTGGACCTGTTGCCCCGGCTCCGCGTCCAGGTCCACGCCCAGATGACCGGGCAGCCACCGCTGTTCGGGGGGAGCGAAGGGGCGGAGGACCTCGGGCGGTTCCACCGGCCAGCGCCAGACGGGCACCGCGGGGTATAGGAGGGACAGGGCCAGGAGGAGACTCAGGAGGGGCATGTCCTTCAGGGTCCGTGCGGTGGGAGGGGATCGCCAGGGGGAGGATGAACCTGTGGAAAGCCGTCGCACGTCCCATCGGAGGATAGAATCATCCGTGGCTCTTCGGGGCCACCACAATACGCACGTCCACGAGCCTCCCCAGTGAGGGGCCGTGTCGGCGGTCCGTACCCTGCGAGGTGCGGCGGCACGGCCGGGGCGTCAGGCACAACCGAAGGCGGGAGACCCCCTCCCGCCACCGCAAGGAGGACCAGGTCATGGCCACAGTCGTGACGATCCGCCAGCTCCTGGAGAGCGGCGTCCACTTCGGGCACCAGACCCGACGCTGGAACCCCAAGATGAAGCGCTTCATCTTCACCGAGCGCAACGGCATCTACATCATCGACCTCCAGAAGTCGCTGGCCTACATCGACCGGGCCTACGAGTTCGTCAAGCAGACGGTGGCCCACGGCGGCACCATCCTGTTCGTCGGCACCAAGAAGCAGGCGCAGGAGGCCATCGACGAGCAGGCCCGCCGCGTCGGCATGCCCTACGTCAACCAGCGCTGGCTGGGCGGCATGCTCACCAACTTCTCCACCGTTCACAAGCGGTTGCAGCGCCTCAAGGAACTGGAGGAGATCGACTTCGACGACGTCGCCGGTTCCTCGCTCACCAAGAAGGAGCTCCTGAACCTGCGCCGTGAGAAGGACAAGCTGGAGCGCACCCTCGGTGGTATCCGCGACATGTCCCGCGTGCCCAGCGCCGTGTGGATCGTGGACACCAAGAAGGAGCACATCGCGATCAGCGAGGCCCGCAAGCTGAACATCCCGGTCGTGGCCATCCTGGACACCAACTGTGACCCGGATGAGGTCGACTACCCGATCCCGGGCAACGACGACGCCATCCGCAGTGTCAGCCTGCTCACCCGCGTGGTCGCCGACGCCGTCGCCGACGGCCTCATGGCCCGTTCCGGCGCCACCGAGGGCGCGGGCGAGCAGAGGGCCGCCGAGGAGCCCCTGCCCGAGTGGGAGCGCGAGCTCCTGGAGGGCAAGGCCGAGACCACCGAGGCCGAGGCCGGCGAGGCCGCCGCCGAGCAGGCTCCGGCCGAGACCGCCACCGTCGCTCCGGCCTCCGAGGTCGCCGCCGAGGCTCCGTCCGAGGCCAGTGCCGAGGAGGCTCCCGTGGACGCTGCGGTCAAGGCTCCCGAGACCGAGTAGTACCGGGCCCTGGCGCACCGCCGTCGCCCCGCCCGTGGGGAGGGGCGACGGCAGGGTGCCCGACCGGATCCGCTCCACTTTCCGTACAGAATCTTCAAAGGGAACCCGAGAATGGCGAACTTCACCGCCGCGGACGTCAAGAAGCTGCGAGACATGACCGGCGCGGGCATGATGGCCTGCAAGAAGGCCCTGACCGAGGCCGAGGGCGACTTCGACAAGGCCGTCGAGGCCCTGCGCGTCAAGGGAGCCAAGGACGTCGGCAAGCGTGCCGAGCGCACCGCCGCCCAGGGCATGGTCGTCCTCAAGCGGGAATCCGAGGGTAAGGCCACCCTCGTGGAGCTCAACTGCGAGACCGACTTCGTCGCCAAGAACGAGCAGTTCATCGAGCTCGCCGGCCAGGTCGCCGACTTCGTCTCCGCCCAGGACAGCGACGACCTCGCCACCGTCGCCGCCGCCGAGATCGAGCCGGGGACGAGCCTTCAGGCCTTCATCGAGGGCAAGAGCGCCGTCATCGGAGAGAAGCTGGAGTTCCGCCGCTTCGCCAGGTTCGAGGGCGCCTACGTGGCCAGCTACCTGCACAAGTCCGACCCCGACCTGCCTCCGACCACGGGTGTGCTGGTCGAGCTGGACAAGGCCGACGAGCAGGTCGGTCGTGACCTGGCCCAGCAGGTCGCCGCGCTGGCTCCGCAGTACGTCGACAAGGACGACGTCCCCGCCGAGGTCGTGGAGAACGAGCGTCGCATCGCCGAACAGACCACCCGTGAGGAGGGCAAGCCCGAGCAGGCCATCCCCAAGATCGTGGAGGGTCGCCTCAGCGGCTTCTACAAGGAAGTGACGCTGCTCGGGCAGCCGTTCGTCAAGGAGAACAAGAAGACGGTCCAGAAGGTCGTCGACGAGGCGGGCGTGACCGTCAAGCGCTTCGTCCGCTTCAGGGTCGGTCAGGCCTGAGGGCTTTGAGATGATGGAGGTGCCGGGGAGAACGTTCCCCGGCACCTTCGGTGGATATGGGCGGGTTCGGGACGTACGTCAGCCCGGCCCGCGGCAGGAGCACTCGGGGGACCCTGTGCCACTCGGGGACGACAAGGGAGGCTACAGGCCGTGAACGAAGTGACGAGCACCGAACCCGCCATGCACGACACCGGTTGGAAGCGTGTCATGCTCAAACTCTCCGGAGAGGCCTTCGCCGGTGGGGGAGGACTCGGGATCGATCCCGAGGTCGTCCAGTACGTGGCCGAGTCCATCGCCGAGGCGGTCTCCGAGGGGATCCAGGTCGCCGTGGTCGTCGGCGGCGGCAACATGTTCCGCGGCGCCCAGCTCACCGAGGGCGGTATCGAGCGGGGCCGCGCCGACTACATGGGCATGCTCGGTACCGTCATCAACTGCCTGGCGCTACAGGACTTCCTGGAGCGGCTCGGTGTGGACACCCGCGTGCAGACGGCCATCCACATGAGCCAGGTGGCCGAGGCCTACATCCCGCGTCGCGCCGTTCGGCACCTGGAGAAGGGCCGCGTGGTCATCTTCGGCGCCGGGCTGGGCGCACCGTTCTTCTCCACCGACACCACCGCGGCCCAGCGCGCCCTGGAGATCGGCGCACAGGCCGTCCTCAAGGGCACGCAGGTCGACGGGGTCTATGACTCCGATCCCCAGCGCAACCCCGGCGCGGTCAAGTTCGACAAGCTCAACTACAACGAGGTCCTCACCCGGGGCCTCAAGGTCATGGACGCCACCGCGGTCAGCCTGTGCATGGACAACGGGCTGCCCATCGTCGTGTTCGACCTGATGAGCCAGGGAAACATTCTGCGCGCGGTGCGTGGTGAGAAGATCGGCACCATCGTCGGGCCGACCCCCGCCTGAGACGGCCCCGCGACCACAGTAAGAACCACGACAGTCCGAACCGGGAGCGCCCACATGATCGAAGAGACACTCCTCGAGGCCGAGGAGAAGATGGAAAAGGCGGTGGTCGTCGCGAAGGAGGACTTCGCCGCGATCCGTACCGGCCGTCCCACGCCCGCGACCTTCAACAAGATCACGGTCGACTACTACGGCGCCCAGACGCCGATCAATCAGCTGGCCTCCTTCTCGGTTCCCGAACCGCGCATGGTGGTCATCTCGCCGTTCGACATCAATTCCCGCACCAGCATCATCAACGCCATCCGCAACAGCGACCTGGGCGTGAACCCTTCCGATGACGGTCAGGTCATCCGCGTCGTCTTCCCGGAGTTGTCCGAGGAGCGCCGCAAGGAGTACGTCAAGGTCGCCCGGACCAAGGCCGAGGACGGCAAGATCTCGATCCGCAACGTCCGACGTCACGCCAGGGACGCCTTCGACAAGGCCACGAAGGCTGGGGAGATCGGTGAGGACGAGGCGCACCGGGCCCAGGGCGAACTGGACGAACTGTCCCAGAAGTATGTCGGGACCATCGACGAGCTGCTGAAGCACAAGGAAACGGAACTGCTCGAGGTGTAGTCGGTGACCCTTCCTTCCTCCAGCGGCTCGGGAGGCGATGACCACTCGCCCGAGCACAGATCCGGCCAGGGGCCGTCCGAGGGCTCCGAACCGTCCGGTCAGCGCTTCGTGCTGCACAAGCCGGGAGGCGAGCCGGTGCGGACCGGCCGTAACCTCCCGGTGGCCATCGCCAGTGGGTGCGTCCTCGGCGCCCTGGTGTACTTCTCCATCTTTCCCTGGCCTCAACTGTTCACGATCATCACCTCCTTGGCGGTGCTGATCGGGTTGCGGGAGGTGAACCGGGCCTTCGCCGGAAAGGGCATGGGCCTGGCCGTCCTGCCGCTGGCGGTCGGAGGGGTGGCCATGCAGGTGGCCGCCTACTTCGGTGGGACCGAGTGGCTGGTGGGAGCAACCGCGCTGACCGCGATATTCGCCTTGGTGTGGCGGCTGCGCGGTGGCACGGAAGGGTTCGTGGCCGATGTCGCGGCGAACCTGTTCACGCTGGTCTACCTGCCGTTCCTGTTGGGAACGTGGTTGTTGCTCATCTCCCACCCGGAGGACGGGCAGTACCGTCTCGTGACCTTCATCGTGGTGACGATCTCCAGCGATATCGGCGGTTACTTCGCCGGGATCCTGCTGGGTCGACACAAGATGGCGCCGGTGATCAGCCCGAACAAGACCTGGGAGGGCTTCGGCGGTTCCGTGGTGGGCTGCTCGGTGGCCGGTGCCCTGTGCGTGACGCTGATGTTGGACGGGCCGTGGTGGGTCGGCGTGGTCCTCGGTCTGGCGGTCGTGCTCGCCGCCACCGCCGGAGACCTCATCGAGTCGCTGTTCAAGCGCGATCTCGGCGTCAAGGACATGGGCCGGTTCATGCCGGGGCACGGTGGGCTGATGGACCGCATGGACTCGCTGCTGATCGCCGGTCCGGTGGTGTGGATCGTGCTCAGCCTCCTGTTGTAGTGGACGGCCGGTGTGGAGGGGGCGGGTCCGTGTCGGACCCGCCCCCTCGGTGTCGGTGGGTCACGCGCGGGGATGGCCGGGCGGTGGGCGGACGGATACGCTCGACGGGTGGAAGAACCGCTGATCGAACGAATGCGTGTGTACGGTGAAACGATCTTCGCCGAGATGACGCGGCTGGCCGTGGAGACGGGTTCCGTCAACCTGGGGCAGGGCTTTCCCGATACCGACGGCCCGCGCTCCCTTCTGGAGGCGGCCTCCGGACACATCCTGAAAGGTGTGAACCAGTACCCGCCCGGTCCTGGGCGCCCCGAGTTGCGGGAGGCGGTGAGCAGGTACCGGGCCCGCCACTACGGCATCGAGTTGGACCCTGAGACCGAGGTCTACATCACCGTGGGCGCCACGGCCGGGATCGCGGCGTCGATGCTCGCCCTGCTGGAGCGTGGCGACGAGGTCATCGTCTTCGAGCCGATGTACGACTCCTACGCCGCCATGATCACCCTGGCGGGTGGGGTGCGCAGATCGGTCACCCTGCGCCCGGAACCGGAAACGGGACGTTTCACCTTCGACCGGGGGGAGTTGCGCGCGGCCGTGGGCCCGCGTACCAGGATGATCCTGGTGAACTCACCGCACAACCCCACGGGGACCGTCTTCACCGCGGAGGAGTTGGAGGAGATCGCCGAGGTCTGCCGCGAGCACGACCTGATCGCCTTCACCGACGAGGTGTACGAGTTCCTCGCCTTCGACGGAAGGCCGCACGTGCCCCTGGCGAGCCTGCCCGGCATGCGCGAACGCACGGTCTCGGTGTCGTCGGTGGGCAAGATGTTCGCCGTGACCGGGTGGAAGACCGGTTGGGTGATGGGACCCGAGTCCCTGGTCAACGCGGTACGGACGGTCAACCAGTTCCTGACCTTCTCGGCCAACGGCGCGTTGCAGCTCGCGGCCGCCGAGGCCATCGATCGGCAGTGGGACTGGATCGTGGCCCAGCGCCAAGCTCTCCAAGGCAAGCGTGATCGTCTGGCGGAGGGGCTGGCCGGCACCGGTTTCGACGTGAACGTGTGCGAGGGCACCTACTTCCTCATGGCCGACATCCGTCCGTTGGGGTACACGGACGGGGTGGAGGTGGCCCGCGCGCTTCCGAAGGAGGCCGGTGTGGCGGCGGTGCCCGCGCAGGTGTTCTACGACCATGAGGAGGAGGGCGCCCACCTGCTCCGGTTCGCGTTCTGCAAGAGGGACGAGGTGCTGGACGAGGCGGTCTCGCGCCTCACGGGTTGGCACGGACGCGGGGTCTGAGAGCCCGATGCTTCGAGTCCGTTCCCCCGCGTGAGCGTGAGGGGCCGGTGGGGTGCGGCGCCGAAGGGGCTCGGCCCTTCGGCGCCGCGCTCACTACCGCTCGGGTTCGAGCCAGACCGCGCCCAGCGGCGGCAGCGTGATCTCCGCGGAGAACGGCCGGCCGTGCCAGGGCGTGGCCTCGGCGTCCACGTGTGCGGGAGCGGGATACTCCGAACCGCCGAAGCGCGCCTCGTCGGTGTTGAGCAGTGAGTTCCACCGCCCCTCGCGCGGTAGGCCGATCCGCCAGTTCGCGCGCGGGACCGGTGAGAAGTTCACCGCGCAGGCCAGTACGGAGCCGTCGTCGCCATGACGCAGGTAGGACAGGGTGTTGCCCTCGTGGTCGCCGCCCTCCAACCAGTCGAAGCCCGCCGGGGCGGTGTCGAGCGACCACAGAGCGGCCCGCGGCCGGTAGATCTCGTTGAGCTCCTTCACCAGGCGCTGCACACCCGCGTGATGGTCGAACTGCAACAACCACCACGGCACACCCTCACGGTGCGACCATTCGTCGCCCTGCGCGATCTCCCCGCCCATGAACAACAGCTGCTTGCCCGGGTGGGACCACATGAACGCCAGGAGCGCGCGCAGGGTCGCCGACCGCTGCCACTCGTCCCCGGGGGGCTTGTTGAACAGCGAGCGCTTGCCGTGCACGACCTCGTCGTGGGACAGGGGCAGCACGTAGTTCTCGCTGTAGGCGTACACCATCGAGAAGGTGATGTCGTTGTGGTGGTGCTGCCGGTGGACGGGGTCCTTCTTGACGTACTCCAGGGTGTCGTGCATCCACCCCATGTTCCACTTGAACCCGAAGCCGAGTCCGCCGTGGTCGACCGGGGCGGTCACACCCGTATAGGCGGTGGACTCCTCGGCGATCATCGCCACGTGCGGGTTGCGCCGGTAGACGGTGGTGTTGAGCTCCTTGAGGAAGTCGATGGCCTCCAGATTCTCCCTGCCGCCGAAGACGTTGGGCTCCCAGCCGCCGGAGTCGCGGGAGTAGTCGAGATAGATCATCGAGGCCACCGCGTCGACCCGCAGGCCGTCGATGTGGAACTCCTCCAGCCAGTACAGGGCGTTGGCGATGAGGAAGTTGCGCACCTCGGTGCGCCCGTAGTTGAAGATGAGCGTTCCCCAGTCCGGGTGTTCGCTCCGTCGCGGGTCGGGGTGCTCGTACAGCGCGCTTCCGTCGAAGCGCGCCAAGGCCCATTCGTCCTTGGGAAAGTGCGCGGGGACCCAGTCCAGGAACACGCCGACGCCCGCTCGGTGCAGACAGTCCACCAGGTGCCGGAACTCGTCCGGAGAACCGAAGCGGGGGGTCGGGGCGTAGTACGACGTCACCTGGTAGCCCCAGGACCCGTCATAGGGGTGTCCCGCCACGGGCAGGAACTCCACGTGTGTGAACCCCATGTCGGTCACGTACGCGACCAGTTGGTCGGCCAGTTCCCTGTACCCCAGGCCGGGCCGCCAGGAGCCCAGGTGTACCTCGTACACGCTCATGGGCGCACGGTGCTGCTCCACTCCCTTGCGTTCGGCCATCCACTCCTGGTCGCCCCAGGTGTAGGAGGAGGTGGTGACGACCGAGGCGGTCGCGGGCGGGACCTGCGTGCACCGCGCCATCGGGTCGGCCTTGTCCCTCCAGTGCCCGTCCGAGCCCAGGACCTGGAACTTGTACAGGTCTCCGTCGCCCACTCCGGGTACGAAGAGCTCCCACACACCCGTGGCGCCCATGCTCCGCATCGGGTGGCCCACGCCGTTCCAGTAGTTGAAGTCCCCGATCAACCGCACTCCGCGCGCGTCGGGGGCCCAGACGGAGAACCCGGTGCCGGTCACCTCGCCCATCGCGGTGTCCTCGACGCGGGTGTGCGCCCCCAAGGCGTTCCACAGCTCCTCGTGGCGTCCCTCGCCGATCAGGTGCAGGTCCAACTCCCCCAGGGTGGGCGCGAACCGGTAGGGGTCCGCGGTCACGTGCTCGAGGCCGTCGGCCTCGTAGCGGGCGGCGATCCGGTAGTCGGCTGCGGCCCCCAGCCTGCTCTTGGCCACCTTGGCGCCGAACACGCCCCGGTGCAGGTGGTCCAGGCGCAGTCTCGAACCGTCGGCCAGGAGCGCGTGCACCTCCACGGCTCCCGGCCGTAGGGCGCGTAGCACGGTGCCCCGGCCCTCGGGGTGCACGCCCAGAAGGGAGTGCGGGTCATGGTGGTGGCCGTCCACCAGACGGTCCAGCGCGGCGATCAGTTCGGGATCGACCGGTGTCCTCTTCCTGGCCGTGGACGTGCCGCCGGGGGCGGTCCTTCCCGCTTTGGACCGATTCGTAGTGGTCTTCCGTGCGGTTCCGGACCTTCCCCCGGTGGTCGTCTTCTGCGCCGAGGTGGTCCCGGCGGACGCCGTGGTCCTTCTCGTGGTGGTCTTCTTCGTGGGTGCCCCGGACTTTCCGGTGCTCGTGGACGGGGCCCCGGTCACGGCTCCCGTCTTCGTGACCGGGATCTCCTCCACGACGGGTGTGGTGCCGTTCGCCGTGGAAGCGGCCTTGGTCGTCGGTTTCTTCGGATCGGCCTTGGCGGCGTCGGCGGGCGGGCGCTGTTCGCTGCGCGGCGAGCTCAATACGGACTCCGTTGTACTCGTGCGGACGGATCGGGGGGTGGTGGGCGGCCGGCATCCGTACGGGATGTGGCCGCCGGTCGGGTGGTGTGGTCTTCGGGGCTCCGCTTCGCCGTGGGTTCGGGCGCCTCGGTGCGGGAGCCCTCGCTGTCCATGGCGGGCCGACTCGTTCCTCGCGGACCCGCCCGTGGCACCTCCAGAGCTCCGCCGGTGCCCGAGCTAACCGGGGACGGGCGGCGCCGCGGCCGCTGTGGCGATGGACTCCAGCGGGACGCGTAGCCAGTTCGGCCGGTTCCTGGCCTCGTACAGCACCTCGTAGACGGCCTTGTCGAACTCGAACGCCCGTAGCACCACCAGGTGCTTCTCGGGGTCGGCTCCGCCTCCGTCGGCGTACCCCTGACAGAAGGCCTCCCGGTTGTGACGGGCCCAGGCCCGGGCCGCCCACTCCAGGGCGGGGTCGCCCGGGTTGGTGACCAGCAGGTATCCGGCCGCGTAGTCGAAGGAACGCAGCATCCCCGCCACGTCCCGCAACGGGCTGGACAGGCGCTGGCGGTCACGCACCGGCACGGTGGGTTCGCCCTCGAAGTCGAGCACCACCCACTCGGAGCCGTGCCGGATGACCTGCCCCAGGTGGTAGTCGCCGTGGATGCGCTGTATCGGCAGCGGCTCGTCCACCTCGGAGAAGTCGGCGTAGGCCTCCATCACCAGGGGCGCGTGCTCGGCCAGCTCGGGCACCTCGGCGCTGGCCATGGCCAGGCGCTCGACCATGGCGTCGGCCATCTCGGCCGTCCCCGCGGGTGTGAGCACGTCCGTGGGCAGCGTGCGGGCCAGTGTCTGGTGCACCTCGGCGGTGGTGCGGCCGAGCTGCTTGGCCTCCGTGGTGAACGCGGTCTCGCGCCCGCCTCCGGTCTGCTCCAACAACGCGCGTACGTTGGCGGTGGCGAGGACCCATCCGTCGGTGGCCTGAGGGATGTAGGTCTGGAGCATGGCCAGGGTCGTCGGCGTGGAGTGCCCGACCAGGTCGGCCTCTATCCATCCGCACGGTCGTGCCACGTACGGAGATCCGGACAGGGCCATGTTCAGCTCCAGGTCCGGGTTGGTCCCGGGCCAGAGTCTGCGGAAGGTCTTGAGGACGTAGTCCTCTCCGTAGACGAGCGAGGTGTTGGACTGTTCGCCGGTGAGCAGCCGCCCCGTCGACCCGGTGCGGACCCGACGGCCGGGCAGGGTACGGAAACGTACCCTGCCCGAGGGCTCGGCCCCGGTGGGGGCGGCGAACCGCTCCAGCAGCATTCCGGTCAGTTGCGCGTCATGGGCCGCGTCGTAGATCACCCTCGGTCTGCCGCCCGAGATCTGACACACGCCGATGGCGACGCTCGCCAGCTCCGGTGGCAGGGAGCGCGGCGGGCGCGAACCCAGCAGCAGCTGGTAGCGGGAGCTGCGTCCGCGCTGTCCCGCCTGGAGGACGAGGACGCTCAGGTCCGGACCCTCGGGGCGGGCCGAGACCAGCGTGTGCCTGCTCTCCACCCGGATCTGGCGGATGGGGATTCCCTTGCCGGAGAACCAGCGCTGTCGGGGCAGCCAGACGGCCAGGAGTTCTTCGAGTTGGGACATGTCAGAAGAACCTGTTCCCCTTCTCGTGGCCACCCCGGTCCGCGCACTCGGCCATCGGGACCGAGGAGCGCGAGACGTGTTCGCGTGTCGTGGCAACGGGTCCGGGTGCGCTCGCGTCGCACAGGGGGGCGCCACCGACCAGGGCGTCGGCCCCCACCTCCACCGGACGTTCCTCCCCGTGCGGTCGACGCGCTCCCGGGCCCTCCTCGGAGGCGTCGAAGGAGGTGTGCACGCGGACCCCGGCCGCGGGCAGACCGTAGGACGGTGTGCTGTCCCGGTCCGCGTCCGCGTGCTCGGGAACGGCGGCCGTGGGCAGCTGGAACCAGTAGAAGCCGTGACCGGGCAGGGTGAGCAGGTACGGCAGTTCACCGATCTCGGGGAAACGCACGCCTCCCACGCACTCCACCGGATTGACCCCCGCGTACCTGGACAGGTCCAGTTCCACGGGCTGCGGGTACTTCGACAGGTTGTTGACGCAGAGCATGCGGTCGTCACCGTACTCACGGATGAACGCCAGCACGCTGGGGTTGGAGGCGTTGAGCTCGGTGAACGCCCCCGTACCGAACACGGGGTGACGCTTGCGGATCTGGATCAGACGCCGTGTCCAGTTGAGCAGTGAGCCGGGGTTGTCGCGCTGGGACTCGACGTTGAGCGCCTGGTAGCCGTAGACGGGGTCCATGATCAGCGGCAGGTACAGCCGGGCGGGGTCCGCCTTGGAGAATCCGGCGTTGCGGTCCGAACTCCACTGCATGGGCGTGCGTACGGCGTCGCGGTCGCCCAGCCAGATGTTGTCGCCCATGCCGATCTCGTCGCCGTAGTAGAGCACCGGAGAGCCGGGAAGCGACAACAACAGTGCCGTGAACAGTTCGATCTGGTTGCGGTCGTTCTCCAGCAGGGGCGCGAGCCGCCTACGGATCCCCACGTTGGCGCGCATACGGGGTTCCTTGGCGTACTCGGCGTACATGTAGTCGCGCTCCTCGTCGGTGACCATCTCCAAGGTCAGCTCGTCGTGGTTGCGCAGGAAGATCGCCCATTGACAGTTGCGCGGGATCGGCGGTGTCTGGGCGAGGATCTCCGAGATCGGGAAACGCAGTCCCTGCCGTACCGCCATGAACATGCGTGGCATCAGCGGGAAGTGGAAGTTCATGTGGCACTCGTCGCCGCCGGACTCGAAGTCCCCGAAGTAGTCGACGACGTCGGAGGGCCACTGGTTGGCCTCGCTCAGCAGTACGCGGTCGGGGTAGAGCCGGTCCACCTCGGCGCGTACGCGCTTGAGGAACTCGTGCGTCTCCTTGAGGTTCTCGCAGTTGGTGCCCTCACGCTCGTACAGGTAGGGCACGGCGTCGAGACGGAAACCGTCGATCCCCAGGTCCAGCCAGTAGCGCAGGACCTCCAGGATCGCCTCCTGGACCGCGGGGTTCTCGTAGTTGAGGTCGGGCTGGTGGGAGAAGAACCGGTGCCAGTAGTACTGCCCCCGGACCTCGTCGTAGGTCCAGTTGGAGGTCTCGGTGTCGACGAAGATGATGCGCGCCTCTCCGTAGCGCTCGTCGGTGTCCGACCACACGTAGAAGTCGCCGTAGGGACCGTCGGGGTCCTCCCGCGAGGCCTTGAACCACGGGTGCTGGTCGCTGGTGTGGTTCATGACCAGATCGGTGATGACGCGGATTCCGCGTCGATGCGCCTCGTCCAAGAGCTCCACGAAGTCGGCGGTGTGCCCGAACTCCGGAAGGATCTTGAAGTAGTCCGAGATGTCGTATCCGCCGTCGCGCAGAGGGGATTGGTACATCGGCAGCAGCCAGATGCAGTCGATCCCGAGCCACTGGAGATAGTCCAGTTTCTGCACCAGTCCGGCGAGATCGCCGGTGCCGTCGCCGTTGGAGTCGTAGAAGCCTCGGGCGAGTACCTCGTAGAAGACGGCGTGTTTGTACCAGTAGGGATCACTGGTGCCACCGGAGGACATGAGAGGGCCGGTGGCGGCCCCGGTGGCCGGGGTGAGCGGACCGTGTTCAGCGGAACCGTTTCCGCCGGGGCCGGGCTCGTCTTTGCTCATCTACTGCTCCCCACCAAAATGTTCGACGTCGGATCAACGGGCGTTCGGGACATGGCGGGAGCACCGCCGGGTCGAACCGGCGGGCTCCGGACCTGTTCCGGGGCTGCTATCTGCCGCTGACGGTGAACACGTGTGCGGGACCGGTCGCGGGGTCGAGACGGACGTAGTTGTCCGCGCCCCAGGTGTAGGAACGGCCGGTCAGCTCGTCGGTCACCTTGAACTCCTCCTTCCGTGTGAGGCCGATGGACGGCAGATCCAGGTGCACCGTGGCCTCGCGGGCGTGGTGCGGGTCGAGGTTGACGACGGCGATGACCACGTCGTCGGGGTCTGTGGGGCCGGCGCCGGGCCGGTGCTTGGAGAAGCAGAGGAGCTCGGGCCGGTCCACGTGGTGGAAGCGCAGATTGCGCAGCTCCTGGAGCGCCGGGTGCTCGCGGCGCAGTCGGTTGAGCAGCGTGATGAGTCCGGTGAGGCTCTCTCCCGAGGCCTCGGCCGCGGCCCAGTCACGTGGCCGGTACTGGTACTTCTCCGAGTGCAGGTACTCCTCGCTGCCCGGTGCGGCGGGGGTGTTCTCGCACAGTTCGAATCCGGAGTAGATGCCCCAGGTGGGAGAGAGCAGCGCCGCCAGGACCGCGCGTACCGCGAAGGCGGGCCTGCCTCCGTTCTGGAGGTAGGCGTGCAGGATGTCGGGGGTGTTGGCGAAGAAGTTGGGGCGTAGGTAGTGGGCGGTCTCCCGACTCAGTTCGGTGAGGTAGTCGGTCAACTCCTCCTTGCCGTTGCGCCAGGTGAAGTAGGTGTAGGACTGGTGGAAGCCGATCTTGGCCAGGGTGCGCATCATCGCGGGGCGAGTGAAGGCCTCGGCCAGGAAGAGCACGTCCGGGTGCCGGCGGGCGACGTCCGCGAGCAGTCGCTCCCAGAAGACGACGGGTTTGGTGTGCGGGTTGTCGACGCGGAAGATGCTCACTCCGTGGTCGATCCAGTGCTCGACCACCCGCAGGATCTGTGCGTACAGCCCCTCGAAGTCGTTGTCGAAGTCGAGGGGGTAGATGTCCTGGTACTTCTTCGGCGGGTTCTCGGCGTAGGCGATGGAGCCGTCGGCCCGGGTGGTGAACCATTCGGGGTGCTCGGTGACCCACGGGTGGTCGGGTGAGCATTGCAGAGCCAGGTCCAGGGCGATCTCCAGGCCGTGCTCGCGCGCCTCGGCCACGAAGGCGTCGAAGTCCTCGATCGTGCCGAGGTCGGGGTGCACGGCGTCGTGACCTCCCTCGGCGGAGCCGATGGCCCACACCGATCCGGGCTCGCCGGGGCCGGCGGTCAGGGCGTTGTCGGCCCCCTTGCGGTGGGTGGTGCCCACCGGGTGGATGGGCGGCAGATAGACCACGTCGAAGCCCATGTCGGCGATGGCGGGCAGGCGCTTGGCCGCGGTGGCGAAGGTGCCCGAGATCTCGTGGCCGGGTGCCGTGTCGACCTGCGCGCCCTCCGATCGCGGGAAGAACTCGTACCAGGAGCCGAACAGGGCACGTTCGCGGTGCACGACCACGCTGGTGCGCTGGGACCTGGTGACCAGTTCGCGGAGGGGTGCCCGCTCCATCTCGGCGAGGACCTCGGGCGTGAGCGCCGCGGCCAGGCGCCGCGTCGGGCTGAGGGAGGTGTCGCGCAGGGTTTTGGCGGCCACGGTCAACACGGGCTTGCGGGGAACGCGGCGCGCGGCCCGGGCGAGCAGTCGGGCGCCCTCCTCCAGGACCAGGGCGGTGTCCTGGTCCAGCGGGACCTTGACCTGTGCGGTGTGGTGCCAGGTGAGGAAGGGGTCGGTCCACGACTCGACGGCGAACGACCACTTCCCCTCGGCCGGAAGACTGATCTCGGCCTCGTAGCGGTCGGTACCGGGAGAGTGTTCGCGCATGGGGACGAGGCGCTCGCGGCGTCCCTTGGGGGAGTAGACGACGACGCCCGCGGCGAGGGAGTCGTGTCCCTCGCGGATCACCGTCGCGCCCACGGTAAAGCGTTCTCCGGGAACGGCTTTGACCGGGCCGAGATCGTTGTCGGGAGTGATGTCGAGGATGGGCAGGCGTCCGATCACTGGCTACACCGTAATTGTCGTGGTTCGGGCGTTTTGGAGGAGTTCTGATTTTCGGCAGGCGAAAATAAGCAGAACTTGATGGAGGGCAAGGTGGAGTTAACGAAGCGTCCGGAACCGAAGCTGCCCGGATTGCGTCTTCGATGTCATCCACGGTCTATCGTCAGCCCTCTTGTGGGGTTTGGCGGAGTAGCCGGGCCGAATAATTTCTGTGATCCTCGCCACACCGGATGTCCAGGTGAAGAGCTGGTATTTGGCGGGTTCCTCCCGGACAAACCACCACAAAGCGGCCATAGAGTTGCAGCTGATGCAGGCGTCTCTGTGGTTGATTTGCGGCGACTTCTGGGGAAATGCCGAAAAACTCAGTGGTCACGTTGCGTCGCGCGGCGGGGTGGGTAGGGATGAACGAATGCGCCTCTGAGACCCGCGGGCCTATTCCGGACACCCCGGTGTGGCCGAAAGCCATCCGAAGAAGACCTTCCGCCGGGTTCGATTCTCCATGAGGGAATGGTTCTTCATGATTCCCCTGTGCCCTGCCGTTGTATATCTTGTCGTGCGTCTGTTTTGTGCCATTGGGGAAATATATTCACCCTGGGATGCTTTGCTGTGGATTGGTGAAGCTTTTCAGTGACACGCCCGGTTCTTGGGCTGCCTCTTCGCGGTGGGTCTGGGAGCGTGGTCGATGGACAGCTCTGTCCGCGCGATCCGCGGGCGGAGCGGGACACGGTCGTAGGGGGCGACGTGACGGAGTCGAACAAGCGCCCGCCGAACGGGCGGCACGAGATGCCGCGCGGGAGGGGAGAACGCGCCGCATCCTCGCTTCGGCGGTTGCGGGGCGCGATCCCCGAGCAGTGGCTCACGGTTCTGCGCGAGAGACTCTCCCGGCCGACGCCGGAGAGAACCCGCAAGGACACGGCCCGACGTCTGGCGGGGACCAGTGCGGTGGCCGGACTGCTGACGGCGGCGATGGTGCTGCCGTGGGCGGGGGCCCTGGGACTGGCGGCCAAGGACTCGGCGGCGGCCTTCATGGCCCTGCCCAGCGACCTGGACGTCCAGCCCTTGTCGGAGAGGATCCTGCTCACCGACGTGGACGGCGAGCCGATCGCCGAGGTCGCCGAGAGCGAGCGCGACGTGGTTCCCCTGGACGAGATCAGCCCCTGGGTGCCCGCGGCGCTCATGGCGATCGAGGACGACCGCTTCTACGAGCACTCCGGTCTGGACCTGCGCGGTCTGTTCCGTGCCGCGGTGCGCACCGCGTTGGGGGACACCCAGGGCGGCTCGACCATCACCCAGCAGTACGTGAAGAACCTCCTCATCGAGCAGGCCGACGACGAGGAGGACGTGGAGAGCGCCAGCGCGCAGACCCTGGCGCGCAAGATCCAGGAGCTGCGCTACGCCATCGAGGTCGAGGAGCGGTTCACCAAGGACGAGATCATGGCGGGCTACCTGAACCTCGCCTACTTCGGACAGGGAGCGCACGGGATAGAGATCGCCTCGCGGCGGTACTTCTCCGTTCCCGCCTCCGAACTGGACCCCGCACAGGCCGCCACGATCGTGGGGCTGGTGCGCGCGCCCTCGTACTACGACCCGCTCACCAACCCCGAGGCCGCCCGCGAACGGCGTGACGTGGTGCTGGACCGGATGGCGGCCACCGGACACCTGCGGGAGCAGGAGGCGGAGGAGTACAAGGCGACGGACCTGGCGGTGGACGCGACCCCACGCGGGGGCAGCTGCTACCACAGCGAGAACCCGTCCTTTTGCGACTACGTCATGCGGTGGCTGCGTGGGTCCGAGGAACTCGCCGATACCCAGGAAGAGCGCGACCGGATCATCGAGCAGGGCGGCATCACCGTGCGCACCACGCTGGACGGCGACATGCAGGCCGCCTCGAAGGAGGCGATCGAGAGGTTCGTCCCGGCGGACGAGTCCACCAAGTTCGCCGCCCAGGTGATCGTGGAACCGGGCAGCGGCCGGGTCCGCGCGATGGCCCAGAACATGGGCTACGGCTTCGACGACGAGCCGGGCACCACGTCCATCAACCTGTCCGTGGACCAGGCCGACGGCGGCTCCTCCGGATTCCAGGCCGGATCGACGTTCAAACCGTTCACTCTGGCGGCGGCCCTGGACTCCGGACTCAAGTACAGCACCAGCTTCTCCTCGCCCAAGACCGTGTCGGTCAAGGGGATGCGCAACTGCGAGGGCGGCACGATGGCCTCGTGGGACGTGCGCAACGCCGGCGAGAGCGACGGTGGCAGCCACGACATGGTCAGCGGGACCAAACAGTCGGTGAACACCTACTTCGCCCAGTTGCAAAAGCGCGTCGGCCTGTGTGAGACCGCGGAGATGGCCGAACGGCTGGGGGTCCACCGCGCCGACGGCCAGGAGATGGGCGTGTGGAACTCCTTCACCCTGGGGGACCAGGAGGTGTCCCCGTTGACCCTGGCGAGCGCCTACGCCACCTTCGCCGCCCGGGGCACCCGTTGCGAGCCGGTTCCGGTGGCCTCCATCCGGACGGAGGGCGAGGGAGCCGAGGAGATCGAGGTGGACACCGACTGTGAGAAGGAGGCGATCGACTCCGAGGTCGCCGACGGTGTCAACCACCTGCTTCAGCAGACCTTCGAGGGGGGCACCGCCGACGGCCTGGACATCGGACGCCCGGCGGCGGGCAAGACCGGTACGACCGACAGCGCCGCCTACGCGTGGTTCGCGGGATACACGCCCAATCTGGCCTCGACCGTGGTGGTCGGGGACATCCGCGGTGGCGAGGAGAACCCGCTTCAGGGCGTGACCATCGGCGAGCGGTACTACGGGATCGTCTACGGTGCCACCCTGCCCGGACCGATCTGGCAGGCCTCCATGCGCGAGGCCGTCGCGGGGCTCCCGGAGGAGAAGTTCGCCCCCTCACCGAAGGCCTATGGCAGTCCGTCCGGTAAATCCTCCGGTTCGGGTTCCGGAGACGGCGGTGGCGGCACCGGCGGTGGCGGTACCGGTGGTGGTGGAGGAACCGACACGGGCGGTGGCACCGGTGGTGGAGACACCGGTACCGGAGGCGGTACCGACACCGGTGGCACAGGCGGTGGTACCGGTGGTGGGGGCACCGGCGGTGGCGGTGAGGGAACCGGTGACGGTGGCGGTACCGGTGACGGTGGTGCCGGCGAGGACGGTGCCGGCGGTGGTGGTGACACCGGCGGTGGCGGTGGCGGTGACACCGGCGGTGGTGGATCCGACACCGGTGATGGCGGTACCGGTGGAGAGACCGGTGAGGGTGGCGAAGGAGGGACCTGACGAGACCGTGGAGAGCCCTGGGAACTCCGGGGCGGAGGGAGCCGTGGGACGGAACATCCCACGGCTTTCTTTGTTGGCCCATAATGGAAGGAACCGACAGGGGAGCGCGCGAGCGCTGAGAGTGCGGCACAGGGCCGCAGACCCTTACACACCTGATCTGGGTCATGCCAGCGAAGGAAGTCGTGGGAACCGTCACCGGCGGTGTGCTCCCGCGCACCGGGGAGGTCCCCGGCCGCGCGCCCGGCGCACACCCTCGGTGCCGCTCTCGGCCGTGCGGCCCTCGTCATCTCCGGCGAAGGGACACAGTCGTGAAGCAGAACACAGCCAGGACCGGCTTCTGGTGGGAGATCCTCGACCGGTTACGGAACTGGCGCACGGTTGACATCGTCGTGGCCGCGGTCCTCGGTGTCGCCGTCGGCGTCGTCTTCTGGCTGTGGAACATCGTGTGGTCGGTCGCGTCCCCGCTGTTCCTGGGCTTCCCACCCGCACAGGCCGTCCTCTACGGCATGTGGTTGATCTCCGGAGTCCTCGGAGGACTGATCATCCGCAAGCCCGGGGCCGCCCTCCTCACCTCCGTCGCCGCCGCCTCGGTGTCGGCGATCCTGGGCACGCAGTGGGGGGTCACCGTCCTCCTGGAGGGCACACTCCAGGGTCTCCTGCCCGAGTTGGTCTTCCTCGCCTTCGGTTACCGGCGCTGGGGCATGGGGGTCGCCGTGCTCGCGGCGGCGGCCGCGGGACTGTCCCCCGCCGTTCGCGACAACCTGGTCTACTACGTCACCTGGCCGCTCCACTTCCAGATCGTCTACGGCGTCATCCTCCTGATCAGCGCCGCGCTCATCGCGGGTGTGGGGAGCAGGTTGCTCACCACCGCCCTGGCCCGCTCCGGGGCCCTGGCGCCCTTTCCGTCGGCGAAGGGCTGATCCGTGAACGGTACGGGGGAAGGCGACAGGGCGGCGGGAGCTCGGGTGGAGCTGTCCGGCTGGGGGTGGCGGCACTCCGGGCGCACGGAGTACGCGCTGCGCGGTGTGGATCTGACCATCGAGCCCGGCGAACGGATACTGCTGCTGGGACCCTCGGGAGCGGGCAAGTCCACCCTGTTGCACGCACTGGCGGGTCTGACCGGTGATGACGCCGCCATCAGCGGGGACCAGGAGGGCGCTCTGCTCGTGGACGGGAAACCGGCCGACCGCGGTCGGGGCGCGGTCGGTCTGGTCGGCCAGGATCCCGAGACACAACTGATCATGGCGCGCGCGGGCGACGACGTGGCCTTCGGTCCGGAGAACCTCGGTGTGGACCCGGAGGAGATCCGGTCACGTGTCCACGAGGCGCTTCGCGCCGTGGGTTTCCCCTACGGGCCCCGTCACTCCACCGGCGCGCTCTCGGGTGGGGAGAAACAACGCCTGGCGCTCGCGGGGACGTTGGCCATGCGCCCGCGCCTGCTGCTGTTGGACGAGCCCACCGCCAACCTCGACCCGGAGGGGGCCGAACTCGTGCGGGGTGTTCTCGCGCGCCTGCTCGCCGAGACCGCGGCGACCCTGGTCCTGGTCGAGCACCGTGTGGCCGACGTGGTCGATCTGGTGGACAGGGTCGTGGTCGTGGAGCCGGGCGGGGGCGTGACCGCGGACGGTGACCCCTCCACCGTGTTCGCCGAACACGGGCGTGCGCTGGCCGCGCGGGGGGTGTGGGTGCCGGGGAGCGAGCCCGAACCGGTCCTGTCGGCGGCGCCCGGTGGAGGGGCGCGGTTGGAGGCCGTGGGGGTGACCGCGCGCACACCCTTCCGACTGGGCGCGCGTTCCGCGCCCCGGCGTGTGGTGCTCGAGGACGTGGACCTCATGCTGTGCGCCGGGACGGCGACGGCATTGACCGGCCCCAACGGCGCGGGCAAGTCCACGCTGTTGACCATGCTGGCCGGATTGTCCCGACCCCACCGGGGGCGAGTACTGCCCCACGGGCCGTTGGCGGAGGCCGACCGGCGCCCACTGGTGCGCTGGCCGGCCCGGCGGTTGGCCCGGCACGTGGGAACGGTCTTCCAGCACGCCGAGGACCAGTTCGTCACCACCACGGTCCGCGACGAGCTGAGGTTCGCCCCCCGGCGGGCCGGGATGGGCGAGAGCCAGACCGACGCCTGGGTGGAGGAGTTGATGTGGCGGCTGCGCCTCACCCCGCTGGCGGACGCGCACCCCTACACCCTCTCGGGAGGGGAGAAGCGACGGCTGTCGGTGGCCACCGCGCTCAGCTCCGGCCCCTCCCACGCACCTGACGTGCTGGTGTTGGACGAGCCGACCTTCGGTCAGGACACCCGTACCTGGACCGAGTTGGTGGAGTTGCTGGGGGCTTTGAGAGCGGAGGGGCGGGCCGTGGTCATGGCCACCCACGACGCCCTTCTGCTGCGGCACCTGGCGGACGTGCGGGTACGCGTGGAGGGGGGACGCGCCGTGCCCGGGGAGGGGGATCGCGAGGAGAGGGCCCCGGTGGGGGACCGGACCAGGAGGGCCCATGACTGAGCGTCGAGCCTCGGGCGGGGACATGTTGACGCTGGACGTGCCCGAGGACGGTGGGGTCCGCTACTGGTTGCTCGGGCTCAACCCCGTGGCCAAGCTGCTCGCCGCCCTGACACTGAGCGTCGGTCTCCTCCCGGCCATGGACGCGGTGACCGGCGGCGTGGTGCTGGTGGGCGTTCTCCTGCTCCTGCCGTTCAGCGGGATCGACGGGCGCACTCTGCTCGTTCTCGGCACGCCCTTCCTCCTCATGGGCCTGTCCAGTGGTCTGGTCAACTACGTGTACGGCGAACACGGGGTGGAGGGCGCGCTGGGGGCGTCGGTGCGTCTGTTGGCCATCGCCCTGCCGGGTCTGCTCGCCGCCGTGAGCAGTGACCCCACGGAGATGTTCGACGGACTGGTGCAGCGGCTGAAGGTCCCCGAACGACCCGCCATGGGGGTACTGGCGGCGCTGCGTCTCATCCCGTTGCTCGCGGACCAGTGGCGCACCATCACCCT
Organism: Nocardiopsis sp. ATB16-24; assembly: GCF_030271535.1. Taxonomy (GTDB): domain Bacteria; phylum Actinomycetota; class Actinomycetes; order Streptosporangiales; family Streptosporangiaceae; genus Nocardiopsis. Next base: position 120,069 of record NZ_JASCXJ010000012.1, on the reverse strand, counting down.
GGCACGGCGGGCACGGGGACTGGAGGCCGGATACGACCCGGTACGGGCGGTCACGTTGTTCTTCGGTCGTCTGTTCGCCCTGCTGGTGCGCTCCATCCGTACCGGCACACTGCTGGCGACCGCGATGGACGCCCGTGCCTTCGGGACCGGTCCGCGCACATGGGTCAGACGGAGCCGCTGGCGGATCGCGGACACGGCGCTGCTCGTCGGCACGGTCCTGCTCCTTGGCGCGGCCTACACGCTTTCGGCCCGATGGGGCACCCTGGTGCTGCTCTTCTCCTGAAACAGGTGGTAGGCAGTTGCGGACGTTGAAGTCGAGAGGAACGAGGTGGAGATCGTGGGCGAGTTCGTTCGAGTGGAGAGGGACCCGGACCACGCGGCGGTGGCCGTGATCCGGCTGGACCGGCCGAAGGTCAACGCGCTCAACGCGGTGTTGACGGCCGAGATCGCCGAGGCCGCCCGGCGGGTGTCCGCCGACTCCGACGTCCGGGCCGTGGTGGTCTACGGAGGAGAGCGCGTCTTCGTTGCGGGCGCCGACATCAAGGAGATGGCCGACCGTACCGCCGTTCAGATGCGCGAGTACGCGCGTGACCTACAGAACGCGCTGACCCTCGTGGCGAGGATCCCCAAGCCGGTGGTGGCGGCGGTCACCGGGTACGCGTTGGGCGGAGGGTTGGAGTTGGCGCTGGCCGCCGACTTCCGGGTCGCGGGCGCCGGAGCGAAGCTGGGCGTCCCCGAGATCCAGTTGGGCGTGATCCCCGGCGCGGGCGGGACACAACGCCTGCCGCGTCTCATCGGTCCGGCGCGGGCCAAGGAGCTGATCTTCAGTGGTCGGCACGTGAGGGCCGACGAGGCCCGGGAGATCGGCCTGGTGGACCACGTCGTCCCGGACGAGGAGGTCTACGGGGAGGCCGTGGCGCTGGTGGCCCGGTACGCCGACGGCCCGGCCGTGGCGTTGGCCGCCGCCAAGGAGGCCGTGGACCGGGGACTGGAGACCGATCTGGACACGGGTCTGGAGATCGAGCGCGTGCACTTCTCCGGGCTGTTCGCGACCGAGGACCAGAAGATCGGTATGCGCAGCTTTGTCGAGCAGGGCCCCGGCAAGGCCGTCTTCGAGGGACGTTGAGCCGGGTGAGGACACTCTCACACGGGTGTTGAGCGGGGTGGGAGGGGCGGCGGTGGTTTTCGCCGTCCCCCCGGCCTTGGTGACGTTCAGGATGTTCTACGGCTTTCGCCGGGTCGCGTAGCGTGAGGGGAAGCCCCGAGCGTCCGCATCCGGCCGGCCCACGCGCGAAGAGGGGGGAACCGTGTGCCCGAGTTTTCCGTCATACTCGTGGTGGTCCTCCGAGCACGTACGCGTCTGCCGGGCCCGTACCACGCAGGCGCGGAAGCGACCGAACGGGCCCCGCACGGGCCACACAAGCCAAGGTTGACCCATCCCCCCGGCCGATAAGCTGGACGTGGCGGTATGCGGTCTTTTGAGGGGATGAGTTCTCGATGGCAATGTCGGCAGGTTTCCCCATGGGCGAGGAGCTGCCGGAGCGCATCGGCCATTACGTGATCCGCCGCCGTATCGGGCAGGGCGGCATGGGCGTGGTGTACCAGGCCGAGGACCCCCGGACCGAGCAGTTCGTCGCGGTGAAGGTCCTCAAGCCCGAGGTCGCGGGAGACCACATCGCCCGGGCCCGGCTCGCCCGCGAGGTCGAGACCATGCGCCGGGTGCACAGTCCCAACGTGGCCGAGGTCATCGAGGCGGACACCCAGGCCGAACTGCCGTGGGTGGTCACCGAGTACATTCCCGGACCGACCCTGGACGCGACCGTCACCGACCACGGGCCCCTGCGCGGTCGCGCGCTCACGCGGTTCGTGACCGGGCTGGCCCGGGCGATCAAGGACATCCACGCGGTGGAGGTGATCCACCGCGACCTCAAACCCGGCAACGTCATCATCTCCAACGGTGAGCCGATCGTCATCGACTTCGGTATCGCCCACGCCGTGGACGGCGCCAAGCTCACCCAGACCGGTACGTTCGTCGGTACGCCCAGTTACCTGTCCCCGGAAGTCATCGAGGGTACGGACCTGGGGCCGGCCACCGACATCCACGCCTGGGGCGGAACCGTCGCCTTCGCCTCCACCGGACGTCCGCCCTACGGCGCGGGCTCCTTCGAGGTCATCTTCTTCCGCATCCTCAACGGCGAGATCGACATGGACGGGATGCACGAGGCGCTGCGGCCCCTGGTCAACCGCGCCGTCTCCCGGGACATGGCCCGCCGACCCACGGCCGCGGAGCTCGTGGAGGAGACCAGCCGCCTCAATCTCGACCTGCCCTGGACCGAGGACCCGGGGAGTCGGACCGGGCTGACCGGCAACCACACCATCTACAACCCGGCCGCGGGCGGCCACCTGGGTGGGACCAGGGGCGGTGGCGAGGCGGGTGGGGCCGGTGGCGGCCTGGGCGGCGCCGCGGCCGCGGGCGCCGCCGGAGCCGGCCTCGGGGGAGCCATGGGTTACCTCGCCGGCCGCGCCGCCAAAGGAGACGAGGGCTGGGGGCCCTCCCACACCAGTGGTGGCGCCGACCCGGCCGCGGCCTCCTGGTCGCTTCCGAAGGATCCCCCACGCTCGACCCACGCCGCCCACTCGGGCGGTCCGCACGACGGCCCCGGGTCCACCGACGATCCGGGCGGGTCCCAGGGGACCGAGCCGATCACCCCCGGCGGTGCGGACGATCCGTACGATCCGCAGGGGACGATGCGGATCGACCCCGTGAGCGGGGGCGAGGATCCGGACGACGCGCAGGGCACCCGGCTCATCCAGCCCCAGGAGCTCGCGCGTGAGGACCCGCAGGGCACCATGATGCTGGACCCCGTGGACGCGGCCGATCACGGTGGGCACCCCGTGGCCCGGCACGAGGAGGATCAGCAGGCGCCGCAGACACAGTTCTTCAACACCCCATTGCACAAGGGCGACTTCGCCGACATCCTCACGCCCGTGGACGACGGTCGTCGTCACACGCGGACCCAGGAGTTCGACGAGGAGGACTACGGCGGTGGTGGCGGTTGGCTGAGCCGTTTCAGGCGGGGCAGCAACGACCGGGTGGGCGACTACTTCCGCGGCGACACCGGTGAGTACGACGACCATGACGACTACTACGAGGAGCAGGTCTGGCGGATGCATCCGCTGGTGCTCGTCCCCGTCATGGTCCTGTTGGCCGGGGTGGCCCTGTGGTTCCCCTGGTTCGGCGTCCTGCTGGGTGTGGTGCTCATCGCCGGGTTGAGCGCCCTGGACGTGGTCAAGGCCGAGCACGCCCGCCGGCTACAGACGCGGGGACCGCGCAGTTCCGACACCATGGTGGTCGCGCTCAGTTTCCCCTGGGCCTTCGGGCGCATGGCGTTGCGCACGGTCGGGTTCGGTCTGGTCTACCTGCTCGCCGGAATCCTGGTCGGCATGATCTACGCCTCCCTCATGGACGTGCCTGGTGAGGGGGCCAACTACACCGGTGCGTTCGCCATCTTCGTGATGATCCTGCTCAGCTACATCATGCCCAGTGGACGCGAGGCCAGACACCAGGCGGTCTGGCTGGTGGAACGGGTGCGCTTCCACAACCTGTACGTGTACATCGGCGTGATCATCGGCGTCCTGTTGCTGACCATGTTGGTCCTGTCCATCGGACTCACCGCCGCTCCGGAGTGGAGCCCGTTCGGCGGCCCCTCGGACTGGTTCTCCTGATCCGCGTCCGTTCGGTGGTGTCCGCCCTCCCCGAGGGTGCCCGACCGATCTCGTACGGCTCCGGAGCGCGGCGCCCCCGCCCGTCACGGGAAGGGGGCGTCCTCGCTTTCACGGACCTCCACCGGTGGTGTGACCGGTTCCGACGGAGCTCGTTGCGACTAGGGTGGAAAGCGGGCATCGAGGACCCCCATGTTCGACGTCGGCGCTGGTGAACCGCGGGAGGGCGGGGTGGTGGCGATCGATGGAACGGAGATGGTTAGGGTTGCCTCAGTCACACCGGGGGCCGCGGCTTGGCCCCCAAGCTACTAGCCAGTAACATTTGAGGCATGAGCACATCGCGGGACCGGTCGTAAGGCGGCCCCGCCGCCGGATGGCCGAACGGCATTCGGCATTGTTGGCATCAGGGGGCGCGCCAGCGTCCGGCCGCCTCACGGCGGATCATGGAGTGCAGGGAGGTCGGCCACCGGCCATGAATATTGTCGTTTTGGTCAAGCAGGTCCCGGACACGGCGACCGAGCGGAAGCTCAACGCCGATGACAAGACGCTCGACCGCGCAGCGTCCGACGGCGTCATCAACGAGCTCGACGAGTACGCGATCGAAGAGGCTCTCCAGCTCAAGGAGAAGCACGGTGGCGAGGTCACCATCCTGACGATGGGCCCGGACCAGGCCACCGACTCCATCCGCAAGGCCCTGTCCATGGGTGCGGACAAGGCCGTCTTCGTCAACGACGAGGCGATCCACGGCTCGGACGCGCTCCAGAGCGCCTACGCCCTGGCGCAGGCCCTGGGCGGCATCGAGTACGACGTGGTCGTGCTGGGCTCGGAGTCCACCGACGCCCGTACCGGCGTCGTCGGCGCCGCTCTGGCCGAGTACCTGGGGCTGCCGCAGCTCACCTTCGCGCGCAAGGTCGACATCGACGGCGACACCATCAGGATCCAGCGTCAGACCGACTACGGCTACGACGTCGTCGAAGCCCGGCTCCCGGCGGTGGTGTCCGTGGTCGAGAAGATCAACGAGCCCCGCTACCCGTCCTTCAAGCTCATCATGCAGGCGAAGAAGAAGCCGGTCGACAAGAAGTCCGCCGCCGACGCGGGCATCGACACGACCCGGGTGGGGCTGGCCAACGCCACCACCGAGACCGTCGACTTCGCCGACGCGCCGCCGCGTGCCGCCGGCACGGTCATCAAGGACGAGGGCGACGGCGGGACCAAGCTCGCCGAATTCCTCGTCGAGAAGAAGTTCGTGTAGGTACGGCGAGAGACTCAGGAAGGTTCAAGGATTATGGCTGAGGTCCTCGTCCTCGTCGACCACGTCGACGGACAGGTCAAGAAGGTCACCAGCGAGCTGCTCACCGCCGCCCGCCGTATCGGCGAGCCCGCGGCCGTGTGGGTCGGCGACGGCGTGGAGTCGGGCAAGGCCACGCTGGCGGAGTACGGCGCGGAGAAGGTCTACGTGGCCTCCGCCGAACTGAACGACCACGTGGTCGCCCCCAAGGCCGAGCTGCTCACCAAGCTCGCCCAGGACAAGGGCGCCGCCGCGATCCTGGTCTCGGCCACCGCCGAGAACAAGGAGATCGCGGGACGTACCGCCGTCAAGCTGGGCTCGGGCGTGCTCACCGACGTGGTGGACGTCGACGCCGACGTCGTCGCCGAGCACAGCATCTTCGGTGGCTCCGTCATCACCCACGCCCGGGTGCGCACCGGTGTGCCCGTCGTGGCCGTACGTCCCAACTCCATCCCGGCCGAGCCCTCCTCCGGCGCCGCCGCCGAGGAGGCCGTGTCGGTGGAGGTCTCCGACGCCGCCAAGACCGCCAAGGTCATCGAGCGCGTCCACGAGGAGCAGGGCGAGCGTCCCGAGCTCACCGAGGCCGCGGTCGTGGTCTCCGGTGGTCGCGGTGTCGGCTCCGACGACTTCTCCGTCGTCGAGAACCTCGCCGACGTCCTGGGCGGGGCCGTGGGCGCCTCTCGGGCCGCCGTCGACTCCGGTTGGTACCCGAACCAGTTCCAGGTCGGCCAGACCGGTAAGACGGTCAGCCCGAACCTGTACGTGGCCCTGGGCATCTCCGGCGCGATCCAGCACCGTGCGGGCATGCAGACCGCGAAGAACATCGTCGCGATCAACAAGGACCCCGAGGCGCCGATCTTCGAGCTGGCCGACTTCGGAGTGGTGGGCGACCTGCACACCGTGGCTCCGCAGCTGACCGAGGAGATCAAGAAGCGCAAGTAGTACCGACCGGTACCGCGCACGCGCGTCCATTCCCGAACGCCCGGCCAGGGACGACCCAGGCCGGGCGTTCGCGTTCACCACGGGCCCCTCTTCTCACCGGGGCATCACATCTAGGCGGGCCGCACGACGTGGAGGGGAGCGGAAGACGGCCACGAGGACGGCGTGTGGTGGAGGTGCGCCGATCGCCGCGCCGCTCACTCGGGAGGAGCCGGGGTCGGCGCAGAGGGCCGGCATCGAGCTGGAGCGCCGAGAACGCCCCTGCGCGGGACCGGGACCTCACGCGCGCTCTCCGCGCAGGGCTCCGGAGAGGCCGGAGCGAGGCGCGCACGGCTCTCGGACACCTCGGACGTGAGCGGGGAAGGCGGCGGGGGACGGGCGCCACGTCCGCTCCGGAGGCGGTGATCCGACCTCGTCCGGTGTGTGGTTCGTGGGTCTGGGGGAAGGAACCTCCTGTTTCGGGCGTCTACAGTCGATCTGGGGGAATCCCATGGAGGGCTACGAGGTCCAGATCGGCCTCGTGCTGGTCCTGATCGTGGCCAACGCCGTGTTCGCGGGCAGTGAGATCGCGTTGATCACCCTGCGGGAGGGGCAGATCAGACGGCTGGAGGGGCAAGGGCCGGGGGGTCGTGCGGTGGCCAGGCTGGCCCGTGATCCCAACCGGTTCCTGGCCACCATCCAGATCGGCATCACCCTCGCCGGATTCCTCGCCTCCGCCACCGCGGCCGTCTCCCTGGCCCGGCCCCTGGTCGAGCCGTTGGGTTTCCTCGGTTCCTACGCGGCCCCGGTCTCGGTCGTCCTGGTCACCATCGTGCTCACCTTCGCCACCCTGGTCCTGGGGGAGTTGGCCCCCAAACGCATCGCCATGCAGCGCGCCGAGTCCTGGGCGCTGCTCGTGGCCCGGCCGCTCGACGCGTTGGCCGTGCTCTCCCGGCCCGTGGTGTGGCTGCTCAGCGTCTCCACCGACCTGGTCGTCCGCCTGGGCGGGGTGGACCCCCGGGGTGACCGGGAGGAGACCACCCAGGAGGAGCTGCGTGACATGATCGCGACCCAGGGCGGTATGACAGCCGAGCAGCGCACCATTCTGTCGGGCGCCTTCGACATCACCGAGCGGACACTGCGTCAGGTCCTGGTTCCACGTCCCGAGGTGGACACGGTTCCGGCCGGTACACCCGCGAGGGAGGCGGCCCTGCTGCTCGCCGAACACGGTCACTCCCGTGCCCCGGTGGTCGACGGAGACGTGGACGACGTCGTGGGGGTCGTGCACTGGTCCGACCTGATCCGGGGCGAGGGCGAGGCGGGGGGCCTGGCCCGCAAGCCGCTTCTGCTGCCCGTCTCCTTGACGGTCTCCTCGGCACTGCACCGGATGACCATGGAGCGTCAGCAGTTGGCCGTCGTGATCGGTGAGAGCGGGGGTGTCAGCGGCATCGTCAGTCTGGAGGACCTGCTGGAGGAGGTCGTCGGTGAGATCTATGACGAGACCGACACGACGGAGGCCGTCCCCACACGTCTGGAGGACGGTGCCCTGCGACTTCCCGGCTCCTATCCCGTCCACGAACTGGAGGACCTCGGAGTCGTCCTCACCGACCGGCCGGAGGGAAGCTACGTCACCATCGCCGGAATGGTCCTGGTCCTGCTCGGCCACATCCCCGACGGGCCGGGGGAGGAGGTCACCGTGGGCGGTTGGACGTTCACGGTCGCCGAGGCCGATGGCCGTGTGATCGGAGCGCTCTTCCTCACCCCGGACCGATGAGGATTCCGAGCGCCCCGCGTCCACCGGACACGCGGTCAGGGGGTGGGAGGTCCGGGTGCGTGCTCCCCGCGCTTGCGCAGCACCAACAGCAGGTTCCACGTGACGATCTCGCGCAGCAGGGGGACGTGCACGATCGGTTTGGCCCATCCGGGCAGGTAACGAGGGCGGATGTCCACGGGGTCCACATCGGTGCGTCGGCGGACCCACCGCAGCATCTCCTTGGCGTACGCGGCGTACATGGTGTTGCCGAAGTCGTTCTTGGGCCGACGTCCGTGCCTGCGTGCGAACCGTTCGGCGGCGTAGGCGCCGCCCAGGTAGTGCCACGGCGAGGTCTCGTGCCCGCCCCACGGCGACAGCCACAGCGTGTACGACAGGTACACCAGCCCGCCCGGCCGGGTCACCCGCACCATCTCGTCGGCCATCCGGACGCGGTCCGGCACATGTTCCAGCACGTTGGAGGAGAAGCACACATCCACCGAGTCGCTGCGCAGCGGCAGGTCCAGCGCGCTGCCCTGGACGCCGTGGACGTCCGCCGCGCGTCCGTGCAGTCTCATCTCGTGGGCGTCGGAGTCCACGCACAGGCAACGCGCACCGGCGGCGCGCAGTTCGTCGGCGAAATAACCGGGGCCACCGCCCACGTCGGCCACGAGCCTTCCCCGCAGGGGGGTGTAGGAGCGCAGTTGCGCGACGGTGTCCCTCGCCAACGTGCCGTAGAAGTGGGCGGGGTCGCTCTGCTCCCGACGGAAGGCGTTGAACAGCCCCACCGACCGGCCCAGTGTGGCGCGAAAGGCCACGGTGCCGTCGGAGCGGGGCACGGAGGAGGTCATCGTCCCTCCTCCACCACCACGTAGTGGCGCAGATGGCGCCAGTGGTCCCCGCCCCAGTACTCGTCGGAGGCGACGATCCGGCCCTCGGGGACCAGCGCGGCGACCCTCTCGGTACGCAGGGTGTGCATCCGCATCGGTGCCGGATAGCGCAGCAGCACGCGCTGGGCCAGGGCGATCAGCGGCCAGGGGGCGTACCGGAACACCATCCCCTTGAAGGTGCGCCGCTCGGACTCGGGCACACCCAGCACCATCGCGCCGCCGGGGCGTACCACCCGCGCGAACTCGCGTACGTAACCCTCGGCCAGCTCGGGAGGCAGGTGTTGCAGGACGAGGTCGGTGTAGACGAGGTCGAAGGAGTCGTCCTCGAACATCGACAGGTCGGGGCGCTCGTTCAGCGCGAAGGTGATCCGGCCACCGGAGCGGTCCAGACGGCGGGCCTCGGCCAGCATCGGCGCGGAGATGTCCACCCCCACGACCTCGTCGAAGTGGGCGGCCAACGCGTTGGACAGCCGTCCCGCGCCACAGCCGAAGTCCAGGACACGGCCGCCGTCCGGGCGGATGCCCAGTTCCTCCAATCGGGCCACGGCCGGATCGATGTCGGCTCGGCCCGAGGCGAGGAACTCGTCGTCGTCCCAGCCTCCGTCCCGCTTCTGCGGGTCCACGCACACCGCCCACAGGGGCTCGGTGGAACCCAGCCGGGTCCAGTCCCGGCGTACCTGTTCGAGTCCCACCGGCCTCACCTCCACGGTGCTCACGACCCCGGCGGGACACGAAGGTGAATCATGTTCCTGTTCTGATCGTGCAAAGCCGGAAGGCCTGCGGTAAGGGCCGGGGAAGAAAGTGGAACGTGTTGTATTCTGGCACCCATCTTCCGGGTTGGCCAACCTGCGGCGGGAGGGAATCTATGCCGCCTGTCCCCCCTACGGCGAGTGAGGGTCCCAAGGCCCCGGAGACATCCGCCGCGGTAAGGGTACGACCTTCGGACTCCGAGATCGAGGAGGAGGGCCCCGCTCTCGGGGAGCGACTGCGTACGGTGGGGGTCGCGACCCGCCGGCTGGCGAGTGATCGCCTTGTACTGGCGGGGCTTGTGGTGGTCGCGGTGGCCGTGGGGCTGCGCGCGTACGTTCTGAGCGAGTCCTACTTCGTCGAGGACGACTACCTGTTCTTCGCCTCCGCCTACGCGGGCACCCTGAGTCCGGAGTACCTGTTCACCCTGCACAAGGGGCACCTGATGCCGGGCGCCCTGTTCCTCGTCTATCTCCAGACCACGTTGTGGCCCTACGAGTGGTGGTTCAGCGCGGGTTCCATGCTGGCCTTCCAGGCCGCCGCGCTGCTCGGTCTCCTCCGTCTGCTGTGGGTGCTGTTCGGTCGTCGCCGGGCCCTGCTGATCCCGCTGACGGTGTACGCGTTGGCCCCGCTGACGGTGCCCGTCCTGGGCTGGTGGTCGGCGGCGCTCAACGCGGTCCCCTTCCAACTCGCCATGGTGCTCGCCCTGCTGTGGACCGTGCGCCACCTGCGCACCGAAGATCCCCGCGCCGCCTGGTGGGCGGGTGGCGCGGTGGTCTTCGGCATGGCGTTCACGGTCAAGGCGATGTTCCTGCCTTTGCTGCTGTTCGGAGTGGCGGTCGCCCACCTCTACCCGGGAGGGGTGGTCGCGGGGGCCCGCCGCGCCTGGAGGCTGCATCGGCCGTTCTGGGCGGCGATGGCCGGTCTCTTCGTCGCCTACACGGTGTTCTACCTCGTGCGGATGCGCGCCTCGGAGGGTGGAGAGGGAGCGGGGGTGCCCGAGGCGCGGCCCGCGCTGACGATGTTGCGCGGACTGCTCACCGAGGTCTTCCCGGTCGGTGCCCTGGGCGGTCCCCTCGAATGGGGGCCGGTCACCCCGACCGGCGGTCTGATCGATCCGCGCGGTGTGGTGGTGTTGGGCGCCTGGGCGGTGTTCGCGGTGATCGTGCTGACCGGCCTGTGGTTCCGGCGCGGATCGTGGCGGCCCTGGGTGTTGCTGCTGGGTTATGTGGTGGTCGTGGACATCGTCCCGACGATCATCGCGCGAGGGCGCTTCCAGGACGTGGCCGCCACCGATCCCCGGTACGTGGCGGACGCGGCCCTGGTGTTCGCCCTGTGTCTGGCCCTGGCCTACCTGCCCACCCGGGAGGAGCGGGCCAGATCCCTGGTCGGCGGTGCGGGAGAGGGGGCGAAGACCGCGGTCGGGCCCTACCGGGTGCGGCCCCGGCGTGGCGCTCGGACGGCCGCGGTGCTGGCGACGGTGGTGTACGCGGCGGCCGCGGGCCACTCCACGTACGCCTACGCCCAGACCCTGAGCGGAGACCGTCTCCACTGGTACCTGGACACCGTGCGGGCGGCGCTGACGGACGTGCCCGAGGAGGGCGGCCTGTACGCGCGTCCGGTCCCCGAGGACGTGGTGCTGGAGTGGAACGGTCAACGTCGCCTGAGCTCCTGGGTGTTGCCGCCGCTGGCCTCGCCCGAGGTCGCCCGCAGGATGGTCGACCCCGAGGAGTCCGACACCGCGTACGTGTTCAACGACGCGGGCTACCTGGTCCCGGCCCGGCCCTCGGAGGGCGGCTACATGTTCGCCCCGGGCCCGGCCGACGACTGCCTGGAGCCCTGGGAGGGGCTCATGTCCTGGCCGGTGCGCGCGGACGGCGGTTCGGACCAGATCGTCTCCCTGGGCTACACGTCCGAGGAGGACGTCGACGTGGTCGTGGCGGTGGGCGACGACTGGATCGAGGTGGAGCTGCCCGCGGCGTCGGAGAACGGCACCTGGTATGTGCCGGCGGGCGCGGTCGGAGAGCAGTTGTCGGTGTTCGTGCCCCAGGACGAGGAGGACCGGGGAGGGCTGTGCCTGAGCTGGGTGTCGATAGGTCAGATGGAGCCGACCGTGGAGGGTGACCCCTGGGCCTCGGAGGAGGACGGGCGCGCGACGGGGGACTGAGGAGCACGGGGCCCGGGCGGGCGCGCCCCGGGTCCGCGAGCGGGCGCGGGCCGCGCTCGGCTAGGTTCGGAAGAACTTGCGGGACCAACGGCGGCAGGGTTCCTCCACCCATCGGTGGGTGGCCATGGCCAGCAGGATCGTCCCGAGGGTCACGGGCACCACGTCCAGCCAGAAGGAACCGGTGAAGATCTCCTGGCCGGTGAAGTCGCGCCACAGGTACAGCACCATGAACTGCCACAGGAACACGCCGTAGGAGATCCTCGCGAGGAACTGGCACACCCGGTGCCGCAGCAGCGTGTCCAGCCACCGGCCACCCCGCCACGCGGAGAGCCGCCGCAGCGGAAGCGGCGGTGAGGTGGGGCGGGGGGCCAGCGCGGCGGGCGCGATCACGAAGAAGGCGAAGCCGATTCCCGTCAGGGAGTCCACCGCCGAGGTCCAGATGTCGCCGGAGCCGATGAAACGGCCACCGGTGGCGTCGGTGGCGTTGAGGGCCAGGAATCCGCCCGCGACCAGCCAGCACAACCCCGGGGAGGCCGCGATGGTCCGGCACAGACGGCGCACCGGACCGTCCGGGCCGGGTTCGCGCCAGGCCCACTCCGAGAGCACGGCCAACGCCATCCCCGCCGCGAACAGCCCCATGGCCCGGGGGAGCCAGGCGTGCATGTACTCGCGGGGCTCGGGATAGAACTGCGGGACCAGTGCGGCCAGACCCAGCACGGCCAGCACGAGCAAGCCGGTGAGCAAGCGTCTGCCGCGGGCGTCCACGTCCCCGCCCCGGCGTGCCCACAGGGCCAGGACCAGACCGAACAGCGGCAGCAGCAGGTAGAAGCTCACCTCCACCGACAGACTCCACATCTGGCCCAGGCCGTAGGGGCCGGTGCCCACCCAGGAGGGGTCGGTGTCGAAGACGAAGGTCAGGCTCAGGACCTCCCACCAGTACCTGGGCGAGCCGATCTCCTCCTGGGAGTAGACGAGCAGCGCCACCACGGCCACCAACCAGTAGGCGGGGAACACGCGCGCGGCACGGCGCCACAGGTAGGGACGGGCACGCGGCCCGCGCACCCCGGACAGGGCGGCACGGGCCCAGGGCCTGTACAGCAGGACCCCGGACAGGGCGAAGAACAGGGGCACGGCCAGGTCGAAGGCGGAGAGCAGCCCGCCGACCACCCCGGGCGCCAGGGAGTCACCGGTCTCGGTCGCCACGTGGAAGACCAGGACCATCATGGCGGCCATGGCGCGGATGCCGTCCAGGCTTTCGTGTCGACCACTCACCTGGGGCAGGACCAGTGCGGGATCGGGGGCCGACGAGGGGGTGCGTGCGCCGCCGGAGGGGGCGCCGGTGGGCTCCTCGGGCGCGGTGGGAGTGGGCGCCATGGGCCTTCCAGATACGGGGAGGAGTGCGGAACGTCGTTCACTAGAACGTGTTATAAAAATTTCGACACGCCCTGGTGACGCCGTTCCCTACCGGGCAGTACTCTACCCGGAACTGAACCTAGTTTCATAAGGGTGTGTTCGATGGACGCCGCACGTGGTAAGGCGATGACGCGCGCCCTCCGAATATGCCTTGGACCCAGTTCCAGATCTGGACTCTCATACGCCCAGGAGGGCACATGCGCCGTACTGTTGCGGTCGTTCTCGTCGCGTTTGGGGTCTTCTTCCTCGCCCTTGCACCCATGACGCGTACGTGGCTGTCGAGCTCCCTGATGAAGACCCCCCTGGACTACTACAGCGAGACGGTCCTCACCGCCGAGGGGGCCACCTACTTCAACATCGAGGACGTGGAGCTGGTCGAGAACGCCAACCTGGAGGCCAACTCGACCATCCGGGCCGACGTGGCCTCCAGCACCGACGAGACGGTGGTGTGGGACCAGTTCACCTGGCTCAGGGACGCCGACACCGACTTCGGCATCACCTCCACCAGCCGTCGGGCCGGGCACGACCGCGTCACCGGTGAGGCCGTCGACTGCTGTGACGCCATGATCAACGACGAGGCCGTCGCCCAGAACGGCCAGGCGTGGAAGTTCCCCTTCTTCACGGAGCAGCGCGACCACGACTTCTTCGAGACCACCGTCCAGGAGAACGTCCCCATGCGCTTCCAGGGGACCGAGGAGGTCAAGGGGGTCGAGACGTACAAGTTCGTCCAGGAGGTCGAGGACGAGGTCGTCGGGGAACGCACCCTGCCGCGCTCGGTGGCCGGCCTGGAGGGCGACGGCGACGTCACGGGCGACGAGGTCTTCTCCATCACTCGCACCTACTGGATCGAGCCCGTCACCGGCTCCCCCCTGAAGATCGGCGAGGCTCAGAACCGCGTCGTCGTCGTGGACGGGGAGGAGGTCCTGACCATCCTGGACGCCGACCTGGTCTCCAACGACGAGTCGATCCAGAACGCCGTGGACAAAGCTGACGCGGGCCGTACCATGCTCCCCCTGCTGCACACCACCCTGCCCATCGTCAGCCTCGTGGTCGGTGTCGGATTCATCGGCATCGCCGTCATCCTGCTCCTCACCGGTCGCCGCAGTGACCACCACGGCTGATCTCCCCACCCACCCCGCACCGGTGCGCCCGCTCGGGCGCGCCGGTGCGGGCGTTCCCGCCTCGGGGCCATGGTGACGAAAGGGGTCCCGGACCCGGGGGCCGCGGTGGACGAGGGCCGGCACGGCGTCCTGGGGAGGGCGGCCGCCCTCCTCCGGGCATGCCGCCCTCGACAGTGGCTGAAGAACCTGCTCGTCCTGGCGGCCCCCGCCGCGGCCGGGGCGCTCACCCGCCCCGAGACAGCGGCGACCTGCCTGGCGGTGTTCGTCCTGTTCTGCGTGGCGGCGAGCGGTACCTACCTGCTCAACGACGCCCACGACGTCCATCGTGACCGCGCGCACCCGCGCAAGCGTCACCGGCCGGTCGCCTCCGGAGACCTCCCGGTCCCCGTGGCCGTGACCGCGGGGAGCGTGCTCTGCGTCGCCGCGCCGTCGGCCTCCCTGCTCCTGGACGACATCGCGCCGTCCCTCCTGCTCACCGGGTATGTGCTGCTCACGCTGGCCTACACCCACCGCCTCAAGGACCTCGTGGTGGTCGACCTGGTCGCGGTCGCCGCCTGTCACGTGCTGCGCGCCGTCGCGGGGGGCGTGGCGGTCGGGGTGCCGCTGACCTCATGGTTCGTCATCGTGGTGTCGTTGGCCGCGCTGTTGGTGGTGGTCGGTAAACGCGAGGCCGAACTGCGCGCCGGAGGGGTCGGGGACGAGGGCGCGGAGGCGATCCGACCCGCCCTGCGCGGCTACACCACCGACTACCTGTCCCAGACCCGCAGCATGGCCTCGGGCGCCATGATCGTCACCTACTGTCTTTGGGCCCTGGACCAGGGCGACGGACCACTGACGCTCTTCCACGCGGTGAGTATCGTCCCCTTCATCATGCTCGTCCTGCGTTACAACCTGCTCGTGTCCCGGGGAGTCGGCGAGGAACCCGAGGAGATCGCTCTGCGCGACCGCCCCCTGCAACTCGTACTCGTGGCGCTCGTGACGCTCGTAGGACTGGGGATCTACCTGTGAACGACCGGCGAACCCTTCTGCACGGGTGGGGGCGCACCTCGCCCACGGCCGCCCACGTGGTGCGTCCGCGCACACCCGAGCAGGTGGCCGAGGCACTGGCGGGGGCCGGAGAACGCGGAGCGCTGCCGCGCGGGCTCGGTCGCTCCTACGGAGACGCCGCCCAGGACGCGGGGGGAGTGGTGCTGGACTGCACCGGACTGACCGGTCCCGTGCGCCTGGACGTCGAACGCGGCGAGGTCACCGCGCCGGCGGGGACCAGCATGGACCGCCTCATCGCCCACCTGCTGGAGCGCGGCCTCTTCGTCCCCGTCACCCCCGGAACCCGTCACGTCACCCTCGGCGGGGCGGTCGCGGCCGACGTCCACGGTAAGAACCACCCGGCGGACGGCTCCCTCGGCGCACACGTACGCGCGCTCACCCTGGTCACGTCCGATGGGAGCGCGCGCCGTCTGCGCCCCGAAGGTGACGGCTCCGACCTGTTCTGGGCGACGGTCGGGGGCATGGGCCTGACCGGGGTGATCACCGAGGTGACACTCGCGGTGATCCCGGTCGAGTCCGCCTACATGCGGGTGGACACCGACCGGACCGCGGACCTGGAGGCCACCCTGGACCTCATGGCACGCACCGACCACCGCTACTCGGTGGCCTGGTTGGACCTGTTCGCACGGGGAGGGGACCTTGGCAGGGGAGTGGTCACCCGAGCCCACCACGCGCGCACGGGCGACCTGCCGCACGCCCTGCGCCGACACCCTCTCCGGTACGGGAGCACGAGTCTGCCGCTCCCGCCCCTCACCCCGCCGGTGGGGGTGGTGAACACGTGGACCGTCGGTGTGTTCAACGCCCTCCACCACGGACGGGCGCCCCGCCGCAGACGCGGCCAGGCGCGATCCGTGACCGCCTACTTCCACCCGCTGGACGCCCTGCGCGGATGGAACCGGATGTACGGGCGTCTGGGTGTGGTGCAGTACCAGTTCGTGGTGCCCTTCGGGGAGGAGGACACCCTGGCCGGTATCGCCGCGGACCTGTCCACGGCGCGGGCGCCCTCGTTCCTGGCGGTCCTGAAGAGGATGGGCGGGTCGACGCCCGGACCGCTGTCCTTTCCCCGGCCGGGATGGTCCTTGGCGGTGGACCTGCCCGCCGACGTGCCGGGACTCGGTGCGATGCTGCACGGGTTCGACGAGCGGGTGGCCGAGGCGGGAGGCCGCCTGTACCTGGCCAAGGACAGCCGGGCCCGGGCCGAGACCGTGCACGCCATGTATCCGGAACTTCCCGCCTGGCGTCGGGTCCGGGACCGGGCCGACCCCGACGGGGTCCTGATCTCCGACATGGCCAGACGCCTGCGACTGCTCTGAGAGCGACGACTGTGGAAGGGACGGGGAGCGCCGTGCGCGACTCGGTGGGATCGGTGCGCAGCGTACTGCTGCTGGGCGGCCGTAGCGAGATCGGACTGGCCATCGTCGAGCGGCTGGTCAGGGAGGGGGCCCGCGAGGTGGTGCTGGCCGCGCGGGGCGGGGTGGACCCCGTGCCGAACGCGCTCACGGGTTCGGGCGCCACCGTGCACTCGGTGGAGTTCGACGCCGCCAGAGCCGACACCCACACCGGCACCGTGGCCGAGGCCGTGAAGCTGGTGGGCGACCTGGACGTGGTGGTGGACGCCTTCGGGGTGCTGGGCGAACAGTCCGAGTACGAGGCCGACCCGGTCGCCGCCGCGCGCGCCGCCACCGTCAACTACACCGGACACGTGTCCGCGGGCCTGGCCGTGGCCGCCCGTCTGCGCGAACAGGGACACGGGACGCTGGTGGTGCTCTCCTCCGTGGCCGGGGTGCGGGTGCGCAGGTTCAACTTCGTCTACGGTTCGGCCAAGGCGGGCCTGGACGGTTTCGCGCAGGGTCTGGCCGACTCCCTGCACGGCTCCGGCGCGCGTGTGCTGGTGGTCCGGCCCGGCTACGTGCCCACACGCATGTCCGCGCACGTGGATCCGGCGCCCTTTCCCACGACCCCCGCCCAGGTCGCCGAGGTGGTCGCGGGCGGTCTGCGCTCTGGTGCCACGACCGTGTGGGCACCGCGTGTACTGCGACCGCTCTTCGCCGGGATGCGGTTGATGCCGCGCGCCCTGTGGAGGCGCCTGGGCCGTTGAGACGGGGGCGGGGAGGAACCCGACGCGGGTCGCGACCTCGTCACCGGCCGGGTCCACGTCGTGCGCCACGGCCACGGGCCGTCGCGGGGCGCGCTCACCGAGGCCCGTCCCGAGTTCCAAGGGAACTCGTGGGCGTCAAGGATCCGTATGCTCCGTGCGCGGTCGGCCTCGACGTTCAGGTTGTGGGCCCGGCTGTGGAGGGCGGAACGCTCCCTGCGGTTCCTCGGAGGGAGGGAGAAGCGGGGGGTAGGGCACGCGGCCGGGCCGCGTGCCATGGGTGGGGCCGCGGACGTCACCTCTCCGTGGGTTCGGGCTCCCCCGTCTCCGGCGTCGTCGTGAGGGCTTCGGAGGCGGAGGCCGGTGCCAGGCCCTGGCCCGGGGCGGGGACCCGGGAGCCCGTGGCCGCGATCTCCTCGGTGATCATGCCGTGCGGCACCGGGCATCCCTGGGGGAAGGTGCCGATACGGGACGGGTCGTAGCCGTCGGGGTAGCTGCGGATGTTGGGGCTCTGCCGGGCGAAGCGGGGTTCGGTGCGCGGGGGCATCAGCCGTACGATCCGCGCCCTCAGTTTGAGGGCGCCGGAGCTGATCTTGCGCCAGGCGGTCGAAGGTTCGGGGTAGCCGAAGGCACGGATGAGAGGCTCGTCCAGCAGCGCCTTGGTGAAGGGGCGTACCAACGGCCGCTGCCAGGCGGGGTAGAAGTTCACCATCAGTTCGAGGGTGGCGTCGGAGACGGCCCGGCCTCCGTCGCTGTAGGCGAAGTGCTCGTGCTCGTAGGAGTCCATCAGTTCACGGAACTCCGCGTAGGTTCCGGGGATGTCCTTGATCCCCATGTGCTTGCCGAGCTTGCGGTAGTAGTTGGTGCCGGCGGCGATCTCGTGGTCGGTGAGCCTGCGCCAGCCGTAGCCGTAGTCGTTGAGCCACCGTACGGGCATGACCACGAACGTGCTGAGCACGTACAGGTAGTCGTCGTTGCTGATGTCGTAGGCGCGGTGCATCTGGTTCATCCGGCGCAGCGCGTCCCGGCCTCTGCCGGGGCCGAAGCCGTGCTCCAGGATGTCGTTGAGGATCAGCGCGGTGTCGTCGTATCGGCGCTGGGTGCGCTCGGTGAACTCGCCGGTCCGCCCCAGCAGTTCGCCGACGCTGGGTACGGCGTAGGTGCGGTACAGGGCCAGACCCAGGGCCTGCTCGATGTCCCACGGAAACTCGTGTGCGCTGAGGATGCGCACGATCTGTTCGCAGTCGGCCTCTGCGTCCAGGGCGTGGATCCGGTCGCGCCACTCGAACCGCTTCATGGAGTTCTCCAGTCACCTTTGTGCGGACCCGTGCGAACGGGTCCATGGGCTGCGGGTGGGTGGTGCCTCACAGGCGTCCCACGGGGCGCACTTTACCTGGAAGCCCTTGGTGTACAGCGGTTCTGGGTACCAGTAATTTGTCGGGAGTCATCAATTGTGTCCTGAATGTGCGCTTGTGACTGCTTTGAGGGTGGCCGATGAGAAAAGGGCCGGGGGCGACGCCCCCGGCCCTGATCACGCGCCTCTCAGGCCGCCATTTGTTCGACCACGCGGTTGACCAGCGTCAACAGTACGTTCTTGGCCGACTCGCGTTCCCGGGCGTCGCACAGCACCACCGGGATCGCCGGGTTCAGACTCAGCGCCTCCCGGACCTCGTCGGGCTCGTAGGTGTGGGCGCCCTCGAAGCAGTTCACCGCCACCACGAACGGCACGCCCCGCCGTTCGAAGAAGTCCACCGAGGCGAAGCAGGTCTCCAGGCGGCGCGTGTCGGCGATGACCACCGCCCCCAGCGCGCCCTCGGAGAGCTCCTCCCACATGAACCAGAACCGTTCCTGCCCGGGCGTGCCGAACAGGTACAGCACCAGTTGCTCGTTGATGGTGATGCGACCGAAGTCCAGTGCCACGGTGGTGGTCGTCTTGGACTCCACCCCGGACAGGTCGTCGATGCCGTAGCTGGCCTCGGTCATCACCTCCTCGGTGCTCAACGGTGCGATCTCACTGACCGACGCGACCATCGTGGTCTTACCGGCCCCGAAACCCCCCGCCACGAGGATCTTCAGAGCCGCCGGAACAGGCGCCTGTGCGTCGTCAGAGTCTTTGGATGCCATCAAGAACCGCCTGGAGTACGTCCCGGCTTACCGGGCTCTTCGCTGTGTAGGGAGCACGGGCCAACGCGAGGCCGCGGTTGAGGAGGTCGCTCAGCAGGACCTTGACGACGGCCACCGGGATGTCCAGGTGCGCGGACACCTCGGCCACCGACTGGGGGCGACGGCACAGCTCCAGGATGCGGAGCTGCTCCGGCTCCAGCGCCATCTCGTCGACCTCGGCCCGCTTCGCCGCGATCACCACGCTGATCATGTCCAGCTGGACGGTGTCCGCGTGGTCGCGGCCCTGCGCGATCACGTAGGGCCGAACGAGCGGTCCCGCGTCGTCCACGGACTCCTCGTCGTATCCGCCGACCACATCGCGTTGTGGCAGGTCGTGCGGCCTCTCCTCCGGTGAAGATCCGTTGTGCGCTTGCATGCCGTCCCCTAACGTGAGGCTTCTCCGGAAGCGCCCTCATGCCTGGGCGCGGCGTCCATGTAGCGGCCCACCTGCTCGACCAGCACGTTCATCTCGTAGGCGATGAGGCCGACATCGGCACTCTCCTCGGCCAGCACGGCCAGGCACGCGCCACGTCCGGCCCCGGTGACGAACAGGTAGGCGTTCTCCATCTCCACCACGGTCTGGAGGACCTGGCCGCCGCCGAAGTGGCGTCCGGTGCCCCGTGCCAGGCTCTGGAAGGCGGACGCCACCGCGGACAGGTGCTCGGCGTCCTCCTTGACCAGGTCGCGGGAGCGTCCGATCAGCAACCCGTCCGCTGACAGCACGATGGCGTGTCGAGAGCCCACCGCGCGGTCGAGCAGCTCGTCCAACAGCCAGTTGATGTCCTTGCCCGCACCGCTTCCGTTGTCACGCTGGGCGCTTTCGGGAGTACTCGTCACGGTTACGTGTCCTTGTCGGTCTCGTTGGTCTGCTGCTTGCCTTCGCGCCGTCCGCGGTCGGTCCCCTGCTGGAACGCGGACATGTTCCGGCGTAGGCGAGCCAGCCGCTCCGTGTTCTCCTGGGGTGTGCTCGGGGCGGACGTGCCGCCCTCCGCGGGGCCGTTCCCCGAGTCGGTCTCCAGGCTGTTCGCCAGCTGCGGTGCCAGGTTCTCCTGGGGGCGCCGCTTGGGCAGCGGCGGCCTACCGCCTCGGGCTTGGACCATGCTCGGTGACGCGGCCCCGGAGTCCGGGGGGGTGGGAACCGTGCTGATCGTCGGCTTCCGTGTGGGCAGGGCAGGGCGGCCCGTGGCCTCGGATTCGATGGGAGCGTCGCCCAGGAGGTCTTCGTCTCTTCCGGCCCGGGGTCCCTCGGAGGGGGACGTGGCCTTGCCCGCGCCCTCCTTGTCCGGAGTGGAGACCGGGGACAACACGGGCTTGGCGCCGTTGCCGGGCTCCGGCGTGCCGGAGCTCCGCTCGAGGATCTCGCGCACGTCCCACGTGTTCTCGGCGGTGTCGCCCTCGGGGAGGGCGGTGCGTTCCCCGGAGATGAGCTCGTGCGGCAGCAGGACGATCGCCTGTACGCCCCCGTAGGGGGACGGGCGCAGGTGCACGCGGATGCCATGACGGTGTGCCAGACGTGAGACCACGAACAGGCCGAGGCGCATCTTCTCGTTCAGGCGCATGACGTCGAACTCGGGAGGACTGCCCAAAAGCTCGTTCGCGGCCTCGAACTCGCTCTCGGTCATGCCCAGGCCGCGGTCCTCGATCTCGATCGTCACACCGTTGGGCACCTCCTCGCTGCTCAGGCGCACATGGGTGTGCGGCGGGGAGAACATCGCGGCGTTGTCCACCAGCTCGGCGACCAGGTGGATGACGTCGGCCACGGCCGGACCGTTGAGGTGCACACGGGCCATGCGCTCGCGTTTGACACGGGTGTAGTCACCGGACTCGGAGATGGCGCCGCGCAACACGTCGATCAGCGGCATCGGACGGTGCCAGGTGCGTCCCGGCGCCTCACCGCCCAGGATGAGCAGGTTCTCGGCGTTGCGGCGCGAACGGGTGGCCAGGTGGTCGAGCTTGAACAGCTGGGCCAGCTGCTCGGGGTCCTCCTGCTCGCGCTCCATCGCGTCCAACAGGCGGAGCTGACGGTGGACCAGAGTCTGGCTGCGGTGCGCGATGTTGAGGAACACGCGATTGACGCCCTGGCGCAGTTCGGCCTGCTGCACCGCCTCGTCGATCGCGGCGCGCTGGGCGGTGTTGAACGCCTTGGCGACCTCACCGATCTCGTCGTCCTCCACGGTCAACGTGGACATGGTGGCCTCGGTGTCCACCCGATCACCGGCGTGCAGACGCCGCATGAGCTCGGGAAGACGGTTGTCGGCCAGGTCGTTGGAGTCGTCGCGCAGACGCAGCAGGCGCTCGGTGAGCGTCTGGGAGGAGCGGCGGGCGAGCAGGAAGGCGACCACGATGACGGCGGCGACGCCCAGGCTGCCCCCCAGGGCCACGAGCACGGCGCGGTTGGCGCTCGCGCGAAGGAGCGCGGTGGAGTACACGGCCTCGTCGGCGCCGATCTCGGTGAACTCGGCGAGCACGTGATCGTAGGCCTCGGACCACTCGGCCTGGTCCACCGGCATGGACAGGTCCTCGACCTCGTCGGGCATGAGGGTGATCGGGTCGGTGACCGTCTCGGTGGTGACCTGACGGTCGATGATGGCGTCCTGCATGCGGGTGAGGGCGGCGTACTCCTCGCTCTCCAGCACCGCGGTCAACCGCTCCTGCTGGCCGTCGCCCTCCAGGTAGTGGCCGTTGGCGGAGAGGAAGCTCTCGTAGGCCCCGACCAGCTCGGTGAACTTGCGCTGGTCCTCCAGCGTGAGCTCGTCGTTGGCGAAGGCGCGCGTGATCTGTGTGTCGGTCTGGGAGAACAGGTCCACCGCGCGAAAGACGTAGACCGCGGTGAAACCGGGGCTGACCGCATCCCCGGAGGTGCCGTAGCGGCCCTGGCTGTCGAAGCTGTCCGCTCCGTGCAGGACCAGTTGGTTGTAGTAGTCGAGGACGTCGCTCCGGGAGGCCTCTCCCGAGTCCACCGACTCACGCATCGCGCCGATGTCCTGGTACCGCTCGTGCAGCAGTTCGATGTGGAGACCGCTGTCACCGGCGGCCAGGTCGGCGAAGTCGATCAGCTCCTCGACGACCACGCCCATGGAGTCGTCGGTGCGCTCCCGGGCCTGTTCCAACCGGCTCTCCAGATCGGGGTCCTCGGGGTGTTCGAGGTAGGCGATCGTCTGTGAACGCTCCTGCATGATGTCCACGAGGCCGATCGCGGCGGGGATGACCATTTCGTCGGTGGCCTTGGAGCGGAGGAGCTGGATGACCGCGTCCCCGGTGAGGACGAGGGTGAGGATCAACCAGAGCACCACCAGGGCGGTGACGGGGATCATGACCATCGCGCGGATACGGGCGGTGATGCTCCGGCCGCTTCTTCTGGGTACTGCCTGCACGGTTCTCCTGTCGATCCGCGTCCGGGGTCCTTCGGGGGTGGGCCTTCGTCACCGGGTACCTGGGGTCCGGTACCTCACGGCCCGCCTGTGCGTGGCCCTCCGCCCGCGTGCGGCGCCCTCTGGGGGCTTCGGCCCGGGACCATCGCAGGGCGACCACGAACGCGGGATTTCGGCGTGGGGATCGTATCTCGCCGATGAAACGCTGAAATATCCGGGACGGGGGCAGTCTGCCACGAAGAGCGAGGATGTCCACTCGGAAAGAGGGGTGTCCACTTCCCAGATGCCTGTTAGGAGTGTTCTCTCCTGTTAAGGATGTGACAATAGGACAAAGGTCACATACGCGGGAGGTGTGCGCAACCTGCGCTCCGACCCGTTCGTCGCTTCGTCTCCGATCTCGGGTGACGCGTCCACGTTCCGCACACGACTAACGCCACTCCAGATAGCCCAACAGCAGTCCCGTGGACATCAGGACCACTCCCAGGGCCGCGAACATGCCCCGGACCCAGTGCGACAGCCACGGCGCGGCCACGATCCGGGCCAGGTCGGGCCGGTCGGGGTCGTAGGCGACGGTCACGATCTCCCCGGAGCGGGAGGCGGTCCATCCGGTGTTCTCGTGTTCGGCGTGCACCTCCTGGCCGTCCTCGGTGCGGAACTGCACGATCATGCGCGAGGCCGTGGAGGTCTCGTGGTAGCCGATCACCCGCGCCTTGGCCCGCATCCCGTGACGGACCAGGCGGAGTTCGACACGGGTGTCGCGCGCCACCACCCAGAGGATGACCACACCCGAGAGAAGGGGGAGCAGGGGGTAGAGGTGGACCATCGCGGGCGTCCTCCCAAAGTTTCCAGGGGACAGGCTGACATGGCGACGGTACTGCTCGAAGGGTCGTACACGTTCGGGACCCGCGCGGTCACGTGAGGCGTGGGCGGGAAGCGATCCCGAGGTTGGGATTGGATGGGGACCGCGGATCATCGAGGGAACAGGAGGAACCAGGGTGTCGGAGATCGCCGAACGGGTCGCGCGTGTCCTGGACGACCCCGAGAACTGGCCCGACGACCCCAAGGAGGCCGTCGCGCTCCAACGGCGCCTGGCCGACCGGGTGCGCGTGGAGCCGCTGGACGTGGACGCGGTGCGGCTGGTGGCGGGCCTGGACGTCAGTTACGCCAAGGACAACACGGCCCTCGCCGCCGCGGCCGTGGTCATGGACGTCCGGACCCTGGAGGTGGTCGAGTCCGTCACCATCTCCTCCGAACCCTCCTTCCCCTACATCTCGGGACTCTTCGGGTTCCGCGAGGCACCGCCGGTCCTGGAGGCGCTGGGCAGACTGCGGGTGACCCCCGACGTCTACCTGTGCGACGGCTTCGGCCTGGCGCATCCCCGTCGGTTCGGGGTCGCCTGTCATCTGGGGGTGCTGCTGGACCTTCCGGTGGCGGGTTCGGCCAAGTCGGTGCTCTACGGCAGACACAGCGTGCCAGGGAACGAACGGGGGGACTGGACCCCCATGGTCGCCGGACGCTCGGAGGTGGTCCCCGACTCCTTCGCGCTGGCCGAACAGGGCCGCGAGGTCATCGGGCGCGTGTTGCGTACACGTGTGGGCGTCAAACCCGTCTACGTGTCCGTCGGACACCGGGTGGACCTGGAGGGCGTGGCCGAGCTCGTGCTGCGGTTGGCCCCCCGGTACCGGGTGCCCGAGCCGGTCAGGTACGCCGACAAACTCTGCGGCGAGTACCGCAAGGCGGTACTCGCCGAGAAGGAGGAGGGAGGGGACGCGGCCCGATAGCGTGTTCCCTCGGGCCGGCCGCTCTGGCGGACCGGGCGGCCGACCCTCCCCACCGGGCCGGTGGCCTACCAGCTGGTGTGGACCGGGCGCCCCTCGTTGTAGCCGGCCGCGGACTGCACACCGACCACGGCACGCTCGTGGAACTCCGCCAGGGTGGTGGCGCCGGCGTAGGTCATCGAGCTGCGCACCCCGGCGATGATCTGGTCGATGAGGTCCTCCACCCCCGGCCGCTCCGGGTCCAGGTACATCCGGCCGGTGGAGATGCCCTCCTCGAACAGGGCCTTGCGGGCACGCTCGAAGGGGGAGTCGTCGGAGGTGCGCAGGCGGACCGCACGGGCCGACGCCATGCCGAAGCTCTCCTTGTACTGCCGGCCCTCGGCGTCGCGCATCACGTCGCCCGGCGACTCGTAGGTGCCCGCGAACCACGAGCCCACCATCACGTTCGAAGCGCCCGCGGCCAAGGCGAGGGCGACGTCACGGGGGTGTCGCACACCGCCGTCCGCCCACACGTGCCGACCCAGCTCGCGCGCCGCCTCCGCGCACTCCAGCACCGCGGAGAACTGGGGACGGCCCACGGCGGTCATCATGCGGGTCGTGCACATCGCCCCCGGGCCCACACCGACCTTGACGATGTCCGCGCCCGCCTCGATCAGGTCGCGGGTGCCCTGCGCCGTGACGACGTTGCCCGCCACGAGCGGCACCTCGGGCGACAGCGAGCGGACCTTGGCCAAAGCGGTGGCCATCTTCTCCTGGTGACCGTGCGCGGTGTCGATCACCAGCGTGTCCACGCCCGCGGCCAGCAGGTCGGCGGCCCGGCCCGCCACGTCTCCGTTGATGCCCACGGCGGCGGCCACGCGCAGGCGTCCCTCGGCGTCCACCGCGGGGGTGTACAAGGTGGAGCGCAGGGCGCCCGTGCGGGTGAGCACGCCCACCAGGGCGCCGTCACCGTTCACCACGGGTGCGAGTCGGTGTCGGAAGTCGTGCAGGATCCCGAAGGCCTCACGCGGCTCGGTGCCGGCCGGGATGGTCAGCAGTTCGGTGGACATCACCTCCCGCAGTTGCGTGAAGCGGTCGATACCGGAGCAGTCGGCCTCGGTGACCACACCGAGGGGACGGCGGGAGTCGTCGACCACGATCACGGCGTTGTGCGCGCGCTTGGGCAGCAGGTTGAGGGCCTCCCCGACCGTGCTGTTGGGGTTGAGCGTGATGGCGGTGTCGTGGACCAGGTGCCTCCGCTTGGTCCAGGCGATGACGTCGGAGACCACATCGATGGGGATGTCCTGGGGGATGACCGTGATCCCGCCGCGTCTGGCGACGGTCTCGGCCATTCTTCGCCCGGCGACGGCGGTCATGTTCGACACCACCAAGGGGATGGTGGTGCCGGTTCCGTCCGGCGAGGACAGGTCCACGCTCAGCCGCGAGCCCACCGCGCTGCGGTTGGGGACCATGAAGACGTCGCTGTAGGTCAGATCCTGTGGGGGAACCCGGTCGTTCAGAAAACGCAATGCCTCACACCCTGGTCGAGACCGAAAGGGGGTGGACCATTCGCCGCTCACGCGGGCGACCGCCTGTTGATCCCCCTCTTACCAGACAAGTATGACGCGATGGATTAGGTCGAAGGCCCTCCGGTCTGGCATGATGACTCGGATCTTCGCCGACATCGCCCTCCTCCCCGTCCTCGTCAGCGTGTCGTCGAGCGCCGGGACCCTGGTGGGGGGAGGGCCTTCCTGGAGAACCCGCATGCCGCGTTTCACGTTCGCGCAAGTCAAGGAAGAGACCTACAAGGCCAAGGACGCCTGGTGGACGGTCTTCCTTGTGGACCCACTGGCCGGACGCCTGGTCGTTTGGACCGCGAACCGCACGAGCATCACCCCCAACCAGTTGACGCTGGGAGCCGGGGTGCTCGGACTGTTCTCCGCGCTGTGCTTCGCCGCACCGGCCTTCGTCGACGGCAACGGTCGGCCCTGGTTGCTGCTGGGGGCCCTGCTGTTCCACCTCAGCTTCGTGCTGGACTGCATGGACGGCAAGATCGCCCGGCTGAAGGGTACGGGTTCGGTCTTCGGGAGCTGGGTCGACTTCGTCTTCGACCGCATCCGGTTCTTCGGCTGTGTGATGGCCCTCCTGCTCGGCCAGTGGGCCGTCACGGGCGAGGTCGCCTACCTGATCGTGGCTCCCGTGGTGGTCTTCTTCGACCTGCTGCGCTACCTCAACGGTACGCAGGTCGCCAAGACCCGCAGGTCCATGAAGCAGAAGATCGCCGAGCTGACCGGTGACACCGACCAGTTGCAGGCCGTGGGGCGGAGCGAGGCCGATCCCGAGGACGACGAGATGGCCGACGTCCCCGAACGTCAGGAGGGGGCCGCCTCCACCGGCTTCTACCCGCGTGTGCGCGATGCGCTGTTGCGGCACCGGGTGCGCCCGCACCTGTTCAGCGGCATCGAGTTCGAGATGTTCCTGTGCGTGGTGGCCCCGGTGACCGTGCTGGTGGCCTTCTTCACCCCGTTGAACAGTCTGATCATCCCGGTCGCGGTGTTCTCCGTCGTGGCCCTGGCCTTCTTCGAGCTGGTCCTGGTGCTGCGGCTGTGGAAGGACACGCGCAGGTTCGAGGCGCGTCGTCGCACGCTGCTCGCCTCCCGGGCCGTGGGCGCCGACCAGGCCGGCGTCTCGGCGTCCGGCGGCGGAAGCTGAGTCCGACCGCCACGCGGTGGCGGGAGGACGGGCGGGGCGGTGCGCCACGGCGCACCGCCCCGCCCGTCCTCCTCGGTCACCCGGTGATGCCCTGCGAAGAGGGTCAGGTCTTCGCCTCGTCCCGGTCCTCCTCCTTCGCCCTGGAGGTGTCGTCCTTCGCCCCGGAGGTCGGGCTCCGGTTCTCGGGGCGAAGAGGGGAGTCCTTGCGCAGGAACCATGTCAACTGGGGCTCCACGGCCCACCGCATGCCGCGGCGTACCCAAGGGGCGCACAGGACGAGGGTCAGCACCAGGGCCAGCGCGATCGTGGTGAGGAGCCCCATCGCCCCGGACATGAGGTCGTACCAGGGCGAGGCCTTGAGCAGGAGCAGCGCCACCGAGTGCCCCAGGTACACGTAGAGGGTGTAGGCGCCCAAGGCCGTGAACCACGTGCGTCGTCTCGGCGTCAACGCGAGCATGGCGATGGTCATCGCCAGAGCCAGGCCCATGAAGGCCAGCCGGAGGCCGAAGCTGGGCAGCAGCGGATCGATGTCCCGGTCGGTGAGGCTGTCCCTCCAAAAGAGCCAGTCCCGACTCAGGTGGTCGGAGATCGGCACGGCCAGGACCGCCGTCGCGCCCAGGACCAGCACGGACGCGATCCGGACCCACAGCCTGTCCAGGTGGGCGAAGTGCTCGCGGCGCAGGCTCAGCCCCAGGACGAAGAACGGCAGGAAACTCAGGACGCGGCCCAACGACAGCGTCCCTCCCAGGTCGGCGGTGGCGGCGAACATCGAGACGGCCACCGCGATGAGCACCGGCCAGCGCAGCCGCTTCCAGACCGGTACGCTCAGGCGCCAGAGGAAGAGGGCGACCAGGAACCACAGGGTCCAGGTGGGCTTGAGCACCGACAGGGAGTCGGGCATGCCGCCGCGCTCGACGAAGTAGATGCTCTGGTGGACCGTCCAGAAGAGGAGATAGGGCACCGCGAGGGACAGGACCAGTTTCTCCACCCGGTTCGACGAGGCGTCGAAGGACCGGGACAGGTAGCCGCTGATCAGGATGAACGCGGGCATGTGGAAGAAGTAGATCCAGTAGTACAGGGCACTGGTGGGCCCGTAGTCGCGTAGTGGCTCGATCGCGTGGCCGACGACGACCAGTGCGATCAGGATGAACTTGGCGTTGTCCAGACGTGCGTCACGGTTCGGTGAGGGTGCCGACTCAGCGGATGTCGTGTCCTTGGCCAGGGTGGTCGCGCCTTGCCCCGGTTCCGGACTCTGGGACGCCGGACTGATTGCGGATGAGGCCACGAGTGGACTCCGAGATCACTCTGTTTCTGGGACATGTGCGTGTTGTCCCCGGTCGCGTGTTCGTGACCGGGGCCGACGGGACGGGCCGGTACGCGGCAGGGATCGGTGTCGCATGGCGGGCGAGGGGGCACCGTGGTTTCGGGCGGAGGAACATGTGCTGCGTTACCTTACTGTGATGTAGCAAGGGATGCCAGCAGTTCTCCCCTTGATTGAGGAAAGTCACCGAAACCCTCCCCACACGGAACCTGTGGGACCGGTGTACGAGGGCGGCGCGGCGGGGGATGGCTTTCCGCATGCAGACCCTAACTCATACGACACGCCGAGGCACACCGTGGGTGAACGCGCCAGTGTGTGCCGGTGATCGGGTGCGCCGATAGGCTGTGCGGTCAGATGCCCGCTGGGCAGTTCCGACCCAGTCGAGATACGGAAGAAGGCGGTGGAAGCCGTGCCGCACGCGGTGGACCCCGACCGTGCCGCCCAGCACGGGAACGCGGTCATGCGACTCCTCGACGAGCTCTTCCCGCTCGTGGAGGGGTTCTACGTCGATCTGCACAAGAACCCCGAGCTCTCCCACGCCGAGCACCGCACCGCCAGCGCGGTGGCCGAGTGGCTCGTGCGAAGCGGTTACGAAGTGCACAAGGGAGTGGGCGGAACCGGCGTCGTGGGCATCCTGCGCAACGGCCCCGGCCCCACGGTGATGCTGCGCGCCGACATGGACGCACTTCCCATGGAGGAGAGGACCGGACTGCCCTACGCCAGCACCAGCCGCACCACCGACGCCGACGGTGTCGAGGTCCCCGTCATGCACGCGTGCGGGCACGACGCCCACACCGCCTGCCTCGTGGGCGCGGCCGACCTCCTCGCGGAGACCCGTGACGAGTGGGCCGGGACGGTGATGATCGTGGCCCAACCGGGGGAGGAGACCCTCGACGGCGCGCAGGCCATGCTGGAGGACGGGCTCTTCGACCGGTTCGGCCGCCCCGACGTCGTCCTGGGCCAGCACCTGGGTCCCCAGCCCGCCGGGCTGATCTCCCATCGCGCCGGTATCATCCTGGGCGCCTCTCACTCCTACCGGGTGCGGGTGTACGGGGAGGGAGGCCACGCCTCTCTGCCGAACACGACCGTGGACCCGGTGGTCATCGCCGCGAACATCGTCACCCGTCTCCAGGGAGTGGTCTCGCGCGAGATCAGCCCCAGTGAGATGGCGGTGCTCACCGTCGGCAGGATCCAGGCCGGGACGAAGGCCAACATCATCCCCGACGAGGCCTACCTGGAGATCAACACCAGGGCCCTGAACGACAACGTCGCCATGTTGTTGGAGACGGCCATCGAACGGATCGTACGCGCGGAGGCGGCCGCCTCCGGCGCCCCCCGCGAGCCGGAGATCGAGTGTTTCCAGAGTGCCGGCGTCACCTTCAACGATGCCCAGAGCACCGCCGCCGTCGCCGCCGCGCACCACGCCTACTTCGGTGACGACTACGTCATCCACCTTCCCGACCCTTCGCCGGCGACCGAGGACTTCGGTTACTTCGGCCTGCCCGGGGACTCGCAGCCGATCCCGTACGTGTTCTGGTTCGTCGGCGCCACCCCGCACGACGTGTGGGAGGCCGCCCCCGGGGCCACCCCGTACGAGAAGATGGGCAACGTCCCCAGCAATCACTCGCCGTTCTTCGCGCCCGCCCGCGAACCCACCCTGCGTGCGGGGCTCGCGGCGATCACCGTCGCAGCCCTCACCTATCTGGGCAGTGACACCAACAAGGGTCGTGCCTCCGCCGCCCCGGCGGGAACGGCCTTCCCCGGCCCGGCCCCCGAGGCCCCCGCCGATCCGTACGCGACCACCGGGGGCTCCTTCGAACCGCCGGTGGACCCACCCGCGCCGGACCCGCGGTCCGCTCCTTTGGGGCCGCCTCCGTCCGGTTCCCCCTTCGGCTCCAACGACGCCTACGACAGCGCCTACCTCGCCTCCTCCTGGGCCGGTCCGGAGGAGGACCACTCCACAAGGACCCATGACACCGACATGGACTCGGTGATGGGCGCCCAGGACCGGGAGTCGCGCGACGAGTGGCGTGGCGAGAGGGCCGAGGAGTCGACGATGTCCGCGGACATGGCCGCCCTGTTGGAGGACGACGACCTTCCGCAGGGCACGCCCCCGCCCCAGGGCCCGCCGGCGGGCCCCGCCTACGGGGGACCGCCGCCGCAGGACGGCGCGCACGACGGATCGCCCGGCTCGGACCCCGACGACGACCGGTCCGACCCCGACCACCGCCTCTGACCACGGATGGGGGTTCTCCTCCCCTGGCGGTGGGGTGACCGTCGTCTGCGCAGGTCCCTGCGTCATCCCCGGGAGATCCCCCTGCTCGTCATGTGCGTGGGGGTCACCCTGTTCACCGTGGTGGGCGCGTTCAGTCGAGCCTACTCCGGTGACCCCAACGAGCCGCTGTTGCTGCTCAGCATCCCCGCGCTCGTGTACTTCGTCCGCGGGCAGCTGTACGCGCGTCAACGCGTCAACGGCGTGCGCATCACGGAGGAACAGTTCCCCGAGGTCCACCGGATGGTGGTGGAGGCCGCGACCGCGTTCCACATGCGTCGCGTTCCCGAGGCCTACGTCGTACTGGGCAACGGTGTGATCAACGCCTTCGCCTCCGGGCACGGGTTCCGCCGCTACGTGGCCGTCAACAGCGACCTGTTCGAGGTGGGAGGGCGCCTGGCCGACCCCGACGCGCTGCGGTTCGTCATCGGTCACGAGGTCGGGCACATCGCCGCCGGTCACACCTCCTTCTGGCGGCAGTTCGGTGTCTCGGTGGCCAACGTGATCCCGGGGGTGGGCGCCACGCTGGGACGCGCACAGGAGTACACGGCGGACAACCACGCCCACGCGTTCTGTCCCGAGGGCGTCCAGGGGCTGCGGGTGCTCGCGGCGGGCAAGTACCTGTACAAGTCCGTGGACTTCGACGACATCGCCGCGCGCGCCCGTACCGACACCGGCTTCTTCGTCCTGCTGGTCAACCTCCTGTCCAGCCACCCGGTGAACACGTTCCGGTTCGCCGCCCTCGCCGACCGCGACAGACCCGGCCGCGTCCTGTGAGGGCGGTGTCGTTCCTCTCGTGTCCGCCCCCGTGGACGCGGGGGCCTTCGGTGTCGGACGGACTCACTCGCCCCGCGTGGGGGCGGGCAGCCTGGCGGCGACCTGTGGCGGCAGCGGTTCGTGGCGCAGGTAGGCGCGGGTGAAGACACCGGTGCCGTGCGAGACCGACCGCAACTGCACCGCGTACCGGATGATCTCCATCTGGGGCACCTCCGCACGCACCACCACACGCCCCCCGTCCGCGGTCTCGGTCCCCACCACCCGTCCACGCCGTGCCGACAGGTCGTTCATCACCGCGCCGAGGTAGGCCTCGTCCACCTCGACGGACACCTCGTCCACCGGTTCCAGCATCGACAGCCTCCCCGTGGCCGCCGCGTCCCTCAGGGCCAGACGTCCGGCCTTCTGGAAGGCCATGTCCGAGGAGTCCACCGAGTGCGCCTTGCCGTCGTAGAGCGTCACCCGGATGTCCACGAGCGGGTACCCCGAGTCCACGCCGTCCGCCATCTGGGCCCGTACACCCTTCTCCACCGAAGGGACGAACTGGCGGGGCACGACCCCGCCCACGATCTCGTTGACGAACTCCAGACCCGAGCCCGACTCCAACGGTTCCACGCGGATCCGGCAGACCCCGAACTCGCCGTGGCCGCCGCTCTGTTTGACGTTGCGCCCCATGCCCTGCGCCGGCACCGCGAAGGTCTCCCGCAGCGGTACGCGCATCTCGCCGGTCCTCACCCGTACTCCGTGGCGGTGCTCCAGGCGGTCCAGAGCGGCGTCCAGGTGGGCCTCGCCCAGACTCCACAACACCATCTGGCGGGTCTCGGCGTTCACCTCCACCCGCAACGACGGGTCCTCCGCCACCAGCCGGGACACCGCCTGTGACAGCCGGTCCTCGTCACCGGAGGAAGCCGCGGTCAGCGAGACCGGTAGGAGCGGTTGGGGGAAGCGCCACGGCCTCACCCGCAGCGGGCGGTCCGGATCGGAGAGGGTGTCCCCGGTACGGGCGTCGGGCAGCTTCGCCACCGTGCACATGTCACCGGCGATCACCCGGCCCACCGGACGGCCCTCGCGACCCAACGGGACGGACAGGGCGCCCAGGCGCTCGTCGTTGCCGGTGCGGTCCAGGTCCTCGGCGCCCCTCAGTCCGCAGGGCACCCCATGTCCGTGCAGGTGGACCTGGGCGTCGGGGTACAGGGTCCCGGAGAAGACGCGTACCAGACTCACGCGACCCACGTAGGGGTCGGTGGTGGTGCTCAGCACCTCCGCGACGAGGGGGCCGTCCGGGTCGCACGACATCTCCCCCGGCGTCCTCCCCCCGAACGACTCCACCGACGGGAACGGTCGCCGGGTGGGGTCGGGACACGACAGCGGCAGTTCGCGCAACAGTTCGCGCACACCCACGCCACGGGTGGAGTCGATGGCCAGGACCGGGTGGAATCCACCTGCGGC
Organism: Nocardiopsis sp. ATB16-24; assembly: GCF_030271535.1. GTDB lineage: Bacteria > Actinomycetota > Actinomycetes > Streptosporangiales > Streptosporangiaceae > Nocardiopsis. Next base: position 87,091 of record NZ_JASCXJ010000012.1, on the reverse strand, counting down.
GACCGCGCTCTTCAGGTCGGCGACGAGCAGATCCGGATCGAGTTCGCCCCCCTCCATGTAGCGCTCCATGAGATCCTCGTCCTCGCTCTCGGTGATGATCTCCTCGACGAGGGTCTCTCTGAGCGGGCCGACGGTCTCGCGCAGCCACGCGGGCACGGGGCGCGGGGAGGGAGGGGACCCGCTGGCGTCCTCCCCTGAGTAGTCGTAGTAGCGCTCGGAGACCAGACCCCACACGCCGACCACGTGGCGGTCGTCCCCGGTGCCCTCCACGGCGGGGACGTAGGCGGGGTGGACCCCGGGGCCGAAGGCCTCCCTGCACCGGGCGACCATCTCGTCGTAGTCCGCGCGGGGATGGTCGATCTTGGTGATCGCCACCGCGCGGGGCATGCCCACGGCGGCGCACTCCTCCCACAACACCCGTGTGCGCCCGTCCACGCCGTCCAGGGCGGAGACGACGAACAGGGCGGCGTCGGCGCCGCGCAGGCCGGCACGCATCGCTCCGATGAAGTCCGCGTAGCCCGGGGTGTCGATCAGGTTGACCTTCACGTCACCGACCATGAGCGGACTGACGGTGAGGTGGACCGAGCGTTTCTGACGGATCTCCACCTCGTCGTGGTCGCTGACGGTGGTGCCCTCCTCCACGCTGCCGAGGCGACCGATCTCTCCGGCGGCCAGGAGCAAGGCCTCCACCAGACTCGTCTTGCCCGCGCCGGACGGCCCGACCAGCGCGATGTTGCGGATGTTCTGGGGCCTGTCGGCCCTCGGTACCTCTACGGCTCGGTTGACCATCCCTACCACCCGACCCTTCGGGAGACGGGCGGTGGGCCCGCCGGTCCGGACGCCACCGCCGTGGGTGTGACCTGTGACACTTCTACGGTCGCCCTTTGTGGCCTGCACGGCAAGAGGTCGTCGAGGGTTGATATCCGGCAAGTGCACTATGACTCTTTTCGGCCCTCTACTATTGCCCCGTGCCATGGTCGGATTCCCTTCCTCAGTTCAGTCTCGCCGGAACCGTTCTGACGGTCCTGCTCCTTCTCTTCGCGGCCGTCGGTGAGCCCTTCCTCGGTAGGAGGGCCTTTCGCTGGCTGTCCCGCAGACGCGACAGCGACGGGCGGGCCCTCACACGCGTGTACGCCGCCACCGTGGGAGTCCACGTGCTGTGGGGACTCGCGGTGGTGGGGGTGCTGTCGCTGTCGCCGAATCTCGACGCCGCGGACCTCGGGCTGCGCTCCCCCCATGCCTGGGGCCCGGTGGTGGGAGGTGCCGTCGGCGGAGTGATGGCGCTGGCGGTGCTGTGGGTGTTGGTCAACGGACTTCCGAAGAACCTGCCTCTGCCCGTGGGCGGAGCCGGGCGAGGCGGCAGGGGAAGGCGCTCGGCCGGATCCCGGGGCCGTGACGAGCTTCCCGGGTCCTCCGGAGAGGAGGTGCGGGAGGCTTCACCGGAGGACGGCGCCGACGACGCCCGCGCCCCCGGCCGCCGCGGACGGCGTGCCGCTCCCGCACCGCTCACCCTGCCCGAGCCCGAGCGCGAGCGCGGACTGCTCGCACCGCGCACCACCACCGAACGCGCCCTGGCGGCGGGGGCGGCCGTCACGGGGGGCGTGTTCGGAGAGCTGCTCTACCGAGGACTGTTCATCGTCCTGGTCGCCGGCATGGGCGTCCCGCTGTGGATCGCCGCGGTGTTGTCGGTCGCGCTCTTCTCCGTCGCCCACCTCTACCAGGGGTGGTGGGGGCTGGTCAGCGCCGGCGCGTCGGGCACCCTGTTCACCGTGCTCTACCTGGGCACCGGAAGCATCTGGGTGCCGATCCTCGTGCACGTGGCGCTCAACCTGCGCTCCTTGGCGTTTCCGCCCGCGGAGGTCCGCGAGGCCGCACGACGAGGTGAGGACGGCTACGAGGAGGAGTACGGCGACGAGTACGACGAGTACGACGACGCGGTGTACGACGACGAGTACGAGGACCTCGGCCACGGGCGGTCCCACCGGTACGAGGACGCCCATGGCGGTCACGGAAGCGGGCCCGTGACCGGGCCACCGCCCGGAGAGGGCGGTGAAGGCGGGGACACGACCTTCGTGCATCCGCCGGTCACCACGGCCTTCCACCGGGACGCCCCCGCGTCCCGAGGCGGTGCGCCGGGGGACGGGGCGCTCGGAGCGACCCCGCCGTACGGAACCCCCTCACGTGGTGCTCCGGACTACGGCGACGCGGTGGGTCCGCCCACCGACACCCGTGCCCCGGTCTTGGGCGGGCACCCGGACCGGAACGTGGAACCAGGACACGGGTGGACCCGGGGACCCGCGCCGGTGGAGGGAAGCCCTCCGGTGCCCCACGGGCCCCGTGGCGGCGTGTCCGGTCGCGAGGACGCCTGGAACCCGCCCCCCACCCCTTCCCCGGGTCACGGGGTCTTCGGCCACGAGCCGTCCCACGACGCCTCCGCACAGGCGGGGCCGGCGGGAGCGTCCTACGGCGCCATGGGCCATGACGGTCCTTCGGAGCGGTCCCACGTCCACGACCGCCCCCTGTCGTCCGGCGACGACCTCGGCCCCCGGTCGTCCCACGACGCCCCCTCCTGGGGGGTCCCGCCCTCGGACCGGCCCGCCCGGGCGGCCGTCCCCGGCCCCGAGTACGGACCTTCCGGCGACCCGACACAGGGCGGAGCGTCGTCTCACGGCCCTTCCTCCGGTGACGTCCTCGACGGTCCGGGCGACGTCCTGGGAGGCGCCGGGGAGAGACCTCGCCCGGAGGAAAGGGGCCTCTACCCCGACGAGTGGATCGATCGCAGGTACGGTGAGGGAGATCACACGTCGGGGTCGGGCTCTGACTCCTGGAGATGATCGGGCACGATGGTGGGGTGTCCGACGCCATTGATCACCCGCTCTCCCGGCCTCGGGAGAACCGTTACCGGCTGACCACCTCCGACGGGGTCGGGATCGACGCCCTGCTTCTGAGCGGCTCCCGGCCCCGTGCCACCGCGGTGGTCCTCGCCAACGGATTCACCGGCAGCTACCGCAACCCCGGTTCCCGCGCCGTCGCCGAGGCGTTGCTACCGGTCGGCGACGTGATGACCTTCGACTTCCGGGGGCACCACGGTTCGGGAGGTCTCAGCACCGTCGGGAACGCGGAGATCCACGACGTCGAAGCGGTCGTCTCGCATCTGAGGGAACTCGATTACGACTCCGTCTCCGTGGTCGGCTTCTCCATGGGCGCGGCGGTCGCGATCCGACACGCCGCCATCTACGGCGGTGTCGACGCGGTGGTCTCCGTGAGCGGCCCCAGCCGCTGGTACTACAGGGGCACGCGTCGCATGCGGCTGCTCCACCTCGGGATCGAGGCGAGCGCGGGCCGCTTCTTCCTGCGCAACTTCCGCAAGGTCCGGGTCATCGACCGTCAGTGGGATCCGAGACCGGCCGAGCCCCGTGAGGTGGCCGGGGAGATCTCCCCGGTGCCGCTGTTGGTCGTGCACGGGGACGCCGACACCTACTTCCCCGTCTCCCACGCCACGGAGATATACGACGCCGCCCGTGAGCCCCGCGATCTGTGGATCGTTCCGGGGATGGGCCACGCCGAGCGCGCCGTCGGCCCCGAGCTGGCGGCACGCATCGGGGACTGGATCGTCGAGAAGACCGCCGCCTCCGGCGACTGATCCCGGAGCACACCGGTGGGTGGGGTGGTATCGCGGCTCCCACCCGTCCGTGCGGGCACGCCATCCGACCTGGCAAAGGGTGTGAACGCGCCCGAGGGGCACTTTGTCGACAGGTGTGCTCATGTGGGCTACAAAGGACGAATGGTCCGATCTCGTTCTTCCTCATCCGGGAACGGAACACCGTCCGACGAGGACACCGCGGACACTCTGCCGGGTCTGCGCGGTAAGGGCTTCGCCCTGTTGATCGCGGCCACGGCGATCAGTCTGTGCGGTTTCGCCGCCGTCCTTCCCCTCGTCCCGCTGTGGGCCTCCCGCGGCGGCGCGGGCGAGTTCGGCGCGGGAAGCACCACGGCCGCCTTCATGCTCACCACCGTGCTCACCCAGATCGCCATGCCCTGGCTGCTGGAGAGGGGCGGATACAGGTGGGCGTTCCCGGTGGGATCGCTGATCCTGGGCCTGCCCACACCACTGTTCGCCCTGACCACCGACCTGGGGCCGCTGGTGGCCATCTCCGCGGTGCGCGGGATCGGCTTCGGCATGGTCAGCGTCGCGGGCACCGTCCTGGCCGCCCGTCTGGTGCCCCAGCGCCAGGTCGGCCGGGCCACGGGTTACTACGGATTGGCCGTCGGCCTGCCCCAGGTCCTCATCCTGCCCGGCGGGGTGGGGCTGGCCCTCAACATCGGCTTCACCACCGCGTTCTGGATCATCGGACTGTGCTCACTGGTGGGCGCGGCCCTGGCGGGGGGGATCTGGTTCGCCGACGGAGGGCGCAACCGTCCGGCGCTGCGCAGCGACGACCGGTCGAAGCGGAACGTCCCCGAGGAGTCCCAGGGCGCTCCGCTGATGCGGGCCCTGCTGGCACCGTTGGTGCTCATGCTGCTGACCGCGTCCTCCGCCGGCGCGATCATCACCTTCCTGGCCATTCCCCTGGAACAGGCGGCGTGGCTGGTGGGCGGAGCCCTGGCCGCCTACGCGATGGCGGTCGTGGTGGGCCGCTGGAGCGCCGGAATGCTGCACGACCGCTACCGACGCACACTCTTGCTGCTGCCCGGCATGCTCTGCGCCGTCCTCGGCATGGCCCTGGTCACCGCCGGCCTGTGGTCGGTCGAGAACGGTCCGGGGCCGGCGACGGCGGTCCCGGTCCTCCTCGGCTCGGCCATGCTCGGTCTCGGCTTCGGCGCGGTGCAGAACGAGACCGTCACCCTCATGCTCAACCGCGCCGGTCCGGCCGGTTACGGCAGAGCCGGCGCGGTGTGGAACATCGGCTACGACGCGGGCGCGGGCGCCGGCGCGATGGGCCTGGGCCTGGTGATCCAGCTGCTCGGCTACGGCCCCGCCTTCGCGGTCATGACCGTCGCACTGCTGGCCGTCCTACCGCTCGCCCTGGACAGGAGAGCTCCCCGCGCTTGAGCGTGTACGGACTCCGCCGACGGTGGGGGCCACGGAACGGCCGCCCCGGCCGGGCGGGCCTCCGCGGTCGCACCCGGTCGTCAGTACGACGAGATGTGTACGTGGTCGTAGTGGTTCTGGGTGTAGCTGCCGCGGTCCTCCATCCACTTCCACTGGCGGTTGGCGGAGTGCCAGATCTGCTGCTCCCAGATGATGTACTTGACACCCAGACGGTCGGCGTTGTCGATCGCGTACTGGGAGATCTGCATGCCGAGGGCCTTGTTCTCGGCTGAGGGCAGGGCGCCGTTGGCGCTCATCATGAAGTCGCAGGCCTGCCCCGTGCCGTGGTCGTCCGCGCTGCTGCGCAGGCAGCCCACCGGATAGGGGGCACCGAACCGCATGACGATCTCGTCACGGATGGCGGCCATACGAGGGGTGGCCCCGCTCCAGCCCCAGCCCTTCGCGCTCTCGGGGATGGTGCCGTTGCCGGGCGTCTCCGGAGGATCGGGGACCTGCTGTTCCTCGTACTCCTTGATGCGCTCCGCGACGTTCTCGCGCTCGGCCTCCAACTCCTCGATGAGCTCCGCGGCCTCGTCCTTCTCGCTCTGGAGTTCCTCCGCGACCTCCGCGGCCTCGTCACGTGTGGCGATGAGTTCGGCGATCTGTTCGGCCTGGCTCTCCCCGAGGTAGGCGAGGGTCGCCGCGTCGGCGAACATCTCCTCCGGGTCGCTGGAGAAGATCACCTCGAAGGCGGGGTCGAAGGCACCGCCGCTCTTGTACTGGGTGGAGGCGATGGTGGAAACCCCGACCCGGGAGGACTCCAGCCGCTCCTCGATCTCCTCCAGGTCCTCCTCGGCCTTCTCCACGCGTTGCTTGATCTCGGTGAACTGGAGCAGTTCACCGTCGTAGGTCTCCTCCAGCTCTTCGGCCCGCCGGGTGAGTTCGTCGATGTCCACCTCGTCGTCGTCCGGTTCCGCCTGAGCGGTGCCCGGAAGGGCGACCAGGATCGCCGCGGCCAAGGCCGTCAGGGAGAGGGCGGCACGCCTGCCGCGCGGAAAGGAGGGAGGAGTGGGTGTCATGTCTCTTCTCCGGGGATGGTCTGAGCGCATCCTGTCGACCGACGGCGTGCGGCGGGGAGTGCCGTGGCGGAGGGGGTGCTCAGCAGACCATACGAGATCTTGGCGTTATATGCCTAGTGCGTTGACTCATGTGAGTTGGGGGAGTGCGCGGGGATGTGTCCGAAGATACCCGGAAGAGGAACCCGATCCGACCGGTGGGGCGAGGATCGGCGGCGTGAGGCCGGTCGACGGAGTCCCTCAGCCCGTCCCCCCGAAGGCGCTGGGAAGACCGGCGATGGTCTTCTCGGGCCGACCGTCGAGCATGAACCAGTCGGAACGGCGAACGTCGCGCCGGGCCTGTTTGCGGATCCGGGGATCCAGACGTTCCAGGTAGAGGATGCCGTCCAGGTGGTCGGTCTCGTGTTGGAGGCAGCGGGCCATCAACCCGGTCCCCTCCAGGGTGACCGGCTCGTTGCGCAGGTCGACGCCGGTCACCACGGCGCGCTCGGCACGCGTGGTGGGGTACCACAGTCCCGGCACCGACAGGCAACCCTCCTCACCCTCCTGGAGTTCCTCGGACAGCTCCGCGATCTCCGGGTTGATGACGTAGCCGATGCGTCCCTCGACGTTGTAGCTGAACACGCGCAGGCCCACCCCGATCTGGGTGGCGGCCAGGCCCGCCCGCCCGGGGGAGTCGACCGTCTCCAACAGGTCCCGCACCAGCGCCTCGGTGTGCTGGTCGAACCTGGTCACGGGGGTGGTCGGTGTGGTGAGGACGGGGTCGCCGAAGCGGACGATGGGGCGCATGGTCATGAATCCCAGATTAAGGGGAGAACGCGGTGGGGCGTACGCGAGTCCAGGGCCGGGGGAGGCTCCTCAGACGGCCAGGCCCGGACGCAGGGCGTCGTCCAGCACCATCTCGATGTAGTCCAGGGCGGCCCGTCTTCGCGCCAGGGCGCTCTCGTACAGGGAGGGGGAGTCGGCGCTGCGACGCACCCGTAGGCACTCGTTGACGATGCGCTGCCAGCGCTCCGGGAAGGCGTGCAGGGCATAGGCGCCCGCACCGGACTTGGAGGTGATCTCACCGGTCTTGAGGGTGAAGTGCAGGCGGCTGACGCTCAGCACGCTCCACGAGGGCGCGAGCGAGCCCAGGACGGCCAGGCCGCGTGGGGTGACCAGCCGTCCGGCCTTCTCCCGCCAGCGCCGCCAATGCTCGTCCAGGGAGCCGAGGGACCAGGTGCGCAGACTCTCGGGCTCGTCCCACACGTCGAGTTCGACCGGGTGCGGGCCGCGGACGGTGACGCCGTGTTCGGCCAGGATGTGCCAGGTGACGGGATTGACGTCCGCGCCGGCGCGGTGACGAAAGCGGCCACCGGTGACGGAGGCGACCGGGCCGCAGGCCGCGGGGTCGTCGACGAGGTCCTCCCAGGTGACGTGGATGCCGTTGAACTGGGGGCGGGGGACGTCGGCACGGGTGCGCGCGTGGGCGTCGCGCAGCAGGTCGAGTTCGCGAGGTCCGGGCCTGTGGCCGGTGACGATGACGAAGTCGACGTCGCTGGCGTGGGGACGGAAGTCGCCGAGGGCGACGGAACCGGTCAGATAGAGGCCCTCGACCAGGCCGGGGGCCCCGTGGTCGGCGTGTGCGAGGAAGGTCTGGGCCAGCGTCTGCACCCGAGGGTGGACGGCCATGCTCACTCCAGTCTGAACGATTCGATGCGGCGCCTGGAACGATCCCGCGGTGTCCGGCCTGCGAAGATCCGTTCCATCGCTACCAAGTGTGGGCGGACCGGGCGGCCGTGGCAAGCGGTCGCGCCCGACTCGCATCCTGCCTCCCCCTGCCGGGTGGTGCGTGGTCACGGGGCCGTGGGGGAGTACGCACCCTTGACAGGAGGGGTGCGGATATGACATGTCACCCGTCCGGCGTCCGCGCCGGCCCCCCGCGAACCCGTTTTCGTCGTTTTCCTCGCTCACCGAAAGTCCGGTCGAGGTATCGGCGCACGTGCATCCGCACCGGGCAAATGCATGGGAAGGATTTCGTCGGTGATTTCTCTAGAGAAGTCACGGTGGAAATGGGCGACTTGTTCGCGGGGGAATCGAGGTGTGATGTCCGTCATGTCGTGCTAGGTGGTTTTGTGTTATTTCGGCAGTTCAAGGGGCGCCTTCCCGCTCTTCCTCGCGGTGGATTTCCTCTCCGTCATGGGCGGTGAGGTGCACGCCACTCTTCGGTGAAGTGGACACTCCGGAGGTTTTTGGAGATTGTTATGGTTCACCGGTGGTTCCGGCGGCGATAACCACCACAGCCATTGTTCGCGGTTTTCCTCCATGTGACATGACAGAAACCCCCCGGAGTAAATCCGCTCATGTCCGACGGATTCTCCCAAGCGATGCACGAAGGAGCCCTGCATGGTCCCCACGATGGTCCTCGTAGCCGACGACTCGCGTGACACCCAACGGAGAGAGGCGCTGCGCGGCCTGGCGGAGGCCGTCGCCGGCAGGGGAGAGGCGCCCGTGGCCCCGGCCTTCGGCACCCCGGAGGACGTCACCGCGGTCATCCGCTCCGTCCGGGGGCCCAAGGTGGTCGTTCCCGCCTTCGTGGCCGGCGGTGACGTGGCCAGCGCCCGCCTTCTCTCCCGGATCGGCCTGGGGCGGATGGAGAACTCCTGCCACACCGCGCCCCTCGGTGCGGTCCCCTCCATCGTCGCCGACCTCGCCGGACGGCTCGCCGACGAGGGGTGGAAGCCCTCCGACGGCGTGGTCCTGGCCGCAGACGGCACCACCGGCATCGAGGAACGCCAGGTCGTCATGGACGTGGCGCGCATGCTCAGCCGCCGCATCGACTCCCCGGTACAGGTCGGTTACCTACGGACCTGGGCGCCGTCGGTGTCCGACGCCGTCGACAGACTGCGCCGCCACGGCCACGACAAGGTCGTCGTGGCCACGTGGCGACTGGTCGACGGCCTCGACTCCGCCCTGTTGCGCGAGTTGGACGTCACCGCGACCACCGCGCCCCTGTGGCCCTCCGACCTGGTCGTGGACACACTGCTGGCCCAACACCGGGCGGCGAAGGGACGGCTGGCCTGACGGCTCGCCGAGGTGCGACGCCGTTATCGGAGGCACGGGGGTGGGTATGACCCCGACCGGGCGGGAGCCTCCCGCACCCACGAGAGCGGTACCCGCCCTCGCGTCCGGAGGCGGAACGGGCGTGGCCCCCTCCGCGGTCCCGTGTCGAGGCGGAGGGTCGCACACGCCCGCCCGTGCCCACAACAGCGCTCGTGAGACCAGGTGTCACCTGATCCGTCGGCCTTCGGCCGGTGTCGGCGCGAGCGATCTAAGGTGGAGGTATGAACGACGTCACAGCCCGGTTCGTCGATGACCAGCAGCGGCGGCGTCTCGAACGGCGCTTCGGCAGTCACGTCGAAGAGTGGCTGACAGGGCTCCCCCGAGTCGTGGAGGAACTCGCCTCGGAGTGGGAACTGACCGTCGAGGGTCCGGCACCGCACGGCCGGACCTCCGTCGTCATCTGCGTGCTTCGTTCCGACGGCGCCCTCGGAGTGCTCAAGATCTCCCCGGACGGCGGCCTGGCCGTGTCCGAGGCCAGGATGCTGCGGATATGGGAGTCCTCCGGGAGTGTGCCCGTGGTGTGGGAGGTGGACGGCGAACGGGGCGCCATCCTGATGGAGTGGATCGAGGGCGACACCGTCGCCGCGGGCGGGGTGGTCCCTCCCATGGAGGTGATCGGCGCGCTCATCGGCCGACTGCACGCCGTCGAGGTGCCCCACAGGGAACTGCTCGAACTACGTCCACTGGCCTCGCGTGTGCAGTTCGTCTTCGACCTGTGGAACCGGGAGCGCAACGAGGGGCCGGCGGCCGAGTTCGTCTCCGCCTCCTCCATGCACCAGGGTTTCTGCCGGGCCCGCGACCTGGCCAACGGGGAGGTCGACGTCGTGCCGTTGCACGGGGACCTGCACCCGGGCAACGTGATCGACGGGGGAGAGCGCGGACTGGTGGCCATGGACCCCCGCGCCTGTCTGGGGGACGGTGCGGTCGACGCCGTGGACTGGGCGTTGTGGAAGGCCACGAACCTGCCGGAGGTGGTCCACCGTGTGGACGTGCTCTCTCGGGTCCTGGGAGTGGACGGCGACCGGATGATGGAGTGGGTCCGCGCCTTCGCCCCCTGCCTGGCGGTCGCCAAGGCCAATCGAGGGCATGTGGGAACCGAGGAGTTCGACATGCTCATCGAGCTCTCCGAGGGTCTGACCTTCGCGATCTGACCTTGAGGACCCCTGAAGCGCTCCGGCCGCGGAGGTGACCGCACGACCGGGGGCGGGAACACTGGAGAACGACGTCCCCGACGCGCTTCCACGCCTTGATCCGGGGCGGGGGACGATTCCCGGCCGTACCGCGCGGCCGAAGAGGACGGGGGAGGAGGCGCGGCGTCCGTCCACGCCGCGGAGCCGATGACCGATCTTCCGAACGACGGTTCGTTCCCCGGACGAGGACCCGGCTCCCACGACGGGCCGGGCTTCGACGGTGGGCCGGCGACGCCCTCCGGCGATCCGACCCCGCGCCCCGGACACGGCGCCCCTGGCGGGACCCCTCCCGGTCCGCCACCGGTGCCCGGCCACCCGGAGCGGCCGGACGGCCCTCGACGACGCGGGACGGCGCTGATCGTCGCCGCGGTCGCCGCCACGCTCCTGCCCGCGACCTCCCTCGGTGTCGTGATGTGGAACACCGTGGGCGATCGCCCCTACGCCGACCTGCCCTCGTGCCGCCGTCTGATGCCCTCCGACATGCTCGTCGGCGTCCCCGGCGCGGACCGTCTCCACGTGAACGGTGAGTACTACGACGTGGAGGAGGAGACCACGCCCCTGGAGGACGAGGAGGTCCTCGGCTATCTCAACTGTAGGGTCGAGGACGGCGACGGCGTCCGTGTGTACGTCGACGTCGGCCTGTTCGAGTACGAGGACGACGGCGAGGCCGCGGAGAAACTGCGTCGGGAGGCCGAGGAGGACCTGGAGGACCGGCGGGCGGAGAACCATCCGGAGGAGGGCGGGGAGGGGCTCGTGGTCCTGGCGTGGCGACCCGTGTCGGCGGGCGACGTCGGGCACGCGGTCCTCTACGAGGGCGACGGCCATCTCGTCGAGGAGTCCTTCGGCGTGGCCACCTTCGTCACCGCCAACCTCGTGGTCAGCCTCTCCTACGTCGTGGAGGACCCCGACCTCCGGGACGAGGAGGTCCTGGGCTTTCTCGACGACTTCGCCGGGCAGGTGGAACGGCAGCTCTCCCGGGAGGCGGAGCGGGCCTGACGGCCCGCCCAAGGACGCGCGTGGCGGGCCCGAACCGCGATCTCCCGCGCCCACGGCTCTCAGGGGTCGGGGATGAGTTTGCCGGGGTTGAGCACCCCCACCGGGTCCAGCGCCGTCTTCACGGCCCGGAGCACCTCGCCGCCCAACGGCCCGATCTCGGCGTCCATCCATGGCCGATGGTCGGTTCCCACCGCGTGATGGTGGGTGATCGTCCCCCCGTGCGCGGTGATCGCCTCCGAGGCCGCACGCTTGGCCCGCCCCCATCGTTCCAGGGGCGCGGAGCCCGCCGCGGTCGCCACCGTGAAGTACAACGAGGCACCGGTGGGATAGGTGTGCGAGACATGGCACATCACCACGACGCCGCCCTCCTCGCCCTCCAGGGCGTGGGTGAGCGCCTCCGACACGGCCGTGTACAGCGGCAACAGAGCCGACCAGGAGGCGGCGGTCTCCAGGGTCTCGGTGAGGACTCCCGCCGACAGCAGGGTGTCGCGCAGGTAGGGCGCGGAGAAACGGTCGCTTCGCCAGTGCGCCACCGGTTCGGCCCCCAGCACGGTACCGCCCGAGGACTCCATGACCTCCTCGACCGCCGCCGTGAGGACCTCCACCTCCGACTCGGTGCCCTCCAGGCCCAGCACGACCTGGCAACCCGGCGTCGCCTCGCGTCCGCCCATGGCCGCCCCCACGAAGGTCTCCGTCTCGTCCGACACCCGTGCCATGGTCGGACGAAGGCCCGACTGGGCCAGGACCCGCAGCGCCTCCACACCGGTGGGGAAGTCGGGGAAGGACCACGCCTGGTCCACCACCCGTTCCGGGCGTCGGCGCACCCGGAGTCCGACCTCCGTGATCACGCCCAGAGTCCCCTCCGACCCCAGCAGCAGACGGCCCAGGTCGGGGCCGGCGGCCGAGGCCGGGGGTCCGCCCGTCTCCAGCGTGCCGCGCGGGGTGGCGACGCGCAGCGACACCACCATGTCCTCGAAGCGGCCGTACCCGGAGGAGGCCTGACCACTGGACCGGGTGGCCGCGTACCCGCCGATGCTCGCGTACTCGTAGCTCTGCGGCAGGTGCCCGAGCGTGCAGCCATGATCGGCCAACATCGCCTCGGCCCGTGGAGTGCGCACCCCGGCCCCCAGGACGGCCGTCATGGACGTGGTGTCCAGGGACACCAACCGGTCCAGACGGCGCAGGTCCAGACAGACCACGGCCTCGAAGTCCCCACGGAGCGGAGTCACCCCGCCCACCACACTGGTGCCGCCGCCGAAGGGCACCACCGCCACGCGTTCGTCCGAGCACACCCGCAGCAGACGCTGGACCTGGTCGTGGTCCGCGGGATACAGGACGGCATCGGGGGCGGGATCGGCCATGCCCGCGCGGCGTAGGAGCAGGTCGGGGGTGCTCTTGCCGCCGCTGTGGCGCAACCGGACCGCGTCGTCGGTGCGCACGTGCTCGGCGCCGACCACCTCGGCGAAGGCCGCACGCAGGTCCGGGCCCAGTCGTGGGGGAGCGAGCTCCACCCGCTCCTCGGAGACCGGGGGCAGGTCCGTCAGGGGCGCCCGCAGTACCTGGGAGACCAGGTCGCGCAGGTCGGGGTCCAGGGTGCCCGTACGTCCGGGGTCGCCCCAGGCGTACCAGCTCATGTCCGGCGCGTGATCGGTCCCGATGTCATCGGAAGGGGAGGTGCTGTCAATCATGCTCTACAGTTTTACACATGGCGTCAAAACGTAACGTTGAAGATCGGATCCTGGACGCGACCCGCGCCTGTGTCGAGGCCTTCGGTGTGCGTCGCACGACTCTGACCGACGTCGCACGCCGCGCCGGGGTCAGCAGACCCACGGTGTACCGGCGTTGGCCCGACGCGACCGCGCTGGTGGCGGACCTGCTCACCAGGGAGCTACGGCGGATCCTGGAGGAGGAGGCCTCGGAGGTCGCGGCCGGGGAGAACGTGCGCGAGCGCCTGGTCCGGCACGCGGCGGGGGTGGCGCGCGCCATGCTCGCCCACCCCCTCCTCACCCGGATGGTGGACACCGAACCCGAACTCCTGGCGACCTACACCTTCCACAGGCTGGGGGCCAGCCACCACGCCGCACTGGAGATCGTGGAACCGGTCGTCTCCGAGGGACAGCGGGACGGATCGGTACGAGAGGGCGACCCCGAGACGCTGGCCCGCTTCGTCCTGGTCACCGTCCAGGGCACCGTCACCGCCCGACGCCTGTTCGCCGACGTGCTCGACGAGACCGGACTGATCGACGAACTCACCGCCGCGCTGGACGGCTACCTCGCCGTCCGTCGACCGGACGAACGCCGACGCGCCACCGCTCCCCGCGACCGGACCGACCACCAGACATCGACGAACGGAGCATGACCGCTCATGAGCCCCGCAGTGTCCGCCTCCTCCCTCAACGCCGTACGGCGAGCCACCGACCTCACGGCGCTGGAACGAGACCCCCGCGTGGACGTCCTGGTCGTCGGTGGAGGAGTGACCGGTGCCGGAGTCGCGCTCGACGCCGCCTCGCGCGGACTGTCCACCGTGCTGGTCGAACGCCATGACCTGGCCTTCGGCACCAGCAGGTGGAGCTCCAAGCTCGTGCACGGAGGACTGCGCTACCTGGCCCGTGGACAGGTCGGCATCGCCTACGAGAGCGCCCGCGAACGGGACGTGCTCATGCGGGTGACCGCACCCCACCTCATCCGACCCCTGCCCATGGTCATCCCCGTCCATCGCGGCACCGGGGCGGCGCGCGCCCTGTTCGTGCGCGCCGGGGCGGGACTCGGCGACCTGTTGCGGGTCCTGGCCTCGACCCCGGCGGACGTGCTCCCCCGCTCCCGCCTTCTCAACGCACGCCAGACCCTCCGGCTGCTCCCGGGGGTGGCGCGTCAGGGCCTGCTCGGCGGCATCCTCTCCTTCGACGGGCAACTCGTGGACGACGCCCGACTCGTCGTGGGGCTGGCGCGTACGGCGGCCCGGGAGGGGGCCCGGATCCTCACACGCTGCTCGGCCGAGAACCTCTCCGCCGACGGGGCCGTCCTACGGGACGGGATCACCGGACGGATCCTGCCCCTGCGCCCGCGCGCGATCGTCAACGCCACCGGTGTGCACGCCGACCGACTCGACCCCCATGTGCGACTGCGCCCCAGCAGGGGCAGCCACCTGGTACTGGACGCGGCCACCCTCGGGCACCCGAAGGCCGCGCTCACCGTGCCCGTGGACGGCGCCACCGGCCGGTTCGTGTTCGCCCTGCCCCAGCAGGACGGACGCGTCCTGGCCGGGCTCACCGACGAACCCGTGGACGGAGCCGCCCCGGCCGTCCCCGACGTGCCCGAGGACGACGTGGACTTCCTGCTCGGCCAGTTCAACCGGGCCCTGGAGACCCGGCTGGACAGGGACGACGTCATCGGCGCCTTCGCCGGGCTGCGCCCGCTGGTGTACGGGGCGGGGGACAGCGCCGACCTGTCGCGCGAGCACTCCGTCACGGTCTCCCCCAACGGCGTCGTCACCGTGGTCGGAGGCAAGCTCACCACCTACCGCGCGATGGCCGAGCAGGCCGTGGACACCGCCGTACGCGCTCGCCGCCTGCCCGCGGGCCCCTGCCGGACCCGCTCCCTGCCACTGGTGGGCGCGGCCTCCCCCAAGGAACTCCAGGAGGTGGACGCCCCGCCCCGACTGGTCGCCAGGTACGGCACGGAGGCCCTCCGGGTGCTGGCCGAGGCCGAGGGGGACGCCGCGCGACTCGCCCCGGTCGTACGGGGCGTCACCGGAGCCGAACTCCGGTTCGGGGTCCGTCACGAGGGGGCCATGGACGTCGACGACCTGCTGGACCGGCGTACACGCGTCGGCCTGGTCCCCGCCGAGCGGGCCGGGGCGGAGAGGGCCGCGGAGGAGGCGCTGGCCGCCGTCCGGTGACGGGGCCGGAGCGCCCGGAGAGGCGACCGTGGGCCCGAGGGCCGTGGCGCGCCGGGATTCGAGCGACGTGCCACATCCGGATCCCCTGTCCCCCGGGGAACCGATCGCGTAAGGTCATAGCCGTTCCGTGCCGCCCTCCCCGCAGGCGGCGCCCGAACGCTCCCGCAGCCGCCCCTCGTGGTTCGCCTGCCCGTCCGAACCGCTCCGCCGAAGGAGTTCTTCATGCCCACGCTCGTTTCCGTGCCCGCTCTGGCCAAGGCCAAGGAAGGTGTCCTCGCGGGCGTACCGGACGAGTACCGGCACTACTTCAACGGACGACCGCCGGTTCCGTTCACCAAACGCCACTGGGAGTTCCCCGGTGAACCCGCGAGCGTGCCGCTGGCCCGCGCCTTCCTGGACACCTGTGCGGCCGCTCGGGACGCCGACTACCGGTACGTCTTCTCCCTGCTGGGCACCGAGTTGGCCACCAACGCCATCCGGCACAGTCGCTCGGGAGAGGAGGGCCAGACCTTCGTGTTGCGGGTGACCCGGGTGGCCAACGGCCTCACCCTGGTCTGCCGGGACAACGGCAGACCCACACGCTCCACCTCCGGGGAAGGCCCCCTGAGCGCCGAACCGATGGTGGGGGACCGCCTCACCGCCGAGAACGGCCGGGGACTGGCACTGGTCGACAGCTTCGCCACGGCGTGGGGCGACAACGGGCACCCCAGTATCCGCAAGGTCTGGTTCCACCTCGCCTACGACCTCACCGGCAGCTCCTGGCCCGCCGCCTGAGGGAACGACCTCCGGCGCGGCCGGCCCCGTCTGCGTCAGCGGGACCGGCCGGGGGAGGGGCCGGCTCTTGTCCTCGGGGCTCCGGCATGCCAACATACCGATCAGTACGCACGATGTGACGTGGATCACGGGAGGGCGTGACTCCCTGGTCCCCGAGCCCGCGAGCCCGGGAAGACCGTCCGCGGAGTCACGTCGGCACCGTCACCGGTCCGCGACGGCCGGCCCCTCCGGTCGATGTCCCCCCCGACCTCCGAGTCGCGCGGCCCCACGCGACCCCGTCCCCGAGGTGATCCCCCATGGACTCCACCATCGCCACGATCGCGCTCCCCGCCGCGCTCGCCGTCATCATGTTGGGCCTGGGTCTGAGCCTGACGGTCGACGACTTCGTCCGACTGACCAGGATGCCCGGCACGGTCGCGCTCGTCCTGTGCTGCCAGATCCTCGTCCTGCCCCTGTTCTGCCTCGTCCTGGTACTGCTCTTCCAGCCGCCCCCCGCCCTGGCGGTGGGCATGATGCTGCTGGCCGCGTCCCCGGGCGGGACCACGGCCAGCCTGTACAGCTACCTGTTCAAGGGCAACGTCGCCCTCAACATCTCCCTGACGGCGCTGAACTCCCTCACGGCCATGGTGACCCTGCCCCTGATCACCAACCTGTCGATCGCCTACTTCATGGGCGACGGTGACACGCTCGGACTCCAGGTCGGCAAGGTCCTCCAGGTCTTCGCGGTCATCCTGGTCCCCGTCGTCCTCGGCATGATCGTCAGGGCCAGGGCCGCCTCCTTCGCCCGACGCATGGAAAGGCCCGTCAAGATCGCCTCGATGCTGGTGTTGTTCGGCGTCATCGCCGTCGCCATCCACCAGGAACTGGACAACATCGCCGACTACATCGTGGCCGTGGGTCTGATGGTGCTGTTGTTCAACATCGCCAGTCTCCTCATCGGGTACTGGGCTCCGCGGGCCATCGGCACGGGCCGCCCCGAGGCGATCGCCTCCTGCATGGAGATCGGCCTGCACAACACCACGCTGTCCCTGGCGATCGCGCTCAGCCCCGCGCTCCTCGACAGCACCGAGATGGCCGTCCCCTCCGCCGTGTACGGAGTGCTGATGTTCTTCACGGCGGCGGTCACCGGAGTGCTGCTCACCCGTAGGAGCACCCGACAGGAGACCGCGGTGGTCGGCTGACCCGCCGGCTTGCGCACCGGGAGGGTCCGAGGGGAGGCGGGGGTCTTCCGAAGGCGGGATCGTCGTAGGCGTCGCGCGTCCCGACGGTGTGAACCGGTTCTCCTCCGTCGACCTCCCTTCCCCATGGGCCGACGCCGCCCGGCCCCCGCTTCCCCGAACCTGGGAAGAACGTGAGGTCCTCCCCGCCGGACACGCCAGCCACGACGGGCACGCGGACCCGCCGCGCGAACGTGTCGACGGTGCCACGGGGCACGAGGACGCCATCCTGTACGGGGTCCACCGCGCTCCACGGGCCGTCGGACACCGTCTCCGGGTGGGGGAGGGCGCGCACTCGGCCGAGCCCTCATGTGGCCGTCACGGCGGCGGCCGGTTATGGTCGTAGGCGATCGCCCGTGCCCCGTCTGCGATCTGAACCGATCCCCGCGGCCCTCGGAGCGCACGTGACCTCTCCCGAACCGCCCTTCTCCCCCCTACGGCCACGTGATCCCCGATCCGTCGGCGGCTACCGGACGGTGGGCCGCCTCGGCGCGGGCGGCATGGGCGCGGTGTACGCGGCACGGGACGCCTCGGGCACCCTCGTGGCGGTCAAACTCGTGCACGGAGACCTCGCCGCGGACCCCGAGTTCCGCGTCCGGTTCCACCGGGAGGCCGACCTCGTACGTCGTGTCGTCAGCCCCTGCGTGCCGCGCTTCCTGGCCAGTGACACCGGAGCCGAGCAGCCCTGGTTGGCCACCGAGTACGTCGCCGGACCCACCCTGAGTCAGCACGTTCGCGAGCACGGCCCCCTCACGGGCCCCGGCCTGCGGGCCTTCGCCGTCGGCGTCGCCGAGGCGCTGCGGGCCATCCACGCGGCGGGGATCGTGCACCGCGACCTCAAACCCGGGAACGTGGTCCTGGCCCCCGACGGGCCCAAGGTGCTGGACTTCGGGATCGCCCGGGCCTTGGACGAGACCGCCATCACGCGCACGGGCGGACTGTTCGGCACCCCCGGGTGGGTGGCGCCGGAGCTGTTGCGCGGCGGCCCTCCCACCCCCGCCGCCGACATGTTCGCCTGGGGAGGCCTGGTCGCCTTCGCCGCCACGGGACGGAGCCCGTACGGGAAGGGCTCGGCGGAGACCGTCGCGGTGCGGGTACTGGACGGCCGTCCCGACCTGGACGGGGTACCCGAGGACCTGATGCCTCTGGTGACCGCGGCCACCGGGTCCGACCCCGACCCGCGACCGACCGTCGACCAGGTACTGGAGCGGCTCCTGGGCCGGAGCGCGCCGGACTCCCAGGAGGAGGCCACGGCCCTGGTCACCCAGGTGCTCCGTGAAGGGTGGAAGGCCCCTCCACCGCCCACCGCGGTCGCCGCGACGCGTGTCCCGCCCCCGGTACGGCCACCCGTGAGCCGCCGGAAACGACTGCTGGTCGGAGCCGCCGCCGTGCTGTCGTTGGCGGCGGTGGCCAGTGCCGGGTGGATGTGGGGAAGCGGCGTCGGCGGTCGTGGCCCGGGACCGGAGGCCGTCTCCGAGACCGTGGACGGCACACGGGCGTCGGAGGCCGGGAACGAGGACGGTTCCTCGAACGGCCGGGAGATCGCGACCGAGGTCGTCGGCGACGGACTGCTCACCGTCTACGCGGCCGAACCCGGGGAACTGGGGATCACCCAAGGCTTCGACGGGGTGGGGAACGTACTGCCCGAGGACGTCGAACGCGCCGAGTACGCCATCGCGACGGTCCGCCTCAACACCGTGTACGCGGACTCCGTCGCCCAGCGGGGCATCAAGGTCTTCGGAGAGGTCGAGTACGTCGCCGACAGCGGCGAGTTCACCCTTCACACCGACGACCTCGTGCTGTGGGAGGTCGGCGACGGGCTGGACCCGCTCCCCGAGGACCCGGCCGCCGACGGTCGGCCCGCCCACGTCGCCGACACCGACGAGGTCCTCGCGACCGTCACCCCCGACGCTCCCTCCGCCGAGTTCGAGGTGGTCTTCCCCCGAGCCCCGGAGAGCGGCCTGCTCGGCTACCTGCCCGCTCCCACGGCGCACGGCGAGGACGGAGACAGGGTGCGGGGCTCCTACATGTGCTACATGAACTGGCATCCGCTGCCACCGGTCGACATGGCCGACGAACAGTACGTCCCCTGCCCGGAGGAGCCGCCGGCGTGAGCGACCACCACACCTCCACCAGGCCCACGGCCCCGGGGTTCGCCCCGTTGCGACCGGACGACCCGGACACCCTCGGGGGCTTTCGCATCGTGGGACGGGTCGGCACCGGGGGGATGGGCACCGTCTACGCCGGACGCCCACGGCGGAGAGGGACCGGATACACGGCGATCAAGGTCATCCGGGAGGAACTCACCGGGGACCCCGGTTTCCGTGCCCGGTTCGACCGGGAGATCCGTCTGCTCTCGCGGGTGCGCAGCCGCTCGATCCCGGCCTTCCTCGGAGCGGGGAGGGACGGGGACGGTCCCTGGTTGGCCACCGAACTCGTGCCCGGCCTGTCCCTGTCCGACCACGTCCGACGTCACGGGCCGTTGCCCCCCAACCTCCTCCTCGGCCTGGCCGCCGGGGTCGCGGAGGCCCTGCACGCGGTCCACACGGCCGGTGTGGTGCACCGCGACCTCAAGCCCGGGAACGTCATCCTGGCCCCCGACGGGCCCAAGGTGCTGGACTTCGGGATCGCCCGGGCCCTGGACGAGACCGCGCTCACCCGTACCGGCGGCCTGGTGGGCACCCCCGGATGGATCGCGCCCGAGGTCCTGCGCGGGGCCCCGCCCGCGCCTCCCGCGGACATGTTCGCCTGGGGCGCCCTGGTCGCCTTCGCCGCCACCGGCCGCGCTCCCTTCGGAACGGGTTCCACGGACTCCCTCGCCCACCGGGTGCTGGACCGCGATCCCGACCTGACGGGTGTGCCGGGACACCTCCTCCCGCTGGTGGCCGCCGCACTCGACCGGGACCCCGCGCGTCGGCCCACCGCGGCGCAGGCGGTCGCGGCACTGACCGGTCACCCCGGCGGGGCGGGGGTCGGTGCGGCCGTGGGCGCGCTGCTGGATCGTGAGTGGCGCGGTGTCCACGCCACGCTTCCCGTGTCCGAACCGCGCCGGCTCCCGACCGCGCTCGTGGCCGGGGGAGTCGCCGTCCTGCTCCTCGGGGCGGTGGGCGGCGGAGTCCTGGCGGCCCGTACGCTCGGCCCCGACGGGACCGAGGAGTCGATGACGCCGGTGGGAGGGACGGTGGCGTCCCCGTCGCCGGTGGCCTCGCCGACGGAGACGGAGGAGGACTCCGAACCGGAGTGGGTGAGGCCCGAACCCACCCCCTTCGACACCAACGCCGAGTGGTTGGCCGAGGTGATCACCTCACCCGACGGTCATCCGACCTTCCAGACCACTCCGGACACCTACGAGACGTTGACCTACCTGTCCTTCTCCGACGTCGAGGCGACCCCCGAGGGAGTGCGGTTCACCCTCACCGTGGAGAACCTGGTCGAGGGGCACGACGTCAGGGACCTGCTCACCGTCACCACGCCCGAAAGGCCGATCGGCCCGGACGGGGCCGGCACGGCTCCCCCCGCCATCGGTGACGAACTCGCCCTGACCTTCCCCGGTGCGCCCGAGCGGGGACTGCTCACCTTCGGGGACCCGGACCACGTACCGGGGGTCTCGGGCTTCCCGCCGGTCAGCCAGTGCTACGACGCCGAGGCCGGGACCCTGTCCGTGGACTACGAGGATTGTGACCAGGGAGGATGACCATGCCCGAGCTGCGTGACGACAGTGACGCCGGAGTCACTGTCGACCGTCGGTGGTGACGCTGGGCGCACTCTCGACCCTCGGCGGTGCCACTGGCGCCACTGTCACCGGTGCTCCCCCCGCGCACGCGGGCGGATCGCGGGCCGGGACGGAAGGCGACGGGCCAAGAAACACGAAAGGCACCCCGCAGGGTGCCGTATCGCCTGTTCAGACCGGCGATGCCGCCGCTCCGACTCCTGCGCCCTCTGCAGGATTCGAACCTGCGCACACGGCTCCGGAGGCCGTTGCTCTATCCCCTGAGCTAAGAGGGCTGGCTTGCGAGAACAACTGTAGCAGGGGCGTCGCGCCCTTCGTCCACTCGTCGCCCGCACACCGACAGAGGGCGCCGATACCCGCAAAGCGGTGGTGCCCCGTCCTCTCCCCCCGGTAGTGTCGCGCCCGTGAACGCCCTACCCACACGGGTTCTCGTCGTCGAGGACGACGAGGTCATCCGGGAACTCATCCGCCTGAACCTCGAACTGGAGGGGTTCGAGGTGTTCACGGCCGTGGACGGGCAGGACTGCCTCGACAGGGCCGCGCACATCGACCCCCACGTGGTCACGCTGGACGTGATGATGCCGCGCATGGACGGCTGGACGGCCGCCGAACGGCTGCGCGCCGACGCCCGCACCCGTGACCGGCCCATCATCCTGGTCACCGCGCGAACGCAGGAGGAGGACCATCGGCGCGGGGAGCGCATCGGCGTGGACGCCTACCTCACCAAACCCTTCGATCCCGACGTGCTCGTCGACGTCATACGCGACCTGGTCGCCGGGGGGCGGGAGTGAACCCCGGACGTATGGAGGCCCTCGTCCGTGAGGCCGCGGTACGGGCCTTCGGCCTGTCCGCCGACGCGGTCCCGTTCGTGTGGCCCCGCAGCGACCACGCGGGGGAGGGCGCCGACGCGGCCACCGCGCTGCCGCCCCGCCTCGCCGGGGCCCTGGCCGACCGTCTCCCTCCTCCCCGCAGTGGCCATCGCACCGCGGCCGCCACCCGGATCGCCGAACGACTGTCGGACATGCGCGACGAAGGTGCGGTGGACTTCGACCGTGTCTTCGTCGACGGTCGCGGCTTCCTCAACATCACTCTCACCGCTCGGCAGCGCGAGGCCCTGCTCACCGAGGCCGCCGACGGTCCCCGCTACCTCACCGGACGTGCCTGGGACGGCGCGGGGACCTGGCCGATCTCGGCCCTGCACGAGGCCGGACCGGTGGCGCAGGCCCGCAGGCTCGCTCGGGCCGACGCCCGTGCCCGCCTTCTCCTGGCCTTCGGCCCGCAGCCCCCGCCGCCCGGCCCCGACGGGGCCTCCTGGCGTGACCCCTACCTGGACGGGGACCACCGGGAACTGATCACGCCCGCGGCCCGTGCCCTGGGGGCGATCGGCGAGGACAGCGCCCGCGTCGCCTTCTGCCGCTCGGTGCCCGAACGTCCCCGCGACACCGAGACCACGGGACGCGACCTGCCGGTGCTGCCCTCCGCCGAGTATCCCGGCGCCTGGGCCCGTCTGACCGACGCCAACCCCGCCTTCCGGCTGCGCTACGCCCACGCGCACGCGGTCAGCATGCTCCGCTGGGCCACCGAGGGCGCCCCGACGCACACGGCCTGCCCCGGGCACACCGATCCCGTCCGGGGTCTGCTCTTCGACGGTCCCAGCGTCCTGGACACGGCCGCGCGCCGAGAGGAACCCCATATCCTGGTCCGCTACCTGGAGGCACTGGCGAGTGCCTACGATGAATGGCGGACGTGTCCCGTCTCGGTCCCCGCGGAGCGGACCACCGCGGAACCGGTCCTGCCCGCCGCCGTCGCCGGAGTCCTCAGAACAGGGCTCTTCCTGCTCGGGGTGTCAGCGCCCACAAGGCTGTAGACGCCCAGGGCCGCACGCGGTGGAGTTCACCCGACCCTCCCGTCCCGATCGGTTTGATGGACAATAGGCAGGGGACGCCGCAGACCCGCACAGCCGTACATCCAGTCGAAAGCCCATCATGAGCCGCTATGCCCACCCCGCCGGTTCCCGCCACGCGGAGATCCTGCCGGAGGACAACCCGCCGCTGCCGCCCGAGGACCTCAACGATCTCGACGCCCGGGTGTGGCCGGCCACCGCGCGTCGCGCCGACGGCGAACTCACCGTCGGCGGCGTCGGCGTGCGTGAACTCGCGGCCGTTCACGGCACGCCCCTCTTCGTCATGGACGAGGAGGACTTCCGTGGCCGTGCGCGCGACTACCGCACCGCCTTCTCCGACGCCGACGTCTACTACGCGGGCAAGGCCCTGCTGACCAAGGCCGTCGCACGCTGGGTCATGGAGGAGGGCCTCAAGCTGGACGTGTGTTCGGGGGGCGAACTCACCGTCGCGCTGGCCGCCGGGTTCCCCGCCGAGCGCATCGGCATGCACGGCAACAACAAGTCCACTGCCGAGCTGCGCCGCGCCGTCGAGGTGGGGGTGGGTCGTATCATCGTCGACTCCCTCGACGAGATCGGGCGCCTCGAAGCCATCGCCGCCGACCTCGACGCCCGCCCCAAGGTCCTCGTCCGCGTCACCACCGGTGTGGAGGCCCACACCCACGAGTTCGTCGCCACCGCGCACGACGACCAGAAGTTCGGCTTCGCGCTGAGCACCGGAGCCGCGGCCGAGGCCGTACGGCGGGTACTGGACTCCCCCCGACTGGAACTGGTCGGACTGCACTCGCACATCGGCTCGCAGATCTTCGACACCTCCGGTTTCGAGGTCGCGGCCCGTCGCGTCACCCGGTTCCTCGCGGGGATCCACCAGGAGCAGGGCGTCACCCTGGACGAACTCGACCTCGGCGGAGGTCTGGGCATCGCCTACACCTCCGGCGACGACCCGCTCGACCCCAAGACCATCGCCGAGAGCCTCACCTCCATCGTGCACCGCGAGTGCGGGGACGCCGGGCTTCCCGTACCGCGCATCGCGGTGGAGCCCGGACGCGCCATCGCCGGTCCGGCCGGGATCACCCTCTACGAGGTCGGTACCGTCAAGGACGTCGAGGGCATCCGGACCTACGTCAGTGTCGACGGCGGAATGAGCGACAACATCCGCACCGCCCTGTACGGCTCGGAGTACACCAGCCAGTTGGTCTCGCGTGAGAGCGACGCCGAGCCCATGCTCTCCCGGCTGGTGGGCAAGCACTGCGAGAGCGGCGACATCATCGTGAACGACCTGTATCTGCCCGCCGACCTGCGGCCGGGTGACCTGGTGGCGGTCGCCGCCACCGGCGCCTACTGCTATTCCATGGCGAGCAACTACAACCACCTGCCCCGACCGGCCATGGTCGCCGTCCACGGTGGAAGCGCCCGTGTCATCGTGCGTAGGGAGAGCGAGGAGGACCTGCTCCGCCTCGACGTCGGCTAACAGTCCTCCACGGCGGCGCCGCCGCCCCAAGACAGGACACGAGAGAAGTGGGAGTCATGCCCAAATGGCGATGAAGGTGGCGCTGCTCGGATGCGGCGTGGTGGGTACGGAAGTCGTTCGCCTGGTCGATGAGCAGTCCGAGGAACTGGCCGCGCGGGTGGGCACGCCGATCGAGATCGGCGGTATCGCGGTGCGCCGCCTCGACCGCGACCGCGGTGTCGATCCGGAGCTGCTGACCACCGACGCCACGGCCCTGGCCACGCGTCCCGACATCGACGTGGTCGTGGAGGTCATCGGTGGCATCGAACCGGCCCGTTCGCTGATCCTCGCCGCCATCAAGGCGGGCAAGTCCGTGGTCACGGCCAACAAGGCGCTGCTGGCGGAGGACGGGCAGACCCTGCACGCCGCCGCCCGTGAGGCCGGTGTGGACCTGTACTACGAGGCCTCGGTCGCGGGGGCCATCCCGCTGCTGCGTCCTCTGCGCGACTCCCTCGCCGGGGACAGGGTCGACCGTGTCCTGGGCATCGTCAACGGCACCACGAACTACATCCTCGACCGGATGGACTCGCTGGGTGCGGGGTTCACCGAATCCCTGGAGGAGGCACAGGCGCTCGGGTACGCCGAGGCCGACCCCACCGCCGACGTGGAGGGTTTCGACGCCGCCGCCAAGGCCGCGATCCTGGCTCGACTGGCCTTCCACACCCAGCGGGTGACCGCCGCCGACGTGCACCGCGAGGGCATCACCAACGTGTCCGCCGGCGACATCGCCAGCGCCCGCGCGATGGGTTGCGTGGTCAAGCTCCTGGCCATCTGCCAGCGCTCGCAGGACGGGGAGTCGGTGGGCGTGCGCGTCCATCCGGTGATGCTCCCGGTGGAGCACCCGCTGGCCGGTGTCAAGGAGGCCTACAACGCGGTGTTCGTGGAGGCCGAGTCCGCGGGGCGCCTGATGTTCTACGGGGCCGGCGCCGGAGGCACCCCCACCGCGAGCGCCGTTCTGGGGGACCTGGTCGCGGTGGCGCGCAACCGGCTCGCCGACACCTCCGTCGCCGAGGGCGGGCACGACACCGGGCTGCCGGTGCACGACATGGGCCAGACCATCACCAGCTACCACGTGGCGCTGGACGTGGCCGACCGTCCCGGTGTGCTCTCCAAGGTCGCCGAGATCTTCGCCGACCACGGGGTCTCCATCAAGAACGTGCGTCAGGAGGGCAGCGGGGACGACGCCCAGCTGGTGCTGGTCAGCCACCCCGCGTCGGACGCCGCGCTCAGCGCCACGGTCGAGGAACTGCGTACGCACGACATGGTGCGCGAAGTGGCCAGTGTGATGCGTGTGGAGGACTTCGCCCACTGAGCGACCGCAGCGGGCCCCGGTGCCCATGGGCCGCGTGGACGCCGCGCGGCCCACGGCTCATCCGCGGATATCCCACATGACGAGACATAAAAGACCGCGATTCGAGATCGCCGCGGTGGGGTCATAGACTCGTGGCTGGTGGGAGCGGCGGGGACGTCATGGCGCTACCCGGCCGACCCACCGCGTCCACCGCGCGTCAATCGAAGCCGCACCCACCCGAAAGGGACACAGTTGTGAGCATGGCACGGGCGTGGCGAGGCATCGTCGAGGAGTACCGCGACCGCCTCCCCGTCAACGAGAACACCCCCGTTGTCACCCTCCAGGAGGGCGGCACGCCCCTGCTGCCCGCCACGCGCGTTTCCGAGCTCACGGGCTGTGAGGTCTTCCTCAAGGTCGAGGGACTCAACCCCACCGGCTCCTTCAAGGACCGGGGGATGACCATGGCCATCACCAAGGCCGCGGAGGACGGCGCCAAGGCGGTCATCTGCGCCTCCACGGGGAACACCAGCGCCAGCGCCGCCGCCTACGCCATCCGGGCGGGCATGACCTGTGCCGTACTGGTCCCCCAGGGCAAGATCGCCATGGGCAAGCTCGCCCAGGCCCTCGTGCACGGGGCCCGCCTCCTCCAGGTCGACGGCAACTTCGACGACTGTCTGGAACTGGCGCGCAAACTCAGCGTCGACTACCCGGTCGCGCTGGTGAACTCCGTCAACCCTTACCGTCTCCAGGGGCAGAAGACCGCCGCCTTCGAGATCGTCGACGCGCTCGGCGACGCCCCCGACGTCCACTGCATCCCCGTGGGCAACGCGGGCAACATCACCGCCTACTGGATGGGGTACACCGAGTACTCCAGAGACGGGATCACCACCCGTAACCCGCGCATGTTCGGTTTCCAGGCCAGTGGCGCCGCGCCCATCGTCGACGGCGCCCCCGTCACCAGCCCGAGCACCATCGCCACCGCGATCCGCATCGGCAATCCCGCCTCCTGGAAACTCGCCGAGCAGGCGCGCGACGAGTCCGACGGCCACATCGACAAGGTCACCGACCGCCAGATCATGGCCGCCTACAAGCTCCTCGCCGCGGAGGAGGGCGTGTTCGTCGAACTGGCCTCCGCCGCCAGCGTGGCGGGGCTGTTGCGGGCGGTCGAGGCGGGACGGGTCCAGCGCGGTAGCCGTGTGGTGTGCACCGTCACCGGCAACGGACTCAAGGACCCCGACTGGGCACTGGCCGGAGCCTCCTCCGCCATCACGGTGCCGGTGGACGCCCAGGCCGCGGCCGAGGCCCTCGGCCTCGTCTGACGTCTCCGCGCGGTCCGATCCGCCTGTCCCCGGGACGCCTCGAAAGCGTCGGGGGCGGGCCGGCTCCGGACGAGCGCGGGGAGCTTCGGCCTCCGAGTCCCAGAACAGACAGGGAAAGAGCACACCGTGACATCATCACGCCCTACCCGGGTGTCCTTTCTCACCCCCGCCACCAGCGCCAACCTCGGTCCCGGCTTCGACGCCCTCGGGCTGGCGCTGGGGCTGTACAACGAGTTCGAGGCCCGTCTGCGCGACGACGACGAACTCCGTGTGCGGGTCGAGGGGCGGGGCGCCGGGAAGGTACCGCTCGACGGACGTCACCTCGTCGTGCGCGCCATGCGCGAGACCTTCGCCAGGGCCGGTGAGAAGCTGCCCGGACTCGACCTGGACTGCGTCGACAACGTCCCGTACTCCAGTGGGCTCGGCTCCTCCTCCTCGGCGATCGTCGGCGGGGTGGCGGCCGCGAGCGCGCTGCTGGGGCGTACCGGCCCCGACGGAGGGCCGGACCGCGACTGGATCTACCAGGTCGCCGCCGACATGGAGGGTCACCCCGACAACGTGGCTCCGTGTGTCTACGGCGGATACACCGTCGCCTACCGCCAGGCCGACCGTTGGGAGGCGCTGTCCCTGCCTCCGGACCCCAGGATCCTGCCGGTGTTGTGCGTCCCCTCATGGGGCCTGTCCACCGAGCGGGCCCGCGATCTGCTGCCGGATCGGGTCCCCCACGTCGACGCGGCGTTCAACGCGGGCCGCGCCGCGCTGATGACCGCGGCCGTTTGTGGCCACCCCGAGGCCCTGTACGCGGCCACCGAGGATCGGCTACACGAGTCCTACCGGGAAGCGGCCATGCCGCGTACCCTGGAACTCGTTCGCGACCTGCGCGCGTACGAGGGACTGCCCGCGGTGGTCTCCGGAGCGGGGCCCACGGTGCTGGTCCTGTGTTCGTCGGAGGGGGGCGTGGAATCGCCGGAAATCAGCCGACAGGTTGATTTGATTCGTCGGAGGGCGGGTAAGAACTGGGACGTACGCCCCCTACCCGTGGATCCGGTCGGGGTGCGGTCCCCATCTCCCCATTCGTAGCATCTGTGTCGAGGAATAGCTGTGGCCTCCGGTGATGTTAGGCTAGGTGAAGCACCAGATGCCCCATTGCGGGGCGAGTGCTCATCCGCCACAGCGGTCTCCGCGTCTCCATACTCCGGTGGTCCGGTCCCACGACCACTCGGAAGCGGCGGCCAACGTGTCGAGTCAGCGGTTCTTCCGCGACTGTGCCAACGTCATCGCAGCCCGCTCCTCCTCGGATGAGCGTGTATCCACGATCGACGGGCAACACCACAGAGCCATCCGCCCCGACGTCTGGCTGTACCCAGAGTCCGCCGCGATTGGGTAGGGGACCGTCTTCGACGCCGGTTCCGACATCCACGTGGGGCACGCCCTACCCGGCCCTGCCGGTTCGCACCATCGGGCAGGCCGCTCCAGCACAAGCTGACGGCCGAAGCCCGCTCCTTGGGAAGGACCCTTAGTGAGCGACACCACCGAACTCCGAACGGACGCGGCGGTCGACAGCCAAAACACCACCGGCGCCTCCGAAGCGGAGGCTCGCGACGCTGCGTCGACAAGCGCGCCGTCGCGGTCCCGCGCGGCGTCGCGCGGTACCGGACTGGCGGCTCTGAAGCTCCCCGAGCTACAGAAACTCGCCACCAGCCTGGGAATCACCGGTACGGGGCGCATGCGCAAGAGCGACGTCATCGCCGCCATCGAGGCCAAACAGGGCGGCCCCGTCAGTGGTCCGACGAAGACCAGATCGGCAAAGGGCACCGAGACGGCGCCCAAGGCCGATAAGGTCGAGACCACCGGTGGCCGGACCGAGGCCCAGACCCCTGACGCGTCGGGTAAGGACGGGGCCCCTCAGGGGAGCGCGGTCGAGCAGCCGTCGGACCAGGCCGTGACCGACTCCCAGGGTGGGCGGGACGACAAGCAGTCCCGTGGTCGGCGCTCGTCCCGCAGACGCGGAGACGAGACCGGTGAACAGCCCCGATCGTTGGACGGCGCCGAATCTTCTACCTCCGCGAGCAGCGTGACCAAAACATCCAGTACCCCCCAGAAGAACGGCTCCGACTCCGCTGAGGACCGTGACAACAGGTCCGGGCAGGGGCGCGAGCGACAGCGCAACCGCCGCAACCGCAACCGAAGCGGCGACGACCAGAGCACCGGAGGCAACGCCCAGCAGAACAACGGGCCGAGCCAGAACCGGAGCTCGGGAGGAGACGACGACGACTTCGGAGGCGGTCGCCGACGCGGCCGTCGCCGGGACCGACGGGAGCGTCGCGGACGCGGCGGCGGTCAGGAGACCGAGCCGGTGATCGGCGAGGACGACGTCCTGCTGCCGGTCGCGGGCATCCTGGACATCCTCGACAACTACGCCTTCGTGCGCACCACCGGCTACCTGCCCGGGCCGAGCGACGTCTACGTCTCCCTGGCCCAGGTCCGTAAGCACGGCCTGCGCAAGGGCGACCACATCATCGGCGCGGTCCGTCAACCGCGCGAGGGCGAGCGGCGCGAGAAGTTCAACGCCCTGGTGCGTCTGGACTCGGTCAACGGCATGTCGCCCGACCAGGCCAAGGGCCGTCAGGAGTTCTCCAAGCTCGTCCCGCTCTACCCGCAGGAGCGACTGCGTCTGGAGACCGAGCCGCACATCCTCACCACGCGCATCATCGATCTGGTGGCGCCCATCGGCAAGGGGCAGCGTGGTCTCATCGTCTCGCCGCCCAAGGCGGGCAAGACGATGGTGGTGCAGGCGATCGCCAACGCCATCACCGAGAACAACCCCGAGTGCTACCTGATGGTGATCCTGGTCGACGAGCGACCCGAGGAAGTCACCGACATGCAGCGCACGGTCAAGGGCGAGGTCATCCACTCGACCTTCGACCGCCCGGCCGAGGACCACACGGTCGTCGCCGACCTGGCCATCGAGCGGGCCAAGCGGCTCGTGGAGATGGGCATGGACGTCGTCGTCCTGCTGGACTCCATCACGCGTCTGGGCCGCGCCTACAACCTGGCCGCCCCGGCCAGCGGGCGCATCATGTCCGGTGGTGTGGACTCCACCGCCCTCTACCCGCCCAAGCGCTTCTTCGGCGCGGCCCGCAACATCGAGGGCGGCGGCTCGCTGACCATCCTGGCGACCGCGCTGGTGGAGACCGGTTCGCGCGCCGACGAGGTGATCTTCGAGGAGTTCAAGGGCACCGGCAACATGGAGCTCAAGCTCAACCGGAGCCTGGCGGACAAGAGGATCTTCCCGGCCGTCGACGTGGACGCCTCCAGCACCCGTAAGGAGGAGATCCTCATGTCGGCGGAGGAGCTCAACGTGGTCTGGAAGCTGCGTCGGGTGCTGCACGCCCTCGACACCCAGCAGGCGATCGAACTGTTGCTGGACAAGATGCGCGAGTCCAAGAGCAACGTCGAGTTCCTGCGTCAGGTGCAGACGACCACCGTGGGACCCGAGCGCT
The DNA here is from genome assembly GCF_030271535.1 of Nocardiopsis sp. ATB16-24. Lineage (GTDB taxonomy): Bacteria > Actinomycetota > Actinomycetes > Streptosporangiales > Streptosporangiaceae > Nocardiopsis. The sequence continues at coordinate 56,553 of NZ_JASCXJ010000012.1, read as the reverse complement.
AGTACGCCTCACACGGACGATCGGCCCCCTTCCCGTACGGGAAGGGGGCCTCGTCGTGTCCGCGGACACTCCCGCGGAAGCCGAGCACGCGTGATCCGGTGTTCTCCGAACGGGGGGAGAGGGGACCGCGGAGCACGGAAAAGGCCATGAGCGTGTCGTGGGTCACAGGCAAGGGCGGGCGTCCACACGTGCGAGACGGCTCCCGGCCACGTCCGGCCCGGGAAAGGGATCTCCGGGGGAGTGGTCCCCTCCCCGCGGGTCTCCTCGCGGTGCTGGTGGGGACCGTCTCGCACATCGGCGCGCGGGCGAGGCGGGCCGCCATCGTGGCAGGTCGACGGCCTCGCGCCGTCTCACCGGGCGGAAACGTGACGAGGAGGAGGGAAGAGGTACTGGTCCCGGCATCGTCGTGTGTCTGGCAAACTGGTAATGAGGGCTGGTCCGCCCCCGCTTCGAGGGGACCGCCATCCCGTTGCCTGGATCGCCGCGGCACCGGTTCGCGCATGACCCACGACGCTCACCCCGTTTCCGGGTGGTGCGGCCTGTCGTGCGTCCGGCGGTCGCGCCCCTGACGAGGAGACACACATGAAGGCCGACATTCACCCCGAATACGTCGTGACCGAGGTGACCTGCACCTGCGGTGCCCACTTCACCACCCGTAGCACGGTCGCGGAGGGCAAGATCCGTGCCGAGGTGTGCTCTGAGTGCCACCCCTTCTACACCGGCAAGCAGAAGATCCTCGACACCGGTGGTCGCGTCGCCCGCTTCGAGAAGCGCTTCGGCAAGCGCAAGTAGCGCCGCTCGCCGTTCCGCGGTACCGGCTCGCCCGGTGCCGCGGCGGGGGCAGGTCGTCCCCGCGAGGGGGAGTACGGACGAGGCGGACACGACAGGATGGGGACGGGCGAAAGTGAAGCTGGACGACCTTCTGGGGGAGTACTACGAGCTGGAACAGCAGCTCGCCGACCCCGAGGTACACGCCGACCAGGGCCGGGCACGCGCGCTGGGCAGGCGTTACGCGGAGCTCACCCCCATCATCGAGACCTACCGTGAGCTCAAAGAGGTCGAGAACGACATCGGAGCCGCGCGAGAGCTCGCCGCCGAGGACTCCTCCTTCGCCGAGGAGGCCGACCGCCTGACGAAGGAGGCGGAGGCCCTCACCGAGCGTCTGCGCGTCCTGCTCGTCCCACGCGACCCCGCCGACGACAAGAACCTCATCATGGAGGTCAAGGCGGGCGAGGGGGGCGAGGAGTCGGCGCTGTTCGCCGGGGACCTGGTCCGCATGTACCTGCGCTACGCCGAGAGGCAGGGCTGGAAGACCGAGGTCATCGACGCCACCCATTCCGACCTGGGCGGGTACAAGGACATCACGATCGCCTTCAAGAACAGGGGCGCGCCCGAACCCGGGACGGGCGTGTGGCCCATGCTCAGGTTCGAGGGCGGAGTGCACAGGGTCCAGCGGGTCCCGGTCACCGAGTCCCAGGGGCGTATCCACACCTCCGCCGCCGGGGTGCTGGTCGTCCCCGAGGCCGAGGAGATCGAGGTCGACATCCAGGAGAAGGACCTGAGGGTGGACGTCTACCGTTCCTCGGGACCTGGAGGGCAGAGCGTCAACACCACCGACTCGGCGGTGCGCATCACCCACCTGCCGACCGGCATCGTCGCCTCCTGCCAGAACGAGAAGAGCCAGCTCCAGAACAAGGAGCAGGCCCTGCGGATCCTGCGGGCCCGTCTCTACGCCGAGGCCCAGGCCAGCGCCGACGCCGAGGCCGCCGCCGAACGCAAGAGCCAGGTGCGCACGGTGGACCGCTCCGAGCGGGTCCGGACCTACAACTTCCCCGAGAACCGCATCTCCGACCACCGTGTCGGATACAAGGCCTACAACCTCGACCAGGTCCTCGACGGGGAACTCGACGGGGTCATCAAGGCCCTCATGGACGCGGACACCAAGGAAAGGCTCGAAGCGGCCCAGTCGTGATGAACCTCCTGCTCGACGAGGTCGCCCGCGCGACGCTGAGACTCGCGGAGGCGGGTGTGGCCTCACCACGCACCGACGCCGAGGAGCTCGCGGCGTTCGTGCACGGTGTCCGTCGGGGGGAGCTGCACACCGTCGCCGACGCCGACTTCGACGCCCGGTACTGGGAGTGCGTGGCCCGTCGTGAGGCTCGCGAGCCGCTCCAGCACATCACCGGTCGGGCCTACTTCCGCTACCTCGAACTCCAGGTCGGGCCCGGCGTGTTCGTGCCCCGCCCCGAGACCGAGATCATGGTCGACTGGGCGATCGAGACCCTGCGCGCCATGGACGTGGCCGATCCCCTCGTGGTCGACCTGGGGACCGGATCGGGCGCCATCGCCATCTCCATCGCCCAGGAGGTACCGCGCTCGCGGGTGCACACCGTGGAGATCGATCCCGTCGCCCTAGAGTGGGCCCGACGCAACATCGAGTCCAGTGGTCACGGCGACCGTGTCACCGCCCATCACGCCGACATGCGCACCGCCTTGCGGGAACTCGACGGCCGGGTGGACCTGCTCATCAGCAACCCGCCCTACGTGCCCACCCGCGAGGCCACGGCCATTCCGCCCGAGGTGCGCGACTATGACCCGGCCCCCGCGTTGTGGTCCGGTGAGGACGGCCTGGACATGATCCGGGAACTGGAGGCGGTGGGCCGCAGACTCCTGCGTCCCGGTGGAGCGATGGCCGTCGAGCACCACGACGGCCAGGGCATCGACATTCCCTGGCTCTTCCCCGAGGACAGGGGATGGCGCGACGTCCTCAACCGCAAGGACATGGCCCGGCGTGACCGCTTCGTGGTCATGCGCCGCGCCGACGAGGATGACTAGCCGTCGTCCGGCGGGCCCCTCGCCGACCCGAAGGTCCGGGTCCGCACGGGGCCCCGGAGGTACCGGAGACGGACTCGTGAGCGACGAGTGGACACGTCGTGGGCGCCGACGGTTCCCGTCTCCGGGGACGTCCGGGCATGGACGAGACGCGGCGAGGGGCCCGCGAGGACACGGGCGCGCCGACCGCTTCCCCCTTCGGAACCCTCCGAAGAACGACCGCCCGGGGCCGTGTGGTGAGTGCGCGCCCCATCCCCTTATCCCCGTGCGACCGTGAACGCGGTCGGACCCGTTCGAAGGACGAGGTGAACGCAGTTGAGTCGCATCTACGACTGCGCGGACGACACCGCCCGCAAGGACGGCATCGCCGACGCCGCCTCCGCGGTGCGTCGAGGCGAGCTCGTGGTGCTGCCCACGGACACCGTGTACGGCATCGGCACCGACGCCTTCAGCCCGACCGCGGTGGCCGGACTGTTGGCCGCCAAGGGACGCGGGCGCGAGATGCCCCCGCCGGTCCTGGTCGGTTCCATGCGCGCCGCCACGGCCCTCATCGACGACCTGGGCAGCCACGGTCGTGACCTCATGGAGGAGTTCTGGCCGGGGCCGCTCACCCTGGTGTGCGTCGCCACTCCCAGCCTTTCCTGGGACCTGGGCGACACCAAGGGCACCGTGGGCGTGCGTATGCCGATGGACCCGGTCGCCCTGGAACTGCTCAAGGAGGTCGGGCCGATGGCGGTCAGCAGCGCGAACAAGTCCGGCAGGCCCTCGGCGACCCGGGTCGAGGAGGCCATCGAGCAGCTGGGCGACGAGGACGTCGCCGTCTACCTGGACGGTGGTGAGGCCGAGTCACGGGTCGCCTCCACCATCGTCGACCTCACCTACGCGGTTCCGCGCGTGCTGCGCGCGGGAGCCGTCTCCATCGAGCAGCTCAGAGCCGTGTGCGGCACCGTCATCGGCGAAGCGCCCAAGGGCCGGAGCAAGGCCGCCGAGGAGGAGGGGGAGCGGGAGGAGGGTCGTGAGGACCCGCCCGGGGCGGAGGACGGTACGCCGCGACCTCCCGCCTCCGACGGGAACCAGGACTAGAGGGGCCAGGCCGTGCGGGAGTACGCACTCACCTTCGTCATCGCCGCCGCGGTGACCTATCTGCTCGTTCCGATGGTGCGCAGATTCGCCATCGCCTTCGGCGCCACCCCACCGGTACGCGACCGCGACGTGCACACCGAGCCCATCCCCCGATTGGGCGGGCTCGCCATCTACGGAGGGTTCGCCGCCGCCCTGCTCATCTCGGCCCAGCTGCCGCACCTGCAGAACGTCTTCGTCGCCGACACCTGGAGGGGGTTGCTGCTGGCGGGCGGGCTCATCACGGTCATCGGGGTCATCGACGACCGCTGGGGGATGGACGCGCTGAGCAAGCTCGCGGGACAGACCGCCGCCGCGGGCATCCTCGTCTGGCAGGGGGTGCAGCTGCTGTGGCTGCCGTTGCCCGGTACCCAGCTCTCCCTCGGCCCCTGGTTGGGCGCGATGGTCTCGATCCTCCTGATCGTGGTGACCATCAACGCGGTCAACTTCGCGGACGGGCTCGACGGGCTCGCGGCGGGCATCGTCGGTATCTCCGCCTTCGCGTTCTTCGCCTACTACTACGTGGTCGCGGTGGAGCAGGGCTTCGTCCGGCAGTCCTATCCGGCGATGATCGCGATCATCCTGGCGGGCACCTGTGTCGGTTTCCTCTTCCACAACTTCCATCCGGCCAAGGTGTTCATGGGGGACACCGGGGCGATGTTGTTGGGTCTGCTGTTGACATCGATCACCATCACGGTGACCGGCCAGTTCGACGCCAACACCGCCCGTGAGGAATTCAACTCCGGTCTGGTCGTGTTCCTGCCGATCGCGTTGCCGCTGCTGGTGATCGCCCTCCCTCTCGCCGACCTGGTGCTGGCCGTGTTGCGTCGCACACTGGCGGGCAAGTCCCCGTTCGCCCCCGACCGTGGCCATCTCCACCACCGTTTGCTGGACATGGGGCACAGCCACATGCGCGCGGTGCTGTTGATGTACCTGTGGGCGGGGATCGTGTCCTTCGCCGCGGTCGCGTTGTCGGTGTTCGACTCCCCGGCGATCGTGCTGACCGTGACCGCGCTGGTGGCCACGTGTGCGGTCGGCCTCATCGTGCTGCCGCGGTTGCGCCGGCGTGGCCTGCTCGCCAGAAGGCGTAAGGAGGGTGCGGGGGTCGGAGGAGATCACAATTCGCCATCTGATGCCTGACGGTACGGTCTCCGCGGAGGTCGGGTGGTCGAGATAAAAGCGGCACTGAACTGCGGATACACTCTTCTGTGATGAAGGTGGCGAAAGTGACATGAGAGGCGGATCCGCCTCGGAAGGGGCGCTTTGTCGCCCGTTAAGGTCACGTTCAGGAACCCTCGGATCCAGCACCGAAAACCTTGTGATAGCTTTCACGAACAGGAACCCACGACCATCAGACGGAGCTTCGCCATGCAGGAAAACGACGCCCGGATCTTCCGTGGCGCCGCGCTCCCCAGCGTGGCGTGCGGGGCTCTGGCCATGGCGGTGTCGGCACTGGCGGCCGGCCTCTCCGGCCTGATGGGCTCGGCTCTGGCGGTGCTCATCGTCCTGGGATGTTTCGGACTCGGCCAGTGGGCGGTCATCGCGGTCACACGTCGCAACAAAGACCTCTTCCTGGCCGCGAACCTTCTCGGTTTCGTCGTCAAGATGGCGGTGTTGGGCGTCATCCTTGTCACCCTCGGACGCAGTGCCTTCGTCGCGGACCTGAGCGACACGGCCTTCGTCTACAGCGCGCTGGCGGTGGTGCTGGTGTGGCTGGGAGGACAGACCTGGGCGACGTCGAGGGCGAAGATTCTTCACGTGGACCCGGCCGAAGAGTCGGGGGCCAAGTGATGGGACGCCCCGCCAGCACCCGCCAGAACGGGCGTAATACGATGCTTTCCGGCAGGTTCGCGGAAGCGTCCCGGCCAGGGCCCACATGCTATATTCCGGAGCGAGATGAGCGGCGAGCCAGCAAGGAAGACGAAGACGCGAGAACCCTCGGTGCCGCGTCAGTCCGACGGCTGGGCGCTCTTCTCCACTCTGCTCTCGGGTGTGCTCGTCTGGAGCGCCATCGGCTGGGGCGTGGACAGGCTCCTGGGATTCCAGGCGCTCTTCCTGCCGATCGGGGCGGTCTTGGGAATGGTGGGCGCGATCTATCTGATCGTCGTCAAGACACGCCAGTCCTGATCCCCGCCGTCGGTCCGGCGTCGCCGGTCGGGCGGCACCGCTCCGCAACAACCATCAACGAGGCTTTCTTGCGTCACGACGAAAGGATTCGCCGTGAGTGCTGACGCGCGCATTCTCGCGGCCGAACCTAACTGCCACCTGTTCGGTGACAACGGATGCGGGTTCACCCCGCCCTCCATCGGAATGTTCTTCCCGGAGCCGTGGTACGCCGACATCGCTGGCAGCACGGGTATCGACCTGTACCTGGTCCTGCTGCTCGTCGCAGTCGGCGCCGTCCTGCTCCTGTGGTCGTGGTTCAGCAAGAAGCTGAGCCTGGTCCCCGGCCGCAGGCAGAGCGTCGGAGAGATGCTGGTCCTCTTCATTCGGGACCAGATCACCCGTCCGACGATGGGTGCCAAGGGTGACCGTTTCATCCCGTTCCTGACGGGGGTCTTCACGCTCATCCTGGCCATGAACTTCACCGGGCTCATCCCCGGAATGCTCCCGGTCAACAGCAACCTGGCCTTCCCCGCCATGCTGGCGGGGGTCATCTACGTGATGACCCTCGTGATCGGTATCCGCAACCAGGGCGGATGGGGCTACTTCCGGAACCAGATCTTCCCGCCGGGGATGCCCAAGCCGATCTACGTGCTGGTCACGCCGATCGAGATCCTGTCGGTCTTCCTCATCCGTCCGGTCACGCACGCCCTCCGTCTCTTCGCGACCATGTTCGCGGGCAGCCTGCTGCTCGGTGTGTTCGCCTACGGCGGCTGGTACATGCTCAACCTGACGGCGGAACCGCTGCTCGCCGGTGTCTCCGTCCTGTTCTCCGGAGCGGCGCTCATCGGCTACCTGGCCTTCTTCCTCTTCGAGATCCTGATCATGCTCGTCCAGGCGTTCATCTTCACGCTGCTGGCGGGCCTGTACCTCAACGACTCGCTCGAAGCGGCCCACTAAACCCCTTCCCGTTCCCGCCGTCCTCGGACAGGGGGAGCGGAAAGTGACAGACCCGTCCACCCCGGCGAAATGACCAATCACGACGCGTAACGCCGGACGTCGAGTAAAGGGAAACATCAATGGACATCGCTGCGATCACCGGCAACATCAACACCATCGGTTACGGCATCAGCGTCATCGGCGCCGGTATTGGTGTCGGTATCGTCTTCGGTCTCGGTATGCAGGCCATCGCCCGCCAGCCCGAGGCCCGCGGTCCCCTCCAGACCAACATCTACCTGGGTTTCGCGCTGATCGAGGCCCTGGCGATCCTGGGCTTCGTGCTCGCCTTCGCCGCCCCCAGCGGTTCCTGACCGAGGTTCGCCGACGGATTCTGATGGCAACTGACGCGAAGGAGGGCTGACCATGTTGGTGGAGTTGGCAGCCGAATACAACATTCTGCGGATCGACTGGGTGAAGTTCACCTTCGGTGCGATCGCGCTCGCCGTGGTCTACCTCTTTGTGGTGCGCAAGGCGGTGCCGAGGATCATGTCAGTCCTCGACGAGCGTCACGACGCCATCGAGGGCGGGATCGAGCGCGCCAAGAGGGCCGAGGCCGAGGCCGAGGAGATCCGACAGCAGTACCGCGAGAAGCTCCAGGAGACTCAGCGCGAGTACTCCCAGGAGCTGGAGAAGGCCAAGGAGCAGCGCGCCGCGATCATCGCCGAGGCCCGCGAGGAGGCCCAGGTCGAGGCACGCCGCATCGTGGAGACCGCCAAGGCCCAGATCGAGGCGGACCGCCAGCAGGCCATGGTGCAACTGCGCAACGAGATCGGCACGCTCTCCGCGGAGCTGGCGAGCCGTATCGTCGGCGAGACCCTCAGCGACAGCGCCGCCCAGAGCCGTGTCATCGACCGGTTCCTGGACGAGCTGGAGCGGAGTGAGGACACGCAGCAAGTCGAGGTGCGCTGATGCGTGGTATCAGCCGCACATCGTTGGCCGAGGTGACCCGACGCCTGGACGAGAACGTCCTGGCGTCGGCGGGCACCGCGAGTAGTGGCGTCTCCCTCGGAGGCGAGCTGTTCGAGGTCGTCGCGCTCTTGGCCGAGGAGCACTCCCTGCGCCGGTGGCTCGCGGACCAGTCGAACCCGGCCGAGGCCAAGTCCACCCTGATCGGACAGCTGTTGGAGACCAAGGTCTCCCCGTCCGCGGTCATGGTGGCCAGCGACGTGGTCTCGGCCAGGTGGTCCGGCGCCCGCGATCTGGTGGACGCGATGGAGCGGATGGCGGTCTACGTGACCGTCGCGGGTCTCCAGAGCGCCTCGGCGCTCGACGAGCTGGAGGACGAACTGTTCCGCTTCCAGCGGATCGTCGTCGCCGAGCCCGAACTGCGCGACGCCCTCACACGTGATGGCGCGGCCCCCGAGCTGCGTCTCTCCCTCGTGGAGGACCTGCTCTCGGGCAAGGTGAACCCCGCGACGTTGACGTTGATCGGCGAGGCGGTCACCCGGCCCAGGGGACGTACCCTGGAACAGGCGCTGGACGACTACGGGCAGCTTGTCGCCGAGCGCGCCAAGCGCTACGTGGCCGTCGTCCGCAGCGCCGTCGCCCTGAACGAGAACCAGCAGTCCCGGCTCGGTGCCGCGCTCTCGCGCGCCTACGGCCGTGACATCCACCTGAACATCGAGGTCACCCCCGAGGTCGTGGGGGGCCTGTCCATCCAGGTGGGGGACGAGGTCATCGACGGGACGATCGCCGGGCGTATCGCCGAGGTCCAGCGTCGCCTGGCCGGTTGACAGAACGCAAGGCAAGCACGCACGGCGCCAGCCCGGCGCCATTTGAGAGCAAGGACAACGTAGAGATGGCGGAGCTGACGATCCGGCCGGACGAGATCCGGAACGCGCTGCAGCGCTTCGTCCAGTCGTACGAGCCTGAAGCCACCCGCGCGGAAGAGGTCGGTACCGTCACCTACTCCGGTGACGGCATCGCCCGCGTCAGTGGCCTCCCCTCGGCGATGGCGAACGAGCTGTTGAAGTTCGAGGACGGCACCCTGGGCCTGGCCCAGAACCTTGAGATCGGTGAGATCGGTGCCATCGTGCTGGGCGACTTCACCGGTATCGAGGAGGGCCAGAAGGTGCGCCGCACCGGCCAACTCCTCTCGGTGCCGGTGAGCGACGACTTCCTTGGTCGCGTGGTGGACCCCCTGGGCGCCCCCATCGACGGCAAGGGCGAGATCGAGTCGACCGAGCGTCGTGAACTGGAACTACAGGCCGCGACCGTGATGGAGCGCAAGCCCGTTCACGAGCCGCTGCAGACCGGTATCAAGGCGATCGACTCGATGACCCCGATCGGCCGTGGCCAGCGCCAGCTGGTCATCGGCGACCGGCAGACCGGTAAGACCGCGGTCTGCATCGACGCGATCATCAACCAGAAGGCCAACTGGGAGACGGGCGACCCCGAGCAGCAGGTCCGCTGCATCTACGTCGCCATCGGCCAGAAGGGCTCGACCATCGCCGGTGTGCGTCGCGCCCTGGAGGAGGCCGGCGCGATGGAGTACACCACCATCGTCGCCGCCCCGGCGTCCGACCCGGCGGGCTTCAAGTACCTGGCCCCCTACACCGGTTCGGCCCTGGGCCAGCACTGGATGTACGAGGGCAAGCACGTCCTCATCGTCTTCGACGACCTCACCAAGCAGGCCGAGGCCTACCGCGCGGTGTCGCTGCTGCTGCGCCGTCCGCCGGGCCGTGAGGCCTACCCCGGTGACGTCTTCTACCTGCACTCCCGCCTGCTGGAGCGCTGCGCCAAGCTCTCCGACGAGATGGGCAGGGGCTCGATGACCGCCCTGCCGATCATCGAGACCAAGGCGGGCGACGTCTCGGCCTACATCCCGACCAACGTCATCTCCATCACCGACGGTCAGGTCTTCCTGGAGGCGGACCTGTTCAACCAGGGTCAGCGCCCGGCGATCAACGTCGGTGTGTCGGTCTCCCGTGTCGGTGGCGCCGCGCAGACCAAGGCCATGAAGAAGGTCTCCGGTACCCTGCGTCTCGGGCTGGCCCAGTACCGCGAGCTGGAGGCGTTCTCCGCCTTCGGTTCGGACCTGGACGCCGTGTCCAAGCAGCAGCTGGAGCGCGGTGCCCGCCTGATGGAGCTCCTCAAGCAGGGCCAGTACTCGCCCTTCTCCATGGAGAAGCAGGTCGTGTCGATCTGGGCCGGTACCACCGGTCGTGTCGACGACGTCCCGGTCGAGGACGTGCGCCGCTTCGAGGAGGACTTCCTGGACTACCTCGACCGGGAGCACTCCGGTCTCCTCGCCGGCATCCGTGAGAGCGGTAAGTTCGAGGACGAGACCGAGCAGGCCCTCGACGCCGCCCTGGAGAAGTTCAAGCAGGGCTTCCAGACCTCCAGCGGCACCCTCCTGGGCACCGAGGCCGAGGCCGAGGCGCTCGACGAGGAGAAGGTCGGCCAGGAGACCATCAAGGTCGCCAAGGGCGGGAAGTAACCCATGGGTGCACAGCTTCGCGTCTATCGCCGGAGGATCCGCTCGACCAAGTCGATGGCGAAGATCACCCGTGCGATGGAGCTCATCGCCACGACGCGCATCACCAAGGCGCAGCGTGCGGCGGAGGCTGCTGGGCCCTACGCGCGGGAGATCACCCGGGCGGTCTCCGCCCTGGCCAGCCGGGTGAGCGATCACCCCCTGCTGACCGAGGCCGAGAACCCCACCCGTGCGGCCGTCCTGGTCATCACCAGCGACAAGGGCCTGGCGGGTGCCTTCTCGTCCAACGTGCTCAAGGAGGCGGACTCCCTCACCCAGCTCCTGAAGGAGCAGGGCAAGGAGGTCCTCACCTACATGGTGGGCCGGAAGGGCGTGGGTTTCTACAAGTTCCGCGACCGTCCGCTGGAGGCGCAGTGGGAGGGCATCACCGAACGCCCCACCTACGCGCACGCCCAGGAGATCGGCTCCGCCCTCATGGAGAAGTTCATCACGGACACCGAGGAGGGCGGGGTCGACGAGATCCACGTGATCTCCACGGAGTTCGTCTCCATGCTGACCCAGCGCGCCCAGGCCGTACGCGCCCTGCCGCTGGAGGTCGAAGAGGTCGAGAGTTCCGAGCTGGAGGCCGTGCACGGCAGTGAACCCCTGCCGCTGTACGAGTTCGAGCCCTCGGCCGAAGAGGTCCTGGACCAGCTGCTGCCGCAGTACGTCACCAACAGGATCTACTTCGCGCTCCTGGAGTCCGCGGCCTCCCAGCAGGCGTCCCGTCGTGCCGCCATGAAGGCCGCCACCGACAACGCCGAGGAGCTCGCAAAGAACCTGACCCGTCTGGCCAACCAGGCGCGTCAGGCCGAGATCACCAACGAGATCAGTGAGATTGTCGGCGGTGCCGACGCGCTCGCTGCTGCCAGCGCGGGAAGTGAGTAACAGAAGTGACTGCGACTGTTGAAGGGACGGCTGGGGCCGGCACCGCCACCGGCCGTATCTCCCGGGTCACCGGCCCGGTCGTCGACGTGGAGTTCCCCGTCGGCTCCCTGCCTGCCATCTACAACGCTCTGCACACCGACGTGACCATCGGTGGCGAGACCAAGACCATCACCCTGGAGGTCGCCCAGCACCTGGGCGACAACCTGGTGCGCTCCATCTCCCTGGCCCCGCAGGACGGCCTCGTCCGTGGCGCCGAGGTGCGCGACACCGGCGCTCCCATCAGCGTGCCCGTCGGTGACGTCGTCAAGGGTCACGTCTTCAACACCCTGGGCGAGTCCCTGGACGTGAAGACCTCGGAGCTGAACGTCACCGAGCGCTGGCCGATCCACCGCAAGGCCCCGGCCTTCGACCAGCTCGAGTCCAAGACCGAGATGATGGTCACGGGCATCAAGGTCATCGACCTGCTCACCCCGTACGTACGTGGTGGAAAGATCGGTCTGTTCGGTGGCGCCGGTGTCGGCAAGACCGTGCTGATCCAGGAGATGATCACCCGTATCGCCCGTAACTTCGGTGGTGTGTCCGTGTTCGCCGGTGTCGGCGAGCGTACCCGTGAGGGTACGGACCTCTTCCTGGAGATGGACGAGATGGAGGTCCTCCAGGACACCGCTCTCGTCTTCGGTCAGATGGACGAGCCCCCGGGCACCCGTCTGCGCGTGGCCCTGTCCGCTCTGACGATGGCGGAGTACTTCCGTGACGTCCAGAAGCAGGACGTGCTGCTGTTCATCGACAACATCTTCCGTTTCACCCAGGCGGGTTCGGAGGTCTCCACGCTGCTGGGCCGTATGCCCTCGGCCGTGGGGTACCAGCCCAACCTGGCGGACGAGATGGGTCAGCTCCAGGAGCGGATCACCTCGACCCGTGGTCACTCGATCACCTCGATGCAGGCGATCTACGTGCCCGCGGACGACTACACCGACCCCGCTCCGGCCACCACCTTCGCCCACCTGGACGCGACGACCGAGCTCTCCCGCCCGATCTCGCAGAAGGGCATCTACCCGGCGGTGGACCCGCTGACCTCCACCTCCCGCATCCTCGACCCGCAGTACGTGGGTGAGGAGCACTACCAGGTGGCCCAGCGGGTCAAGGAGATCTTGCAGCGCAACAACGACCTGCAAGACCAGATCGCGATCCTCGGTATGGACGAGCTGTCCGAGGAGGACAAGATCATCGTCAACCGGGCCCGTCGGATCGAGCGCTTCCTGTCGCAGAACATGTTCGTGGCCGAGAAGTTCACCGGCACCCCGGGCGTGTTCGTGCCCCTGGAGGAGACCATCGCCTCCTTCAAGGGCCTGTGCGACGGTGAGTACGACCACCTGCCCGAGCAGGCATTCCTCGACGTCGGCAACATCGACATGGCCGTCGAGAAGGCCAAGAAGTTGCAGGGCTAGTTCTTGTTGCGCCGGTCCGGCCCCCGACGACGAGCCGGGGGCCGGACCGGCCGAACCCACCTGCTAGCCGAGGAGTTTGTGGCAGTGTCGAAGAAGCTTTTGGTCGAGATCGTCTCGCCCGAACGTCAGGTTTGGGCCGGCGAGGGCGACATGGTCATCGCGAAGACCGTCGAGGGCGAGATCGGTGTCCAGCCCGGGCACGTCCCGGTGCTCTCACTGTTGGCCCACGACGCGGTCGTTCGCGTGCTGGGCGCGCGGGAGACCGGTGAGGTCCGGGTCGCCGCGCACAGCGGGTTCGTCTCCGTCTCGGGTGAGGGGCGTGTTTCCATCCTCGCCGAGATCGCCGAACTCGCCGAGGACATCGACGTGGACCGTGCGCGCACGGCGTTGAAGAAGGCGGCCGACTCCGGTGACACCCTCGCCCTGGGCCGCGCGCGAAGCCGCCTGCGCGCGGCGGGCGAGGAAGTCGCCTAGCGTACGGGGACGGCGGGACGGTTGGGGATGGAACGGCTGCTGCCGGAATGGTCGGGGTCCGCTCAATGGGTGCTCTACGCCCTGCTCCTCGTCCTCGTGCTGCTGGTCCTCGCGGGTGCCCTACGCCGTTGGATACTGGTACGCCGTGGCGGCGCGGTGGAGTGTTACCTGCGCGCCGTCGGTGCGCGGGGACGGCGGGGCTCCTGGCGTATCGGTTTCGGCCGGTACGGTACGGAGAACCTCGGCTGGTTCCCGATCTTCTCGCTCCGACCGCGGCCGACAGCGAAGCTGTCGCGCCGCGGTCTCGTCGTTGTGGGGAGGCGTGCTCCGCAGCAGGGGGAGGACCTTCCCGCCGACCTCACCGTGCTCCGGATCGGCTGGGCCGACGAGGCCGGCGCCGATCCCCACGAACCCTCCTACGAGATCGCCATGAACGAGGGGACCCTCACCGGTTTCCTGTCGTGGCTGGAGTCGATGCCTCCGGGGACCCGCTGGCAGGCCTGAATCCCGGGCGCGTCGATGGTTCCCCCGGGCGGGACCCTGTGCTTAGCATGGCCGCATGAGTACGACTGTTGCGTTCTCCGTGGCCCCTCTCGGTACCGGCGAGTCGGTCGCCCCCTCCGTCGCCCGCGCGGTGAAGGTGGTCCGGGAGAGTGGCCTGCCCAACGAGACCTCCGCCATGTTCACCACGGTCGAGGGTGAGTGGGAGGAGGTCATGGACGTGGTCAAGCGTGCCGTGGCCGCCGCGGGAGAAGGGGCCTCCCGCGTGAGCTTCACCATCAAGGGCGACATCCGCGAAGGCGTCACCGACGCCCTGCACGAGAAGGTCGAGGCGGTCGAGCGCGAACTCGGCAACCTCTGAGCCCGTATGGAACGTCGCTCTGGTGACGGGTGACGTCCCGCCTCCCGGCCTCCTGTGCGCGGTCCCCTCCCGGGCGGCCGTGGACACGGGGCCGGGGCGGGCGCGCGTCCTTGAGGCCGATGTTCACCGAACATCCCTTCCGCGGGGCCCCCGGACACGGCAGGATGCGGTCTCATGTTCCCTTCCCGACTTTCCGGGTTCCTCGTTCTCGTGCTCTGTACGCCCCTGATGGTCGCGTGCCTGCCTTCAGGCGGTCACGTGGGCGCGGTGGCCACGGGGCACTTCAGCGCCCGGCACAAGTTCCCCACCCTGATCGTGGCCTGGTGCGGTGACGCCGGCCCCCGACAGATCGACCTGGTCAGCGAGGACCTGCGCAGACATCTGATCGCGACCCGTGAGTTCGAGGGCACCCGTATGGAGGTCGATCTGTCCGCCCCCGGCGAGGACTGGCGGATCACCGACGAGGAGGGGGCGCAGGTCTACAGGCTGGTTCCGGAGTCCTCGGAGAAGGAGTACTTCGTCGGAATCGGCTCTGAGGCCGCGGCTCCGGGGGAGGAGACCGAGCACGACATCGGGACCCTCGTGTTCACCACCGAGGCGCTGGCCGGCGAGGAGGGCGTGTACGCCGACGCCGGAGAGGCCTCGCAGGCGGAGTTCCTTCCGCAGGAGGATTTTCCGCCGGAGTGCTGAGGACGTGTACACGGTGGCGCGCCCGGCCCGTGGGAGGGGTGACGGGCCGGGCGCGGTCTTGGAGGGCTTCAGCCCGTGCGGGAGTGGGTCCGTTCCACCGGAGGCGCGGTGGAGAAGAACTCCTTGGCGCTGGTGGAGTTGGCCAGTCCGGCCACGATCAGGGCGATGCCGGCCATGACGATCTCGGGGATCCCGCTGACCGGCGTGGTCAACAGTGCCAGGATCACGACGGCGTAGGCGGTGTTGACCGTTGTCACGGCCTTCCTCGTGCCGGGACGGTTCCGGTGGACCATGACGGCCAGGACGACCGCGGCCGTGCCGTACGCCAGTCCGATACCGGCGGCGGTGAGCACGGCCCAGGTGGGAACCGAGGCGCTCTCGGCGACCGCGTCGACGGTCTCCATCGCCGCGGCCCCGGTGAGAGCCGCCAGGCTGCCGATGAGCTGGTAGACCGCCACCAGGATCAACAGGATGAGGACCGTGGAGACGGCCCCCGGTCGGGTTCGGGTGGTCATGCGCGCTCCTTGGTGAAGGTGTAAAGAACCCATAACCATGGCTTTGCGCGCGACACATGATTTCCGGAACATTCTGCGTTCGCGCAGGTGGCGAAGGTGTGGTGGAACGGCGTTCCCGGCGCCGAGGCGTGACGCGCGAAAGAGGCCCCTCCTCACGGAAGCGGGACCTCTTCCGTCCGTGGTGGACTAGCGTTCCCCGCCCGGTTTCCACAGGACCTCGTCACCCTCCCCGGCCACGTACCGGCCGAGGATGAACAGAAGGTCGGAGAGCCGGTTGAGGTACTGGGCGGTGAGGGGGTTGACCGTGTCCCCGTGTTCCTCGATGGCCGCCCACACGCTGCGCTCGGCCCTTCTGACCACGATCCGCGCCGTGTGCATCAGGGCCACCGTGGGGGACCCGCCGGGCAGGATGAAGCTGCGCAGGGTGGGAAGGTCGGCGTTGTAGGTGTCGCAGGCCTCCTCCAACCGGGTGACGTACTCGGGCAGGACCCGCAGGGGCGGATACTCCGGGTCGGGAACGATCGGCGTGGACAGGTCGGCGCCCAGGTCGAACAGTTCGTTCTGGACGCGGGTGAGCAGGGCGCGGACGTCCTCGGGCAAGGTGCCCAGCGCCAAGACCACGCCGATGGCCGCGTTCGCCTCCTCGGCGTCGGCGTAGCCGATCAGGCGTGTGTCGTTCTTGCTGGTCCGACTCATGTCGCCGAGCGCCGTGGTGCCGGCGTCTCCGGTACGCGTATAGATCTTCGACAGCACGACCGGCTTGTCGATGTCCCGTTTGGTCATGTCGACACCCTAGAGGAGTCCTTCCGGGCGGCGGGGACGCAGGAGGCATGTGGTGAGCACGGTCGGAAGGGGCCCGAGCATGATGACGGCCGCCGCCCCCAGAGGCGGCGGCCGTGTTCCACGTGAGGGCCGGGCGGGCCCGACTCAGGCGGGGACGGTCAGAAGGGAGCGCAGTTGCTCGGCCAGCGGCTCGTCCAGGCTCTGGGGCAGGCCCTGGTGACGGGGGTCCCGGCAGGCCCGGCGGAAGGCGTCGGGGTCTCCCGTGAGGTCGGTGGTGGCACGCCTGAGTTCGTCCAGCGCGCCCTTGAGGCGGTCGGGCGTACCTTCCCACGCGCTCTCGTAGGCCCGGAGTGCGTGGAAGAAGCGGACACAGGCCAGATGCGCCGATTCCTGGGTGCTCTGGCGTTGGATGTGCTCGGCCACCGCGCGGGTCCTGCGCAGGAGGCAAGGCATGTGATCACCGTTCTCTGATCGATGGGACACGAGCTCTCGCTCCGAGGGACGCGTTCCGGCCGGCGGCCGGAACGTCAGGGGTTCGGGCACCGAAGAGGTTCGGGCATCGATGCCGTGAGGTCGGTCGTCGCCCTGGCCGATACCGATCTCGCGCGGCCCGGCCTGCTCGGTGATGGGGACGCACAGGGTCGGGACGCCGTCGGTGCGGTCGGCCCGGATGGCTTCGGTCCGCGGCGTCTCTCCCGGGAGCGGTTGTCGGGAGGCGGTGCCGGAGGGTCTTTCGGTGGCCACCACCGAGTCACGACCGCGCGTGGTGTCGGGGCGCTCGGCGGTCACGGTGAGGACGTTGCGCTCGTCCTCGACGTCGATGGAGTCGACGTTCGCTCCCGGCAGGTCGAAGCGGACGACGAAGACGTCCCCGTCCCGATAGGCGTCGACCGGCCATCCCGGTCGGCTCGACCGCCTCTCCCAGGCTCCGCAGGGTGAGGTGATCGATGTCGTGGAAGGGGTCCGTGCGCATCAGCATCATGAAACCTCCCTGTCATCGGTCACAAAAACTGATGCGAGGCGACGCAAGTTTTATGCCCCGATCTGAAGGAGATAAACCTCAGTGCAGGTCCAAGGGCCCGGCCTGCGCGGGCACGGGCGCGGCGCACGGCGGGAAAGGACGCGGTCGATGGCAGTACCTTCCAGGGATTCCGCCCGGGGCCTGTACACGATCTCCGTGGCGGCGGAGCTCGCGGGAATGACGCCGCAGACCCTGCGCTCCTACGAGGGGCGCGGGCTGGTCGCTCCGGCGCGCACCAGTGGCGGCACGCGGTTGTACAGCGACGACGACATCGCACGCCTGCGCAGGGTGGCCCGGCTCGTCGAGGAGGGGGTCAACCTCGCCGGGGTCGGCAGGATCCTGGACCTGGAGGACGAGAACGCCCGGCTGCGGGGGGACTCCTGAGCGCGGCGTGGTGGCGCCTTCCGTGCTCCTCCCGGTGCCCGTCCTCGGGGCCGTACGCCCCTTCCCGTCCTTTCGTGCATCTGGTGAGGGTCGAGCGGTTTCCGGGGCCTCGGGAGCGCCCGTCGCGCCGGTGGGCCGCGTCCACGGGCGCGTCCGACGAAGGGTGCGCGCCATGGCTTCGGCGCCGCCGTCACGCGTTCGGTACGGAAGTGGCGCACATCACTGATACATTAAGGAGCGATGGGGCTACGCAAAGTAGTTCCCGGCGGTGTTCATGAGTGCCGCCCGGAGGTGAGGGGACCATCGGGCGGTCACAGAGGGGGAGACACCGAAGAGGCGGGTGGCGTGGAATCGGGGGATTCACGCCACCCGCCCCCGTTCAGGACGTGCGGCCACCCTCCCGAGGAGGGTGCGCGAGATGGTGCGGACTACATGCGCCAGGCGTCCCCGACCTGCGGGAACTCGGACTCGACGGCGCGCAGCACACCGTTGACCGGCAGGGTGCTGTTCGACAGGAACTCCACGCCGTGCGCACCGGCGGCCGACAGCTCGGCCACCGAGTCCCAGTTGACATTCTCCATGGTGTCGTCCGGGGTGTGGTAGTACGGGTCGAACTGCTCACCCGCGGTACCGCCGTACCACTCCACCTGCTCCTCGGTCTTGACGCCGTCGGCGCCGCTGAACAGGCCGCCGGAGGGGATGCCCGCCACCATGAAGGCCTGGTAGTCGCTGCGTCCGCTCAGCACGCCGGGTTCGCTGACCTGTCCCTGGGACTCGAAGTAGTCCTCGAAGACCTTCGCGATCGCTCCGGAACCGGAGGGGGCGCCACCGGACCCGGGAAGCTCCATCCGGCCGTCGAGGACGAACCGGCCGTAGTTGTGGGAGCCGATCATGTCGAAGTTGAGGTACAGGGCGATGTCGTCGATCTCTTCGGGGGTCAGGTCCGCCACGTAGCGGTCGGAACCGATGAGCCCCTCCTCCTCGGTGCCCCAGAAGGCGAAACGGACCTTGTTCTTGGGGGCGTCCTGCTTCGCCAGCTGGATGGCGGTCTCCAGGACGAACGCCGTGCCGCTGCCGTTGTCGTTGATGCCGTGCCCCTCCTCGACGCTGTCGAGGTGCCCGCCCACCACGACGACGTTGTCGTCACGGCCGCCCGGGGTCTCCGCCAGGACGCTGTAGGAGGACTCGGTGGTGACCTGGGCGTCGACGCCGACCCGCAGTTCCAGGCCCTCGGTGGCCAGCAGGTCGGCGCCCGCCGTACCCGAGACGCCCAGGGCGGGGATGTCGGAGAGCTCGCTCACGGTGCCGAGGAAGACCTCGTCCTGGTTGTTGACCACCAGAGCGGCGGAGGCCCCGGCGTCGGCGGCGTTCTGGACCTTCTCACTGAAGGGGCAGGTGCCGCGCATGGTGATCGCGACGGCGCCCTCGGGGAAGTCGGCGAAGTCGTCGGCCGAGCACCCGCTCTCCGCGCTACCGGTGTTGACGGCCACGGCGGGGGCGGTCACGTCACCCGAGCCGGAGTAGCTCATGGTCACGTAGTCGGTGCCGTGCTCGTAGGCGACGTCCCCCGGGGCGGTCTGGGTCAGTACCGCGGTGGACTGCTCACGCCACAACTCGTACTCGTACTCGTGCCGGTAGGGCTCGTAGCCGGCACGCTCGAGCTGGTCCTCGACGTACAGGGCGGCCACGTCGTAGCCAGGGGTGCTCGTGGCCCGGTTGCCGCCGTTGTACTCGGCGATGATGTCGAGGTTCTCCAGGTGGGCCCGAATGGCCTCGGTGGTGACCCTCTCCGACAGCGGCAGGTCGTCACCGGGCCTTCCCGGCCTCTCGGGCTTACCCGGCCTCACCGGCTTGCCGGGTTTGCCGGCGTGCTGGGGCGGTCCCGCGTGGTCGGGGGCGCCGGCGTGCTCCGGCGGCCCGGCGTGCCCGGGCGGGCCGGGTTCGGCGTGGGCCGGGGAGGCGGCCAGGGTGCCGAGAGCCATCAGGACGGCCGCGGCGCCGGCGGTGACGGCACTACGCCGGAAGGAGGCCGTCCGGCGTGGTGAGGGGCCTTCGTGCGTGGGGTGCAACGATCTTCCTCCGTGGTGCGGGGTCCATCGTTCCGTGTTGCTGGGGGATGGACACCTTGGGTAGGCGAAGAAGTACCGATGCAGCCTGACATCAGAAGAGTTCCACGGCAAGGACCGATCGCAACAATTGCCACAATCAGCCACAAGGCTTACATGCGGGGTGCCACTGTGGTTCTCTGGAGGGCTCAGGGCGGACAGAACGTCTTGTGTCCGGCCCTACTCCTCGTCCTCGTCCTGGTGCTTGCGGGACCGATACTCGACGCCCACCCCGCCCATGACGGCGATACCGCGGATGTGCACGATCGGCGCGTCCGGATCCACCACGCTGGGGGTGTGGTTCGAGATGCCGAAACCACCCATCAGGGGAAGCCCGTGCACCCGTACCTGGACGTCGTCGGGCACGATGACGGCGACGCCGCCCATGAGGCTGTAGGTCCAGATGGTGGTCTCGCGTTCGGTGAACCGGGCCTCGCGCAGATCCAGGTTGACACCGCCCATCACCGCGACCGCGGTGAAGCTGCGGGGCATGATCCAGCTCCCCGAGCGATCGGCGCCGCCCATGAGGGCGATCGCGGCCTGGCTCGTGGGCCGCTGCCCGCTGACGACACGGCCACCGCCGTAGACCGGGCGGGGCGAACGGAAGTCGGTGGGGGCGGGTGAGGAGCCCGAGCCGCTGGGCTCGGGGAGGTCCTCGGTGAGGGGGACGAGCTCGCCGAGGGTCTTGGCCCGGTAGACGGCGTCCAGCCGCTCGCTGTGCTCGTCCGGGTCCAGCCGGCCCTCGGCCAGGGCCTCCCGCAGTCGGTGCGCGACGGAGTCACGGTCGGCGTCGGAAGCGCGCATTCGACCGTGCTCGGGGGGTGTGATCTCACTCATTCGTTCCACCATACGCCGATCCTTCCAAGGAAGCCCGTCCACCGCATCCGGGAAGGTCCCTGAGAGGGCCCTGACTTCCGGCGGGGCGTTCGGACACCCGCCGAGTCGAGCGGTGGGCACGTCAGCGTTCGAGGAGCAGACCACGGCGGATCGCCTGGCTCACGGCGGCGGTCCGGTCGCCGACCCCGAGCTTGTCGTAGGCCCGCATCAGATGCGTCTTGACCGTGGTGGGGCTGATGTGCGGGGCACGACCGATCGCCGCGTTGGTGCGACCCTCCGTGGCCAGAAGCAGCGCCTCCACCTCACGGGGGGACAGGACAGGGGGTTCGGCGCGCCGGCGCATTCCGGTGACGAGTCCGCCCGCCAGGCGCCCGGTCAGGACCGTCTCGCCTCGCGCGGCGGTGCGCACGGCCTCCGCCAGTTCCGCGCGAGGGGTGTCCTTGAGCAGGTATCCCGTGGCGCCCGCCTCCACCGCGCGCAGGATGTCGGTGTCGGTGTCGTAGGTGACGAGCACCAGAACGTGCACCTTCGGGTGCTCGTTTCCGATGAGCTCGGTGGCCTCCACCCCGTCTCCACCGGGCATGCGCAGGTCCATGAGCACCACGTGTCGGTGTCCTCCGTCCGGAGGACACCGACACGACCGGAAGGGACGACGGGGTCGACGTCGGAGTGGGTCGTCCCTCGGACGAAGACCCGTCGGGGGCGTCCGGTGGGCGAGGGCCCAAGGTCAGAACAGGCGCAGGACGTCGGGTTCGATACCGCGCAGTTCGTCATAGTCCAGCACCACACAGGCGATGCCGCGATCCTCGGCCAGCACGCGGGCCTGCGGCTTGATCTCCTGTGCGGCGAACACGCCGCGCACCGGGGCCAGTTGCGGGTCCCGGTTGAGCAGTTCCAGGTAGCGGGTGAGCTGTTCGACGCCGTCGATGTCCCCGCGTCGTTTGAGCTCCACCGCCACGGTGGCGTTCTCGCCGTCCCGGCACAGGATGTCGACCGGACCGATGGCCGTGGGGTACTCCCGCCGGATGAGCGTGTAGCCCTCACCGAGAGTGGTGATGTGCTCGGCCAGGAGTTCCTGGAGGTGGGCCTCGACGCCGTCCTTCTGTAGCCCCGGGTCCTTGCCCAGTTCATGCGAGGAGTCGTGCATGACCTCCTCGATGGTCAACACCAGCTTCTCACCGGACTTGCCGTGCGTGACCGTCCACACGTCGGGACCGTCCTCCACGGTCTCCTCGCGGAGTTTGCAGGGCGGGTTCATCCAGTTCAGGGGTTTGAACGCCCGATCGTCGGCATGGATGGACACGCTCCCGTCCGCCTTGATCAGGATCAGGCGGGGAGCCATGGGCAGATGAGCGGTGAGCCGGCCGACATAGTCGACACTGCACCGAGCGATGACGAGACGCACGAGAGGCACGTTACCCCCTCGACGGAGTGGGCGGAGCGGGACCGTGTGAGCGGGGTCGGACCTTCCGTAGGGCGCCGACCGCGTCCACACTCGTGTGCCCGCGGAGGAAGGCAGTTGTGTCCTTCTCGCGTCATGACTGAGCGAGGACGTGACTCTAACGTCGCCAGAGGACGGTGACGGTCCGCAACATCCACACGACGAAGGGGCACCTATGTCGCTGACGGTTTCACCGGACCTGTTGGAGAAGGCCCAGCACGGTCCGGTCGACGATGCCGACTTCCTCTCCTGTATCAGGGAATCCCTGCCCTACGCCTGGGGCGTGGTCAGTGGCCTGGCCGAGGGGGCGCGCAACTCCGAGTCCGGCTTCGAGGCCAACGAGGTACCTCCGCCGGGGGAGGAGGAACGGGGCCAGTTGCTGCGCCTGCTCGCCAGCGACGCCATGCGGGGCGCGGTGGAGCGGCACTTCGGCCTGCGTCTGGCCTTCCAGAACTGTCATCGCGTGGCCCTGTTCTCTCCCGAGGCGGAGGCCGCCTACGCCGAGTTCGTCTCTCCCAGGGCCCAACTGCTGAACCAGTCTCCCGAACTCGTGGACTGCTGAGGCGACGTCCTCGCGGGACGCAGACGTGGCCGTCGCGTCAGGGGAGCGGCGCGGCGGCCACACGGCCGGAGCCTTGATGGCACTGAGTGCCTTTGTTGGGCATCCCGTGCGCGAAGAGGGAAACGCAGACCCGTACTCTGTGCGTATGGTGCAGGAATTTGACAAGGTCGGTGTCGTCGGACTCGGCACGATGGGCGCGGGCATCGCCGAAGTGTTCGCCCGTGCGGGGTTCAACGTCATCGGGGTCGAGATCGACCAGGCCGCCGTCGACCGCGGCCGAGCCCATATGGACAGGTCCCTCTCGCGGGCGGTCGGCAAGGGCAAACTCACAGAGGACGAACGTGCCGGGATCGAGAGCCGGATGACGTTCACCACCTCGCGTGAGGAGCTCGCCGACGCGGACTTCGTCGTGGAGGCCGTCCCCGAGCACATGGACATCAAGAAGGACGTCTTCGGCGACCTGGACAGGATCTGCCCGCCCGGCACGATCCTGGCCACCAACACGTCGTCGCTCTCGGTGACCGAGATCGCCGCGCTGACCAGCCGCCCGGACAAGGTCGTGGGTCTGCACTTCTTCAACCCGGCGCCGGTCATGAAACTGGTCGAGGTCATCACCACGGTCTCCACCAGCGCCCAGACCGTCGACCTGGTCTCGGAGGTCGCCAAGCGCGTCGGCAAGACGCCCGTGGCGGTCGGCGACCGTGCCGGTTTCGTGGCCAACGCCCTGCTGGTGCCCTACATCAACGACGCCATCCGCCTCTACGAGCGCAGGATCGCCACGCGCGAGGAGATCGACTCCGCGGTCCAGAAGGCCGCGGGCCTGCCGATGGGTCCGCTCACCCTCGCCGACATGGTCGGCCTGGACGTGTGTCTGGCCGTCATGGACGTGCTGTGGGAGGAGTACCGCGACCAGCGCTACTCCGCGTCCCCGCTGCTGCGCCGCATGGTCGCCGCGGGACGTCTGGGTCGTAAGTCCGGTCAGGGCTTCTACGCGGGCACCGACGAGGCGCCCGAACCGATTCCCACCGGACGCTACGCCCAGATGATCCGCGAGGAGGAGACCCTGGACCTGGGCGAGATCCTTCTGGCCCCGCAGATCGACGACGCCATGCGCATGATCGGTGACGGCTACGCCACGGCCGAGGACGTCGACACCGCCATGCGCTTCGGCTGCGGGTACCCCAAGGGCCCGACCGAGCTCCTGGCCGAACGCGGCGCCGAATCCGTGGTCACCACCCTGGTCGCGATGGGCGAATACGATCTGACCAGTATCGCCGTGCCCGCGCCGTTGCTGATGGACCAGTTGCCCGACGCCGAGGAACCTCATGGGGGCTGCGCCTGCCAGAGTTAGCACCCGTTCTCCGAAGGTCCTTCTGAGCGCGGTCGGAGCGCGGTGGAGGGCGTAAGGAGAACACGGCCGAGAGGGGGGGACCTCGGGGGTGCGGACCCCGGGGTTTCCGCCCGGTGCCGGAACGTCGAACCCGGACGGTCACCGCGCCGAACGACACGTGCGTGGCGGTGGCCACCACCCGTTCTCTCCTAGGCTGGAAGATGTGAGCCCGCGTCGTAATTCCTCCCGTCGCCAATCCTCCCGAAGGCGCCGTAAGGCGCCCGGCGGTGTCCCCGAGGACGAGGACGCCCTCATGCTGCGCATCACGGGCGGACAGCGCCGTGAGACCGGCCCCGACGGGGAGTGGGTCACGCGCCGCATCCCCGGAGCGGCGGCCACCAAGGTCTACCGTTGTCCCGGCTGTGCCCAGGAGATCCCCGTGGGCATGCCCCACATCGTGGCCTGGCGCCCCTACGGAGACGGCGGCGACCGGCGTCACTGGCACTCCTCCTGCTGGGATCGGCGCTCCCATCGCGCACCGCGACCTCCCCGTTGACGCGCCCAAGTCACCGACACACACGAGGAGCCATGGAGATCCGAGCCACCACGGTGCTGCCCGCCGTGAGACGACCCATCACCCTGTACACCGCCGACGGTCTGGAGCTGGTCGGGGAACTGGCCCTGCCCGAGGGACGTGACCCCAAGGCCACCCTGGTGTGCCTGCACCCGCTGCCCACCGCCGAGGGCATGATGGACAGCCACGTCCTGCGCAAGGCCTCCTTCCGTCTGCCCGCCCTGGCCGACCTGGCGGTACTGCGGTTCAACACCAGGGGCACCAGCTCGCGGCACGGCACCAGCCAGGGCGAGTTCGGCGAAGGCGAGACCGAGAAGCACGACGTCCTCGCCGCCATCGAGTTCACCGAGTTCGAGGAGCTCCCCGACCCCTGGCTGCTGGGGTGGTCCTTCGGCACCGAGCTGGCCCTCAAATGGGGAGCCGACCCCCAGGTCAAGGGGGCCATCCTGCTGTCACCGCCGCTGCACCGGGCGGACGAGTCCGACATGCGGGCCTGGGCCGAGACGGGCAAGCCCGTGGTCGCGCTCGTGCCCGAGCACGACGACTACCTGCGTCCGGCCGAGGCCCGTGAGCGCTTCAGGCCGCTCACCCAGTGCGAGGTCGTCGGCGTGGAAGGGGCCAGACACCTGTGGGTGGGTGAGCCGTACGTGCGCCGGGTCCTGGACGAGATCGTCAAGAGGGTCAACCCCCAGGCGTATCCGCTGCCCGTCGAGTGGGACGGCCCGTACGAGAAGGACACCCAGCCCCTGGGCTAGGCGACGTTCTTCGGGGCCTGTGGAACCTTCAGGACCCGGCGTGGACGGGCAGGTGGAGGCCCGGGACCGAGCCCCGAAGGGCCGTACCGACGACGAAGGGCTCGTTCTCCCCCGCGGGGGAGAACGAGCCCTCGGCCGTCATGTGAGCACGGGTCAGGTGCGCAGAACCGCGCTCCCTACTCCTGCCACCAGTCCTCGTCGTCGGTGCCCTTGCCGGAGTGCGCGGGCTGCCTGGTCTCGTCGGAGGCCGAAGCCGACTCCTGCGGGATCGCGGCCGGAGCCGGAGCCGCCGGCGCGGCGGGCGCGGCCGGGGCGGGCCCGCCACCGCCGAGCAGCTGACGCAGCTGCTGGAGGTGCGACTGGATGCTGTCGCGCTGGCGGTTGAGCTCGTCGACCTCCTTCTTGGCGGCCGTCATGATCCGGTTGGCCTCGGACTTGGCGTCGCTGAGCTGGTGCTCGGCCTTGGCCTTGGCCTCCGCCTCGATCTGGGCGGCGTTCTTCTTGGCGTTGCCGACCAGCTGCTTGGCGTGGTTCTCGGCGTCGCGACGGGTCTGCTCGGCCTGCTGGCTCGCCTTGGTGGCGCGCTGCTCGGCGCTGGCAGCCCGCTCCTCCGCCTCGTTGACCATCTTCTGGGTGGCGGCCTGGGCGGCGGCCAGACGCTCGGCGTCCTGGCGCTCGGCCTCGGCGCGGCGGTCGGCCAGCTGCAACTCGAACTGGTCCTCGGCCTCGGTGCGGCGGGCCTCGGACTCGGCGAAGGCGCGCTCGGCGTTCTTGCGCAGCTCCTCGGCCTGGCTCTTGGCGGCCTGGATGGTCTCGTCGCGCTCGCGCTTGGCGGCGGCACGGGCCTGGGCGCACTCACGCTCGGTGGTGGTGCGCAGCTTGGCGATCTCACCCTCGAACGTGGCGCGCTTCTCGGCGATCTCGTGGTCGACCGCGGAGCGCTTCTTCTGTACCTCGCGCTCGGTGGTGGAGGACAGCTCGTCGGCCTCGCGGCGCGCGGTGGTGGTGATCTCCTCGGCCTCGGCCTCGGCGGTCTGACGCAGCTCGTCGGCCTCGCGCTGGGCGAGCGTGCGCACCTCGGTGGCCTCGGACTCGGCCGCGGCGCGCATCTCGGCGGCCTCGACCTTGGCGGCCGAACGGATGTCGTTGGCGTCGATCTGCGCGCTCTGGACCAGCTCGTTGGCCTGCTCCTCGGCCAGACGCAGCAGCTCCTCGATACGCGAGCCCAGCCCGGAGTAGGAGGGACGCTCACGCTCCTGGAGCTGGCGGTTCTTGGCGGCCAACTCGGCGGTGAGCTTCTCGACCTTCTTGTTGGCCTGTTTGACGTCGTTGCGCAGGCCGGCCGCGTAGTCGTCCACCTGGGTGCGGTCGTAACCACGCAGCACCACGTCGAATTCTTGGGGGGTGTTGTCCTCGTCGAAGATGTTGTTGAGCTGGGTATCGATGTTGTTTGACGGCATGTGTCGGGATTCCTGAACGGTGCGAGACGGCTGCTTGCCTAAGGCCGGGGACAGCAAGGAGGGCGACTGCGTCGTCCCCGGGGGACGGGTGGGTCCGGGGCGGTGAACCCGGGGTGGCACGGCGGGCTGGTAAGCCCCTGACCACCTCCGTGGTCGTCTGCGTGCGCCCTGTCACCTGACACTGCGGCACGGCCGACCTGGCTCGACCACCGGACTGCAAGAGATGGACCAACGCCGGAACAGTGAATCCGGCAGCTAGCCGACTTTATCAAGCGCCGAACCCCTGGGAAGAGGGTTTCGGGTAACTTCCGGTGACCTCTACGGTCTGGTGGCCCTGTGGCACTCAACCCGTGATGTGTCCGGAACGTCCCTGTGACGTTCTGCCCTGGGAGCGGACGGACAAGTCATACCCCATCCCGGGGAATCCTTGTTCAGTGGGCGCTCTGTACCAGTTCGGTGAGGACGCCCCCACAGTCCTTGGGGTGCAGGAAGGTGATCTTCGAACCGGCGGTGCCCCTGCGCGGCTCGGCGTCCAGGACGCGCACGCCCCGCCCGCCGATCCCCGTCGCGCTGGTGGCCACGTCGGCGGTCCCGAAGGCGATGTGGTGCACTCCCTCACCGTTGCGCTCCAGGAACCTGGCCACGGGGGAGTCGTCGCGGGTGGGCTCCAGCAGTTGCAGGTACGTGGCGCCACCGTCGTCCGTACCGTTGATCCGCAGCATGGCCTCGCGCACGCCCTGTTCCTCGTTCACCTCCTCGTGCTCGAC
The DNA here is from genome assembly GCF_030271535.1 of Nocardiopsis sp. ATB16-24. Taxonomy (GTDB): domain Bacteria; phylum Actinomycetota; class Actinomycetes; order Streptosporangiales; family Streptosporangiaceae; genus Nocardiopsis. The sequence continues at coordinate 29,129 of NZ_JASCXJ010000012.1, read as the reverse complement.
CTCGAACCCGTAGGTGGAACGGTAGAACTCGATCGAGGCGTCGAGGTCGCGGCAGGCGATCCCCACGTGGTCGAGCCGCGTCAACCCCGAGAACGGTACGGACGGGGGGGAGGAGGGACCGGTGAAATCGCTGGCCGAGTGTGGTGCGCCGCTCATGGGTGAACCTCCTGGGAATCGCTGACGGCCTTGTAGGTATCGTTGCAGACCAGGTGCGTCACCCATCACTTGGAGGCCAGTTACGATGCCCGGTTCCGTCATCGTCGGTGGGGCACGGACCCCCATCGGCAGACTCCTCGGCTCCCTCGCCGGGTTCTCCGCCGCCGATCTCGGGGGCTTCGCCATCAAGGCCGCGCTGGAGCGCGCCGGCGTCAGCGGCGAACAGGTCGGATACGTGGTCATGGGCCAGGTGCTCCAGGCCGGTGCCGGACAGATCCCCTCCCGCCAGGCCGCCGTCAAGGCGGGCATCCCCATGAGCGTGCCCTCGGTGACCATCAACAAGGTCTGCCTCTCGGGCCTGGACGCCATCGCCCTGGCCGACCAGCTCATCACCGCGGGCGAGTTCGACGTGGTGGTCGCCGGTGGCATGGAGTCCATGACCAACGCGCCGCACCTGCTGCCCAAGTCGCGTAAGGGCTACAAGTACGGTTCCATCGAGGTCGTGGACGCCACCGCCCACGACGGCCTGACCGACGCGTTCGAGGGCGACTCCATGGGCGCCTCCACCGAGCGGCACAACGGCAAGCTCGGTCTGGGGCGTGAGGAGCAGGACGCCTTCGCGGCCCGCTCCCACCAGCGCGCCGCGGCGGCGGCCGCGGCGGGACACTTCGACGCCGAGATCGTGCCGGTGGAGATCCCGCAGCGCAAGGGCGACCCCATCCTCTTCTCCGCGGACGAGGGCATCCGGCCCGACACCACCGTCGAGAGCCTGGCCAGGCTCCGACCGGCCTTCGACAGCGAGGGCACCATCACCGCCGGCTCCTCCTCCCAGATCTCCGACGGCGCCGCCGCCGTGGTCGTGATGAGCCGGAGCAAGGCCGAGGAGCTGGGCGCCACGATCCTGGCCGAGATCGGGGCGCACGGTAACGTCGCGGGCCCCGACAACTCGCTGCACTCCCAGCCCTCCAACGCCATCAAGCACGCTCTGGCCAAGGCCGGGCGTTCGGTGGAGGAACTGGACCTGATCGAGATCAACGAGGCCTTCGCCTCGGTGGGGATCCAGTCGGTGCGGGACCTGGGCGTCTCGGAGGACATCGTCAACGTCAATGGCGGCGCCATCGCGATCGGTCACCCGATCGGCGCCTCGGGAGCGCGGATCGCCCTGCACCTGGTCCACGAGCTGCGCCGTCGTGGCGGCGGTCTCGGCGCCGCGGGGCTGTGCGGTGGTGGCGGTCAGGGCGACGCCCTGCTGTTCACCGTGCCCGCGCCCTAGCGAGCCGTTCCCACGGCCGTCGCCGGCCGGACATCGGCGGCGGCCCGACCCCGGAGTCCGGCCGCGGGCCAGGGAGATCCCCGACCGCTCGCGTGGCGGACCCGTGGAACCGACCCGACCAGAAGACACTGTGTGTATCCGGGACAGCCCCGGAGACCACGACGCACCCGACAGTCGCGGGGCGGGGGCCACGAGCCCTCGCCCCGTACTGCTTCCGCCGACACCGAGGAGTCGTCATGCAGGCCCCCCAGTTGGTCGAGCGGATCCGTGGAGGTGACCGCAGGGCGTTGGCCCGCGCGCTCACCCTGGTCGAGAACGGATCCGGTGAACTGCGCGAGATCATGGCCGGCCTGGCCCCGTACACCGGCCGCTCCCGCGTGGTGGGCCTCACCGGCCCCCCGGGGGTGGGAAAGTCCACCACCACCAACGCCGTCGCGCGTGCGGCACGGGTGAGGGGGCTGACCGTGGCCGTGCTGGCCGTGGACCCCTCCTCGCCCTTCACCGGGGGCGCCCTGCTGGGTGATCGGGTACGGATGCAGGAGCACGCCACCGACCCGGGGGTGTTCATCCGCTCCATGGCCAACCGCGGGCACCTGGGCGGGCTGTCCTGGGCCACACCGCACGCGCTGCGGGTGTTGGACGCGGCGGGCTTCGACATGATCCTCGTGGAGACCATGGGGGTGGGACAGGCCGAGGTGGACATCGCCGGGCAGGCCGACACGACGGTGGTGTTGTACGCCCCGGGCATGGGCGACTCGGTGCAGGCGGCCAAGGCGGGCGTGTTGGAGATCGCCGACGTCCTCGTGGTCAACAAGGCCGACCGCGACGGCGCCAGGGCCACCCTGCGCGAGTTGCGTCAGATGGTGGCCATGAAGGACCGGGGCGACCGGGAGTGGAAACCGCCGATCGTCATGACCGTCGCCTCCGAGGGCGAGGGCGAGGGCATCGACGAGTTGTGGGACCGGATGGAACAGCACCTCGCCCACCTGGAGGCCGAAGGTGGACTGCTCGCGCGTCGACGCGCCCGGGCCCGGGACGAGGTGCGGGCCATCGTGCTGGACACGCTGCGCTCACGGATGGGCGGGACGGGCGACGCCGGCGATCTGGACGCCCTGGCCCGGGAGGTCGCCGAAGGAGGCAGGGATCCGTACTCGGCCGCGGAGGTCCTGCTGAAGGAACTGGGCACCGCTCCTCGTTAGCCGGCAGATGTGTCGGGGGCCACCGGAACGGCCCCGGGCCCGGGGCCGTGTCCCCGAGGCCCGTCCCGTCACCCTCCACCGGCTCCGAGGGTCCTCACACGCGGCCTCCTCCGGGGACCCGGGACCCTCCGGGCGAGCGGACCCCCCGCACGGGTGTTCCACCGGCGAGGACCTTGCGCAGCACCTCGGCGAACTCCTCGGGGGCGTCGGCGAAACCGCCGTGCCCTCCGGGGAAGACGACCGGTTCGGTGCCGAGACGATCGGCCAGGGCCCGGGTGGTGCGCGCGGTCAGCAGTGTCGCCGACTCGGCCCCCAGACCCGGCACCGTCCGCACGGGTCCCGCGCTCAGGGCATCGGTGTCGGGCATGTGGCGGGTCGTGCCGCGCAGTTCGTGAAGGTAGAAACGCCCGCTGTCGGCGAGCATCTGTTCCGTCGGCTCCTCTCCTGGCACGCCGTCGTCGGACTCCTCCACCGGGAATCCGGCGTTGGCCATGAACGCGGCCCACGCCGCGAACACCCCCTTCTGAAGGTAGGTCTCGATGACGCTCTCCGTCGCGGCGTGCTGTGCGACGGCGTCGGGAAGCAGCCCGAGGAGGGGCGGCTCGTGCGCCACGACCGTTCCGACCCGATCGGGATACCGCTCGGCCAGCGCCAGCGAGGTCACCGCGCCGCCGCTGGAGCCCAGCACGTCGGCGGAGTCCGCGTTCAGCGCGTTCAGGAGGGCGATGAGATCGTCGGCCCGAAGCTCGGGCGTGGAGTCCTGTTCCGGATCGTCCAGCGGACTACGGGAGATGCCCCGCGGATCGTGTGTGAGGACCGTGTGGTCCCGTGCGAGCAGGTCCGCCAGTGGTGCGAACTCCTCGGCGCCCATGGGCGCGCCGGTCAGCACCAGGACGGGCCCCTTCCCCCGGAGTTCGTAGTACAGGGTTCCGTCCGCGGTTCTCAGGGTGTGTGCGTCGACCATGACCGTTCCTTCCCGAGCCCGCCCCACGGCGGGCTCACAAGGAATGGACCCGAGGGGAGGAGGGAAATCATCGCACCACCGGGAAAAAGGCCGGCGCGGATCGAGGGCGTCCGCGCCGGCTGGAAGGAGGGCGCTATCCGTTCAGCGCCGTGTCGATGGCGGTCATGAGGCTGCCGTCGGCGTCGTCTCCGTCGATGGACCAGATCATGACGCCGCCGAGCCCGTTGGCCTGGGCCCACTCCGTCTTCTGGGTCATGGAGACCTCGTCGTCGTAGGTCCAGAACGTGGACCCGTCATAGAGCCAGGCGGTGCCCCGCTCGTCGTCGCGGTACAGGTCGTACCCTTGCAGGTTCTTCAGGACCTTCCAGTCCTGGATTCCGGCCTCGTAGCCACCGGGGGCGGGACCGGTGGCGCTCTGGAACAGGCCGTCGCCGTTCGGCCCGGGGGCCACACCGGTCCAGCCGCGCCCGTAGAAGGGCACGCCCATGACCATGTCGGCGGGGTCGACGCCGTGGTCCAGGTAGGCCTGGATCGTCGTCTCGGAGGCGTAGACGTCGGGACCGGGGTCGTCGGGGTGGACACGCAGGTTGGACTGGTGGTTGGTGGTGTTCTCCCAACCGCCGTGGTAGTCGTAACCCTGCACGGTGATGAAGTCGAAGTCGTTCATGAGCGGCCCCATCTCGAAGCCGAGTTCGATCTTCTCCGGGTCGGCGGGCAGGAAGGCGGTCAGTTCGAACTCCCGGCCGGTCTCGCCCTCCAGGGCGTCCAGCTGGTCGCGGAACTCGGCCACCAGGGCGGTGAAGTTCTCCTTGTCCTCGGGGCGCACGGTGTTGTGCTCGTGGCCCTCCGAGCCGGGCCACTCCCAGTCCAGGTCGATGCCGTCGAAGACCCCGTAGGCGGAGCCGGCACCGCCGGCGCCGTCGAACAGGGGCAGGTTGCCGCGCAGGTACAGGTCGATGCACGAGGACACCATGCGCTCACGCGACTCCGCGGTCAGCGCGGCGTCGGAGAAGTGCTCGGACCAGGTCCAACCGCCAAGGGAGATGTTGACCTTCAGGTCGGGGTACATCTCCTTGAGCTTGCGCAGCTGGTTGAAGTTGCCGCGCAGATCCTGGTCCCAGGTGTCGGCGGTTCCGTCCACGCTCTCTCCGGCGCTGAAGGAGCGGCCGTAGTCGGCCCAGGCGTCGCCCTGACCCTGCTGGTTGGCCATGAAGCACTCACCGCCGGCATTGACGTTGCCGAAGGAGTAGTTGATGTGGGTGAGCTTCTCGGCGGTGCCGGAGGTCTCCAGGTTGCGGACGAGGTAGCCGCGGTCGTAGATGCCCCACTGGGTGAAGTAGGCCACCCGACGTTCCTCGGGCGGATCGGTGGTCCCGCCGCCGTCCTCCTTGGTGGTGACGGTCACCGGGGCGCTCTCGGGCCCACGGTTGTTGGAGGTGTCGTAGGCGCGCACGGTGAACGTGTGCTCGCTCCCCGGAGCCAGCCCGGTGATCGTGGCGCCGGTGCCGGCGACGGCGCGGACGACCTCACCGCCGGAGAGGACCTCATAACCCGCGACCCCGACGTTGTCGTCGGAACCGGTCCAGCTCAGCGACACGGTCGTGGCGGTGGTCCCGGTGACGGTCAGTCCGGTCGGAGCGGTGGGGGGCTCGGTGTCCTCCTCGCCCGCTTCGCCCGAACAGGGGTTTCCGTTGAGGGTGCAGTTCACCGGTGTGGTGTCGCCGCCGTTGTGCGTTCCGTTGAACCCGATGGAGTAGCCGCCTCCCGCGGGGATGGTGGAGCCCCACGAGGGCGGGGTGATGGTGTGGGTGGTGCCGGACCGGGTGAGGGTGGCGTTCCACAGGGTGGTGATCTCCGTGCCGGAGGGGAGTCGGAACTCGATGGTCCAGTCCGAGAGGGGCGCGTTCGAGCCGTTGTCGATGGTGAGCTGCCCGCCGTAACCGGTCTCCCAGCGACTGGTCTCCACGTACGTGACGGTGACGTCGGTGGCCTGCGCGGTGGCGGGGGCCGGCGACAGGACGAGGGGTAGGGCGATCACGGCGGCCGTCAGCGCCGCGATCCGACTTCTGAGTGCTGCTCTCACTGGTTGCTCCTGAGGTGTGAGCGGTGCGGGGGTGACCTTCCGCCGCCGGCGGCGACGGTCGGCTGTGGGGGAGTGCTCCCAAGGGGTGCGTGTGGTGAACGAGGTCCGGTGGTGCGCGGGGTCGGTGACGCGCGGGGCACGGGGACATGGCGGGACACCTCCGACATGGGGAGGAGGGGGGTGGCCGGCGCAGAGCGTCGCACATCGCCGCGCGCCGGCCGTGAGCGGCGATGCTCCCCGGATCAGAGCACCGACGCCGCTCGTACTCCGCCCGGACCCTCCGGGCGGCAGGTCAGCCGCTCAGGGCGGTGTGGACGGCGCTCATGAGGCTGCCGTCGGCGTCGTCTCCGTCGATGGACCAGATCATGACGCCGCCCAAGCCCTGTTCCCGGGCCCATGCGGTCTTCTGGGCCATGGCGGTGGGGTCGTCGTAGGTCCACAGGGTCCGGCCGTCGTAGATCCAGGCCGTACCGGCCTCGTCGTTGCGGAAGAGCGCGAACTCCTCGGAGGCGGCCTTCTCGGCGAGGACCCTCCAGTCCTCGGTGCCCGCCGCGTACGTTCCCTCGGCCGGGCCCGTGGCGGGCTGGAAGAGGCCGTCGCCGTCCGGACCGGGCTCCACACCGGTCCATCCCTGTCCGTAGAAGGGGACTCCCAGAACGATCTTGGCGGGGTCCACTCCCCGGTCCAGGTAGGCGTCCAGGACGATCTCGGAGGAGATCACCGGCTCGGGGTCGCGGGCGTCCACGACCAGGTTGGACTGGTGGTTGGTCACGCTCTCCCAGGTGCCGTGGTAGTCGTAGCCCTGCACCGTGACGAAGTCGAAGGCGGGCATGAGCTCGTCCAGTTCGTATCCGGCGTCCAGACGCCAACCTCCGGCGGGCAGGAAGGCGGTCAGCTCGTAGTGGCGGTCGGTCTCCTCGCCGAGCGCGTCCATCTGGTCGCGGAACTCCCGTACCAGCGCGGTGTAGTTCTCCTTGTCCTCGGGGCGGACGGTGTTGTGCGGATTGCCGTCGGAACCGGGCCACTCCCAGTCCAGGTCGATGCCGTCGAAGACCCCGTAGGCGGCGCCCTCGCCACCCGCTCCGTCGATCTCGGGCAGGTCGCCCCGCAGGTACATGTCGACGCAGGAGGAGACCAGTTTCCGGCGGGACTCCTCGGTGAGGGCGGCGTCGGAGAAGTCCCGTGACCAGTTCCAGCCGCCCAGGGAGATGTTGACGACCAGGTGGGGGTACATCTCCTTGAGCTTGCGCAGCTGGTTGAAGTTGCCGCGCAGATCCTGGTCGGGATGGTCGGCCACACCGTCGACGCTCTCCTCGGCGGGGACCGCACGGCCGTAGTCGGCCAGGGCGTCGCCCAGACCGGGCTCGTCGGTCATGAGGCACTCACCGTCGGCGCCGACGTTGCCGAAGGCGTAGTTGATGTGGGTGAGTTTCGCGGCGCTGTCGGTGTCGACCAGGTCGCGTACGTGGTAGTCGCGCTCCTCGGCGCTCCACTGGGTGTAGTAAGCCACGCTGTGGCTGCCGTGGGAGGGGCCTCGTCCGCCTCCGGTGCCGTCGCAGGCAAGGCCGTTGACCAGACAGTCCACCGGCTCCGTGGCGCCGCCGGAGTGCAGGCCGTTGAAGCCGAAGGAGTAGCTCCCTCCGGCCGGGACGTCGGCGCCCCAGTGCGGAGGGGTGATCGTGTAGCCCTCGGGGGTGCCCGACAGCGTGGCGTTCCAGAGCTGGTGGATGCGACCGTCACCGGGCAGAGAGAACGTGATGGTCCAGTCCTCGACCGGGGTGTTCGAGGGGTTGTGGACGGTGATCTCACCGGTGTACCCGGTGTTCCACCGGGCCGACTCCACATAGGTGACGGTGAGGTTCGAAGGGCCCGTCTCCTCCGCGGAGGCCGAAGGCGCGATCGACACCGGTAGGACGAACAGTAGGCCGGCCACGGTGGCCGCGAGACGGTTGCTGAGACGGCGTGCTCTCACGTCGGGTGTCTCCTGGTGAGTGAGCGGGGGACATGACCACCGCGGTGCCGTGAGGACGGGGGCCGCGGAGCGGGCGGTGGACGACGGTGGTCCGGTGGACGGGGAGGGCCTCCGCGGGCCGCTCCAAGATCCGGGGGCACAGGCGGTCACACCCGACCCTCTGACATGGGGGGATAAATTTTTAGGAAACTTAACTAATAATTACGGGTGTCGTCAACGTCTGCACCGGAACTTTCTGGGTCCTCTGTGAGTGGGACCGGGTTCCGGCGGAGGGCTTCGCTGGTGGCCGACCTTTTCGGACCCGGCGGGGCGACCGGTTTCCTCGTGGGGGAATGTCCCCTTGTGGCCACGGAAAAGTATTGATTTCTTTCCTTGTGGTTGCTAAAGAGGGTTCGCCCTCTTCCGGGCCCGTGCCCGGAGCACGCTCGCTCCGGCCTAGAGTGAGCCTGTGGGTAACCCGTTGAATCTTCCGTTCGACCCGATCGAACGCGCGCACGAGAACTGGACACGCAGGTGGGGGGCGTCGCCCGCCATGGCGGCGGTCACCTCGATCATGCGCGCGCAGCAGCTCCTGATCGGGGAGCTGGACGCGACCCTCAAACCGTTCGGCCTGACCTTCGCCCGCTACGAGGCGCTCGTGCTGCTGACCTTCAGCGGCTCCGGCTCCCTGCCCCTGGGCAAGATCGGCGAACGCCTCATGGTGCATCCGACCAGCGTCACCAACACCATCGACCGGCTGGAGGGGCAGGGCTTCGTGCGCCGCCGTCCCAACCCCAGCGACGGTCGTGGCGTACTGGCCGAGATCACCGACTCCGGGCGTCGTGTCACGGAGGAGGCGACCCAGGCGCTGCTCTCCATGGACTTCGGCCTGTCCTGTTACTCCGATGAGGAGTTGTGGCACGTCCACGAGATGTTCACCAAGCTCAGGGTGCACTTCGGGGACTTCCCCGCACGTGTGGCGGAAGTGGCCGAGGGGCACTGAGGCGCCCGCCGTGACGGCGATGCGCCACGGGCGTCCTTGCTGTACATCATTAGTCGGACGTCCTACTGTTCTTGTATGGCGAACACCACGGGAGACCCCGTCGACGGTGGCGGAGCCGAGGAGATCGAGGCCGGTCGTGAACGCTGGCAGCGCCGTCACGACGCGGCGCGCGAACGCGACGCCGACTTCACGACCCTGTCGGGACGCACCCTGCGACCCGTCTACGGTCCGCCACCGGGCGCCGAGGTCCCCGGCTTCGAGCGCATCGGCTGGCCGGGGGAGTACCCGTACACGCGCGGCCCGCACACCACCGGTTACCGAGGCCGCACGTGGACCATTCGTCAGTTCGCGGGCTTCGGCAACGCGCGGCAGACCAACGAGCGTTACAAGATGATCCTGGCCTCGGGCGGGGGCGGGCTCTCCGTCGCCTTCGACATGCCCACCCTCATGGGCCACGACTCCGACTCACCGCACTCCCTGGGAGAGGTCGGCCACTGTGGGGTGGCCGTCGACTCCGTGTCCGACATGGACCTGCTCTTCGACGGAATCCCGCTCGGTGAGACCACCACCTCCATGACCATCAGCGGCCCCGCGGTCCCCGTCTTCTGCATGTACATGGTGGCGGCCGAGCGTCAGGGCGTGGACGTCGGCACCCTCGACGGCACGCTCCAGACCGACATCTTCAAGGAGTACATCGCCCAGAAGGAATGGCTGTACCCGCCGGGGCCACAGCTGCGGCTGATCGGCGACCTGATGGAGTACTGCGCGGAGAACGTCCCGGCGTACAAGCCACTGTCGGTGTCCGGCTACCACATCAGGGAGGCGGGGGCCACGGCCGCCCAGGAGCTCGCCTACACCCTCGCCGACGGTTTCGGCTACGTGGAACTGGGTCTGTCCCGGGGCCTGGACGTCGACCGGTTCGCACCCGGACTGTCCTTCTTCTTCGACGCGCACATCGACCTCTTCGAGGAGATCGCCAAGTTCCGCGCAGCACGTCGCATCTGGGCACGTCGACTGAGGGACGTCTACGGCGCGAGGAGCGCAAGGGCGCAGCGGCTACGGTTCCACACCCAGACGGCGGGTGTCTCCCTGACCGCGCAGCAGCCTCACAACAACGTCGTGCGCACCACAGTGGAGGCGCTCGCCGCCGTGTTGGGGGGCACGAACTCGCTGCACACCAACGCCCTGGACGAGACCCTCGCACTGCCCACGGAGCAGGCGGCCGAGATCGCCCTGCGCACGCAACAGGTCCTGAGGGAGGAGACCGGGGTCGTCAACGTCGTCGATCCTCTCGGTGGTTCCTGGTACCTGGAGTCGCTCACCGACGAGCTCGAGGCCGAGGCCGAGCGCGTCTTCGCCCACATCCTGCGGATGGGCGGAGGCGAGGAGGTCGAGCACGAGATCGGACCGATGACCTCCGGCATCCTCGCGGGGATCGAGAACGGCTACTTCGGGTCCGAGATCGCCGAGTCCGCCTTCCGCTACCAACAGGCGGTGGAGAAGGGCGACAAGAGGATCGTGGGGGTCAACTGCCACACCGACACCGTCTCCGAAGAACCGGACATCCTCAGGATCGGCCACGAGGTCGAACACGAGCAGAAGCGGGTGCTCGGTGAGCGCCGCGCCGAACGCGACGGGACCGCCGTGGACCGGGCCCTGGCCGCCCTGCTGGAAGGCGCGCGCGGGGACGGCGGCAACCTGGTCCCGCTGATCATGGACGCGGCCCGCGCCGAGGCGACGCTCGGTGAGATCTGCGCGACCATGGGGGAGGAGTTCGGGGTTCACATCGAGGAACCCCGTTTCTGAGGCCGTACACGACGGGGTCCACCGGAGCGCGTCCGGTGGACCCCGTCGTGTACGGCCTCAGAGGGAGTCGGCGACCTTGGCCAGACGGATCCACTGAGCGGGAGGAAAGGAGAGGCAACACTCCTCGGGGTGGACGGAGTCGCGTACGTCCGTCCCCCACTCGTGCTCGCGCACCTCCACGCACTGTCCACCCGTACTGCTGTAGCTGGACTTGTGCCATTCACCGCTCATGTGCTCAACCTCTCCAGAACCTCCATCGACTGCTCCAGCGGAAGCGCGCTGCCAAGAGCGCGTTTGACCAGTTCAGAGAGCCGATCGAACCCTATTGTCTCGTCGTAGAGGACGTTACCGGAAACGTGGTCGCTGGACGCGGCGCGTGACCCGTCCACGAGTCGGCACAGCAGCAGTGGCGAGGTGATCCCGATCAGGGCCGAGCCCTCGGGCACGAGATGGACGCGCACCCTTCCACGCCGTCCCAGCGAGACCAGATGTGCGGCCTGTTCACGCCGCACCTCGTCGGGCACACAGGTGAGCGCGCTGTGGGGGAAGACCGCGACGACCTCGGGGTCGTTCCGTTCCCGCAGACGATCGTAACGGGCACAGCGCATGGAGACGAGATCGTCGATCTCGGCCGGGCCGGCGAGCGGCTGCCCGTGCTCGAAGACGATCCGGGCGTAGCCGGGGGACTGGAGGAGTCCGGGGACCAGGACGGGCGACAGGAACTCGATGTGGACGGCCTCCTCCTTCAGCCGCCACAGGTCCTGCATCCACGGGGGGAGCGAGGAGCCGGAGGTCTGGGTCTCCCAGACCTTCAGGAGTCGCCCCGAGGCCCGAAGGAGTTCGTCCAGCTTCTCCACGTGGTCGCGTTTGGGGGTGTTCTCCCCGGACTCCCACCTGCAAAGAGAGGAGGAGGACGTACCGATACGTGCCGCCAGTTGGCGTTGGGTGAGGCCTCGGAGCTCGCGCCACTTCGTGATCTGGGAGGGGAAGGGAGATTGCACCATGTCCCAGATAATAGTGATCGAGTTGCAAGTAAAACCGCAGCTTTGAGAATCCACCGCAGTTGCTCGCGGGACAGGCTTTGAGCCGTCAGGGTGGGACACCGAAGGCGACGCTGGCTCTTCGGGGTTTCACGAGGACTCACCCGTAGGGGCCGCCGTCCAGTCGTCTTCAGGGGAAGCCCCGTGCTTTTCCACCGCCTTTCCGCTTCATGTGGCGTACGTTCCGTATGTACGCGAGCGACCACGGAACATGTCGTCGGTGCGGGCGGTGTCGAACACGGGCGACCGCGAACGGGTCGTTCCCGGTGCCGCCCTGCCGCGGTACCGGGGACGGACACGGTTCGCAAAGGTGAAGAGCCCTCTCCGGGGAGGGGCCTCATGGGGGATGAGGCTGGAGGGGGTCGGCCGGAGAAGAGGGACAGGAGCCCGGACTCGGGGGTCGGGCTCCTGTCCACGGCCTCGGGGAGACGGCCGCGAACCGCTCGCGCATACGGCAGGATGGAAGCATGCAGCCTTCGGACTTTTCACCGAACAGTGCCGTTGACCTCGGCGCGCGCAAGGCGGCCATGGAGCGTGAGGCCAAGCAGCGTGCGGCGGAGTCGGCGGGCCGATCCAATCCCTACGCCGTCAACGTCGACGAGTCCAACTTCCAGGCCCAGGTCCTGGAACGGTCCATGGCGTCCCCGGTCGTACTGGCCGTTCTCGCGGGCTGGTCCGAACAGTCCAAGCAGGTCGAGGACGCGTTGGACAGGCTCTCGGCGGCCTCGGGCGGCAACTGGTTCCTGGCCAAGGTCGACAGCGAGGCGAGTCCACAGCTGGTCCAGGCCCTGCGGGTGCCCACCGCGCCGATGATCGTCGTGGTCGTCCAGGGTCAGCTCCTGCCCGGTCCCGCGGGTCCGGCGACGGAGGAGCAGCTCAGCGGTTGGCTCGACGAGGCCTTCGCCGCCCTCAAGGAACAGGGCGCCCTGCCTCCGGAGCACCCCGGCACCGTCACCGGGGAACCGGGGGCCGAGGACCAGGCCACGGGAGGCCCCGAACAGCCCCAGGCCCGACCGGTGGACGTCGAGGCCCAGGAGGCGCTGGAGCGGGGTGACTTCGAGGCGGCGGCGGACGTCTACGCCAAGGCGGTGGAGGCCGACCCGGGCGACACCGAGTCCAAGAGCAAGCTCGCCCAGGTCCGCCTGGTCGGCCGCCTCCAGACGGTGGACGCCGGTGCGGTCCGTCAGAGGGCCGCCGACCACCCCGAGGACGTCGAGGCCCAGATCACCGTGGCCGACATCGACATGTACGGCGGTAAGTTCGAGGACGCCTTCGACCGGCTCATCGCCACCGTCAAGCGCACCGGTGACAAGGAACGCGACCGGGTGCGCACCCACCTGCTCGAACTGTTCGATCTGTTGCCCCCGGGCGACCCGAGGGTCGGCGCCGCCCGCCGCAAGCTCACCTCCGCACTGTTCTGAGCCGCGGATCGGAGGCCGAAGGACACGGAGCGTCCGTGCCGGCGACCGGCACGGACGCTCCGTGTTCCCAGGGGCGGGCGTACGGTGGTGCGCGGACGGGATAGCCCGCGGCCAGTGGGGTACAGAACCGCCAAGAAGCGGGTATACGGCCCGCACGGCAGGTTGGCAGGTGCCCCATGGCGACCCATGACCCCTCCCAAGGGCGCGTGACCCCGGTGGTCACGATCTCGGCCGCCTACGGCGCGGGGGGCGGCGTGATCGGTCCGGCCGTCGCCGCGCGACTGGGCGTGGCCTTCCTGGACCGCGCGGTCCCCAGCGCGGTGGCCGCGCAGATCGGATGTTCCCTGGACGAGGCCCTCCAACGCGATGACCGTGCGCCGGGTCGACTCGAACGCCTGCTCTCCAGCGCGGCCCGCCTGCCCACCGTCACCATCGGCAGCGTGGACACCGTCTTCATCGGTACCACCAACGACGAGGGCCGTCTCCTCTACGACCACGAGTTCGTGGAACAGACGGAACGGGTCGTGGGCGAGGTCGCCCACAAGGGCGGCGTCGTCCTCGGACGGGCCGGTGCCGTGGTGCTCGCGGACCATCCCACCGCCCTGCACGTGCGTCTGGACGGCGACCGTCACGCCCGCCTGCGCCGGGCACGGGAGTTGTGGGAGGCGGGTGACCGCACCGAACGTTGCGGTCACGACTGGGGCGGTGAGGCGCCCACCCTGCGTCTGCTCGACGACAACGACCGCGCCCGGGCGGCCTACGTGCGGCGGTTCTACCGGACCGACCCCGCCGATCCGCGTCACTACCATCTGGTCCTGGACGCGCCGTCGCTGACGCTCGGGGCCTGCGCGGACCTCATCGTGCGAGCGGCACGCGACCGCGCCGCCGCAACGGACACCGGCGCCTCGTCGATTGATCGCGGAGACACGCAAGAGTCATCATAAATTGTGCGATTTTTTCCTATAGCGGGAATTGTTGCTTTGTGCTGAAGGTGGGGGCTTGACTCGGGTAGGGTGAGGCGACTCGGTTGCGGGCTCAGGACAGTCTCCCCCGAACCGGGTTTCGCGCGCGGGCGGTACCGGAGGTGCCCCGCGGACGCACGACACAGAGCAAGAGCCGAGGAGCGACACGTGGCCACCCTTCCCAGCGTTTCCTACTCCATCACCGTCCGTCTCGAACTGGACGCTGGGGGCAGTGCGGTCGGCAGTCTCACCAACGCAGTGGAGCGGGTGGGCGGCATGGTCACCGCGCTGGACGTGGCCGCGGCCGAGCGGGAACGCATCCGGATCGACGTCACGTGCGCCGCCCGCGACACCGAACACGCACAGGCCATCATCGCCGCCCTCGGCGCCCTCGAGGGCGTGGTCGTGCACAAGGTCAGCGACCGCACCTTCCTCATGCACCTGGGCGGCAAGATCGAGATGAAGTCCAAGGTGGCGCTGCGCAACCGCGACGAGCTCTCCATGGCCTACACCCCCGGGGTCGCCCGCGTCTCCCAGGCCATCGCCGCCAACAAGGACGACGCCCGCCGGTTGACCATCAAGCGCAACAGCGTCGCCGTGGTCACCGACGGCTCCGCGGTCCTGGGACTGGGCAACATCGGACCCGAGGCCGCCATGCCGGTCATGGAGGGGAAGGCCGCCCTGTTCAAACGCTTCGCCGACATCGACGCCTGGCCCATCGCCCTGGACACCCAGGACGTGGACGAGATCGTCCGCACCGTTCAGATCCTCGCCCCCGGGTTCGGCGGCATCAACCTGGAGGACATCTCCGCCCCCCGCTGCTTCGAGGTCGAGGCCCGCCTGCGCGAGCTTCTCGACATCCCCGTCTTCCACGACGACCAGCACGGCACGGCCATCGTCGTCCTGGCGGCCCTGCGCAACGGCCTGCGGGTGGTGGGCAAGAAGCTCGACGAGGTCCGTATCGCCATGTCCGGTGCGGGCGCCGCGGGCACCGCGATCCTCAAACTGCTCAAGCACGCCGGTGCCCGTGACATCATCGTCAGCGACGTCCACGGAGCCGTGCACACCGGTCGTGAGGACCTGGACGCCAACCTGCGGTGGATCGCGGAGAACACCAACCCCACGGGCTACAGCGGCGACCTGCGCGGCGCCGTGACCGGGGCGGACGTGTTCATCGGCGTGTCCGCGCCCAACGTGCTCAGCGGCGAGGACATCGTCGAGATGAACAGCGACTCCATCATCTTCGCGCTGGCCAACCCCGAACCCGAGATCGATCCGGACATCGCCCACCTGCACGCGGCCGTCGTGGCCACCGGCCGCAGCGACTACCCCAACCAGATCAACAACGTCCTGGTGTTCCCCGGCTTCTTCCGCGGTCTGCTGGACGCGCAGAGCCACTACGTCAACTCGGACATGATGGTCGCCGCCGCCGAGGCCCTGGCCGACGTGGTCACCGAGGACGAGTTGGGTCCCAACTACATCATCCCCAGCGTCTTCCACTCCGACCTGTCCCACCACGTGGCCACGGCCGTGCGGGAGGCCGCGCAACGCGACCGGGACGCCCGCGGAAAGTGATGCCGCGGACCTCACCGGGGATAACGGCGTGGAGAACACGGGCACGTCGACGCGAGTTCCGGGGTAGGTGTGGGACATGGACCAGCCGACGATGACCGGACGCCTCCTCGTGGCAGCCCCCCTTCTTCAGGAGGACTCCTTCCGTCGTTCGGTGGTGTTCGTCGTCGACGACACCTCCGACGGCACCCTCGGCGTGATCCTCAACCGGCCGTTGAGTCTGCCCGTGGACGAGGTCGTCACCGGCTGGGGCGCCTACGCCAGCGAACCCGCGGTGATGTTCTCCGGAGGGCCCGTGGGCCCCGGTTCGGGTATCGCCCTGGGGGTGGCCGGCCCGGGAGAGCCGCCACCGGGATGGGCGCCGCTGGACGGGCTGAGCCCACGGACGGGCCTGGACGGTGTGGGCGTGGTCGACCTCGACGGTCCTCTCCGGACACTGGGCGGGGCGCTCGGCGCCTTCCGCGTCTTCGCCGGATACGCCGGGTGGAGCGAAGGCCAGTTGACCGAGGAGATCGACGAGGGTGCCTGGTACGTGGTGGACGCGTTCGCCGACGACATCTTCACCACGGCCCCGGAGGGACTGTGGTCCCGCGTGCTGCGCCGTCAGGGCGGTGACATGGCGTTGCTCTCCACCTTTCCCGAGGATCCGACCATGAACTGAGTCCGCCAGGGCGGGGCGCGGCACCCTATAACGTGGAACACAGACGTCGAAAGGTGTGAGGCACGATGGCGATGGACATTCTCAACAAGGTCCTCCCGGACAGCGAGACCAAACCGGATATCTCCCACGGTGACGGGGATCGGGAACGGTTCGCCCATTACGTGCAGAAGGACAAGATCACCGAGAGCGCGGTCACGGGCAACCCGGTGATCGCCCTGTGCGGCAAGGTCTGGGTGCCCAACCGGGACCCGAAGAAGTTCCCGGTGTGCCCCGAGTGCAAGAAGGTCTACGAGGAGATGACGAAGTAGGCCTCCTCCCCCGGTCCGGTTTCGCGCGGGGGAACGGTCGCGGATCATCGCGGCGTACGCCCAGGGCCCTGGTACACGACACGGTGTGCGTCAGGGCCCTGGGCGTCGGTGCTCCCAGGGGCGGGAAGGGGCACAGGGGATGCCGCCGAGCGTGCTCTGACGCGCTCTCGGGGAGGCCGTGTCCCACCTCGCCGGACGGCGTCTTCTCACGCTCGGGTGCGGGGGGCGGGTGCGGGTGATGTCCGCCCGAGCCCCGGCCCAGGACACCCGACCGTTCCCGCCGAACGAACCGACGGCCGCGTCGGACCTTCGACACCGGGAACTCGTACCGGGCATCGCGGAACAGCTCACGGAGCGCGGTGGGGCGGTTATCGTGGTGCTGCACGATTTGGGGCTTGCGGCAGCCTACGCCCATCGTGTGGCGATACCGTCCGGAGGGCGGTGCGTCGCACAGGGCTCCCCCGCGGACGTGTTCACAGCGTCGCTGCTCAGCTCCGTCTACCAGCACGAGGTCGAAGTCCTGCCGCATCCGCGTACCGGGGTTCCTCTGGTCGTTCCCCTCCGGTAGGTAGCCGGTACGTCCGGAGGCGCCCACAGAAGTAGGTCGTATTGGTGTCCACAACTGAACGGCAGTTCCACGAGGGTTCCCGGTCCGAAGACGGACGGAGCCGTGGACGTCGAGCTTCGGGCGGCCGGCGCCGCCGTGCCCCCAAACCGAGGATCACCCCCGGCGACGTCGTACGCGGTACCGTCAGGTTCTTCGGCGAGATCATGCTGACGGCAGGCCTGGTCATGCTCTTCTACGCCGCTTACGAGGTCTACGGATCCCAGTGGGAGACCGATCGCGAACAGCAGGACCTCGCCCAAGGACTGGAGGAGGCCTGGGCCGCCACGGAGGAGGCGGGGCCGGAGTCGGAGCCGCTGCCGGGCAGCGCCGACAGCCGTCTGTACCTGCCGTCGTTGGACCTGGACTGGGTGGTCGTCAACGGCACCACACCGGATGACATCCGTTACAGTCCCGGCCACTACACGGAGTACCCCAGCACACCGGGTGGAGAGGGCAACTACGCGGTGGCCGCCCACCGCACGCCGGGATTGTTCTGGGACCTGGACCTGCTGGAGAACGGCGACGTCATGGTCCTGGAGGACGGGGAGAACTTCTACACCTACGAGGTCTTCCGGGAGGAGACGGTCCTGCCGACGGACGTGTGGGTGATCGAACCCGACCCGTTCGCCGAGGAGACCGAGGGCGCCGAGACCGAGGAGGGACCCGGGCGCTCCCTGCTCACCCTCACCACGTGCGCGCCCAAGCTGAACAACACGCACCGCCTGATCGTGTGGGGAGAGCTGGTGGAGACCACCCCCAAGTCGGAGGGGATGCCCGACTCGATCGCGCACATGGCCCCCGCCGCAGACGAGTGAGGAGTGAGGAACACGAATGTACGGTCTGATCTGGCGTGTCCTGCCCGGTCCCTGGGCCTCCAAGTTCATCATGGCGGTCGGCCTGTTGGCCGGAGCGGCCGCGCTGCTGTGGTTCTTCGCCTTCCCGGCGATCTCTCCGCACATGCCCTTCAACGACGGCGCCGTGGACGTCGAGGGCGCCGGTGCGGGCGGTGGTGAGGAGGTCGGGATCCCCGGAGAGGGGGAGGAAGCCGTGATTCCCGGTGAGGAGGGGGCTCCCGTGGAGCAGGTGCCCGAGGGAGAGGGGTAGTCGCTCCGGCCGTGGAGCACAGGGGAAGGGTACGCCGTGTGCGCGGCGCCACTGGTCCGCTTCCCGGATCGGTGGGGTGTGGGGGCTAACCTCTTGCAGGTGAGTGATGGGGGATGGGCCGAGGCATGACGGTGACGCAGACCACGACGGAGGACCGGCTGAAGGGCCTTCGCGCATGGCAGCGGGAGGCGTTCGAGGAGTACTTCCGCCGCGAACCACGCGACTTCCTCGCGGTGGCGACCCCGGGTGCGGGGAAGACCACCTTCGCCCTCACCCTGGCCAAGGAACTCCTCCACCGACACACCGTGCGCGCGATCACCATCGTGTGCCCCACCGAACACCTCAAGAAGCAGTGGGCCGAGGCCGCCGCCAGGTTCGGCATCGCCATCGACCCGGACTTTCGCAACGGACAGGGCGCTCTGGGGCGCCAGTACGTCGGGGCGGCGGTCACCTACGCCCAGGTGGCCGCGCATCCGATGCTGCACCGGAACCGCACCGAGGCCCGCAAGACCCTCGTCATCTTCGACGAGGTCCACCACGCCGGGGACTCCCTGTCCTGGGGCGAGGCCGTACGTGAGGCCTTCGACCCGGCGGGCAGGCGGCTCAGCCTGACCGGTACCCCCTTTCGTTCCGATATCAACCCGATCCCGTTCGTGGACTACGTTCAGGACCCCTCGGGGGTACGCCGCTGCTCGTGGGACTACAGCTACGGCTACGGGCCCGCGTTGAACGACGGGGTCGTGCGCCCGGTCATCTTCATGGCCTACTCGGGCGAGATGCGCTGGCGCACCCGCGCGGGCGACGAGTTGGCCGCGCGGCTGGGCGAACCGCTCACCCAGGACGCGCTGTCCCAGGCCTGGCGCGCGGCACTGGACCCCAAGGGCGACTGGATCAAGCGGGTGCTCCAAGCCGCGGACCGCCGCCTGACCGAGGTCCGCAAGACACACCCGGACGCGGGTGCGCTGGTCATCGCCAGTGATCACGAGAACGCCCGTGCCTACGCGCGCATCCTGCGGCAGATCACCGGCAAGGGCGCCACCGTGGTGCTGTCCGACGATCCGACCGCCTCCAGGAAGATCTCCCGGTTCGCCGCGAGCGACGACCGCTGGATGGTCGCGGTGCGGATGGTCTCCGAAGGGGTGGACGTGCCCCGGTTGATGGTCGGCGTCTACGCGACCTCCACCAGTACCGCGCTGTTCTTCGCCCAGGCCATCGGCCGCTTCGTCCGTGTGCGCCGGCGCGGTGAGGTCGCCTCGGTCTTCCTGCCCTCGGTGCCGACTCTGTTGGAGTACGCGGGGGAGATGGAGCGTGAGCGCGACCACGTGCTGGACAGGGCCCCCACCGAGGGGGACGAGTATCCGGAGGAGGACCTCCTCAAGGAGGCCAACCGGAAGAGGGACACCCCCGACGCCGGGGAGGAACTGCCCTTCGAGACCATGGAATCGGCCGCGGAGTTCGACCGGGCCCTCTACGACGGAGCCGAGTACGGTGGAACGCCGGGATCGACCGAGGAGGAGGACTTCCTGGGACTGCCCGGTCTGCTCGACCCCCAGCAGGTCTCCCAACTCCTGCGCAAGCGCAAGGCCGAGATCAAGGCCAACGAGCTCAAGGCCAGGAAGAAGGGCGAGCCCGCCGTCGAGGACGAGGGTCCGACTCATGAGGTCCTGGCTGACCTGCGCCGTGAACTGAGTGGGTTGGTGGGCGCCTGGCACCACCGCACGGGCAAGCCTCACGGGGTGATTCACAACGAGCTCCGGCGTGCCTGCGGTGGGCCCCCGGTCGCGCAGGCGACCCCGGAACAGATCCGCGAGCGGATCGCCAGGATTCGCGCCTGGGCCGTTGGCGGACGTTAGCCGCCTCATCATCCCAAATCGGGCAAATACTTTGTAAGCCCACGCATGTGCCATAAGCACTATGTGTTCACTCGATTACCTTTCGTGAGATGAGTGGACAAAACCCTCGCGGCGGGTCGGCCGCGTTCTGGACCGGACTGGTGATGTGCGGGTTCGCCCTGACGGGCGTGGTCGCGACCACGGCGCCCGATGCGGTCGAACCCGCTCACATGAGGCCGGCACCGGTGGTGCCGGCGGAGTTCGAGAAGTGCCCTCCCGGCATGGAGATGCGCGTGAGCGACCCCGGAGGCGCGGGTCCCCCGGAGAGCGGCGCACTGACACCGGAGCAGGCGGACCGCTACCACCGACAGCTCCGTGACGCGCTCGTGCCCCTGCGCGGGCAGCAGCTCGAACCGCCGCACACCGTTCCCGTCGTGGTGCACGTCATCTCGGCGGAGGACGGCAGTGGTGACGTCAGCGACGAACGCATCCACGAGCAGATCGACGTCCTCAACACCGCTTACAGCGGTGGCTACGCCGGTGTGACGGCGCAGGAGGTCGGGGTCGGCGAGACGGCGAAGCGGTCCGCCGGTGTGAAGGCCGCGGAGGAGAACGCCGCCGACACCGGCTTCCGTTTCGAGCTGGCGGAGATCACCCGTACGGTCGACGACGACTGGTTCACCGGTTTCGACCAGCACCGCGACACCATTCGCGCGCGACTCCGTCAAGGGGGCGCCGAAACCCTCAACATCTACACCGCCGACCTGGGGCCCGGTCTGCTCGGCTACTCCACCTTCCCGCAGGACTACAAGGACAAGCCCGAACAGGACGGTGTCGTGGTCGCTCACGACACCCTGCCCGGTGGGGACCGCGACCGCTTCAACCTCGGCCACACCGGCACCCACGAGATCGGTCACTGGCTCGGGCTCTTCCACACCTTCCAGAACGGCTGTACACCGCCCGGCGACTACGTGGACGACACCCCCTACGAGCGGGAGGCCGCCTCCGGCTGCCCCGTCGACCGTGACACCTGCCCCGACGAACCGGGCAAGGACGCGGTCACCAACTTCATGAACTACAGCGACGACGCCTGCATGACCCACTTCACCGAAGGGCAGGGTCGGCGCATGGTCGAACACTGGGCGGCCTTCCGCTCCTGAGCCGAGGGACCGGCCCGATCCGGTCCGGGGGCAGGCCCGACGTACCCGGTGTGCGTCGGGCCGCTCCTCCCGGGGCCGCGTGCCGCACACCCGGGAACCGTACCGCCGCTACCCTGGAAGGCATGGCAGCGAACACCTACCTGACCGGGATCAAGCCCACCGGGGACTTCCACCTGGGCAACTACGTCGGCGCGATCAAACCGGCCCTGGCGGCCGCGGAGGTCTACGACACCTACTACTTCATCGCGGACTACCACGCGCTCAACACCATCAAGGACGCCGACGAGCTCCGTCACAGCATCCGGTCAGGCGCTGCCACCTGGCTCGCGTGCGGCCTCGACCCCGACAAGACGGTCATCTACCAGCAGTCCAAGGTGCCCGAGACCTTCGAGCTCACCACGATCCTGAGCGCCCTGACCCCCAAGGGCCTCATGAACCGCGCGCACGCCTACAAGGCCGCCCGCGACCGTAACAACGAGGCCGGGATCACCGACCTGGACGCCGGCGTCAACATGGGGCTGTACAACTACCCCATCCTCATGGCCGCCGACATCCTCATCATGGAGTCCACCCACGTCCCCGTGGGGCGCGACCAGACCCAGCACATCGAGTACACCGCCGACATCGCCGGATACTTCAACCACCGCTACGGCGAGGTCTACGACTTCCCGATCCCCGAGGGCGTCATCGACGACGGCGAGGCGAGCATCCTGCCCGGGGTCGACGGCCGCAAGATGAGCAAGTCCTACGACAACCACATCCCGCTCTTCCTCCCCGAGAACAAGCTCAAGAAGGCCGTGCGCCGGATCCCCACCGACTCCACGCCGGTCGAGGAGCCCAAGGACCCCGACGGTTCGGTGCCCTTCCAACTGCTCACCCACTTCGCCGACGCGGACAGGATCGCCGACGTGCGCAAGCGGCTGGAGGCGGGCGGTATGGGCTGGGGCGACCTCAAGAACGAGCTCTTCGAGGTGCTCAACGCCGAGCTCGCCCACAAACGTGAGCGCTACGAGGAGCTGATGGCCGACCCCGCGCGGATCGACGCGATCCTGGAGGCCGGTTCCGAACGCGCCCGCAGGCGTGCCCGCGCCACCCTGGACAGGGTGCGCGCCGCCATCGGCGTGGCCTGACCCGCGCGGAGCAGGCGGTGACCGGGGGCGGCGGTGGGAGCACCGCCGCCCCGTCCGTACGCCGGCCCTCAGCCGACCAGCGGCTCTCCCTCCAGGGTCACGCCCGCCTCACGCATCTGCTCCAACGCCGCGTCCACCGTCGGACGCGCCACACCCGCGGTCATTCCGAGCAGGACCCGCGTACGCAGACCCTCCTTGACGGCGTCCAACGCCGTGGCCCTCACACAGTGGTCCGTGGCGATGCCCACCACGTCCACCTCCTCCACCCCGTGCTCGCGAAGCCACGCGACCAACGGGGTCCCCTCCTGCCCGGCCACGCCCTCGAAGCCGCTGTAGCCGTCCGAGTACTGGCCCTTGTCGAAGACCGCGTGGACCAGCGAGGAGTCGAAGTGGGGATGGAACTCCACCCCCGGAGTCCCCGCCTCACAGTGACGCGGCCAGCTCCTGACGAAGTCGGGGTTCTCCGAGAAGTGCTCCCCGGGGTCGATGTGGTAGTCCCGCGTGGCCACCACGTGGTCGTAGTCACCGGCGCGGACGTGTTCGGTGATCGCCGCCGCCGTGCTCGCCCCGCCCGTCACGCCCAGGCTCCCGCCCTCACAGAAGTCCTTCTGCACGTCCACCACGATGAGTGCCTTCATCGTTCCACTCCTTCTCCCACGTCCTGGTCCTTACCGCCCGGTTCCTCGCCGGGCACGGCCGTGCCCACGAAAGCACGTCCTCAGTGGAACACCGTCGGCAACGCCGCCTCGCCACGGGACATCCGCAGAGCCTCCTCGGGCAGTTCCGCGATCGTCGCCCGATGCCGTTCCCGCGCCTGGTGCACGGTCTCACGTCCCACCACCTCGCCGCCGGCGACCAGGGGACGCAGAAGGGGACGCGTTCCCGCCTGGGCGGTCGGCCGATGGGGATGGACCTCCTCGGCCACGGCGGTGCCCTTGTCGTCCAGACGGCGTACCGCCCACTTGCGTCCGCCCCTGCTGGGTTTGCCCACCGAGCGCTTGGCCACCGGCTCCAGGGGCGAGTCCTCCTCCAGGCCCCGTGCCCGTGCCACCAGCTTGTACACCAGGGACACCGTCGGGGCTCCCGAGCCCGTCACCAGAGAGGTTCCCACCCCGTATCCGTCCACCGGCGCCACGGCCAGAGCCTGGATGGCGTGTTCGTCCAGGTCGCCGGTCACCACGATGCGGGTTCCGGTCGCCCCCAGGGCATCCAGCTGGGCACGCACCCGCGTGGCCTCCGCGGCCAGGTCGCCGGAGTCGATCCGTACCGCGCCCAGCCCGGTTCCGGCCAGCTCGACCGCGGTGCGTACCGCTCGCTCCACGTCGTAGGTGTCCACCAGCAGCGTCGTCTCCGTGCCCAAGGACTCCACCTGGGCCTTGAACGCGTGCCGCTCGCTGTCGTGCAGCAGCGTGAAGGCGTGCGCGGCCGTCCCGCCGGTCGGCACTCCGTAGGTGCGTCCGGCCTCCAGGTTGGAGGAGGTCGCGAAACCGGCCACGTAGGCGGCCCGTGCCGCCGCCACCGCGGACCGCTCCTGGGTACGGCGCGATCCCATCTCGATCAGCGGCCGATCCCCGGCCGCCACGGTCATCCTCGTCGCGGCAGAGGCGATCGCGCTGTCGTGGTTGTACACCGACAGCGCCAGGGTCTCCAACACCACGGCCTCGGCGAAGGAGGCCTCCACCACCAGGATCGGGGATCCGGGGAAGTAGGCCTCCCCCTCGCCGTAACCCCACACGTCCCCCGAGAACCGGTAGTCGGCGAGCCAGTCCAGTGTGCGTTCGTCCACGACCCTGTTGTCGGACAGGAAGTCGAGTTCCTTCCCACCGAACCGGAACCGCTCCAACAGGTCCAGGAACCGTCCCGTTCCCGCCACGACGCCGTAGCGGCGCCCCTCCGGAAGCCTCCTGGCGAACATCTCGAACACCGAGCGGCGGGCGGCGGTCCCGCTGTGCAGGGCGCCCTGGAGCATGGTCAGTTCGTAGTGGTCGGTGAGTAGCGCGCTGCTGCTGTCCTCGCTCATGGGCCAGAGCCTAATCCGTGGGGGTGGGGCGGGGAGGGGGCGGCCCGGCCATGCCCGTCCACCGTGATCCACCTCGCACGACAACAATACCCATTTGGTTGGTAGGAAAGAAGGTACGGGTACTCTGGACGCATGCTGAGGATTGATCGCTCGATCTACGACAAGATCGTCGCCCACGCCCGCCGCGATCACCCTGACGAGGCGTGCGGCATCGTGGCCGGGCCCGAGGGGACCGACCGCCCCGAGCGGTTCGTCGAGATGACCAACGCCGAGCGGTCGCCGACCTTCTACCGCTTCGACTCCCTCGAACAGCTCAAGGTCTGGCGTGAGATGGACGACCGCGACGAGGAACCCGTCGTGATCTACCACTCCCACACCGCGACCGAGGCCTACCCCTCGCGTACCGACGTCTCCTACGCGTCCGAGCCGGGCGCCCACTACGTGATCGTGTCGACCCGCGAGCCCGACACGGTCGAGTTCCGCTCCTACCGGATCATCGACGGTCGGATCACCGAGGAGCCCGTGGAGATCACCGAGGCCCAGGGAGCCGAGTAGGTTCCGCGGGACGGGTCGTGCGGGTCCAGGAATGGACGCCGAGCCCGCCCTGTTGGCAATGAACGCACACTGACAACCGCTAACGGAGACACCTTCATGGCCATCGAGGTCCGTATCCCCACCATCCTGCGCAACCTGACCGGCGACGCCAAGGTCGTCGAGGGTTCCGGGGCCACCATCGGTGAGCTCTTCGCCGACCTGGACCGCCGCTACCCGGGTATCGAGGAGCGCCTGGTGGAGGATGGCAAGCTGCGCCGCTTCGTCAACGTCTACCTCAACGACGAGGACGTCCGCTTCGTCGGCGGGCTGGAGGCCAAGCTCAAGGACGGGGACGACGTGACCGTCCTCCCCGCCGTCGCGGGCGGAAACCACTAGGTCCGGTATGCGCTACGACTCCCTGCTCGACTCCCTCGGTGGTACGCCGCTCGTCGGCCTGCCCAGGCTCTCGCCCTCGCCGCGGATCCGGCTGTGGGCGAAGCTGGAGGATCGCAATCCCACGGGTTCGATCAAGGACCGCGCCGCGTTCTACATGATCGAACAGGCCGAGAAGGACGGGCTGCTCTCCCCGGGCCGCACCATCCTGGAGCCGACGTCGGGGAACACCGGCATCTCCCTGGCCATGGTCGCCAAGCTGCGCGGCTACCGCCTGGTCTGCGTCATGCCGGAGAACACCTCCTCCGAGCGCAGACAACTGCTGGCCATGTGGGGTGCCGAGGTCCACTTCTCCGACGCGGCGGGCGGCTCCAACGAGGCCGTCCGCGTCGCCAAGGAGATGGCCCGGGACAATCCCGACTGGGTGATGCTCTACCAGTACGGCAACGCGGCCAACGCTCGGGCCCACTACGAGACCACCGGGCCCGAGATCCTCGCCGATCTTCCCGAGATCACCCACTTCGTCGCCGGGCTCGGTACGACCGGCACTCTGATGGGCGTCGGTCGCTACCTGCGCGAACACCGCCCGGACGTGCAGATCGTGGCCGCCGAACCGCGATACGGCGAGTTGGTGTACGGGCTGCGCAACCTCGACGAGGGGTTCGTGCCCGAACTGTACGACGAGTCGGTGCTCACCACCCGCTTCTCCGTGCCCTCCGACGCCGCCCTGAGGCGGACTCGGGAGCTCCTGGAGAAGGAGGGCGTCTTCGCGGGCATCTCCACCGGTGGAGCGCTGCACGCCGCGCTGGGCGTAGCCCGTAGGGCGGAGCGGGCGGGAGAGCGCGCCGACATCGCGTTCGTCATCGCCGACGCGGGGTGGAAGTACCTGTCCACCGGAGCCTACGAGGGCACCCTCGAAGAGGCGGAGGAGCGGCTCGACGGCCAGCTCTGGGCCTGACCCGAGGCTGGGGTCGGCACCGGGTGCCGACCCCAGCGCTGTTCGAAGGCCTGCCGATTCCCCAGGGAGCATGATCGGGCAAAGTGGGATAGAAGGCGTCAAAGCGTGTGAAAAATTCACACGTGATCGAGGTCGCGTGAGACCCGGGCCACATTTTGTACCACCCGGGCGGTCATTGGGGTACACCCGTAACAACGGGACATCCGCAGAACCAGCCGCCATCCGCACCCCTCACCCACTCTCGACGGGGGTGCCACGGACGCCGCGCGGCCCATCGAGAAGGCGACGACGACGTGCGACTCACGATTATCGGGTCCTCGGGGAGCTTCCCCGGGCCGGACAGCCCGGCCTCCTGTTACATGCTCGAAGCGGACGGCTATCGCCTTCTGCTCGACATGGGCAACGGCGCGCTCGGCGCGCTCCAACGGTACGTCGACATCTACTCGATCGACGCCGTCTACCTGAGTCATCTGCACGCCGACCACTGCTTCGACCTGTGTTCGTACTGGGTGGCCAGAATGTTCCACCCGGGCGGGACCAAGTCCCGCATCCCGGTCTACGGACCCAAGGGCGTGGCCCGGCGCCTGGCCGAGGCCTACGGTCTGGACGCCGATCCGGGCATGACCGAGGTGTTCGACTTCCATGAGCTCGTGCCCGGCGAACTGCGGATCGGCCCGTTCGACCTCCGGGTCGACCACGTCAACCATCCGGTGGAGGCCTTCGGTGTCCGTCTGGAGCACGGTGGCAGGTCCATGGCCTACTCCGGTGACACCGGGGCGTGCGACTCCCTGGTCGAACTGGCGAAGGACACCGACCTGTTCCTGTGCGAGGCCGCTTTCCAGGACCACCTCGAACATCCCAAGGACATGCACCTGACCGGAAGCGAGGCCGGTGAGCACGCCAGCCGCGCCCGTGCCCGCAGCCTGCTGCTCACCCACCTGGTTCCGTGGAACGACGACGAGGTCACACTCGCCGAGGCCCGTTCCACCTACGACGGTCCGATCACACTGGCCCGCAGCGGACAGGTCCACCTGATCGGTGGATGAGCGGGACGGTTCCCCTCTCCACCGGCGGCGGCGATACGCTCTTGACCATGGCCCGACCTGACGGACGCGTTCCGACCCAACTCCGCCCTGTGACCATCACCCGCAACTGGCTCCGCCACGCGGAAGGCTCCGTGCTCATCGAGTTCGGGGAGACCCGAGTGCTGTGCGCGGCCAGTGTCGAGGACGGTGTGCCACGCTGGCGCCGTGGCACGGGCGAGGGGTGGGTCACCGCCGAGTACTCGATGCTGCCCCGCGCCACCGACACGCGTGGCGCGCGTGAATCGGTCCGCGGCAAGATCGGCGGCCGCACCCACGAGATCTCCCGCCTCATCGGTCGCTCCCTGCGTGCGGTGGTGGACTTCAAGGCGATGGGGGAGCACACCATCACCCTGGACTGCGACGTGCTCCAGGCCGACGGTGGTACCCGGACCGCCGCGATCACGGGTGCGTACGTGGCCCTGGCCGACGCGATGAAGTGGCTGCGCAAGCGTCGCAAGCTCAAGAACAACCCACTGACCGGCTCCCTGGCCGCGGTCAGTGTGGGAGTGGTGCAGGGACAGCCCCGACTGGACCTGAACTACCTGGAGGACTCGGTCGCGCAGACCGACATGAACGTGGTCCTCACGGGGGAGGGGGAGTTCGTGGAGGTGCAGGGCACCGCCGAGGACCGACCCTTCGACAGGAAACTCCTGGACCAGCTGCTCGACCTCGCCGTCTCCGGTTGCGAGGAACTGACCGCGATACAGAAGAAGGCCTTGTCGGAGTGACGGTGAGAATCGTTCTGGCCACGCGGAACAAGAAGAAGGTTCCGGAGATGCGGACCATCCTGGCCGACGCCGGGATAGAGGCCGAGGTGCTCTCGCTCGACGCGTTCCCCGACGCCCCCGAGGTTCCCGAGACCGAACCGACCTTCCTGGGAAACGCACTGCTCAAGGCGCGTGCCGTCGCCGAGCACACGGGGCTGCCGGCCGTCGCCGACGACTCCGGGCTCAAGGTGGACGAGCTGAGGGGTATGCCCGGTGTGCTGTCCGCGCGCTGGGCGGGTCGCTTCGGCGCACGGGATCAGGACCGGGCGAATCTGGAGCTGGTCCTGGACCAGTTGGCCGACACGCCATCGGAGCGCCGGGGCGCCCACTTCGTGTGTGCGGCGGCGTTGGTCATGCCGGACGGTACCGAGGCCGTCGTCGAAGGGGTGCTGCGCGGACGCCTGATCAGGGAACCGCGGGGCTCGAACGGTTTCGGTTATGACCCGGTCTTCGTCCCGGAGGGGGAGAGCCGGACCACGGCGGAGCTGTCCCCGGAGGAGAAGAACGCCATCAGCCACCGCGGGGTCGCCTTTCGCAAACTGGCTCAGGAGCTGGTGGAGATCCTCTGAGGCAGGGGCCGCCGACTTCTCGCTGAAGGTACGGTCGGGGCGGCACGGGGGGTCTCCTTCCGTACCGTCCCGGCCGCACCCGCGAAGGGGAGGGGACGAACGGGAGCGGTGTCGGGAGGGTCGTGGCCGGGGAGACAGGGAGCCCGCCGAAGGATCTCGGTGGAAATTCCGGCCTCCCATGTTTGGCCCAGGCCCTCCTGGGGAGGATCACCCTCGCCTGACAAACGAACCGACGCAACCTGAGACGCGGCCCTCGATACCGGGGACCGGCGGTCCGGCGGACATCACCGCGTGGGCGGGGCAGGTCGATCATCAGCGGCCCGGTCCGACACGGAACGTCCGAGCACACGGGGATCCCCTCCTCGACCAGGCGGATTTGACCGCGCCGGATCGGTTGCCTACACTCGATCGGGTCGCTGCGGGACGGCGAGAGGCTCCGAGGGAGCCGACTCGGAACCGGACCGCGTTCTGCGAACCTCCTTCCGAACTCCATCCGGTCCGAGCATCGCCTCGGAGCGGGTAAGCTCAGGAGGCCGCCTCGCGAGAGGCACCTTCACTTCCTCTCAGAGCG
>NZ_JASCXJ010000011.1 GCF_030271535.1 Nocardiopsis sp. ATB16-24 | reverse complement strand
AACACCGATCCCCAGGGCTTCTACCAGTGGATGCGCGAGCGGCACGGCCCGGTCGTGCCCGTGCTCATGGAGGGGGACGTCCCCGCCTGGTTGGTCATCGGCTACCGCGAACTCCACCACGTCCTGAACAGCCCCGACACCTTCGCCCGCGACCCCCGCCGATGGAACGCCTGGCACCTGGTCCCCGAGAACTGGCCCCTGCTGCCGGTGCTGGCCCCCATGCCCAACCTGCTCTCCGCCGAGGGTGAGGACCACCGCCGCCGCACGGCCGCGGTCAACGACGCCCTCAACGGGGCCGACCCCCACGAGGTGCGCACGGTCACCACCCGCATCGCCGATCGCCTCATCGACGGTTTCTGCGGCTCCACCGGAACCGACCTGCGCGCCCGGTACGCGCAGCGGCTGCCCGCGCTGGTCCTGTGCTGGATGTACGGCCTGGACGACGAACGCGGCGAGGTGGTCACCGACCTGATGAGCACCGTCTTCGACGCCGGACCCGAGTCGGTCGGGGCCCACGCCGCCATCGTCGCCGAGTTCACCGATCTCATCGCCGCACGGCGGGCCGAACCCGGAGCGGACGTGGTCTCCCGCATGATCGCCCACCCCGCCGGCTACGGTGACGAGGACCTGAACGCCGAACTGGTCGCCGTCCTGGGCGGAGGACACCAGACCACCGCCGAGTGGATCGGCAACGCCCTGCGGCTGATGCTCACCGACGACCGCTTCGCCGTCTCCATCGCCGGCGCCCGCAGCAGCGTGGGGGAGGCCCTGGTCGAGGTCCTGTGGGAGGACTCACCCTCCCAGATGAACGCCGGCCGCTTCGCCGCGCACGACGTGCGGCTCGACGGCAGGCACATCGGCAAAGGCGACCTGATCCTGCTCGGCTTCGCCGCGGCCAACAAGGACCCCCGCCTGCGCCAGGACGGACACACCGGGGTCGTCCAGGGCAACCACGCCCACCTGTCGTTCTCCCACGGAGAGCACAGCTGCCCCCACGCCGCCCGAGGCATCGCCGAGATCATGGCGGCCACCGCCATCGAGGTCCTGCTGGACCGCCTCCCCGACGTCGAACTGGCCATCCCCGCCGAGGAGGTCCGCTGGCGGCCCTCCCCCTGGGTCAGGGGCGTCACGTCCCTGCCGGTGACGTTCACCCCCACCTCCCCGCAAGGAGCGCACTGACGATGTCCTGCCCCCTCCAGCGCACCGCCGACGGCGTCCCCGTCCTGCACGCCGTCCCCGACGACGTCCAGGCCGACCGGGAGCGCTTCTACCAGGAAGGCCCCCTCACCCGGGTCGAACTCCCCGGAGGAGTCCGTGCCTGGGCCACCACCCACCACGAGGTCAGCCGCGCCACCCTCAACGACCCTCGGTTCGTCAAGAGCGTCGACCACTGGGACGACTACCAGAGCGGCCGCGTCCCCCAAGGCTGGCCGTTGCTGGGCACGATCCCCCTGGACAACTCCAACATGCTCGCCCAGGACGGGGCCCCGCACCGGCGCATGCGCCGACTCATCGCCAGCCCGTTCTCCGCGCGCCGGGTGGAGCGCCTGCGTCCGCGCATCGAGGCGATCACCGCCCGGGCGCTCGACGCCCTGGAGTCCCGCGCGCACGAGGTCCTGGACCTGAGGTCGGAGTTCACCTTCCGGGTGCCCATGGCCGTGATCGGGGAGCTGTACGGGGTCGCCGAAGCCGAGTACGAACAGCTCGGCGATATGTACGCCAAGCTCTTCTCGGGCACCACCGAAGAGGGCGAGCACCTACAGATCTACGGTGCGCTGTTCCAGTTCTTCTCCGAGATGGTCGCGCGCAAGCGCGCCACCGTCGACGAGCACGACGACTTCACCACCGACCTGCTCAAGGCGGGGGAGGAGGACGGCGACCCCCTCAACGACACCGAGATCACCATCACCCTGCTCACCGTGGTGGCGGCCGGACACGAGACCACCGTCAACCTGCTCAACAACGTGGTGCGCGCCCTGCTGGCCCACCCGCGGTGGCACGAGCGGCTGCGCGCGGGCCAGATCACGTGGGAGGCGGTGATCGAGGAGACGCTCCGCTACGACCCCCCGAACAACGTCATGATGTTCCGCTTCGCCACCGAGGACGTCGAACTCTGCGGCCGGACCATCCGCAAGGGGGAGGCCCTGATGACGCACTACGGCGCGGCGACCCGTGACCGCGCGGAGTTCGGGGAGGACCCGCACCCGTCGGTGTTCGATCCGACCCGCACCAAGGGACGCCACATCTCCTTCGGATACGGGCCGCACATCTGCCCCGGCGCGCCGCTGTCACGTCTGGAGGCAAGGATCGTCCTGCCGATGCTCTTCGAGCGCTTCCCCGACCTGAGACTGGCGGTCCCCGACGAGGAGCTCCAGATCCAGACCGCGCTCTCGGTCACCAGCCTCAAGGAGTTCCCCGTCGTGCTGCGGCCCTGAGCCCGCCCCGTTCCGGGCCGCTCTTCGACCGGGAGCGGCCCGGTGCGCGCCACCGGGCCAAGAACTCCTTACGTTGCGCAGTCCCCCCGTTGGCCGCCCCACACCGTAGGCTCTCCTGGTCGCGGTTTCTCATGGGGGGAGAAAACGGACATGACGCCGAGTCGGTCGGCCGCCGCCGTGGCCCTGATCCTCCTCGTGTCCACCGGGTGCGCCGCGGGACAGCGGACCTCCGCGCCCACCGACCTTCCCGGGCCGAGCCCCTGGGCACCCGGCTCCAGGGTGGCCGCCGGGGAGGGCGGGCCGAAGGAGGCGTACGTGGCGGCCCTGGCCCGCACCGGAGAGCCCGAACGGATGCGCGAGGGACTGGCCCTGACGGCCGAGGGCTCCGACGCCCACGCCTACCTCACCCACCAGGCGGCGGTCGCCCAGGCCTGGGCCGACGAGGGCGACCCCGCTCCGAACACCGAGGTGAACGACACCGCGGACGGTCACGAACTGTGCCCCGCGGGCGAGCCGGGCACCGAACCGTCCTGTGTCTCCTACAGCGACCTCACCGTCGAGGACGGTCTGGTCACGGGTCTGCTGGTCGACGGACGCGACCCGGGCCCCTCCCTCCTGGTCGCCGAGGGGAAAGGCGACGAGTCCGAGGGCGTGCGCGCCGACCTGGTGACCGCCTACCAGTCCGTCGTGGACAAGACCCTGGTGGTGACGGTCGAGTTCAGCGCGCGGGAACGGGCGAGCCTCGACCTGCTCCAGGCCTCCTACGAAAGGAGGGGAGGCCGCGAACGTCGGACGCAGTCGGCGGCGGGCCGCCTCGAACTCGACGCCGGTGCGACCACGCACGCCGCCTTCTTCTTCCCCGCGGCCGTCCCCGGTGGCACGCTCAGGGTGAACGGCTGCCTGGAGGAGTGCTCGGCCCTGGTCGAGCTCGCGCTGCCGGTCGAGAAGTAGGTTCCCTCCCCAGGTCGGGAGGGGCCGTGTCCGGCCCACTTACCCGCGGTGGTCGCCGCGCATGACGCGCCCGGGCAGGTCGGAGGCCAGGGTGCCGTACCCGGTGGCCGCCCACACGCTGTTCTCTGGAGGGACCGCGTAGTAGGGCAGCGGACGTTCCCCGGTGGAGTCCAGGACGGCCGGAGGGGTGCGGTGCCGCCGGATCGCCTGACGGCACTCACGGCACGCCAGCACCCTCACCGACTCGAACGAGGCGGGGGCCCGCCAACGGACGAAGGCCTTGCCGCCGGTGTGGCGCGGGTCGAAGAAGCAGTGCGCCGGGCTGATCTCGCCGTTCAGCGCAGCCTCGCACATGTCCAACAGGACGTGCACGCCGACCAGGTCGGACTTGTCGACGGACGAGTCGAGGATCTTCGCCGCGGCGGTGTAGGCCTCCAACGCGGTCCGGGTCCTGTCGGAGTCGTCGGAGGTGTGCGCCGAGACCCGCTGTCCGCAGCCGGTGAGGCGTTCGCCGAGCCGGGTGCGGTACTCCTCCTCCTGGGCCTGGTCGACGGTGGCGGACACCGTCGCCGTCAGCGGCGCCACGCGGACGGGGCGCCGCGACCACCGGCGCACCCCGAACCAGGTGCCGGTGCCGAGCAGGGCGGCCCCCAGGAGGAACGCGATCACGGGCGTCACGGGACCGATGCGGTAGGCGCGGGCGGCCGTACCGCTCTCGACCAGGTCGACCGCGCGGTTCAGGCGCTTGGCCAGGGAGGAACCGGGCAGACCGCCGTTGGCCACCTCTGCGGCCAATTGGGCCGTGTTCATCCCGTCGACCGTGGTGTCGTCCAGCCCGAACTGGGCCCCGTGGATCGTTCGCCCGTCCGCCCCGACGACGAAGTAGTACCCCGCGGTGTCCGAGGAATAGGCCAACCTCTCGGAGTAGCGTTCCACTTCCTCGGCCTGACCGGCCAAGACGACGTAGACGGGGGTCCCCATACTCTTCAGCCGCTCGCGCAGGGCGTACTCCTCCTCCGCCGTCAGGCTTCCCCGGTGGACGGGACCGACGTAGAGGGGGTCGTGTATCAGGGTGTTCGGCAGGATCCAGGTCGTCTCCTCGTAGGCTCCGTCGTAGTTCGTCGGGGCCGCCGAGGCGATACCGGACAGGGAGGTCAAGGCGAGAAGGAATGACAGGGCGACCGGTATGAGCACTCGCATCGCTCAGACCTCCAGTTCTCTACGCACGCGCCAGAAGGCCTGTTCTGGGTCGGTGGTCGCCCGGGCCCAGGCGTCCCTGGCGTGACGGTAGTGGGTGATCCCCCGGTCACTTCGGATCGGAAGAGAGGGAGAAAAAGGACGGATGCGCAGGTCGAGGGGGCCCGTGGCGCAACGGGCACAGACCCACCACGTCAATCGGCGCTGCCGTGGAAGGGAGGCCCGGTGGCGCTCGGTGGCCGCACCGTGCAACGGATTGATGTGACAGGGTTCGAGCAGCGGCAGATCGGGGCGTTCGACCAGTTGGACCCCATGGCGTGCGACGACGACCGCGCAGACCATGGCCTGGGGTGGAAGGTGCGGGGACCGGGCGACCAACCCCGCCGCGTCGTAGGCCTGTACCGCTCGGGTGAGTTCGGGATGGTCCGCCGGAGCCCTCTCCAGGAGTCGATGCAGGTGGCGCAGTTCCCGCCGCAGGGTCAGGCGCAGCCACCAGCGCCACGGCCGGTTGGGGGCCCTACGGGCCCGGTATAGGTCATTGGAGGGGGTGAGGCGTTCCACGAGCGCGGCCCAGGAGCGCAGGGACTCCCTCAGAGGGCGCCACCGGGAGGGTCTGTGCACCAGCACCCGCACGACCGCGACGAGCAGGCCGATGAGGACGCCCGGGGGCGCCACCGCATCCCAGAACCGCTCGGCGTCCCCGCGCGGCCGGGGGACCGTGTCACCTCTCTCAGGAGGGGAGTCCTCGACGAGCGCGGTGGAGGAAGGCGGGCCGTGCGGAGCCTCCTCCACCAGGTCCAGGACCTCTTTGACACGGACTCTGTGCGGGGACGTGAACTCCTGGGGCTCGATGTCCGGGAGCCGGACGGGGCTGTCGAAAGCGGCGAGGGCCACCCGGCGGTCCTCGGTGATCGCCACGTACACCCCGTCGTGTCCGGACACCTCGTGCAGGGCGTGCAGGAACAGGGTGGGGCGGCCTCCGGTCTCGTCCTCGGGAACCGAGGGAAGGACCACGACGCGCACCGACAGATCGGCCAGGGGCGCGGACCCCAGGCGCTCTTCCAGTGCGGCCTGGGAGTCGTCGCTCCACCGTCCCCGCAGGCTGTGGTGGATGTAGAGGGGACTCTCCTCCAGTTCTTCGGCGATCCGCTCCACCCGGGACAGGTCGGTGATCTGCTCGACGGAGTCCACGGCCCACGCGGGGGAGGGCGCCGTGCACAGCGCGAGGAGGCTCAGGAGCCCGAGCCCCCTGATGCGTCGTCTGCGTTCGGGGGTCATCGCTTCTCCCCCACGCCGGGACGGAGGCGGAACCGGTACCAGCGCAGGGCCGAGACGACCGCCGCGTAAGCGATGGCCGCACCGAGGACACCGCCGGCCCACGAGACCCACGCGTACTCGCGCCAGTACAGGGTGGCGCGGCCGTTGCCGGCCTTCTCGGACGAGACGTCGGCACGGGCCTCGACCTCGTTCGCGGCCTGCTCCGCCAGTTCCTCCAGATCCGGGTGTCCGGCCATCCGCAGCACACGTTCGAGCTTGTCCTCGGGGTGCTCGTACCAGCCGCCGGTGAGGCCCGCGTACTCCGCCGCGCTCTGCGGGATCCCCGCCCTGGCGATGTCCGCAGTGCCGATGTGGAGGCTGTCCATGGACAGCACCATGATCGGATGACTGGTGTGCCAGTGGACGGCCTCGGCCAACTCATGTGCGGCGAAGTACTCGCCCCGACCCGCGATGACCACCAGGTGGACGTCAACGTGATGGTCGTCGAGCAGGGAGCGCAGTATGTCGGCGGTCTCCTCCCGGTCGAGGAGCCCCGCGAGTTCCTCCTCCACGAAGACCCCGTCGTGTTCCTCCAGCATGCGGGCGTAGAACGCGCCGAGCGGATCGGTCATCGCGTACGTCGGGGAGGGAAGGGACAGCAGCGCCGTCAGGAGACCGGCCAGGAACAGGGAGCGGGCGAACATGGGGGAATGTCGCATTGATGCCTTTCCGAGGCTTTTCTCAGCAAAGGAAGGCTATCGTGCTCTTCCTTTCCGTGCACTCCGAGCCGTGCGGTCCGTTGGCTTCAGGGTGCTGAATTGCGATGATCTCGCCCTTATGGTCACTGTCGGCGGTCGATGGTGACACCGGAGTCACTTCCGTCGGGTGACAACGGGGATGGGGAACGTGCCAAGGAAAAAGAGCTTCTTTCCGGTATTTCCGGAGGTACCGCGCCCGCAGGCGTGATAGGAATTCCTCTCCGGCCTCGTCCGAAGAAAATCCCCTATCACCACGGAGAACACGGTGCCCCCCGAGCCGAACATGCCCTTCCCTTCGCCCCCCGTGCCCTCCTCGGGCCCCGATCCCTCCCACTCGCCCCCGCTCCCGGCCGGACCCCCGCCCCGCTCCCGGTCGGACCCCCGCCCCTCTCCCGGCCCGGGACGACGGCGCCTCTCCTCGCTCTCCTTGGCAGACCCCTCCGGGCGCAAGCGCCACACGGGCGCGGTCTTCGCGGGGAAGGCGCGCTGAGACCCGTTCGGCGGGGACGCCGGGTCCACGCCCTCACCCTCGCGGCGGCTCGGGCACCTCCACACCGGCCATCCACCGGGCCAGTCCGTCCCGGTCCACCAAGGTCATGTGGCCCTTTCCCTCCTCCGCGGCCGTCGCGGTGAACCCGGACGAGGCCACGAAGATCCCCTGGTAGCCCTCGTATCCGCTGTTCAACACGCCGATGAAGGCGCGCACGTCGTTGGGCGGCACCGGGTCGTTCCACCGCTTGCACTGCACCACGACCGCCCGCCCGTCCGGGGCGCGCCCCAGAACGTCCACCCCTCCGTCGTCGGCGCCGCCCACCACGGTCACCGCCGTGTAGCCGTGCACCCGCATCAACGCGGCGACGTGCTCCTCGAACTCTCGGCCCGACATCCGGTCGACCTCGGAAAGGTCCACCCTGCCCAATGCCCTGCGCTCACGGGCCAGGACCATCCGCCCACGGCACCACCACACCAGGGCCGCCACCACCAGGGCCCCCGCCACCCACAGCAGGGGGCGCGCCGCGCTCTGCGCCACCCACGTGCCGACCATCAGTGCCACGACCAGGGCCAGCACCATCGCGTACCGGTGGCGCCACACGAACCGCCACTCCCGAGGGCCGTTGTTCGCCTTCGTCTCGTCGTCTGGGGAGATGTCCGTCATGAGAAGGCACCTTCCCCGCGCACGCGGATCGTCACCGCACGCCGAGCCCCGCCCCTGTGGCCCTCACCACGCCCCGCACCCTTCCGGGGCCGACACCGCGCCCGTCCCCGGACACACGGGCCGCCCCGACCGGACACCCGACGACTCCGTGGGACTACCATGACCGCGCGATGCCCACCCCTCGCACCGGCGACCGCCCGGGGACGCACACGGGAAGAAGCGACCATGAACGTCATCACGAACATCGCCGACCTCGTCGGCCGGTGGTTCGCCCCGCTGGTCCTGCTCGGCGGGATCGCGGGTCTGCTCGTCCCCGAGCAGGCCTCCCTCGTCGCCCCGCACATCTCCCTGCTCCTGGGCGTCATCATGTTCGGCATGGGACTGACGATGCGCCCGGTGGACTTCGCCGTACTCGTCAAGCACCCCAAGGCCGTCATCTTCGGAATCCTGGCCCAGTACACCGTCATGCCGCTCCTGGCGTGGGCCATCGCCCACACCCTGAGCCTGCCGCCGCTGCTGGTCGTGGGCATGGTCCTGGTCGGCTCGGCCCCCGGCGGCACCGCCTCCAACGTCATCGTCTACCTCGCCCGAGGCGACGTGGCCCTGTCGGTGGCGATGACCTCGCTGTCCACCCTGCTCGCGCCCCTGGTGACCCCGCTGCTGGTCCTGGGACTGGCCGGATCGACCCTGCCCGTCCCCGCAGGGGACCTGTTCGTCTCGATCTCGCAGGTCGTCCTGCTGCCCGTGGTCGCCGGACTGCTGCTGCGCATGGCGGCCGACCGGTTCGTGGAGCGGATCCTGCCCGCGATGCCGCTGGTGTCGGTCACCGGCATCGTCGTGGTGGTCGCCGCCGTGGTGGGCGCCAACGCCGACGCCGTGCTCTCCACCGGACTCCTGGTCGCCCTGGCCGTGGTGCTGCACAACTGCCTGGGTCTGGGACTGGGCTACCTGGTCGGCATGGCCGTCAGGCTGCCCGAGACCGCCCGCCGCGCGATCAGCGTCGAGGTGGGCATGCAGAACTCCGGCCTGGCCGCCGCCCTGGCCACGGCCCACTTCGCGCCACTCGCCGCCCTCCCCGGCGCCCTGTTCTCGGTCTGGCACAACATGTCCGGCGCGCTCGTGGCCACCTACTGGGCCCGCCGCGTGCCCGAGGGCACCGAGACCGGCACCCGGGGAGCCGACCAGAACCCCTGACCACGCGGGCGCCCCCGTCGGGAGCCGGACCACCGCAGAGACCTCGAACAGGGGCCTCAACCGGAGCGGCGCAGCCTCCAGGCCCGTGGCTGCTCCTCCTGGTGCGCCACGTCCAACTGGGCGAAGCGCGCCCGCACCCGTGCTCCACCGAGCCTGCCGCGCTCCAGGTACACGGTCCCCCCGGTCGCCTCCACCGCGTGCCGCACGATGTCCAACCCCAGCCCCGTCGATCCGCCCCCGCTGCTGCCACGCCGCAGGGCGGCGGCGGGATCGGCGAAACCCGGTCCGGCGTCCTCCACGATCAGGGTCACCCACCCCGCGTACCGGACCACCACGACCGCGAACGGACCACCGGAGGGGGTGTACCGGAAGACGTTGCCCACCAACGCGTCCAGTACCGCGACGCACTCCTCCTGGGTCAACGCCACCCGGGCGGGGGAGTCGGGAAGGTCCAAGGTGACCTGACGGCCCTGGTCGGAGGCGAGCATCGACCAAAAACCCATCCGATCGGCCACCGCCCCGGACAGGTCGCAGGCGCGCTCGGCCTCCGGAACCGGCTCGTGCGGACGCACGTCGCGGATGATGTCGTCCACGTCGCGCTCCAACGCCGCGATCGCCCCCCGTATCCGCTCGCCCTCCGCCCCGGGCACGAGCTCGGTGTCCAGACGCAGCGCCGTCAACGGGGTGCGCAACCGGTGCGAGACGTCGGCCGCCATCTCCCGCTCCTTGGCCAGCAGCTCCTGCACACGCTCGCCGATGGCGTTGATCGACTCCCCCAACAGCACCAGGTCCGGTGGTCCGTGCACCCTTATCCGGGCGTTCAACCGGCCCTCCCCGATCGCCACGGCCGTGTCCGCCAGCGCGCGCAGCGCACGCCGCGCGGGCCGGCTCAGACGATCGGTGATCAGCACCGACCCCGACACCACCACCAACGCCACCAGGACCAGCCCGAGCAGGGCCCGGCCCAGCCCGGCGGTCGCCTCCCACCGGGGCTGGTACACCTCCACCACCGACACACCGCCCTCGGAGGCGGGCACCGTCACCAGGTACACGGTCCCCTCCTCCACCGGGACCGTGTGCTCGAAGGGCCCTTCGGCCTCCGCGGCCAAAGAGGCCACATCGGCCCTGCGCGCACGGCCGGCCCCCACGGTCGTGCCGTCGGGCAGGTGCACCGCCAGGTGACCGCGTGCCCCGGCGGGGGTCGAGGCCACCACCCTGCGCAGCACCTCGGGGCCGGTCCCCGCCCCGGCCACCGCCGCCACCGCCTCCGCCTGGGAACGGATGTCGACCTCGGCCCTCTCGTGCGCCTTCCGCCAGGCCCACAGGCCCGTCACGGCGATCATCACCACCGCGACCAGGACCGTGGCCAGGGTGACCGCGCGTGTCAGCAGCCGTCTCAACTCGGTTCCACCAACTTCAACCCCACGCCCCGCACCGTGTGCAGGTACCTGGGACGGCTCGCGCTCTCCCCGAGCTTGCGTCGCAGCCACGACATGTGCACGTCGATGGTCTGGTCGTGGCCCACGAACGGCCGCTGGTGCCAGACCGCCTCCACCAACTCCCGGCGGCTCACCACCCGCCCCGCGTGTTCCGCCAGGTACGCCAACAGGTCGAACTCGCGGCGGGAGAGTTCCAGGGGCCTGCCCGCCAGCACCGCCTGACGGCGCGTCAGGCTGATCGACAGCTCGCCGACCGTCAGGTCGCCGGGGGAGCCGGTGGTGGAGGAGGCCCTGCCCGAGCGGCGCAGCAGCGCGTTCATCCGCGCGGCCAGCTGGGTACTGGAGAAGGGTTTGACCACATAGTCGTCGGCACCGTCGTTGAGCAGACGCACGATCGACCGCTCGTCGCCGCGCGCCGTGGCCACGATCACCGGGACGTCGCTGTGACCGCGCAGCATCCGCAGGGCCGCCGCCCCGTCCAGATCGGGCAACCCCAGGTCCAGGATGACCAGGTCGGGTTCGTGCTCGGCGGCCTCGCGCAGAGCGTCCAACGCCGTCCCCACGGGCAGCACCGCGTGCCCCAGACCGCTCAGCGCCCGCACCAGGGCGTCGCGCACCATCTGATCGTCCTCGACCAGCAAGACCCTTGCCATGCGCACACGTTAGCCAACACCGACCGCGCCTACGAGCCCGGGAACCCACGGTACGCAGGCGTGACGTTCGGGTGACCGGCACGGTCGAACCCGGGGAGCTTAAGTCGAACG
Organism: Nocardiopsis sp. ATB16-24; assembly: GCF_030271535.1. Lineage (GTDB taxonomy): Bacteria > Actinomycetota > Actinomycetes > Streptosporangiales > Streptosporangiaceae > Nocardiopsis. The sequence goes on along the minus strand of NZ_JASCXJ010000011.1, from coordinate 165,475 downwards.
AGACGCTTCGTTAAGGCTTCCTTAGGGAGGGCGGAACTACTGTCGTCACACATCGCCGGTGGTGGCGCGCGTCACATCACGCGGGTCGCGCACCGGCACGGCCTGTTGTCGGGCACCCCCGTGCCCGCTCCACGGAGGTGTCGTGGCAGAAATCGTGATCGACCGCCTGGGCAAGGTGTACCCGGACGGCACTCGCGCGGTCGACGACCTCTCACTCGACATCCAGGACGGCGAGTTCCTGGTACTGGTCGGCCCCTCGGGCTGCGGCAAGACCACGGCGCTGCGCATGATCGCGGGACTGGAGGAAATCAGTGAGGGCACCGTGCGCATCGGTGACCAGGTGGTCAACGGTGTGCCCGCCCGCGACCGGGACGTGGCGATGGTCTTCCAGTCCTACGCCCTGTACCCGCACCTCAACGTCTTCGAGAACATCGCGTTCGGACTACGTCTGCGCAAACTCCCCAAGGACCAGATCGACAGACGTGTCCGCGAGGTCGCGCACGTCCTGGAACTCCAGGAGCACCTCACCCGCAAACCCGGCAACCTCTCCGGCGGCCAACGCCAACGGGTGGCGATGGGCCGGGCCATCGTCCGCGAGCCCCGGGCGTTCCTGATGGACGAACCCCTGTCCAACCTGGACGCCAAACTCCGCGTGCAGATGCGCGCCCAGATCGCCCGGATCCAACGCGACCTCGGCGTCACCACGGTCTACGTCACCCACGACCAGACCGAGGCGATGACCCTGGGCGACCGGGTGGCCGTGATGAAAAGGGGCGTCCTCCAACAGGTCGGACCGCCCCAGGAACTGTACGACCACCCGTGCAACCTGTTCGTCGCCGGTTTCGTCGGCTCACCCGGCATGAACCTGATCTGCGTCGAACTCGTCGAGGACGACGGACGGTTCCGCGTCCGGGTGGGCGAGCAGTACCTCGACCTGCCCGACGGTCTCCTGCACCGACGGCCCGCCCTGCGCGGCTACGCCGGGGCGAAGGTCGTCCTGGGCATCCGCCCCGAGGACATGGAGGACGCCGAGATCGTCGGCTCCACCGAGGGGGCCACCCTCACCTCCGTGGCGGACCTGGTCGAGGCCATGGGCTCCGACGTCCTCGTGCACTTTCCCCTGGACGCCGCCCCCGTCGTCACCGAGGACACCCGTGAACTCGCCCGTGACACGGGAGCGGACGAGACCCTCCCGGCCACCGACGACGGTGTCGTCCTCGTCGGCCGCTTCAGCCCCCGCACCCACGTGTTCGAGGGCCAGACCATCTCCGTGGCGGTGGACACCGCAAGGCTCCAGTTCTTCGACCCCGCCACGGGCACGGCAATCCACGACTCCTGAGGAGTGTTCCCCCATGTCAGCACCCACCCCCACCCACTCCCGCCTCCTCCGTCCGCTCGGCGTGGGCGCCGCCGCGCTCTGCCTGACCCTGGTCGCCACCGCCTGCGGTGACGGCGGCTCGGCGTCCGCCGACGGCGCCGACCTGGACGGCCAGGCCCTGGAGATCGTCGGCCCCTGGGCGGGCGACGAACAGAAGGCCTTCGAACAGGTCCTGGCGCTCTTCGAGGAGCAGACCGGGGCCAGCGTCTCCTACAGCGGAGCCGGAGACGACCTCCAGACCGTGCTACAGACCCGCATCCAGGGCGGTGACGAACCCGACGTCGCGCTCATCCCGCAGGCCGGACTCATCGAGCACTTCGCCGAGGAGGGCGCCCTCGTCCCGCTCTCCGACGAGGTCTCCCAGGTGCTCGACGACAACATGGCCGGGGCCTGGACCGAGATCGGCTCCGTCGACGGCACCGCCTACGGCGTCTACCTCAAGGTCGCCAACAAGTCCCTGGTCTGGTACAACGACGACCTCTTCGCCGAGACCGGCGCCGCGCCGCCGCAGACGTGGGAGGAGTTCGTCGGACTGTCGGAGGACCTGGCCGACGTCGGCATCCCCCCGCTGTCGATCGCCGGGGCCGACGGTTGGGTCCTCACCGACTGGTTCGAGAACGTGTACCTCCAGACCGCCGGACCGGAGATGTACGACCAGCTCGCCGCGCACGAGATCCCCTGGACCGACCCGAGCGTCGAGGTCGCCCTGGAGACCCTCGCCGAGGTGTGGGGACAGGAACAGCTCATGCTGGGCGGCGGGAACGGCAGCCTCCAGACCGACTTCCCCACCTCGGTGGTCAACGTCTACAGCGACGACCCCGACGCCGCCATGGTGGTGGGCGCCGACTTCATCGGCGGGGTCGTCACCGCCAGCACCAACGCCGCCGTGGGCGACACGGCCCAGGTCTTCCCCTTCCCCCACGTGGGCGGTGAGGGCGAGGCCGTCGTCGTGGCCGGAGACGCGGCCGTGGCCATGACCGACGGTGAGGCCACCATGGAGCTGCTGCGCTTCCTGGCCACCGAGGAGGCCGCCCGGGAGTGGGCCGCCATCGGCGGGTTCGTCTCGCCCAACCGGAACCTGACCGCCGACGACTACGCCGACCCCGTCCTGGGCCAGGTCGCCGAGCAGATCGTCCTGGCCGGCGACAGCGTGCGCTTCGACCTGTCCGACCTCCAGCCCGCCGCCTTCGGCGCCACCGTCGGCGACGGCATGTGGCAGACCCTCCAGGACTTCCTGGCCGACCCCTCCGACGTCGAGGGCACGATGGAGCGCCTTGAGGACGAGGCGGCCCGTGCCCACGGCGAGTAGGCCGAGGCCACCGATGACCGCACCCCGCGAAACCCCCGCCTGGCGGCGCCTGTTCGGACCCGCCACCCTGTTCCTGCTCCCCGCCCTGCTCTTCCTCGGAGTGTTCCTGGCCTACCCGGCCCTGTACTCCGTGGTGCGCAGCCTCTTCGACGCCTCGGGCTCCCAGTTCGTGGGCCTTGGCAACTACACCCGGATGTTCACCGACGATCGCACCCTCGTCGCGATCCGCAACACGGGCATCTGGGTGCTGGTGGCCCCCGCGCTGGTCACCGGACTGGGGCTGGTCTTCGCGGTACTCACCGAACGGGTCCGCTGGGCCACCGCCTTCCGCGTACTGCTGTTCATGCCCATGGCGATCTCCCTGTTCGCCTCCGGCATCATCTTCCGACTGGTCTACGACGAGAACCCCGACCGGGGCGTGGTCAACGCCGCCGTGGTGACCGTGCACGACGTCTTCGCCTCCCCCTCGGAGTACCCCGGCGCACGACCGCGGGGCGACGAACTGGCCGAGGACACCGCCCTGGGCGGCTTCACCACCACCCGGGCCTACACGGTGGGGGAGACCGCGGCCCTTCCCCTGGTCGGCATCCGCCCCGGCGAGATGCCCGAACAGGCCGCCCCCGCCGCGGTACCCGACGCGGCGGAGGGGACCATCGAGGGCGTGGTGTGGCTGGACATCGCCCTGGGCGGGGAGGCCGGCACCGTCGACGACGGTGAGAACGGCATGCCCCGCATGACGATCGAGGCGCTCAGGGACGGTCAGGTCGCCGCCACCACCACCTCCGGCGACGACGGGCGCTTCACCCTGACGGGCCTGGGCGCGGGCGAGTACGAGATCCACCTGACCGCGGACAACTTCACCGAACCCTTCCGCGGCCTGACCTGGCTGGGACCCACCCTGGTCACCCCCGTGATCATCTCCTCGTGGGTGTGGATCATGACGGGCTTCGCCATCACCTTCATCGCCGCGGGCCTGGCCGCCATCCCCCGGGACGCCCTGGAGGCGGCCCGGGTGGACGGCGCCACCGAGTGGCAGGTGTTCCGCAAGATCACCATCCCCCTCCTAGGGCCGTTGCTGCTGGTGGTGTTCGTGACCCTGATGATCAACGTCCTGAAGATCTTCGACCTGGTGTTCGTGATCGCTCCGGGATCGGTCCAGGCCGACGCCAGCGTGGTCGCCCTGCGGATGTGGCAGGTGTCCTTCGGCGCCGGCGGGAACCAGGGGCTGGGCAGCGCCCTCGTGGTCCTCCTCCTGGTGCTGGTCCTGCCGATCATGTACTTCAACATCCGCCGATTCCGACGGGAGCGCTCGTGACCACCACGTCCCAGAAGTCACCTTCCGTCGTCGAGGTGTCCGTCTCCGGCGCTCCGCGCCGGGGCATGGCCTCCCGACTCCTGTCCCGACTGGGCTCGGGCGCCTTGCAGACCGTCCTGGTCCTGGTCGCCCTGTTCTGGATGGTGCCCGTCATCGGTCTGCTGTTGGTGTCGCTGCGGTCGGAGGCCGACAACACCAACAGCGGCTGGTGGACGGTCCTGCTCAAACCCGCCGAGCTGACACTGGACAACTACCGAGGCCTGGTCGACAACGACGTCCTGGTCCGGTCCTTCCTCAACACGGTCTACATCTCCGTGCCCTCGACCCTGCTGGTGGTGGGGATCGGGGCGCTGGCCGCCTACGCGCTGGTGTGGATGGACTTCCCCGGACGCGACTGGATCATGGTCGGCGTCGTCGGCCTGCTGGTGCTGCCCATCCAGGCGGCCCTGATCCCCATCTCCCAGCTGTACGGGGCCCTGGGGATCTTCGGCTCCATCCTCGGGGCGATCCTGTTCCACGTCGCCTTCGGACTGCCGTTCGCGGTGTTCCTGTTGCGCAACTTCTTCGTGAACATCCCCCGGGACCTGCTGGAGGCGGCCCGGATGGACGGCGCCGGTGAGTGGCGGATCTTCCGCAGGGTGGTCCTGCCGGTGGCCCGCCCCGCGCTGGCCTCACTGGCGGTCTTCCAGTTCCTGTGGGTGTGGAACGACATGCTGGTCGCCCTGGTGTTCACCAGCCCGGACTCGGCCCCCCTGACGGTGGCCCTGCGCTCCCAGCTGCGTCAGTTCGGCACCAACATCGACGTCCTGGCCTCGGGCGCCTTCCTTTCCATGCTGGTTCCGCTGCTGGTCTTCTTCGCCTTCCAGCGGTCCTTCGTGCAGGGGGTGTTCGCCGGCTCGGGCAAGTAGACGAGGCGGCCACGGTCGCGCCCATCCCTCCCATCGACAGCGACCGCTCCCGGCCGTCGGAGCCCCGCGGACCCACTCCCGTCCGCGGGGCTCCTCCCTGTCCGGGTGCGGTGGTGGGGGAGAGGCCGCCCCGAATCCGCGAACACTCCGCCTTGTATGGTCGGCGATGAGGTGTTTCGTCCTTTTCGCCGGAAATAGGGGAGCGCCGGTGACCGGACGCCGACGACGAGGGAGGCAGCGAGTATGAGCGAGCACCGCAAGATCCTGGACCGGGTGTACGCCCTGAAGAGCCCGCAGGAGTGCGAGGCCACCTACGACGAGTGGGCCGCGACCTACGAGCACGACACCACCGAGGGCATGGGCTACGCCGCCCCCCAGCACGCCGCCGAACGCCTGAGCCGACTGCTCGCGGACCGGCCGCGCGCCGAGATCCTCGACGCGGGCTGCGGGACCGGGCTGGTCGGCGCCGCCCTGGCCGGACACGGACTGGAGGTCATCGACGGTCTCGACCTGTCCACCGCGATGCTGGACAAGGCACGCGACAAGGGCGTCTACCGCGACCTGGGCAAGGCCGACCTGACCCGGCGCCTGCCCGTGGAGGACGACTCCTACGACGCGGTGATCTGCGTCGGCACCATGACCGAGGGACACGTGGGCCCCGAGGCCTTCGACGAACTGGTGCGCGCGGCCCGCCCGGGGGCCCCGATCGTGGTCACCGTCCTGGAAGGGATCTGGGAGCCCTCCGGGTACAAGGCCAAGGTGGAGGCCCTGGAGAAGGCGGGGGCCGTCCGCCTGGAGGAGAACGTCCCGCAGAGCGTCTACCACGTCAAGGAGAACATCACCTGCAACCTGGTGGTGCTGCGCGCCCTGTGACCCCAGGCCCTCCGGACGTGACCGGCAGCCCTTGGTTCCCGGCCCCATGAGCCGGTGGGCCGGGGGCTCGCGCCGGTCGGTGGGCCGAGGAGGCGCACCGGTTACCCGGACCGGCACGGCCCCACACCCACCACCCTTGGCCTGAAGCGGACAGCCCTCCTTTGCGTGATCGGGTCACGACCCAGCGCGACAAAGGTCAGGCTGGTGGACATGCCAGAGCGACGCCGCACGTTCTTCCGTACCTGGTCCGGACTTCTCATACTCGCCCTGACCGCCGTGCTCGGCGACCCCCACGCCCTCCTGGCGCCGCGCGCCCCCGCCGCGCCCACGGGCGCCCTCGCCTCGATGGAGGACAGGGACACGGTCCCACGCAGAGGAAGAGGAGAGGGCCGCCGGTGTGGTCACGGCCCCCGGGTCCACCGGTACCGCTACCGGTACGGGATCGTCCCCCATCCGCGCTGCCACTGGGACTGACGGGGGCGGGCCATTGCTGCTCCGAGCCCTCACCGCCGGGTCAGGGGAGGGGCGACGTCCCGCGCCTCCGTGGGGAGGCGATCACTTCCGGAAGCGTCGTCCGCTTCCCCGGAGGCCTCGGCGAGGCGTCATTCCCCTTCCTGTCGTCACTTCGACTGATCGCCGTCGAAGCGGGTCCCAGCCGCGTACCCCGGGCGGCCGAGGCCTGGAGGAAGGTCAGGCCACTTCATCGTGAAAGTACCGTGCGGGTGGCGGTCCCACCGGAGAATTTTATTGATCTACGTCGTAAAGGTGCTGTTCTTTCTGGCGCGGAAAGAGAGTGCATCTCCCACAAAAGATCCGGACAAGGTGTGCCGGTGCGGCCACCGCCTCAGCCGGTTCCGGTACGGGATCGTTCCCCACCGGGGCCGGCACCGGGGCTACCGGAGGAAGGCGCGGGCTCAGTCCCGCGAGCCCCACCAGTACAGCAGCGCACTCACCAGACCGGTGACGACCCAGCCCGCCAGCCACCACGGATGCAGCACGCCCAGGACGCCCAGCTGCACACAGAGGTAGGTCGGGAGCAGGGCCCAGATCCCCGCCGTGCGGCGCAGCGCGCCCTCGGTCTCGGGTTCGTTCTCCACGATCAGCACCAGCGCGCACGGCGGAGCCATGAGGAGCAGGATCAGGTAGGCGATCCAGGGTCCCGCCAGGCCCATGACCACCGCCAGAAGGTTGATCGCGACGGCGCCCAACACGAAGCCGCACACACCGCGGCTCGTCCAGCGGACCAGCTGTTGCCTCACGAAGTCGGCGAGTTCGGAATCGGGGGAGGGGGATGTGGAGTTCATGACCTCGTCCTTCGAAGGAAGACGCCCGGGCCGCATAGGCCACGGGTGACGGGGGTCGGGTGACGGGGGTCGGCCGGGTGGCTCCTGGCCGGGCCGCCACCCGTGGGGGAAGGTGCTCCCCGCACTGTTGCAGACGCTCCCCGGCCCGTTCCGGTTTCCGTGGGGACGCAAGGGGTCCGGCCCGCCACCTTCCCCCGTGATCTTGCTCCCAGCGTCACCGGGAGCGCTCGGCGGTGTCACCCCGAGCAAGATCACGGGGAAAAGGCGCGCTTCTCTACCATGCGGGCGCGCGAGCGCCGGCGACATGAACCAGTGGATCTTGCTCCCGGCGTCACCGTCGACGGCTCACAGTGACGCTGGAAGTAACGTCGTCGTACAGGAAGGTTCTACTCGTCCGGGAAGCGGTAACCGAACTGCTCCAGACGGCCCCGGGCCCGATCCAGCTCCTCACCTGTGAACAGGTGCGCGTACTCGGGCCGCACCACCAACGCCTCCACCGTCAGATCGAGACGGCCCCGCTCCCACAGGTTGGCGAATCCGTCGGAGACCGCGGGGGCGTGGAGCAGTTTGCGCGCCGTCCCCAGCGCACCCAGCTCGGCGAGCATCCCCAGGAAGTACGACGGCGTGTAACCGGCCTCGCTCCTGGCACGCTCGTAGATCGACACCATCGCGCGGTGGAGGTCGCCGGCCTCGACACCGGCCGTGGCCTCCTCCGAAGGAGGCACCTCCTCCTCGCCGACCCCGGCCGCCTCCTGTCCCAGGCGGTTGACGAAGCCCAGCAGGGAGTCCACCGAGGTGAACACCTCATACCCCAACTCCTGGAGCCGCGGCAGGTCGGCCTGCTCGGGGTCCAGTTCCAACACCACCGGCTTGCCCAGCCCGTGTTGGAGCCCCTCCGGCCAGAACGCTTCCGCCTCGGCGACGGGCCGACCGGTGACCGGGTCGGCGATCACCGCGTCCAGCTCCGGCTCGGCGTAACCTCGGCGCAACAGTTCCTCCACCATCTCCCGGACCTGCACGCTGCGCGCGTCGTCGGGTTCGTTGGAGAGCACGGTGACCGGCCTCAACGGCTCCTCCGTCGTAGGTCGGGAACCCGTGGCGAGCTCCTCCAGGAAGGTCTGCGCGGCCTCGGCCAGGAGTTCCCGGCGCGCGGCCAGGAAGTCCAGATAGTTCTCCACCTTCCACAGGTCCGGGTCCAACGGAATCCATTGGGAGGCCAGCACCCCGGGGTGGCGTTCCTCCACCTCGGGGAAGTACTCCTCGGGCCTGCGGTCGGACACTTCGAGGTTGCTCTGCTGGGTGAGGAAACAGAAGTTGGCGATCGCGTTGACGTGCCCGCGATCGTAGGAGTCGCGCAGCACACTCTTGGGGAAGATGTGGTGCAGTTGCAGGGAGGACAGCCTGCCCAGGGACTCGGCCTTCAGCTCCAGCCCGCTGCCGAAGTCCCGTGCGCCCTGCACCCGGGTCAGCATGTACAGCAACGGATAGAACCGCGAACCCCGCGTGGAACCCTCGAAATCGTCCGGACGGACCTCCAGGTTGCCGCCCCGCCAACGCGACAGGCGGCGGATCGCGCCCTCGACACCGTCCTCCTTGACCCCGTCGTAGTCCAATTGCAGGAACGTCTCCGTGGAGCCCGCGTACCGTCCCCACAGGGCACTGTGCACGTACCAGTACAGGACGCGGTCCCGGTGGGCCGCGTCGTCGAACCGGCCGCCGTTGAGTTCCAACAGCCGGGCCACCACCGGAAACGAGTAACGGCTCATCAACACCCGGTCGTGGTCCAGGCCCAGACGCCCCGACACCGCGTCCAAGAACGTTCCCACGTGGTCGACGGAAGCCTTCAGCGCCCTCTGGAACTCCACCACCTTCACGTTGTCCAGCGATGAGAACAGAGCACGGCCCGTCGCCACGGCGGTGGCGTTGCGCAGCAGCCAGTCCAGGGTGAAGTCGAACCCCGCCTCCGCCCAGTGGTCCAGGCTGGCGCGCATCGTCGAGCGGGCCTCCGGCCACTGCGCGCACAGCTTCGCCAGAGCAAGGTCGCCCTTGGACAGCTTGGTGCCGCCGGAGTTGACGCGGTTGAAGATCTCGACGACCTCGTCGGTCGTCCACTCCGCTCCGGTGATGACCTCCTGGGGAAAGTCCTTGTCGACGATCTGGTGCAGGCGGTTGAGCCGTGTCAGATAGGTGTTGGCCCGCTCGGGATCATCGGCGAACCGGGTCAGGTAGGGGACCGGCCCCTGGCCGAAGAGTTCGGTGACGTCCACCCAGTGCGGATTGTCGTTCATCTTCAGGGGGCGGTGGAACTCGAACACCTGCTCCTCGACGTTGAAGTGCAACCCGGTGAACGCGGACGCGTCGCCCTCGAAGAACGCCGGAGCCCGCCCCCGGATCACCCCGTACAGAGAGGTGATGCGTTGCTGGCCGTCCAACAGGAGCAGGTGGGTCCCACTTCCGGTGGAACCTCCCCGCACCGCCGTGTCCTCGGCGGAGGTCTCCCACAGCAGCAGGCTGCCGACCGGATGGCCCAGATACATGGAGCGCAGCAGCCCCCGTACCTGGTCGCGGTTCCACACGTAGCCGCGCTGGAACTCGGGCAGCAGGACCGTTCCGTTGTCGATCTGGTCGAGAAGCGTGGACAGTTTCGCCATGAAGGACGTCTTTCCGTTCGGGACCGGCGTATGCGGGAAGTCAGTTCTTGTCGAGGAGGGCCTCGATGAAGGGGCTGGGAGCCTGGTGCCAGCTCACGTACAGCTGCTCCCGGGCCCGGGTGCACGCCACGAACAACAGACTGCGCTCGCGCAGCAGGTCGCGGGCGTGTGCGCCGGGATCCTCCTCCTCAGGGGTGACGCTGTGGGGCGCGGGCAGCTGTCGGCCACCGGCTCCCACCACGGCCAGACAACGAAACTCCAGGCCCTTCATCCGGTGCATGGTGCCGACCGCGACGGACTCCCCGTCCGCCGTTCCCTTGGCCAGGGCCCGGGCGGGCAGTCCGGAGTCTTCCAGGGCGGACACCGCCTGGTCCACGGCTCGGTTGGACCGTGCCGCCACGCCGATCTCCGCGGGGAGGACGCCTGTCTCGGTCCAGCCCCGTACGGTGTCGACGAGGTGGCGCAATTCCGCCTCCCAGGTGGTGAACCCCGAAAGTAGGGGCTCGTCCCCGCGCATCTCCGAACGGCATCCGGCGACCGAGTCCAGACCGCCGTCCATGTCGTCCACGGTCTGGCCGTGCATCAGTCCCAGACTCCAACCGAGGATCTGCGCGGTGGTGCGGTAGTTGATCCGCAGCTTGGACGAGCGGCCACGGATGTCGATTCCCATCTCCGCCAGGCTCACCTGGGGGCCGTAGATGCGCTGATGGGTGTCACCGGCGATGAACACGTCATCCGGCCCCTCGGCGACCGCGGCTCGCAGCAGACGCCACTGGCCCGGGTGCAGGTCCTGGGCCTCGTCCACCACCACATGGTCGAAGGGCTTGTCGTCGCGGGCCTCGAGCAGCCGAGCCGCCTCCTCGGCGATGGTCTCGTGCGTCCACAGGCCACGCTCGGCCGACCTCTCACCGAACGCCGAGACCGCCTGCCACACCCGGGCTCGGTGTGAGGCACTGAGGCCTCGTCCCCGACCGGTGCGCTTGGCCGCCAGGTACTCGTCGGCGGTGGTCACTCCCCGAGACAGCACGACCTGACGCCACTCCTCGGCCAGGAAGGCAGGGGACAGGTCCAGGCCCAGTTCCCCGATCACCTGCTCCCACAGCCGGCGTTCACGCTGTGCGCTCAGCAGGTCGGGCTGCCCGTGCGCCTCCCGGAACACCCGGTGGGCCACACGGTCGATGTGCTCCACCCGGACCCGCTCCAACACCGTGGCGGAGTCGCCCGCACCATCGGTCTCGGCGAGCAGGCGCAGACTGGAATCCAAGGCCTCGGCCAAGGTGGAGGTGAAGGTGGTCAGCAGGACCCGTCCCCCCGCCCTGGCCAACCGGTGGGCACGGTGCAGGGCCACCACGGTCTTGCCGGTGCCCGGTCCGCCGCTGATCCGGGCGGGCCCTCGGTAGGAGGCCTCCACCACCGCGCGCTGCACCGGATGCAGGTAGATCCGCCACAGGTCGAAGGGGTGTTCCAGGGCCGCCATCAGCTCGGCCGGCCCCTCCACCAACAACACCCGGTCGCGACTGCGCTCGACCGCCGCGTCCAGGTCCTCGGGGTCGACCTCCCCGGTGATCTGCGCGCCCAACTCCTGCCAGACCTGCTCAGGGCTCAGCCCGGCCGCCAGGCCGTAGAGCACGTCCCACTGCACCGGGGGCAGCAGCCCGCGGGCCGCGTCCAACTGGAAGGAGGCGGTGAGCGTACGCGCGAACGCCAGTGTCTGCTCGTCCACCCCCAGCCGTTCCAGGTCGGAGTCCTTGACGTGGGCGAAGAGCCGGTCCTGCGTGTTCTGGGCCATCCGTTCCATGTGCGGCAGGCTCGCGTCGATCGCGGCCACGTCGCGGATCTCGATCCCACCGGTGGCCGTGTTCACCGAGGCCTTACGCCTCTTGGCCCAGTCGTAGGCGTCGTCGTGGGGCAACACCCGCAGCAGCGTGTAGGTGTCGCCGGAGGTGGGGGCCAGCACCACGCCCCGCCAGAACTGGTCGATGCGGATGGTGCGGAAGCGGTCGTCCCGGGCGCCGGTGATCTTCTCCAGGTGCAGGCCGGTGTGGGTGGCCTGCTCGAACTTGGCGAAGACCTCGGTGACCCTGTTCTGCACGGGTTTTTCGAGCTTGGCGAACTCGTGGAGGAAGTCCTTGTGGATGGCCAGCTGCGGCAAGGCGATCGATCTTCCGTGGTCGGGGGGAAACCGCAGGGCGGCTCCAAGTACCAGGAGTCACCGGCCAACCTACCCGGACACCGCCGCACGTGCAGGGGTGAACGAGAACGCTTGTCCCATCCGTGACAGAAGGTGGGCCCGTACTTCTGGGAACGAGGGGATGGGAGGCTTCCGAGGCCGTGGCCTCCATGACCTCCGTCAAGGGAGGAAAACAGCTGTTCCATGCCCGAATTTGGGATAAGGGAGAGGAAAAGGCACTGGAAAAAACACAGGGGATGAGTCCACTCTGGAACCAGGTCGTCTTCACGGGTCAGGAGAGAAAAATGTCCACGTATGCCGAAGAAGAGCCAGAACCCTTCTATCTCGACGGAGGTCGCCCGATAACCCTGCACGACCTCGTCCTTCGAGGGCTTCTGGAACCCGGAGACGAACTCGTACTGGAGCTTCCCGAGGCGGAGCGGGAATTCCGAGCCACCGTCTCTTCCGACGCCCAGCTCATCCTGCCCGACACCCGTCCTTTTCCCGATCCCACGAAAGCCGCACAGGAAGTGACGGGGAACACCTCCGTGGACGGGTGGTTCGCCTGGAGGCGTACCAAGGATGGCAGGGACCTCGATCGGTTACGTCGCATCCTGTTGGAGAAGGAAGCCGACAGGTCCGTCCGAGAGGAGGACGGCGGTCACCTCTCCCTGAATCTGCGCCGCCACGGAAAGTTGCGCGAGGCACGCGCCTGCGCGGATCGGCACGCCCCCATGAAGATGACCGTCCGTGAACTGCTCGCGCTGTGGGGCACCGACCGGCGAAGCCACAACCTCATACAGCTCATTCAATCCGACCTGGCCAACCATGGCCTGACCGCCAAACCCAGCATTCGCGACCAGGGCATGGACGACCGGGTCAAACTCGTCCACACGGTCGAGGGCCACTACCAGGTGAGTCCCGCCGTGGGTGCTCTGCCCTCGGCCAGCACGAACGTGATGAGGGTGCGGGAGAACTCTTCCCTTCAAGGCGCACTCACCGCCATGCTTCTACGGGACTACTCACAGCTTCCCGTCATGAGCAAAGGAAAGAAACCCGTCCTGCGGGGCGTGGTGACGCTCAAGAGCTTGGCTCGGGCCTTGAGCCGAGATCCCGGTGCCGGCCTTCGGGACGCCGTGGAACCCTGCGACCCGGTGGAATTCCACAAGGAACTCATCGAGGTCCTACCGGAGATCCAAGAGAAGGGATACGTCCTGGTCAATGGAGAGGACGGGAGTCTCAGCGGCATCGTCACCGCCTCCGATGTCGTCCAGCGCTACAGCGAGGCGGCCACGCCCTTCCTCCTCATCGGTGTGATCGACACCTTGCTGCGTCGTATCGTCGCGGAGAATTTCTCCATGGAGGTGATCCGTAAATTCTGTGGCGCCGATGAGGGGCGTGAAGGCCTGGAGAACGCCAACAACCTCACCATGGGCGACTACAAGGCCGTACTGGAGTCCCCGGAGAACTGGCAGCGTCTGGGATGGCCGCTGGACCGCGGTCTTTTCATCCAGCAGCTCGTCACGATCATCAAGATCCGCAACATCGTCATGCATTTCAACCCGGATCCGCTGCCCGGGGACTGCATCATTCAGCTCAGGAGCATGGTCGGGGTTCTGCGGGCCTACAGCGACATCTGAGCAGCGGGGACGATCGGGGGAGGCCGTGACCAGAGCAGGATGGACCGTGACCGTCGTGGCCGCGGCCGTGGCGTTGATCGTCGGATTCGGTACCGGGTGGTTCGGCCACCGTCTCCACCTGGCCTCCGCCCTGGAGTCGGCGGCGGAGAATGCCATGGCAGAACAGGAGGAGTCGGCCTCCGAGCCTTCGGAGGACCTCGGGTACGAGGAGGATCCCGCCGGGACCGGGGAACCGGTGCCTCCGGACCTCTTGGGCCTCGATGAGGTGTACGACGCCGGGGACGGGTTCACCGTACGTCTGACCGGTGTCGAGCGTCGTATCGCCGAGGACGGCTACAACCCCACCACAGGGGAGGAGGGTGCTCTGCCGTACCTGGCGTGGGACGTGGAGATCACCAACGGCACCGGAGAGCCCCTCTACACAGGGGCGAGCATCCGGAGCTGTTCGGTGGGGGACCCGCTCAGGGAGGGGGAGTCCCCGCATCTGGGAGAGAGCATCAACCCTCCCGACCTGCTCGCGGACGGGCAGAGCGCCACCTGGGAGGAGGACTGTTGGGCTTCGGAGGAGGACCGGCACTTGCAGTACACGGTCGAGTTCCACGACGAGTACGGTGCGATCGCCTACGGTCCCGTCACCTTCTCCGGCTCCGTCGAGTGAACCCTCCGACCACGGTGGTAGCGCCGAGACCGGGGCAGGCACGAAGACCGGGACATCCGTGTCCTGCCCACCCCGCCTTACCCCGTTCCCTGCAACACCCCGTCGATCTGTGCCACCGCGGGGTGCCGTTCCCCGTGCAGCCGCACCAGGTCCTCCCGCAGCTCTGCGAGCGTGGCCTCGGCCGCCTCACGTCGACCCGCGCCCAGCTCCAACAGTCCGATCTGGCGCCGCAGTTCCAGCGTCCGCTGGTCCTCGGCGCCGAAGGCGACCAGCTCGTCCTCCAATAGCGCGCGCAGCAGCTCCAAGGCACGGGCGGTCTCCCCGGTCAGCGCCTGGCAGGTGGCGTCCTGCAACCGGCAGCGGAACACCAGACTCTGCTCCCTGCCGGGTTCGCGTGCCAGATCCCCCGCCAACTCGGCGTACAGCGGACCGGCCTGGCGGAAGTCACCGCCCTCGAACAGGATGTTCGCCCACTCCAGGCGCAGGTCCACCACCTCGGGATCGGTGTGACCGAAAGCGGCCGCCGCGTCCGCGACGGCGCCGCGCAGGGTCTCGGCGGCCTGCCGGTAACGGGAGGCGCCCACCAGGTCGGCCACCTCCTCGCGTGCCCTCTCGATGCGCTCCCGTCCCGCCTGGGGGGAGACCGCCGGCTCCGAGGCCCCCGACGGCTGCGGCGGTTCCGGAGTCGCGGACGTCGTGGGGGCGGTGGCCGAGGCCAGGACGCGTGAGAGCGCCGCCGCGTACATCCGCTGCGGCTCCGGCACCGACGAGGGACCCAGCACACCGGGGATCGGGCCCAAGCCGTCGGCGAAGCCGATGAGTCGCCCGTATACCTGTACGGCGTCGCCCGGTCGGTCCTCGGGACGCTTCTCCAACAGGGCGCCGATCACTTCCGCGAGCTCTGCGGGGACGTCCGGGCGCACCGACCGTACGTCCCCGGGCCGTTCGTTGGCCTGCTTGGAGGCCACTGCGAAGGGCGTGGAAGCGGTGAACAGCCGCATGCCGGTGAGCATCTCGTACAGGACACAACCCAACGCGTACAGGTCGCTGTGCGGGGTGGTCATCCCCGCCATCAACTGTTCGGGGGCCATGTACTCGGGTGTGCCGGGGGTGTGCCCGGTCTTGGTGATCTGGGAGATGTCGGTACGGTCCAACGCCACCGCCAACCCGAAGTCCAGGACCTTGACCGCTCCGCTGGACTCCAACATCAGGTTGCTCGGTTTGAGGTCGCGGTGGACAAGGGAGGCCCCATGCGCCGCGGCCCACCCCACGGACAACCGCTCCTGCTCGGCGAGCAGGTCGGACACGCTCACCCCATGGATACGCTGCATCACCAGGTAGGGGCGCTTGTCCGCGCCGCTGCCGGCGTCGAAGACCGCGGGGACCCCCGGGTGCTGGAGCTCGGCGGTGATGCGCGACTCGCGCACGAACCGCCGCACCATCTCGGCGCGCTCGGCCTGGTCGGCGTCGGAGGGGAAGCGGATGAACTTGACCGCGACCTCGCGCTCCAGGCGGATGTCACGCCCCTCGTAGACCTCGCCCATACCGCCCCGTCCCAGCGGCGTGGTGTCGATCTCGTAGCGTCCGTCCAACAGGCGCCTGCCCCGCACCGGTCCGGTCATCTCCTGCACTCCCGTGGCCTCAGGTCGTCTTCCCGCACGCATCGCGGCGTCCGGGGCGTACGTCGTTTTCGTGGAACCCGTCCGACCGCCGCGCCAGTCCGCTCATGTGGAGCCCGCCCGCGGCCCCAGCCCGCCCTCGCGCAGAGCCCGGTCGCCCAGCTCGGCCAGGCGGGCGCCCAGCTCTGTGATCCGCTCCGTCAGATGCGCGTTGCGGGCCAGCCGTTCCCAGACCCGTGCGTGGGCCCGTTGCCGCTCCAGGGACAGCACCGGAAGCCGGAGTGCACGCACGTCCGCCCTGCCGCTGGATGTGCGCACCGAGGCCACGCACCGAGGATGGAGAACCCAGGACAGGAAGGCGGCGTCGATCCGCCCCTCCACAGGGCGCAGCAGCACCAGGCGAGGGCCCAGGGCCGTACCGGGCTCGGTGATCACCCGCACAGGAGTCTCCCGCACGGTCTCGGCCACCACCACGTCTCCCGGCAGTGCCATCACCAGCCCCGGCACACGGGTGCACCTTCCACTGGGCGCCTCCCCGGACCGCACGTCCCGCACGGTCAACACGGGAACCTCCCCCGCCCCGGTGTCCAGGGCCAGCGGGGCCCGGTGTAGTTCCAGGGCGCCCTCGTCCAACAATGCGCCCACGGTCGTCTCGGGCACTTCTTCCACGGGGGACAGCGTCAGGTCCTCCACCAGTGACCGCGCCTGCTCCAGCGTGTCGGTGAACTCGGTCAGTAGTGGCGGGTAGTGGACGGACGCTCGCGTCTTCCGTGCCCGATCCAGGTACCGGGCCGGGCGCAGGTCCACCTCCTCGTCGATGAGGGAGGAGACGTCCAGGACCGATCGGCGTGGGTCCCTGTCCATGTCGACACCCGCGAGGAAGTCCTCCCAGGCTCGAACCGAGTCGGTGGGTTCGGCCTCTCCGACCAGGAGGATCCGACCGTCGGTGTCCGCGCCCTCCTGAGGCCGGATCAGGATCCACACCTGGCGGCCGGCGGCCTGCGCGGGTCCCTCACGGGGAACCTCCAACACGGCCCGCAGCGCACCCGCACGGAGCAGGGAGGCGCGGATCCTGCGCCCGCTCGGCCGGTAGGACACCGACGCGGGCAACAGCACGACCACACGCCCGCCCGGCCGTGCCAGGCTCAGACAGTGCTGAACCCACGCCAGCTCTCCCTCCGAACGAGGCGGCACTCCGTACACCCAACGGGGATCGTCGGCCAACTCCTCGTGGCCCCACTCCCGGTCCCGGAACGGCGGGTCGCACAGGACCACGTCGAACCGTCCGTACGGAACGTCCTCGTCCCGGAGAGAGTCCTCGGCGTCGGTGAGGCACACGGCGTTCCCGTGTCCCAGATGCAGGCGTGTGGTCGCGACCCTCCACGCGAAGGGGTCGCGGTCCTGAGCGAAGCCCTCGGTCGCACCGCGTGCGAGAGCGGCCACCAGAAGCGTGCCGACACCGCAGGCGGGAACGGCCACCTTCGTGCCCTCGTCGATACCTCCGAGCTCGGCCATCCATCGGGCCAGGACGGGATCGGTCTCGGCCCGTCCCCGCTCCCCGGCCAGGCGCCCGCACAGCTCTTCGTAGTCCTTGTCGGGATCCTCTCCCGACAGCAGCTCCCGGGCCAGTCCGCCCCACTCCTCGGGTACGCCCGGCGTGGGCGATGGGACGGGCAGGTCCTCGGTGAGCACCTGCCCGAGGTAGGCCAGGAACTCGGCTCGGCGGACGTCGGGCACCTCGGCGCGCACTCGCTGCCACACCAGGTCGGCCCCCTCGGCCTCGAAGGGCCTGTCGTGCTCACGGCACCACGCCCGCACCTCCTCCAGGGCGAACAGAGGCTGGGAGGAGCTGCCCGCCACCGGGGCGGGGAAGTCGGCGAAACGCCTGCGCCAGTTGCTCACCGCGGGTCGGCGCACGCCGGCCAGCCGGGCGATGTCGGCGGACCCCACCAGGGCCCGCGCGCCCACGGGTCTGTCACTGGTACCGCTGTCCATCAGGCCTCCCCGATCCGTACAGGCTCCAGCACACCCCGGGCCCGCAGCTCGACGATGTGCTCGGCCACCCGGCGCGGCGCCGCGCCGCCCCGCACCAGCAGCCCCGCCTCGATGCTGCGCGACACCCCGCTCTGGGTGAGGTTGGCGCTGGAGACCAGGAGGGACCGCCGGTCGGCCACAGCGAGTTTGGCATGGGTGCGGGCGTAACGGTCCGGGCGGTGACGCGTCGGCCAGTGCCACAGCCGTATCCCCTCGATCCCGTGGAAGGCCATGCCCGGCTCCCGACTTCCCAGGGTTCCGGCGGCACCTTCCAGGGTCTCCACCGTCGAACATCGTTACCCAGGAGCACCCCACATGAACCGTTGGTCGGACAGGAAGACGGTGAATGGGTCGGGACGGTCGCGTCCCTCAGCGGTGATCTCGGGCAACGCGCCCTTGGGGAGCAGGCGCCTGCCGGGCTCGATCTCCCACCTCGACGCTTTGAAGGGTGACGAGGGTGGCGCCGGGGCTGGGTTCGACCCCGCTCACCACCCACTTCTGTCTGCGTACCTCCACCAGTGCACCGGTGGTGAGTTCCTCGGCCTCAGGGGGCGCTTGGGTCGTGCTGGGCATCGGGTCTTCCTGCGTTGCGCCGGGTTGGGGCCCTGCCGTCGGGGAGAGCGGGTGGCGGCGGGGGAGAGCGTGACACCCAACCTAGGGGCGTTGGGGTGCCGCGTCGATGCCCGAGACTCTATTGTTAACCCGGTTCACAAGCAAGAGGCGTAGAGTGTGCTCCACGGCGCCCTCAAGGTCTGTGTACACCAGGACGCCGACCCGTGGGTGTGGGTTCACTTAGCTCGCCCCCTCAACCCCCCCAGATAGGGCTTTGGTCCCGAAAGGGATAAGAGTCCTGTCGCTGCCCATTCGGAGAACGCGGTGACGAAGAACGAGCCCCCTCGGCCCCGCGATCGTGCGCCTCGCGCGGTCGGTACCGGACACACCGGAAACCCCTGCGGCTACCCCGGCTGCGACGACCGCAACGCGAGTCTGTCCGTCATGTGGGAACGTCCCGATCAGGAACATGAGTTCGGCGGGACCAACCGTGAGCTGCGGTGTCGGAAACACTGGGGTAAGGAGGCGCCTCGTAAGCGGAAGAATTCCAAGCCTCTTGCAGTGGACCCCGGTTGGAAGGCGGGCGGAGGTCTTGAACCCTCTACGCGAAAGATGCAAGCAGCCGGGAGTGAAAGCAGGAAACAGAGGGTTCGAAGTGGCAAGCGGAGCAGCCCCGATGAGAGAAGTTCACCACGCCTTCGGATCGACATGGAGACTCTGTCCCGAGCGCTGAGGACCGCAGAGGGATTCCTTGGCAAAGATCCGCGCAAGGCAGCCCTTATCTGCACAAAGGCACTTCGTGAGGGGGGCCTCGTCATGGACGTGCAGGGCAAGAAGGGGCTTGATCTCAAACAAGCTTTTGTCAGATGTCGAGAGCGAGCCCAGAAGGCCGTCCGAGATGAACGGCAGCGTGCAGCCGAGCGTAGAACCAAAACCGTGGTGAAGGACACCCCGAAACGAGGATCAACGGGGAAGAGCAGGAAGAACGCGGGAGGGGCCACACCAAAGCAGCTCGCCTATGCCGCGGCAGGATTCGACGAAGCAAGCCGTCTCCTCCAGATAGATCCCCGTCGTACTGTCGCCTTCTGCAACCAGGTGCTGAGAGAACTCCGCCCTTTCAAGGGAATTCCCGGCATGAAAAACAAGCGCCAACGCTGGTTCGACCTGCGTGACCAAGCCTTGGAAGCAGCGAAACGTGATTCCCGCCGAAAGCGGTAGGTCGATGGGCATCGACCCTTCCTGATCAAAGTCCTCGACAGGAAAATCCCGTACGGATCACACCAACGGATCACTCACCCCTTCCCCTTTCTCAGAAGCGAGCGGAGAGACATGTTCACCCAAGGGCGCCTGACACGAGGCCAGGGCATCGACCCCCGGCGAATGCTGTTCGCCGTCCTGGACCTGGAGACCACCGGACTCGACGCGCATCGCGGGCATCGGATCTGCGAGGTGGCGGTGGTGCGCATGCGCGGCGACGGCACGGTCGTCGAGGAGTACTCCACCCTGGTCAACCCCATGCGTCCGCTCACCGGGGAGGAGTTCCACGGCATCACCCCCACCCAGGTCGCCGACGCGCCGGCTTTCGGCGACATCGCCGGAGACCTGGCCACCTATCTGTCCGACGCGGTGGTGGTCTCCCACAACCTGCCCTTCGAGGAGAAGTTCCTCGAAACCGAGTTCGGTCTTCTGGGCATGCGCCCCGGAGGACTGCCCGGCCTGTGCACCCTGCAGACCTTCCGCACCCACCTGGATCGGTACGCCTACCGCCAGCCCCAGCTCTACCAATTGCTGACAGGGGGGTGGATGCGCGACCAGCACAACGCGCTGGCCGACGCACGCCACCTCGCCCGCATGCTCTCCGTACTGCTCAACGAGAGTCCCCAGCCCCTGAGCTGGGCCGGTTCGGCTCCCGTGCCCGCACCCGCGGTCAACCGCACCGGGCGTATCGCGCCGCGCACCTCCGGGCTGCGCAAGGGCCAGGAGGGCTGGCTGGCCAACCTCGCCTCTGGGCTGCCCGACATGAACCCTTCACCGAAGCCGAACCCGCAGGGCGCGGCGGCCTACCGGTCCGTGCTGGGCCACGCCCTGGCCGACGGCAAGATCGTCGGCGACGAAGCCCAACAACTCGCGTTGCTGGCCACCCGGGCGGGGTTCACCCAGAACACGGTCCGCCACGTGCACGAACAGGTCCTCCTGGAGGCCCGCGCCCGAGCCGAAGCAGACGGTGTCGTCACCTCCACCGAACTCAGGGAACTGGAGCGAGCCGCCAAGAACCTGGGCGCCGGACATGTCATCCAGGACCTGCTCTACGTCTCCGAGCAGGAGAAGGCACGTAAGAACGGCCCGCTCAAGGGATGGCGCATCGTCCCGATCGGGGAAGGGGCCTCGGTCAACGCGGTCATCGACCACGCCGTCGCCAACGGCGCGACCGCCGGCGTCAACGTCACCAAGACCGTCCGCCTGGTCATCGCCGAACCCGGCACGGACAATCCCAAGATCCGCAAGGCTCAAGAGTCGGGCATCCGAGTGGCGGCCCCGGCCGAGGCATGGGACCTGCTGAAAGTCGAGATCCACAAGCGCGAGCACGGTCTTTTCGACGACGGTACGGGTGCCGTGGTCGCCGCTCGGGTGAGAGCCGAACACCAGCAGGAGGAAGCGGAGAGCGAGCCCTGGCAGTCGTTCTGGCGGTCTCGCGAACTGTCCGACGCCGAATACCACGCACAGTTCGTCGCGCCCTACGAACATCGGACACCCGCTCGCGGCTCTCAGCCCGCCCCGGCCAAGGGCGGCGGCTGCGCCGGCGCCGCACTGCTTTTCATGGCCACCGGTGCGGCGGTCACGGCTGCCGCACCGGGCCTGCTGCCCTTCTGAACGGACCTGTCGGTGCGACCCCTTCGAGGGTGGAGAGGAAAACGATGACCCAGGACCAGGTACGTACCTGTGGGCGCCCCACCAAGGCCGGACATCCCTGCAAGATTCGTGTGAGCAGCTCGGACATCGCCTGCGGTACCCATGCCACCGAACAGGACCGGGCGGTGGCCGAGGCGCACCGGCGCGGCTACCGGGAAGGGTACGAGGTTGGAAACAGCTCTGCCGGCAGCTACTCCAAGTTCCGGATCGAGCAGCTGGAGAGCCAGGTGGAGGAACTCCGGCAGCAACTCGACAAGGAGACACGCATTCACGAGATCGGAGGAGACCAGGTGGTGCAGGTCGGGGGATACGCCTACCGCTGGCGTGGCAGACCCCCGCTCGCAGTCGGGGACCGCGTCCTCCTGCCCGAGAACTACGTCAGCCGTATGAAGTACGGGCCGGGGCCGATGGAGGGAACCGTCACCGGTCTGGGAACCACCTACCGAGGTCCTCTTGCGTTCATTCTCCGTCGGCTGGAGGGGGAGTAGGCGGGGACGGGACGTTGTGCCCTCGTCGCACAGGGAGCGAGGGGCGTGTGCGGTCGTTGGGGTGTCGGTCGTGGTTGGGCACAAGAGAGCCTCTACCAAACCGCATCTTTCCGTGACCGTGCCCCTGTGGTCACTTTCAGCGCCGAAAGTGACCACAGGGGCACGGTCGTCGAAGGGTGGGACTGCCGGCGGGGGTTCAGGCGTCTTTGGTGCTGTCGATGAAGGCCTGCCACTCCTTCTTCGGAAAGTCCAGCAGGGCTCTCTCCGGATGTACCGAGTCGCGAACGCCGGTGCTTTCCTCCTGGCACCTGACTTGGACACACTGACCGTTCCCGCTGCTGTAGCTACTCGTGAACCATTCGCCGACGTTCGCGGTGCTTTTCCCCATCTTGTCCTCCTAGCTCCCTTCCATCATGCCCGCCGCGAGATCTCCGACGAGTCGTCGCGATTGCTCAGGGCTGAGGGCTACGCCCACCAGGTGCTCCATGATCAGCGAGTACCGGTCGACTTCGACCTCGCCCTCCAGGAAGAGGTCTCCGGCCATGCTGTCGATGTAGACCACGGCGGGGTCGGCCAGGTCGGGGAAGTCGATCAGGACGAAGGACCCCGGCATACCCGGGTGTGCGCCCGCTTCGAACCTGATGACCTGTAGTTCTACATGGGGCAACCTGGCCATGGTGGCCAGGTGGAGGAGCTGTTCGCGCATGACGCGCTGCCCACCCACCACACGATGGAGCACGGCCTCGTCCACGACGGCGCGGAACCGCAGAGGTTCGGGTTTGTGCAACAACTCTTGGCGCTGGAGGCGAGCACGGACACGGGCCTCGACCTGTTCATCGGTGGCCAAGGGCAGCGTGCCTCTGATGACGGCACGGGCGTAGTCCTCGGTCTGGAGAAGGCCGGGCACGAACAGGGACTCGTAGTTGCGGACGGTCCGGGCCTCTGACTCGAAGAGGATGTAGTTGGTGTACTCCGCGGGCAGCTCTGAGGGATAGGTTTCCAGCCACCCCTGCTTTCCTGAGTCCTTGGTGAGTGCCAGCAGTTCGCTCCGCTTGCCATCGTCCACCCGGTAGAGGTCGCACAGCGTATGGAGGGTGCGGACCTGGGGTCGGGTCTGAGCCGACTCGATGCGGTAGAGCGTCGAAGCGTTGATCCTGGTCGCTTCGGTGACGTCCTCGCGGCTGAGGTCAGCGGATTCGCGCAGTCTCCGCAGTTCGGCGGCGAGTCGCCGCATGCGTAGCGTGCGTGTGGGCTTCTTGGCTGACACAGCTGCTCCCTTGCCTCGGCATGACTACGCAGGTCCGCGTTCCGATGGTGCTCAGTGCCCAAGCTACCCAGGTTTCTGCATCAGTGCGAATGCATACCTTGCATTCTCAGTCTTGCGTGGTCATGATGACTAGGGAGCCAGACTTCTGAGTCTGGCACCGCCGCTTCGTCGAAGGCGGCTGCATGAAAACGGCTCCGGGAGCGATTGCGGCGCTCCCGGAGCCCAAGCCGACAACCACACCTGTTTGGACACAGAAGGAGCTTGCCGACATGACCATTGTGCCGCGTCCTCGCGCGCCGTTCCACACCCCCACTCCGCCCTTCGCCGGGCGGCGCTGGGCCTCCCGTGTCTACCCCGGCGTCCTCGCCCAGGCTGCGTGGGTGCGTGAGGACCTACGCGCCGACCTGTACCGGCTGGAGGGGTTGTGCTCGGACCTGTCGGAGACGGTGGTGTTGTGCGCCAGTGAGATGTTCGCCAATGCCTGCGCCCACTCCCGCTCCGGCGAAGCAGGTGGTCGGGTGGTCCGCACTCTGTCCATGCCCACCGCCGACACCCTGCACCTGTCCGTCGTGGACGACGGGGCCCGGGCCGAGACCCCCACTCGACCGGAGATCCCGTATCAGCGGACGGTGGAGGAGTGGGAGGAGGCCGAACGTGGCCGGGGACTGTTGATCATCGACTCCCTGGTCACCTCCTGGGGGAGTCGGGCGGTGGTGGACTTTCCGTTCTGTGCGGGGTTGGGTACGGCGGTGTGGGCCGAGTTCACCCTCATCCCTACGAGCAGCACCGCCACCGGTGATGAGGCCGTGCGATGAGTGCCGCACCGGTCTCCTCGGGGATACGTACGGTGCTGGACGCACCCCGGGGCAGCCGTTTCTCCCGTCCCAGCTCTACGCCGCTTAGCCGGGAGCAGCGACCACCGGATCGGGAGCAGCCGCCCCTCACCCGAGAGCAGCGCCTGCTGGCCCAGATGAAGGACAACCCCCGGGTGGCCTACCGTCAGGCCCACGGCCAGTTGCCGCTGTGGATGCGCCTGCACGCCGCCCGGCTGGCCGAACGCGACGCCAACACCCCCGATGGCCCGCGCACACCCGCACCCGTGCCGGAGCGCCGTCCCCTGCCAGCGCTCCCCAGGCCTCGGCCGGCACCGGACGACGGCCCGTCCCTGCCGCGTCCACGCCGGGAGCCTCCGCCGCTGCCGCGCCGCCGTTCCACGCGTCCGCACAGTCACCGCAAGCCCAGACGCCTGAGCCGCACCGCTTGGCACCTGCTCGGCTACACCCTGGCCACCCTCGCTGGAGCCCTGGCCCACCACCTGGTCACGGGCCTGCTCTGAAGAACCCGGCCTGCACACACCACGACGGCCGCGCCGGTAATTCCTCCCGGCACGGCCGTCACCGCCTCCTTCCCTCCCTTCCGTCAGGTGTTCTGGAGACCCTCGCTGCTTGTGCCAGTGAGCACCGACGGCCAGGGAAAATCCTCAGGCAGGGCGTCCATCAACAGTTCGTCCACGGGTCGGCCCATCCAGAATCCCGCTCGGCGTAGGCGTCCCGCATGGCGAAAGCCCGCTTTTTCATAGGCGCGGGTGCCGGCGGTGTTGGGGGCCAGGACCTTGAGCCACACGGTGCGCAGCGCGGCGACGTGGAAGGCCCAGTTCAAGGTGAGGCGGGCGGCTTCGGCGGCATGTCCCTTGCCGCGTTCTTCGGGAGCCAGGACCATGACGAATTCGGCGCTGCGGGTGAACCGATTGATCTCCAGGGTGGTCATGCCTATGGGGGCGTGGTCGTGGATCCGGACGACCTCGAACTGGGGGAAGTTCATGTTGCCACGCTGGCGTTCCCATCCGGCTTCACGGGTTTCCCAGGACTGGGGGACCTGGTTGCCGAATCCCAGAAGGGTTCCGGCGTCGTTCTCCCAGGCATGGTAGGTACGCAGCATCTCCTTCCTGGGCATGCCCAGGGCGAGTTCGGGGCCGGTCAACAGCAGGTGCGGTTCGTTCAAGGTGTCGTCTCCGGTTCGGTGTCCTGTGTCGGCCCAGCAGGACCATCGGGTGTGAGCACGGGGGTGAAGGCGTTGATGTCGGGTCCTTCTCCCACGGGTCTTCCGTCGGGGTCGACGATCCACGCGTGCAGCCTCACGGGGTCGGAGGCCACACCGTGGCACCATTCGGCGCGCCTGCCGGCCAGGGCGAGCAGGAACGCGGCGGCGACGGACTGTTCCAGGCACGCCCACCGGCCCGGCAGAAAGGCCGATGTCGCGTGGACGGCGGCCACCGCCGCGCGGACGTGTCGTACCGGGGCCGGAGGTAGCGCACGGCCCAGCCGGGCCAAGGCGACCAGGCGCCTCATGCGGAAACGACGAGGGCCGGTGTGCAGGACCACAGCGGTCACAGCGATCGCTGGTACGCAGAGAAGCCGCCACATGAGACCGCACGCTGGGAGTGGCGAGAGGACCGCGGAGTTCTCCTCCGTGCCCCAAGAACGAGGGCGGCGTGCCAGGTCGACCACGGGATCGCTGTGCTCGGCGGGCATCGACGCATGCAGTTCGGCGCGCCCCGTCCGGTAGTCGACCAGCACGAAGGCGTGCCCGGTGTGGACCACGATCGTGGCCGGGGCGGTCATACCCGTACCTCATCGGACATCGCCCAAGCGCAGGAGGGTGCCTCGCTCACGGACTTCCACCACAGATTCGCGCCCAAGGAGGTGATCAGGTGTGCCCAGGGGATACGGGCGCCCAGTGCCGCCGCGCGTACCGTCGAGCGCAACTTCCTCGGATCGACCAGTCCCGCATCGGCCAACGGCCCATCGCACATGTCCAGCACCGAGCGCTGGTGGACGCGGATCGCGCGGTGATAGTCGCGGACGAAGGACCCCTTGGTCGTGCGTTCGCGCACCACGGCGGGCAGCAGATCGCCGAGCGCGTCCATCAGTACGGGCTTGTACCGGTACGCGGAGAAACGAAAAGGTGGGGCAGGGAGACCACGGCGTCGAGCAAGGCCCCGTCGAAATAGGGGTTGTGCTGTTCCACGCCCACGTGGTCGGCCAGTTGGGTGTCGGACGCGGCGGAGCGCGCCACGGATCGGACCAGAAGCACGAGGGCATCGTCGGCGTCGGTGACCTGTCGACGTCTGGGCGGCGGCACGCACAACCACGGTGGAGGGCTCGGTGCGGACCGTGCCAGCGCGTCCGCATCCCCGGTGAGCGCCGCGCGCACGTACGGCCAAGGACTGCGTCGACGAAGCCGTGCCCATGCACAGGCGTCGCTCCACAACCTGGCCCACCGGTGTTCACGTGCCAGGGTGAGCAGATGGGTCGGAGGAGGCAGGAACAGGTTGTCCCCGCCGTCGCCGGTGAGATGGAGGCCGTCGGTGCCGTGCCGGGTCACGCGGAGCTGTCCCGCCAACGCGGCCCAGCTCACGGCGGAGGGAGGAGGTTCGTCGGTCGGCGGCAGGCCCAGGGGAGCGGCGCCGAACGGAAGATGTTCCTCACTCATCGTGAAGAGCCTGCGGGAGAGCCCCGGGATGGACAGGGCGCGCGCATATCTGAGATCCCCTTCTTCGGGACTGTTCTCAGGGTGTGCGGTCACACCCGTGACCGGCCCGAAACGCGAGGCGAGGACGGCCAACACCGTGGAGTCGACCCCGGCCAGATCCGTCGACACGTGCAGCCCGCCTGTTCTGACGCGCACCCCTTCCACCAGACAGGTTCGGACACGCTTCAAAGCCTCTTCGTGTGAGCGGGACACAGGTCGCCACCATCGCTCGATGTCGGCCGTTCCTGAATGCAGGAGAAGGCGATGACCTGGTGGAACCGGTGTCACCCCTTCCCATGCGCTGTGGCCTGTAGGGGTGGCGTGCTTGTCACCGATGTGGGCCGCCAGCCACCGTTGGTCCACCCGGGAACCGCGCAGGGCGGCCAGGGCGCGTGAGCTGGACCCCCACACGAGGTGTCCGTCGTCCGTACGCACCGTGTACATGGGACACGCGCCGGAGGTGTCGGTGACCACCTCCACCATGCCCGGCCTCGACCGAACGATGGTGAAGGAACCAGCCCACGATGCGGCGGCCGAGGCCAGGTCGGATGCATGGGCGACCTCGACCAGTTGGTCGTCGTCGGCCGCGCACACCCCGACGACGGCAAAGCGGGTGTCTCCCTGGACGACCGTGCGCACGTGCAGCTCGCGCCAGGGGCCGACCGTCCACAGGGGAGGGCCGGCCCAGACGGGAATGGCGTGGACGGGAATGGGGGCGCGCCGGCCCGACGGAGCGCATCCGCCGAACCAGCGCACCAGATCCTCTCCGTGATGACCGAAGCCGACCTGCTCAGTCATAGGGGGACTGCTTGCTCTCGATGCTCTGGTCGTCACTGCCCAGAGTCAACACGGCGGCATCGCCGAGGTCGATCACCGTGGACATCTCATCCTGTTGCTCTTCCATACCTCTCCTTCGTGATGGACTGAAACGAAAGTAGAGGGGATGAAAGGAGAGAGCCAGTGGGATGCATCCTTATTCTCTTTCCTTGCTTTGTCCTTCGAGGGAGGAGAATAAACAGGAATAGAACAAGGCGCTGTCGGGCTGGCCGGTGAAGGAACTCTACTCGTCCATGGTCTCGGCGGCACGTCGGAGCACCTGCCTGGCCTCTCCCCGAAATCTGGCTCCCGACGATGCCATGGTGAAGACATGGGCATATTGGTCGATTTCACTTCGGTGTGTCAGGGTCAGTTCTGCTGACACGGTTTCTACCACCACGGAATCGTCATCGTGAATCCAGAACCCATGCAGGGGGAGATAAGGAGGGGAAGAGTCAAAGGGAATGATCCCCAAAGAAACAGTGGAAAGCGTGGAAACAGTGATGAGCCGGTCGATCTGGGCCGCCATCGTCTCCCGGTCGCCTCGCGTATGGCGCACTGCGGCCTCACTGATGACGAAACGGAACCTCTTGTCCCGCTGGTAGAGGATCTCCTGCTGGCGCATCCGCTGTTCGACGGCTCCCTCGATGTCACAGGAGACGACGTTCTTGCGGTCGGCCGCCTCAAGGACCGCCCGTGCGTACCCAGGGGTCTGCAGGAGTCCCGGAACGATCATCGGCTCATAGACCCGGAAGAGCCGGACGTGTTTCTCCTCCACCGCCATGCGGGACTGGATGCCGCCCAGACCGCCGTGCAGTTGGTCCTTCCACTCCACCCACATCGACTCCAGGTCGTGCAACCTGTCGATGAGTTCGGATGCCGTGTGAGCACGGCCGCAGGCACGGGCCCATGCGGTGATCTCCGCCGCGGTCGGAGACTGTCGGCCCGTCTCGATCTTGGAGACCTTGGGCTGGCTCCACGACAACAGCTCCGCGAGACGCACGCCGGTCAACCCCGCCGACCGGCGCACCTCGCGGAGTCTCCTGCCCAGATCTCGCCGAGCCCGTTCGATGCTGTGGGACACCTAGGTATTGAACCGCCCAGAGCCCCGAGGGGTGAATTCGCGGTGCGGGATCGCATGTTCCCAGGCGAGATCACGCCACCGGAGGAGACGGGCGATCTCCTCGGGCTCGCCGAGGCGTTCCAATTTTTGAGGGACATCGTCGGCGTCGAAGTGCAGAACGCAGGCCCAGGATTCGTCGAACAGCCAGAAGTCCAGGTCGGGGAGTTCTCTCGCCGTCGGGTGGTGTCGGGGGAGCCAGCGGATGTCCTCGCCCGCCTCGATGTTGAAGCGGGTGACGGCGTGTTCCCAGGCGATGTAGTCGCTCAGAGGTTCGGAGACGACGCGGACGCGCTGCCAGATCTTGCCCTGGTGGGTGGTGGCGGTGACGTTGCGGTGCCAGGGAGAGGTGCGCGCGTGGTCCTCACCGCGGCCGAGGTCGCCGTCGGTCAGGAAGCGGCGGATGGTCTCGGCCTCTTCCGGGACGTTGTAGCGGTCTCGGACCTCCAGCTTCCAGGCGCTGTGTTCGAAGTCGGTGAACTGTTGGGAGAACTCCTCCTCGCTCAGGAAGCGGCCCATCAGGAGTCCTCGTCGGCGTAACGCAGGAGTTCACGGGGGATCTCCACCAGAGTCTCGTTCTCCGCCAGGTCGCGGACGTCTCCGAGGGCTTCATCGTCGGTCACCTTGTAGCCCTGAACCACGATGGTCCCCCGGTCGGTCTGGTAGAGGGTGGGGCACTTGCCGCCTTCGCTGTCGGTTCCCAGGAATGTCAGGCGCATGGGACTCGCTTTCGCATAGTCGAGAATATTCTCTCCGCTGTGCTGAGCGCGGCATGACTCTGGGCGACGTGCACGGTGTTCTCCGTGGCCGGATGCGGTCAGTTGTGTTCCATGGAACTCCACACCTGGCCGGGCTCGGTGCTCCGTACTGGACGAGGAAGTACGGCTGTTGACAGGGTCGAACGTCGGCGAACCCCCACCCCAGGGACATTGTCGACGCCGTACATGTCCTTGGGTGGGGTTCGCCGGCACACCGGGGAGGACCGCCGCCCCGAACATCCGCACAGGCATCGCAAACCCAGCCGGTTGAGCCGCATGGCCTGGCATCTGGGCGCCGCACCCTGGCCGCCCAGACCGGGGTGCCCTGGCCCACCACCTCACCGCGAACCTGCTCTGAAGAACCCAGTCCGTACACCACGATGGCCGTGTCAGCTCCGGAAAGCTGACATAGCCGTCACCCCCGACTTCTTTCCGTACGATTCGCAGCCTTTCTCAGGTGGCCGTGGGGCGGAACATCGAACTGTTCAGGGACTCGACGGAGTTCGACGAGGGCCTTGATGAGTGGGTGCCCCTGACCACAGCTCGTGGTCTGAATACTGAAGGGCAGACGCAGAGCTCGGGCACTCTCGTCGCCCTCCTCCACCTGCTTGCCATTCGCGCGGGGCTGAGGTTACAGAACGAGGCCATGCGAGCATGTTGGCGCACCGGACCAGAACGCCCGGACGACTGGGTGTCGCGTTACGCCTACCACGCGTCGGTGCGCTGCTCCTAGGGTTCATTCCCCCGAGCCGCAGGAGACGTATCCCTGGATGCTCGCGACGTACTCCTCCCTGGTGTCGAACGCTCCCCAGTAGGAATCAACGTAGAGATCCGAGAACTCATACCCCTTCATCTCGCCGCACCAGTCCACTGTGTTCACTTCAAGGACATGCCTCATCGCTTGGAGGACCTCAGCTTCCCCTGGCCCGGAACCTCCGGTGTCCCACTCATCCCAGTCGGTCACCACGTGATAGCCCTCCTCGGTTCCCACGAGGACACCGGAGTCCAGGAGCACCCCCAGGCCATCGAACGGTTCGACGCCTTCGGCCTCCTCGACCTCCCTGCGCTCCTCGTAGTAGTTCTCGATGTTCTCCATGACGGATCCATCGGTATCCCGGGCGAACATCTCCTGGATGACATGGACGTCCACGGTTCCCGACACCCAGAGTCCTGTCACCCGCTCGTTCGGAGTCTCGAAGGCTGGGGAGTCGCCTCCGCTCGATGACCCTTCAGGAAAAGTGCATGCGGAGACAAGCACAAGAACAGCAGCGGAGACGGCGGCCAGCGTTGGCGGAGCCTTCTTCACGGACGATCAACCATCCTTTCGGAACCAGAATCAGGAAACCCCTGTCATGAGCTCGGCGCGTCCGCTGGGGCTGTTCAGAGGCTCGATCCATGACTCGTCGGGCAGGGGTTCCCTGAGCTTGAGCGGGAACCGGGCTCCGGCCCGCATGATCTCCTCGGTGCCGTCGACCCGACCCGCTCGGACAGGCCGTAGTCGCAGAACCGGCGATCGAAGACCGCTGTCTGCCCGGCTCCGAGCCCATTGGCCACCTTCAGGATCAGGGCCTGCTCGGAGTCGCCGTAGGCACCCACGGCGGCCCCGAGCAGGCCGCGGGCCTTGATCTCGCAGGCAGTGACGAACCGAGCCGGGAGGACCTACGAGGGCCGGCACAAGTCTTCCGTGAGGCGCGGTCGCGCCACTCGTCGGCGGTGCTGGAGGGTAGCACGTAGGTCAGGGTGGTGGTGAGCTCGGTCCTGTTCGCGCAGGCATAAAGGGCCAGGGTTCCGGCATGGCCGATGATGCGCTTCCTATCGCTATGCGCTGTCAGGGGGAGGTCCCAAGGTGTAGTGACCTTCGCCAGAAAGATGCTTCTGTCCCTTTCTGTGAATCCGATCTCCACACTCGAGTCCTCACAGCCCAGTGGCTCCCTTCTCTCGCTTCCCCTCAATTCCTCCAGAGCCCGCTGAATACACGAGGTCAACGAAGTGCCACCACGTGCTCCACTGAATCGATACCCGCCGCATGGTCCACCGGGACGTAGACGAGCACGGCCCCCGGGACGGCAAGCAGCCTGCCGGGATCGATGCGGCTCGCCGTACCTGTGGTGGTCCCGCTGATGACGTCGTCCCTGCCCCCGTCCCAAGGGGTCACCACGGCGTTGACCGTGTCCTCGGGCGAGCCACGCTCCATGTCGACACTGACCAACTGCTCAGGCAGGCCGATAGCGGTCTTGGGGGTGTCCCCGGCCCACCGATCGTCGGAGAGCGTGACCGATGCGGCCACCTCGCCGTCGAACGTCCGGAGTTCGTGGGCCGGGTCCTCGGCCCAAGGGTCGAGGCCCGCGAGGTAGGTGTCCTCGCCGACCTCAAGGACCGGTTTCGGCGACTCGGCGATGAGTGTGCCGTCGACGGGGTCGATGATCAGCCATCCTTCCTCTCCCGGAAAGTCGGCCGCCAGGGTGCCCTGGAGCATCAGCGCGCTTGCCAGCCCCCTGCCCTCGGAGTCCGCGGACTCCTGCCGCCACAACTCCCGTCCGTCGCTCGGGCTCAGTGCGACCAGGGCGTTGACGGTGTCGGGTTCTGGGGCACGGAGCGCCTCCTGAGACGTGTTCTCCGAACAGTGGAGCAGTAGGACGATCGCCTCACTGTGGAGCAGCCTGGAGACCAGCCAGGAGGGACCGCCTCCGGAACAGGTCTCGGGGGTTTCCTTCCGCCAGAGGGTCTCCCCGGACTCCAGGTCACTTACCGTGAAGAGAGCCTCCGTCGCTTCGCCTTGGCGGTGGATCAGGCGTGTGTGGTCCAGGAGGTGGGCCTCACCGTCCCAGTTGATGTCCTCTGCCACCACCGCCCCGGTCGAGGTGTCCAACAGGATGGCTGGTTCGTCCGAGGCCGCCACCAGGGCGTGCTCTCCGGAGGGTGAGAAGGAGGTGGAGAGTCCTGCCGCCTCGGGAATCTGGTATCTCCACAGTTCGTCTCCCGTATCGCCCTGGAGGCCGACCAGCCCGTCCTCCAGTTCGATCACGGCTCCCCGGCTCTGGGTGTGCACGGCCAAGGCGGTCTCTTCCTCATCAGGCCGCCACTCCCAGCCGACCTCGCTCACGGAGGTGACCGCCTCCGGTGCCGGTACCTCGCCGTCAGCGACCTCGTGGACCGTGCGAGCTCTCCCATGTGAGGGAGAACAGGCCGACACGATGAGTGTCATACAAACAGCGGCTGCCGCCAGGCCTCTCAGGCTCATCTTCTCTTGCTTTTCCGTTGCGCCGGTCGTGTGGTGGTGTCTCGCCAGGTCCTCGAGTCCTGCCGAGTTGAAACGACTGAAGTCGCCGATGACCTTGGACCCCAGTTCGTTCTCGGAGTCGGGCCATTTCTTGTCCCTGAGGTCGCTGTAAATACTGTCGAGGGTCCGAAGACTCCGGGAACGGGATCATACGGGCGCGTTGACGTACCGAAACAGAACACTCGGACGACATGGCGGCGCGTTGCGTCCGCCATGCGCCGGGGCGCCGGCCATGGGGCTCATTTCCCCGAACCGCAGGAAACGTATCCCTCGATGCTCGCGACGTACTCCTCCCGGGTGTCGAACGCTCCCCAGTAGGAATCAACGTAGAGGTCCGAGAACTCGTACCCCTTCATCTCACCGCACCAGTCCACTTCGTTCACCTCAAGGGAGTGCAGTATTGCTTGGTGGACTTCGCTTCCCTGGATGCCGGTGCTGCTTCCGGTGTCCCATTCTTGGGGGTCCACGGTCACGCGATACCCGCCCTCGGTCTCGATGACGGCGCCGGATCCCATCAGTATCTCCATGCCATCGAATGGAGCGATACCCTCGGCTTCTTCGAACTCTCTCCGCTCGTCGTAGTAGTTCCTGATGTTCTCCATGACAGAGCCGTCATCATCCCTGGCGAACATCTCTTGGAGTACATGGGCGTCAACAGTGACCTTCAACCAGAGTTTAGTCACCTGCTCGCTCGGAACCGGGGATTCAGCGGTCTGATCTTCGCCTGTTCGGGCAATGGGCGACTCGCAGGCGGAAATGGGAAGGGTTGCGATAATGGACAAGGCGGCCAACACCAGAGGAGTCGAATTCTTCATGGGCGGTCGCCTCTCGTTCTCGGTATGGATCAGAAACCGCCCACTGTGAGCTCGGCGCGTCCGCCAGGCCTCTCTCATAGAGCCTTTGACGTTGTCCTTGGTGTGACGCAGACGGTCGTGAACGGGATCGTAGTGGAGACCGAAGTAATCGGTGAAGTTCGGCGGGAACGCGGTCCCGAAACCGGCAGCTCCGAGACCCAGGAGGACTTGCGCAGGAACCTGGTCCAACATTTCCTCGACAAGGACGGTATGGGCTGACAGCAGGACGCCGTATGCCCGCCGAACAAGCCGGTGGACGCGGCCAGCGCTGCTGTTGCCCTGACGAGACCCCCTTCCACGGTCGGTTTTCAGCCGCTTTTTGGCCGCGGAAGGGGCGTAGAGTCCGGGGCTCATGGGCATGCCAGTACCGGTCATCATCTGCTTCTACGCCGTGGGCCCGAACCGAGGGGATCGGGACGGGACCGCCCCCCCCGCCGCCCTCCACCGCTGAGGGCCGCCCCTCAGTGGAGCGGCCAGTCGCGCAGGGCGGCGTCGGCCACCTCCTGGAGTTCGTCGCGCCCGACCCCGCTCGCGGCCTGCACGGCGATGCCGAACGACAAGGTGGTGACGTAGCGGGCCAGCAGCCCCGGGTCGGCCTGGGAAGGCAGGTCGCCGTCGTCGACGGCCCGCTGGAACCGTTCCC
The DNA here is from genome assembly GCF_030271535.1 of Nocardiopsis sp. ATB16-24. Lineage (GTDB taxonomy): Bacteria > Actinomycetota > Actinomycetes > Streptosporangiales > Streptosporangiaceae > Nocardiopsis. The sequence goes on along the minus strand of NZ_JASCXJ010000011.1, from coordinate 131,397 downwards.
GCACGCGTGAGCAGCCGTTGTTGCGCCAGGCGGCGAGGAGGTCGCGGACCTCGCGCCCGGAATCACCGGTGGTCAGCGCGCCCTGGACGCCCATGCACCCGTGGGGATGGGCAGGGCGGGTGGTGGTACGGACGGTGCCGTTCAGGATCGCGGTGGCGACGCCGAGGGCGGTCGGCTCCTCCAGTGCCCGGACCAGGTACGAGCCCGGACCATCGCTGTAGCGCTCCAGGGCCTTGCGGAACAGCTCCTCCTTGTTGCCGAAGGCCGCGTACATGCTGGTGGCGGAGATGCCCATCGCGCTGGTCAGGTCGGCCAGGCTGGCTCCCTCGTAGCCGTGCTCCCAGAAGACCAGCATGGCGCGCTCCAAGGCCTCCTCGGTGTCGAATCCTCTGGGCCGGCCGGTGCGGCCGCTCTGCCTGGTCCTCATGCCCCCACCCTACCTCTTCTGTACTGGTTGATACAGAAGTGCTACTGTTCTGATTCTGTAGCGATCGATACAGAAAAGGACAGGGATTGTGGACATGGGACTGCTCGAAGGCAAAACCGCCCTGGTCACCGGTGGAAGCAGCGGAATCGGCCTGGCCAGTGCCTTACGCCTGGCGGCCGAGGGCGCACACGTGTTCATCACCGGTCGACGCAAGGCCGAAATCGAAGCAGCCGCCGAAGCGATCGGCCCAGCGGCCACCGCGATGATCGGCGACATCTCGAAGCCGGCCGACCTGGACCGCGTCTACCAGGCGGTCCGCGATCGGGGACACGGACTGGATGTGCTGTTCGCGAACGCCGCCGTCATCGAGCTCGCGACACTTGCACAGAGCACCGAGAAGCACTTCGACACCCTCTTCGGCATCAACGTTCGGGGCACGCTGTTCACCGTTCAAAAGGCGTTGCCGCTGCTCAACGACGGAGCCTCGGTGATCCTGAACGGCTCCACCAACGCGGACGTCGGCGTGGAGGCGTTCGGCGCGTACGCGGCGGCCAAGGCCGCCGTCAGGTCGTTCGCCCGGACCTGGGCCAACGAACTCAAGGGACGTGGCATCCGGGTCAACACCGTCACCCCCGGCCCGACCGACACCCCAGGACTGTCGGGGCCTGCTTCCGACGCCGGGCAGGTCGACGACTTCAAACGGCAGCTGGCCGCGCAGGTGCCGATGGGCCGGCTCGGACGACCCGAGGAGACCGCGGCCGCCGTGGCCTTTCTCGCCTCCGGACAGAGCAGCTTCACCACCGGTTCGAGCCTGTACGTCGACGGCGGCATGAACCAGGTCTGAGCTCCACGGACCCACGCCCGGTGGGGGCGAGGCGCGGCCGGACGCACGCCGCCCCCATCGGGGCATCGACCCCAGAGGTCTCATTGGTCGTATCAGCACCAGCCATCTCTCTGGGCTGCTCCCACCCGTGCTTTGCCCGCGTGCCCGGGAGCAGCACCTGCCTGCTCAGGAGGCGGCACGCTCGGTGCGTTCGGCCACCAGTTCTCGAAGGCCGCGGACACCTCACGCCAGGGCTCGCCCTGACCGCCCGTGGTGCGGTGAAGTCGGACAACGGTCTGCCGTGACCTTCTGGTCTTCACGGGAAGCGTCCCGGGTCGGCTCCCGAATCTCGGTGTCGCCGTTGGGGAACGGAACGGGCCTCCTTCGCGTCCCATGTGCGGTAACCGAGGAAAAGGAGGCCGGGATGCGGCGAATGACGAAGGACCGGGCTGTGCTGGGAGCGACCCTGGGAGCGCTGGCGGTGCTTCTGGCGACGGGATGTTCGTTCGAATTCAGTGTCGGCGGTTCCGCCGTCGACAGCGAGGAGGTCGCCCGTCAGGCGTCCGCCGTCCTGGAGCAGGAGGTCGGCCTGGTCCCTGAGAGCTTCATCTGCGAAGAGGACCTTCCGGCCGAGGTGGACGCTTCCATCTACTGTGAGCTTTTCATGGACGGAGAGACCTACGGCGTGACCGTCACCACGACGTCGGTGGAGGGTTCCGACGTCAATTTCGACATTCAGGTCGACGAGACGCCCCTCGGCTGAGTCCGATCTGAAAAGAGCATCCTTGACCTCGGTGTGCACACCGCTCCTTTGAGCGGCTCTTGATACCTTGCCGTCGTGGGCCGGGCGTGATCGCTCCGGCCCACGAACGTTCTACAGAGGGCCGAGAACCAGGAAGTCGGAACGAGAGCACGCTCCCGCCCCACCGCTCCAAGACCTTCCGCCCGCCTCACCCCGATCAGGCGTTGTAGCCGATGGAGGCCGAGATGTGCTCGGCGACCTCTTTGACCAGGAGACCGAACCGCCGTTGCGCCGCGCTGTCGAAGCGCATGACGGGGCCGCACACCGAGATGGCGCCGAAGACGTCCCCGTCAAGCCGGCGGACGGCGCACGCGACGCTTCCCGCGTCGGCCTGGCGTTCTCCCCGGCTGATGGCGTAACCGCGTTCGCGGATGACGCGGATCTCCGCCAGCAGTTCGTCCGGGTCGATGATCGTGGCGTCGGTCAGCTGTTCCAGGGCGTGGTGCTTCAGGTACTCCCGAACCTTGGCCTCGGGCAGCGCCGCCAGGATCGCCTTGGAGGAGGAGCCGGCGTGCAGGCTGTAAGGTTCTCCGATCTTCACCGACATGCGCACCTCTTGGGGGGAGAGGTTCTGGTCGATGTACAGGCGGGTCCACCCTTGCAGGATGGAGAGGGTCGCCGTCTCGCCCGTCTCCGCGACCAGTCGTTGCAGGTGGGGTTTGGCGATCGCGGGCACGTCGAGTTGACGCAGTGCGGCCAGGCCCACGACGAGTGCTCCCGGACCCAGGCTGTAGAGCTTGGTGTTCTCGTCGAAGGTCAGGAACTCCAGTGCTACCAGGGACTTCAGGATACGGTGGGCGACCGCCTTGGGAAGGCCGGTCTCCCGGGCGAGGGCGGACACCCCCACGCCCGGCGCCCGGCTCTCCGCGACGGTGTTGATGACCCGCAGGGCACGTTCCAGGCCGGAGCCGCTTGTGGGAGACGAGGGTCCCTTCTTGCTCTCCGAACCCGAGAAGGATGCTGTCGCGACCTCGTGTGCCACACCGGGCTCCATTCTCCGTAGATGACGCCGCCGACGATGTCCCGCCAGTGTTCCGTTCTCTTCACAGGAACGATCGACCTACCTGGCGCAAGGTTCAGGTCTCGGTCCTCGTGGCCGACGTGGCTGACACAGCCGGGCACCGTGCTGTTCCTTTGAGCAGAACATTACCCTATGTAGGGGAACGAGAACGGCGGTTCTTTGGACGGTGCTCGCCCAGGGCGACCCTCGCGCCACCGCTGCCCGTGCTCCTGTGGAATCAGGCCCACATCATGGCCGAAAAGCCCCTTCCCCTTGCCGGCTCGGTCATTCACGATCCGAGGGAGCCGGCGGACCTCTCCGGAGAACGGGTGTCCTCAGCGTCGGGTTTCTTCCACCGCAGCCCCCGAGGGGCCCGAACCGCGCGTTCGCGTGGATCGTTCCCCGTACGGGGCCACCGGTCTGCCGGTGTTCCCGTGCGGCCCTACGGACGCCGGACCGCACGGGGGCGCGAACGGGAGGTGGGCCCCTCCCTCAGTCCTCGGCCTGTGCCAGTTGCGAGAGGAACTGTTCACGCATGGGCGCACGGTGGTCGTCGGTCTCGGTCAGGACGCGGACGAGGCGGCCGAGGAGCTGCTCGGTGTCCTGGGCCAGTCGCACGCGGGTCGCGCTTTTCGGAGTGTGCTCCTCCACCGCGTCGGGTCCCAGCACCCCCGACTCGGCCAGGACGTCCTCCAGGACCAGGAGGCGCTGCCTGGTCACGTGCAGCTCCTGGGCCAGCTGCCACACCAGTGACACGACCGTGTCGGTCTCTTCGGGGCCCAGATAACGGAATTCACTCACCGCCGCCTCCTTCGACGTCCGTCGGCTTGGTCGCGCACAGCACCGCCCAGGGGAAGTGCCACTCCGGTCGAGGCTCGCGCCCCTGCGGGGTCAGCCCGGCGTCGCGCTCGTCGAAGGGGACCCACGCGTGTCCCACCAAGCCGAGCTCGGCGCACACCGAGGCCGTGTCCGTGGCGAACAGGTCTCGGAAATAGGGTTCGTTGTTGCGTTCGGCGTGCTCGTAGACGGTCGCGTCCCGCAGGTGGTCGCCGGTGGGCCAGAACTCCAGGAAGCGCAGCACACCTCCGGGGCGGAGCAGCCGTGCGGCCTCCCGCAGGGTCGCCTCGATCTCCTCGCGGGGCATCTCGTGCAGGACCATCGTTCCGGTCACCACGTCGACCGATCCCGCTTCGAGTCCGGTCCGAGAACCCAGGGCCTGACGGAAACGGATCGGCAGCTCCTCGGCGTCGGCCTCGGCGCGGGCCAGCTTCAGGTTGGGCTCGGACAGGTCGATCCCCACCACCTCCGCGCCCGGGTAACGCGCCGGCAGGGGCCGGGTGCTCTTGCCGAAACCGCAGCCGACGTCCACCACGCGGGTGGCCCCGGCGATGTCGGGAAGCGCTGTTTCGCAGAACAGACGGTGGAACTTGTAGCCGTCGTTGTCGCGCAGCATCACCACCCGCGCGCCCAACTCGTAGATGAAGGCGGAGGCGTCGTCGGCGTGGAAGGAACCGGGCTGGATGTGGATGTCCACGTCGGTGTACCAGGAGGGAAGCTCCAGGTCGGGGTCGAGCTCGAGGACGGCGGAGCCCTTGTCGGCCGGTGCCGACAGCGCGGTCACCAGCTCCTCCCGCCGGCGCAGGACCGTGTCCCCGGCCGCCCGCCACATCATCTTCTGCTGCTGTCGCTCCAGGTAGGAGAACCATGGGTACAGGCGCAGGGAGCGCAGCAGTTCGGAGGCCTCGGCGATATCTCCCGCGCGGGCGCCCGCCTCCCCGGCCTCGGCGACGAGGGCCGGGTACACGCTCCTGGCCCATTGCCCGCGCAGGCCCGCGACGAAGTCCACGGCCGAGCGCTCGTCCAGCGTCAGGCCCTCTTCGACGTCTTTCACGTCTTCTCCTCTCAACGGTTGCGGGCGGTCTTCAGTAGGCGGTGCACGAGCAGCCGCTCCACTGCGGGAGCGAGTCCAGCTCGGGGGGCAGGATCGGGCGGTCCGGGGGGAACCAGGAGAACTCCGTCTCCTCTTCTCGGTACTCGGTGGTCAGCGGACCGCCGACCGTGCGAAAGAGCAACACGTTTCCGGTCAGGGATCCGAAGGGCCCGTGCCACTCCTCCGGTGGGCGCCAGAAGTAGGCACCGGGCCGCATGACCCCGAGGTGACCGTGGAGCTCCCCCGAGAGCAGGTACATCTCCTCCACCACGGGGTGTTTCTCGGCGCGACGGCCGGATCGGATCGGCATGGTGCCCAGGATCCACGTGTCGTCTCCCGTCACGGGGTCGCGGCGCAGCCACTTGCGGCCGGCTCCCGGGGGGAACTGGGGGTGGAAGTTGCCTCCCCACTCTCCGGCCAGGGCGTCGACGTGGGCGACCAGGCGCTCCTCCTGCCAACCGGCGGCGTGGGAGGAGGCCTCCCTGCTCTCGGGGTGGGCGGAGAAGAAGGTCAGGACGACGGCCCCTTCGGAGGAGGACATGCCGTGTCGGTGGTGTCCGGCCGGAAGGTGTCCGTATCCGTACCGGCCGTAGACCTGGTCGCCGATGGTCAGCGTGCCCGAGACGACGAAGAACTCCTCGTCGGCGGTGAGCACTTCGCTTCGGTCACGCCGCCACCCGGGCGGGTACTGGATCATCAGGCTGCACCCGCCGTCGGACGGGTCGACGCTCAGCAGACGGATACGCGCCCCGTCGCGGACTCCGGGGCCCAGCGCCGCCTCACCGGTCCAGGGCAGTCTCTGCACCTGCATGAACTCGATGAACGGGCGGTCCATCAAGGTGAACTCCTCAGGGTCGTGTGTTCGATCAGTTGGGGGCCGGGCAGTTCCCCGGGGAAGAAGCAGGCGACCTTTCGTCCGTTTCCGAGCTCGGCCAGCGGCGGCGTCTCGACGCGGCATCGGTCCACCGCGATGGGACAGCGCGGGTGGAAGGAGCACCCGGTGGGCCGGTCCAGGGCCGAAGGGGGACTGCCGCGCAGGACGATGCGCTCTCTTCGGGAGGCCTCTCCCAGGGTCGGGGTGGCCGAGAGCAGGGCCGCGGTGTACGGGTGCTGGGGGGAGGAGACCAGGTCGTCACAGTCGGCCTCCTCCACGACCCGGCCCAGGTACATCACGGCGACCCGGTCCGCCAGGTGGTACACCAGCGCCATGTCGTGGGAGATGATCAGCGAGGCGATGCCTCGTTCTCGGCGCAGTTCTCCCAACAGGTTGACGATCTGCGCCTGGATCGACACGTCCAAGGCGGAGACCGGTTCGTCGGCGATGAGGACGTCCGGGTCCAGCGCCATGGCCCGGGCGATCGCGATGCGCTGGCGCTGGCCTCCGGAGAACTGGGAGGGACGCCTCATCCGCACCTCGGGGCCCAGACCGACCAGGGTGAGCAGCTGCAGCACACGTTCTCGGATCTGTTCCTTGGACCCCACCCCGTGGGCGCGGAGCGGTTCGGCGATGATCCGTTCCACGCTCATCCTCGGATCGAGGCTGGAGTAGGGGTCCTGGAACACCATCTGGACACGGCGACGGAAGGATCGCAGTGAACCTCCTCGCGCACGCGTGATGTCCGCGCCCTCGAAGAGGATCCGGCCGGAGTCGGGTCTGCGAGCCCGCATCAGGGCGAAGGCCAAGGTGGACTTGCCCGAACCCGATTCCCCCACCACGGCGAGGGTCTGGCCTCGGGACAGGGACAGGGAGATCCCGTCCACGGCGTGGAGTCTGCGCCTTCCACTACCGAAGGTGACGCTGACGTCCTGTGCGGCCAACAGTCGCGGTGGTGCGTCCGGGCTCATGCCGAAACTCCTTCCCTGGGGTGCCAGCACGCGGCTCGTGTGCGCTCTGACAGCGTCGGATCGCGGGTGAGGCAGTCGTCCTGGACGAAGTCGCAACGTGGGGCGAACCAGCAGCCGTGCCCACCGCTGCCCGGCGTGGGCGGATTCCCGGGAATGGGCCGCAGGTCGGCTCTGCCGGGATCGAAACGGGGGACGGCACCGATGAGGCCGAGGGTGTAGGGATGACGCGGGTCGTGGAGGAGTTCCTCCACCGGGCCGTACTCCACGACCCGGCCCGCGTAGACCACGCTGACCCGGTCGCACACGCGCGCGGCCACCGCCAGGTCGTGTGTGATGAGCAGCAGGGCCGCCCCGCTGAGCCCGGAGCGGAGTACGTCGAGGACCTGTGCCTGGATGGTCGCGTCCAGGGCGGTGGTCGGTTCGTCGGCGATGACCAGCAGGGGCGAGTTGACCAGGGCCAGGGCGATCATGGCCCGTTGCCTGAGCCCGCCGGAGAGCTGGTGCGGATAGGCCCCGAAGCGTTCGGTGGGTGCGGGGACGCCCACGGCGTCGAGTACCTCCAGCACCCGCTCGCGGGCGGCCCGCCGGGACACGCCGTTGTGTCGGCGCACCGATTCGGTCAGCTGGGAGCCGATCGTGCGCACAGGGTTGAGGGAGCTGAGCGCGTCCTGGAAGACCATGGAGACGGCCCCGCCGCGCATGCGGCGCAGTGTCGCGGGGGAGGCGGTGACCATGTCGGTACCGCCGACGAGGACGCGTCCGCTCACCTGGGCCTGGTCCGGGGCGATGCCGAGCATGCTCAGACCCATCATGGTCTTGCCGGATCCGGATTCGCCGACGATCGCGACGCGTTCGCCGCGGCCGATTTCCAAGGACACCCCTCGGACCACTTCGACCGGCCCTTCGGGCCCGGGGAAGGACACACGCAGGTCTTCCGTCCGCAGAGCCGGGGTGTGCTGTGTGGAGGTCATGCCGTTGTACCCCTTTTGTTTCTGAGGCGGTCCCGGGCGCTGAGGCCATCGCCCAGAAGGTTGGCCGCCAGCACGGCCAGAACGATCACGGTGGCGGGGGCGAGCATCATCCACGGCGCCGACGCCAGGAAGGCGCGGCTGTCGGCCAGCATGTTCCCCCAGGTAGCGTCGCCCAGAGGAGCCCCGAGTCCGAGGAAGGAGAGACCGCTCTCGGCGACGAGGAGGTCCGCGAAGGTGAAGGCCGCGATCACCTGGAGCGTGGGCCGTAGCGCGGGCAGCAGGTGGGTCAGGATCGACCACGGTCCGCGCACGCCGATCAACTTCGCCGCGACGATGAATTCGCGCTCGCGCAGGCTGAGGGTCTCGGCGTAGACCACGCGCGCCACGGTGGGCCAGGAGACCGCGCCGAGGGTGAGTGCCAGTGGCCAAAAGCCCCGACCGACCACCGCCACGACGGTGACCGCCACGACCAGGAACGGAAAGGAGATCCCGATGTCGATGACCCTGTTCAGGACGGCCCGGACGATCCCCGGGTACCAGCCGCCCAGGATCCCGATCACGACGCCGATCAGCATGGCCAGGAGAGTGGCGACCGCACCGATGCCCAGGGACCAGGCGAACCCGCTGAGCAGGCGTGCGGCCATGTCCCGGCCGAGCTGGTCGGTCCCCAGGGGATGTTCGGAGCCGGGCGGAGACAGACGTGCGGCCAGGTCGGTCGTCTGGGCCCCGTCCAGGGGAAGGAAGAGGGTCACGAGGGTGGTGAGGAGCATGAGCACGGCGATGGTCGCGCCGATCCACAGCGCCGCCGGCGTCGAGGAGGTCCGCCGTCTGGCGAACAGGGGTCCGCGCGGGGCGGGCCGCTCTTGTCGGAGTTCGGTCACTGGCTCGATCACCTTCTTCTCAACCTGGGGTCGGCGACCTGGAAGAGCAGGTCCATGACGGTGTTGACCACGAACACCAACAGGGCGATCACGAACACGGCGGCCTGCACCACGGGAAAGTCCAGCCGCGTCACGGAGTTGACCAGGAGCAGGCCAAGACCCGGCCAGTTGAACAGGTACTCGGTGATGAGCGAGCCTGAGAGCAGGAAGGCGAACTGTGCGCCGATGAGGGCCGTCGTGGCCAGCAGTGCGTTGGGCATCGCGTGCCGGAACAGCACCTCGGAGGGCGTGGCACCGTTGGCCAGCGCGGTACGGACGTAGTCCTGTTCCATGGACTCGGCCACACTGGAGGCGACCACGCGCACCAGTTTGGGAACCTGGAAACTGGCCAACGTCAGTGCCGGGAGGAGGACGGAACCGGCTCCTCCTCCCGTCACGGAGGGCAGTATCCCGAGGGAGACCGCGAAGATCTGGATCAACACCAGACCGATCACGTACCCGGGCACGCCCTGGACGATGGCGACCAGGACGCCGGTGAACCGCTTGGCACCGGTCTCGGGACGGGTTCCCAGCCACCCTCCCAGCGGGAGCGCCACCACGATGTTGATCGCGATGGCGGCCACCGCCAGGAAGAGCGTCGGGGGAAGTTGTTCGAGGACCAGTTCCATGGCGTCGCGCCCGGTGGAGAGCGAGGCGCCGAAATCGAGCACGAGCATCTGGCCGACGAAGGCCTGGTACTGCTCGATGAACGTACCGTTGAGTCCGTACTGGACACGGATCTGCTCGATCATCTCCGGTGAGGCGTTCTCCCCCGCCATGGTGTGCGCGGGGTCTCCTGACAGGCGCAGGAGGAAGAAGAGCGCCGTGGAGATGACCCAGAGGAGAATCGCCACCTGCAACAGCCGTACGGCCGCGTTACGTGCCATCGACAGGGCGAGTTCGACCCCGGGACTTCGGGGTGAGGTTCGCACGTCAACCATGGACAGGCCCTTCGAACATGGGGATTACTGGACGGTGATGTCCTCGTAGCGGATGAGTCGGTTCTCGTCCACGTAGCCCTGGAGCTGCGGGCTGGTGGCGTTGATGTCGGCCTGTTCCACCAGGAGCAGGGAGGGCGGGTTCTCCTGCATGCGTGCGGCGACCTCCTGCAACAGGCCTTCCCGGGCGGCGGGGTCGAACTCGGTGTCGGCCTGTCCGATCAGGTCGGCGACCTCTTCGTCGCAGAAGAACGCGGACGGCTTGAGGCAGGAGAAGATGGTGTAGGGGCGGCTGGCGTCGAGGATGGGCGCGGCGTTCCAGGACAGTCCGAACATGTCCAGGTCCCAGTTGTCGGTCTGGTACCGCTCCAGCCACTCGGCGAAGCTCACCTGTTCCAGGTGCAGGTCGACGCCGACCTCGGCCAGGTTCGCGGCGGCGGACTGGTAGATCTCGGAGTCGGCGGCGAAGCTGCCGACGACGATCTGGGAGGTCAGCTCCATGCCGTCCTCGTAGCCGGCCTCGGCCAGCAGTTCACGGGCCAGATCCGGGTCGTACTCGAATCCGGGCAGGTCGGGGTTGTGCCCGAAGGTGGTGGCGCTGGTGCCCTGTGTCGGGACACCGCCCTCTCCGCCGAGCAGTGACTCGACCATGGCCTCGCGGTCCACCGCGTGGTTGAGGGCGATGCGCACCCGGGGGTCGGCGATGGGGCTGTCCTCGTCGACCTGACGGAAGGCCAGGGACATGATCTGCGCGGGCGCGGTCTCGATCTGGAAACCGGCGTCGCTCAGGGAGGCGATCTGGTCGGGTGCGACGCGGATGGCCAGGTCGACCTGGCCGGACTGGAGCGCCTGGGTGCGGGGGGTGACCTCCGCCAACCGGGTGATGCTGAGGGAGTCGACCTCGGGGGCACGCCAGGAGTCCTCGTAGGCGCTGAGGTTGACCTCGTTCTGGGTGAGGGAGTCGACGCTGAAGGGGCCCGTGCCCACCGGTTCGGTGGCAAAACCCTCAGGGCCGAGTTCCTCCCACGCCTGGGGGGCCACGATGGGCATGACGCTGATGCGCGTGGGCAGGATGGGGTCGGGTTCGTCCGTGGTGATCACGACGCTGTGCTCGTCCTCGACCTCGGCCGAGGCCAGGGTGCTCAACTCACCGCCCACGACCGTGGTCGAGCCCTCCTCGCTGAGGAGGTAGTCCACGGTCGCGGCGACGGCCTCGGCGTCGAAGGATTCCCCGTTGGAGAAGGTGACGTCCTCGCGAAGGGTGAAGCGCCAGGTGGTCTCGTCGACGTTCTCCCACTCGGTGGCCAGGGCCGGATCGGTCTCGCCTTCGGCCGTGATCACCGTCAGGGAGTCGAAGATCGCCGCCCAGGTGTAGACGCTGGGTGATCCGACCGCGGTGAAGGGGTTCCCCTGACCCGGGGGAAGGTCGGGTACGGCGACGCGGAGAGTGCCTCCGGGCGCTCCTTCGGCGGTGTCGCCGTTGTCGGCTCCGCCGCCACACGCGGCCACTGCAAGGAGGGCGGTCGCCGCCCCGATGGCTCCTAGTCTACGTCTCAACATCGCAGCTACCCGTACCTCTCAGTGGAACGCTGTTTCTATCCTTGGATGGGAGCATGCAGTACGTCACACCTCTAGTCAAGGATTTTCTTCTCGCATCCGGGATCTTTTAAGGATGGAGGATCGCACGACAAAAACAGGCGGAAAAAGTCGCCTGAAAGTAACCGAAGGGTTATGGATGATATTCTGAAGTTACTCGTGGAATGAGATCGACCAGCGCCCCCTCGGGGGTGCGCAGCGTGTGGGCGTGCCGTACGTCGGCCTCCATGGCCACCACCGCCACCCCTCGTGAGGGTGGCCCACCCGGGGGTGGGGGAGCCGACCCCAGGTGAGGCACCTGATCGACTTCTACCAGGTGAGAGCCCTCAAGCTGGAGACTGCTGAGTCGATGCGCGGTGTCCTTCGCCAGGCCGAGGACCTCGTTGACCACACCGACCGGGGACGACCTGTCGCTGGCCCGAAAGAGGCGGATCCGCTCCTCCAAAAAGGCCCGTGTCGCCACCAGGTCCCGGGCCCCGAGGACCGCTATGAAAATACCGTCGACATCCCCTTGAAGGCGAGGGAGGGAAAAGCCGTCGATTGGTTTGAGGACTTGTGTCAGATAAAGAATGACACCGTCTCGACTCATGACTTGCCCTGCGGTCAACGGAAGCGAGCCGTCGTTCCCCAAACGGCGTGGTCGTCCCAGTACGCGGAACCCTTGTTCCTTCGCCCTCTCCACGGCGGCCTCGGCGTCCCGGACCATCAGTTCCAGAGCACGCCAGCCCACCGTGGCCAGGGGCGGGGGAACCGGAGTCCCCGAGCCACCGGCCAGCACCCTGATCCAGCCCCCCTCACCGGAGGAAGGGCGAAGGATCCGGGTCGGGGCGCCGGCCAGCGTGGGGGTCCCCCAACGTTCGGCCTCCGCCACCGAGAGCGGGGGGCCCTCCTCCGGGGAGGGCCAGCCCAGGGCCGGCGCGATCTCGGTTCGGGCCGACTCCGGGTCGGCGACGATGACCGTGGCACCGAGGATCGGTCCGGCCCGGACCGGGCCTCGGCGCCACGACGAGGAACTCATCGATCCACGGGTGTGATCAACGCACCGAAGACGCGCGCGATGAACGCGTCCCGTTCGGGGGTGCCGATGACGTCATCGGGCTCGTGGCGCACCTGGTCGGGGCTGGTGACCGCACCCGAGTCCACCAGTTGGTCCTCCAACGCGGCCAGTCTGCGCCGCACCACCCACAGTTCGGCGGCCAGGCCGACGCTGATGTGGAGCAACTGGTCGTTGACCCCGTCCGGAAGGAGCGCGCCCAGCGGTTCGGGATAGGAGACCTTCCAGGTGTCGCCCACGCCGGGGGTGGTCTTGTCCCGGGGGTCGTCTTCGGTTCGGGTGTGCGTGCTCAAGGCGTGCACCTCCAGATCGTCATGTGGCCGGGGGTGATGTCCACTTCGGTGAAGAGCTCCTTGAGGAACGCGCTCACGTTCGAATGGACGAAGGGGTAGGCGTAGGGCTCGGTGTTGAACCGCGAGTCGAAGTCGCGGCTGTAGTCGGCCCAGGGGTCGATCGGCGACGAGGCCTGTTGCATGTCCCGGATCTCCAGGACCCCGCCCGGGCGTAGGACCCTGTGCGCCTCGCGCAGGGCCCGACGACCTTCCTCGACCGGCATCTCGTGCAACAGGGTCGACATGTAGACGACGTCGAAGTGCGCGTCGGGAAGGCGCAGGTCTTCCGCGAGCCTTTGGGAGAAGGTCACCTCGGCGCCGAGCCGCACGGCCCGTGCGTGGGCGTAGCGCAGCAGTGGCGCGGAGGCCTCCACCCCCCACACCTCGGCCTCGGGCCAGCGATCCTTGAAGGCCACGGTCGTGCTGCCGATGGCACAGGCCACGTCCAGCACCCGTGAGACACGGCCGTCGGCCGGCTCCGCGACCGCGGCGGCGTTGGCGATCTTCGACTCGTCGTGGTCGTTGCCGCCGATGTGGAAGACCTTGGTGCCGTAGTGGTAGATGTACCCCGCCAGGGCGTCGGCGTGGTAACCGCCGGGTTGGCGGTGGTAGTGGACGGAGTCGTAGTACTCCGGATAGACGAAGTCCGGGTCCAGTTCCAGGCGTGCCGGGCCCTGGTCCTCATAGCGGGCGAGCTCGGCCTCCAACTCCTCGCGCCGGGTCTGGTAGGACTCCAGGACCCGCTCCCAGTTCATGCCCTGCGTACTGCGCAGGAGACGGTTGCGGGCCGCCACGGCCGGAAGGGGATCGCTCAGGGCCCGCAGCTCCTCGATGCCCTGAGGCGAACCTCGCCGTTCGGCCTCCCTCCGGACCTGGGAGGCGGCCACGGGCGTGACCTTGCGTAGGGCGAAACCACGTAGACCCTCGACGAAGTCCAGGTAGCTCTCGTCGTCATAGGCGGGCAGGGCCGTCATCGTTCCGATGAAGCCGCGCCCGGCGTCCACCGGTGTGGCGGCGGGTGTGTGCCTCACTGCCGTCCTCCTCCTCATGCGGGGGCCGTGGCCCGGTCGCTGTCGGTCAAGTGCAGGGATTGGTAACGGGTGTAGACGTGCAGGGACTCCGGTCCCAGTTCGCCACCGAGCCCGCTCGCGCGCCGCCCGCACAAAGGCGCCGCGCTGTTGAAGCCGTAGGTGTTGACTCCGACGGAGCCGCTGTCGATCCGGGCGGCGAGCGCCTCGCCCCGGGCCGGGTCGGCCGTCCACACCGAACCGGCCAGCCCGTACTCGGAGTCGTTGGCCAGTTCCACGGCCTCCTCCTCGTCCTCGTAGGGGATGACCGCGGTGACCGGACCGAACACCTCTTCACGGCTGATGGACATGTGGTTGTCGGCGTGGGCGAAGACGGTGGGCTCCAGGTACCAGCCACGGGACAGGTGCCCGGGGCGTCCTCCTCCCGTGGCGACGACGGCGCCCTCCGCGGTGCCGGTCCGGATCATGTCCTCCACGCGATCGCGGTGCTCGGCGCTGATGAGCGGGCCCATGCGGGTGTCCGGATCGAAGGGGTCGCCGACGGTGATGGAGCGCGCCGCGGTGACCACCGCGTCCACGACCTCGTCGTAGCGGGAACGGGGGGCCAGGATCCGACTGTGGATGAAGCAGTTCTGCCCGGCGAAGGTGAAGCACAGGTAGGGGACCATGCGGGAGAAGTGGTCCAGGTCCGCGTCCTCCAGGACGAGGGCGGCGGATTTACCACCGAGTTCCAGGACCACGGGTTTGAGCGCCCGGCCACAGGACTCGGCGATCATTCGGCCGGTCGGCGTGGAGCCGGTGAAGGCGACCAGGTCGGTCCCCGGATGCTCCACCAGGGCGCGACCCGCGCGGGCTCCACCGGTGACGACGTTGATCACGCCCGGGGGGATCCCCGCCTCCACGGCCGCCTCGGCCAGGTGGTAGGCCTCCAGCGGCGCCTGGGGGGAGGGTTTGAACACCACGGACCCGCCGGTGGCCAGAGCCGGGCCGACCTTGTACAGCCCCATCTCCAAAGTGCCGTTGTAGGGGACGATCGCGGCGGTCACCCCCACGGGTTCGTACCGCACCCTGCTGGAGCGGACCGCTCCCGCCGGTCGCGGGTCGGGGGAGGGGCGGGTGCGTTCGACCTCCCGGGTGCGCGCCAAGGTGGCGTAGTAGCGGAGGATCTCCGCCGCCCGGTTGGGCCGTGGCGGAGTGTGGAGGGGGCGGCCGATCTCATGCGCGAGCAGTTCCTTGATCGGCTGGTCGCGGGCCTGCAACGCCAAGGCCAGGCGCTCGATGGCCTCGGCGCGGTCCGCCTGCGGCAGGCGGGTCCACTCCGACCCGGGGGCCAGAGCGGTCCGGGCCGACCGCACCGCGGCGTCCACGTCCTCCTCGTCTGCGTCGGGCACACTTCCCAGGAGGGCCTCGGTGGAGGGGGAGACCAGGTCGAGCCGCCGTGTGCTTCGCGGTCGTCGCCAGGCCCCGTCCCAGAACAGTTCCGTGCGCGTGAATTCTCCGGTTCCGCTCATGCCGTGTTCTTTCCTCGGTAGGCGGCGGGCAGTCCGGGCTCGGTGGCGATCCAGACGCTCTTGGACCAGGTGTAGACGTTGACCGCCTCGGCGCCGTTCTCCCGCCCGTAGCCGGATCGCCCCACGCCGCCGAAGGGGACCAGGTCGGACAGCACCCGGTAGGTGTTGACCCACACGGTGCCCACCCGCAGTTCGGCGGCCATGCGATGGGCCCGGCCCAGGTCGTTGGTCCACACTCCGGCGGCCAGCCCGAAGTCGCTCTCGTGCGCCAGCCGGAGTGCCTCCTCCTCATCGCCGAAGGGGAAGACCGCCGCGACCGGACCGAAGATCTCCTCCCGGACCGCGGGGGCGTCGTGGGAAAGGTTCTCGAACAGGGTCGGGGGGACGTAATAGCCTCCCGAGAGCGCGGGATCCCGGGGAAGGTCGGACTGTGCCAGGACGGTGCCTCCCCGTTCCCGGGCGTCGGCGATGTGGGCGAGGGTCTTGTCGGCCTGCGCCCTGGTCACCTGGGGGCCCACGTCGGTCCCCTCCTTGGTCGGGTCGCCGACCCGCAGTCGCTCGACGCGCTCTCGCAGGCGCTCGGTGAACTCCCGGTAGATCCGCTCCTGGACGTAGACGCGTGAGCCCGCCACGCACATCTGGCCGCAGGAGCCCACCACCCCCTCCACCACCCCTTCCAGGGCGGCGTCCATGTCGGCGTCGTCGAAGACGAGCTGGGGCGACTTGCCTCCCAGTTCCAGGACCGAGGGCACGAAGTGTCCGGCCGCGGCCGCGCCGACGTGGGCTCCGGCCTGGTCGGAGCCGGTGAAGACGACCAGGTCCGTGCGGGGATCGGCGACCAACAGGCGGCCCGTCTCCGCCCCTCCGGGCACGACCTGGGCCACGCCCTCGGGTAGGCCCGCCTCACGGAGGATCCGTGCCAGGAACTGGGCGGTCAGCGGCGTTTCGGCCGCTGGCTTGAGCACGACGGTGTTGCCGAACGCCAGCGCGGGGGCGATCTTCTTGGCCGCGAAGAAGTAGGGGACGTTCCAGGGGACGATGCCCACCACGACGCCGTGGGGCTCCCGTTCGGTGTGGACCCGGTGTTCCCTCGGAACGGGGATCACCGTCCCGGTCACCTTGTCGGCGTACCCGGCGTAGTACTCGAAGCAGGCCGCGGCGCGTTCGGCCTCACGCCGGGTGTCGGCGATCCGTTTGCCGGTCATCCGGCTCTCCAGCTCCGCGACCTCCTGGACGTGTCCTCGCATACGTCGGGCGACCTCGTGGAGTAGTCGACCGCGTTCGGTGGGCGAGGTCGCCCGCCAGGCGGGGAAGGCCGCCACCGCGGCGTTCAGGGCCTCGTCCACCCCCACGGGGGTGGTGTCGGCGACCTCCGCGAGGACGGTACCGGTGATGGGCGAGTGGACCAGGGACAACGGAAACTCCAGGGTGTGCCGATCAAACGACGGGTCGGGGGACGGCGTCGAGCATGCTCATGCGTTCGACGAAGGAGCGGTGGGCCTGCGGATCGTCGGCCTGGGCCCTCAGCTTCCGGAGTCGCTCACGGCGCTCCTCGGGCATGTACAGGTCGCCTTGTCTGCGGTTGTCGTCGGTGGCCGGTTGCACCACACGGAGTGCGACCTCGCGCCGCACGCGCTCGTAGTCGCCGATGTGGGCGGGGTCCGCGTCCAGGTGCGGGGCCAGGCGACGTGCCAGGTACCAGGCGTCGTGTATCCCCGAGTTGAGGCCCATGCCGCCGGTCGTGGCGCTGATGTGGGCGGCGTCGCCGACCAGGAACACCCGCCCCCGCTGGAAGCGGGAGGCCACGCGCTGATGGCTGCGGTAGGTCTGGTGCTGGAGGAGCGGAAGGCTCCGTCCACCCAGTAGGGGGCGTAGCGCCCGTGCCACCCTGGGGTCTCGACCGCTGTCCTCGACCGCTGATTCGGGCCCCGTGTCGGGTTCGACGGTCATCGCGATCCGCCAGACGTCGGGGGTGCGGATCATCGACAGCCGGCCGTGGGGCCCGCTCCAGTAACTGACCGGGGCCAGGTCGGGGACGTGTTCGGCCAGATCCACCGGGGTGGCCATGACCAGACTCGGCGCGGTGTGGCTGGTCCCGTCGAACGCGATGTCCAAAAGACGGCGTGTTCGACTGTGGCTGCCGTCGGCCGCGACCGCCCAGCGCGCCCGCACCGTCCTGCGGCCGCCCGAGGTCTCGGCCTCCAGCGCGACGTGGCCGTCCTCCTGCCGCACGTCCTCCACCCGGTGACGGAACCGAACGTCGACCGAGGGCTGTGCCGCCACCGCCTCATGGAGGAGGCGCACCATCTTGTACTGCTCGAACTGCAGCCGGTAGGGGAACGGGGTGGCCCCTTCCAGGAGAGTGGTGTGGAACTCGGCCTTCTCGGCAAGTTCCAGGTCGCGGTACTGGACGCGCTCCACACGGACCGCTCCGTCCACGACCGGGCGGGCCAGGTCGAGCTCGGAGAGGATCTCCAGGGTCGGGGGGTGGAGCGTGGAGCCTCTCCACTCGGTGCGCACGCCCCCGTCGCCCTCTTCCAGCAGGACGACCCGCGCACCCTGCCGGGCCAGGGCCAGCGTGGCCGCCAGGCCGACCGGTCCGGCGCCGATGACGGCGACATCCATCAGGTTCATGTGCGACCTTTCCGGGTGAGGGTGTGCAGGCGGCGCAGTGCCGCGCTCGACGACTGCGAGAGCGCGTCGCCCAGGCCGGCCGCGTTCGCCGCGGCCCACGCCACCGCGACGTTGGAGGAGAGCAGGGGCAGCCCCGTCCGCCACACGGCGGCGTCCAGCGCGCAAAGGGAGCGGACTCCGGTACCGGTCACCACGACCGCGGTACGGCCGTCGTCCTCGGGGTAGCCCGCCGCCACGTGCGTCACGGCCTCGTGGACATCGGCGGGGGAGCGCTCGTACACCGAGACCTCGCCCCGAAGCCGATCCGCCGCCGCGACGGAGAAGCCCTCGTTCTTCCAGTGCTCCACGCACATGGCGGTGAGCCACTCCGGATAGGGGGAGACCAACAGCAGCCGGGTACGGGACAGGGCGGTCAGCAGCGACTTCACCGCCCCGGCCGCCGTGGTCACGGGCACGCCGGTGATCGCCGAGGCCTCGGCCGACCAGCGGGCGTCCCCTCCGGGACCCAGACCGTAGGAGGAGCCGGTGCAGCCGACGAACACCCTGCGCAGGGGAAGGGCGCCGAACCCGCGCACGGTGTCGGGCAGGTCATCGACATAGGACTCCAGTCGGGCGCGCAGGTCCAGTCCGATGTGTTCGGGCAGCCGCGCCGTATGTGCCGCCATGCCAAGGGGAAGGAGGTCGATGACCTCGTTCTCGAAGGAGGGGTTGGCGCTGGGGGTGACCAGGCCGACCCTGAAGGGTCGGTCCGTCGGTGTGGCGTGGCTCGTCACCGGGAGCTCCCTTCCTGGAAGCGGAGTGGGTGGCCGATCGAGGGCTCCTCCGCCACGGCCCCGTCTCCACGGACGGCCCGACCGCGCGTCGGTGTGCGCCGTGCGGCCGTCCCCGTGGCGGACCCCGTGAAGGGGAGGCGGGCCTGTGCGGACTCTGAGTCCTGTTGCGCGCATACGGCTCGAGAGGCCTTGGGGGGCGGGAGCGTGATGTCGGCGCCGCGGATCAGTGGGTCGAACTTCGTCACTGCCGGACCCCTCACTCTGGTTCGTGTGTTGCCGTCCACGTAGAAGCGTGTATTCCTCTTACCGGGACAGCGTTCCGGTTATCGTAGGTTTTGGTGTCTGCGTCGTCAATGCCCTGGTGCGAAGACCACTGTCCGTGCCGAAGGTTGCGCGGGGCGTTCTGTTGGCGGCACCCGCTTTCGAGCAGCGAGTACGGGCGAAAGTGGGCCGAGGGGGTCATGGGCGCGCGGTCGAGGGGGTGGGGTGGCGAGTGGCGCCTTGCCATCTGAGCGTGGAACAGTATCCCACTTATCGGAACAATTGAAGGCTATGGAACGAGGGCCCCGTCCCCCGTGTGAGGGTCTCGGGTACTTCTGTGCTCTTCGCCGGCTCGCCCACCACCCTCGGGCAGGGAGTTCGGTCTTCGGCCGGTACCCGCCGAAGACGCGACCGCCTCCACGTGGCACGTCGGTGACACCTCCGCCGCCCCCGTTCCAGGACCACTTTTGGTGTCGAGAACGGCCCTGGAACAGGGTTCGCCGCCAGGTCGAGGGGAGTCTCCTTCTCCCGTGGTCCCCCCGCTTTCCGAACGAGGCACACGGACGCGCTCGACCCCTGCGACGTCACCCGTCTTCGGGGTGGGTTGCCCTGCTCCGAAGAGCGGCCTTGGGAACGGGCTGGACCGTCGAGCACCACGAACCCCCGGGCTCGGGTGAACCCGCCCTGCCGCGAAGACCCAGGTCAGGGCCTACTCCAAGGTCGAAGCCCGCGCCTTCCCACGGAGTGTGAACGTGCACCGGACCGCACCCCGGTGGCCGGGGGCCGCGCTCATGGGCTACCTTGTGCTCCAGTGACACGGGGTGCCCGGGATCTGCTGATCCGGGCTGAGATGACACCCGTCGAACCTGATCCGGATAACGCCGGCGAAGGGATGTCCGCACACGGCCGATGACATCGGTGGCCAAGAGGAATGCCTTCGCCCATGTCAGAAAGGCCACCGATGAGTTCTTCCCGTACCGCGCTTCCCCTCGACCGGCAGACGGTCGTCGTCACCGGTGGGGCTCGCGGACTGGGCTCCCACCTGGTACGCGCGTTCCTGCGCGAGGGCGCACGCGTGGTGATCAACTACCGGTCCAGCGGCGAGGCCGCCCGGGAGTTGGCCGACACCCGCCCCGGACACGCGCTGGCCGTCGAGGCCGACGTCCGCGACCCCGAACAGGTCGCCGACATGCTACGCACCGCACAGCAGCACTTCGGCTCCCCGGTGACCACCGTCGTCAACAACGCGCTCGTCGACTTCTCCTTCAACGGGGACGCACGACCCCGCGCGAACACCCTCACCTGGAAGGACCTCGACCGGCAGTTCAGCGGTACCGTCCAGGGCGCGCTGAACACCGTGCAGGCCGCGCTGGCGGGGATGCGGGAGAGCGGGTTCGGTCGGATCGTCAACGTGGGCACCAACCTGTTCCAGCACCCCGTGGTCCCCTACCACGACTACACCGCGGCCAAGGCGGCACTGCTCTCCCTGACCCGCACCCTCGCCCATGACCTGGGCCCCGACGGCATCACCGTCAACATGGTCTCCGGCGGGCTGCTGCGCACCACCGACGCCAGCTCCGCCACCCCCGAGGCGGTGTTCGACCTGATCGCCTCCGGTACCCCGTTGCGGCGGGTCACCACCCCCGAGGAGTTCGCCGACGCGGCCCTGTACTTCGCCTCCCCCTGGGCACGCGCGGTCACGGGGCAGAACCTCGTCGTCGACGGCGGACTGGTGATGAACTGATGGCCGCCGCCCCCGACCGCCGGATGCACCTCAACCTGTTCATCTTCGGCTGCGGCCACCACAAGGCCGCCTGGCGTCACCCCGACTCGCCGGCCGAACGGATCGGTGACATCACCTACTTCGAGGAACTGGCCCGTACCGCCGAACGCGGTCGCCTGGACGCGGTGTTCTTCGCCGACGGCCACGCCGCGGGCGATGTCGCCGGAGGTCCGTGGTGGTTCCTCGAACCGTTGACCACCCTGGCGGCCATGAGCCGGGCCACCCGGCACATCGGTCTGGTCAGCACCGTGTCCAGCACGTTCTACACGCCCTTCCACGCGGCCCGTCTGCTGGCCTCCCTGGACCACATCAGCGGGGGGAGGGTGGGGTGGAACGTGGTGACGTCCATGTTCGACGGCGAGGCCCGCAACCACGGGTACGAGCGGATGCCCACGCACCAGGAGCGCTACGCGCGCGCCGAGGAGTTCGTGGAGGTGGTGCTGGGGTTGTGGGACTCCTGGAGCGATGATGCCCTCCACTACGACCGGGGCGGGCTCTTCGCGGACCCGGACCTGGTGCGGCCGGTCGACCACCGGGGGGAGCACTTCCGGGTGGACGGCCCGTTGAACGTGCCGCGTCCGGTGCAGGGACACCCGGTGCTGTTCCAGGCGGGTTCGTCGCAGCAGGGACGCGAGCTGGCGGCCCGCCGCGCGGAGGCCGTCTACTCCGTGGCCTACGACCTGCCCAGTGCCCAGGACTACTACAGCGACGTCAAAGCGCGGATCCGTCGGGCCGGCCGCGACCCCGGAGCCGTCGCCATCATGCCCGGCCTGGTCACCTACGTCGGTTCCACCGAGCGGGAGGCCCGGGCCAAGCAGAGCGAACTGGACGAACTGTTGCCGACCGAGGAGTCGTTGCAGCAGTTGGGCCTGTTCATCGAACAGGACTGCTCCGACTGGGAGTTGGACGCACCGGTTCCCGATCTGCCGCCACTGGAGGAGTTCACCGGACCCCAGGGCCGCTACGAGACCATTCTGCGCATCATCAGTGCGGAACGACCCACGGTGCGGCAGTTGCTCGGCCGCCTGGCCGCCGGCGGAGGGCACTGCACCATGGTCGGAACGCCCGAGCAGATCGCCGACCGGATGATCGCGTGGTACGAGAACGGCGGCGCGGACGGGTTCAACCTCATGCCGCCGTCGCTGCCGGGCGGGATCGACGACTTCGTGGACCACGTGGTCCCCATCCTGCAACAGCGCGGGCTCTTCCGCCGCGAGTACGAGTCGGACACGCTCCGGGGCCATCTGGGCCTGGAACGGCCGCCGTCACCGCACTGAACACGCAAGGGGCTCGGAAGGCACGTCCGTGACCCTTCCGGGCCCCGCCGCACCGGGCGATGAGGTCCGGCCGGGAACGTCACTCCTGGGAGAGACCCCGTCCCCGTCCCCGTCACCTGTGCATGGGACGACCGCCTCCGGGCGGGATCGGCGTGGGGAGTTCCCCGACTCGGGCGCCCGCAGGACCGGTCAGTCCTGGAATCGTGCGTGGGGCGGCGGGTTCTTCCTCGGACGTATCCGCACCGGCGGCAGCTCCGGGGCGGGGAGCCGGTCCATCCCCTCACGGTTCCTTCCGGGGCCGCCGTGGCCCACGTAGCCCTCGACGCGCCCGAACCGCTCGCCGTGGTCCTGCCACTCCTGCCGGTACCGCCGGATCTCCTCCATCGAGCGGCCCAGGAAGTTCCACCACATGAGGACCTCCTCGGTGAAGGGCGCGCCTCCCAGGAACACGAGTCTGGCCGGTCCGTCGCCGCCGTTGGCGATCCGCAGGGTCCGATTGTCCACACCGGTGTAGCCCACGGCGTCCTTGGGCACGTGCACGCCTTCGAGGGTGACCGCCTCACCGGTGTCCACCAGCAGGCCGTGTTCGAACCCGGGGTCGACCGACAGGTCGAGGGTCCTGCCCGGTTCGAGTCCGATCTCGGCGCCCACCAGTGGCGTGTGCGTGCGCACCGGTGACCGCGAGCCGAGCAGGGAACCGAGGAACACCAGCGCGGACCCCCCGTCGAATTCCACGGGGTCGGGGACGAAGTTCTCGAATCGACGCTCGGGCCTGTGGCGTGCCTCCTCCGGAAGGGCGATCCACAACTGCACCCCGTGGAGTCGCTCGGTGCCGGGCGTGGAGGTCTCGGAGTGGCAGATGCCCGCACCCGCCGTCATCAGATTCATCTCTCCGGGGAGGACGTGGGCGCTGTGTCCACCGGAGTCGATGTGGGCGATGGTCCCCTCGAACAACCAACTGAGCGTCTGCAACCCTGTGTGCGGATGCGGGGCCACGTCCATTCCGCCGGTGGCCGTCACCTCGTCCGGTCCGTAGTGGTCGAGGAAGCACCACGCGCCGATCAACGAACGCTGTCGTTGCGGCAGGGTACGGCGCACGTTCATGGCGCGCGGCCCGCCCAGGGGCACGGCGCGGGCGGTGATGATCTCGACCGGAGCTCCGCCTTCGCGCTCGGCCCACGGCCCGGGCAGGCCGCCGTCGGCGCACACGTGGGTCTTCGGGTTCGCCTCGGGGTTGGTCATCGAGATGCCCCTTTCGTCGCGGACGTGGAGACGACGGTCGCGATGTCGACGCTCTCCCCGTGAGGGCCGAGGGGTACGGGAGCCTCGAAACCTCGCCCGTCCACGGTCCAACGTACGCGCTCCGCCTCGCGAACGTTCCTTCGCGCTCGCGTGTGAGGAAGCACCGAACGGTCGGTGCCGCTCAGGGCCCGTCGTTGGTCGTGATCACCGGACGCACCGGCGACCCGCGTCCCTCGACCGCGGGCACCGGTGGTCGCTCTGGGCTCCGGTGGCGGTTCTTCGAGGGGACGAATCGGTGCGGGAGCCTGTGACGGCCACGCCCACCGAGGCGGGCGGGCCCCGGCCGTTCCCGGCACGGACGGGGGAGGCCCGCGCCGGGGCCGTCGCCTGCGTCGACCCTGGAGTGAGGGGCCGGTCGGCCCGCCTCGGACGCGCGCCACCGACAGGGGGACCGCCAGGGCCGCACCACCCACCACCGGTGCCCGAAGAGGAGCCCTCCACGGCTCGGCACCGGGAGCGAGCCGTGGAGGGGTTCGGGAGGCGCGAGGCGATCATCGCCGCCGCACGCCCCGCTGGTCAGAAGACGACGACCGGCTTGACCGTCGTGCCGGAGGCCGAGTCGGCGAAGCCCTGGTTGATCTCCTTCAGGTCGTAGCGGCGCATGAGCTTCTCGATCGGGAATCGGCCCTGTTTCCAGAGGTGGATCATCCGGGGGACGAAGACCTGCGGTACCGAACTGCCCTGGACCACGGTCTTGAAGGTCCAGCCCTTGATCAACGACTCACCGATCTCGAACGTGGCCTCGGTGCCCGCCGGAGAGGCTCCGACCAGCGCCACCGTGCCCCGCACGCCGAGCGAGTCGGCGGCGGCGTGCAGCAGTTCCGGTCGTCCGGTGGTGTCGACGACGTGGTCGAGCCCCCGACCGTCGGTGATCTCGGACAACCGGGTGGTGATGTCCTCGGTGGTGGTGTTGATCGTGTGCGTGGCGCCCAGCTCGCGCGCCGTCTCAAGGCGTGAGTCGTGGATGTCGACGGCGACGATGGTGGCGCAGTCGGCGACCTTGGCGGCCATGACGGCGGCGCTGCCGACCGCGCCGGTGCCGAAGACGGCCAGGGAGGAGGCGATCTCGGGGCGTAGTTCGTTGAGGATGGTCCCGGCCCCCGTGTTGAAACCACAACCCAGAGGGCCGAGGTATTCCAAAGGGATGTCGGGGTCGACCTTGACGATCGACTCCTCCACGACGTTGGTGAACGTGGAGAAGGACGACTGTCCGAAGAAGTGGGACGAGACGGTCTCCCCGTTCGAGCGAAAGGCGGTGCTGCCGTCGAGGCGCCGACCACCGAAGTCGGCGGCGAAGAGGTTCTCACAGTAGGCCATCTGCCCGCGGCGGCACCGGGTGCAGCGCCCGCAGTAGGCCGCGGCGAGGACGACGTGGTCACCGGGCCGGACCGTGGTGATGGAGTCGCCGACGGCCTCGACCACGCCGGCGCCCTCGTGGCCCAGGACGGCGGGGAGAGGAGTCGGGTAGACACCGTCGCGGACCACGGCGTCGGTGTGACAGACACCCGTCGCCACGAGGCGGACGCGCGCCTCGTCGTGTCGGGGCTCGTCGAGTTCGAGCTCCTCGATGGTGAACGGGTCTCCTTGGGTGCGGGCGACTGCCGCCGTGACCTGCATGGGACTCATCTCCTCCGTGGGTGGAGTCGCCGGATCGCGTGCCCCCTGCCGGACCGCTCTGTCGCGGGTCCGTGGCCGGGAGGCCGAGCCGGCCGAGCGTGCGAGGCGTTCGTACCGCCCTGTCGGTCGTTGTGGCTGGTCGGCGGTGGTTTATCGGGGCGACTACCCATCGGCGCCCGAGGAAACGCCGTCCTGGCCTCCCACTTTTGCGCGCGGTGTGCGCACCCGTGCCCGGGCGGGGCCGAACACGGCTCCCGGGGGCGCGGGTACCGTCCGACGGGTGCCGGGCGGCCCCCCGAGCAGGACCGAGGAGCCGAATTCTCGGTATCCGCGCTGCTCACGGCGTGCTCTCGGTACGCTCCCGGAGTCGGTGGTGTCGAGGTCGGAGAGGTTTGTGATGCGGGAGATCGAGACGAAGTACCGGGTGGCGGACCTGGAGGAGTTGGTGGCGGCGCTCACGACCGCCGGAGTGGAGTTGGGCGACCCGGTCTTCCAGGACGACCAGGCCTACGCCCCCGCGGGGTGGAGGCCCACGATGGGCAGGGTCGGACACACCTTCGTCCGCCTGCGAGGGTTGGACGGCGGTGTGCACGTGTTCACGACCAAGACCCCGTTGTCCAACGCCATGGAGTGCGCCGAGTACGAGACGACCGTGGTGGATCGGGAACAGATGCACGGCGCGATCCTGGCGATGGGGTTCGAACCGACCGTGCGCATCGTCAAGCACCGTCGTGCCGGCAGGGCCGGGCGGGTCGGGGTGTGCGTGGACCTGGTCGAGGGGTTGGGCGTCTTCCTCGAACTGGAGTTGGTCGTGGACGACGACCGCGACGCTCTGGTCGTGCAGGCCGAACTGGACGCCTGGGCGCGCGGACTGGGGGTGGGGCTGGAACGCACCACCTCCACCTATGACGCCCTGGTGGGAGTGGCGTCGGTCTGAGGTCCCACCGTCCCGGGTGGGCGAACCCCGACCTCCACCGGTGGTGTTTCGGCCCCGGGTCGGGCCCGGGGCCGAAGTGGCGGTCAGGCCCTGCGCCAGCGGAACCTGCTGTCCTCGGCGGTGGTCGTGCACTGCATGAGGGTGCCCGCGGTGGTGTACCCGTACTGCCAGTGCTGGGAGCAGAACGCCCCCGGGTGCACTCCCTGGACATGGGACGGAGCCTCCGGCTCCGGTTCGGGCTGGGGCTCGGGTTCGGGTTCGGGTTGTGGAGCCGGTTCGGGCTGCGGGGCGGGCTCGGGTCGTGGCTCGGGGGCGGGTTCGGGTTCGGGGCGTGGGTCCCCGATCTCGTCGGGGCATTCCTCGGTGGATTCGACGACGTGCAGCCTCAGGACGAGGTCGTCCTCGTAGGGCGCCGTCTTCTTCGCCTTCCCGGGGGACTGGGCGCACACCAGGTGGGCGTCGGCCTCGTCGAGCTCGGGGTCGTCGACGTCGCCGAAGGCGGCCGACACCTCCACACCGGCGATGCCCGCGGTCTCGGCCCACTCGCGCGCCTTGGAGACCTCCTCGTCCACGAAACCGGGCAGGGTCGGCCACTCCTGCGCGGCCTCGGGCTCGTCGGGGCAGTCGGTGCCCTCCGGTGCGACGCCCAGGTCGACGACGGCGTCGTCGGTCTCCTGGAAGCACACCAGCATCGCCGAGCGGTTCCACGCCGGGTCGTCGCCGGCCGCGGCGAGCACGATCTCGCCCAGGGCGAAGTCGGAGTCGTCGATCTCTCCTTCGGCCTCCGTCAGGTCGAGGCCGACCAGATCGGGTGCGGTGGGGGTCGGTGACGCGGTGG
The DNA here is from genome assembly GCF_030271535.1 of Nocardiopsis sp. ATB16-24. Taxonomy (GTDB): domain Bacteria; phylum Actinomycetota; class Actinomycetes; order Streptosporangiales; family Streptosporangiaceae; genus Nocardiopsis. Next base: position 104,798 of record NZ_JASCXJ010000011.1, on the reverse strand, counting down.
GGGAGGGCGACGGGGTGGCCGCCACCGATTCGGCCTCCGTGTCCGGTGGGCCGAGAAGGGCGCCGATGAACAGCAGGAACAGGAAGCCGGCCATGGAAATGGACGCGCACCCCCCGCAGCCGATGCCGATCTTCGCGCCGAGGGACAGGCCCGGCTTCGGTTCCGCCGGGAGGGGAGGCTGGGGAATGGTCATGGATACTCCAGGATCCACGGAAGGCAAGGCGGACGAGCACCAGGAATCTGGAGTGCGGGCTGGTGCGTGTGAGCTGTGCGAAGCTGCCGTACCAGTGTTCTGTCCGCTTTGTTGGTGAAGTGTGGATTTGCGCCTATCGTGACGTGAAGGTTATGGGGATCGTCGGCGCGCGGGGGCGGGCAGAGCTCTCCGAGAGGACCCTTTCCTCCAGGTCAGGGTGCTTTTGTGCCCCTGTGTCCCTTCCCGGATGTGGACCCTTCGGGGGTCGAGGAGGCATCGTCGCCAGGTCTTTCTCCTGGCGGAGGGCCGCAGGTCGGCACTCAGGCCTCTCGGTCCTGACGCGCGCCGGGGGGCGGGTTTGCAGGCCTGACGTCACGGATCTTCGGGGATGTCCGCAAAGAGAAGGGGTAAGGCTCTGCGATCACCGTGCGGAAAGTCGCTATTCCGGCATTTTCGTGCATTTTCCTGCGAGGGTCGAGTGGTCTTTCTCTACGCTCATATGCTTCTGTCATATTTGAGGGGAGAATGGAGGAATGTTATCGCCGTGTCCGGTCCGTGTCGTGTCCTGGTGTGAAAACAAGGCGTGCGGGTAGGCCTGCGTGAATACGCTGAATCGATCCGTTTTCTAAAAAACCACATTTTCATTGCCAGAGGTCCCGCACCTGTGGTCTCTTTGGTGAGGGTCGGAGGCCGGGGCCCCTCGAGAAGACTCCTTCTCCCGGCGCCGGCATCACGTGCATTCACTGCGTTCGGAAAATGGTGGTGTTCTCGGTGACGGAAACGGTCGAGTCGAACCCTGCGCTGCGGAGCGGGCAGCAGCAGATGAGTCTGGGGACGTCGGCGGCGCGCAATCTTGCGACGACGACGAAGTCGTCTCCTCAGATGCAGGGGATCACGTCGCGGTGGTTGTTGCGGATGTTGCCGTGGGTGCAGGCGCGGGGTGGTGCCTATCGGGTGAACCGTCGTCTGGTGTACACGGTGGGTGATGGCCGTGTGACGTGTGTGAACACCGGTGCTCGGGTGAGTGTGGTGCCGGAGGAGTTGCGGGAGCTTCCGGTGTTGCGGGACTTCGGTGACGACGCGGTGTTGGAGGCGTTGGCGGCGCGTTTCGAGCAGCGGGAGTTCGGTCCGGGGGAGGTGATCGTGGAGGCGGGGCGGCCTCGGGACGGGGTGTACGTCCTGGCGCACGGCCGTGTGGAGCGGCATGGTCGGGGCAAGTACGGCGACGACATCGTCCTGGACGTCCTCGCGGGTGGAAGCCACTTCGGCGGCGAGGTCCTGGCCGGCGCCGAGGAGCCCTGGGACTTCACCGCCAAGACCGTCACCCGCTGCACGGTGCTCGTGCTCTCCCCCCAGGCGTTGGGAGGGCTGGACGGGCAGGCCGAGGCCCTGCGCGAGCACGCCCGCAACGTCCAGGACCGGCTCCAGGAGACGGAGGAGGGGACGGGCGAGGCCGCCATCGAGCTGGCCGCCGGTCACGTGGGCGAGCCCATGATCCCGGGGACGTTCGTGGACTATGAGCGTGAGCCGCGTGAGTACGAGCTGAGCGTGGCGCAGACGGTGCTGCGGGTGCACACCCGGGTGGCGGATCTGTACAACGAGCCGATGAACCAGGTGGAGCAGCAGCTCCGGTTGACCATCGAGGCCCTGCGGGAGCGCCAGGAGCACGAGATGATCAACAACCGCGACTTCGGGTTGTTGCACAACGCCTCCTTCGACCAGCGCATCCAGCCCCGGAGCGGACCGCCCACCCCCGACGACCTCGACCAGCTCATGGCCACGGTGTGGAAGGAACCGAGCTTCCTGCTGGCCCACCCGCGCACCATCGCCGCCTTCGGACGCGAGTGCAGCCGCCGCGGCATCTACCCCCAGAGCATCGACATGTCCGGGCACAAGGTCCCCTCCTGGCGGGGTGTGCCCCTCCTGCCCTGCAACAAGATCCCCGTCACCAAGGCCCGCACCAGCTCGATCCTGCTCATGCGCACCGGTGAGAAGAACCGCGGCGTCATCGGCCTGCACCAGACCGGCATCCCCGACGAGTACGAACCCGGGCTCTCCGTGCGCTTCATGGGGATCAACGAGCAGGCGATCATCTCCTACCTGGTCAGCACCTACTACTCCGCGGCCGTCCTGGTGCCCGACGCACTGGGAATCCTGGAGGACGTCGAGCTCGGACGGGAGGACTGACCAGACTCCCCCCACCGCGGATCCGGTGCGGCCTCCCCCCGCACCGGATCCGCAGACCGGGCCGCCCCAGCCCCCGGGGCGGCCCTCCATCCACGGCACCCAGCAGGATCGGCGGCTCTTGCCATGACAACGAACACCGACACTCCTCTTCCCCCCTCCGCCCCGCTCAGTCTGGGGACGTCGGCGGCGCGCAATCTCGCGACGACGACGAAGTCGTCTCCTCAGATGCAGGGGATCACGTCGCGGTGGTTGTTGCGGATGTTGCCGTGGGTGCAGGCGCGGGGTGGTGCCTATCGGGTGAACCGTCGTCTGGTGTACACGGTGGGTGATGGCCGTGTGACGTGTGTGAACACCGGTGCTCGGGTGAGTGTGGTGCCGGAGGAGTTGCGGGAGCTTCCGGTGTTGCGGGACTTCGGTGACGACGCGGTGTTGGAGGCGTTGGCGGCGCGTTTCGAGCAGCGGGAGTTCGGTCCGGGGGAGGTGATCGTGGAGGCGGGGCGGCCTCGGGACGGGGTGTACGTCCTGGCGCACGGCCGTGTGGAGCGGCATGGTCGGGGCAAGTACGGCGACGACATCGTCCTCGGGGTCATGGCCGACGGGGAGTTCTTCGGCTCCGAAGCGCTCCGGGGCCCCGGGGACTGGGAGCACACCTTCCGCGCCCTCACCCCGTGCATCGTCATGGTCCTTCCCGAGCAGGCGGCCGAAGGCGCGGTCCGCGACTCCGAGGCGTTGCGCGCCCACGTCCGCGACCGGCCCCTCGCCCCCGGACCCCACAACAGGCACGGTGAGGCGGAGATCGCCCTGTCCTCGGGGCACTCCGGCGAACCGGTGCTGCCGGGGACGTTCGTGGACTATGAGCGTGAGCCGCGTGAGTACGAGCTGAGTGTGGCGCAGACGGTGCTGCGGGTGCACACCCGGGTGGCGGATCTGTACAACGAGCCGATGAACCAGGTGGAGCAGCAGCTCCGGTTGACCATCGAGGCCCTGCGGGAGCGCCAGGAGCACGAGATGATCAACAACCGCGACTTCGGGTTGTTGCACAACGCCTCCTTCGACCAGCGCATCCAGCCCCGGAGCGGACCGCCCACCCCCGACGACCTCGACGAACTCCTCTCGCGTCGGCGCGGAACACGCTTCCTGCTGGCACACTCCCAGGCCATCGCCGCCTTCGGACGCGAGTGCAACCGCCGCGGCCTCACCCCCGAACCGGTCGAGGTCGAGGGACGCACCATGACGGCCTGGCGGGGTGTGCCCCTCCTGCCCTGCGACAAGATCCCCGTCACCGGGGCCCGCACCACCTCCGTGCTGGCCCTGCGTACCGGCGAGAAGGCCCACGGCGTCGTCGGCCTGAACCAGACCGGCATCCCCGACGAGTACGAACCCGGACTGAACGTCCGCTTCATGGGCCTCAACGAGCAGGCCGTCGCCTCCTACCTGGTCAGCACCTACTACTCCGCGGCCGTCCTGGTGCCCGACGCACTGGGGGTCCTGGAGAACGTCGACATCACGCGTTGAGGAGACACATGTCCATCACCGAGGACGCCACGCGAGGCCACCGGCCGGACGAGGTCCTGACCCGCAACCGCGCTCTGTTCGAACCGGCGCTGCGCGCCGCCGTCGAGGGACTGCCTCCGGCCGTGAGCTCCGTCGCCGCCTACCACTTCGGCTGGCGCGACCAGAACGGCGCCCCCGACGACGCCGTGTCCGGCAAGGCGATCCGCCCCGCGCTGGCGCTGTTGGCCGCCGAGGCGGTGGGCGCGCCGCCCTCCTCCGCGCTGCCGGGAGCGGTGGCCGTGGAACTGGTGCACAACTTCTCCCTCCTGCACGACGACGTCATGGACGGCGACACCACCCGTCGCCACCGGCCCACCGCCTGGGTCGTCTTCGGGGCCGACGCGGCCATCCTCACCGGCAACGCCCTGCTCACCCTGGCCCTGGACGTGCTCGCCGCGAGCGGTCACGCCGCGGCCAGGGACGGCCTGCGCATGCTCAGCGCCGCGGTGCTGGCCCTGATCAACGGACAACGGGCCGACCTGGACTTCGAGCACCGGCGGGACGTGGCCCTGGAGGAGTGCGTGCGCATGGCCGAGGGCAAGACCAGCGCCCTGCTGGGGTGCGCCTGCGCGATCGGGGCCGCCTTCGGGGGCGGAGGCGACCGTGTGGAGCCCCTGGGCGAGTTCGGCAGATCCTTCGGGACGGCCTTCCAGCACGTCGACGATCTCCTGGGCATCTGGGGGAGTCCCCACATCACCGGCAAACCGGTCTACTCCGACCTGCGCAGCAGGAAGAAGTCCCTGCCCGTGGTGGCGGCACTGAACTCCGACACCCCCGCCGGACGGGAGTTGGCCGACCTCTACCTCCGTGACGGCGAGCTCTCCGAGGCCGAGGTCGCCCGCGCCGCGCGACTGGTCGACGCCGCCGGAGGGCGCGGCTGGAGCCAGAACCAGGCCGACACGTTGTTGGAACGCGCCTTGGACGCGCTCCACTCCATCGACCCCGTGCCCGGGCCCGCGAGGGAACTCGGCGCCCTCGCCCGGTTCGCCGTCCACCGCACCCATTGACCCAGGGAGGTCCCATGCCCATCACACAGGCGACCGGCACCGCGTACACCACCGGTCCCTTGGAACACGGCACCGTGCTGGTGGCCGACACGCTGCTGCGCCCGGACGGGACGCACCTGCCCTGCCCCGCCGCGGCCTTGGTCGAGGGACAGGTGCGCAGACGCGGCGCGCGCACCCTGCGCGGACCCCTCCGGGAGGGGCCGACCTCCGCCGCACCACCAGGAGCGGGCGCAGGCCCGGCCGTGCTGCTGCACGTCGACGAAGGAGAGGTCGCCTTCGGGGCGGCCGCGTACGACGACCACGGGTCGACCGCGGCACGGGCGGCCGTCGAGGACTGGGCCTCGGCCGCGGGGCGCCCCCGCACCCTCCTGCTCGCCGCGCCGCGCTCGTTCTGTGCCGGGGTGGAGCGGGCCGTGGAGATCGTCGAACGCGCCCTGGAACAGCGAGGCGCCCCGGTCCACGTGCGCAAACAGATCGTGCACAACCGGCACGTGGTGGCGGAACTCGAACGCAGGGGCGCGGTGTTCGTCGACGAGCTCGACGCCGTCCCCGACGGGGCCACGGTCGTGTTCTCCGCCCACGGGGTCTCCCCGACGGTACGCGCCGAGGCGCGGCGACGCGGACTCGACGTGATCGACGCGACCTGCCCCTTGGTCACCAAGGTCCACAACGAGGCCCGCCGGTTCGCCGCACGCGGCGACACCGTCGTACTGGTGGGACACGCTGGCCATGAGGAGGTCGAGGGCACCCTGAGCCAGGCCCCGGACCGCACCGTCCTGGTGCAGACCCCCGAGGAGGCGAAGAGGCTGCGGGTGCAAGACGCCGAACGGGTCTCCTACCTCACCCAGACCACCCTGGCCGTGGACGAGACCACCGAGGTGATCCAGGCCCTGCGCGCCCGTTTCCCCGCCCTGCGCGGGCCCGGGTCCGACGACATCTGTTACGCGACCACCAACCGTCAGGAGGCGTTGGCGCGGATCGCGGGGGAGGCCGACCTGGTCCTCGTCGTGGGGTCGGACAACTCCTCCAACTCCCAGCGCCTGGTGGAACTCGCCCGGCGCCACGGTACACGCGCCCACCTCATCGACGAAGCACGCGACATCCGTCCCACCTGGTTGGAGGGGGTGTCCACGGTCGGTCTCACCGCGGGCGCCTCCGCACCGCACCACCTCGTGGAGGAGGTCGTCGCGGCACTGGCGGGGCTGGGGCCGGTGACCGTGACCGAACACCGGACCGCCCGCGAGACGGTGCGCTTCACCCTGCCGTCGCAGGTCCGCAGCCCCTGACCCGCCACCGGGCCCCGGCGCGCGACCGATGGACGCGGCCGGGGCCGGACGAACACGACCGTCGGCCGACCGGAACAGGCTTTCCCATGCAAGCGTTCGAACTGCCCCACTTCTACCTGCCGCATCCCGCCAGGCTCAACCCGCACCTGGAGCGCGCCCGCGAGCACAGCATGGACTGGGCCCGCAGGATGGGCATGCTCGACACCCCCGCCCCCAGGGGCGGACTCGTGTGGGACGAGGCCACCCTGGCGGGGATGGACTACGCGTTGATGTGCGCCTACACCCATCCCGACTGCGACGGGCCCACCCTGGACCTGGTCACCGACTGGTACGTGTGGGTGTTCTTCTTCGACGACCACTTCCTGGAGCAGTACAAGTACTCTCGTGACTTCGCCGGCGCGCGGACCTTCCTGGACCGCCTGGAGGAGTTCATGACCGAGGACGGCGAGCGGCCACGGGAACCGGACAACCCCGCCGAGGCGGGCCTGGCCGACCTGTGGCGGCGTACCGTGCCGTCGATGTCGGCGGACTGGCGGCGGCGCTTCACCCTCAGCACCCACAACCTCATGGTCGAGTCCATGTGGGAGTTGGACAACATCGAACGCGACCGGGTGGCCAACCCGATCGAGTACATCCAGATGAGGCGTCGGGTCGGTGGGGCGCCGTGGTCGGCCAACCTCGTGGAGGTCGCCGTGGGCGCGGAGCTGCCCGACAGGCTGGCCGAGACACGACCCATGAGGGTGCTGGCCGACACCTTCTCCGACGCGGTGCACCTGCGCAACGACCTGTTCTCCTACCAGCGCGAGGTCCAGGAGGAGGGGGAGAACTCCAACGCGGTGCTCGTCTTCGAACGGTTCTTCGGCCGCCCCGCGCAGGAGGCCGCTGAACTCGTCAACGACCTGCTCACCTCGCGCCTGGTGCAGTTCGAGGACACCGCGTTGGGCGAGGTGCCCGCGCTGCTCGCCGAACACTCCGCGGCCCCCCACGAGCAGGCCGGGGTCGCCGCCTACGTCAGGGGTCTTCAGGACTGGCAGGCGGGCGGGCACGAGTGGCACGCACGCTCCAACCGGTACATGAACCAGGGCGCGACCGAACCGGCCGGAGGGCTCGCCGGCCCCACGGGTCTGGGCACGTCGGCCTCCCGTCCGGCCGTGGCCGCCCTCGCCCCCGGGGTGCGTCGGCGCTCACGGCAGCACCTCCAGGAGGTGCTGCGGCCCGTCGGCCCCCTGGAACTGCCCGACCTGTACATGCCGTTCCCCTTCCGTACCAACCCGCACATCGACGCGGCTCGCGCCTACGCCGTGGACTGGGCGCGGCGGATGGGGTTCTTCGACTCACTGCCCGGCGTGGAGATCGCCGGGGTGTGGAACGAACGTCAGTTCATCGGCCTGGACCTGGCCCACTGCGCCGCCATGATCCACGCCGACGCGAGCTACGAGCAGCTGTGCGTCTCCTCCGACTGGTTGGCCTGGGGCACCTACGGCGACGACTTCTTCCCCCTGGTGTTCGGGACCACGCGCAACGCGGCGGCGGCCAGACTCTGCAACGAACGGTTCCCGGCCTTCATGCCGCTCGACCTCGGTCCCACCCCGGAACCGACCAACCCGATGGAACGTGGCCTGGCCGATCTGTGGCGCCGCACCGCGGGACCCATGAACCCCGCCGCCCGTGCCGAGTTCCGCACCGCGGTGCGGGACATGACCACCAGCTGGCTCTGGGAACTCGACAACCAGGCCCACCACCGCGTGCCCGACCCGGTCGACTACATCGAGATGCGCCGCATGACCTTCGGCTCGGACATGACGCGGAGCCTGGCCAAACTGACCGGCTTCGCCGACGTGCCCGCGGAGATCTTCCGGACACGGACCATGCGCGAGTTGGAGACCGCCGCCCAGGACTACGCCTGCTTCACCAACGACCTGTTCTCCTACCAGAAGGAGATCGAGTTCGAGGGGGAGGTGCACAACCTGGTCCTGGTCGTGGAGAACTTCCTCGATCTCGACCGTTTCACCGCCCGCGACGTCGTCGTGGACCTGATGCGCGCCCGCATGGAGCAGTTCGAGCACATCCTCGCCCACGAGATGCCGAGGCTCTTCGACGACTTCGACCTCGACGAGTCGGCCCGTGGGGCCCTGCTCCGCGACGCCGAGGGCATGAAGGAGTGGATGTCGGGGATCCTGGAATGGCACCGCAAGTGCGTCCGCTACACCGAGCGGGAGCAACGCCGCCTGCGCGCCCCCATCGACCCGCGTGAGGGCGTCCCCGTGGACCACGCCTGGAGCCCCTCGGGACTGGGCACCTCCGCCGCCCGTCTGGCCACCGTGTCGCGGACCCGGATCCCTTCCTGACCACCAGGGTGTCCCGTCGGGCGTCACGCCCGGTGGGACACCTCGGGCAGTCTGCCGCCGGCCACCACACCGACGACTCCCAAAGCGGCGAGGAAGAGCAGAGCCCACACGACCCCGGCCAGGGCCAGCAGCGAACTGATCCCGCCGACCACGAGCAGGACGACCCCCATCGCCGAGTTCGACACGGCCACGTAGGTGGTGCGCAGGTCGCCTTCGGCCATGTCCACGACATAGGTCTTGCGTCCCACCCGGACACCGGTGTGCATCAGGGTCAGCAGGAAGTAGCAGACGACGAACAGCAGGGACCCCCACGCGTTGTCGCCGGAGAACCCCGGTAGGGACACCACCAGCACCAGCACGAGGATGACGCCCGAGGCGGCTCCGGCCCCGGCCGCCATCAGCGTGCGGCTCGACCTGTCGGCGAACCGGCCGAACAGACGCCCGCCCAGCAGCGCGGCGACACCGGAGGCGATGACGTACCCGCCGAGTCCCGCCAGCCCCGAGGTCCCCGACTGCACGGACAGGGTGACCACGAACGGTGGGCTCAACGCCGACACCAGCAGAAGACCACGGACGGAGACGAAGTGCCGGAAGGAGCGGTCCTCACGCAGCAGCAGGTAGGTCCGCGCGAACCAGCCCCGCCGCCCTGGGGCCTCGCCGTCGTGATCCTCGGAGTCGTCGTCCGATTCGCCGGGGGCGTCGGTCGGCCCTCCCGCGCCGGCCGGCTCCCGGACACCGGAGTAGATCAGCGCCACGCCCACCCACAGCGCCGCGCCCGCGGCCAGCACCCAGGCGAGGCCGACGGGCGACAGGTCCTCTCCGCCGAACACACGGATGCCCAGTCCCAGTGTGATGGCCACGATCCCCGCCGCGGTGGTGGCCAGCCCGTTGATCTGGCCGCGTTCACCACCGGGGACGGTACGGCCCTGGACGTCCTTGGACGAGATCGACCCCAGGCACCGGCCCAGGGAGAACAGGGTCAGGGCGACCACGATGATCACACCGGCGGTCAGTCCCCGACCGAGGGCCGCGGTCGCCGCCATCACCGCCACCGACAGGGCCTGGACGAGGGCTCCGGTGACGAAGACCCACTTGCGGTACCGCACCCGCAGGATCAGTGGTGTCAGGAACGCCTGCGGCAGCATCGACCCGGACTCGCGGATGGGCACGAGCACACCGACCAACGCCGGAGGAACACCCAGGGCGTGGAACAGCCACGGCAGGACGGTCGAGGCGTTGACCGTCTGGTCTCCGGAGGACTGCAGGGCGCTGGCCGACACCAGGCGCAGGCCGTTGCGCGCGACGTTGCTCCGCACGCCCTCGGGCAGCGCCGCCTCCGTCTCCGGGTTGCGCTTGACGAGCGCCGAATAGATCCGCTCGGTCGGTTCCATGATCTCAACCTAGAAGGTCGACCGCGCCCTTGGCCCGGTCCGCCACTCCGGGCGGTGCGACAGCGGGGCACCTCACAGAACCCGGGTGCGTCGCGCTTTCACCGTTGTGCCCGTCCGACGGTCGACGACCGGGTGGAAGAGAATCGTGAACCCGAGGAAACAGCCGGCCCAAGCGCGCCGGTCCGGTGAGAACGCACGCGCACCCCTCGACGACGGTCGTCCGCCGCCCCTGCGCGCCTCATGTACAGGGTGATCGCCATCGCCGGAGGCGACCCCGACGACGCCGATCGATTCCCGCCCCCTTTCCCTGCGCGCCGATCGCGCCCGGCGGCCGAGGAGGCGCTCATGAACACCGTTCTCCGGGCCCTCGCCGTAGGCCGGGCGTCGACCTCCTCGGAACAGGCTCGAGGAAGCCGACACCGGCCGAAGGAGAGACCGACCACCGGCCCCATGACGGTCCGGGCCGAGGGCTTCTCATCCTGAATGCTCAAGCCGATCGGACCGCTGGAGGTCCTGGCGGTGGCGGGACCGGTCCTGCCCTCCGGAGGTCACCCGCGCCCTGGCTCCCCTGGCCGCGTTCGGACCGATCCTGGTCATGAGCGGCGCGAGCATCGTGCACGCCCGACTCAAGGAGGGCCGGGACGTGGTCGAGAACGTGGTGCTGCTCGTCCTGGCCGCCGTCGTGACCTGGGGTCGCCTCGGCCCCTACCCCTTCTGAGCGAGGAAGGTCCGAGCCGACTCCCCGGAAGACCGGATCCGGGCCTTCCTCGCACCTCACCCCACGTTCCGACCGGTCCTTTCCCCTGACCTTGGTCTGGTCGTTGCCCACAGGTGGCGTACCCAGGTCATCGCGACACCGCCGATGACGGCCGCGCACGCCACGAGGATGAACACGGAAAGGATCCACTCGCGGGAGCCGTCGGGGCCGTAGACGCGGTTGGACGCACCGACGTCCCCGGCCGGGATGGACGCGTCCTCTACGCAGGTGTCACGCCCCGCGGCGTGCAGGTAGACGCTGCGGGGCTCTTCTCCCGCGTCGCCGGTGAAGGTCCCGTTGCAGGTGCACGACTCGTGTCCGGGGTGTTGAACGCACGTGATGCTGGTCATGGTGAACACCCCCGGTGCGCCCTCGCCACGCGCCGCGCGCAGACCCTGCCCCAGCCCGGAGACCCCCACGTAGGCCACCAGGACCGCCAGGATCACCAGGACGACGGAGAACTGCGGTGACGGCCTTCGGGAGAGGGCGGCTCCGTGGACCTCTCCGGTCTCCACGCTGAGGGCTTCCTCGGGGGTGTTCGCTCCGACCCCCGACGGCTCCTCGTCGCCGGTGGCGCCCATGTCGATCACACCCCCTCCCGCTCGGCGCGGTTCCCCCCGTCGACGGACTCTTCCCCGGCCGCTGCGGACGGCCTTCTCCGGTCCTTCGCTCCGGGGAGGCGCAGGACCAGTAGTGCCGCGACTCCGCACAGGGCGGCGGCCAGGACCCACACCGACCCATAACCGCCGGTCACGTCCCGGGTGAACCCACCGAAGACCGCCATCGCGCCCGCTCCCACCTGGTGGACGGCGTTGGTCCACCCGAAGACGATGGCGCCGTCGGCACCGAAGAGCCGGTGACACAACAGAATGGTCGGGGGCACCGTCGCGACGTCGAGCAGACCGAACACGACGACGAAGGCCATCATGGCTGTTTCGGCGTTCGGGCCGAACAGAGCGGGCAGCACCGCCAGCAGGGCGCCCCGGCCCACGTAGTAGCAGACCAGGAGCGTGCGCGGGTCGATCCGGTCGGTGAACCACCCCGAGGCGATCGTTCCCACGAGGGAGAACACGCCGATCGTCGACACCAGGGCGGCGGCGACCGTGACGGCCATCCCGTGGTCCTGGGCGGCGGGTACGAAATGGGTCCACATGAGGCCGTTGGTGGTGGCGCCGCACATGGCGAACGCTCCCGCGAGGAGCCAGAACCGGCGACTGCGCACCGAGGAGTACAGGACCTCCACCGTTCGCCGCGCCGCGCCCCGGTCCGTTCTGGGCTTCTTCACGAAGACCGCGGAGCCGTAGGGGCGCTGACCCAGGTCGGCCGGGTGATCGCGCAGGACCAAGGCGACGAGGACGGCCATCACGCCGGCCGTCAGTGCCAGCGTCACGATGGCCGGGCGCCACCCGTGATGGTCGATGATCCAGGCCAGCGCGGGTAGGAACACCAGCTGGCCGAAGGCGCTGGCCCCCGTCAGAGTGCCGATGACCAGCCCTTTGCGCTCCACGAACCAATTGTTGGTGACAGTGGCGGCGAACGTCATCGCCAAAGACCCGGTGCCCGCGCCGATGAGCAGTCCCCAATACAGGGTGAGCTGCCAGGCGGCGGTCATGACGGTGGTCAACCCGGCGCCCACGACGATCACTCCCAGAGCCACCAGGGCGATGCGCCGGATGCCGAAACGGTCCATCAAGGCGGCGGCGAACGGGGCGATAAGGCCGTAGACGATCATGTTGAGCGAGGCCGCCACGCCGATCGACCCGCGGGACCAGGAGTATTCGGTGTGCAGGGGATCGGTCAGCAGTCCGGGCATCGCGGCGAAGGCAGCGGCCGCCACGATGGTCAGGCACGCGATCAGGGCGATCGGCCACGCGCGGTGGATCATGGTGGGTGCGGGTTTTGGTACAGAGGTGATGTCGTCGACCATGGCTCCAGAGTCCTGCGAGGGGCGTCTTCTTGGAAGTGTCCTGAAAGCCAACATGCGCAAGGATCAGGCCATGAGTGTTCTCACCCCTTCCGACCGCCACCGTGTGGCCGTCCTCGTCCGCCACGGCGTGCTGCCCATCGAGGTCGGCATCGTCCACCGTCTGTTCGGTCAAGCCCGCGGCGCCGGCGGAGAACCCCTTTACGAGGTCCTCACCTGTGCGCTGGAACCCGGCGAGATCCGGACCGATACCGACTTCACCATCAACGTCGAGCACGGTCCCGAGGCCCTCGACGAGGCGCGGACGGTCGTCCTGCCCGCGGCCGACGAGGACTATGTCGAGCGCCCGCACGATCCCCTCGACGAGGCACTGGCCTCGGCCCTCGCACGTCTTCGACCCGAGACACGTGTGGCCTCGATCTGCACCGGGGCGTTCGTGCTCGCCGCCGCCGGGCTACTGACCGGGTGCCGGGTGACCACCCACTGGAAGTCCGCAGGCTTCTTCCGCGCCATGTACCCCGACGTCGACCTGGACCCCGACGTGCTGTACACCGACAACGGGCGTGTACTGACCGCAGCGGGCGTCGCTTCCGGCATCGACCTGAGCCTGCACATGATCCGTACCGACCACGGCGCGGCCGTGGCCAACGAGGTGGCGCGCGGTACCGTCGTTCCGCCCCACCGCGACGGCGGTCAGGCCCAGTACATCCGTACCCCTGTGCCCTCGCCGGAACGGTCCGGCACGGGTCGTGCGCGGGTCTGGGCGCTGGAGCACCTGCATCTGCGACCGACCCTGGAGGAGATGGCCCGCTGTGAGTCGGTGAGCGTGCGCACCTTCACCCGCCGATTCCGTGAGGAGGTGGGGCTGTCCCCGGGCCGATGGATCACTCGGCAGCGCCTGGACCGGGCCCGTCAACTGTTGGAGGAGTCGGATCTGCCGGTGGACCGGATCGCGGACGAGGTCGGTTTCGGTACTGCGGAGTCGCTACGTCAGCACATGCACGCCGCACTCGGAGTCTCTCCCAGCGCCTACCGGCGCACTTTCCGGGGCGCCCCGCCCACGGCCTGACCCGACCGGTCGTCGGTTCCCTGTAGAGGTCGGTCGGGAGACCGGTGGGCCCCACGGGGAGGGGTCGTGGGGCGGATCGGACCGTGTCGTTCACCGGTCGTACCCGGTGAACGGGGAAAAGATGGTTTCGTCGCCGGTGCGGACATCAGAGGAAGGCCATACCGGCCCGTCCTCTTCTCCCGTGCCGACGGAAGGCAAGGCGCCCATGACGCTCAAGGCCCTGCTCGTCTCCCTACTACTGCTGATCGCGCAGGTCACGCTCCCCGCCGCCGCGGACACCGTCCCCTCCTCGGTCCTTCCCTCGCCCACCCACCGGTACAACGGCTTCGAACGTCCCGACGCGGGCATCGCCTACTCGCTGGCGGAGTGGGAGAGGGACGGATGGTACGCCCCCCGTGGGACGGGTCTGGCCGGGCGCACCCTCATCGACGACTCGGTCCCCGCCCGCAGCGGAGAGCAGTCGCTGCGCGTGCTCTACCCCAAGGGCGAGATCGGTGCGCGCGACTCCGGTGTGCTGGCGCCGTTCCGGCTCGACCCGGCGCGTGAGTACCACCTGTCCTTCTGGGCGCGCTTCGACGAGGACTTCAGTTGGGGGACCACGTCGTTCGGCGGGAAGCTGGGGGTGGGTCTGGCCGGGGGAGGGGCGTGCTCGGGCGGGCGGACCTGTGACGGAGGCAACGGCTTCACCTCCCGCATGATCTGGCGCCGAGGCGGCCAGGCGGCGGTGTACTACTACCACATGGACAAACAGGGGACCTACGGTGACCATGCGCTGCTGCGCGTGGACGGGGCCGATGTCCGCTACCCCCGGGGCGAGTGGGTGAACATCGTCCAGCGGCTCAGGGTCAACACCGTGACCGCCGGACGGGCCGACCCCAACGGCGAGATCGAGGTCTTCTACAACGGTGAGTCCGCCGCCCTGGTCACGGGTCTGCGCTTCGTCGACAACGACGACCTGGTGGACAAGGCCTACTTCTCGACCTTCTTCGGCGGCTCCACCGAGGGCTTCGCCCCGACCCACGACAGTTACGTCTGGTACGACGACCTGGAGGTCTCCACCTCGCGCTTCGACGTCTGCGGTGCTGTCGGCTGCCTGTGACCGTGGTGTGCCGGCCCGGGATCGTGGCCGGGAGGCTCAGGTCCGTATCAGACCCCGGTCGAACCCGGCGGCGACGAGTGAGTCGTAGGCGTCGCGTACTCGCGGCGGGACCTCCTGTGCGACGGCGAACCCGAGCCGGGGGTACTCCATCACCCGCTGGAGGTCGCCGACCATCGTGTCGATGACCCGTCGGGCGTCGCCGATGGCCTCGACGTAGTCGCCGAGCCCCGATGGTCGGGAGGCGCACACCGCCTCGACCTCGGGCCACAGCCTGCGGGTGGTGGCGAAGGCGCGCCGCTCCATGGAGGGCATGCTGACCAGGAGCACGGTGGTGGGGGCGAGGCCGGCCGCGGACAGGACCCCACGGGCCAAGGAGATGTTCTCGCCGGTGTTGGATGCCTCGGGCTCCAGCAGGACGGCGGAGTCGGGGACGCCGAGCTCCAGAGCGCGCTCGCGAAAGTGCACGGCCTCACCACGGGGGAACACCTCGGCGGTGGAAGGGCTGTTGCCTCCGGTGAACACCAGGACCGGAAAGAGTCCGGCGAGGTACAGCTCGGCGGCGTGCACCGCGACACCGATGTCGTCGCAGCCTAAGGCGATCGCCGCGTCGCAGGGCCGTAGCGGGTGGTGCATCCGGTGGAAGTCCCAGATCAGCTCGGCCTGCCGCCACCGCTCCGGGGTGAGGTCGTGCGCGTCGCCGGCCATGTGATGCTCCCTCGTGCACGGTCGGTCCGTCAAAGCGCCCGCTTCGACGGAGATCGGTTCAGATCAGGGCGTGACCGTGGGCGGCCACGAGCGGGCCCAGGTCGGGGACCCCCCAACGGGCGCGCAACTCCTTGAACCGGATGACCTTGTCCTCGCCGAAGCGTGCGACGGAGGCGGCGTAGGAGTCGGCGGAGAGGAACACCGGGGGAGTGCGTTTGCTGTGGAACGTGTCGGCGTACATGACCAGCTCCTCCTCCGCCGTCTCGGCCAGGTAGTCCCCCTCGGGGACGGGCAGCTTCTGCGTCCGGATGTCCTGGCGGGTCAGGCCCATACCGGTGTGGTGGGAGCAGAACCGGCACAGAGCCTCGGGCAGGCCCTCCTCGGTGAGGATCCGATGGCCGAGCACCCCGTGGCTCACGTAGCGGGCGTGGTCGAGCCGGCCCGAGGGGTCGTACAGGTGGTAGACCCCGATGTCGTGCAGCAGACATCCGGCCCGTACCAGGGCGCGGTCCAGTGTGGAGCAGGAGCGGTCGAGCAGCTGCTCGGCGATCGCGCACACGATCCGGCAGTGGGTGAAGACCAGGTCGAACGCCTCGCGGGTGGGGGCGTACCGCTCGTGCAGTGCGCGGATCTCTTCGTCACCGGGGATCACCATGCCTTCGACGGTAACCGGAACCGGGGCGCCCCAGGAGCGGAACGGACGTTCACGTGCCATGGAAGGACGTGAGGTCGACCTCGGGGGCGTCGGTGTACACCACGCCCCGTTCGGGCGCCAGGGGCGCCCCCGAGGCCGCGTCGGTGCAGTGGGCGTCGAACATCCGCGCCTCGTCCAGGGGCACCAGACGCCGGTCGGCGACCGTCCAGCCGCGGACCAGGGCGACGGGGGCGTCGGCCCCGTCGGTGAGGGTGGAGGAGGTCTGGTCGGTGAGACTGCGCAGCACCACGCCCGCGCCGCCCCCTCGGGAGAGTGCGGCGCACAGCCGTTCCACCACCGGAGGGTGCTCGACGTCCCAATCTCCATCCCGACGTTCGATCGCCGTGCTCATCGCGTACGGGGCGTGCAGGGTGAGGATGTGGCGATCGCCGGGCAGGTCGTCGAGGAGGGCGGACAGCAGGGCGCGGGCGCAGGAGGAGAGCATGCTCTGAGTATGCGCGCGCGGACACGGGCGGATCGGGTTTTCCACAGGCCCGTTCGCGGGTGAGGCCGGATCGAGGCGCGTGCGGCGGGGCTCAACCGAGGGTGCGGACGCGTCGCAGGACACCGAGGACGATGAGGGCCTGCGCCGTGATGTAGGTGGACATCACCCAGAAGCCGTCGTGGGGCATGGCGAACCCCGGGGCGAAGGCACGCAGGGCGATGAGGGCGTCGGAGACCAGGAACAGCGCTCCGCCGACCGCGGTCCAGGGACCGACCCCGGTGGCCATGACCGCCATCAGCCCCAGCACCAGGCCGTACAGCAGAACCGGCACCAGCAGGGCTTCGGCGTGCGGGGCGCACACCCACACCAGGGCGGACACGACACCGACGTAGGGCACCAGCAGCCATCTGCGGTGGTGGAGCGCGCTGTGGGCACGGTACGGCCAGAAGGCCGCCACGTACACCACCTGGGCGACCAGGAAACCGGCCACCATCAGCAGGAAGGCGAGGTCGCCCTCCGCCAGGGCGGGGAGGGAGTCGCCCAGCCAGGAGAAGAACAGGGCGACCAGCACGAGTTTCACCGGCCGTTGCCGAGGCCGACGGACGGCGGTGAGCACCACCAGGGCCAGGGCGGGCATGAGGAGGACCTGGGTCGGCCGTGACCAGGCGTCGGGACCCAGGAGCCGGATCACCAGGTGGGCGGCGGACAGGACGAGGAAGAGGACCGCGAGGGCGAGGACGAGTGGGCGCCGGGGGAGCATCCCGACATCATACGGACGTGCGCGGAGGGTCCCTGCGGGGAGGGAGGGCGACGTCTTCGAGAGGAGTTCCAGGCGCGAAGCGGAAAAGTGACATGGTTGGATCTGTTCACGAACCACCTGTGTTTGGTAGTTTCAATGACGCGTAACACGTTCTTGGTGATCAGGACGGTGGGGCGGGTCTCCGGGTTCACGTGATCCGGGGACTTTCCCCGGCCGGGTCTTTGGTCCCGTAAGGGGCGCAGAGTCCGTTGCTGTACATCGGAGGCGCATATGTTCACCCGGGCTCGCCCGGCCGGGGGTCGAGCCGCGACGGACGTCGTTCGTCGCCTTGGGCGTGGAGAGAGTCGGTCCTGGCGTGGGAAGGGGTGCCGGCGGTGGCGACGGGCCCAGGGGTGAGGTCCTTTCCGGTGCGCCGGGCGGTCCCGCTCCGCGGCGCGGGGAAGAGGGTGTCGGGCTCCCCTTGCGTGCGGTCGTCCGTCGAAATCCCTTTCGGATCTTTCTTCCGATAACGAATTCGTCGACCTCTGGATGCCGTGCATTTCCCTTTGTTAGGGTGCCCGGACCAGACCCGATAGAGGATGTGCTATGGAATTCGAGGAAAAGGTCTCCGCGCTCAGCTCCAAGGTGCAGAAGCAGCGCGAGATGACCCAGACCGAGGAGGCTGCGAAAAATGCTTTCGTCATGCCGTTTATCGCGACCGTTCTCGGGTGCGACGTCTTCGACCCGCGTGAGGTCGTTCCTGAATTCACTGCCGACGTCGGTGTGAAAAAGGGCGAGAAGGTCGACTACGCCATCATGCTCGACAACGAGGTGCAGATGCTGGTCGAGTGCAAGAAGGCGAACGGCGACCTGAGGATGGAGCACGCCTCCCAGCTCTACCGGTACTTCTCCGTCACCAACGCCAGGGTCGCGATTCTCACCAATGGTGTCGAATATCAGTTCTACACCGACCTCGACGCTCCGAACCGCATGGACTCCAAGCCCTTCATGGTGCTCGACCTCGGTGAGGTCGACGAGACTCTCCTGCCGGAGCTGCGCAAGCTGACCAAGGCCTCCTTCGACCTGGGCTCGGTGGTCGACGCGGCGGAGAAGCTCAAGTACCTCGGCGCCCTCAAGCGCACCCTCGCAGAACAGTTCCACGAACCCGACGACGAATGGGTGAAGTTCCTCGCCGGCCGTGTCTACGACAAGGCATTCACCAGGCGGGCCCGGGACCAGTTCACCCCTTTGGTCAAGGAGGCCGTCTCGTCCTTTCTCGACGACCAGGTCAACGTCCGACTGAAGAAGGCGCTGGAGTCCACACGCCCGCAGGCCGAGGCGGAGACGGTCAGCAGTGAACCGGTCGCGGAGGAGGACCTGGATCGGGGTACGGGGATCGAGACCACCCTGGAGGAACTGGAGGGTTACCAGGTCGTCAAGGCGATCGCGTGCAGCGAGGTCAAACCCCAGCGGATCACGCACCGTGACTCCAAGAGCTATTTCGCGGTCCTGCTGGACGACAACAACCGCAGGCCGATCGCGCGCCTGCACTTCAACGCCAAGTCCAAGAAGTACCTGGGCACCTTCGACGCCGACAAGAACGAGACCCGCCACCTGTTGAAGTCCATGGACGAGATCTACCTCCACGCCGAGAAGATCCGCGCGGCGGTACGCAGCCACCTGTCCTGAACTCCGCCGGGGCCTGAGGCCGAGCTCCCCGCCCCTCCCGGCCCGGCCCCCGCCGGCGACGGGGACGTGGCCGCCTCCGAACGCGGCCGATGACACCGTTCCCGACGGGCACGGTCGTGCCCGGGGCGGTTCAGGTGCGCCCGCACGCGAGCCGCCCGTGATACGAGGGGGAGGCCGCCGCGGCCTGGTCTCGGACGATTGCGCGGCCCGGTGCCGACCCCGGGCCGCCGGGCCTTCGGTGTCCGGGACGCTCGGGATCAGATCCGGTGGCGCAGGTACACCACCCCCGAGTCGAACGCACGGCTCTCCATCAGACGAAGGTCCAGGGGAGTGTCCAGGGCGGGGAAGAACGGCAGGCCGCCGCCCAGGACCACGGGGAAGACGAACATCCTGTACTCGTCGACCAGACCATGGCGTATGAGTTCGGCGGCCAGGGTGGGACCTCCCACCTCCATGTCACCGCTGACCTGCTCCTTGAGCCGGGCGACCTCCTCCGCGGCGTTCTCCCGGACCAGCCGACTGCTCCACTCGGCCCGTTCCAGGGTCCTGGAGAACACGATCCGGGGTGTGGCCCTCCAGACACGGGCGAAATCCACCTCGACCTCGGGGACGTCGGGCCCCTCCTCCACGGTGGGCCAGTAGGCGGCCATGAGTTCGTACAGCCGTCGGCCGTACAGGGAGGCGCCCAGTTCACGCGCCTGGTCGTTGACGAAACGGTGGACCTGTGCGTCGGGAAAGGACCAGTCGAGTCCGCCGTCGGGCGTTGCGACGTACCCGTCGAGCGAGACGAACATCGAATAGACGAGCTGTCCCATGGGTTCCTCCGAAGTGGTCGTCGAATCGGGACTCCTCCATGACCGACCGGCCCCGGGAGCCGAACTCATCGGCCCGGTCGGATGTCCTTGCCGGTGGCGAGGAACTACCGGATCACCACGACCCCCTAGGCAAGAAGGGATGATCCTCCTATCCTCCCCAATGAAGGAAACCTTCCCGTATTTCCCCCTGACCGGAACTTTCTTCTGGAGATCGCATGTGCGACACCTGCTCGGTCCCCGGATCCTCCCCGGAGGAAGCCGAGACATCCCCCAACCCCCTGTCCCGTCGAGTGCTCTTCGGCGCCGGAATCGGAGCGGCGATCGCCGTGGCCGGACTCGGCGGAAGCCCGGCCCACGCCGCCTCGGCGATGAACGGAGCGTGGTGCAACCCCGCTCTGGGCTACTTCCCCAACGGGGGACACTACGGCGCTCCCCGAGGGGGCGTCTCCCACGCGGGCCAGGACATCACCAACACCGCCGGCACGGCCGTCTACGCGGCCGCGGCCGGGACCGTGATCCGCAGAAGCTGGGGCGGTGGTCTGACCGGTCGTACGGGCAACGGCATCGTCATCTCCCACGGCGGCAACGTCTACACCTACTACGGCCACCTCAACGCCTACAGGGTCGCGCTCAACGCCAGGGTCTCGGCCGGACAACGCATCGGGGACATGGGCACCACCGGCAACGTCACCGGACCCCACCTGCACTTCGAGACCCACAGCGGAGGGCTGGGACGGACGGTCAACCCCGTGCCGTTCATGACGGCGCGCGGTGTCGACCTGGGCGGCGGATGGTCGCGGATCGACCCGGAGGCCAGAGGCGCCCGGGCCCGTTCCATCCAACACCTGATGAACCAGCGGGGGTACTCCCTGGTGGCCGACGGCTACTACGGCCCGGTGTCGGTGAACGCGGTCAAGTCCTTCCAGCGTTCCCAGGGACTGGTCGCCGACGGGCAGGTGGGGCCGCTGACCTGGCCGCGCCTGGTCTACTCGCTCCGTCAGGGGGTGGCCGACGGCTCACACGTTCGTGCTCTGCAAGTGGCGATGAACAAGCGAAGCGCCGGAGTGGTGGTCGACGGCAACTTCGGCCCGGTGATGAACTCCGCGGTCCGTACCTACCAGAGCGTGAACCGTCTGGTCGTCGATGGTCTGGCGGGAGCCGTCACCTGGCGGGCCCTGGTGGGCTGACCTCGCGCAGTGCCCGGGGCCTGTGACGGACCCCAAGGCCTCGCCGCACGGCCCCACGGGCCGTACGGCGAGGCCTCTGTCCGCCATGACCTGGGAACACGAGGAGGAGGACGGGGGAGTGCCTCCGCCTGTCAGTGGTGTGTGGTTGTCTTCTCCCCATGGCTGTGGAGATCGAGCGGTTCCTGCGGTTGGTCGGCGCGCTGCCGGAGTGCGAGCACAAGGAGTCGGAACGGTACACGACGTTCCGGGTGCGAGGCCGGCCCTTCGGCTACCTGTGGCCCGACACCGAGACCGTGGGGTTGAAGCAGACCCTGCTGGAGCAGACCGCCCTGGTGGCCGAACGTCCCGAGGTGTTCGAGGTGCAGTTCACCGCGGGCGGGTTCGGATGGGTGGTCGTCCACCTGGACGGGATCGAGTTGGACGAGCTCAGCGAACTCACCCTGGAGGCCTGGTACCTGACCGCACCCGAGGAGATGCTCACCGCCCCACCGACCCCGCTCTCCCTGATCCAGGCCTGACCGGCCCGTCGGTCGCCCCGCCGCGTCGCGGCGTGAGTGGTTTCGTGGTGCGGAGCGGCCCGCCCGGCTCACGGGCCGGGCGGGCCGCTCCGTCGACACCGGGACTCCACCGGTCGTGAGTCCGCGGGTGGGTTCGGGCGATTCAGATGACGGGATCGTCCTGCCGCAGCAGCTCCAGGGCGGGAGCGTACATGCGGGACTTGATGGTGCCCAGGGTGGCGGCGTCCTTGGCGGCCAGGGAACGGGCCAGTTCGACGGCGGTGGAGCGCACGGCGTCCTCGTCCACCGCATGGTCCACGATGCCTGCGGTGGCGGCGTCGTGGCCGCCGTAACGACGGGCGGTCACCATCGCCTCATGGGCGGTCCGCGGTGTCAGCCGGGCCTGGATGAGCGCGGACATGGCCGGGGTGAAGGGGATGTCGATGTCGGCCTCGGGCAGGCACCAGTAGCCCCTGTCGGCACGCATCACGCGCAGGTCGTGGGCAAGGGAGAACATCGCGCCGGCGGCGAAGGTGTGACCCTGAAGGGCCGCCACGGTGGGCATGGGCAGAGCCAACAGCCGCGCGAAGAGGTGATGGACGCTGACGACGTACTCCCTGTGCCGGTCGGGGTTGGCCATCAGCCACTCCAGGTCCAGGCCGTTGGAGTAGAACTTGCCGGTGGCGGCCGTGACCAGGGCGCGGGACCCCTGTACCTGCTCGGCCTCGTCCAGGGCGGTGTTGACCGAGGCGATCCAGTCGGGGTGGAAACGGTTCTCTCCGTCGCCCAGTTCCAGAACGAGGACCTCGTCGTGGCGTTCGAGCAGTGGCATGGGCACTCCTTGTCGTATGGGGGAGGGGCGGGGCGTGGAGCCGGGGTCGACCCTTCCCGCCCGCGGTACGCAACGGTGGGACGGCGGTCCCACCTCGGTCCTACCGGCGAGTAACTTACGTGGGACAGCATAGGGCCGGACGGACCGTGGGCGGGATCGACCTGTGTCGACCGGCTGCGCCCCGGAGTGCGGAGGACGCGTGCGGACAGGCACGGATGCCAAGGAAGCCCCATTGAGGAGGCCGGGTCCGGCACGGATGTGGTGGACCCCTTGGCGTCGGCCGGATCCGGCCGACGCCAAGGGGTCTTCTCTTCTTCTCGCCCCGCGGTCCCACGGGCGGGTCGCCCGTAGCCCGTGGTCAGGCGTGGGCGGGGAAGCGTTCCCACACCCGGTGGTGGCCGAGCAGATCGGTGATCCGCCCCAGAACGTC
The DNA here is from genome assembly GCF_030271535.1 of Nocardiopsis sp. ATB16-24. Classification (GTDB taxonomy): domain Bacteria; phylum Actinomycetota; class Actinomycetes; order Streptosporangiales; family Streptosporangiaceae; genus Nocardiopsis. The sequence continues at coordinate 81,950 of NZ_JASCXJ010000011.1, read as the reverse complement.
ACCGGCACCGTCACCGACGACGATGCCCGGGGCGTCGACGGGGATGCCCGCGGTGTCGAACACCTGGCGTGCGCCGCCCAGCGCCCCCAACGGTTTGGCGTGACGGTAGGCCTCGGTGAGCATGAGCAGGGCGCGCGGGTCGACGGGCGCCGGGGTGTTCCCGTTCCAGGCCTTGGCGTCGCGGGTGGCGAAGGCGTCCTCGCCCTGGGCGGGGACGCCCGCCAGGATCAGCGCGTCGAACTCGATGGACCGCCCTGTGGCGAAGCTGCGCTGCACCACGATGGGATCGTCTCCGTCCGCGCCGAGCCTGCCGCCGGCGGGCGCGATGACGAGCGGGACCATGTCGCCGTCGAAGATCTGCTCACGCAGGGCACGGACGGCGTCGAGGTCGGCGCCGTCGTCGGCGATGATGCCGATGATGCGGCCCTTGGTGGGCCACTTCCGGCCGATCTGGGAGATCGCGGCACTGGGCCGGACGGACGGGAGTTCGCGGGTGGCCTTGGGAGCCGGAAGCCCCAGGCCCTCGGCCACCTTCTCGCACAGGTAGGGGTCGATCTCGGCCAGCGCCCGCAAAGTGCGCTCCTTGATCGCGTTCTCGTAGCACCTGCCGAGTTCGAAGGTGAAGGCCGAGATGGTGTGCTCGCGTTCGACCGGCGAGAGACTGAGCCAGAAGAGCCGAGGCTGGGTGAAGTGGTCGGCGAAGGACTCGGGCGCCTGACGGACCTTCGTGGAAGCCTCGACCGGTGCGGGGACCTCGACGTACCCGCCCTCGTCGGCACTGGCGAAGAAGGGGCAACCGGCGTCCAGGCTGTTGGGCTTGTAGGGTGCGCCGCCCTTGTGCACGGCCGTCTGGTGCATGCCGTCGCGCAACATGTCGTTGACCGGTGTGTGCGGACGGTTGATCGGCAGTTGGGCGAAATTGGGTCCGCCCAGCCGTATGAGCTGGGTGTCGAGGTAGGAGAACAGCCTTCCGGCCAGCAGTGGATCGTCGGTGACGTCGATGCCGGGCACCAGGTGGCCGGGATGGAAGGCGACCTGCTCGGTCTCGGCGAAGAAGTTGGAGGTGTTGGCGTTGAGGGTGAGCAACCCGATCGGCTGTACCGGTGCCAGTTCCTCGGGGACGATCTTGGTCGAGTCCAGCAGATCGATGCCCTCGAAGGTCTGGTCCGGGGTGTCGGGGAAGGTCTGGATGCCCAGCTCCCACTCCGGGTAGGCGCCGGCCTCGATGGCGTCGGCCAGGTCACGGCGGTGGAAGTCGGGGTCCACGCCGTTGACGATCTGCGCCTCCTCCCACACCAGGGAGTGCACCCCGGCCTTGGGCTTCCAGTGGAACTTCGCCAGGGTCGTCTCACCCCGCTCGTTGATCAGCCGCCAGGTGTGGACCCCGAAGCCCTCCATGGTCCGGTAGGAGCGCGGGATGCCGCGGTCGGCCATGAACCAGATCGTGTGGTGCATCGCCTCGGTGTGCAGGGAGACGAAGTCCCAGAAGGTGTCGTGCGCGCTCTGCGCCTGGGGGATCTCCCGGTCGGGGTGTGGTTTGGCCGCGTGGATGACGTCGGGGAACTTGATGGCGTCCTGGATGAAGAACACCGGGATGTTGTTGGCGACCAGGTCGTACACGCCCTCGGAGGTGTAGAACTTGGTGGCGAAGCCGCGGGTGTCGCGGACGGTGTCCGCCGAACCTCGGGAGCCGACCACCGTGGAGAACCGTGTGAACACCGGGGTCTCCACGTCCTTGCGGAGGAAGGCCGCCTTCGTGACGTTGGTGGCCGTCCCGTAACCCCTGAAGACGCCGTGGGCCGCGGCCCCACGCGCGTGCACCACGCGTTCGGGGATGCGCTCGTGGTCGAAGTGCATGATCTTCTCCCGCAGGTGGTGGTCCTGCAGGAGCACCGGCCCTCGCGGCCCGGCCTTGAGCGAATGGTCGGAGTCGGGAAGTCGCGCGCCCTGGGCGGTGGTCAGGTAGGGGCCCTCCTGGGAGAAGGCCTCCGCGGATCCGCCGGTCGGCCGACCCGTGGCCGTGCGCGGGGCCGGACGGCCCTGGTCGGGTTTGGGCGGGAGCGGCTCCCTGGGCTCGGTCGGCTCCTCCAGAGGCGGTGCCTGGCCGGTCGGCCGGCCGGGGATGACCTCGGCGGACCCGTCTCCGTCCGACACCGCCTCGGTGACCTTGTCGACCGCCGCCTTGATCGGGTTGGACTCCTTCATGATGGTTTCCCTTCACGGATGCGTGTTCGCCGGCGCACGTCCAGCGGACGCGCCACCACGGCCCGACACTCGTGCCGGGCCGTCACGGCGTGCGACTACCCGACCCAGGACGATCGAAGCAGGAATGTTTCGGAGAGTGAGCATCCGTGTACCCGACTTGTGTCCGGCCCGCGTGCTGTCGGAGTACGGGCGTCGGAACGTCCACCGCTCAAAGGCGGGCCCGCCGGCGTCGGGGAGGCCCGTCCCGGAAGGACACCGGAGAGACGGTTTGCGACGCCGGGTGGGGTTTGGGGCGCCTTCCCCGCCCACCGCGACGACACTGTGAAATGTGGGTGCCACATGGCATCATCACCAGATGAGCAGTACGTTCGTCGAAGCCTCGTATCTTCGCGACCTGGCCCTGCTGCGTCGTGTCCGGGACCGGATCGACCGGGAGTACGCGCAGCCGCTGGACGTCGAGGCGCTCGCTCGTGGAGTGAACATGTCGGCCGGTCACCTCAGTCGCCGGTTCCGCGGCGCCTACGGCGAGTCTCCGTACTCCTACCTCATGACACGGCGCATCGAGCGCGCCATGGCCCTGCTGCGCCGCGGCGACCTCAGCGTCACCGAGGTCTGCTTCACGGTGGGCTGCTCCTCCCTGGGCACCTTCAGCACCCGCTTCACCGAACTGGTCGGCGTGCCGCCCAGCGTCTACCGTCGCCGGGCGGCACGCGCGACGGCGGGAATGCCGCCGTGCGTGGCCAAACAGATGACCAGACCGATCAGGAATCAAGAAGCGCGGATGCCCGAACCGCCTCTAGCGTGAGCGTCATGGACATCACCATTCACGCCGGATTCCTTCCGCACAACGACCCCGAGGCCTCTGTGGCCTTCTACCGCGACGCCCTGGGCTTCGAGGTCCGTAACGACGTCGGATACGACGGGATGCGCTGGATCACGGTCGGTCCCGTGGGCAAGCCGGACACCTCCATCGTCCTGACCCCGCCCGCCGCCGACCCCGGCATCACCGACGACGAGCGTCGCACCATCGCCGAGATGATGGCCAAGGGCACCTACGCCGGCCTCATCCTGGCCACCACCGACCTCGACGGGGTCTTCGAGAAAGTGGAGGCCGCCGGAGGCGAGGTCGTCCAGGAACCGGTCGACCAGCCCTACGGCGTGCGCGACTGTGCCTTCCGCGACCCCGCGGGGAACATGATCCGCATCCAGGAACAGCGCTGAGCCGGAGCCGCTCACGGACGGAGAGCACGATGAGCATCGACACGCGAGCGCGGGAGCGGGCATCCGCCCGGCACGTCGCCGACGGACACGACCTGATACGTGTGCACGGCGCCAGGGAGAACAACCTCAAGGACATCAGTGTCGAGATCCCCAAACGCCGACTGACGGTGTTCACCGGTGTGTCGGGGTCGGGGAAGAGCTCCCTGGTGTTCAACACCATCGCGGCGGAGTCGCAGCGGTTGGTCAACGAGACCTACAGCGCCTTCGTGCAGGGCTTCCTGCCGACGTTGGCACGCCCCGAGGTCGACGTGCTGGACGGGTTGACCAACGCGATCATCGTCGACCAGGAGCGGATAGGGGCCGACCCCCGCTCCACGGTCGGCACCGTGACCGACGCCAACGCGCTGCTGCGGATCGTCTTCAGCCGTGTGGGGCGGCCCCACATCGGCTCGCCCAACGCGTTCTCCTTCAACGTGCCCTCGGTGAAGGCCTCCGGCATGGTCAAGGTCGAACGCGGTGATCACAAGGCCGTGAAGCAGACCTTCACCCGTACCGGCGGCATGTGCACGCACTGCGAGGGCCTGGGCAGGGTCACCGACTTCGACCTCACCCGGCTCTTCGACGACTCCAGGTCCATCTCCGAGGGGGCGATCACCGTCCCCGGGTACAAAGCGGACGGCTGGACGGTGCGGCTCTTCGCCGCCTCGGGTTTCGTCGACCCCGACAAACCGATCCGCGACTACACCCCCAAGGAAAGGCACGACTTCCTCCACCGCGAGCCGACCAAGGTCAAGGTCGACGGGATCAACCTCACCTACGAGGGGTTGATCCCCAAGATCCGTAAGACCTTCCTGGCCAAGGACCGCGAGGCGATGCAGCCGCACATCCGGGCGTTCGTGGACCGGGCGGTCACCTTCACCGCCTGTCCCGAGTGCGAGGGCACCAGACTCAGCGAGGCGGCCCGCTCCTCACGGATCGACGGGGTCGACATCGCCCAGGCCTGCGCGATGCAGATCAGCGACCTGGCCGTGTGGGTCCGTGGCCTCGACGAGCCGTCGGTGGCGCCGTTGCTCGCGAAACTGGGGGAGACCCTGGACTCGTTCGTGGAGATCGGGTTGGGCTACCTCTCCCTGGACCGGTCCTCGGGGACGCTCTCCGGCGGCGAGGCCCAACGCACCAAGATGATCCGCCACCTGGGATCCTCGCTCACCGACACCACCTACGTCTTCGACGAACCCACCATCGGCCTGCACCCCCACGACGTGCGGCGGATGAACGACCTGCTGTTGCGGCTACGGGACAAGGGCAACACGGTGCTGGTCGTGGAGCACGAACCGGAGACGATCGCGATCGCCGACCACGTCGTGGACCTGGGGCCCGGCGCCGGGTCGGAGGGCGGCGTCGTCTGTTTCGAGGGCACGGTGGAGGAGCTGAGGGGCAGCGGCACCCTCACCGGCCGCCACCTCGACGACCGGACGGGGCTCAAGCCCAAGGTGCGGACGCCGAGCGGCGTACTGGAGATCCGCGGGGCCGACTCCCACAACCTGAAGAACGTGGACGTGGACATCCCGCTCGGCGTGCTCACCGTGGTCACCGGCGTGGCGGGTTCGGGCAAGAGCTCGCTCCTGCGGGAGGTGCCGACCGACGCGGGTGTGGTCTCGATCGACCAGAGCGCGATCCGCGGCTCGCGGCGCAGCAACCCGGCGACCTACACCGGGCTGCTCGACCCGGTCCGTAAGGCCTTCGCCAAGGCCAACGGTGTGAAGCCGGGGTTGTTCAGCGCCAACTCCGACGGGGCGTGTCCCGCCTGCAACGGTGCCGGCGTCGTCTACACCGACCTGGCGATGATGGCCGGAGCCGCCACCACCTGCGAGGAGTGCGGCGGCAGACGGTTCCAGGCGGAGGTGCTGGAGTACCTCCTCGGCGGCCCTGACGACGGCAGGAACATCAGCGAGGTCCTGGCGATGTCGGTGGTGGAGGCGCACGGCTTCTTCGGCGGTGAGGGAACGAAGGTGCCCGCGGCGGCGCGGATCCTGCGGCGGTTGGAGGAGGTCGGGCTCGGCTACCTCAGGATCGGCCAGCCGCTGACCACCCTGTCGGGAGGCGAACGGCAACGGCTCAAACTGGCCACGCACATGGCCGAGAAGGGCGGGGTCTACGTCCTCGACGAGCCGACCGCGGGCCTGCACCCCGCCGACGTCGAACAACTCCTGGGTCTGCTCGACCGGCTCGTGGACTCGGGAACGTCGGTCGTCGTCATCGAGCACCACCAGGCGGTCATGGCGCACGCCGACCACATCATCGACCTGGGCCCCGGTGCCGGTCACGACGGTGGTCGGGTCGTCTTCGAGGGAACGCCCGCCGACCTCGTCCTCTCCCGTTCCACCCTCACCGGGGAGCACCTGGCGGACTACGTGGGCGCCTGACAGGGGTGGGTCCTCCCCAGCGGGGACGGGCCCACGCCTGACACCCGCGACGTGGTGGGGTACGACCGGGAACGGTTTCTTTCTCCCCCCACCATGATCTACGGTATAAAGGTGGCGTTTTGTGCGTACTCCAACAGAAAAGCTCCTCTATCGCAGAACACTCGGTGCACCATGAACCCGTACACCTACGGGTTCCGACGACCGGAAGCGCGATGGCCCCTGTGCCCGTCGGGTCGGAGATTCCCGGGCGGTCTCACGTTCTGGCCGGGGGTACCGGAGAAGCGGTCCGTGACGAGTCTCCCCTCGTGCGCGCTGCGATAGAACCGCATCCGCCCACCATCTGATCGGCCGAACGGACCCCAGGACGCGGGGACACGGCACCGCGTGTCAGCCCGAGGTAGCGCCTCCACGCCGTTCATGGCGCGAGCGCGCCAGGCGGTGGGCGCCTTGCCACGGTTCCCCGACGGCGGCGCCGCCCGACCCGGGCACGGGTGTGGCGCGGCGGCTTGAGGCCGCCGCGCCCTTCAGGTGCGGTGTCACCCGTGGTCAGGGATCAGTTCGCGCTACAGGAGACGGTAGGCCAGGTCCAGTTGCCGTTGTGCTTGACGGTGACACCCCAGTTGTTGCCGTTGCCGTTGGGGCGGGCGGTCAACACCTGGGAGCTGGGCCAGTTGGCACTGATGTTCCAGGTGGCGATGATCTCAGCGGGTTGGGGGACGTTCATCGTCACGGTCCAGTTGTTGGAGCCGGACACCGAGACGTTGAGGTTGTAGCGGTCGTTCCACTGCTGGCCGGCGGAGAGGGTCGCGGTGCAACCGCCCGGGTTCCCGGGATCGGGGTTTCCGCCGCCACCACCGCCACCACCGCCACCGGAGGAGCCGACCGTGATGTTGGAGTTGCCGCTGCTCTGGTAACCCTCGGTCGCCATGATCATGTAGTCGTGGCTGCCCAGGTTCATCCCGGCGCGGGCCCAGGCGTCGAAGTGGTTGCCGGAGGTGATGGTTCCGCCGGTCCGCTTGGACTGTCGGACGCTCCAGTACTGGGGGAAGGTCGCGGTGCCCTCGATGGAGGGGGCGTTGTAGCGCATCGTTCGGTAGATGTCGTAGGTGCCGCCGTCGCTGGTGACCGTGCCCATGAAGTCTCCCGTAGGCCGGTAGGTGCCCCAGTTGTCGACGACGTAGTACTCCACGAGTGGGTTCCGGGTCCACCCGTAGAGGGTCAGGTAGGCGTTGCCGGACGGGTTGAAGGTGCCCGAGTAGGTCACGGCCCTGCGTCCGCCGGTGGCCCAACCCTTGCCGGCGACGAAGTTGCCGGTGTTGCTCCAGGAGGTGCTGTAGTTGCCGCCGGAGCCCATCTGCATGGAGACCGTGCCGGGGCTGTCGGTCCAGAACGAGTAGAAGTAGCCGCCGTGGTTGCCGGTCTGGTTGGAGTTGACGGTCTGGGCGGCGGCGACGCCGGGCAGCAGCGCCATGGCCGTGACCATCGCAACCGCGACCGCGCAGACACGTCCGAGGAACTGTCCGGCGCGGCCGCGTACGCGGTTCCGGGGTCGTGTGGAGGAGTGGTTCATGTGTGTGCTTCCTCTGTAAGAGGACCGATGGGGGGTGGTGCGACCTGAGGGGGTGGTCCCGGAGCGGAAGCCGTCCCGGACTCGGGTCGCGGTGGGTGACACACGCTGACAGCGGGTGAGTGCTGTCGGTGCTGACAGTGTCCATCCGGCACCTCATGTTGTCAATAATCTTCCGGAAAATTCCGGACGCAGATGTGCGGGAGTGTGGCGGCGGCGGAGCGACATGCCTGCTATCCGCCTTGTGCACAGGGGCATTCGCTACCTGGCAGCGTGTCTTCCGGAAAGATTTCGGAGAGCGTGAAGGGAAAGTACCGAGTAGTGGACACGGGGCCGGCCTGATTCGGCGCGGCTCCGCGAACGGGCCCGCCCTCGGCCGGAGGTGGCAGAACCGCATGCCCTTCGCAGTGGCGGTGGACCGCGCCGCGGTGCCGTTACGAGAGCGCGGGTCCGCTGTCCCGCCCAAGGTCGACGGCCACGGCGCGGCGGACCGCCCCGCCGTCTCGGCGAGCGTGCTCGACGCGGGGCGGCGCTTCTAGCATGGGTCCATGAACGAACTCTCACCAGAGCAGACCGGCCGCGTCATCGCCCTGGCCATGGACCTCGCCCGGGAAGGGCGTACCGAGGAGCTGTTGGAGTTCCTCGACCACGGTCTGCCCGTGGACACCCGTGACGAGCAGGGCAACAGCCTGGTGATGCTCGCCGCCTACCACGGGCAGGAGGAGACGGTGCGCGCGCTGGTCGAGCGCGGGGCCGACGTGGACCTGCGCAACGATCGGGACCAGACCCCTGTGGCCGGTGCGCTCTTCAAGGGGGAGGAGGCGGTCGTGGCGATGCTCGTCGCCGCGGGCGCCGACCTCGACGCGGGCACGCCCAGCGCCCGTGCCACGGCCCAGATGTTCGGTCGCGCCCACCTGCTGCCCTGAGCCGGTTCCCGAAAAGGGCCGAGCCGACGCGGCGGGGCCGCGTCGGCTCGGTGGATCAGGTCCGGGTCAGGCCGTCAGGCACTGCTCAGACGCTGTCGGAGTTGGGGTCGGTCGAGGAGACCTTGCCCGCCTGGAGGGCCTCGATGGCCTTGCGCACACCCTCACCGTAGGCCGGGTCGGCCTTGGTGCAGTTGCTGATGTGGCGCTCGATGGTGGCCTGGGAGGCGCCGTCGATCGCGCGCGCGGTGTTCTCGAACAGTCGCTGCTGCTCGTCCGCGTTCATCAGGCGGAACAGGTCGCCCGGCTGCTGGAAGTAGTTGTCGTCGTCCTCGCGGTAGTCGAACCGGTCGGCGCTGGCGCCCACGCCCAGTGCGGGCTCGGCGTAGGCGGGCTGCTCCTGCCAACGGCCGTAGGAGTTGGGTTCGATCCCCGGGACGCCGCCCTGGTTACCGTCCACGCGCATGGCACCGTCGCGGTGGTAGGTGTTGACCAGCTTGGCGCCACGCGGGTAGTTCACCGGGATCTGGTGGTGGTTGACGCCCACACGGTAGCGAGCGGCGTCACCGTAGGAGAACAGACGACCCTGGAGCATGCGGTCGGGGGAGACGCCGACGCCCGGGACCAGGTTGGCCGGGGTGAAGGCGGCCTGCTCCACGTCCGCGAAGTAGTTCTCCGGGTTGCGGTTGAGCTCGAACTCGCCGACCGGGATGAGCGGGTAGTCCTTCTTGGACCAGACCTTGGTGAGGTCGAAGGGGTGGAAGCGGTAGTCCGCGGCCTCCGCCTCGGGCATGATCTGGACGTACATCGTCCACTTGGGGTAGTCGCCCCGCTCGATGGCCTCGAACAGGTCGCGCTGGGAGGACTCGCGGTCCTCGGCGATGACCTTGGCGGCCTCCTCGTCGGTGAGGTTCTTGATGCCCTGCTGGGTGCGGAAGTGGAACTTGACCCAGAAGCGCTCGCCCGCCTCGTTGAGGAAGGAGAAGGTGTGCGAGCCGAAGCCGTGCATGTGGCGGTAGCCGGCCGGGATGCCACGGTCGGACATCACGATGGTGACCTGGTGCAGGGACTCGGGGAGGTTGGTCCAAAAGTCCCAGTTGTTCTCCGCGGAGCGCATGTTGGTGCGCGGGTCGCGCTTGACGGCGCGGTTGAGGTCGGGGAACTTCAGCGGGTCGCGGAAGAAGAACACCGGGGTGTTGTTGCCGACGACGTCCCAGTTGCCCTCTTCGGTGTAGAAGCGCAGGGCGAAACCGCGGATGTCGCGCTCGGCGTCGGCGGCGCCACGCTCGCCGGCGACGGTGGAGAAGCGGGCGAACATCTCGGTCTTCTTGCCGACCTCGGAGAAGATCGCGGCCTTGGTGTACTTGGTGATGTCGTGGGTGACGGTGAAGGTACCGAAGGCGCCGGAACCCTTGGCGTGCATGCGACGCTCGGGGATGACCTCACGGTCGAAGTGCGCGAGCTTCTCCAGGAACCACAGGTCCTGGAGCAGCATCGGCCCGCGGGGGCCTGCCGTCAGGCTGTCCTGGTTGTTGGCGACGGGGGCGCCGCCGGCGGTGGTCAGCGGTTTGGTGTTGTCCTGCGTCATCGATTCCTCGTCCTGAGATGGGATCTTTGTGGTGCCGTGGTGAGGACACCGGCTGCCGTCAGCGCTTCTGGCAGTCGGGGCAGATGCCCCAGTAGGTGACCTCGACCTCGTCTATGGCGAAACCGTGGTCTTGGGAGCCCGTCATGCAGGGGGCCGAGCCGGTCGCACAGTCCACGTCGGCGATCGCGCCGCAGCCGCGGCAGACCACGTGGTGGTGGTTGTCGCCCACGCGCCGTTCGTAGCGGGCGGGTGAGCCCTCCGGTTCGATCCGCCTGATGAGTCCGGAGTCGGTCAGGGCCTTGAGCACGTCGTACACCGCTTGGGTGGACACTGCACCGAGCTCGTCGCGGACGACCTGGAGAACGGTGCCGGCATCGGCGTGGGGGTGGGCCCCGACCGCATCCAGGACCGCGACCCGTGGTCGTGTCACGCGCAACGAGGCATTCCGGAGAAGGGCCTCGGTCTCCGTTTGGTGCATGCCCCCATTAAAGCAGCTTTTCTGGAATGATTCCAATCAAGGGGGTCGTGGGCCCCTCGACGCGGGGATGCGGAACGTGCGGACGCCCGGTGGAGGCCGGATCTCCCGTGCCGTAGGGTCTTCAGTCCACAGGGACCATACGCGGCACGGTGAGGAGAGGGACCGGACATGGCCAAGAAGAAGAGCAAGTCGGGTCGGCGCACCGGGCGCGGCAAGGGCGCCAACGAGATCCATCGAGGGCCCACCCGGGACCCCGGCCCCACCGCGAACGTCGGCTGTTACTTCATGCTCGTGGCGATGCTGGTCATCGGACTGGTCATCGTGCTGCTGGAGGTGTTCGGCTGACGGGTCGGGGACGGTGTTCGCACGCCCCTGGACCGTCGGCGCCCTCCAACAGCTTCTTCTGCACCTTGCCCATCGCGTTACGCGGCAACTCGCGCACCACGCGCACCTCACGCGGGCGTTTGTGCGCCGACAGGCGTCGGGCCACGAAGTCGATGACGGACTCGGGGCGGATGTCCTCGCCCACCAGGTAGGCCACGATCCGCTGGCCGAGGTCGTCGTCGGCCTCGCCCACCACCGCCGCCTCGACCACCGAGGGGTGGCCGAGCAGGGCCGCCTCGACCTCGCCGGCGCCCACGCGGTGACCACCGGTCTTGATCATGTCCACCGACATCCGCCCCACGATCCGGTGCAGGCCCTCGGGATCGCGCACCGCCGCGTCGCCCGTACGGAACCAGCCGTCCTCGGTCCAGGACTCGGCGGTGGCCCGCGGCAGACCGAGATAGCCCTCGAACAGGGTGGCACCGCGCACCTGCAACTCGCCGATGCTCCGACCGTCGTCGGGGACGGGCCGGCCGTGCTCGTCCCGAAGCCGCGTCGTGACCCCGGGCAGCGCCGTGCCCACCCAGCCGGTACGTCGCGCCGCGTCGGCGCGCGCGGCCACGGTGATCAGCGTCTCGGTCATCCCGTACCGCTCCACGGGGCTGTGCCCGGCCGTCTTGCGCAGTGCCTCGGCCACCGTGTCGGGCAGTGGGGCACTGCCGGACACCAACAGACGCGCTCGGGCCAGGGCGCGTGCGCTGTCGGGATCGCGGGCGATGCGCGACCACACGGTCGGCACACCGAAGAACAGGCTTCCTGAGGGGCGGGCCCCGGCCGCGGCGGCGTAGGCGGCGGGGGAGGGCCGCACGGTGTGCAGGAGGGGGCTGCCCACGCGAAGGGCGCCCAGTACCCCCAGCACCAGGCCGTGCACGTGGAACAGGGGCAGGCCGTGCACCAACACGTCCTCAGGCGTCCAGTCCCAGGCGTCGACGAGCGCGTCCAGGTCGGCGGCCACCGCACGGCGTGAGATGACCGCGCCCTTGGGCGGGCCGGTGGTCCCGGAGGTGTACATGATCAACGCGGTGGCGTCGGGGGAGGGTTCGGGCAGGGTGAACGGGGAACGTGCGGAGGGGTCCACGGGCACGTGCGGCAGATCGACCCCCTCCTGAGGGGGACCCAGCCACAGGGCGGCGCCGGAGTCGCGCACGATGTGGCGGCGCTCGTCGATCCCCGCGTCGGCGGGGACCGGGACCACGGGCACCCCGGCCGACAGAGCGCCCACGACCGCGACGACCGTGGACAGGTCGGGGGCGCCGTGCACCGCCACGGCGCGGGCCCCGTGGATCCGGGAGGCCACGGCGGCGGCCGCGGACCACAGTCCCTCGCGGTCGATCTCCTCCCGCCCCACCCGCACCGCGAGTTCCTGGTCCGTGTCAGAGCCCAACAGCATCCCGTGCTCCCTCCGCCGCCGACCGGTCGCGAGCCAGTACACCACAGGGCGTGGTGTGCGGGCATGGGGCGGTGGTCCCGTGGCCGTCCTTTCCGGCGTCGCCGTGGGCGACGGTGAAGGTCCGACCCCGTCCGCCGCGTCGACGGTGTCCCTTCACGGCTCCAACGAGAACACACACCAAAGGGTGGAGAAGCGCGGGTTTCGGGAGGAGGGTCGCTCACTTTCTCGGCGAGCACACGCCGCATCCGGTGTGGACGCAGGAGTGCGATTGTCGCCCATGCGTGTTCTCACGGATGTGGAGAATGAGAAATCGGAGAAAATGCGCGGGCATCCGTAGAATCACGGGTCCTTCGTGAGGGTGTGTTGACAGCGGTTTCCCGGTGGCGAATATTCGGGGTTCAGCGCGCTGGAAGAGATCTCCCGCTGTGTTCAGCACACCCCCTGAGGAGTCGGAATATGGGATCACCGAGTTTGATCCGTCGGGCTTCGGCCGCACTGTTCGGCCTGCTCATGGCGGCCACCGTCCTTCCCGCTTCGCCGGCGTCGGCCGACACCGTGGAGACCATGGGCGGGTCGGGGCCCTATGACGCCGAGTACGTGACCACCCTGCGCCTGCGTGACCACACGATCTACCGTCCCGTCGACCTTCCCCGGGACGAGAAGTTGCCGATCGTGGCCTGGGGCAACGGCGCCTGCCGCGCCGACGGGACGTGGTTCGAGAACATCCTCACCGAGTTCGCCTCGCACGGCTTCCTGGTGATCGCCAACGGACGCCCCGGAGGAAGGGGCAGTACCGACGCCGACATGCTCATCGAGGCCGTCGACTGGGCGATCGCGGAGAATAGCCGTCTGTTGAGCCCTTACCGGGGCAGGCTCGACACCGGCAAGATCGCCGTGATGGGGCAGTCCTGCGGAGGGCTGGAGACCTACGAGGTGGCCGACGACCCCCGGATCACCACCACCGTGCTGTGGAACAGCGGCATGCTGAACGACCGTGACAACCACCAGCTCGACCGGTTGCACGCCCCCATCGCCTACTTCACCGGCGGCCCCGGCGACATCGCCTACGCCAACGCCGTGGACGACTACGGTCGACTGCCCCAAGGCCTGCCCGCCTTCATCGGGCACCTGGATGTGGGACACTTCGGCACCTTCGCCGAGCCCAACGGCGGCGAGTACGGGCGTGTGGGCACCGCGTGGCTGAAGTGGCAGCTCAAGGGCGATCCGCAGGCCCGCCGGGAGTTCGTCGGCGAGGACTGTGGCCTGTGCTCCACCGCATGGGACATCGACAGCAAGAACCTGTCGTAGGCGGAAGGCCGGTGACACCGGCCTTCTCTGCGCCTCGGGCGGTCGCCGGCACACGGCCGTCCGGGGCGCCCGTCCGTGTGCGGGCGCCCCGGTCGAGACCCCGGGGGGAGGCCGGTTCTCGACGTCGCTCGCCGTGACGGCCGAAAGTCCGGACTCTCGCGGAGCCTGGACCGGGTCCACCACGGGGCGGCCGTCTTCCTCGGAGATCCGAGGCCTTCGGAACTCCACGCTCACCGGCCGGAAAAGGACGTCCTCGTCGAAATCCTCCGTTCTTGGAAAGTCGAGGACAGTTCTGGGTTCGATGCCCTCGCCCCGGCATTATGCGAGGCGACGTAGAAAGCGCGGACCGAAACCGTCGGACGACGTTCTTCGAACGCCTTCCTCGTTCTTTTCGGCTGCGAGGACCACGCGGTGGAGGACCGGCAGCGGCATGGATCGGTTCTCCCGTTCCCGGGGAAGGGGAGGCTGCGGGCTTTTCCACCGGTACGCCGTTTCACCGAGGTTTGACCGATGCGCGCACGCTCCCCACGGGACCACACTCACGAGGACGGTTCACGCTCCCGCGACGAAAGGAACGAACGTGAGCAACCCTCCGTTGCGCGTCTACGACATCATGGCCTGCGACGTCTACTGGGACTTCGAGGGAACGTCGCTGCCCAAGGAGCAGCACAAGTTCCTGGTCTCCTTCTATCCCACCCCGGGGGTGCCGACGCCAGACCTGGTCGAGTCGATCACCGCGCGCGGCCCCGGCGGGTACGAGGTGGAATTCACCAACCAGGTCTTCACCCCCGCCAACACCGACGGCCACATCTACGACCGGACCCTGGACTACTACTGGTACATGGTCAACCTGCCCACGGGGTTCCTCGCCGAGGGCGAGTACACGATCGAGGTGCGCGGTACCGACGGCAGCGTGCAGACCCGTTCGCGTCACCAGGACGGCGAGGTCTCACGGCGGTTCGTGGAGCACTACACCTCGCGGCGTGAGGAGTTGAAGGCCTCCTTCACCCCCTCCGGTGGGCAGGAGATCGACGGCGTTCCCGAGGTGGGCGAGCTGTTCTGCTCCTGGCAGACCCTGGACCAGAGCGGCGGCCCCGACGCCTACTACATCCACCGGCTGTCCAAGGGCTCCTCGGCCCGAGAGTTCGACACCCAGAACCTGACCTGGTGGGACAACATCTTCATCCAGCGGCGGCGCGGGCACGACCACGCCGGACTCAACAGGGGCGAGGTGCAGGTCGGAGCCGGGTTACAGGAGCGGACGGCCTACGCCTACTTCGTCGAGATCACCGACGCCAACGTCCAGGGTGAGACGAACATCTGCATCTTCCAGCCGCACCAGGTGTTCCGGACCCCCGCCGTGGGGAGCGCGGCCACAGCCACCTGAGCCACGTCGACGTGAGACACCGGCCGGGCAGGAGAACTCCTGTCCGGCCGGTGTCGTCGTTTCGAGCGGTCCTTCGTCGGGCGGTCGCCACGGGTCCGCCCTCGTCCGGGTCCTTTTCGCTCCCTCCTTGCGCGTGCGTGCCGTCCAGGAGGCCTCTTGGTGACTTCACAGTTGTGAATGAATCGATCTTCTGCGTGTGGTTGCCCATGTTCACAATATCTGTGTACTGTGTGAGTGCCTCAGGAGTTCCGTAGGTCCTCTGGGGCGAAGGAAGGCGTGTGCATCCGCCTCTCCTTCTCTGTGTCCTCGCCCGCCGGGGGCTCCTTCCACCGCCGGCGCGTCTCGGCGGTGTCCCCACCGCCTCTTCACACCCAGACCGGAGCACACCGTGACCCAGCCCCAGCAGCCTCACCCCGGCGACTCCCAGCAGCCCCCCTACGGTCGGCCCATGCCGCCCGCCTCCCCGCGACCAGGCATGTCCACGGGCAAGAAGTTCGGCCTGGGATGCGGAGGTCTCCTCCTCGTCCTTTTCCTGTTCGGCGGGTGCGTGGCCGCCGTCTCGGGAGGCGACCTCGACGACGGCCCTCCGGAGCCGACCACCGCACGGGAGGGGACGGAGCAGGAGGAGAAGGTCGAGGAGGCCGCGGCGGAGGACACGGAGGAGGCGGCCCCCGAGGAGGAACAGGACGTCGTCGTCACCGCCGAGGCCGTCGAGTTCACACCGAGCATCCTCTATGACGGTGGAGACTTCACCAGTGTGTACGTCACCGTCGAGAACAACGGCGACGAGAACGTCGACGTCAACCCGCTCTACTTCTCGATCGTGGCCGACGACGGCACCAAGAAGGACACCACGAGCGGCCTGGGAGAGGCGGAGGACCAGATCGCCACGATGACCCTGAGCCCGGGCCAGCGGGCCGAGGGCGTGGTCACCGCCGAGGGGGATTTCACCCCCGCGAGCGTGGAGTTCGGCGGGCCCTTCGGGATGGGGCGGACCTACACCGCCGAGGTCGGATAGACGGGCGGCCCGGACGGGGGCCGCTCACAGGCGGACCGCGGGTCGGTGGGAGTGGGACCGACCCGCGGTCCGCTTCGGGCGGGGACCGGATCGACGCGTGGGGCCGTTCCGGGCCGGTGCCCTCGCCCCGGTCCTACGTCAACTCGGGGTCGTTCTCGGTCAGGGAACGCAGCGCGGGGTTGAACGCGTCACGCAGGGCGTCGCCCAACAGGTTGAACGCGATGACGACCAGTGTGATCCCCACTCCGGGGAACACGGCCGCCCACCAGGCCAGACGCAGGGTCTTCTGCGCGTCGGCGAGCATGCTGCCCAGCGAGAACCCCGGAGGCTGCACGCCCAGGCCCAACAGGCTGAGCGAACTCTCGACCAGGATCAGCGTGCCCACGCTCGTGGACCACAGGATGATGACGGGCCCCAGGACGTTGGGGGTGATGTGGCGCACCAGGATCCTGACCGGGGAGGCACCGGTGGTGCGGGCCGCGGTGACGAAGTCCAGCCGCTTGGTCTGCTGCACCAGGGACACGATGGTCCGTGCGTAGTTGGTCCATCCCCAGAACGCCAGCACCAGCATCAGCAGGACGACGCTGGGCCCGGCGAACGCGGCCAGGGCGATGCCCACGGCCGCGAAGGGCACCGCGAACTGGATGTCGGCCATCCGCATGAGGAATCCACCGACGAAACGCTCGTAGTAACCCGCGAGAAGACCCAGGGTCAGGCCGATGAGCGCGGTCGCGGTGGCGGTCAGGAACCCGATGAGCAGGCTCAGACGCAGTCCGACCAGGATGCGGCTGAACACGTCCCGGCCCAACGGGTCGGTTCCCAACAGGTGGCCGCCCTCACCGCCCAGCCAGGACGGGGGTTCGTTCGTCCGACTCAGGATCTGGGCGGTGGGGTTGTGCGTGATGAGCAGTTCCGCGCAACAGGCCACCAATATCAGGGCGGCGATCATCAGGGCGGCGATCCTGCCCATGGGCGCGGCCCAGACCCTGCCCAGGATCTCCTTGGTCCGGGACGTGCTGCGGGGGGTGGGGGCCGCCCCGGCCGCCGCGGCGTTCTGTGTGCTTGCCGTGCTGTTCAATGTGCCGCCTTCGTCCGTAGCCGCGGATCGACCGCTCTGACGATGGTGTCCATGAGGATGTTCATCAAGGTGATCAGTACCGCGAGGCAGAACACGCTCGCCTGGATCATCGGGAAGTCCCGGTTGGACACGCTTCCGACCAGGAGGGCGCCCAGACCGTTGTAGTTGAGCAGGGGCTCGAGGATGAGCAGGGCGCTGAACATGAGGGAGAACTGGATGCCCAACCATGCCAGGACCGGCGGCAGCGCGGTGGGCAGGGCGTGCAGGAGCAGCACCCTGGCCGGACTGATGCCCTTGGACCGGGCGGTGGCGACGTGTCCCTCGGTGAAGGCGTCCAGCAGTTGGCCGCGTGTCAGACGACTCAGGGTGGCCAGTCCGTAGATGCTCAGCGCGATCCAGGGGATGACCAGGGCGGAGAAGTCGGCGTTGCCGGTGGCGGGCAGCCATTGCAGGTTGATGGCGAAGACCAGCACGAGCAGCATCGCGAGCCAGAAGTAGGGGATGCCGTCGAACAGGAACGTCACGACCATCAGGGAACGGCCCGAGAGACGGGTGGGCCGCAGCGCCGCGAAGATGCCGATGGAGAGCGCGCCCACCAACGAGATGATCAGCGGGGGGAGCACGATCCACAGGCTCGGCCCCAAACGCGCGAACACCATCTCGGCGGCGGGCAGACCGAACATGAACGACTGCCCGAAGTCGAGCGTGAAGTTGGCCAGGATCGTGTTCAGGTACTGCACGGCCAAGGGCTGGTCCAGACCGAACCTGGCCCGAGTGGCCTCGACGACCTCGGGACTGGCGTCGGCGGGCACCAGCAGGGTCGCGGCGTCCCCGGAGAGACGCACCAGGGCGAACAGCAGCGTGGAGACGCCGATCGCGACGAAGACGACCAAGGCGAGTCGTCGGAGGAGATGGACGAGCATGTTCCTACCCCTCACCGGCCCGTGAGGCGGCGTCGAACACCCGGGTCAGGAAGCGTTCGCGTTCCCGGGCGAGCCGCTCGGCGGCCTCGCCCCGAGGCTGGGTGCTCTCGATGTCCTCACGGGTGAGACCGCCGCGCTCGTCGAGGAGCTGTTCGATCACGGTGAGCCTGTCACGCATCACCCACAGCTCTGAGGCCAGTTCCATGGTGATGGCGAAGAGCGCGTCCATGTGCTGCGGTCGGGTCAGGTACACGGCGTCGTCTTTGGCGAAGCCTGGCATGGTTACTTCTCCTCGCTGGTGCGCGATACGGGACCCACGGACACCGGGTGTGACGGTGCGGAGACGGACGGGGCGTCGGTGAAGGTGAGGCCGACCGGCTCCGGACGCACCCCCGAGGCCGACCCGTCGAGTCGCAACTCGCCGGGGTAGTGACAGGCCACGGAACGGCCCGGGGCGGCCTCGCGCAGGGCGGGGGCCTCCGACGCGCAACGTTCGCGCGCGATCGGGCAACGAGTGCGGAACACACAGCCCGAGGGAGGCGACATCGGTGAGGGGATCTCCCCCGAGGGGACGATGCGGTGTTCGCGCTCCTGGTGCATCGAGGCGAGCACCGCGGAGTAGGGGTGCAGCGGTTCGGTGAACAGGGATTCGGCGGGGGAGACCTCCATGAGTCTGCCCAGGTACATCACCGCGACACGGTGGCTGATGTGGCGGACCAGCGCCAGGTCGTGCGTGATGAACAGGTAGGCCAGCCCCAGTTCCCTTTGCAGGTCGCCCAGGAGGTTGACGATCTGGGCCTGCACGGACACGTCCAGGGACGCGGTCGGCTCGTCGGCGATGATCAGCGAGGGATCGGTGATCAAGGCGCGGGCGATGCCGATCCGTTGGCGCTGCCCCCCGGAGAGTTCCTGGGGGTAGCGCTGGGCCATGGACATGTCGAGTCCGACCATCTCCAGCATCCGGGCGACCCGGTCACGACGCAGAGCGGTGTTGCCGAAGCCGTGCACCACCAGCGGTTCGGTGAGGGTGTCCTCCAACCTCAGGTAGGGGTTGAGCGAGGTCGAGGGGTTCTGGAAGACCATGGACATCCGGCGTCGCACGTCATGACGGAGACGGGAGCCGGAGCTGGCGGTGATGTCGCGGCCCTCGAACTCGACCGTTCCCGAGGTGGGCCGGTACAGACGGATGAGGGTGCGACCCACGGTGGTCTTCCCGCTGCCGGACTCGCCCACCAGGCCCAGGGTCTCGCCCCGGCCGATCTCCAGGGAGACCCCGTCCACGGCCCTGAGGACCTTGCGGGAACGGCCGAAGCCGCCCATGGGGAAGTGTTTGGTCAGTTCGTGGGCGCGCAGGACGGGCTCGTCGCCCGTACCGTCCCGGTGGTCAGCGCTCATCCCGAGGTCCTTTCCGTCGATCGTGCGCTCTGCGCGGTGACACGCACACACGAGGAGTGCCGGCCCGGCAGGTCCGACACCGGTACCGGTGTGAGCGGCGCGGCATCGCACACGTCACGCCGGTGCTCGCAACGCGGCGCGAACGGGCATCCGGTGATGACGGCCAGCGGGGAGGGCGGCCTGCCCTCGATCGCCCGCAGCCGTTCCCCCGGGTGCCGACCCGGAGCGGCCTGCAACAACGACCACGTGTAGGGGTGCTCCGGTCGGGCCATGACCTGCTGGGTGGGGCCCTCCTCGGAGACCGCGCCCGCGTACATCACGACCAGTTTGTCGGCGACGTCGGCGATGACGTCGAGGTCGTGGGTGGCCAGGACGATGGAGATCCCCAGGTCCCGGTTGAGCTCCTGGAGGAGTTCGAGGATCTGGGCCTGGGTGGTGACGTCGAGGGCGGTGGTGGGCTCGTCGCACAACAGGAGCGAGGGCGAGGCCACCAGCGCCATCGCGATCACCACGCGCTGGAGCTGCCCGCCCGAGACCTGGTGCGGGTAGGAGCGCAGTCGTGCCCCCGGGTCGGGGATCCCGACTCGGGCGAGCGTGTCGCCGGCCAGGTCGCGTGCGGCGTCCTTGGACAGGGAGGGGTCCGCGGCGCGGGCCGACTCCACCAACTGGCGTCCGATCGAGTGCATGGGGTGCAGGGCCCGCCAGGGGTCCTGGAAGACCATCCTGGCGGTGCGCGCGCGGAACTCGCGCAGCCGGCGCCCCCGGAGGGGGGCGATGTCCTGGCCGTCGACCAGGATGGAGCCGTTGGTCTGCGCTCCGGGCGCCAAGAGCCGCAGCACGGCCAGCAGCGCGGTGGACTTGCCCGACCCCGACTCCCCGGCCAGGGCGACGATCTCGCCGCGGCCCACGGAGAAGGAGACGTCCCGCAGGATCTGGGCGGTGCCGCTCGCGGTGCGCAGCCGCACGCTCACCCGCTCAAGACGGAGGATGTCATCCGTAGCGGTGTTCACGGTCGCTCCTGTTCGGGCTTGCGGGCCAGGGTGACCCAGGGGTAGGACTCCCTGCCCAGGGCCTCCTGGCGCACGTCGACGAACCCCGCCTCCCGGGCGACCTCGGTCAGGTCGAGGGTGGCGGCGGTCCGCCACCAGGGTTCGTGGCCGTTCTCGGCGTCCCAGTCGTCGTACCAGGCCTGGTAGGGGCTGCGGAGGTGGTAGGGAGCCACGTCGGAGAAGACGAGGTCGCCTCCCGGACGCAGCAGACGCAGGGCCTCGGCGAAGACCTTGCGGATGGCGTGCGGCGGGATCTCGTGGAGCAGGATGAAGGACGTCACCAGGTCGAAGCCCTCGTCGGGCAGACCGGTGTCCTCGGCGGGGGCCCGCACCAGGTCCCACTCCAGGCCGGCCTCGGCGGCGCGGCGCTGGGCGTAGCGCAGCTCCGACAGGGACAGATCCACCCCGGTGACGCGGGCGTCGGGGTAGGTCTGGGCGAGTTTCATGGTGAACTGTCCGGTTCCACAGCCCAGGTCGCAGATGTCGGTGTAGTCCTGGCGGGGGGCGAGCCGGGCCACGGCGGCGCGCTGGCCGAAGATGTCGCCGGGGAAGGAGGGGACCAACAGGTAGCGGTAGACCAGTTCGTGGTGGACGAACCCCATGTGCTCGTGGCCGTCCCACCCACCGGCGGTTCCGTGGAACTCGTAGCGCCAGTAGCGGGGGACCGCCTCCTCACCGCGGTCGGTGATCGCCTCGGCCCGGGGCGGGACGGCCTTGGCCGTCAGCTCCTCGCTCCGCTCCTCGAAGGCGTCGATCGCGCGGGGGGTCAGAACGGAGCGGTTCCACCGCAGGGCCGCGCCGATGAGTCCCAGGTCGGTGTCCTCGGCCAGTTCCTCGTCGACGGCCGCGCGCAACCGCTCGATGTCGCCGGAGCCCTCGGCCAGGGCGGTCCCCTTCTCCAGACGTTCACGCAGGCGTGCCTGCACCGGCTTCAGGCCGGCACGCATGGCCTGGAGGAACTGCATCTCGGACCGGCCGCGCTGTGCCAGTTCGACGTCGGCACGCATCCCGTCGGGAACGGCGGGCTGTGCGGTGGTCATGGTCACTCCTTGGGATCGGGGCCGACGGGACCCGGGGCGCGTGTGCTCGGCCTGGCCACGCGCCCCGGGTCGGCGTCGGTCAGTTGCTCTTGACCGCTTCGTCCAGCAGCAAGACCAGGCCGTCTCCGTAGTCGACTCCGGTGACGTCGGCGTGGCTCGCCGAGACCGAGGGCCGACCGTAGGTGTAGAGGACGTAGGCCTGCTCACGGACGTACTCGGAGGCCTCGATGAGCAGCTCCTCGCGCACCTCGGGGTCCATCTCGTTGCGCTGTGCCTCGTACAGCGCGCTCCACTCCTCGTCCTCGACGAAGGGGCGCTCGCCCGAGGAGATGAAGGAGTAGGGACGCCCGGCGTCGAAGACCCCGCTGTAGGAGGACCCGCGGTAGAAGATGTCGGCGTCGGTTCCGTTGCGGAACTGCTCCACCCACACGCCGATCTCGTTGGCCTCGATGGTGGTCTTGAAACCGACCTCGTCGAGCTGGTTGCCCAGGGACTCCAGCAGGGAGGTGTCGCGGGCCTGGCCCGAGAGGGTGATCTCGACGCCGACCGCGTCGGCCTCCTCCAGCAGCTCACGGGCCAGGTCGGGGTCGAAGGGAGGACGCTCGATGTCGGGAGAGTAGCCGAAGACCCCCTCCGCGGCGACCTGGCCGTCCTCGATGGTACCCGCGCCGTAGGACAGGGCGTCGATCATGGCGGGGGCGTCGATGGCGGCGACCGCGGCCCTGCGGACGCGGATGTCGTCGAAGGGCTCCTGCACGGCGTTGAGCTGGAACATGTTCTGTAGGCCGCTGAACTCGTTGTGCACGACGATGTCGTCGCGCCCGCCCAGGACCTCGATGGCGTCGGGCGCCAGCTCGTGGGCGATGTCGATCTCACCGGACTCCAGCGCCGAGGACAGGGCGCCGGTGTCGGTGATGTAGCGGACGTGGACGTTCTCGGTGGCGGGAGCCTGACCCCAGAAGTCCTCGTAGGCCTGGTACTCCACCCCCGTGGAGGGGTCGAAGGAGGTGATCTCGTAGGGGCCCGAGCCCACGGGGTCGGCGCTGAAGCCCTCGGCTCCGCCGACCTCCTCCCAGTGGGCCTTGGGCACGATGAAGATCTGGCCGATGTGGGACAGCAGCAGCGGGTCGGGCTCGGAGGTCTCGATCTCGACGGTTCCGTTCTCCCCCTCGCGGACCTCCGAGACCGTGCTGATGTAGGAGGCGTTGGCGAACTGCTGGTCGAGGATCTCGTTGAAGCTGAAGACCACGTCCTCGGCGGTGACGGGAGCGCCGTTGTGGAACGTGGCGTCCTCGCGCAGGGTGAAGCGCCACAGGGTGTCGTCGACCTGTTCCCAGTCGGTGGCCAGACGCGGCTGGGGCTCCTCGTCGCCCCGCATCTGACGGACCAGGGCGTCGAAGGCGTTGAACTGGAAGGTCGCGTACTGCTTGTTCAGGGGGTTGATGGCGTCCTCGGTGACGGTGGTGCCCACCGTGATGGTGGTGCTCGCCTCCTGACCGCCGGAGGAGCCGGGAGCGCCGCACGCGGTCAGCGTCAGTGCCGCCGCCGTGATGGCCGCGACGGCCGCGAGGGCCGGGCCTCGGCGGGAGGATCCGGCACGGGACGGAGCCGGATCGTTCGCGTGAACCGGGTGTCCGGTCATGGGTTTCTCCTCGTTCGCGCCCTGAGGGGACACGCTTGGGTGGTGTGGCTGAGCCAGGGTCCGGAAGGGTCGTCTTCGGCGCGGTCCGCGGAGGTCGGACACCTGGTTCGAAAAGGGGGAGCGAGTCGGGGCCCGCTCGAAGGATCGTCACTGTGGGTGACGGTAGTTCTCGCGATCTGGCGCGAACAGTCTATGTTTCCTTGGTTGGAAAGCTGTTCCAGTAATAATGGACACAGGGTGCATGATGCGTCAAGAGGGAAAAATGACCATTGACACACCATCCTGGATGGTTAAGGTGTAAGAGCCAGATTTTCTGGAATGTCGTTCCAGAGAGCGGAACATGAGAGGATCGCTGATGGACGTTCCCATCCGTCATCGGGGCCGTGCGGGGATGGAGTTCCTGGGCTCACTCCAGGGCTACTCCGGCGGTGTACTCCAGAAGCGGGCCGCAGCCGCCTACACGGCCGCCGTCCCCGAACCCCCGACCAAGCTCAAGGAACGCCGGGACTCGGTCCACCAGACCCTGGCCGACAACAGCGCCTGGCGCTTCGACCGCTTCCTCACCCGCTACGTGGCCGAGGAGATCTACGTGCGGGCCATCCCCGCGGCCGAGGAGGTGCGCCCGGCCATCGAGGAGTGGCTGGACGTGTCCGACGCCCCGGGCACACTCACCCTCGACCCCGACCTCACGCCCCCCTCCTACTGGGAGAACGGCTTCCACCTCACCCCCGGCGGGTGGGACGGACACGACCTGATGGGCGTCATCACCCAGGACTTCGGTTACCACTACGTCCTCAAGCCCGGAGGCGTGGGCGCGGTGCGCACCGGAGAGGACCTCAACGACCAGCGCACCCTGCTGGCCATGGAGGCGCCCCGGCGCGACTACCGCAGGATCCTGGAGCCGGGCATCGGCACCGGCCGCTTCGCCCTGTCCCTGAGCAAGGTCTTCCCCGACGCCAAGATCACGGGGGTGGAGCTGTCCACGCAGATGCTGCGCTACGCCCACGCCACCGCGGCGGAGCTCGGACTGGACTGGGAGCTGATCCAGGCCGCGGCCGAGGACACCGGGCTGCCCGACGCCTCGGTGGACCTGGTCGCCGCCTACATCCTGTTCCACGAGACCCCGCCCAAGGCCACCGAGGCGATCCTGCGCGAGATGTTCCGGGTCCTGGAGCCGGGCGGTGACATCATCATCGGCGACGTGGCCCCCTACGAACACCAGGAGGCCTTCCGCGCCGTCGTCCTGGACTGGGAGACCGAGAACCGCGGCGAGCCCTACTGGCGCTCGGCCTTGCAGCTCGACGTGCCGGGACTGCTCAAGGAGATCGGTTTCACCGACATCGAGGCCTACGGCGTGGGCCCGGGCAACTACCCCTGGGCCAACCGGGCGCGCAAGCCAGAGCAGGCCTGACCCAAGGGCCCGACCGGCGCCGACGGCGCCCGGAGACGAAAGAGGACGTCCCATGAGCAAGACCGACAACTACCTGGGATCCAAGCGGCTGGACGACATCGCCCGCATGGTGACCGAGCTGGCCTCGGAAGTGTGGATCCTGCGTGACCGCAACATGGTCCTTGAGCACCTGCTCGCGGAGAAGGGCGCGCTGGACCCCGAGGTACTCGAGCAGCTGCACCCCGAAGGGGAGCTGCGCGAGCGGATCCAGACCGAGCGCACCGAGTTCGTGCAGCGCGTCTTCGGCGCGGTCCTGGACCAGGATTCGCGTGTGGAGGCGGCGCTCGAACGCCGCTGATCCGCGCGGACGCCGAGCGGCGGTGCACCGGGTTCCCCGGTGCACCGCCGCTTTTCAGTTGCGGGCGCCCATGCGCGTGGAGAGCCTGCGGGTGGTCTCCAGCAGCGCGCGCGAGCAGTGTCCGGCCTCCTCCAGGAAGCGTTCGCGAGGGCCGCAGACGCTGACGACCGCCACGGGTTCGCCCCGGTGGTCCAGGATCGGCGCCGCGGTGGAGGCCGCCCCCGCCTGGCGCTCGCCGAAGGAGGTCGCGTAGCCCGCGGCGCGTATGCGCTCCAGTTCCCGGCGCAGCTCGTAGGTGTCGACCAGGGTCTCCCCGGTCAGGGAACCGAGGGGTTCGCGCTCCAGGTAGGCCTCGCGCTCGTCCTCGGGCAGGAAGGCCAGGAAGGCCTTGGACGAACTGCCGGCGTGCAGGGGGTAGCGCACCCCCACGGGGACGGTCATGATGACCTCGCGCTGGGGGGTGACCTGGTCGATGTAGACCCGAGCGTCGCCGGTGCGTACGGACAGGGTGGTGGTCTCGCCCGTCAGCCGGGACAGCGAGCGCAGGTCCGGGGCGACGATCTGGCGTATGTCCATGCGCTCCTGGTAGGCGGCGCCCAACCTCATGGCGGTGGTCCCCAGCGAGTAGCGACGGCTCTCCTCGTCCAGGTGGATCAGGTGGCGCGAGCGCAGGGAGGCCAGGATGCGGTGGACCGCGGCCTTGGAGGTGTTCAGCTTCTCGGCGATCTCGGTGACGCCGAGAGTGCTGGAGTCGGCCTCGGTGAACAGCAGCAGGATGTCGGCGGCGCGTTCGACCGTGGCCACGGTCTGACTTCCGGAGGAGCTTCGACCCACCGGGGCCTGTTCCGGAGCGGGAAGGGTGGACATGACGTGCTCCTCGCGAGTACGGGGGCGGACGTGCTCCGCCGGCGGGGTGCGGGCGGAGTCTGTACCCCACCTGTGTTCCTGTCAGGGGAACAGTGTCACAAGTGTGCTGGGGTCGGGTCGATTCTATCCCGTAACGCGATTTCAGTAAACGGAACAGCACGGCCCCGCCTCCCTGGTGGGCCCACAGCGGGGAATGCCCTTTCCGAACACCCATGTGAGCCGAAGGGAATACCTCTCTTTCCACGGCTCGGGCACCCCGCCCACCGTTCGGTGAAAGTCATCGGCGACCATCACGCGAGGTAATGGCCGCCGATGTTCGTCCCCTTCGGACTCAGTCCAGGAACATGCCGTACAGCTCGGGCGCACGGGTGGCCACCGGGTCCAGGTGGTGCCCCATCATCTTGCTGTGGGACTCCCGCAGGTCCAGGTCGACCAGCAACTGCTCCTCGAACCCGGGCCGCGACCAGTACCCGGTCGGGTAGCGCATCAGCGCGATGGGCTGGCCCGGGGCGAACTCGTCGGCCCGTACGACCTGACTGCCGACGTCGGCCGGACTGTCCAGCCGGGTGCACGAGACCAGGTGCACCCGGTTCTCCTCGGTGCGCTCGGTCGCGGCCACGTGCGCGGCCTCGGGCACCCGCCAGTCGGTCGGGTGGGCGATGACCTCGGCCCCGGCCAGGGTGAGCAGGCGCGCCACCTCGGGCACCCACACCTCGTCCCCGACCATCAGGCCGATCGTCCCGATCTCGGTGCGGGCCACGTCGATCCGGTCTCCGGGCGTCGCCCACTCCCGCTCGGCGGAGTTCAGGTGGGTCTTGCGGTAGGCGTGGGCGATCCCGCCCTCGCGATCCAGCAGGTAGGCGGTGGAGTAGTACCTTCCCGCCTCCTCCTCGACCAGGTGGGCCACCACCCACAGCCCCGCGTCGACGCAGGCCTTCGACAGACGCTCCAGCACCTGCGCGGACAGCTTCGCCGCGGCGGCCGGGTCGGCGGCCTCCTCACCCGGGCGGAAACAGAACAGGGAGGGCAGCACGCCCAGGTCGGCGCCGCGCCGCCCGGCGTAGGCGATCTGCTCCAACGCGCGGGTGATCGTCCACTCGGTGTTGGGGAAGTGGCTGACCTGGAGCGTGACCACCCGCAGCGGCCGAGACGGCATGTCCTCGGGCACGGGACCGCACATCGAGGCGACCGGAAGGGTCTCCAGCGGCTGGACCAGCGGCCGGTAGAGGTCGGTGCGCCGCCAGGCGAAGAGGTCTCCCACCCCCGACATGACCTTGTCGTCGGCCTCGGCGGGGTCGACGTCGGCGACGATGATCCCCGGCTCGGTCTCGCCGGCGTCGGCCAGACGCGTGCCGTCGGGCGCGACGATCTGGCTGCCGCCCATCCACGGCCAACCGTCGGCGGGGCCGCCGACGGTGTTGGCCGCGACGTGGAAGACCCGGTTCTCCATCGCACGGAGGGGCACGTGCACGCGGTACTCGTCGGGACCACGCGAGTTCAGCGAGTTGCACAGGATCTGGGCGCCCATCAGGGCCAGGGCCCTGGGGGTGTCGGGCACGATGCCGTCGGCGCACAGCAGCAGCCCGAGCCGGCCCAGTTCGGTGTCGAACACCTGGTAGGGCTCGTCGCCGGGGACGAAGAGGGTGTACTCGTAGTCCCACAGCACGTGCTTGCGGTGGACGCCGATGATCTGGCCGTCGGGACCGATGAGGACCGAACAGATGTGGACGTCGGGGGCGTTCTCACCGCGCAGGTCCACCCCGGCCGCGACGTACACCCCCAGTTCGCGGGCGGCCTCGCGCAGGCCGTTGACGAAGGCGCCGTCGATCGTCTCGGAGAGCTCCCAGCACTGTGCGCGGTCGGCGTAGTCGCGTACCCGGTTGCTGTTCTCCGGAAGCACCACGAGTCGGGCGCCCGCCTCGGCGGCGCGTTGGATGTGGTCGACGCAGAGCTGGAGGTTGGCGGACACGTCCGTGCCGGAGAAGAACTGTGCCGCCGCCACGCGGTGAAGGGTCATCGTCTCGTTTTCCTGGGTGGGTCTGGAAGCGGTGTCGGTGGGGTGTTCGGTGCTCAGAAGTCGCGCAGCAGGCGACCGGCCCCGTCCACGGGGTCGGTGATCCCGCGGGTGCGCAGGGCGTGCCACACCGTGGCCGCGTTGATCGGGATGACGGGTTTGTCGAGTTCCCGCTCCAGCCTGTCGGCCACCCCGATCACCGGGAGGTTCGTGCCGGCCTGGACCAGGGCGTCCACCCCCTCCACGTCCACCGTGCGGAAGGCGGCCTCCACCTCCTCTGCCGTGACGTCGGCGATGGCGGTGGCCGAGGGGCACTTGAGACCGTGGACGGCGGCGACGTCGTAGCCGATCTCGGTGAAGAAGCGGCGGACCTCCTCGTCGGCGACGCTCTGGTAGGGGGTGATCACCCCGATGCGGCGGGCCCCCACGGCCTTCAGCGCGGCGTCGCAGGCCGCGGCGCCGGAGGTGACCTCCAGGCCGGAAAGGTCCCGGATCCACTGTTCGAAGCGTTCGTTGCCCTCGGCCCCTCCCCAGAAGGTCTCCGCGGACATCCCCATGATCAGGTGGTCGGGCAGGCAGGTCATCACCGACGCGACGGCGCTCTCGATCTGTAGGCGCAGGTTCTCCAGGAAGCTCGTGAACACGTCGTCGTCGTCGAGCCGGCCGTTCTCGATAAGGATACGGCCCGCGTGGTAGGACACCCCCTCGGGGCGGATGCGGTTGTACTCGTCCTCGACGACGGTGTTGGTCGAGGGCACGATGACGCCGAACGCGGCGCGGTGGGCGAGAACGGTGGTCATGTCAACTCCTGGTCGTGGCGGAGGGCGCGGGCCGGGGCGTGGAGAAGCGTTCCTCCAGCGAGGTGCACTCGGCCAGGCCCAGCAGGTCGGTGAGGTCGTCCCAGGGCATGCGGTCGGTCCCGGCGGACGAACCGGTGGCGCGCAGGGCGCGCAGGGTCGCGCGCATCGCCTGGGCCGCCGACAACAGAGGCGCGACGGGGGAGAGGACCACCCGGGCGCCGAGGTCGGCGTGGTAGGAGGCGGGGGCGGGATCGGACGCGCCGCTCTCGGAGGCGTTGAGCACCAGGGGCAGGCCGGCCGCGGCGGTGCGCACCCTCTCGGCGGTCACGGCGTCGAGGTCGCCCTCGACGAAGACCGCGTCGGCTCCGCACGCGGCGAAGGCGGCCACTCTGCGGACCGTCTCGTCGGCCCCGGCCACCGAGAGGGCGTCGGTGCGGGCGATGACCACGATGTCGTCCCGGGTCTGGACGGCGGCCTCGACGCGGGCCACCGCCTCGGCCAGGGGCACGACGGCCTTGCCCGCCATGTGTCCACAGCGTTTGGGCAGTACCTGGTCCTCGATGTGCAGGCCCGCGGCACCGGCCGCCTCGTAGCGGCGAACGGTGCGCGCGGTCTGCAACGGTCCCCCATAGCCGGCGTCGGCGTCGACGATGAGGGGCACGGACACCGCCGCGGCGATCCGGGACAGGGTCTGGACCATGTCGGTGGCACCGACGAAGCCGAGGTCCGGCAGGCCCAGCGACACCGCGGAGACCGCGGCTCCGGACACGTGGGCGAGTGCGAAACCGGTCTCCTCCACCAAGCGTGCGGAGAGCGCGTCGAAGCAGCCCGGTGCGACGAGGGGTCCGCTGTCCTCGTGGTCGCGCAGAAGGGTGCGCAGCCGTGCCCCCGCCGAGACGGCCCCGGAGGTCATCGCAGGTCCTTCAACCACGTGATGCTCTGTCGGGTGGTGAGCAGTTCGGCGTACTTGGCGCCCAGGTCGAACAGGTTGGCCTGGTGCGGGCCGGGGTCGCGGTCGCCCACGGCGTCGGTCACCACGACCGGGCTCAGCCCGTGGCACAGCGCGTCCAGGGCGGTGGCGCGCACGCAACCGCTGGTGCTGGTCCCGGTGACCATCGCGCCGTCGACGCCCAGCGCCTGCAACGTGGAGGCCAACGTCGTGCCGAAGAAGGCGCTGGGGTACTGCTTGGTGAGGGTGATGTCCTCGGGGCGGGGACGCA
Source organism: Nocardiopsis sp. ATB16-24 (assembly GCF_030271535.1). GTDB lineage: Bacteria > Actinomycetota > Actinomycetes > Streptosporangiales > Streptosporangiaceae > Nocardiopsis. Next base: position 52,279 of record NZ_JASCXJ010000011.1, on the reverse strand, counting down.
GCGGTTCGGGCGGCGACCCGTAGTGGGGGTCGGCCCCCTCGGCGAAGAGTTCGAGCGCGGGCACCTTGCGGTAGAACAGACCGCCGTCGCGCCCGTCGGAGCGGTAGCCGACGTAGGTGAAGACCACGGGCAGGCCGGCCGAGCGGGTGGCCTCGGCGAGTTCGGCGACGCGGTCGACGATGTCCTCGACCCCGGCGTAGAGGGGGGACTCGGGATCGAGGTAGGCGTTGACCAGGTCGATCACGAGCAGGGCGGGCCGGCGGGGCAGGTCCAGCTCTCCGAAGAACCCGGCGCGGGTGTAGTCCGCGGTCAGGGGAGCCTGGGCGTGGGTGTCGTGCGTCCCGGTCATGACAACTCCACCTGGATGGCGGTGCGCTGGGCCAGGATCGGACGCAGGACCGTCGCGATCAGGGCGCGGTGCGCCGGGTGCTCCTGGTAGGCACGCCAGGCGTCGGCGTCGGCGAAGTCCATGGTGACCAGCAGGTCGGCGTTCCCCTCGGCCAAGGAGGCGTCAGGGCTCGCGGTCAGCGCCTGGATCTGGGGAACGTCACCGCTGAGCTCGCGAAAACCGCGGAGGGCGGCCTCCCGCTCGGTGGCGGTCGCCTCGGGCTTCCACCGCAGGAGCAGAACGTGGCGGATCACTGTGCTTTCCTTCGGTCTGGGGACGGCCAGGTGCGGCCGTATCCACGTGGATTGCGCTGATTCCTACATTGTGAGAACATGTTTTTTGATAGTTGATAGAAGATAATCAGCAGAGGGAACCCTCGTCAAGGGAGTGGTGATGGCGGCAGCAGAACGTCGTAGCGGGGCGGAGAGCTCGCGCAAGGTGCTGGGACTGCTCCTGGCCTTCGACGAAAGACGACACACCCTGACCACCGCCCAACTCGCCGAGGCGATCGACGCCCCGCTGAGTTCGACGTACCGCTACCTGTCCGTGCTGCGCGACAGTGGACTGCTGGAGGAATCCGAGGTCGCGGGCAGCTACCGCCTGTCCTTCCGGGTCGTGGGCATGGCCCGGGCCGCGCGCGCGGCGTGGGGTGGCGTGGAGCGACTGGCCCGCCCGGTCCTGGAGCGGCTCGCGGCGCAGACCGGTGAGACCGCGCTGCTGATCAAGAGGAGCACCACCGCGGCGGTGTGCGTGGACCGGGTCGAGTCCTCCCGCCCGGTGCGCTTGCAGTTCGATCCCGGCCAGCCGATGGCGTTGCACCGGGGATCGGCCGCGCGCGTGCTGCTGTCGGGCATGCCCGCGCGCGAACGCGCCGACTACCTCGCGCGCCTGGCCGAGGAGGTCTCCCACCTGCCCGAGACCGGCGGGCGCCTTCCCACGGAGAAGGAGATCGCACTGGTGGCCGAGGAGGGGTGGACACAGAGCTTCGAGGAGGTGGACGAGGGGATCTGGGGGGCCGCGGCGGCGGTGCGCGAGCAGGGCCGCCTGGTCGCCTCCATCGGTGTGGCGGGGCCCCTGTTCCGTCTGGACGCGGGGGAGCGGGAACGCATCATCACCCTGGTCCGTCAGGGGGCCGAGGAGGTGAGCGGGGCGGTCGACCGGATGCTTTGACTCCGGAGCCCGAGGGAGGTACATTCCCGTTAGGTGAAATTCGGTTCCTGCATTGTGAGAACAGACAGGAAGGGAACCGAGTGGACACCGACTCACCCACCTCCCGCGCGCAGGGCACCCCCGTCCTGGTCATCGGCCTTGGCCCGGTCGGGGCGACCGCCGCGCTCACCCTGGCCCAGGCCGGATGCGAGGTCACGGTCCTCGAAGCGGACGCCTCCCTGGAGCGCGACCTCGCCGAGTCCCGCGCCTCCACCTTCCACCCGCCCACCCTGCAGATGTTGCAGGACCTCGGGGTCGGGGAGGAACTGCACCGGACCGGTCTGATCTCGCGCTCCTACCAGTACCGCGACCGCCACGAGGGGCTGGTCGCCGAGTTCGACCTGTCCGTGCTCGACGGGGACACGGCCTTCCCCTACCGCTTGCAGAGCGAGCAGCAGAACCTGGTCGACATCATCCACCGCAGGCTACAGGCCATGCCCAACGTCGAGGTCGTCCTGGGCGCGCGCGTGGAGTCGGCCCACCGTGAGGGCGACCTGGCGGTGGTCCGCACCGGCGGGGACCGGGCGCGCGAGTGGCGTGCCCCCTGGGCCATCGCGGCCGACGGCGCGAGCAGCACCGTCCGCAAGCGCCTGGACGTGGGCTTTCCCGGCATGACCTATCCCGAGCGCTTCCTCATCGTCTCGGTCGACGACGACCTGACCGAGCTCATCCCCGGCATCTGCGAGGTCAACTACGTCTCCGACCCCGAGGAGTGGCTGGTCCTGCTGCGCACCCCGCGGCACTGGCGCGTGCTCTTCCCGGTCCCCGAGGACGCCGACGCCGCCTCCGTGACCGACCCCGCCTCCATCCAGGGGCGCCTACAGGAACTGGCCCCCAACCCCGGTGGTTACGCGGTGGCCCACACCTCGCTCTACCACGTGCACCAGCGCGTGGCCGAGGACTTCCGCCACGGACCCTTCCTCCTGGCCGGGGACGCCGCGCACCTGAACAACCCGCTCGGCGGCATGGGGATGAACAGCGGTATCCACGACGCCGTGGACGCCGCGAACGCCATCCTGGCGGCCATCGACGGAGACACCGAACCGCTGGAGGGCTACTCCGAACGCCGTCGCGACGTCGCCCTCAACCTGGTGCGCGCGGCCACCCACCGCAACTGGGAGAACCTCCAGCAGAAGTCGGCGGCCCAGCGCCGGGAGAACCACGAGAAACTGAGCCGCACCGCCGCGGATCCCGAGACCGCCCGGGACTACCTGCGGGTGAGCTCGATGCTGGCCTCCCGCGCCTGAGGACGCCCTCGCCCACCAACCGTGCCCCCCGCGCCGACGGTTCCCGTCCGCGCGGGGGCACGACCCTTTCCAGGAGGTCACGCGACGCACGGGGACGGGGGAGCGAAGGAACCCCGGGTACACGTCGGCCCGGCCGCACAGTCCACCGTGCGGCCGGGCCGACCTCGGTTCAGGCCCGGTGGACGTAGACGCCGCGGGGCTCGCCCACGACCTTGCCGTCCTCCACGATCCGCGACCCGCGCAGGAACACGTCGGTGACCGCGCCGTTGATCTCGATGCCGTCCAAGGGGGAGTACTCCTGCTGGGACTCCGAGTCCTCGGGGTTCACGGTCCAGGTGACGTCGGGGTCCAGCAGCGCGATGTCGGCGTCGTAACCGGGGGCGATGGTGCCCTTGTCCCGGAAGCCGTAGCGCTGCGCCGGGTTCCACGAGACGAGCCGTGCGATGGCGGGCTCGGACAGTCCGCGGCGGCGCCCCTCGGAGAACAGACCGGGAAGCAGGTACTCCGCGCCGCCGAAACCGGACTTGGACAGGAAGATGTCGTCGCGGTCCTCGCCGAACTTCATCTCCTCCTTGCAGCAGGCGTGGTCACTGACCACCCAGTCGATGTCGCCGGCCAGCACGTGCTCCCACAGGGCCTCGACGTCGGAGCGCGAGCGCAGCGGCGGGTTGACCTTGCCGCCCACGGGGTCGCCGTTGTCGATGTCGACCAGCAGGTGGGCCAGGGTCACCTCGCGCCGGAAGTCGATGTGGGGGAAGGTCTTGGCCATGGTCATGGCCGCCTCCATGGCCTGGGCCGAGGTCAGGTGCAGCAGGTTGATGGTGGGAAGGTCCGTGGCGTGCGCCAGGTAGGAGGCGATGGTGATCGCCAGACCCTCCGAGTGCGGGGGACGGGAAGCGCTGTAGGCGGCCAGGCCGTCCAGCTCGCCCTTCTCCTGCACCATCTTGGTGTAGGCGGACATGATCTCGGCCGTCTCGCAGTGCAGCGACAGGGAGAGCCGGTCGGCGATCTCGGGGTGGCGCTCGCGCACGCCCTGCAACGCGCGCATGACGAACTCGAAGTGGGCGATGTCGTAGCGCTCCCCGGGCGGCGTCATCAGGAACGACGCCTGGTCGTCCGAGCGTCCGTGCAGCCCGTAGCCGCCGTAGAACATGAAGATCTTGAACGAGGTGACACCGAACTTGTCGACCAGAGCGTCGAGTTCGTCCAGGTGGCTGCTCTGCATCGGCGCGATGTGGTACGCGTAGTCGATGTGCGCGCGCCCCTGGGACAAGGAGAGCACCTCAGGGAAGAAGTCGGCGTAGGCGCCGCCCTTGTTCAGGTAGTACTGGCCGGTGCGGATGTAGGTCAGGCCGGCGGTCACGCCGCCCTGGGCGGCGGCGCGGCTCTCGTTGCGCACGTCCACGTCCAGGGGGTTGTAGATCCCCCAGTGCTGGTGGGCGTCCACCGCGCCGGGGAAGGCCAGACGACCGCGACCGTCGATGACCTCGGGGGCCAGGGAGGTGTCCAGGTTCGGCGCGACCTGCGCCACCTGGCCCCCGGCCACGGCGATGTCGCCCTCCTCCACCGTGTCGGTGTCGGGGCGCACGACCTTGACGTTCTTGATGATCGAGTCGAATTCGAACTCGGACACGTTGATCCCCTCTCAGGAACTCTTCTGGACCGGGGAGGCACCCCGGCAGTGGTCGGCCGCGAGCACGGCCAGGCCCAGGGCGGGAAGAAGGCCGTTGCCCGCCAGGTAGCCGCTCGCCCCGTGGCCGGAGATGCCGATGGCCGCTCCGCCGGAGGCGTACAGACCGGCGATGGGTGAGCCGTTCTCGCGCAGAACCCGGGCGTCACCGTCCACGACCAGGCCGCCCTGGGTGTGGAAGAGAGCGGGTTCCACGCGTACCGCCCGGTAGGGGGCGCGCAGCGGAGCCTCCCAGGCCAGACGGCCGAACTCGTCGGAGCCCTTCCCCGAGGCGCTGTGGGCGGCGCGTTCGAGGGTGTCGGTGAGCGTCTCGGCGGGCAGATCGCAGGCGGCGGCGAGCTCGGCCGTGTCGCCGGCGGAGAGGACCACCCCCTGGCCCACGGTGTCGCGGTAGTCCCCGAAGGCCAGACACAGCTCGTGCACCCGCTCGTCGAAGACGATCCACCCGTTGGCCCCGGGCTGGGCGGCCAGTGCCGCGGCGTACTCGGAGTAGCCCACAGTCTCGTCCCCGAAACGGCGGCCTTCGGTGTTGACCAGCACACCGCCGTGCATGATCGTGGCCCAACCGACGAGGGTGCCGGCGCCACGGGCCAGGGCCGCGTGTCCCTGGTAGGCGTCCAGATAGCCGGTCGCCGCGCCGAGCTCGGCGCCGATGCGCAGGGCGTCGCCGCGGGAGTGCTCGCCGCCGTGGTAGGTGGCCTCGGCGATCTCGGGCATGAGGTCGCGGACCGCGTGGCCGTCGGCCCCGTAACCGTTGCACGCCAGCAGCAGGGACCGGGTGGGGATCTCCTCCGTGCTCCCGTCGGGATACTCGGCGATGGCCGTGCACACCCGACCCTGGTGGGTGCGCACTCCCACCAGACGCGCCGGCATGAGGAAGTCGATGCGCGGGTGTCGCCGCGCCCGTGTCACCAGGTGGTCCAGCATCTCCGCCCCCGTGCGGGAGGGGACGGTGTGGCAGCGCGTCACCGAGTGGCCGGGGTAGTTGATGTCGGTGGCCAGCTCCAGGGGCAGGTCGAGGCCGTCGGCGAGCCAGGTGACCAGCTCGGCGCTGAAGGCGGTCAGGGCGTCGGCCACAACGGGGTCGGCCTCGCCGCCGGTCTTGGCCATCACGTCGGAGAGGAAGGTCCGGGCGGAGTCGTCGACCCCCGCGTCGCGCTGCCAGCGTGTTCCCGCTCCGGGGATCATCGCGGTGGACATGGAGGTGTTGTTGCCGCGACGGAACGTCTCACTGACCTCGATGACCAGGACGTCCAGTCCGGCCTCCGCGGCGCGCAACGCACCCGCGAGTCCTCCGCCGGCGCCGGCCACGACCAGGTCGACCGCCGCCTCCTGTGGGGGCGCGGAGTCCTCTGTCGGGTTCACGGTCGTGCTCCCGTGCTCAGCGCCGGAGTGTTGGCGGCGGTTGCCGCTCCGATGGGTTCTCGCATGCCTACCTTCCCGGCATCGATCGGATCGATGTTTCGACTATGGGAACACTTCTGTGCTTGTCGAAGATGTCACCACCGACCCTCGAGAGTCAAGATGTCACAGAAAATAGCTGGTAGATGTGCCCATGTGGCACCCGCCCCGCAGGTAGGCCATTGCGGTGTGCCTCTATAAGTGGAATCATGTTCCTGTGAGTGAAACACGGGGTGTTCGTGTCGACCCCTGAGACCGAGAGCTCAGCGACCCCGACGGACCCCGCCTGCCCGCCCCCGACCGACGCGGGAGTCGACCCCACGCCGGACCCCGGCGCCCACAGAAAGGACCACCCTGGTGGACAGTTCCGACACCGGCCACACCGGACCGACCACTTCGCCCGCCCCCGGGGCGCTGAACGACCTCGTGGTGCTGGACATCGCCACCCTGTTCGCCGGGCCCATGGCGGCCACCATGCTCGGCGACTTCGGCGCCGAGGTGGTCAAGATCGAACACCCCGACAGGGGCGACCCCGTACGCACCCACGGCGCCTCCAAGAACGGCATCGGCCTGTGGTGGAAGATGCTGGGACGCAACAAGAAGTCGGTCGACCTCTACCTCGGCTCGGAGGAGGGGCGTGAGGCGTTCAAGAAGATGGTCGCCGGGGCCGACGTGGTCATCGAGAACTTCCGCCCCGGAACCCTGGAGCGCTGGGGACTGGGCTACGACGTGCTCTCCGAGATCAACCCGCGCCTCATCCTGGCCCGGGTCACCGGGTTCGGTCAGTTCGGCCCCCACGCCAAGCGGCCCGGGTTCGGCACCCTGGCCGAGGCGATGAGCGGCTTCGCCGCCATCACCGGAGAGCCCGGCGGACCGCCGACCCTGCCGCCCTTCGGACTCGCCGACGGCATCGCCGCCCTCACCACGGCCTACGCGGTCATGACCGCGGTGCACGCCCGCACGCACACCGGGCGCGGCCAGGTGATCGACCTGGCCATCACCGAGCCCATCCTCACCGTCCTGGGCCCCCAGCCGACCGTCTACGACCAGCTCGGCATCGTCCAGGAACGACTGGGCAACCGCTCCTCCAACAACGCGCCCCGCAACACCTACCGCACCGCGGACGGCAGCTGGGTGGCCATCTCCACCAGCGCCCAGAGCATCGCCGAACGGGTGATGCGCCTGGTGGGACGGCCCGACCTGATCGACGAGCCCTGGTTCGCCTCCGGCGCCGAGCGCGCCGAGCACGCCGACGAACTGGACGAGGCGGTCGGTGGGTGGATCGCCCAGCGCGACCGCGACGAGGTGGTCGCCGCCTTCGAGGAGGCCCAGGCCGCGGTGGCCCCCATCTACGACGTGCGCGACGTGCTCCAGGACCCCCAGTTCCAGGCCCTGGACACCATCACCACCGTGGAGGACCCCGAGTTGGGTCCGTTGAAGATGCAGAACGTGCTCTTCCGCCTCTCGGAGACCCCCGGACGGATCCGCAGCACCGGACCGGCCCAGGGCGCGGACACCGCCGAGGTCCTGGCTCGCTTCGGGGTCGACTCCGAGACGATCGCGCGTCTGACCGGGGGGCGGTCGTGACCGGCTCGGGGCCGAAGGAGCGCGCGCCGCGCAGCTGGCTCTACGTACCGGCCACCCGACCCGACCGGGTGGAGAAGGCCCTGGCGGGCGAGGCCGAGGCGGTCATCGTCGACCTGGAGGACAGCGTTCCCGCCGACGCCAAGGAAACGGCGCGCGACACCGTTCTGGACCTGGCCGAGCGTGCCCGGCGCCCCTTCCACGTGCGGGTCAACGACCTGGCCGGCCCCTGGGGGGAACACGACCTGAGGGCCCTGGCGGGCGCGCCCGTGGCGGGAGTGCGCCTGCCCAAGACCGAGTCCGCCGACCAGGTGCTCCGGGCGGCGGACGTCCTGGCCCACGCGCGCGCACCCGTGCCGATCCACGTCCTGCTGGAGAGCGCCCTGGGGATCGAGAACGCCTTCGCCATCGCGGCGGCACACCCCGACGTCGCCGGTGTCTCCCTGGGCGAGGCCGACCTGCGCGCGAGCCTGCGCGTCAGCGACGACACCGCCCTGGACTGGGCGCGCTCGCGGGTGGTCAACGCCGCACGGGCGGCCGGGCTGCCCAGCCCGGCCCAGAGCGTCTACACCGACGTCGCCGACGAGGAGGGACTGCGCGCCTCCAGCGAACGCGGTCGGGCTATGGGCTTCTTCGGTCGGGCCGTCATCCACCCCCGACAGATCCCCGCCGTGCACGCCGCCTACACCCCCGGCACGGACGAACGGCGTGAGGCCGCTGAGCTCCTGGCCGGCCTGGAGGAGGCCGGGGCACAAGGGACCAGCGCCTTTTTGACCACCGACGGACGATTCGTCGACCCCGCCGTCGTAGAGGCGGCCCGCGCCGTCCTGGCCTTCGACCCCGTCCCCGAGAACGAGGAGAGAATCCCATGACAGACCCACTCCTGGCCGCGGTCCGCGGCGGAGTCCGGACCATCGACCTGGCGCAGCCGTTGTTCACCGGCATGCCTTCCTCCCCCAACCACCCCGGCTTCCGGATGACCCTGATCCGCAGGCACGGTGACATGGTGCGCCCCGACGGCGGCTCGGCCGCCAACGAGCTCATCATCACCGGCGGACACGTCGGCACCCACGTCGACGCGCTCTCCCACGTGTCCCACCTGGGTTGCCTCAACGGCGGGATCGACGCGACCGAGGCCACCGTCAACGGGCGCTTCGTACACCACGGCATCGATCAGATGGAACCGCTCGTCCGCCGGGGCGTCCTGCTGGACGTGGCCGCCGCCCACGGCGTCGACTGTCTGGAACCCGGCTACGGGGTGAGCGCGGCGGACCTGGAGAAGGCCGCCGCCCACGGAGGCGCCGAACCCGGACCGGGCGACGTCGCCCTCGTGCGCACCGGCTGGGCCACCCGCTTCGACGACGCCGACGCCTACCTGGGCCAGGCCGACGGAGTCCCGGGCCCGACGGAGGAGGCGGGGCACTGGCTGGCCGAGCGTCAGGTCGCGGCGGTGGGAGCCGACACCACGGCCTTCGAACAGATTCCGGCGGGCAAGGGACACAGCGTCCTGCCCGTACACCGGATCCTTCTGGTGGAGAACGGCATCCACATCATCGAGCACATGATGCTGGAGGACCTTTCCCGAGAGAGAGTGGGGGAGTTCGTGTTCCTCATGGCCCCGTTGAAGATCGTCGGCGGCACCGGCTCGCCCGTGCGTCCCCTGGCGGTGGTGAGCTCATGAGCGGCGTGATCGTCACGGCGGCGGAGCTCGCGCACGCCGCCTACACCCGAGGACTCTCCGAGGAACTGCGCACCGACGTCTCCCGCCGGGTCCTGGACGTGCTGGGCAACAGTCTGGCCGCGGCCGACCAGGAGCCCGCCCGCATCGCCGAGGCGGTGGCCGCCGAATGGGGCGGCACCACCGGAGCGACGGCCTTCGGTAGCGGCGCGCGCTACCCCGCGGCCTCCGCGGCCCTGGTCAACGGCACCCTGGCCCACGCGTTGGACTTCGACGACACCCACCTGCCCTCGGTCCTGCACCCCTCGGCCCCGGTCCTGCCCGCGGCCCTGGCCACGGCGCAGGCGCACGGCCGCTCAGGCGCCCAACTGTTGGACGCCGCCGGTCTGGGCATCGAACTCGCGGTCCGTCTCGGCATGGCCGGATACGACAAGGAGCTCGGTAACTCGATCTTCTTCGAACGCGGCCTGCACGCCACCGCCATCTGCGGAGCGGTGGGAGCCGCGGTGGCCTCCGCCCTGCTCCAGGGGCTGGACGCCGCCGGAGTCGCCCACGCCGCCGGCGTCGCGGCCAGCATGGGTTCGGGCATCATCGAGGCCAACCGCACCGGCGGCACCATCAAGCGGGTGCACTGCGGATGGGCCGCGCACGCCGGAGTCTCGGCCGCGGACCTGGCCCGACACGGCCTGACCGGCCCGCCCACCGTCGTCGAGGGCCGTTTCGGGTTCTTGGAGGCGTTCTGCGGTGACGCGAGCCGCGCCCAGGACGTCGTGAAGGGGTTCACCACCGAGTGGGAACTGCCCGGGATCTTCTTCAAGCCCTACCCCTGCAACCACTTCACCCACGCGGGGATCGACGCCGCGCTGAAGCTGCGCGCCGAGGGGTTGAAGCCGGAGGACATCACCGACCTGGAACTGGGCGTGCCCACGGCGGTGCTGCGCACCATCGGTGAACCCGCAGAGGAGAAGGCCAAGCCGCGCTCGGGCTACCACGCCGCCTTCAGCGGCCCCTACACGGTGGCCGCGGCGCTGCTGGGCGGCGGCGGGCTGGGTCTGTTCCACGAGGACTTCACCGACGAGGCGGCCTCCGACCCCGAGCGCCTGGCCTTGGCCGCCAAGGTCAGGTGCGTGCCCGACCCCGAATGCGACCGGATCTTCCCCGACCAGTTCCCCGCGGTCCTCACCGCGACACTGCGGGACGGCACCCGAAGGCAGGCACGGGTCTCGGTCAACCGTGGTGGGCCGGACAACCCCCTGTCCGCCGAGGAACTGGCGGTCAAGTTCCGTCTCAACGCGCTCCAGCGCGTCACGGACCCCGACCGGATCGTGGCACTGGTGCGGGAGCTGCCCGAGGCGTCGTCGGTGGACGCCCTGTGCGAGGAGGCCGCCGCTTCGCAGGAGTGACCCTCGACCGAAGGGACCTTCGGCCGGAGTGACCTTCGACCGAAGGGACCTTCGGCCGGAGTGACCTTCGGCCGAGGACCGGGGGCCGCGCGTGCACGCGCGGCCCCCGGGGCGTTCGGGCCCCAGGCCATGTCAGGGCTTGCGGCCGACCGCGCCGTACATGTCGGTGTGGGGCGCTTTTCCGATCTCGGGCTCCTCCGTGCGCCAGCGCGTGGAGGGGACCACCCCGGGCTCCAACAGTTCCAGGCCGTCGAAGTAGGAGGCGAACTCCTGCTCGGTGTGCGTGCGGTAGGCCAGGGCGGCGCCGTCGTTCCACTGATCCAGCGCCTCGACCGCCGCGGGGTCGTCGGGCATCACGTGGTCGCCCACGAGCACGAAGCTCCCCGGGGCGAGGGCCTCCTTGTAGCGCTCCATGACGGCACGGGCCCGCTCCAGGTCGGGGAGGTGCCCGAGCGTGCCCACGACGCTGAGCGCCACGGGGCGGTCGAAGTCCAGCAGCTCGCCCGCCTCCGCCAGGACCTTGTCGACCTCGCACAGGTCGTTGTCCACGAAGCGGGTGGCGCCCTCCTCGGTGCCCACCAGCAGCGCCCTGGCGTGAGCCAGCACCATCGGGTCGTCGTCGACGTAGACCACCCGGGACTCGGGGGCCACGGACTGGGCCACCTCGTGGGTGTTGTCGGCGGTGGGCAGGCCCGTGCCGATGTCCAGGAACTGTCGGACGCCCTCCTTCCCGGCCAGGTGCGTGATCCCCCGGACCAGGAAGGCCCGGCCGGCGCGCGCGTCGGTGGCGATGCCCGGGTAGGTGCGCAGGATCTGGTCACCGAGCTCGCGGTCGACGGGGTAGTTGTCCTTGCCGCCGAGCCAGTAGTTCCAGACCCTCGCGGAGTGGGCGACGGTGATGTCGATGGAAGGAATATCCGACACAGGGGGCCTTTCGGTCAGTGGGATGCCGTTCGTATTGTGGCGTCGGTCGACTCCGCGCACAAGCCGAAAAGCCTTGCGGGGACGGGGTTCGGGGGTTCCCCGGACCGATCTGCGTCACCGGGCCCCACAATGGGAACATGTCGCAGCGCAATCCACGCCACCGTCGTCCCACACCTCAGAACATGGACGCCACCCCCTGCCCCTGTGGTCTTCCCGCCGCCTACCGGGACTGCTGTGGGCGCCTGCACCGGGGCCAGGGAAGGGCCGCCACCGCCGAACAGCTCATGCGTTCGCGTTACAGCGCCTTCGCCGTCGGTGACCGCGACCACCTGATGCGCAGCTGGCATCCGCGTACCCGACCCCGGCACCTGGAACTGGATCCGGGGATCGAGTGGCTGCGTCTGGAGGTCCTGTCCTCCACCGGGGGCACCCCCTTCCACCAGGAGGGCACGGTCGACTTCCGGGCGGTGCACCGCCAAGGAGGGTGTGAGGAGGTGCTCGCCGAGCACAGCCGGTTCGTGCGCCATGAAGGGGAGTGGGTCTACCTCGACGCCCTCGCCGACGGAATCGAAGGGCTTTCCGGACACGCCCCGTAAGACCTTCTGACCTGGGCAGAACAGCGTTAAGTGTGGGCTCGAACACGTTGCGTTCCCGCGACACGATAGGAATGAGGGCGCAGAACACGTCGCTTTCGGCGAGCTCGTCGCCCGAAGCACACGCCCACATGGACACGGAGCACACCATGGCCACCCCACCCCCAGGCCCGCTGGAACAGGGAGACCTCATCCAGGACCTCGCCAGGAGACTGGTCGAGGTCACCCCGGAAGACTGGCGGCAGCTCACCTACCTGGCAAGGGTGATCGGCGCCCACCGCAGTGACATGCTCGCCGTCCAAGAGGCCGACGGCCAGGTCCGGCAGCTGGAGGTCCCCGACGGCGTCGCCGACATCGTCGACGCGCTCAAACACGCCTGCTTCCAACAGGGCAGGGGGACCTGGCTCTCCATGATCGTCTCGGTCCACCACTCCCTTCGGCTCAACGTCGAGTACAACCACGACACCAAGCCCGAAACACCCTGGGAGTTGAGCCCGCTGGCCTACGCCCAGGAGCTGGAGCGCTTCCCCCGTGACCGGGAGCTGGTTCCGGACTGGCTCGCCGACGAGCTCGACCAGGCAGGGCGGCTGCGCCCCGACGAGCTGGTCGAGGAGTTCGGCCGGGCGCTGGTGCGGGCCTGTGACCGCGAGGGGCTGAGGGCCGAGTACCTGCCGCCCACCGGCCTGCGCGTGTCCGACCCCGACGGTACGGACATCCTGGACAGTGACCTCGAGGAGACCTTCGACCAGGCGGTCATCTCCTCACCGGAACAGAGGGCCGACCTGGCCGCCCATTTCGCGGGCTTCGTCGCCCGTGCCGCCAGGGAGCGTGCGACGGCGGCGCAGGGGAACACCACGGACACCGGGGACACGGTGGCCACCGCACTGGTGGAGGCCTTCGCCGAAGCCGGGGTACGGGCCTCCTTCCAGGACGCGAACACCCTCTCGGTGGTCCTGCCCGACGGGCATGAGGCCGACACCGACATCGGCCGGTTCCGGTCGGCGCTGAGCGGAGCCACCCCCGAACAGATCGCGCACAACGCCACCGAGTTCGCCCGCGCCGCCGTCCGACAGCTACAACAGGCCGTCCGACCCGACGGTGACCGGACCGGCGGGCTACGGGTCCGTCTCTATCCCGTCTCGGCCTTCCCCGAGGGGGTCTTGGACTCCCTGGTGGCCCGCGAGATCGCCCCGGGCCTGTGGCAGACTCTCGTCGCGGACTCCCCCGACTCCTTGCAGCCGTTGCCCCGTAGCACGCACGAGCGCTCCGGCCGCCCCGACGCAGAGGTCTTCGAGGAGGCCGTGGCCGCCTCCGTGAACGAGACGGTCGAGGTCAGCGAGCACGAGATCGACGGAGTCCGTCTGGTGCACGTCGGTGGCCGGCACCCCTACGTCGCGGCGCACGCGCACGCCCTGGAGCGTTATCTGGGGGAGGCCCCGCATGGCGCCCTGGTGGTCTTCCCCGTGCCCGAGGTGCTCATCGCCCACCCCTTGGGCCAGGGGCACCCGATCGTGGCCATGGACAACATGCGCCAGATCGCCGAACGCTTCGTCGCCGACGGGGACAAGCCGATCAGCGCGCAGCTGTACTGGTGGCACCCGCGGTCACGCTCCCTGGCTCAGGGAACGCCCCCCGAACTGCGACCCGTGGGAGCCGACATCGACCACGAGACGCGGTCGGTGTCGTTGACCACCTCCGACCAGGAGTTCGAGGCCGTGCTCGCTTCCCTGAACCGCTGACGGGTCCTGTCGGAGTGTCCCCGGTGGTCTCCACCACCGGGGACACGGCCCCCCTTCCCGCCCACGTCACGTTTCCCGCTCCTGGTCGGGGTAGGAAGCGCACCAGCGACGCGGTCGCCACAGGCGTCCCGTTTCGCGCCGCCGAGGACGGAGTGGATGAGAAGAGGCTGATCGCATCACCGCAACGGAGGGCGTGCCCGTCCGACGCCGGGTCTCGGCCCTGGTGGGCGCCGCCGTCATCACCGTGGGTCTGGGCGCCTGCGGCCCTCAGAGCCCTGACGAGGACCCGGTCCAACACCTCGTCCTGTCGCCCGGCACCGATCCCGCCACCTCCCAGACCCTGACCTGGTGGGCCGAGCACGCCGAGATGGACCTCTTCCTGGAGGTCGCCCCACAGAAGGACCCCGAACGGATCACGCGGTTCGAGGCGCACGCCACCGGAGACGAGGGCGGTCGGACCGGCTACGTGGGCACGGCCACCGGGCTGGAACCGAACACCGCCTACCACTACCGGATCGGCGACCAGAGCGGGGACGGTGGCGCGGTCAGCGGCCACCACACCTTCACCACCGCCGCGGAGGGGGCCGAACCCTTCGTGTTCCTGCACTTCGGCGACGTCCAGAACGACATCGCCGACCGGGCGGCCCCCGTCATCCGCGCCGGACTGGAGACCGAACCCGACGCCGCGCTGGCCCTGCACTCCGGCGACCTGGTCGATTCCGCCGACAGCGACACGGACTGGGACGAGTGGTTCGAGGCCTTCGGCCCGGCCACCGCGAACATGAACCACCTGGCCGCTCCCGGCAACCACGAGTACACCGACGAGGGGCTGAGCGGACGCTGGACCAGACAGTTCCCCGGCTCGGCCGACGGCCCCGACCGATCCGGCGGCCTGTCCCGGACCGTCCACCACACCGACTACCAAGGTGTGCGCTTCGTGGTGCTCAACTCCAACTACCGCGACGCCACCCCGCACAGCGCCGAGGAGTGGTTGCGGGCACAACGTCAGTGGTTGGAACGGGTGCTGTCCGACAACCCCCACCGGTGGACCGTGGTCACCTTCCACCACCCGGTCTTCTCCAACCACCCCGACCACGACAACGCACTCCTGCGTCGGGAGTGGCTGCCGGTCCTGGAGGAGTTCGACGTGGACCTGGTCCTGCAGGGGCACGACCACTCCTACGGTCGCGGCAACCTGGTCGAACACCGGACCGAGGACCCCGACCGGCACACCGGGCCGGTCTACGTGGTCGCGGTGACCGGCCCCAAGGCCTACGAGGCCCGGGAGGAGGGGTGGACCGAGCACGGCGCCGAGGTCCGTGCGCAAGACGAGGGGGCCTCGACCTTCCAGGTGGTCGAGGTGGACGGCGGGCGCCTGGAGTACAGCGCCCGTACCCAGGACGGCCGGACCGTGGACTCCTTCACCATCGTCAAGGACGACGACGGCAAACGTGTCACCGACACCTTCTGAGCACGTGCGCGTGGGAGGGCGGGCCGGGATCGCGCGGCCCGCACCGGATCAGGGGGCCCGCCACTGTCCGGCGATGAGGTCGACGGCCTGGTCGGCCAGCTCCCCGCCCAGCTCCTGGAGCTCGACCAGAGCCTCACGGAACCGCGCCACCTGACGGAAGAGCTCCCCGTGGCGTCGTTGTTCCTCCACCGTCAGCACCGGGAGCCGCACCCGGGACGGATCCACCCGCAGGTGGCCGCGCATGCTGCTGCCCACCCGGGCGATGTTGCGCGCCTCCGCCGAACTGGTGATCAGGCCCGCCAGGAACCACGGGTCGACGGCGGCCGGGTTGGTGCGCACCACGTACAGGCCACTGCCCGGGTGAGCGCCCGCGTCCTCGGCGGTCGCCACGCGGGCGATGGGTCTGCGGGCCAGGGAGGGGATGAGCACGTCACCCTCCTGGATGGGCGGATTGCGCATCGGGTCGGCGTCCACCTCCTCCGTACGGGAGGGGGAGGTCCCCCGCACCACGTCCTCGCCGGTGACCACCCTGGCGTTGATACGGACGCCCTCCTCCTCCGGCGAACGTCGTGGGAGGGGCCGCCGGATCGTCACCGAACCGGCCCGGGCCAGTTCCCCCAGGGTGACGAACCCGCTGGTCTCACCGTCGGGTTCGATCCGCGGGACCTCGGGCACCAATGTGCGCAGTGCGCTCAGCATGCTCTCCCAGCTGCCACGGCGCTCGGCGAACACATCCAGGTCTTCGGCCGAGGCACGCGGTACCGGCAGATGGGCACGGGGTGTCAGGTCGACGTCCTCGTCCAGCAGGTCGGCCACGTCCAGGACACGCGCCGTCCCCGGCTGCTCGGCGAAACCCACGGGATCGGCGAGATAGCCATCCCACGACCGGTCGACCACGGCGATGACCTGGGATGCGGGGGGCGTCTGGGCCGTCTCGTGCGCCGCGGTGTCCACGAACAGCAGGGGAGCGGGTGCCTCATCGCGTCCGGGACGGCGCAGGACCCACAACTGCAGGGGCACGGCGTAGTGGGCGGCGAACCCGGGCGGTAGGGAGATCACCGCGCGAAAGGCGCCCGCACGCAACAGGGACCGGCGGATACGCCGCCCCGACGGGCGCTGGGCGGCGCCTGGAGGCATGAGCATGACCACCGACCCACCGGGGCGTACCTGGGACAGGCAGTGCTGGACCCAGGCCAGATCCGACTCCAGCCGCGGAGGCACCCCGTACCTCCACCGGGGATCGTCGGCGAGTTCCTCGGCGCCCCAGTTGCGCTCGCTGAACGGCGGGGCGCACAGGACGGCGTCCGCGCTCTCCTCGGAGAAGGACGGAGAACGCAGGGCGTCGGCCACACGTAGGTCCACCTGGGGGGAGAGGACGTCGGCGAAGGCCAGGCGCAGGGCGCTCAGCCACACCGACGCGGTGTCGCCGTCCTGTCCCAAAAGCACGCGGCGGCCCCCGCGCGCGGCGGCGAGCAACAGTTCCCCACGTCCGCAGGCCGGATCCACTACACCGTCCCCGTCACCGGAAAGGCGCACCATGAGGTCGGCCAGCTCGGGTGGGAGCGTGTGCGAACCGGAGGGGGAGCGCTGGTCCAGGCGACTCAGAAGACGTCCGAAGGAGGTCTGGGGGCCGCTCTGGCGCGCGGCGCGCACGGCCGCGTCCACCAGCGGCGCCACCTGGGTGTCGGGCAGGCTTTCGGGCGGTCGCTCGGCCAACGCGGTCAGTCCCGCCTGGCGCAGGGATTCCTCGAAGGCCCGCCCGGCCCGGGTGAGCAGTACGGCGGGGTCGTGGTCGGACTCCAGCAGGTCGGGTTCGTGCCGCAGGTACAGCAGCAGGACCCCCGTCCAGACCAGTACCGCGTCGGCGGACACCGCGGAGCGCAGGGAGTCCAGTGCCTGCCACAGCCGCTGGTCGGGGTCGATGGCCGGCACCCGACGGTGGGTGGCCAGCCACTCCTCCACCTGGCCCAGGTCGAAACGGGGACTGCGGTCGGTACCTCCCACCGGTTCGGGGAAGTCGTCGTGACGCCGCCGCCAGTTGCTCACCGCTGTGGGCTTGACCCCCGCGATCCTGGCGATGTCGGCCGAGCTCACCTCCACGTCACCGGTGCCCATGGGCCCCTCCCTCCGCGCCGACAGCCGACCGGTCATGACTATACACACCGCCCTTTCCTCCGCACCTGTGGCGCGATGAACGCCGGAGAATGAGATGTGGTTGGGCTGGTTCACATCCATGGGGGTGTATGTGAGGCCGCCTCGGGGTAGCCGGGCAGTACCGATGGGCCGTACACGACGGCGCATGTACCGGGAGGGCCGTGGATGTTGGAATGGTGGGAGTTCGCGCTCCGGCTCGGTTGCGCCTTCGCCTTGGGCGCGCTGGTCGGTGTCGAACGCCAGTGGCGGGCGCGCATGGCGGGTCTGCGGACCAACGTGCTGGTCTCGGTGGGATCGGCGCTCTTCGTGCTCTTGGCCGCCAACACCGTGGAGGAGGTCAGCCCCACCCGTATCGCGGCCCAGGTGGTGTCGGGTATCGGCTTCCTCGGCGCGGGCGTCATCCTGCGCGACGGTGTCAACGTCCGCGGTATCAACACGGCCGCGACCATCTGGTGTGCCGCGGCCGTGGGGGTCCTGGCGGGCAGTGGTCTGTACCTGGGGGCGACGATGGGCGCGGCGGCGGTGATGGCCGCCAACATCCTGCTGCGGCCGATCGCCCGGAAGCTGCAGAAGCGTCCCTCGTCCTCCTCCGAGGTGGAGACCGCCTACCAGGTCCGGGTCGTGTGCAGGGACTCCCAGGACGCCCACGTCAGGGCCCTGTTGTTGCAGGCGCTGTCCGACGCCGACTTCACACTGCGCTCCGTGGACAGCGGTCGTCTGGTGGAGGACCGGGAATCGGTGTCGGTGCTGGTGGAGATCTCCACCAACGGGCAGCGGGAGGAGGCGCTGGAGCAGTTGGTCAGAAGGCTCAGCCTGGAACCGGAGGTGTTCTCGGTGCACTGGCGGGAATTGGAGGAGCGGTCCGAATGAGTGCGGTCGCCCTCTCGGAGTCGGCCTGATCCGGAAACTCCCGTGGCGCGGAACCGGTGCGGCCCAGGACCGCGCGTGCCAGGCTGGGCCGTACGCGGGTGCGCCGGAGCGTCCGGTGCCCGCCCAAGGACGGGAGGAAGAACGTGCACACGAGTGACGACGGTGTGACGGCCACGCTCATCACCACGGGGTTCGACCAGATCAGGGAACGCAATCCCGGCAAGGAGGGCAGGGTCGCGCCCGCGCGGTTGTTCTCCAACGACGACGTCAGGGTCGTGCACATGGTCTTCGACGCCGACTCCGAGCTCACCGAGCACTCCGCCCCCTCGCCGATCCTGGTGCAGGTCATCGAGGGACGGGTCCGGTTCGACGTCGAGGGACACAGCCACGACCTGGGGCCGGGCGGAATGATCCACGTGGCCCGGTCCATGCCCCACGCGGTCACCCCCGTCGGGCCCGCCCAGATCCTGGTGATGTTGTTGGACCCTCGCAGCCAGATTCACCAGCGGTAGCGGGCGATCGGGGCGGGGCCCAGGGTTCGTCGCATGGGCGGCCGAGGACCGTGACACACGATCCGCCGAACGGTCCGGTCGATCATGGGGAGTCCGGGTCATGCGGCCATCACGCGTGGTCTCCCCGGTGTCCCGCCTGAGGCGGGACACCGGCGGTCCCACGCCCACACAGAGACAGCGGTCGGAGCCGTGCCTTTGCCGTCCCCGTGCGGAACGGCACGATCGATCCCCGGGTGGGACACGGCCGGTCGACCGACCACAGTTCCTGGGCATCGAAACCGTCGGCCGGCGTCATGGGTCGACAGAGGAGGACCTCCCCGTCCACCGGGCGGCCGGGTCCCCCCAAGCGGCAGCCATGGGCCCCATGGTCAGCGGCTCCATCGCCGAGGAGACGCTGACCGGGTAGGGCCCTCCCCGTGTTTCTTGACCGGCACGTGGGAGAAGGGCGGGTGCGCCGCGCGGTGGCTCATGCCGTGTCCCGGTCGGACCGCCAGGTCGCAGGCGTGCGAGGTGGCCGAGGGCCGAGTGAGGGCCCCCTCCCGGACGGCGCCTCCTCAGGACACGGAGGACGTGGTCGGTTCGGTCACGGGGACCTCCTTCGAACAGGGGGCGGCGGTGGCCCCCGGTCGTCCACCACGTCGCTACGGCCCGCATTCCTCGCAGTCGTCGCGTGGTGGCGGAATGCTAATGTCGAACGGACGTGTGATCGATGAACCCGTGGGACGGTGGGGCCTGGATCGCGCCGTTCCGCGGACCGGGCACAGAAGGAGCGCAGGGTGCCACGGAGTGCCTCGACCCCCCGACGTCGGCGTGCGCCGCGCAAGCGCGACGCCGACGTCATGGAGGCGGCCATCGCGGTGATGTCCGAGCGCGGCTACGCGGCGACCTCCATCCAGGAGGTCGCCGACCGGGTGGGAGTGCTCAAAGGCAGCCTCTACCACTACTTCAGCTCCAAGGAGGAGCTGCTCTTCCGGATCGTGGAATCCTCCCACGAGGAGACCACCGAGATCGCCTCGGAGGTCTCCCGGCTGGGTCTGGAACCTCTGGAGGAGCTGATGGAGTACCTGCGTCGTTCCACGACGTGGTACCTGGAGAACATCGAACGGGCCCACATCCTCTTCACCGAGCGCCGCCATCTGACCGGCGAGTGCCTCGCCACGGCCAACGGCTGGAGACGCGCCTTCGAGACGCACGTCCAGAGCCTCGTCACGGTGGCCCAGGACAACGGCGACATCCGCGCCGACCTCGACGTGCGGCTTATCGCCCGCTTCCTCATCGGCATGGTGAACAACGTGCGCTTTTGGCCCAGCAGACCGGGATCGGCCCGCACCTTCACCACCGACGAGATCGCCGAGGCCCTGGTCGAACTCGCGCGCCAGGCGGTCGGAGCGGACTGAGGGGCACCTGGGCACGAGCCCCACGGCCCCCGCCGGGCCCACGTGCGAACCGACCGATTCCGACCTGGGCCGATCTTGCTCCCGGCGTCACCGCCGGCCGTCGACGGTGACGCCAGAGGCACTGCCGACCTTCGACGGCGGGGAACGGGGTCAGGTCACACCACCGGTTCCGACGAGGGGGCCACCCCGCGTGCCCGTCGACCCTAGGCTGGGGACCATGACCGACCACGGAGCCGCAACGACCCCCGCCACCGCCTCACTGATGAGCGCGCTCGGGGAACTGGACCTGCCCGACCACATCCGCAACGGCCTGGACGCCCGCCCCGGCGACGCGGGCGGGATCCTCATGGGCTTCGCCGCGAACCTGGGGGAGGCGGGACACGAAGACCAGGCCCGCCGTGTGCTGCGGACCCTGCGCGACCACGCGCCCACCTTCGAGGACGGTCAGTACGCCTCGGTCGAACTGGTCAGGGCCCTGCGCGAGAGCCAGGACGCGGCGGACAGGGACGAGGCGGAGCGGATCACCTCCGCACTGTTGGCCCCCGGTGCCCTGGAGGAGGGGCCCGCCCAGGTCCTGGGCGAGCACCTGCAGGAGCTGGAGCGCTGGGAGGACGCGCTGCACTGCTACAACATCTCCGCCTGGCGGTTGCTGGCCGTGCCGCCCGAAGAGCTCGCCGAGGAGGAGGACGACCTTCTTCTGGCGCCGATCGTCAACCGCCTGCTGGCACGGATGAAGTCGGGGCTGTCGATGGACGCGCACGACGAGGTGGCCTTGGCCGTGGCCCAACGGCAGGTGAAGAGCCTCATGGAGTTCCCGGGTGCCCAGGACCCGGGGCGGGAGCGCACCGACGTGGAGGCGCTCTACTCCCGGGACGCCTTCGAGCAGGCCCGCGCTCGGAAACTGCTCACCGAGGAGTCTGCGGAGCAGGGGGCCGACGCCTACTACCGTGCCTCCGAGACGGCCCTGCGCGAGCGGGACCGCGAGGAACCCGGAGCGCGGCGGGGCGTGGTGCTGCACGGGGTGGAGGAGATCGAGGAGTTCGCTCGGCGCTTCGACCTGGACCCGGCGGACGGCGACACCGTCGCGGCCTGGGCGCAGGAGGAGGTCACCCCCGAGGACCCCCGATTCCGGCCGTGGCCGCCCGCCCGTAACGAGGCCTGCTGGTGCGGCTCGGGCCGCAAGTACAAGAAGTGCTGCGGCTCGCCGGCCGGACGCTGAGGAGCCTGTCCACCTCGGCGTTGTCGCGCTTTCGGCCCCCCAGGGCGAGGGCGGTGCGGGGCCGCGGAAAGCCGCGGGCCATGTACCCCGGCCTTGTGGACACCCCGGCCTCCTTGTGTCCCCCCGAGACCGCGGCCGAGGCCGGGAGTTCGCGCGGTACCCGAGGTGGAGAGGAAGGCGTGCCGGTCGATCCGGATGGTGTGGTGCGTCTCACGCGACTGGCGGAACAGATACACCCGGGGGTATGTTGAGGCGGGTAGGTGGAAAGGAGCCACATGAAGCCTGAGATGGTGGGTGACGCCCTCACGAGACTCAAGCGCGCTCAGGGGCAGCTCTCCGGTGTGATCTCGATGATCGAGGAGGGCGAGGACTGCGCAGCCGTCCTCCAGCAGTTGGCCGCGGTGTCCCGCGCCCTCGACCGGGCCGGGTTCAAGATCGTCGCGAGCGGTATGCGGCACTGCAACACGGCCCGCGAGCGGGGGGAGGACCCCGAGCTCACCGAGGAGGAGCTGGAGAAGCTCTTCCTGGCCTTGGCCTAGGGTCCTGCGGGCTCCGACCGTGGTGTCGGACGCCCTACGTTTTCAGCTCCAACGGATGCCTCGTTGCTCGACGCAAGGGCGCATCTGTGAATTCCATATACTCCCCCCAGTATGGTGAGGGCTCTCGGGCGCCAAGGCGCGCGAAGCCCGGCACCGTGTGAGGGGATGCGGCGGTGAGCCGCTGCGCCGCTCGCCCACCTGCTCTTCCGTATCCGAGGGCCCCGACTGCCCTCCCGATACTCCCCGGGGTATCGGAGTCCGATGTCGTCCAAGGAGAGACATGACCGACAACAGCCTCGACGTACATGCCGTGCGCAGCCTGGTCGAGACCGATCCCGACACCCTGCTGGTGGACGTGCGTACTCCCGCCGAGTACGAGAACTCCC
Organism: Nocardiopsis sp. ATB16-24; assembly: GCF_030271535.1. GTDB lineage: Bacteria > Actinomycetota > Actinomycetes > Streptosporangiales > Streptosporangiaceae > Nocardiopsis. The sequence goes on along the minus strand of NZ_JASCXJ010000011.1, from coordinate 29,875 downwards.
ATATCCCCGGCGCGGTCAACCTGCCGCTGCAGCAGGTGGACACCCATCTGGAGCGCATCGTCGCCGATGCCGGTGGCCGCCTCGTCCTCGTCTGCCAGTCGGGGAACCGAGCCCGCCAGTGCCAGGACAGGCTGGCCGCGGCCGGTCTGCGGGAGACGGCGGTGATGAACGGCGGCATGAACGCCTGGGAGGCCCAGGGAGCCCCCCTCGTACGCGGACGGCAACGGTGGTCCCTGGAACGCCAGGTCCGTCTGGTGGCCGGAGGGATCGTCTTCACCTCTGTGCTGGCCTCACTGCTGTGGCCCCCGGCGGTGGTGGTCGCCGGACTCATCGGTGCCGGATTGACCTTCGCCGCGATCACCGACACCTGCGCCATGGGCATGGCCCTGTCCCGACTGCCCTACAACCAGCCCCGCAACCACACCGATATCGAGGGCGCACTCACCCGGATCGGCGGCCGCCGATGACCGCCCTCGGCTGATCACCGGTCGGCCTTGGGGGGTGCGCGTCGCATCGGCGCGCCCCTCCGGGCCGGAGGCGGTCCCCACCACCCGACGACCATGGCCGCACTCTCTCCGCCGGATACTCCCCGGAGTATAAGGCGAAGCGGCGGAAACACAGCACCCACAAGGAGATGTCATGTTGCTGGAACGCTTCTACGACGACGACCTGGCCCAGGCCAGCTACCTCATCGGCTGCCAGGCCACGGGGGAGGCCATCGTGGTCGACGCCCGCCGGGACCTCGGCGGGTACCTCGACCTGGCACGCGCGCACGGCATGCGGATCGTGGCCGTGACCGAGACCCACATCCACGCCGACTACCTCTCCGGTACCCGAGAGCTCGCCGCGGCGACGGGCGCCACGGTGTACGTCTCCGGCGAGGGCGGCGAGGACTGGCAGTACGGCTTCGACGCCGAGCGGCTCCTCGACGGCGATGCCATCACCATCGGCAACATCGAGGTCCGGGCACGCCACACTCCCGGGCACACCCCCGAGCACCTGTCGTTCCTGGTCACCGACGGCGCGTTCAGCGCAGACCCGGGCTACATGCTCTCCGGGGACTTCGTCTTCGCCGGGGACCTGGGCCGCCCCGACCTGCTCGACGAGGCCGCCGGAGGGGTGGACACCCGCTTCGAGGGCGCGCGCCGGCTGTTCGCCAGCCTGCGCGAGGTTTTCCTGACACTGCCCGACCATGTCCAGGTCTACCCCGGGCACGGGTCCGGCAGCGCGTGCGGCAAGGCCCTCGGCGCACTCCCGGCCACCACGGTCGGATACGAGCGCCTCAACGCCTGGTGGGCTCCGTACCTGCGCGAGGACGACGAGGAGGGTTTCATCGCCGAACTGCTCGACGGGCAGCCCGACGCCCACGCCTATTTCGCCCGGATGAAGCGCCAGAACAAGGAGGGGCCTCGGGTCCTGGGGCCGCTGGCCCCGGTGCCCGAACTCACCAACGAGGAGATCGGCGAATCCCTGCGCAAGGAGGAGATCGTCTTCGTCGACACCCGGCCCCACACCGACGTGCACGGGGGCACCGTGGCCGGGGCGCTGAACATCCCCGGCCCGGCCAAGGCCGCGAGCTTCGGAGCCTGGGCCTACGATCCCGAGGACGAGAGCCGCCCCTTGGTGCTCCTCACACCCGACGGGGACACCGCCCAGGTGGTGCGCGACCACCTGTTGCGCGTCGGCATCGACCACGTCGCCGGCTACACCACGACCATGGACGGCCTGCCGGTGACCGTGCCGCCCGTCATCGCCCCGGAGGACCTGGAGGGCTTCGGCGCCGCACTCGTGCTGGACGTGCGCAACAAGACCGAACACTCCGAGGGGCACATCCCCGGTTCCCGACAGCTCAGCGCCGGCCGGGTCCTGTGGCACCTCGACGCACTGCCGGCCGACGGTCCCATCGTGAGCTACTGCCAGTCCGGCGCCCGCAACTCCGTCGCGGCCAGCGCCCTGCGCCGCGCCGGATACGACGTCGTCGAACTCGACGGCAACTACGCGGGCTGGACGCAGTGGAGGCAGAGCCAGGGCGCCGTGGCGGACGTCGCTGGCTGAGCACGCAGATCGGGGTGCGCTCGGCCGGGCGCACCCCGGTCCCACCGAGGGTGCCGGGGACGGTCCACCGCCCCTGGCGCCCGCCCGGCCGAAGGGCGCCGGCGGCATCCATGGACGGCCCCGTACCGGTCCTGACCCGGGGGCCGGGCCGCCGACCGGGCCCGCACCCAGATACAAGCCACGGAAAGAGGCAAGCATGGAGTTCCAGCTCATCCTCGTCGTGGTCCTCGCCGTGGTGGTGGGGATCGCGCTGGGACTGCTCGGAGGCGGTGGTTCCATTCTCATGGTGCCGCTGCTGACCTACGTCGCCGGTATGCAGCCGAAAGAGGCCATAGCAGCCTCCCTGCTCGTCGTCGGCGTCACCTCGCTGACCGGCGCGCTCACGCACGCACGCGCGGGGAACGTCCGGTGGCGCACCGGCCTGATCTTCGGAGCGGCGGGCATGGTGGGCGCCTTCATCGGCGGCCTGGCGGGCGGCCATCTTCCCGGCACCCTCCTGATGATCGCCTTCGCCCTCATGATGGTCGCCACCGCCGCGACCATGATCCGGGGGAGGAAGAAGCCCTCCACCGGGGGTGGGGAGGCGCAGGGCGAAGGACTCCCCCTGAAACGCATCGTCCTCGACGGCCTGGTGGTCGGAGCGGTCACCGGGCTGGTCGGAGCCGGGGGCGGGTTTCTCGTCGTGCCGGCCCTCGTGCTGCTCGGCGGCCTCGCCATGCCGGCCGCCGTGGGGACGTCCCTGCTCGTGATCACCATGAAGTCCTTCGCCGGACTCGTCGGGTATCTGACGACCGTGAGCCTGGACTGGGCGCTGGTGGCCATGGTCACCAGCGCCGCCGTCGCCGGTTCGCTCGTCGGTGTACGCCTGGCCTCTCGGGTTCCCGAAACCGCCCTGCGCAAGGGCTTCGGTGTTTTCGTGCTGCTCATGGGCGTTCTCGTGCTCACCCAGGAGCTTCCCTCGCCGTTCGGACTGGTCGCCGTGGCGGTCACGGCCGTCCTCGCGGGCCTGGCCGGCGTCTGCCTCCTGGCCGGTGCGTACTGTCCGCTGATGCCGCTTCTGCGGCCGCGGACATGACGGGACGGAGAATCCGGACACCGCTCCTTTCAGCGGGGTGGGACGAAAGATCCCTCGTTCCCGGGTAGAGGGGGCGAAGGCGAGCGCGGATCGACCTCGGGACGCCAAGGCGTGCTCCGCTCGGACCAGCGAATTTTCGGATGCGGAAAGTAGTATCTCTGTCTGTATGCGTAATGACGGTGGCAGTGGTGGTCTCCAGCCGGGTATGCGGTGGTCCGCCGAATGCGGAGCCGGTGACGAGACCGCGCGATGAGCGCCGCACCGGTCTCGACCGGGATACGTACGGTGCTGGACGCACCCGCGAACAGCGCTTGCCGGCCCAGATGCAGGGCGACCCCCGGGTGGCCTACCGCCAAGCCCACGGCCCACTGCCGCTGTGGACGCGCCTGCACGCCGCTCGATTGGCCGAACGCGACGCCCTCACCCCCGAAGGTCCGCGCAAGTCCGCACCCGCACCGGAACGTCGGCCCCTACCCGTGGCTCCGCGACCCGTCCCGCCCCGGATGACGGCCCGTTCCTACCCCGTCCTCGCCGGGAGCTTCCACCGCTGCCGCGCCGCAGCCCGGGCCGCCCGCGCAGCCACCGCAAACCCAGCCGCCCGAGCCGCACGGCCTGGCATCTGGGCGGCCACACCCTGGCCGTCCAGATCGGGGCACTGGCCCACCAGCTGGTCGCCAATCTGCTGTAGCCGCTCACCACCTCACCCCCACAAAGGGTCGTGCTAAGAGATTCATCCTGACGTGACCCCCAGACGAGATACGGGCGGTACCTACAAGGGCGATCATCAGCGATATCTGCAACCTTCATGCGAAGGCGGCTTCTCAAGGGGAGATGGATCTACCACCACGGAGTACGGTTGCTCGTGTCCGCGCAGGCGCTCTCAAGGAAATCCAGAATACAGGCGCGAAAGGCCCGGGCGCTGCTGGCGGAGGTACGGTAACCTTTGGTCCAATTGGATCCGTTTTTTCCGGCAAGGACAAGGACCTGATCATCGGGGATCCTGTCGCCATTGGTGTCCACCTCGAAGAGCAGATGGCGTCCGCCTGTCGGTGGCGATACGTTCAAGGTCCGCCCCCAGCCGTACTGGCGTCCTTGATGGGTACCGTAGCGGACCTGGACGGTTCCGATCGGCGTTTTCACCGAATATGCGGTTTTTCGGTTGCTGATTTCCAGGATCTGGGGTTGTTCGATCCACGGGTCTGCGGACGCAGGAGAGGCAGTGGCGATGCTCAGGCCCATTGCCATCCCGAATACCGTTACCACCGTCACTATCTTCTTCGTGATGCCCATAGCGCTCCTTTGCGGTCGGGCTACGCCGTTCGAGGAACTGTGCATCTACGTTGCCCGGGACACCACATCACGGAGCGTTTATGAATAGCTTAATTCTTCCTTTCGGTCCTCCTGCCTGCTGGAGGTTCGTGCCTGAAGCAGCCCCGCCTCACGGTGAGGCCGATCCTGCTGTGTCAACTGACGGGGCGCCGCCCTGGACCTTGCCAGACACCCTCCACCGTGGATGGGCAGCCCTGGGATCATGGAAGAAAGAAATCGTATCCGTGCCACTGTGAAGCAATGACGAATACCTATGTTGCCAGGGCAGGATACAGAAGAATTCCCGTGTGATGCGGTAGTTTCACGGGCAGTTCGGGAGAACGAATAAAGAACGCCTCTGCCGGTGGAACGGGGGCCGTTTCCTGTGCGATCATCTGTGAAAAGGAGAGGCAAGGAGACTTCATGCCGCTCATGGTGACGTGCGCCGGGGCTCTTCACATGGGTGCCGTGTCCTCCTCCCACCGCGGCGTCGAGGTGCGGGGAGGTCACCGGAATAGGGGCGGGGCCCTCGTGTGGCCGGGGCGTGCTGGGGCACGACCCGAAGTGGTCGCCGGATCGCCTCCAAGCCGTAAGAACCTCCTGTGCGGGCGCGGGGCGGTCATGGATCGCCCGTGTCGGTCCTGTGGTGGGGGCCGGCGATCCACGCCCACAGGCATGGGGTGCGACCTCTCCGCAGACAGGGTTCGCGCAGTTGTGATCACCGGTCGGTGTCGGACTCCGAAGCCCAGGCCGAGAGAAGGGACATGATGTCGACCGAAGCTTTGGGTGCGGTCCGCGAACTGCTTTCCACGGTGAGCGGCCTGGCCGCGTCGACGGAGGAGAAGGGCGTCGTCCCCGACAGCACCATCGACGACCTCGCCGAGGCGGGTCTGTTCCGGATGCTGCAACCCGCACGGTACGGGGGGCTGGAGGCCTCGCCCCTGGACTTCTTCACCGCGGTGCGGGAGCTGTCCGGCGCGTGCGGTTCGACCGGGTGGGTCGCCTCCATCCTGGGGGTGCACCCCTGGCACGTCGCCCTGTTCTCGGCACAGGCCCAGGACGAGGTGTGGGGCGAGGACCCCGACACGAGGGTTTGCTCCTCCTACGCGCCGACGGGCAAGGTGGAAACCGTCGAGGGCGGCTACCGGATCAGTGGGCGCTGGAGCTTCTCCAGCGGTTGTCTGCACTCCTCCTGGGCCCTGCTGGGCGGGCTCGTCCACCACGCCTCGAGGAAGTCCCCGGAGATGTGCACCTTCCTGGTCCCCCTGGGGGACTACAAGGTGGACGCGGTGTGGGACGCGGTCGGGCTGAACGGCACGGGCAGCCACGACCTGGTGGTCGAGGACGCCTTCGTGCCCTCCCACCGGGTGCTCAGCAGCAGGCTCACCGTGGTGGGCAGGGTCCCCGGACACCAAGTGAACGACGCACCCCTCTACCGTCTGCCCTTCGGTACGTTCCTCCCCCACGCGGTCACGGTCCCCCTGGTGGGGATGACCATGGGCGCCTACCGAGAACACGTGAAGTACGCGCGCACCCGCGTCCGTGCCGCGCACCGTGAGACCACGGGCAAGGGCCTGAGCGCGGTCGACGACCCCCTCGTCCAGGTGAGGGTGGCCGAGACGGCCCACGACCTGGACGCCGCCCGGGTGCTGATCGAGCACAACCTCCGAGAGATGCTCTCCCTGGTCGAACAGGCCAAGCCCGTACCGATGTCCCTGCGCACGGTCGTTCGACGGGATCTGGCCGCCTCCGTCAGACGCGCGGTGCGCGCCGCCGACCGGGTGTTCGACGGATCCGGAGGGCGTGTGCTCGACTCCTCCGGCGTCGTGCAGCGTCTGTGGCGCGACGTCCACGCGGGCGGGGCGCACGCTCTCAACGACTACGAGCGGGTTCTGAGGCTGTTCGGAAAGCTCGAACTCGGTCTGAGCGTCCAGGACCCCATGTTGTGAGTCGGGGTCGTTGACCGGGATTCCACCGCTCTCCTCTCGGTGCCCGCCGAAAAGAGGGCGGTGGAGCGCAAGCATCGCGGCGCCCGGGAAAGAGGCTCCTCGCACCCCTTTTCCCTTTCGGGATTCTCGGAGCGGAATTCAAGAATCCACCCGTGCCGTTTTCGAGATGGGAAGGCCAGGACACCCTCGCCCACGTTGAACGGCCCATGCCCGGTTCTGGAGCGCGCCTCCCGGGCCGGGGTCACCACTCTGTGCCGTCTGCGGCGCGGTCGCGTTCCCGCTCCTCGATCCTGTCCGCGAAGAACGACGCGGTCCGGGCCACGACCCGGTCGTCGTCGTGGGCCAAGGACCGCAGAACGTCCAGCGCGACGGTACCCGGCATCTCCGCGAGCGCCTGGACCAGACGCATCCGCACCGCGGAATCCGCGCCGGAGGCGGCGAGAGCGTCGACCAGCGCCTTTCTGACCGTGTCGGTCCTCTCCGCGTCCCGTGCCAACGTCCCCAGGATCTCGGCCGCATCGACGTCGTTGGCGCCGGCCACCACCATGCCGACGAGCACGGGCACCGTTGCGGGCACACCACGCGTTCCCAACGCCAAGGCGGCGTGCCCGCGGACCGTCGCGTCCGGATCCTGGAGCGCGTCCGCGAGCGCCGCGGTCGACTCCTCACCGGGGATCTCGGCGAGCGCCGTCACCGCACGTCGCCGAACATCGACGTTCTCCGAGGCAAGGCCCGGTGCCAGGCTCGCCACGGCGTCATGGCCTGCCCGTGCCAACGCCCACCGCAGAGCCCCGGCGACGTTCGGATCGGACTCGGCCAAGAGCTTCTCGGCCAGCACCTGGGCGGGCACGTTCGCCTTCGGGCCCAACACGGCCCGCTGCCGCCGCGCGGCGTTCGGTGAGCCGAGCCCGCGCAGGAGTTCGACGATGCGCAGGACGTCCTCCCATCGGGAGGGGTCCGAGGCGTCGACCGCGCGAAGCCTCTTGAGCAGTTCCCGCTCCCGGCTCAACCGCTCCTCGGTCTCTCGCACGAGATCACCGATGAGCGCGGACGGGGTGAAGTCGGGATCCTCCAGGACGCGTCCTATCCGGCGCAGCGACAGGCCCAGGGTCCGCAGGCTCTCCACGTGGAAGAGCCGCCGGATGTCCTCCTCGGAGTACTCGCGGTAACCGCCCACGGTGCGGCCGGTCGGCCGCACCAGACCGAGGGCGTCGTAGTGCCTGAGCATCCTGGTGCTCACACCCGAGCGGCGCGCCACCTCACCGATCAGCACGCTAACGCCCACCGAGCGCGTAGGACCGTTTCGCCTCTTCGACGGAGAGCTCGAAACCGGCGTCGGGATCGTGCAGAAGCCGCTCCGTGGCGCTCGCGTGCGCGCGCACGTCCGGGTCATCGCTCTCCTTCGCCGCTTCGAGCATCGGCTCGATCGCCTCCCCGAGCGCGACGAGGGCACGGCTCAGGCTCGACCGCACCTCCCGGTCGCCACGAGCGAGCTGGGTGACCAGTTCCTCGGCCAAGTCCTTCTCCCGCCCGTCGGGCACGAGGGTGACGGCGGCACGCCATGCGCTCCGGGCGACCTCGTCGTCGGGGTCGCGCAGCAGGGAACGCGTGATCGCGGGCCATGCGCCGGCGTCCCCGACCTTGGACAGTGTGTGCAGCGCCTGGGCACGGGCCTGCGGGTTCTCCGAAGACAGTTGCGCGAGCAGCCCGGGAACGGTGACGTCCGAGGGCAGACGGGTCAACGCCCACGTGAGCATGTCCCGCACGAAGAAGTCGGGTTCGACCGCGCACCGTGCCAGAAGGACGTCGACCAGAGCGGGGTCGGGGGCGGAACCGACCGCGAGGGCCGCCTTCAGGCGCGTCGACGAGGCGTCGGCGGACAGGGCCTCGACCAGGTGAGTGTGCTGTGGGTTCGTGTGCGACGTGTTGATGGGAACCACCTCCGACACCCAGCCAAGACCTTGTCACAGTGTCAATGTCAAATGTGCGCTCCACGAGGACGACCGTGCTCCTGCGGTCGGTTTCGGAGCCGAAAGTGACCACAGGAGCACGGTCGCCGGGGAGGGAGGAACCTTCTACCCGCCGTTGGACTGGCGGATCCCCTCGTCGAGCGCGTCGAAGGTGTAGACGAACCCGCCGTCGTTCCCGCTGACGGTCATGTAGGCGTCGGTCGTCCCCGGCTTGATGGCGACGTTGGTCGCCGTGTCCAGTCCCTCGGCGGCCTCGGAGGGCACCGTGACCGTCCCCAGGTGCTCCCCGGTCGAGCTGTACACGAAGATGCTCGGCTGACCGTGCACCGCCTGGTAGAGGTTCCCGCCGGCGTCGACCGCGATGGAGTCGATCCGGCTCCTGCCGCCGTCGAAGTGGAGGGCGGTGTGCGAGCTCTCCACCTCGGTCCCCTCCTCGTTGAGCGCGTAGTAGTCGACACGGTTCGCGGCGTACTGGCCGACCCACAGGCCGGCGAAGTCCTCGTCGAAGGAGATGCCGTTCGGCGCGGGCAACTCCTCGGCCAGGACGGTGGCCTCCGCGCTCTCCCGATCGATCCTGACCACTCGGCCCCGGGCCTCCCATGCGGGGGCGTCGAAGCCGAGGGAGTCGCTGACGTACATGTTCCCGGCCTCGTCGAAGGCCAGGTCGTCCGGGTGCATCCGTGTTCCGTCGACCTCCTCGGAGAAGAACACGGTCTCGTCCTCCCCCTCCGGGGTGATGCTGACGATCCTTCCGCCGGCGAAGTCCGTCAGGTACAGCCGGTCGTCGAACGGGCTGAACTGCGCTGAGGTGTACACGCCGGCGTCGTCGGTGAACACCGGCTCCACCTCCTGGGAGTCGGTGTCCACCCGCCACACCTTGGGCTCGCCGGCGGGGGCGGTGACGTCGACGACGACGAGGCGACCGTCGGCGTCGAAGGTCGGGCCTTCGAGCAGGGCCATCCCGATCTCCTCATGGACGGGGCTCACCCGCGTCAGGAGTCGCGCGGTCAGGTCCGCGGACTGTTCCGGCTCCGGGTCGGCGTCGGCCGTGGCGGAGCATCCGGCCGTCACCCCCACCAGGGTGAGCGCCGCGAGCACATGGATGGTGGCGTTACGTGGTGGCCTGTGGCCAGGCTGTTCCATGAGGGATCCTCGGGTCGGAGGGGAGTGGGGAAGGGAGGTCCGGGGCGCGGGGCACGGAGCGCCCCGCGCTCCGGACGAAAGGTGGACGCCTCGGGCTACCCCTCGGTGCCCAGGACCTCGTGCATGTGGTTCTCACGCCAGTCCGCGAGCAGCCGGTGGAAGGCCACGGGCCCGGGGCTGTAGGTGACACCTGCGGGAAGGCCGGCGCCCTCCAGGTTGTAGTAGCCGGGTGTGCATTCGGCCTGGAATGCGGAGGTGTCGTGCGCGGTCTCCCGCACGGTCCGGATCCAGGCGTCGACCGCCTCCGTGGAGGGTTCGATCGCGCGGACACCGGCCTTGCGGCCCCGCGCGATGACGGCGGCGATGTGCTCGGCCTGCTCCGACAGGATGTGCGTGAAGTTCACCGAGTTGGCGTTCTGCAGCGCACCCAGGTGGAAGAGGTTGGGGAACCCGTCGCTGTAGAAACCGTGCAGCGTGCGAGGTCCCATGCCCCAGGCCTGGAGCAGTTCCCGCCCGCCACGGCCGCGGACCGGCATCGTGCCGGACAGCACCCCCGAGACACCGAGGTCGAACCCGGTGGCGAAGATGACGCAGTCGACGGGGTACTCGGTCTCACCGACGACGATCGCGTCCTCGGTCATGCGCGTGATACCGCCGTGGTCGGCGGTGTCGACCAGGGTGACGTTCGGCCTGTTGAACGTCTGGAGGTAGTGGTCGCTGAAGCAGGGCCGCTTGCACATGTAGCGGTACCAGGGTTTGAGGAGTTCGGCCGTGGCCGGGTCCTCCACGACCTCGTCCACACGCGCCCGGATGGCGTTCATCTTTCGCGCGTCGACGAGTTCCTCGATCCGCTCGCGCTCCTCCGGGGACACGCTGGTGTCCACCGCCCCGGTGATCATCTTGCGCTGGAGCCGTGCGGTGGAGGTCCACCCGTCACGGATCAGGTCGTTCTCGACCTCCTCACCGGCGATGATCTCCAGGAAGTTCCGCATGCGTTCGCGCTGCCAGCCGGGCCGTAGGGAGGCCGCCCACTCTGGATCGGTGGGCCGGTTGTCGCGCACGTCCACCGTGGACGGAGTGCGCTGGAACACGTACAGGTGCCGAGCGTCGCGCCCCACGTGCGGGATGACCTGCACACCGGTCGCCCCGGTGCCCACGACCGCGACCCTCTTGTCGGCGAGACCTTCGAGGCCGCCGTTCTGGTCACCGCCGGTGTAGCCGTAGTCCCACCGGCTCGTGTGGAAGGTGTGCCCGCGGAACGTCTCGATGCCGGGGATGCCCGGCAGCTTGGGCTGGGTCAGCGTGCCGGACGAGGTGATGACGAACCGGGCGCGCATCCGGTCGCCGCGGTCGGTCTCGACCACCCACTCGTCGGTCTGTTCGTCCCAGGTCAGAGCGGTGACCCGGGTATGGAACAAGGTGTCGCGGTACAAGCCGAAGGTCTCGGCGATCGCGATGGCGTGCCGACGGATCTCCTCGCCAGGCGCATAACGCCACTCGGGCACGTAGCCGACCTCCTCCAGGAGGGGCATGTAGGAGTAGGACTCGATGTCGCAGTGGATGCCCGGGTAGCGGTTCCAGTACCAGGTCCCGCCGAAGTCGCCGGCCTCGTCCAACATCCGGATCGACTCGACGCCGGCCTGTCGCAGTCGGGCGCCGGTCAGCAGGCCGCCGAACCCGCCGCCGATCACGAGCACCTCCACGGTGTCGGTCTTGGGCTCGCGCTCGGTGCGGGGTGTGTAGGGGTCCTTGGCGTAGTAGCCGAACTCGCCCGCGGCGGAGCGGTACTGGGCCAGGCCGTCGGGGCGGATACGGCGGTCGCGTTCGCGGGCGTACCTGGCCCTCAGCGCTTCGAGGTCGATCTCCTCGGTGCGGTCGTCGGGGTTCGGGCTCGTGTCGGGGGGTGTGCTCATGTGCCGTTCCCATTTCCTGGCCGGTGCATCGCGACGCGGACGCGGTGCCCGAACCCGTGCGAGGGCGGGCGTGGCGCCGTGGCGAGCCCCGCAAGGGGACCGGCTCTGGGCGACCACCGTCCCGATGCGGCGGCGGTGTCGATGAGGTGTCGATGAACCGTGCACGCGAAAGGTTAGCATCACCCTAAGCATTTTCTCCGTGAGGTGCCTCGGCCGCGGCGACCTATCATTGCGCCATGCGGCAAGAGGCGATCGACCAGGGTGAACACGAGCGCGAACGCGAGCGCATCGTGCACGAGATCCAGACCCTCAACGGGGCTCTGGAGGAGGAGGTGCTGGCCGCCCTCTTTCAGCACCTGCTCTCGATGAACCTCACCATCCAGCAGCTCAGGGTGCTGATAGTCCTGGTCACTACGAAGGAGGGAGCGACGGGCAGCGGCCTGGCCACCTCTTTCGGCGTCTCCATGGCCTCGATGTCCGGTGTGCTCGACCGGCTCGTGGCCCAGGGCCTCGCCACACGGTCGGCCGACGCCGACGACCAGCGCGTCCGCCGCGTTCACGCCACCCCTTTGGGCACCTCGGTCGTGCGGCGTCTGATGGTGGCCCGGCCTTTTCGTCGCGACATCCTCATGAGCCTGCCGATGGAGGACCTGCGCGCGCTCGAGCAGGGTTTCCGGGCCGTGAGCACACAGATCTCCAGAATGGGGGAGCAGGGCTGAGCCTGCTGTGTGAGTGGGGATGCTCCGCATGAGAGATGTGCCCTGTATGGGTGAGGTGCCCTGTAGGAGTGGCGTGCCCTGTGCGGAGGTAAGGGCGTGGGCGAGGTGCCCTGTGCGGAGAGAGCCGTGCGGATTTCCGCGTGATCTTGCTCTGGGTGTCACTGTCGGCGGTCGAAAGTGACGCCCAGAGCAAGATCACCGTTTTATGGGCCATAGGGAAAGGGCGGAAGAAGGTTGCTCGGGGAGGGGAAGGTGGCCGTAGTCGGGTGTGCTGGAGATCATCGGTGAGAGGCGGTCGGTCCCTTGCCGGTATTCTCGAACCGTGGCTTTTTCTGGGATGTGCGTATTGTCTGGTTTGTCTGTTTTTCAAGAAGTTGGAAAAACGGGCTGTCGGCCCAGATGAAAGCGCAGGTCAGGAAGTGTGCTCCCCGCGCACGCGGGGATGGTCCCGTCGAGACCAACGTCGACACCGCGATCCAGGTGTGCTCCCCGCGCACGCGGGGATGGTCCCGGTGTGCGCACACCCCGCCCTACTGCTCGACCGTGCTCCCCGCGCACGCGGGGATGGTCCCCTCGGAGGCCGAGACAAAGTCCGCAAGGCCCTGTGCTCCCCGCGCACGCGGGGATGGTCCCTTTGGTCCGTCGGAATCTTGACACGTCAGGGCGTGCTCCCCGCGCACGCGGGGATGATCCCATCTGCCACGGGCCGCCGGGCAGCTGCTCCAGGTGCTCCCCGCGCACCCGGGATCGGGGCCTCACCTCGGGTGGGGCGCGCGTTTCTGTGGGGCCGGCGGCCAAAAGAAGTGGAGGCGACGCGGGTGTGGGTGGGAGCGTGGCCCCATGAGCACGATCGATGACGCCATCGCCTTGGCCGCCGCCCATGGTCGACACCTGTCCGCGCGGGGCGCCACCGTGAACGAGGCGGGTCTGGACTACCGCGTGGTCATGGCCTCCGACGCGACCGGTCGGAAATGGGTGCTGCGCGTACCACGTCGCGCCGACGTCTCCGAGGGCATGGCCGCCGAGACACGCGTCCTCGACCTGGTCGCCCCCGTCCTGGCCGAGGACGGCGTCGCGGTCCCCGACTGGCAGGTCCGGTCCCCCGAGCTGATCGCCTACCCGGCCCTGCCCGGTGCCCCTGGCTTGACGCTGACCGGCGCCGGAGAGCCCGAGTGGCACATGGACCCCGCCAGTCCGGACTATGCCGAACGCCTGGGGCGCCTGCTGGCCCGTCTGCACTCCATCACTCCGGAGCAGGCTGGGGCCGCGGGCGTCGAGGTCCGCACCCCGGCCGGGGTACGCCAGGCGTGGAGGGACGACGTCGCTCGCGTGAGCGAGGCCTTCACCGTCTCCCCGGTTCTGGCCGAGGCCTGGCGGGCCTGGCTCGAAGACGACACCTGCTGGCCCGAGCGGACCGTGATGACCCACGGCGAGATCTATCCCGCGCACGTGCTGTTCGACGAGGAGGGCACGATCACCGGGGTCCTGGACTGGACTACCGCTCGTGTGGACGATCCCGCCCGCGACCTGTCGGCCCAGTACGGCGCCGCGGGTGAGGAGATGCTGCGGGCCACCCTCACCGCGTACGAGCAGGCGGGCGGGCATGTGCACTCCGGGCTGGCGGCTCAGGCGAAGCACCTGTGGGACGCCTCCCCGATCGGGTACGCCCTGTACGCGCTGATCACCGGCGCCGAGACCGACCTGGTCACCGCGGCGTCGATGCTGAACCCCGAGGCCTGACGACCCGCCGGGTCGCCAGGCGGCGCACCTTCCTCGGGGCGGGACGGCCGCGCTGTCGGGGACCTTCACCACGGCCGACGGCGAGTTCGACATCTCCGCCAACAAGCAGGAGCAGTTCGAGAAGCTGTGCCGTGTCATCGGCCGTCCGGAACTGGCCACGGACCCCCAACGCCCTGGGGATGTTCATGACGGCCTTGGCCTCGTCCATGCCCGAGATCCTGGTCTGGCGCCTCATCACCGGACTCGGCATCGGCGGCATCATGACCTCCGGCATCGTGCTGGTCTCGGAGTACGCCAACGCCAAGTACCGGGCCCTGGCGTTGAGCATCTACTCCGCCGGCTTCCCGCTCGGCGCCACCTTCGGCGGGCTGGCCGCGGTTCCCCTCATCAACACCTTCGGCTGGCAGGGGGTCTTCGCCGTCGGCGGCTTCGTGACCCTCGGGGCCATCGTCGCCGTCACCCTCTTCATCCCGGAGTCGATCGACCACCTGGCCGCACGGCTGCGCTCGGGCAGGGAACAGGCCCTGAACCGGGCCGAGAGGATCGCCCGGCGACTGGGGATCCAGGAGTCGGTCACCCTCGGCGAGGTCGGCGGTGCCGCACCGGAGCGCGGCAGGAACGTCTACGCCACCCTGTTCTCCCGTGAGAACCGGAAGAACACCATGGTGCTGTGGGCCGTCTACTTCATGGTCATGTCCACCTTCTACTTCGTCAGCTCCTGGACTCCCAAGCTCCTGACGGAAGCGGGACTGAGCACCGAGGAAGGGATCTTCGGCGGCCTGGTGATCATGGCCGGCGGTCTGGTCGGCAACGTGCTCTACGGGACGTGTTCGGCCCGCTGGGGCGCCCGCCGGGTGATGGCGTGGTTCGCCCTCATCAGCGCGGTACTGATGGTGGCCTTCGCCGGCACCACGTCGACGCTGTTCCTGGCACTGGCCCTCGGCCTGCTGCTGGGCGTGTTCATCAACGGCTGCATGGCCTCCCTCTACGCCCTCGCGCCGATGACCTACTCCGCGGACCTGCGCTCGACCGGTGTGGGCGCGGCCATGGGATTCGGGCGGATCGGCAGCATCCTCGCGCCGATCGTCGTCGGCGGACTGCTGGACGTCGGGTGGACGCCCATCGCGCTGTACATCCTGCTGGCCCTCATCATCCTCGCCACCGCCGGCATGGTGCCCCGCCTGTCCACACGGACGGAGTCGGCTCCGCAGGACGGGGAGTCGGAAGGGGCACGGGCCGAGCCCTCCACCAGGTAGAGCGGTCCGCGCGAGGAGACCGTACGGCAGGGAGAAGGAAAGGAAGACCATGACATCCACCGTTGACGGCGCGATCACGTCCACCCTCACCGTGGGCGGCCGGGAGATCCGGTACATCGACCTGTCGGCCATCGACGGCGCCGACTCCCTGCCGTTCAGTCTCAAGGTGCTGTTGGAGAACGTCATCCGCCACGGCGGCGGGACCGACACCGTCCAGGCGCTGCTGAGCCGAGACGAACAGGACCGGCGGTCGGACGTGGAGATCCCGTTCAGTCCCGCCCGGGTGGTCATGCAGGACATGGCCGGTGCGCCGGTCGTCCACGACCTGGTGACCCTCAGGGAGAAGATGGAGGAACTCGGAGGTGACGCCTCACGGATCAAGCCCCTGATCCCGGGGGACCTGGTCATCGACCACTCCGTGATCGTGGACAGCTCCGGGAGCCGGTCGGCGTTCCAACGCAACGCGGAACTGGAGTTCGAGCGCAACCGGGAGAGGTTCCGCTTCCTGCGGTGGGCCCAGGGCGCCTTCGACGATCTCCGCGTCATCCCTCCCGGCGTCGGCATCATCCACCAGGTCAACATCGAACACCTGACCCGGGGCGTGATGACCGTGGAGCAGGACGGGGAGACCCTCGCCTACCCCGACACGTGCATCGGGACGGACAACCACACCACCATGGTCAACGGCCTCGGCGTGCTCGGCTGGGGCGTCGGGGGCATCGAGGCCGCCGCCGCGCTGCTCGGTCAGCCGCTGTCCACGCTCATCCCCCCGGTGGTCGGGGTCGAGATTGTCGGTGCCCTGCCGGCCGGGGCGACCGCGACCGACGTGGTGCTGACCGTGACGGAGATGCTCCGCGAGCACGGGGTGGTCGGCAAGATCGTCGAGTTCCACGGCCCCGGGCTGGCCGAGATGCCGGTGGCCGGCCGGGCCGCCATCGCCAACATGTCCCCGGAGTTCGGCTCCACCGCGGCCATGTTCCCGGTGGACGCGGCCACGATCGACTACTACCGGTTGACCGGCCGCTCCCCGGAGCAGGTCGAACTGATCGAGGGCTATGCCCGGGCCCAAGGACTGTGGAATGGCGGCACCGGTGCGCCGGCGCGCTACTCGGAGTACCTCCGACTGGACCTGTCCACCGTGGTGCCGTCCATCGCCGGCCCCTACCGGCCCCAGGACCGGATCGAACTGGACCGGGCCCAGGAGCGGTTCCACGCCGACCTGGCGGTCGTGAACTCGTACCGCTCCGCCGACGATCCCGTCCAGGTGGAACTGGACGAGGGACCGGTGGCCCTGGACCACGGCGCGTTGGCCATCGCCACGATCACCAGCTGCACCAATACCTCCAACCCCCAGGTGATGATGACGGCGGCCCTGGTGGCGAAGAACGCCGTGCGACGCGGCCTGGCGGTCCCACCGTGGGTGAAGACCTCGATGGCCCCGGGATCCCAGGTGGTCACCCGGTACTTGGAGAAGGCCGGACTCCTGCCGTACCTGGAGAAGCTGGGCTTCCACGTCGTCGGTTACGGGTGCACCACCTGCATGGGCAACTCCGGACCCTTGCCCGCCCCCGTCTCGGACGCCGTCAGGAAGAAGGGCCTCACCCTCGCCTCGATCCTTTCGGGGAACCGGAACTTCGAGGGCAGGATCAGCCCCGACGTGCGCATGAACTACCTGGCCTCCCCGCCGCTCGTCGTCGCCTACGCGCTGGCCGGCACGATGGACATCGACATCCGGAAGGACCCGCTCGGACGGGACGGCGACGGCGACGAGGTCCACCTGGACGACCTGTGGCCCTCCCCGGAGGAGGTCGACCGAGAGCTCGCCCAGGTCGTCACCCGCCGGATGTACCTGGACAACTACGGCGACGCCCACACCGGATCGAGACAGTGGGAGGATCTGGAGGTCCCCTCCGGCCCCACCTACGACTTCGATCCGGAGTCCACCTACATGCGTGGCTCCCCCTTCCTGGAAGGGGTCGGACTCGAACCGGAACCCGTCCAGGATCTGAAGGGGGCGCGGGTCCTGGTCAAGCTCGGGGACTCCGTCACCACGGATCACATCAGTCCAGTGGGACAGATCCGTGCCGACAGCCCGGCCGGGCACTACCTGCTGGACCGGGGTGTGGCGCGCCGGGACTTCAACACCTACGGCTCGCGGCGGGGCAACCACGAGGTCATGGTGCGCGGGACCTTCGCCAACGTCCGGCTGCGCAACGACCTCGTCAAGGGGACCGAGGGCGGGTTCACCCGGCTGCTGCCGGGGGGAGAGGAGATGACCGTCTTCGACGCCGCCACCCGCTACGCCGAGCACGACGTTCCCTTGCTGGTGCTGGCGGGCCGGGAGTACGGCACCGGCTCCGCCCGCGACTACGCAGCCAAGGGCACCCGGCTCCTGGGGGTCCGCGCGGTGCTGGCCGAGTCCTTCGAGCGGATCCACCGGTCGAACCTGGTGGGCATGGGCGTGGTGCCCCTGCAGTACCTCGAAGGCGAGTCGGCGGAGGGGCTCGG
The DNA here is from genome assembly GCF_030271535.1 of Nocardiopsis sp. ATB16-24. Taxonomy (GTDB): domain Bacteria; phylum Actinomycetota; class Actinomycetes; order Streptosporangiales; family Streptosporangiaceae; genus Nocardiopsis. The sequence goes on along the minus strand of NZ_JASCXJ010000011.1, from coordinate 12,239 downwards.
CCTGGACGGGACCGAGGAGTTCTCGATCACCGGACTGGCGGAGTTCACCGACGGCGGCCATCCCGAGACGGCCCGCGTCCAGGCCCGCCGAGCCGACGGGCGGACGGTGTCGTTCACCGTCGAGGTCCGGGTGGACACCCCGGTGGAGGCCGACTACATCCGCCACGGAGGCATCCTCCCGTACGTTCTGCGTGCCGGCCTTCGGTAGGGGAGGCCCGAAAGCGACGCACCCCCTCCTCAGAGCCATTTTCGGCGCCGGAAACGGCCGCGAAGAGGGGGTGCGTCGGCAATCCGGGAGGGGGCGCCGACCGCGTGACCCCCTTCGGTTCGGGTAGGCGGGTTCCGGATCCGACCGAGATCCCACCGGGCGGCTCGGTTCCGCAGAAGGCAGGGCGTGCTCCGCCCGGACCAGCGAATTTTCGGGTGCGGAGAGTAACATATCTGTCTGTATGCGTAATGACGGTGACAGTGGTGGTCGCCACCGGGGTATGCGGTGGTCCGCCGAACGCAGAGCCGGTGAAGAGGCGAGCGGATGCTGAACCACCTCCACGCCGCAGGGCGGTGGCTGTTCCGCAAGGGTTCGGTGGTCCTGGAGCACCTGAGCGACAACATGTGGTTGGTGTTGCAGTGCGCCATCGCCGCCACCTTGGCGTGGATCATCGCGGGCGGGTTGGTCAAGGACCACGCGCCGTTCTTCGCGCCGATCGCCGCTGTCATCGCACTCAACACCGTGGGCGGTGAGCGCGGGACCAACGCGGTGCGGATGCTGTTGGGCGTGGTCATCGGGATCGTCGTCGGTGAGTTATCGATCGCCCTCACCGGCGGAGGTTACGGGACCATGGTGGTCGCCATCGCGGTGGCGATGACGGTCGGGGTCGCCTTCGGCGCCGCACGCCTGGTGATCGCCCAGGCCGCGTCCGGGGCGATCCTCACCCTGGCCTTCGCCGACGGCCAGGTGGGGATGAGTCGGCTCACCGACGCGCTGATCGGGGCGGGTGTGGCGTTGACGATGAGCCAGGTGCTCTTCCCCGCGCGTCCGGCTGCCCGATTGCGGCGCATCGAGACCGAGACCCTGCAGGAGATCGTGCGTCTGCTCAACGCGACCGGTCATGCGCTGAAGGAGGACGAGGACCCCTCGTTGAGCACGGTGGACCGCCTGAGCGCGCTGAGCCGACCGATGGCCGACCTCAGCCGCGCGAAGGAGACCAGCCACCGCAGCGTGCGGTGGACCACCGCACGCTGGGCCAGCTCCGAACCGCTGGAGTACGAGGACGAGAGGGTGGACCGGCTCATCATCCTCAGCGAGAGCTGCCTGTCCCTGGCGCGGACGACGGCCGCCATGGACAAGGAGGAGCGTCAGCGCATCGCCTCGGTGGTGTGGGAGATGGCAGCGGTCCTCGCAGTACTCGCCGGTGACCTCACCGACCGCGAGGCGCGTCAGCGCGCGGTCGACCTGGCGCTCAACGCGGCCCAGCCCTTCAGCGAGAGTTCGGTCGATGACCCGGTGACCGCTGCGGCCCACCTGTCCGTGCAGATGGTCGCCACCGACATCATGCTTTTCGCGGGAGTGGAGGAGACCGAGAGCGTGGTACAGGCACTGTCGGGCGAGGACGAGGAACTGTGGGTCCCCCACCCGCGCACGGAGGCGTGGCCTCCGTGGCTGCACCGAAAGCCCTCCGTCTCCGGGCTCCGCCGGGCGTTCCGACGCCGTCGCCGTTGACACGGGGGTGAAGTGTGTTCCGTGGTGGGAGAGGGGCTCGACGCCGTCGGCCGGTCGGTCCGAGGCTCACCGGGGAGAGGTGTTCCGTCGTTTGTCGGTAACCTCGGACCATGGGTTTTCAGGGAGCGCAGACGTTGTCTGTTTTGTCTGTTCTTCGGGAAGTTGTAAAAACGGGCCGCTGCCTGAGGTAAAGGTGCAAGTCAAGAAGTGTGCTCCCCGCGCACGCGGGGATGGTCCCCGGATCGCGACGTGGCGGATCGCCGGGTCTTCGTGCTCCCCGCGCACGCGGGGATGGTCCCGCCTCGGCGACCTTCGCGGGTTGATCCACGCCGTGCTCCCCGCGCACGCGGGGATGGTCCCATCGGCTCGTTGCGTCCCCAGAAGGTCACCCCGTGCTCCCCGCGCACGCGGGGATGGTCCCCCCAGCCAGAACACCGGGGCCAGAGCGACCGTATGCTCCCCGCGCACGCGGGGATGGTCCCGCGGTGCTGTCCATCGCCTCCACCGTCTCCGGGTGCTCCCCGCGCACGCGGGGATGGTCCCCTGGCCGACCTCAACGAGCGGCTCAAGGCCGCATACTCCCCGCGCACGCGGGGATGATGCGATGGCAGGAAAGCCGAGAGCCACACACCTAGATGAGGTTCGGTGGGGGTGAGAAGACCAAGAACCCCATCCCCGGTCCTCCGTACCGACCCACAGGGGAATCCGATGTCGGGTCCGTGAGGTCAGTGGTCGACCATGGTCGCCAAGTCGTCGATCAATAGGTCGGCGACCCTCTCCTCGGGGACGGCCACCCCTCGCTCGGCGATGGTCCCGGCCAGTTCCGCGTCCCAAGGCACGGGGCTCATCCTTCCCGGATCGGATCCAGCAACGCCGTCCTCGACCGCGTCCAGATAGTCCTGGGTCCCCATCCGCCAAGGGACGGCACCGGTCCGAGCCATCAGGTGGGCGGCGATCCGCAACCCCTCCCCATCGAAGTCCCCGTGATAACGCAGCTCGACGCCCGCTTGAGCCAACCGGTGCAGCAGGGCCACGACGGCGCTGTTGGGCCACCCGGAGCCGCAGACCAAGGGAGGGCAGTGTTCCCCCAGACGACGCTGGGCGATCGCCAGTACCGATGGGTTCTCCACTACGTGCACCACCGGGCCGGGCACCCTCATCTCCATGGCGTCGGACAGTTGATCCAGGGTCACCGACGCCGCGCGTCCGGCCCCCGCCCACACTCGCAGGGTCGTGGCCAAGGGGCCTTCCCCTTCCGGACGCAGGCCCAGTACCAACACGGAGGTGGAATGGGAGTCACAGTCCACCCCGAATCCGGCCCACAGGTCGCGCCTGCCCCGTGCGTCCTGGGGGAACGGTGCGTCCCGCAGGGTCGCCAGGGCCCGTAGCACCAAGGAGGGCAGTGCTCCGGTTCCGTCCAGGGCATGCGGATCACCGGTGACCTCGGCGGCCAACGCCGGCAGGGGTCGGCTGTCGGCCAGCGGCAACAACGCCAATATCTCCAGAGCCTGAGCCAACCGCCGCCGCAGCCGCTCCGCGCCATCCCGGGGAATCCCGTCAGTGCGCACCCGCGCCACCCACTCCGACAGGGCGGGCTGATGGGCGACCACCGGATGCGCCTCCAACCACGACCACAGCTCGGAACGCTCCATGGCGGCCCGTGCCCGTTCCGCCGCACGGTCCCCGAGCGGTCCGACCACCGACTCCGCCACGGTCCGGCCGTCCACTCCGAGCGGGGCCAGGGCCGCGTCCAACCGGTCCATGCGGACGGTGGTCCGCGGGCCGGGATAGGCGGTCAGTCCCAGCAGGTCCGCGAGCGCGGCCTGCGCGGTCTCGTCCAACCCCCGCAGGGTCACCGAACGTACCGGACGCCCCGACGACAGCCGGTCGTGCACCGCGCGCCACAACGGCAGCAGAGGCTCCTCCACCACATGCGAGGGCACCGGCGGAACCCCGGCCGGGCCGGGTACGGCCTCTTCCGTTCCGCTCATCGTTCCTCCCCGGCCAGGGAGGCCGTCCCCGGCGCCTCTGCGGCACCATCGACGGAACCCTCCCATGCGCTCCCGCCCTCCCCGGCGGGCTCGGCCTCGGCCAATGCGGAGCCGGTCCACACCCACCGGGCGGTGGTCACCGCGTCGTCCGTCTCGTCGGGGCCCGCGGGGATCAGCTGGTGGACGGCGATGCCGTCCAGTTCCGCGTAGGTGCACCACTCGTGGTCGCTGGTCAACACCAGGTCCAGTCCAAGGTCGACCAGCAGGGCGAAGATCTGTCCCCGGTTGGCGGTGTCCACCCCCACGAACACCTCGTCCAGCAGGATGAACCGGGGGGCTCCGGGATCGGTGGCGTAGTGCGCGGCCACCGCCGCGAACAACGGCAGATGCAGCGCGATCGCCTTCTCCCCGCCGGAGAGCCCGCCGTGTTCGCGCCGGGTCAGCCGCTGCCACCCCCGGCCGTCGTCACGGTCCAACTCCACGGTGAACCGATGCCAGGAGGTGTAGTCCAGCACCTGTGTCAAGTGCTCCTCCCACCCGGCGGCCGAGTCCTCCGCGCGTGCGTCATCGATCCGCTCCCGGAAGAAGGCGTGCAGTACCTCCCGCTCGGTGTCGTCCAGGTTGCGCGGATCTCGGACCAGGAGGGCGCGCGCACGCTCGGTGCCGTGGGGTGCGTCGGGGGCCACCTCCCATCGCAGGCGCACCGAGATCCGCGAGGCGGTCCGCACCCGCCCCAGGCGCTCGTTCATCCCCTCGACCAGACCGGTCGCCCGGCGGATCCGTTCGGCCAGATGACGCCGGGTGTCCCCGGTCAACACCCGGTCGAACAATCCGTGTTCCTCCTCGGTCAGGTCGGCGGACCGGACCCTGTGCTCCTCGGCCAACGCCTCGTACAGGCCTCGCGCGCCCATGCGCACCCCGTCCAACAGGGCGCTGACCCGCTGCGTCTCGCCCACGGTGACCAATTCCAGGTAGGTGCGTCCGGCCAGGACGTCCCGGGCGCCGTGCACGGCCTCCACCACCCTGGCCCGCGCTCCGCTGAGCCGTTCGGGGGAGTGGTCGGCCCGCTGGGAGGTGGCCGAGACCGCCCGTGCCGTGTCCAGCACACCTCGCACCGTGGACACCTCGTCCACGGGCACGTCCAGCCCTGAGTCCTCGAACAGGGAGGTGTCCAGCAGTTCTCGAAAACGGTCGGCCGCCGTGTCCCGGGCCGCGATCGCCGCGGTATTGCGTTCGTCCAGCACACGCACCTCGGCGACCAGTTCACCGTGTCGGCCTTGCAGCGCCCGTTGCTCCGACCGGACCGCGTCCAGGTCCTCACGCAGGACCTTCAACCGTCGCTCGGCCAGAGCCACCCGCTCCTGGACCCTGCGGTGCTCCACACCCACGGTGGCCTCCACCGCGGCCAGGCGGGCCCCCAGGTCTTTGGCGTTGCGTTCGGCGGCCGTGGCGGCCCTCACCGCCCGAACCGCCTCCTCCTTCGCGGCGGTGGCGTCTCCTTGGGCCTGTCGTAGGCGTTCGGTCCGCACGAACAGTTCCGCACGGCCGTCCAACCAGGTCTCCACCGCCTCACTGAGGGACCCCAGGGCCGAACGCGCGCTCTCCAGAGCGTCGGGGTCCGCGGGCAGGCGGTGCCGCGCCGTGACCGCTTGCAGTTCCCGTTCGGCCGACGCCACCCGGGATTCGTGGTCGGCCAGGCGTTCGCGTCGCCGTTCCGTCTCCGCGCGTCGAAGGGCCACCAGTTCCTGGGCCGACCTCAGTTCGCGCGCCGACCGCCGTGCGTGCGCGTCGGAGGGCAGGGCGGACACCTCGGCGTCCAGTCGCCGGCGCCGCTCGTCCAGGGCACGGCCCTCCTCCTCCACGGCCTCTTGCGCGGCCTCGATCTCAGCCAGCTTCGCGGTGAGCTCGGCGACCAGCCGGGCACGGTTGCGCTCCCGGGCCAGTGCTCCGATGAGGGTCGGCGCCTCCTTGGCCGCATGGCCGTGCAGGTGCCCCAACCGCCACCGGCCGTCCGCGCACACCACCACGGGAGCGTCGGTGCCGTGTACCCCGCCGTGGCCGAGCCCCGCCACGGTGGCCCCGTCCGCCTCGTAGGACACTCCCGCCAGCACCGCACGCACATGCTCGGCCGGGACCGGGGTGTCCTCCTCCACCACCAGCACCTCCATGAGGTCGGGGCCGGTGCCCGAGTGTGCCGGGGCCGCCAGGGCGGTGTCACCGACCACCTCGGGCACCGACCCGTCGGGCATGACCCAGGCGTCCAACAGGCCCGAGGCCTCCAGTGCTCCCTCCACTCCGGCACGGACACCTTCGGGGACCCCGTCGGCGAAGCCCACCAACCGCCACAGCGGCGCGCCCGAGCGCCCCACGCGGTCGGCGGTGCGGGTGTGCGGAGTCGGAGGGGCGACCACGGTCGTCTCGTTCAGGGCGAAGATCCGCCCGGTCACCTCCTTCCGCTGCTTCTCCCACTCCTCGGCGCGCTGGCGGACCCGCTGTCGCGACATCGCCAGCTCCTCCCCGGCCCGCTGCCGTGCGGCGGTCACCCCGGCGTGGGGACCGGCCCCCGTCTCGGGGTCGATCGCCGCGATCAGCCTTTCGGGATCTCCCACGGGAAGCTCGACACACGCGCGGGCCCAGGTCGTCAACGCCTCGGCCAGAGCGGCCGTTCGGGCCTCGTGGGCGGACTCCGCCCGTGCCTCGCCCTCCTTCGCCTCGGCGAACTCCTCACCCGCCTCACCCAGGTCCGACTCCAGCTCCTGGCGGCGCCGCAACCTTTCCCGGTGGGTGTTCCAGGCCGTGTGGACCTCGCGGATCAGCTCTTCTCGGTGGGAGACGGCGGCGCGCATCAGCCGGCGCGCCTGGGTCACCCCCGTGCGACCCTCGGCCGCCAGCGCCCGCTCCGTCTCCTCGAACGCCCCGGCCAGGTCCGCCCGCAGCGCGGCGTGCTCGGCCCGAGAACGGGCCCGGGACACGCTCTGCTCGCTCCGAGCCACCACGTCCGCCGCTTCCCGTGCCCGGTCCGTCCCCTTCTCGGCCGCGGCCCGACGCCGTTCACTCTCGCGGGCCAGTCCGGCGGACTCCTCCGCGGCCCGACCGGCCTGCTCCCGCAGGAGGTCGATCCCCGACCCCGCCCGGTAGGCCTCGCTGTCCTTGAGTCCTTGTCGCTCGCTGGAGACCGCGTCGAGCAGTTCCTCCAGCTCCACCTCCCGCTCACCCAGTCGGAAGAGCTCCTCCTCGGTCTCGTGCGCCCGGGCCCGGCCCGTCCGAAGCCGCTCAGCGCACCGGCCCATCTCGGCTGTGGCGGCGGTGAGCTCGGCGGCGGCGCCCCGGAGCACCCGTGAGGCGTACACACGCTGCCGGGCGGCCAGGTCCTTGGCGGACTCCACCTCCTTGGTCAGCTTCCGCAGCCGTTCGCGGTGTCGGTCCAACCGCTCGAACCCACCTGCGATGTCGGCCAGCTCCCCCTGGCCCAGTGGGGGCAGCGCGCTGGACAGAAGGGAGGACAGCAGTCCCGGGTCCAAACGCTCGGACAGTTTGGGTGTGCGCAATTGCAGCAGTGCGGTGATGAGCGCGTCGTAGCGAGCCTGGTCCAGGCGGGGATAGAGCAGAGCGCGTACGGCCGACCGGTACTCCTCCGGTCCCGAGTAGACGGTCCCGTGCCCCGGCTCCTGGATCGCCGTCTTGAGCTGTTTGACCGTCAGCGGCTGCTGTTCGGGGGTGAGCAGGGACAAGTCCTCGTCCACCCGTGAGGTCGAGGTGAAGTAGGTCGGCTTCACCGAGGAGACGTCGCGTGTGGCCTGCAACCGGGCGCCCAGTGTCAGATACTCGGTGCCCTCACCGGCGGGGCGTTCGAACTCCAACCACACGTACCCCACCCGAGTCGCCCCGGGGTAGCCGTGCCCGATCATGTTCCAGTGCATGGCCCGTTCGTTGCCGCCGAAGGTCGACAGCCGGTTGGGACGCAGGCTCGCGTCCAGCAGGAAGGGCAGCAGCAGCTCCAGGGCCTTGGACTTGCCGGTGCCGTTGCGACCGCGCAGCAGCAGACGACCCCGATGGAAGGTGAAGACCTCCCGGTAGTACCGCCAGACGTTGAGAATGCCCGCACGAGCGGGGCGCCACCGGTCGATGCCGTCCTCCGCAGGGGTTCCGGTCATGCCTTTCCCGTCTCCTGTCCCTGATCCCGTTCGGATGCCGGGCCGTCGAAGGCGGCCCGGTCGACGGCGTAGCGGTGGGCCGCGGGCAGCGGCCGGTAGCGGGGGCCGCCCCAGCCGACCCCGGTCTCCACGGTGTCCTCGTCCGGCACGGCCCTGGCCAGACCGTGCCCGACCAGCACGTCCAGGGCCGCCCCGGTCAGCTGCGCCGCCCCGCCCTCTGCTCGGAAACTGCGCGCCCACGCCGGTCTGCGGGCCAACAACCCTTCCACCTTCCCCACCAGGGCGGGCCAGGGCAGGGGCTCGGCCGCGTCGAGCAGCACGTCCAGCAGCAGCAGGGCGGTCTGCTTCACGTTGCCCTCGCCTGGGAACACGTCGTCGGTGGCCCGGCTCTCAGGATCCACCAGCAGGTACCCCTCGGCCCTTTCCTCCAACCGGAACCCGGCCTCCTCGGCCGCTCGCCGCAACAGCCCCCGCCCGGTCAGGGTCGCCGCGTACTCGGCCTCCTCCGTGCTCAGGTCCGCCGTGTACACCACCGGATCGTCCAACAGGCGCCGCATCAACGAGTGCCGTGCGCGCAACAGCCGTTGGTGGTGGGTGGGGCCCACGGTCTCCTCTTCGCCTTGACCACGGCCCTCGGCGTCACCCCGGTCGACGGGACCCTCCACCGGGAAGCCGTATCGCTCCTCGGCCACCAACCCCCTCAGGTTCGGGCGCGTCCCGCCCAGGCGCGAGGGAGACACCGGTGCGCTGATCAGCCGGGCCAGCCGTGCGGTGTCGGCACGGTACAGCACCAAGGCGTCCTCGCCGGCCAGATAGGACTCGGTGCTGCCGTCCACCGCGGTCAGAGCACCGTGGTCCTCCAACAACAGCAGCGCGTCCACCAACGCGGCGCGCTCGGACCGCAGCGAGGAGTCGAAGTCGGCGATGGCCTCCTCCACCGCGCACGTGTGCGCCACCCTCTGGGCCAGCAACCCGATGGTGGTCCGGCTCAACACGGTCAACTCCGCCGCGGCCAGGAAGAACAGTGTGTAACGCCGCCGGTCGAAGGCCATCCCCGACCCACGGACGCGACGTGCCGGACGCGGCACCGCCACATGGGAGTCGTCCGAGCGCACCTTGGCCAGTCGCGCGTAGCCCTGGCGAGGTTCCACCGTCAGGGTCCACCCGCAGAAGTAGTCGAACCAGGCGGTCAGCTCGGTGCGCCTGCGTCGCACCGCCGTGAAGGCCGCCTCGTCGTGCTCCCGGGTCAGCAGGGGAGAGGCGAGCAAGGCCCGGATGCCCAACGCCATCTCGTCCCTGGTCTGGGTCACCCGCCGGTTGGCGGACCGGGTCGGGGGCCGGCCGTTCACACCCCACCGCCTTTCCCCGCCACCACACCGGCCGCGCCGGCACCGGGCACGTGAATCGACACCACGTGGTCGGGACCGGTGAGGACCCCGCGCGGGGTGCGCAGCCTCGCCTCACGGCCGTCCGGCGGCGGGTACAGCACGATCTCCAACCGCCCGTCCGAGGTCAGAGCACGCCGGGTACCGTCGCCGCCCGCCGGTTCGGACAACGCCTGACCGAGCAGCGTCAGCAGATGTTCGAACAGGTCATGGTCCAGAGCACCGAACGCCGACAGCCGCACTGGCCCGTCGGTGGCCAGCAGGCGCCGGGCCCTCTCCACCTCCGCCCGCTGGGCGAGCGCATGTTCCCTGCGGCGCCTGGCCGTCTCCTCGACGTCGCGTACCCGTGCGGTCCGGGCGACGCGCCCCGACCTGCCCGAGGAGCGCAGATTGGGCGACACCGGAACCGGTTCGGCCTGTGCCCATGGTGTCCCTGGGGCGACCAGCTCGTCGTCGGCGTGCCCCGAAACCGCGTGTCGTGCGGGGGACAGGCCCGTCAACGCCGACCACAGCCGGTGCAGCTCCTCCTCGGATCCGGCCCCCGCGAACCAACGGGCCGCCGTCCGCAGGTCCTCGACGGTGCTGAAGGACCGCCGCCGCGACTCGGTGATGCGCTCCAACGCCTCCAACAACGCACCGATGGCCCGCCGCGCCACCTCGTGCAACCGGCGGACCCCCTCCTGGCCCTCGGCCGTGGGCTCGAACCACAACCGCAGCCCCGACCACCTGGCGCGTCTGCTCTCCAACCAGTCCGCACGCACACGCTCGGTCGCGCTCGGAGGAAGATTGGCCCCCGACAACGCCCGCTCCAGCAGGCGTTCCACACCCCGGCCCTCCACCCGGGCCAACGCGTCGGCGATGGTGCGGGCCCGCTCCTCCAGGTGGTCCACGAACGCGTCCAGGTATCCCACCGTGGCCCGCTTGACCTCGTGGAAGGTGCCCAGATCGGTGCCCTCCGCACGCAGCAGCCGCTGGAGTTCGTTGTTGAAGCGCTTGGTGTTGTCCCGTAGTGAGTCCAGGTGGCCCTCCAGTTCCTGGAGGGTGGTGAAGACCCGGCTGTCCGCCCCCGGGTCCTCGTCGGCCGCAAGAACGTACAAGGCGTCCAAACGGTCGGCGATGGCGTCCAACACCGCCGTTTGCAGGGCGCCTCGCTCTCTCAGCCGCTCCAACACCAGCCGCACACCCGCGAACTCCGCCTCTCCCCGCGCGGTCAGGGTGTACTGGACGTTCTTGCGCTCGAACTCGGCGGCGGTGGCGTAGGCCGCGGTGTAGCTCTGGGAGGACTCCACCAGGCCGAGCGACTCCAGGTGGCGCAGCGCCGCCTCCACCTCGTCCTCCCCGGTGGGCTCGGCGTACCCGGTCTCCGGCAGGCGGGTGTGCACCTGTTCAAGGGGCAGAGCCGTCTCAAGACGTTCGTTGGCGTCGTTGAACACGTGCAGGATCGCGAAGTACAGGTCGCGGCGGTTCCCGGAGGTGAAGTCGAAGATCCGCGCCGGCAGCCGTTCGAAGCCGTGCACCCTTGGACGCCTCCTCTTCCTACCGGCGGTCTTCGACCACGGTACCCACGGGTGAAGGCCGCCACGGTACCCCGACCGGTTCCGGCCGGCGGTGCCAGTGAAGGGGTGAGGCCCCCCACCGGTTCGACTCGGGTCTCGATCGGCTCTTTCGCCGCCATGGCCGCCGCCCTGGACGGAGCGGGACGGACGCCATCAGAGGTGGTGGGAACCGGCCACGAAGGAAAGTCGGAGCCGGTTCCCGGACTTTCGGTGCGCTCAGGTGTCGCAGCTCTGGCAGCGGCGTGTGGCGACCCGCTCGGTGTTGCCGTGCGTGGCCCGTGCGGGGGAGGACTCACCGAGACGGCGCCACAGTTGTGGGTCGGGGGCGGGGATCCACCCCCACCGTGGCGCCTTGATCTCGGATTCGGACTGGTGCATGCAACCCGGACGGTGGGCCACGCCCCGGGGTGAGATGAGGATGGCGTCGTTCGGAAAAAGCGCGTCCCCGGACGCGGCGCCGGTCTCCTGAACGCGGGCGCTCCGGTCGTTCCGGTCGAGAGAGCACGCACATCCGCCGCCGAGGGGGAGTTCGCAGAAATCGCAGCGTTCCATGGGATCCATCATGTACGTCCCCTATGACCGATGGGTTTCGTGTTCCGGCCCCACCGGTTCCCCCGCTCCCTTCCTCCTGCCGGTGGAGACCAGCGAACGCCGGCGCACGTACCTCTTCCTCGGAACCGATCCCCTTCTGGGCGTCTACCCGCGCAGGCGTTCCAGTGCTGCCAAGACGGCGCCGTCGAGGTCCTCCACGCTGATCGACCCGGTGACGCCTCTCTGTCAGGCGGCGGGCCGGTGAGCCTCCTCGGCCTGTCGCATCCCCCGTGATCTTGCTCCCAGCGTCACTGGGAGTGCTCGGCAGTGCCACCAAGAGCAAGATCACGGGGAAAGGGCGCGCTTCTCCACCCGGGTGGCGTAGAGGAAGCCCGTCTGCGATTCCCGACGGGGAACCGGGAGGGGCCGCCAGGCGAGCGGGCCACGGTGACGACCGGAACCGGGAGAAGGCCGGGCGACCGGAACTGGAGGCGGCGAGCCCTCGGGCCCCTCCCAGTGGCCGGCGCTTCCGCCGTCCGGGCACGCGAGCGCTGGTGGACAGGTCACCGCTAGGTCATCGCCGACAGATCTTGCTGGAGTCACCCCGGCGCCGCTGTCGAAACCCTCCTTGACACCACCATGATCAACCAGTGGATCTTGCTCCCAGCGTCACTGGGGGCGCCCGGCAGTGCCACCAAGAGCAAGATCACGGGGAAAGGGCGCGCTTCTCCACCGGCAACGCCCCGCTCGGATCCCTCTCCCGTAGCGTGGGCGCATGGTGCGTCCTGAAAGCTGTGTCAGGCCAGCGGGTGTAAGTCCCGTCCGGGTAAGCGCCGGAGCGCCCGGTAGCAGGCCCCAGCCGTGCGGGGAGACCCGCCCGGCCGAGCGGGGTGTCAAAGGCC
>NZ_JASCXJ010000010.1 GCF_030271535.1 Nocardiopsis sp. ATB16-24 | reverse complement strand
CCGCCGCCACGGCGACGGCGCTGCGGGCGCTCGCGACGCTGACCGCCACCGCCACCGGCGGAGCGCTGCGCGGCCTGGGCCGCCTCGCGCTCGGCGCGGGTCGCGGGCGCGTCACCCTTGTAGATCCACACCTTCACGCCGATACGGCCGAACGTCGTACGGGCCTCGAAGAAGCCGTAGTCGATGTCGGCGCGCAGCGTGTGCAGCGGGACACGACCCTCGCGGTAGAACTCCGAGCGGGACATCTCGGCCCCACCCAGGCGACCACCGCACTGGATACGGATGCCCTTGGCACCGCTCTTCATGGCGCTCTGCATGGCCTTGCGCATCGCGCGGCGGAAGGCCACACGGCTGCTCAGCTGCTCGGCGACGCCCTGGGCGACGAGCTGTGCGTCGATCTCGGGGTTCTTGACCTCGAAGACGTTCAGCTGCACCTGCTTGCCGGTCAGCTTCTCCAGGTCGGTCCGGATACGGTCGGCCTCCACGCCGCGGCGGCCGATGACGATGCCCGGCCGGGCGGTGTAGACGTCGACGCGGACACGGTCACGGGTGCGCTCGATCTCCACCTTGGAGATGCCCGCGCGCTCCATGCCCCGGGTCAGCAGCCGACGGATGGCGACGTCTTCCTTGACGTAGTCCTTGTAGGACTTGTCGGCGTACCAACGGCTCTTGAAGTCGGTGGTGATGCCGAGGCGGAACCCGTGCGGGTTTACCTTCTGCCCCACTATCGGGTCCTTTCCTTCGTCTTGGACGAGGCGTCCGAGCGCTCAGCGACGACCACGGTGATGTGGCTCGTCCGCTTGGTCACCCGGAATGCGCGGCCGAAGCCTCGGGGGCGAATGCGCTTCAGGGTCGGACCCTCGTCCACCCACGCGCGCTCGACCACCAGCGTCTCGCGGTCCAACTTGTCGTTGTGCTCGGCGTTGGCGACGGCACTGGCCAGTACCTTGCCAACGGGCTCGCTCGCCGACTGGGGGGCGAACCGGAGCACCGCCTGTGCCTCGTCAGCGGGCAACCCGCGAATAAGGTCCACCATTCGGCGGGCCTTTCGGGGCGTAACACGGACGAACCGTGCCTGTGCCCTCGTTCCCATCGCTTTTCCCTCGCTCACGGAAATTCATCTCCACTCACCGTGGAGAAATGGTTCTTACTCCTGCTGCAACCGCTAACGGCGGCTACGGCGGTCTTCCTTGACGTGGCTACGGAAAGTACGCGTGGGAGCGAACTCACCGAGCTTGTGGCCGACCATCGACTCGGACACGAACACGGGAACGTGCTTGCGGCCGTCGTGGACGGCGATCGTGTGACCGATCATCTCCGGGACGATCATGGACCGCCGGGACCACGTCTTGATGACGTTCTTGGTCCCCTTCTCGTTCTGCGCTTCCACCTTTTTGATGAGGTGGTCGTCGACGAAGGGACCCTTCTTAAGGCTACGTGGCATCAGACGTGCTCCTTACCGCTTCTTCTTACCGCTGCGCCGACGCCGTACGATCAGCTTGTCGCTGGCCTTGTTCTTCCGGGTCCGGCCTTCCTTCTGACCCCAGGGGCTCACCGGGTGACGGCCACCCGAGGACTTGCCCTCACCACCACCGTGCGGGTGGTCGACCGGGTTCATCACCACACCGCGAACGGTCGGGCGCTTGCCCTTCCAACGGGAGCGGCCGGCCTTGCCCCAGCTGATGTTGGACTGCTCGGCGTTGCCGACCTGGCCCACGGTGGCGCGGCAGGTGACTTCCACCATGCGCATCTCACCGGAGGGCATACGCAAGGTGGCGTAGTTCCCCTCCTTGGCCAGGAGCTGGATCTGGGAACCGGCGGAACGACCCAGCTTGGCGCCGCCTCCCGGCTTCAGCTCGACCGCGTGCACGAACGTACCCGTGGGGATGTTGCGCAGCGGGAGGCAGTTGCCGGGCTTGATGTCGGACTGCGGACCGTTCTCGACCCGGTCACCCTGCTTGAGGCCGGCGGGCGCCAGGATGTAACGCTTCTCGCCGTCCACGTAGTGGAGCAGAGCGATACGGGCGGTGCGGTTGGGGTCGTACTCGATGTGAGCGACCTTCGCCGGCACTCCGTCCTTGTCGTGGCGACGGAAGTCGATCACGCGGTAGGCCCGCTTGTGACCGCCACCCTGGTGGCGGGCGGTGATGCGGCCGTGGCCGTTGCGCCCGCCCTTGGAGTGAAGCGGACGCACCAGGGACTTCTCCGGCTCCGAGCGCGTGATCTCGACGAAGTCGCTCACGCTGGAGCCGCGACGGCCCGGCGTCGTCGGCTTGTACTTACGAATGCCCATCTTCTTCGTGCATTCCTTTACGTCTTGCTTGGTGTGTAGCGGTCAGACCCGGGAGCGGTCAGACACCGAAGATGTCGATCCGGTCGCCGTCGGCGACGCTGACGATCGCACGCTTGGTGTCGGGACGCTTCCCGTAACCGAAGCGGGTGCGCTTGCGCTTGCCCTTGCGGTTGATCGTGTTCACGCTCGTGACCTTCACCTCGAAGATCTTCTCGATCGCGATCTTGATCTGGGTCTTGTTGGCGTCCGGGCGAACGATGAACGTGTACTTGTTCTCGTCCATGAGCCCGTAGCTCTTCTCGGAGATCACCGGCTCGATGATGATGTCCCGGTGGTCGGCGATCCTCACTGGTCGTCCTCCTCGGACTGCGCGGCCTTGGAGGCGCCGGCCGCGTGGGCCAGGAACTCGGCGTAGCCCGCCTCGGTGAAGATCACGTCGTCCGAGTACAGGACGTCGTAGGTGTTCACCTGGTCCGCGTCGAGGATGTGCACCTCTTCGAGGTTGCGCAGGGCACGTCGGTTGTGCTCGTCCTCGCGGGCCAGAACCACCAGGACCTTGTCGGAGTCGGTGATCTGGCGCAGCGCCTTCAGAGCGGTCTGCGTGAACTTGCTCTCCAGGTCCTCGGCCACGAAGTGGCTGATGACGTGGATGCGGCCGTGACGGGCCCGGTCAGAGAGGGCGCCACGCAGGGCGGCGGCCTTCATCTTCTTGGGCGTGCGCTGGCTGTAGTCCCGCGGCTGGGGTCCGTGGACCGTGCCACCGCCGGCGTACTGCGGGGCGCGGATCGAACCCTGGCGGGCCCGGCCGGTGCCCTTCTGGCGGTAGGGCTTCTTGCCACCGCCGCGGACCTCGCCGCGGGTCTTGGTGGCGTGGGTGCCCTGGCGGCCGGCGGCCAGCTGAGCGTTCACGACCTGGTGGATCAGCGGAATGCTGACCTGCTGGGCGAAGACGCTCTCAGGCAGCTCGACACTGCCCTTGGCGCCGCCCTCGGGGTTCTTGACCTCGATCTGGGTCATGGCTTACTTGTCCCCCTTCACAGCGGTGCGGACGAGCACCAGACCGCCGTTGGGACCGGGGACCGCACCCTTGACGAGGATGAGCCCCTTCTCCGCGTCCACGGAGTGAACGGTCAGGTTCTGGACGGTCTTGCGCACGTTGCCCATGCGGCCGGCCATCCGCTTGCCCTTGAAAACGCGGCCGGGCGTGGCGCAGCCGCCGATGGAGCCGGGTGAGCGGTGGGTGCGCTGGGTGCCGTGCGAGGCGGCCAGACCGCCGAAGCCGTGACGCTTCATCACACCGGCGAAGCCCTTGCCCTTGCTCTTGCCCGTGACGTCGACCTTCTGGCCGCTCTCGAAGGCGTCCACGGTGATCTCCTGACCGAGGGTGTACTCGGTGGCGTCAGGAGTGCGGACCTCGACGTAGTGCCGGCGCGGGGTCAGGTCGTGCTTGCGCAGGTAGTCGCCGAGCGGCTTGTTGATCTTGCGCGGGTTGACCTGCCCGTAGCCCAGCTGGATAGCCGAGTAGCCGTCGGTGTCCGGAGTCCGGACGCGGCTCACGACACACGGACCAGCCTTCAGGACCGTCACGGGGACCATCTGCCCCGCGTCGTCGAAGACCTGGGTCATGCCGAGCTTCTCGCCCAGAACTCCCTTGATCTGCTTGGTGGCCATGTCTGTGCGTCCTTAAAGCTTGATCTCGATGTCAACGCCGGCCGGCAGGTCGAGACGCATGAGCGAGTCGACCGTCTTCGGTGTCGGGTCGATGATGTCGATCAGCCGCTTGTGGGTGCGCATCTCGAAGTGCTCGCGCGAGTCCTTGTACTTGTGCGGCGATCGGATGACGCAGTAAACGTTCTTCTCCGTCGGCAGCGGCACCGGGCCCGCGACCTGTGCACCAGTTCGCGTCACAGTCTCGACGATCTTCTTCGCCGAGCTGTCAATGACCTCGTGGTCATAGGCCTTTAGCCGAATGCGGATCTTCTGTCCCGCCATGTGGCCTGTTCGTCCTTCGCTTCAGTGTCCGTAACGGTGAGCTGTCCGGTCACAGACGCCCAGGCCCGGCGGATCCGCCGTGTGGCCGTGAGCCCCTATTCCCTTGAGAAACCGCAACAGGGCTTGCCCCTGCGGTGCGTCACCGTCACAGAGCCCGATGACGTCTTGTCGTGTGGCGGGCGGACCGCCGGTGGGCGGCCCGCCCGCCACGCCTGGGGTGGTTCCGTGAGGAACCGTTCCAGGCGTGTACTACTTGAGGATCTTCGTGACGCGACCGGCGCCCACGGTCCGGCCACCCTCGCGGATGGCGAACTTCAGGCCCTCTTCCATCGCGACCGGCTGGATCAGCTGGACGGTCATGGCGGTGTTGTCACCGGGCATGACCATCTCGGTGCCCTCCGGCAGCGTCACGACACCGGTGACGTCGGTGGTGCGGAAGTAGAACTGCGGGCGGTAGTTATTGAAGAACGGCGTGTGGCGACCACCCTCGTCCTTGGACAGGATGACGACCTGGGCCTCGAACTCGGTGTGCGGGGTGGTCGTGCCGGGCTTGATGACGACCTGCCCGCGCTCGACGTCCTCACGCTTGGTGCCGCGCAGGAGCAGACCGACGTTGTCACCGGCCTGGCCCTGGTCGAGCAGCTTGCGGAACATCTCGACACCGGTGACCGTGGTGGTCTGCTTCTCGTCCTTGA
The DNA here is from genome assembly GCF_030271535.1 of Nocardiopsis sp. ATB16-24. Taxonomy (GTDB): domain Bacteria; phylum Actinomycetota; class Actinomycetes; order Streptosporangiales; family Streptosporangiaceae; genus Nocardiopsis. The sequence goes on along the minus strand of NZ_JASCXJ010000010.1, from coordinate 176,529 downwards.
TACCGACGATGTCGACGGTCTCGTTGACGTTGATGATGCCGCGCTCGATGCGGCCGGTGACGACGGTGCCGCGACCGGTGATCGAGAAGACGTCCTCGATCGGCATCAGGAACGGCTTGTCGGTGTCACGCTCGGGCTCGGGGATGTACTCGTCCACCGTCTTCATGAGCTCCAGGATGGTCTGACCCCACTCGGAGTCGCCCTCCAGGGCCTTGAGCGCGGAGACCCGGGTGACGGGGATGTCGTCGCCGGGGAACTCGTACTCGCTCAGGAGCTCACGGACCTCGAGCTCGACGAGCTCGAAGATCTCCTCGTCGTCCACCATGTCGGCCTTGTTCAGGGCCACCACGATGTAGGGCACGCCGACCTGGCGGGCCAGGAGCACGTGCTCCTTGGTCTGCGGCATCGGGCCGTCGGTCGCGGCCACGACCAGGATGGCGCCGTCCATCTGCGCCGCACCCGTGATCATGTTCTTGACGTAGTCGGCGTGACCGGGGCAGTCGACGTGGGCGTAGTGACGCTCCGCGGTCTGGTACTCGATGTGCGAGACCGAGATCGTGACACCGCGCTCGCGCTCCTCGGGAGCGTTGTCGATGTCCTCGAACGGCGTGAACGGGTTCAGGTCGGGGAACGTGTCGTGCAGCACCTTGCTGATGGCCGCGGTCAGCGTGGTCTTGCCGTGGTCGATGTGACCGATGGTGCCGATGTTGACGTGCGGCTTAGTCCGCTCGAACTTTTCCTTCGCCACTGGAAGTCTCCTAGACGTACAGAGCTATCTGGTCCACCCCCGACACGAGACCGGGGGTCGGATGGGTTACGTGCCCGCGGCTACTACTCTCCGCGGACCTTCGCCACAATTTCTTGGGCGACAGCGGACGGAACCTCCGCGTAGGAGTCGAACACCATCGAGTAGTTGGCTCGACCCTGCGTACGGCTGCGCAGGTCACCCACGTAGCCGAACATTTCGGAGAGGGGCACCAGGGCCTTGACGAGCCGGACGCCGGAACGGTCGTCCATGGACTGGATCTGTCCACGACGGGAGTTCAGGTCGCCGACGACGTCACCCATGTACTCCTCAGGGGTGGTGACCTCCACTGCCATGACCGGCTCCAGGAGAGTCGGCTTGGCCAGCCTGACGGCCTCCTTGAAGGCCATCGAACCGGCGGTCTTGAACGCCATCTCGGAGGAGTCGACCTCGTGGTACTGGCCGTCCACCAGCGTCACCTTGACACCGACGAGCGGGTAGTGCGCGAGCACACCCAGCTCGGCGGCCTCCTGGCAACCGGCGTCGACGGACGGAATGTACTCACGCGGGATACGGCCACCGGTGACGGCGTTGACGAACTCGTAGCCCGTGGCGTCGCCACTCTCGGCCACGAGGGGCTCGACGTCGATCTTGACCTTGGCGAACTGGCCCGACCCACCGGTCTGCTTCTTGTGGGTGTAGGTGTGCCCCTCGACCTTCTTGCGAATGGTCTCGCGGTAGGCCACCTGGGGCTTGCCGATGTTCGCCTCGACCTTGAAGTCGTCGCGCATGCGGTTGACGAGGACCTCGAGGTGCAGCTCGCCCATACCGGAGATGACGGTCTGGCCGGTCTCCTCGTCCGTGGCGACCTGGAACGAGGGGTCCTCGTCCGCCAGGCGCTGGATCGCGATGCCCAGCTTCTCCTGGTCGCTCTTGGTCTTGGGCTCGATGGCCACCTCGATGACCGGCGCGGGGAAGGTCATGGACTCCAGGACGATCGGGTTCGCCTGGTCGCACAGGGTCTCACCGGTCGTGGTGTCCTTCAGGCCCATGACGGCGACGATGTCGCCCGCGCCGACCTCGGAGATCTCCTCGCGCTTGTTGGAGTGCATCCGGTAGATCTTGCCGATGCGCTCCCGGCGACCCTTCAAGCTGTTCAGCACCTGCGTGCCGGACGTCATGACACCCGAGTAGACGCGCACGTAGCTGAGCTTGCCCAGGTGCGGGTCGCTGGCGATCTTGAAGACCAGCGCGGAGAAGGGCTCCTCCGTGCTCGGCTTACGCGTGAGCGTGACCTCTTCGCTCTCGTCCTTGGGGTCGTGGCCCTCGATCGCCTCCACGTCGGTGGGCGAGGGAAGGTAGGCGACGATCGCGTCGAGCAGGGGCTGGACGCCCTTGTTCTTGAACGCGGTGCCGCAGACCACGGGGACCGCGGTGCCGGCGACGGTGGCGCGACGGATCGCGGAGACGAGCAGCTCCTCGTCGGGCTCCTTGCCCTCGAGGTAGAGCTCCATGACCTCGTCGTCGGCGTCGGCCAGGGTCTCCAGGAAGAAGTCCCTGGCCTCACGGGCGGCGTCGATGTGGGTCTCGGGGATGTCGACGGTGTCGTACATCTCGCCGAGCGCGGCCTCCTCGCTCCAGAGGTAGGCCTTCATCTTCACGAGGTCGATGACGCCACGGAAGTCGCTCTCAGCGCCGATGGGCAGCTGGATCGGCATGGCGTTGGCGCCGAGGCGCTCACGGAACATGTCGACGCAGCGTTGGAATTCCGCGCCGATCTTGTCCATCTTGTTGACGAAGCAGATCCGCGGGACGTTGTAGCGGTCGGCCTGCCGCCAGACCTGCTCGGACTGAGGCTCGACGCCTTCCTTGGCGTCGAAGACGGCCACCGCACCGTCGAGTACGCGCAGGGAGCGCTCGACCTCGACCGTGAAGTCGACGTGGCCGGGCGTGTCGATGATGTTGATGGTGGTGTCGTTCCACCGAGTGGTGATGGCGGCCGAGGTAATGGTGATACCCCGCTCCTGCTCCTCCTTCATCCAGTCCATCGTCGAGGCGCCGTCATGCGTCTCGCCGACTTTGTGGTTGACACCGGTGTAGTAGAGGATCCGCTCGGTGGTCGTGGTCTTGCCCGCGTCGATGTGGGCCATGATGCCGATGTTGCGGACCTTGGCCAGGTCCAGCAAAGTCTTAGCCATGAGGCTTGTCCCTCGGTCTGTTCCGAATCCGCTGCTTTACCAGCGGTAGTGCGCGAAGGCCTTGTTCGACTCGGCCATCTTGTGCGTGTCCTCACGCTTCTTGACGGCCGCGCCGAGACCATTGCTGGCGTCGACCAGCTCGTTCATCAGGCGCTCGGTCATGCTCTTCTCACGACGCTGACGCGCGTAGGAGACCAGCCAGCGCAGGGCCAGCGTGGTGGACCGGGAGGCGCGGACCTCGACCGGCACCTGGTAGGTCGCACCACCGACGCGGCGGCTGCGGACCTCGAGCGCGGGCTTGACGTTGTCCAAGGCCCGCTTGAGAACGACGAGCGGGTCCTGGCCGGTCTTCTCGCGAGCGCCCTCCAGGGCGTCGTAGACGACGCTCTGGGCGAGGGAACGCTTGCCGTCGACCAGCACCTTGTTGATCAGTGCGGTGACGAGCGGCGAGCCGTAGACCGGGTCGGTGATGAGCTGGCGCTTCGGCGCCGGGCCCTTGCGCGGCATGCTTACTTCTCCTTCTTGGCGCCGTAGTGGCTACGTGCCTGCTTGCGGCCCCGGACACCCTGGGTGTCGAGCGAACCGCGAACGATGCGGTAACGGACACCCGGCAGGTCCTTCACACGGCCACCGCGAACGAGCACGATGCTGTGCTCTTGCAGGTTGTGACCGATGCCGGGGATGTAGGCCGTGACCTCGATGCCGCTGCTCAGCTTGACGCGAGCGACCTTACGCAGAGCGGAGTTCGGCTTCTTCGGCGTGGTGGTGTAGACACGCGTGCAAACACCACGACGCTGCGGACTCCCCTTCAGCGCCGGGGTCTTGTTCTTTGCGACCTTGTCCTGTCGGCCCTTACGGACCAGCTGCTGAATGGTGGGCACCGCGTCTCCGTCTTCCTCGTGACCTACGCCGGTTCTCGTAGCCGATATCGCTATTGACCTGCTGCTTTTCCCGAACTTCTCCGGCCCCCGCTGTCGGGCGTGTCGCGCTCGTTCCCGAGCATGGGGAAAGGCTATGACGCGCAGCCGGGCAACCGGTTATGGGAGGGGGTTCACATGCACCGCGCGCCGTGGGTCCTCACCTGGCGGGACCCGGCGCCGCACTCGATACGTGCGACCCATCGACTCACAGGCACAATCACACAGGTTACCGCTTGCCATCAGGGTGGTCAAAACGGTGTGCGACACGACGGAAACCATGGAACTGGTTCTCGCGCAGCCGTGGGTCGACTACCAGTCTACGCGGTTCTGGAGCCGTTTCGTCCCCGGTTCTCGCGTGGATCGTCGAGAAGAAACGGCCGCCTCCCCTGACGAACATTGTCGCGGGGAGGCGGCCGCGGCACTACAGGATCAGCCAAAGGGCGACGGAGATCACTGTCACCAGGATGCCGATCACCGCGAAGACCGTGCCCGCGGTGATCAGGCCGAGGCCGTCGAGCTGACCGTTGGATCCACGGATGGCCCTCTTGGCCTTGGGCCCGGTGACCAGCAGTGTCAGCAGGGCGAAGACCAGACCGAGCCCCGGTATCAGCGAGGCCACGCCCAGCCACAGAGTGACGAGTGCGCCCCTTTCGGTGTCGGCCAGGAAGTCGATGCTGTCGTAACCGGGATAGGGATCACCCGCCTCGCCGCCGAGGGGACGGTCGTCGAAACCGGGGAAGTCGTCGGCGATGGGGTCCTTGCGTCTCCTCCTCACCGGGGTCTCGGGCATGCCGTAGTCCGCCGGCGTGAAGCCGTCGTCGTACTCCCGCTCCTCCGTGCCCCCCTCGGTGTCGACCGCCGCCCGCTCGTCGTACTCCCGGTCGTGGTCGTGGCCCGGGGCGTCGGTCTCGGGGTCTCCTCCGTCGTCCGCCACCCGCGCGGCGTCGTCCGCGTTCTCACCCCTGGAGCGTGCGCGCGTCTGCATGGCGGCGATCGCGCCCAGGGGATCGTCGGAGGCGGGGACGGCCGCGGAGAGTTCGCCGGTGTCGGGACCTCCCCACTCCGCCTCGGTGGGCGTGCCCGTGGCTGCGCCCCTGCGCCGTTCCTCGGCCTCACGGACCACGTCCGGCAGCCGGGGGTCGTTGCGGTCGAACGCCCAGGTGTTGCCCGTGCCTCCCTGTGCTTCGCCGGTCCACGGTCCTCCGGTTCCCGTGTCGGCCCGGCCGTCGCCGTCCTCCCACCGAGGAGCCCACGGCTCGGGGGCACCGCCGTCCGTGGTGCGTCCGTCGATCTCGCCGGACCCCACGTTCGGCTCCTCGTCCCAGGAGCGGCCGTGGTCTCCGAGGGGGTCGTCCTCCTGCGGAACGTCGACGCGCCAACCGGAGGAGGTCTGCGCCTCGCCGTTTCCTCCCGTCGGGTACGTCCCCACCGTGTCGGTTCTCTCCCCGGTCCCCGGTACGGCGGAGGACGGTGTGTTCCAGGAGGTGGTGGGACGGTCCTCGTCCCAGGAGGCGGGGCCGAGCTCGTCGACCTCCTCACGCCCGGAGGCGGCACTCCACCCGCCCCCGTCCGTCGGCTCCGAAGCGTACTCACCACCGGGAACGCCCGCCCACGACCGGCCGGCCTCCCCGAATCCGTCGCGTTCGTCCGAACGACCCTCACCAGGATCACCCGCACCGGAATCCCGCCCGACGGCGGAACCCGCGTCCCAAGATCGCTCCGCGAACGACGCGTCACCATCGGAACCCCGACCGTCCACCGGCCCCGGCTCCCACGACCCGCCACCGACCACACCGGCATCGGGAACACCGGCATCGGGGACACCCACCGAACCCGCCGCGGACGGCGACGAGTCCCACGAGGCGGTGGGACGGTCCTCGCCCCAGGAGGCGGGACCGAGCTCGTCGACCTCCTCACGCCCGGAGGCGGCACTCCACCCGCCCCCGGAGAACGTCCCGGGGTCCCCTCCCGAGGAGGTGTCCCGTCCGCCCTCACGCGGGTCGACGTCCCACGACCCGTCGTCGGCCGCACCGGAGGAATCCGACACGGACGGCGACGAGGCCCACGAGGGCGTGTCGGGCTCCTCGTCCCAGGAGGCGGGACCCAGCTCGTCGACCTCCTCACGCCCGGAGGCGGCACTCCACCCGCCCCCGTCCGTCGGCTCCGAACCGTACTCACCACCGGGAACGTCCGCCCACGACCGGCCGGCCTCCCCGAACTCGCCGTGTTCGTCCGAACGACCCTCACCGGAATCCCGCCCGACGGCGGAACCCGCGTCCCAAGGCCGCCCCGCGAACGACGAGCCACCATCGGAACCCCGACCGTCCACCGGCCCCGGCTCCCACGACCCGCCACCGACCACACCGGCATCGGGGACACCCACCGGACCCGCCGCGGACGGCGACGAGTCCCACGAGGGTGTGTCGGGCTCCTCGCCCACCGGCCCGCTCCAGGCGTCCGCGCCGAGCACCCCGGTCTCTTCTCGGGCCGGACCGGGGTCCCACGGCCGGTCCTCCTGCGCGTCGGGACCCTGGACATCGGGCCCTCGGAGGCCGTCGTCCTCGGTCTGCCCCGGGGTCGGGAGGCCGCCGTCCTTCCCCCAGGAGCCCACTGCGGCGATCTGCTCGGTCCGCGGCCCCTCGGGGTGGTCGCTCTCGGGAAGGGGCACCCGCGCGCTGCCCGCCACACCCGGCAGACCGGGTTCCTCGGGATCGCCCGGAACCCTGGTCAGCGGCCGGTAGGCCGCCTCTCCCGCTCCGGGGTAGGAGATACCACCGGAGGTCGGTGGACCGCCCAGCGCCTCTGGATAAGGCTCCGCCAGAGGGGGGCGGGACGAACTCAGCCCCGTGTAACCCCCGCTGTCAGGAAAGACCGTCTCCGCGCTCTCCTGCTCCTCCAGCGGGTCCTGGTACTCCGACTGTTTGCGGTAGCGGTTCTCGCTCGGCTTGAACCATGAGTCCTCCGCTCCGGAATCCCGCCGTTCTCCCCCGTTATCAGTCACCTGTGCCTCTCCCGCCAGCGCAGCAGCGCCGTTTTCCTTCCGCGTCAGCGGACCCTCTACGCGCGACGGCGGCGGTACCACTCCCCGCGGGGAGTGGTAGACCGCCGCCGTCAGTACAGCAAACCGTTATCGGTTGTACGGCCCGAAGTCGTACTCCTCCAGCGGGACGGCCTCGCCCGACCCCTGACCGAAGGTGTACTCGCTCGGTTCCTCGTACCCGGAGACCGAGTACATCGAGGCCTTGGCCTCCTCTGTCGGCTCCACCCGGACGTTGCGGTACTGCGGAATACCCGTACCGGCCGGGATGAGCTTACCGATGATGACGTTCTCCTTGAGGCCGAGCAGCGGATCGCTCTTGCCGTGGATCGCGTTCTCGGTGAGCACCCGGGTGGTCTCCTGGAAGGAGGCCGCGGACAGCCAGGACTCCGTGGCCAGCGAGGCCTTGGTGATGCCCAGCAGCACCGGACGCCCCGCGGCGGGCTGGCCGCCCTCGGAGACGACCCTGCGGTTGATCTGCTCGAACTTGGGACGCTCGACCATCTCACCGGGCAGCAACTCGGTGTCGCCCGACTCCAGGATGTTCACCCGCTTGAGCATCTGGCGAACGATGATCTCGATGTGCTTGTCGTGGATGGAGACACCCTGCGACTTGTACACCTCCTGGACCTCCGACACCAGGTGCTGCTGCACCGCGCGCGGACCCTGGATGCGCAGGACCTCGTGCGGGTCGATCGCACCCTGGATCAGCTGCTGGCCGACCTTGACGGGGTCGCCGTCGGCCACCAGGAGCTGGGCTCGCATCGGTACCGTGTAGGCGATCTCGTCGGTGCCGTCGTCGGGGATGACGACGATCTTGCGGCTCTTCTCGGTGTCGTCGATCCGGATCCGGCCCTCCATCTCGGAGATCGGGGCCACACCCTTGGGGATGCGGGCCTCGAAGAGCTCCTGGACACGGGGCAGACCGTGGGTGATGTCCTGACCGGCCGAACCACCCATGTGGAAGGTCCGCATGGTCAGCTGGGTACCGGGCTCACCGATGGACTGCGCCGCGATGATACCGATCGCCTCACCGACGTCCACCGGCTTGCCGGTGGCCATGGAGCGGCCGTAGCAGGTGCTGCACACACCGATCTTGGCCTCGCAGGTCAGCGACGAGCGGATGCGGACCCGGGTGATCCCGGCCTCGATCAGCTTGTCGATGTTCTGCTCGGAGGTGTCGCTCAGCGCCGGCAGGATCACGTTGCCCGCGTCGTCCAGCACGTCCTCGGCGACGGTACGGCCGAAGCCGGTGTTCTCGACGTTGTGCTTGCGCACCACGACGCCGGCCGCGTTCTTCTCACCGATCTCGTGCCACAGCGACCGGTCGGTGCCACAGTCGACCTCGCGGACGATGACGTCCTGGGCCACGTCCACCAGGCGCCTGGTCAGGTAACCGGAGTCCGCGGTACGCAGAGCGGTGTCGGCCAGACCCTTGCGCTGACCGTGCGTGGAGATGAAGTACTCCAGCACGGACAGGCCCTCGCGGTAGGAGGACTTGATCGGACGCGGGATGGTCTCACCCTTGGTGTTGGAGACCAGGCCCCGGATACCGGCGATCTGGCGCACCTGCATCGGGTTACCGCGGGCGCCGGACTGGACCATCATCCACACCGGGTTGTCCTCGGGGAAGTTCTCCTCCATGTTCTGGGCGACCTCGGTGGTGGCCTGGGTCCACACCTCGGTGAGCTCCTGACGGCGCTCCTCGTCGGTGATCAGGCCGCGGTCGTACTCGCGCTGGATCTTGTCGGCCTTGCGCTCGTAGGAGTCGAGGATCTCCTTCTTGCGCGGCGGCGCGACGACGTCCTCGATACCGATCGTCAGGCCGGACCTGGTGGCCCAGTGGTAACCGGCGTCCTTGAGGGCGTCCAGGGTCGTGGCGACCTGGATCTTCGGGTAGTTCTCGGCCAGGTCGTTGACCAGGGTCGAGATCTGCTTCTTGCCCACGCGGAAGTTGACGTACGGGTAGTCCACCGGGGTGGTCTCGTTGAACAGGTACCGCCCCAGGGTGGTCTCCAGGGTGTACGGGTCTCCCTGCTCCCAGCCCTCCGGCGGCGTCCAGTCCTTGGGAGCCGGAGCGCCGTCGGCGATCCGCAGCCGGATCTTCGCCCGCAGGTCCAGCTCGCCCAGGTCGTAGGCCATGATCGCCTCGCCCGGGGACTGGAAGAAGCGGCCCTCGCCCTTGGCTCCCGCCTTCTCCGTCGTCAGGTAGTACAGGCCGATCACCATGTCCTGGGTGGGCATGGTCACGGGCTTGCCGTCGGACGGCTTGAGGATGTTGTTGGTGGCCAGCATCAGCAGCCGTGCCTCGGCCTGGGCCTCGGCGGACAGCGGCAGGTGCACGGCCATCTGGTCACCGTCGAAGTCGGCGTTGAACGCCGTGCACACGAGCGGGTGGATCTGGATGGCCTTGCCCTCGACCAGCTGCGGCTCGAAGGCCTGGATGCCCAGACGGTGCAGGGTCGGGGCACGGTTGAGCAGCACCGGGTGTTCGGTGATGACCTCTTCGAGGACGTCCCACACCACGGGGCGGGAACGCTCCACCATGCGCTTGGCGCTCTTGATGTTCTGCGCGTGGTTCAGGTCGACCAGGCGCTTCATCACGAACGGCTTGAACAGCTCCAGCGCCATCTGCTTGGGCAGACCGCACTGGTGCAGCTTCAGCTGCGGGCCGACCACGATGACCGAACGGCCGGAGTAGTCGACACGCTTGCCCAGCAGGTTCTGGCGGAAGCGACCCTGCTTGCCCTTGAGCATGTCGGACAGCGACTTGAGCGGACGGTTGCCCGGTCCGGTGACCGGGCGTCCACGGCGGCCGTTGTCGAACAGCGCGTCGACGGCCTCCTGGAGCATCCGCTTCTCGTTGTTGACGATGATCTCGGGCGCACCGAGGTCGAGAAGCCGCTTGAGACGGTTGTTGCGGTTGATGACACGGCGGTACAGGTCGTTGAGGTCGGAGGTCGCGAAGCGCCCACCGTCCAGCTGCACCATCGGACGCAGGTCCGGCGGAATGACCGGGATGCAGTCCAGCACCATGCCCATGGGGCTGTTGCGGGTGTTGAGGAAGGCCGAGACGACCTTGAGCCGCTTCAGGGCACGGGCCTTCTTCTGGCCCTTGCCCGTGCGGATGGTCTCACGGAGCTTCTCCGCCTCCTCCTCCAGCTCGAAGTTGGCGAGCCGGTCCTGGATGGCCTGAGCGCCCATGCCGCCACGGAAGTACTTGCCGAAGCGGTCCCGCATCTCGCGGTAGAGCATCTCGTCGCCCTCGAGGTCCTGGACCTTGAGGTTCTTGAACCGGTTCCAGACCTCGTCGAGGCGGTCGATCTCGCGCTGGGCACGGTCGCGCAGCTGACGCATCTCGCGCTCGGCCGCCTCGCGGACCTTACGACGTGCGTCGCCCTTGGCGCCCTGCTCCTCCAGCTCGGCGAGGTCGGCCTCCAGCTTGCGGTGGCGGTCCTCGACGGTGGAGTCGCGGCGCTGCTCCATGTGCTGCTTCTCGACGGAGATCCGCGCCTCCAGGGACTGGAGATCGCGCTCGCGGGCCTCGGTGTCCACCCACGTGACCATGTAGGCCGCGAAGTAGATGATCTTCTCGAGGTCCTTGGGCGCGAGGTCCAGCAGGTAGCCCAGGCGAGAGGGCACGCCCTTGAAGTACCAGATGTGCGTGACGGGTGCGGCCAGCTCGATGTGGCCCATCCGCTCACGGCGCACCTTGGCACGGGTCACCTCGACGCCGCAGCGCTCACAGATGATGCCCTTGAAGCGGACTCGCTTGTACTTGCCGCAGTAGCACTCCCAGTCCCGGGTGGGGCCGAAGATCTTCTCGCAGAAGAGGCCGTCCTTCTCGGGCTTGAGGGTGCGGTAGTTGATGGTTTCGGGCTTCTTGACCTCGCCGTGCGACCACTGGCGGATGTCGTCGGCCGTGGCCAGGCCGATGCGCAGCTCGTCGAAGAAGTTGACGTCGAGCACTTAATTCGTCCCCTGCTCTCGAAGAATGCGGAAGTTAGACCTCTTCGACACTGCTCGGCTCGCGCCGACCCAGGTCGATTCCCAGTTCCTCCGCCGCGCGGAAGACGTCCTCGTCACTGTCCCGCATCTCGATGGACATACCGTCACTGGACAGCACCTCCACGTTCAGACAGAGCGACTGCATCTCCTTGATGAGCACCTTGAAGGACTCAGGGATACCCGGTTCGGGGATGTTCTCGCCCTTGACGATGGCCTCGTAGACCTTGACCCGGCCCACCACGTCGTCGGACTTGATGGTGAGCAGCTCCTGGAGGGCGTAGGCGGCGCCGTAGGCTTCCAGCGCCCACACCTCCATCTCACCGAAGCGCTGGCCACCGAACTGCGCCTTACCGCCCAGCGGCTGCTGGGTGATCATGGAGTAGGGACCGGTGGAGCGGGCGTGGATCTTGTCGTCCACGAGGTGGTGGAGCTTCAGGATGTACTTGTAACCGACGGAGATCGGCTCGGCGAAGGGTTCACCGGTACGGCCGTCGAACAGCCGCGCCTTGCCCTCGGCGTTGACGAGGCGGTCGCCGTCGGCGTCGGGACGGGCCGACGCGATCAGGCCGCTGAGTTCGTCGCCGTGCAGGCCGTCGAAGACGGGCGTGGCCACGAGGGACCCCGGCGGCACGTCGGCGGCGCCGATCTCGTGCAGCGTCTTCTGCCAGCCCTCCTCGGCCTCCTCGACCAACCAGCCGTGCTTGGCCAGCCAGCCCAGGTGGACCTCCAGGACCTGGCCGACGTTCATCCGGCCGGGGACCCCCAGCGGGTTGAGGATGATGTCGACCGGCGTTCCGTCCTCCAGGAAGGGCATGTCCTCCTGGGGAAGGATCTTGGCGATGACGCCCTTGTTGCCGTGACGACCGGCGAGCTTGTCACCGTCGGTGATCTTGCGCTTCTGGGCCACGTAGACGCGGACCATCTCGTTGACACCGGGAGCGAGCTCGTCGCCGTCCTCGCGGCTGAACACGCGCACGCCGATGACCTTTCCGGTCTCACCGTGCGGCACCTTGAGCGAGGTGTCCCGGACCTCGCGGGCCTTCTCGCCGAAGATGGCGCGCAGCAGGCGCTCCTCCGGGGTCAGCTCGGTCTCGCCCTTGGGCGTGACCTTGCCGACGAGGATGTCGCCGTCGACCACCTCCGCACCGATGCGGATGATGCCCCGGTCGTCCAGGTCGGCGAGGACCTCCTCGCTGACGTTGGGGATCTCCCGGGTGATCTCCTCCGGACCCAGCTTGGTGTCGCGGGCGTCGACCTCGTGCTCCTCGATGTGGATCGAGGACAGGACGTCGTCCTGCACCAGACGCTGGGAGAGGATGATCGCGTCCTCGTAGTTGTGGCCCTCCCAGGACATGTACGCCACGAGCAGGTTCTTGCCCAGTGACATCTCGCCCTGGTCGGTGGAGGGGCCGTCCGCGAGGACCTGGTCCGCCTCGACCCGGTCGCCCTCGGACACGATCGGCCGCTGGTTGAAGCAGGTGCCCTGGTTGGAGCGCAGGAACTTGCCCATGCGGTAGGTCTTGCGCGTGCCGTCGTCGGCCATCACGGTGACGTAGTCGGCCGTGACGTCCTCCACGACGCCGGCCTTCTCCGCGAGGATGACCTCCCCGGCGTCGGTGGCGGCGCGGTACTCCATGCCGGTACCGACGTAGGGCGCCTCGGCCCGCAGCAGGGGCACCGCCTGACGCTGCATGTTGGAGCCCATGAGCGCGCGGTTGGCGTCGTCGTGCTCCAGGAAGGGGATCATCGCGGTGGCGACCGACACCATCTGGCGCGGCGACACGTCCATGTAGTCGACCTCGTCCGAGGTGACCTGCTCGAAGTCCCCGCCCTTACGGCGCACGAGCACGCGCGACTCGGCGAAGGAGCCGTCGGCGGCCAGCGGCGTGTTGGCCTGCGCGATGACGTAGAGGTCCTCCTCGTCCGCGGTGAGGTAGTCGACCTGGTCGGTGACCCGGCCGTCGACGACCTTGCGGTACGGGGTCTCCACGAAACCGAAGGAGTTGACCCGGCCGTAGGCGGCGAGAGAGCCGATCAGTCCGATGTTGGGACCCTCGGGGGTCTCGATCGGGCACATACGACCGTAGTGCGACGGGTGCACGTCCCGGACCTCGAAGCCCGCACGCTCACGGGACAGACCGCCCGGACCCAGCGCCGAGAGGCGACGCTTGTGGGTCAGACCCGCGAGCGGGTTGGTCTGGTCCATGAACTGGGACAGCTGCGAGGTGCCGAAGAACTCCTTGATGGAGGCCACGACGGGGCGGATGTTGATCAGGGTCTGCGGCGTGATCGCCTCGACGTCCTGGGTGGTCATCCGCTCACGGACCACGCGCTCCATCCGGGCCAGACCCAGACGGACCTGGTTCTGGATGAGCTCGCCGACGGTGCGCAGGCGACGGTTGCCGAAGTGGTCGATGTCGTCGGTCTCGATCGGACGGAGGCCGTTGACGGTCTCCTTCTCGGTCTCGCCCGCGTGCAGGCGGACGAGGTAGTCGATCGTGGCGACGATGTCCTCTTCGGTCAGCGTGCCCTGCGTGTACTCGGTGTCCAGACCGAGCTTCTTGTTGATCTTGTAGCGCCCGACCTTGGCCAGGTCGTAACGCTTGGGGTTGAAGTAGAGGTTCTCCAGGAGCGCCTGGGCCGACTCCTTGGTCGGAGGCTCGCCCGGACGCAGCTTGCGGTAGATGTCCAGCAACGCGTCGTCGGTACCCGCGGTGGGGTCCTTCTCCAGCGTGTTGCGGATGGACTCGTACTGACCGAAGCGCTCCAGGATCTGCTCGGTGGTCCACCCCAGTGCCTTGAGCAGGACGGTCACGCCCTGCTTACGCTTGCGGTCGATGCGGACGCCGACGAAGTCGCGCTTGTCGACCTCGAACTCCAGCCAGGCACCGCGGGACGGGATGACCTTGCAGCCGTACAGGTCCTTGTCCGAGGTCTTGTCGACGGACTTGTCGAAGTACACGCCCGGCGAACGGACCAACTGGGACACGACGACGCGCTCGGTACCGTTGATGATGAAGGTGCCCTTGGCGGTCATGAGCGGGAAGTCGCCCATGAACACCGTCTGGCTCTTGATCTCACCGGTGTCGTTGTTGATGAACTCCGCCGTGACGAACATCGGGGCGGAGTAGGTCATGTCCTTGTCCTTGCACTCCTCTTCGGAGTACTTGGGCGGCTCGAACCGATGGTCTCGGAACGACAGGGACATCGTGCCCGAGAAGTCCTCGATCGGGCTGATCTCCTCGAAGATCTCTTCCAGACCGGACTGCTCCGGAACGTCCTTGCGTCCAGCGTTTCGGGCTGTCTCAACCCGGGTCTTCCACTTGTCGTTGCCCAGCAGCCAGTCGAACGACTCGGTCTGAAGGGCGAGGAGGTTCGGGACCTCCAGTGGTTCCTGGATACGGGCGAAGGAAACGCGGTGCGGACCAAGGGCGTTAGCGGAGGCGTTGCGCGAGGCTGCCAACAGGGGTCCTTCCGAAGGCTTGTGGCGGTTGAAGCGCGCACGCCAGACGATCCGTCATGAGAGGGACCGCCGCAACACGGTTGAGACGGTCACATCGTGCGGGAACGGGCCACCGCATGCCCGGAAAGGGAAGCGGTCGACGGCCGTTCACCAGCACAGGGATCACCAAGGGCAGCGCAAAAGAGCAGTGTAGCCGAATACCACACCGCTGTCCAACCACGGTCCACAGCGCCATTCACGACACCGGCAGGATCACCCGTGGAGGGCGATCCGTCAACCCCGACCGGAGGGTTTTTCGAACCCGGGTCGGGGGGACCCGGGTCCATGCTCGCGGACCGGTGCGCCTGCCCTGGCCCGGGGGTGGAGCCGACGGACATCCCAAGGATTCCCCCGCCGTGGACGGGTAAACACTTCCTCGGGCCCCACCGGGATTCCCCGGCACGGGACGATATCGCGTCCGGGGGACGATCCGCACACGCACCCCCTCGCCGGGCCCCGCCCAGCCTCGCACACACGGAGGCGACGGCGGTGGCGGACACGGCGACGGTCCCGCAAGTGGCCGGGGCGTCCCACGGACCGCACGGCGGCGTGGAGGGACACCGGTCCGGTCGCGGCCGGACCGCGTATCAGGATAGCGAAGCAAAGCCCCCGGAAGGTCCCCGGGAAGACGAACGCGGCCGTTCCTCCCCGGGGAGGAACGGCCGCGCGGTACGGACCGACGGCCCCGTGAGGGGCCGAGCGGGACTACTTGAGGGTGACGGTGGCGCCGGCGCCCTCCAGGGCGGCCTTGGCCTTCTCGGCCGTCTCCTTGTTCACGCCCTCCAGCAGCGGCTTGGGAGCGCTGTCGACCAGGTCCTTGGCTTCCTTCAGGCCCAGGCTGGTGAGACCGCGGACCTCCTTGATGACCTGGATCTTCTTGTCGCCGGCGGCCTCGAGGACGACGTCGAACTCGTCCTTCTCCTCCTCCGCGGCGCCCTCTCCGCCACCCTGACCGGGGGCGGCGACGGCCACGGCGGCCGGAGCGGCGGCGGTGACGTCGAACTTCTCCTCGAAGAGCTTCACGAACTCGGAGAGCTCGAGAAGGGTCATCTCCTCGAACGCGGCAAGCAGGTCATCGTTGCTGAGCTTCGCCATGATGCGATCTCTCTTTCTCTACGGACACGCGCGCCTGTCGGCTTCACGTGCGAGCCGGTGGACGGGCGCGGCGGCGCCCGTCGGGGTCGGGTGTGGTCAGGCGGCTTCCTGGGAACGCTTGTCCGCCAGGGCCTGCGCCAGGCGCACGGTCTTGGAGGGCAGCGCCTGGAAGACGGCGGCGGCCTGGCCCTGCTTGGCCTTGAGCGCACCGGCCAGCTTCGCCAGGAGAACCTCGCGGGACTCCAGATCGGCCAGCTTGGTGACGTCCTCGGCGCTCATCGACCTGCCGTCGATGACGCCGCCCTTGATCACCAGGGGCGAGTTCGCCTTCGCGAAGTCACGCAGACCCTTGGCGGCCTCCACCACGTCGCCGTGGATGAAGGCGATCGCGGAGGGGCCCTCCAGCAGGTCCTTGACCTGCTCGTCGATCCCGGCCTCGGTGGCCGCGATCTTGGTCAGCGTGTTCTTGACGATGCGAAAACGCGCGGTCTGGCCGAGGCTGCGTCGCAGTTCTGTGATCTGCGCGACGCTGAGCCCCCGGTATTCGGTCAGCACGGCGCCGTTAGAGCCGCGGAACTCCTCCGCGATCTCGGCGACCGCGGCTGCCTTGTCCGGCCTCGCCATGGGACTCCTTCCAACATTGTCTGTGTCCCCCGCCCGAAGGCGGGGTCTCCGCCCCCGGTGGGGAGGAGTTCCTGCTTCGTCGCCGGAAGCCGCCCCGGGCCGAGCCGGGAGGGACTCACTCCGCCTCCACAGGCGTTCGGGCCCGAAGGCCCCGGATCCCGGTGGACCACCGGTACCGGCCGGAGAGGAGACGCTGGTCGGTTCCCACAGGGCCCGTGTGATGGGCGTCGACACGAAAAAGGCCCCGGACGCCAGGCGCACGGGGCACGACCACGTTCTGCTGGACGCACGACGTGCGTCCGGAACGGGAAGCTTCTGTGACACCTGCGCGGGCGCCCATCGCGGACGGGCCTTAGGTTCACCCCTTCGGGTGACGACCAGCGGTCTTCGGCAGAAACCCATCGTACTGCACGGGCGAGGGTGCTCGTCCACTTCCAGCGGGAGGGAGGGGTGATCGCTCTCACGTGGAGCAGGGCCGCGGAATCGTACGGAACGGCGAACAACGCGATAACGGCCGCCCCGATCGACTCGGAACGTCCGAGTGCCATGGCAACATGTTCCACTCGGGACTCCCTCCAGGAGTGCCCGTCCCCCGAAGCGAGAAAGCGAAGTTCTTCGTGAAGACCCGTATGCCGGCCCTGTTCGCCGCCGGCGCCCTGGCCCTGTCCCTCACCGCCTGCGGCGGCGACGCTCCCGAGAAGGAGCCCGCCGGTGAAGCGGCCGAAGAGCCGAAGGAGAGCAGCGGCGGCGGCATCCTCGAGCTGCTCTCCAGCCTCGGGGACAACACCAAAGACGTCGACAACTACACGCTCGACATCAGCATGGCCATGCCCGACCCCGACTTGGGGGAGCTCGACGTGACCATGACCTACGAGGTCATGGACGACCCCGAGGTCGCCCAGATCACCATGGTCATGCCGTTCATGGGGGAGATGCTCCTTGAGCTCGCCCAGCTGGGCGGGGGGAACCCCGACCTGACGGCCGAGGAGCTGAGCACCAGCATCTTCATCGTCCCGACGGAGGGCGAGTCCCTGGTGTCCAACCACAACGGGCTCTACGAGGTGGACACCCCGTGGGCGCGCGGCGTGGACGATGCCGACGGGATGGCCCCCGACGAGATGTTCGACACCCGGGACCTGCCCGAGATCGCCGGAGCCTTCGCCTCGATCGACCAGATCGAGGAGAAGGGGACCGAGGAGGTCAGCGGTGTCGGAACCACCCTGGTCGAGGGCACGATGACCAGTGAGGACATCGACGACCTGACGCCGGAGCAGAAGCGGGCCGTGGACGGGATGCTGGACGGACTCGAGGGAAGCGTGGACGTCTCCCTCTGGATCGCCGACAACGGCTTCCCCATGCGCATGGACTTCTCCGACGACGAGGCGGACATCTCGCTGGTCTTCTCCGCCATCGGCGAGACCTCCTTCGAGATCCCCGGTGAGGACGAGATCACCGACCTGTAGGAGCTCCCCGTACACGGAACGGCCCCCGACGTCCCTGGAGGGACGTCGGGGGCCGTTCCCCGTGTGCGGACGAACTCAGACCTCGAGCGGGATGCTCGGTCCCATGGACGTGCTGACCACGCCCTTCTTGACGTAGCGTCCCTTGGCGGCGGACGGCTTGAGGCGGTTCACCTCGTCCATCGCGGCCTGGTAGTTCTCCAGGAGCTGCTGCTCGCCGAAGGACGCCTTGCCGATGATGAAGTGCAGGTTCCCGTGACGGTCCACGCGGAACTCGATCTTGCCGCCCTTGATGTCGGAGACGGCCTTGGCCACGTCGGGCGTGACGGTGCCGGTCTTGGGGTTGGGCATCAGGCCACGCGGACCCAGGACACGGCCGAGGCGACCGACCTTGCCCATGAGGTCGGGGGTGGCCACGACGGCGTCGAAGTCCGTGAAGCCCTTGGAGACCTTCTCGATCATCTCGTCGTCGCCGATGAGGTCGGCGCCGGCGGCACGGGCCTGCTCGGCACGCTCACCGGTCGCGAAGACCAGGACCCGAGCGGTCTTACCGGTGCCGTGCGGCAGGTTCACGGTGCCACGGACCATCTGGTCGGCCTTGCGGGGGTCGACGCCCAGACGCAGGGCGACCTCGACGGTCGCGTCGAACTTGACGCTGGAGGTCTCCTTGGCGAGCTTCACGGCCTCGGCGGGGCTGTGGAGCCTCTCGCGGTCCACCAGCTGGTTGGCTTTGCGGTAGTTCTTGCTGCGCTTCACGCTGTTCTCCTCAGGAACATGTGGTCACCGGGCCAGCGCTTGGCCCTGCCACTGTGGTTCGTGGACGCCGAGCGTCCTGGTCACCCGGCCCCGTGTGGACCGGCGTCACCGTACGGCCTACTTGACCTCGATGCCCATCGAGCGGGCGGTGCCGGCGACGATCTTGGTGGCGGCCTCGATGTCGTCGGTGTTGAGGTCGGGCAGCTTGGTCTGCGCGATCTCACGGATCTGCTCGGCGGTGATGGAACCGACCGAGCTGCGGCCCGGGTCGGTCGCGGCCTTGTCCACCCCGGCGGCCTTCAGGATCAGCTTGGGAGCCGGAGGCGTCTTGGTGACGAAGCTGAAGGAACGGTCCTCGTAGATGGAGATCTCTACGGGGATGACGTTGCCGCGCTGGGACTCCGTGGCAGCGTTGTACTGCTTGCAGAAGTCCATGATGTTGACGCCGTGCGGACCGAGAGCGGTACCGACCGGCGGCGCCGGAGTGGCCTGACCTGCGGGGAGCTGCACCTTGACGAGTGCGGCCAGTTTCTTCTTCGGAGGCATGTCGGGTCCTTCGCCTGAATCTGCGTTGTGTGGTGGCCCCTGCCTCCCTTACGGAGTCGCACGGCCATGGGGCCGGGACGCCGCTGCCGGGGAGGCGTGATCCCACGCGTCACCGACGCTGGGCTCCGACCCGCCGGGGCCGGGCGGGTCGGGGCGTGTCCCGACGGAGCGGGACACGCGAGTGGGTCCGCCACGTGGCGGACCCACCAAGTCTATGGTGCCCACGGGGGTGCCTCAGCAGTTCCCCGGGGTCGTGCACGGATCCGTGGAGTCGTCCTAGATCTTGGCGACCTGGTTGAACGACAGCTCGACCGGGGTCTCACGACCGAAGATCGACACCAGCACCTTGAGTTTCTGGGTGTCCGGGCTGATCTCGCTGACCGTCGCGGGAAGGGTCGCGAACGGACCCTCCATGACCGTGACGGACTCGCCGATCTCGTAGGCCACGTCGACGCGGGTCTCTCCCTCCACGCCCGCCTTGGCCTGCTGCGCCTGCTCCGGCTCCTTCTCCGGCTCGGGCGCGAGCAGTTTGGCCACCTCGAACAGGCTCAGGGGAGCGGGCTTGTTGGACAGGCCCACGAAACCGGTGACGCCCGGGGTGTTGCGGATCGCGGCCCAGGACTCGTCGGTCAGGTCCATGCGTACGAGCACGTAGCCGGGCAGGACCTTCTCGGTGACCTGCTGACGCTTGCCGCTCTTGACCTCGGTGACCTCGTGCTCGGGTACCTCGACCTGGAAGATGTACTCCTCCATGTTGAGGGACTGGGTACGGCTCTCGACGTTGGCCTTGACCCGCTTCTCGTAACCCGCGTAGGTGTGCACGACGTACCACTCGCCGGGCAGCAGCATCAGTTCGTTCTTGAACTCCTCGACGGGATCCGGGCGGGGAGCCTCTTCCTCGTCGGTTTCACCCTCGTCGGCTTCACCGGTCAGCTCCGGGCTGTCGGTGTCGGCCTCTTCGGCCGCGTCCTCCGTCAGCTCGCCCGCCAGGCCGGCCTCTTCCGCCGACGCCTGATCCGGCTCCTCTTCGGGGAAGTCGTCAGAGGTCAGTGGGGACTCGGACACGGCTGCTCTTTCTCTCGTCGGAATCGCTCTGCCGGGCGACGCACGCGAGACAGCGCCGTGCGTCGTACCCAGTCATGCCAGCTTACGGTCTCTCCGTGTGGGCCGGGACCAACGCGCGGACGAGGAGGACCGCGTCCGACTCGCCCGGACGCGTGGCGGAAAGGACCGTCAGACGCCCTGCGGGGTGCCGAAGGTGCCGTACAGCCAGGTGACGGCCTCGCCGAAGCCCCAGTCGAGAAGGGAGACGTAGCCCAGGACGATCAACACGAAGACGAGGACCACGATGGTGTAGGTCACCAGCTCGCGGCGCGTGGGCCAGCGAACCTTGCGCAGTTCACCGACGACCTGCTTGGTGAACGTCACCGGACCGGTACGACGCTTGGGCTCCTTGTCGGGCTTGGCGTCGGCGTCAGTCTGAGTCACCTGGGGTCCTTAGGGTCGCGGGCTATGGATCGTCCCCGTAGTTCCTATGCCCGCGTGGCACGGTGGTGGACCACCGCGCCACGCGGGCGAACGTGCAGGGCAGGAGGGACTCGAACCCCCAACCGCCGGTTTTGGAGACCGGTGCTCTGCCAATTGAGCCACTGCCCTCAGCGGAACTGCTCTTCCACCATATCCGGTCCGGACGCGCTACGCACACCGTACGGTAGGTAACACATAGGACACGAACGGTCGGCATCGAGGATTCTACGCGCTCCGGGGCGCCGAACCAAACCACGCGCCGTCGCGGAGGGGAGCGGGACCTCCTGACACCCCACCCACCGTGGCTTCCCGCGCGCCCCCGCCCCGAACACGCATGACAACATGGACACATGACTGATCGACCCCGTGTCTCTGCACGCATCAGCGCCATCTCCGAGTCCGCCACGCTCGCCGTGGACGCCAAGGCCAAGGCCATGAAGGCGGAGGGCCGTCCCGTCATCGGCTTCGGCGCGGGGGAGCCCGACTTCCCGACGCCCGACTACATCGTCGAAGCCGCCGTCGAGGCCGCCCGTGAGCCCCGTTTCCACCGCTACACGCCGGCCTCCGGACTACCCGAGCTGAAGCAGGCCATCGTCGACAAGACCCGGCGTGACTCCGGGTACGAGGTGGAGCCCTCCCAGGTCCTGGTGACCAACGGCGGCAAGCAGGCCATCTACGAGGCTTTCGCGGCCATGCTCGACCCGGGCGACGAGGTCATCGTCATCGCTCCGTACTGGACCACCTATCCCGAGTCCATCAAGCTCGCGGGCGGTGTCCCGGTCTTCGTCGTCACCGACGAGAGCACCGGTTACCTGGCCTCCGTGGAGCAGCTCGAGGAGGCGCGCAGCGAACGCACCAAGGTGCTGGTGTTCGTCTCCCCCTCCAACCCCACCGGTGCCGTGTACCCGCGTGAGCAGGTCCGCGACATCGGCCGGTGGGCCGCCGAGCGCGGCCTGTGGGTGCTGACCGACGAGATCTACGAACACCTCGTCTACGGGGACGCCGAGTTCGCGTCGCTGCCGGTGGAGGTGCCCGAGATCGCCGACCGCACCGTCATCGTCAACGGTGTGGCCAAGACCTACGCCATGACCGGCTGGCGTGTGGGGTGGATCATCGGCCCCAAGGACATCGTCAAGGCCGCGGGCAACCTACAGTCGCACGCCACCTCCAACGTCGCCAACGTCTCGCAGGCCGCGGCCCTGGCCGCGCTCTCCGGCGATCTGGAGGCCGTGGCGACGATGCGCGAGGCCTTCGACCGCCGCCGTCGGACCATCGTGCGCATGCTCAACGAGATCGACGGCGTGGTCTGCCCCGAACCGCAGGGTGCCTTCTACGCCTACCCGTCCGTCAAGGGAGTGCTGGGCAAGGAGATCCGCGGCCGTACCCCGCAGACCTCCACCGAGCTGGCCGAGCTCATCCTCGAACAGGCCGAGGTCGCCGTGGTGCCCGGCGAGGCCTTCGGGACCCCCGGATACCTGCGGCTGTCCTACGCGCTCGGCGACGAGGACCTCGCCGAGGGCGTGAGCCGCATCCAGAAACTGCTCGCCGAGGCCCGGTAGACCGCGCCTCCCCGGCCGGACGCGCCCCGGTGCCCTGACCCGCACCGGGGCGCGTCCGCGTCCCGGGATCGGGGGCCGAGTCCACCGACCTGGCACCACCGGTGTCTCGCATACGGCAGTCTTACGTCATGGAGACACCGACCAGCGACCGCCGGTTGGACCGGCTGCCCAAAGCCCATCTGCACCTGCATTTCACGGGGTCGATGCGCCACTCCACCCTGGTGGAGCTGGCCCGAGAGAACGGGGTCCACCTCCCCCAGGCCCTGGTGGAGGACTGGCCACCCAGGCTCCGTGCCACCGACGAGCGTGGCTGGTTCCGCTTCCAGCGCCTCTACGACATCGCCCGTTCGGTGCTGCGCAGGCCCGAGGACATGTACCGGCTGCTGCGCGAAGCCGCCGAGGACGAGCGCGCGGCCGGCTCCTCGTGGCTGGAGATCCAGGTCGACCCCAGCGGCTACGCCTCGCGGTTCGACGGGCTCACGGCCACACTGGAACTGATCCTGGACGCCGCCCGCGTCGCCGAACGCGAGACCGGTACGTCCATCGGGCTGATGGTGGCCGCCAACCGCACCAGACATCCTCTGGACGCCAAGGCCCTGGCCCGGTTGGCCCGCCAGTACGCGGGCCGGGGCGTGGTGTCCTTCGGGCTCAACAACGACGAACGGCGAGGCCGCGCCCGGGAGTTCGAGGGGGCCTTCCGGATCGCCCGCCGGGCGGGCCTGCTGTCGGCGCCCCACGGTGGCGAACTCCAGGGACCGCGCAGCGTGCGCGAGTGCCTGGACGAACTACAGGCCGACCGGGTGGGGCACGGCGTTCGCGCGATCGAGGACCCCCACCTGGTGGAGCGCATCGCCACCCAGGGCGTGACCCTGGAGATCTGCCCCACCTCCAACGTGGCCCTGGGCGTCTACGACGAGCTGGATCACCTGCCGTTGCGCAGGCTCTTCGCCGCCGGGGTCCCCATCGCGCTGGGAACCGACGACCCGCTGTTGTTCGGCCCCCGCCTGGTGGAGCAGTACCGGATCGCCAGGGAGGTGTTCGGTTTCTCCGACCCGGAGCTGGCCGAACTGGCACGGATGTCGATCCGTGCCTCGGGCGCGCCCGATTCCCTGAAGAAGGAGCTTTTGGCGGATGTGGACACCTGGCTCGCCACCCCCGCGGACGAGCGGCCCGACTGACCTTCGGGCGGCGGGGCGGTCGTGCCCGCCCCGCCCTTCGGCTCGGCCGCCTATCCCAGGAGCATCCAGGCGCCTTGGCCGAGCATGGCGGCGCCCGCGACGAAGAACAGGGTCGCCGCGCCGATCCGGATGGCGCGCTCGGGCAGCTTCTTGCCCAGGACCGAGCCCAGGGCGATGGCGATGGCGTCGGCGGCGACCATGCCGACGGTGGAACCGATCCACACGGGCAACCAGTGGTACTGGGTGCCCACGGTGATGGTGGCGAGCATCGTCTTGTCGCCCAGTTCCGCCACGAAGAAGATGACGCAGACGGTCACGAAGGCCGAGCGGATACGCCGGGAGGCGGTGCGCTCCTCGTCCCTGGCGCTCATCTCGTCGCCGCGCAGGGTCCACAGGCCGAAGAACAGGAAGGCGGCGCCCGCGGCCAGGGTGAGCCAGTCGGTGGGCAGCGCGGCGCCGAGCATGCCGGCCACCAGCACGCTCGCGGCGTGCACGACGGCGGTGGCCACGGTGATGCCGAGGATGACGGTGAGAGCCCGGTAACGCGTGGCCAGGGACATCGCCACGAGTTGGGTCTTGTCTCCCATTTCGGCGATGAAAA
The DNA here is from genome assembly GCF_030271535.1 of Nocardiopsis sp. ATB16-24. Lineage (GTDB taxonomy): Bacteria > Actinomycetota > Actinomycetes > Streptosporangiales > Streptosporangiaceae > Nocardiopsis. The sequence continues at coordinate 152,773 of NZ_JASCXJ010000010.1, read as the reverse complement.
TGGCGAGGGCACTGAACACCAAGCCAGAGAAGAAACCCGACACGTTTTCCCTTCCGTCCGGCGCACTGGGCGGAAGAAGGCGGCGGACGCCACTTCAACCCGGTCTTTCCCGGGTCAAAGGTCTCGTCCGCCCGGAACAGGACTCGCGCCTGGTAGGGCTCGTGCGACCGGGCCGGAGGTCGGCCGGAATGTCGATCACACGTATTGGGACTACTCCCCCTCGACCTCTCCGACTCTACGAAAGGCCGCACGGAAAGGCAATTCATTGTTTTGTCGAATTAGTTTAACAGGCGACCCGGAAAAACAAGTTCGCCGCGCCCAACTCATAAATTGGGCGCGGCGCAAAAAGGAACGAGGACTCAGAGTGAGACGCCGACCATCACCGGCTCGTTGACCAGGTCGACTCCGAAGGCCGCGCGGACCCCGGCTCGCACCTCGCGGGCCAGTTCCAACAGTTCCTCGGTGGTGGCCCCACCGGGGTTGGTCAGTGCCAGGGTGTGCTTGCCGGAGATGCGGGCACGCCCGCTTCCGTACCCCTTGGCGAAGCCGGCCCGGTCGATCAGCCAGGCGGCGGACAACTTGATCCGCCCCTCACCGTCGGGGTGCCCCGGGACCTCCACGTCGGCGCCCAGACGCGCCGCGGCGCGCTCGCGCACGGTGGCGAACTCCTCGACGGTGACCACGGGATTGGTGAAGAACGATCCGGCGCTGTAGGTGTCCGGGTCGTCGGGGTCCAGCACCATGCCCTTGCCCCTGCGCAGCCCGAGAACGGTCTGCCTGGCCAGCTCCAGCGGTACCCGGGCGCCCGCCTCGCTCTCCAGGCTGCGAGCCACCTCCGCGTAGGCGATCGGACGACTGAGCTTGGAGCGGTGCAGGGCGAAGGTCACCTCGCACACCACGTAGCGGTCGTCGCCCTTGAAGACGCTGTCACGGTAGGTGAAACCGCATTCGGCGTTGGTCATGCGCCGCCGCCGGCCGGTACGCCGGTCGTGGACGAGTACCTCGCGGATGGTCTGGGCGACGTCCTGTCCGTAGGCGCCCACGTTCTGGATGGGGGTGGAACCGACCCGACCGGGGATGCCGGACAGGAACTCCACACCGCTGAGGCCTTCGGCCACCATCCGCTCCACGAGGGGATCCCACTCCACACCGGCGTCGGCGCGCACCAGCACCACCGACTCGCCGGTCTCGTCGACACCGGCCTCCTCGAAGTCGACCGTTCCGGAGTCCACCAGGACCACGGTGCCGGGGAAGCCGGCGTCGGAGACCACGAGGTTACTGCCGCCGCCCAGGATCAGGACGGGCTCCTCGGCCGCGTCCGCCGCGGTCACGGCGGCGATCAGTTCCTCGGTGGTGGAGGCCGTGCGGAAGGAGTCGGCGGGGCCGCCCAGACGCAGGGTGGTGTATTCGGAGAGTGTGGTCACGGTCTACCTCGCCAGGCGTACGACGGCCTTGGACTGCGACAGGACCTTGGCCCCGCCGGAACGGGCGGTCAGCAGCACGTTGACGGTGCCGTCGTCGTTCTTGGCCTTGACCTTGCCGCCGACGGTGATCTGGGCGCCCTCGTCATCGTCGGGGACGACCACGGGCGCGGAGAAACGCACCGAGTAGTCGACGACGCAGCCGGGGTCGCCCGCCCAGTCGGTGAGCAGCCGAGCGGCCTGGGCCATGGTGAACATGCCGTGGGCGATCACGTCGGGAAGGCCCACCGACTTGGCGAAGCGCTCGTTCCAGTGGATCGGGTTGAAGTCGCCCGAGGCTCCCGCGTAACGGACCAGGTCCAGTCGTCGGACCGGGAAGGTCCGCTCGGGCAGCTCGGTGCCGACCTCCACGTCGGCGTGACGCAGCCTGCTCATTCGTCTCCTCCTCGCACCACGAGCATCATCGTGGCGGTGACCACGTGTTCTCCGTCCGCGTCGTCGGCCACGGTCTCCAGGGTGAGCAGGTCGTTGCCGCCGAGGGATCGGATACCCGTGATACGCGTGGTACTGCTGAGAAGGTCGCCCGCGTACAACGGCCGGCTGTGGCTGAAGCGCTGGTCACCGTGCACGACCCGGGAGAAGTCCACCCCGAGGTCGGGGTCGCCGATGGCCTGGGCCGAGCCCGCCATGCCGAGGATCACGGGGAAGGTCGGCGGCGCGATCACGTCGGGGTGTCCCGCGGCCCGGGCCGCCGCCGGATCCAGGTAGACGGGGTCGGTGTCGTTGATCGCCTCGGCGAACTCCCGGATCTTGCCCCGGGTCACCTCATAGGCCTCCGGCGCGGGATACTCCCGGCCGAGGTAGTCAGGGTTGATCGCCACGCTGTCTCCTGTCGTGAAGGGCCCGGAACACGCGAACAGCCCGGCGAGCGGATCGCTCACCGGGCTGGAAGTCCACGAGCCGCAGCCCCCAAGAGAGTGGCCGACGCTGTCACGCTCGGAGACGATCGCACTCGCGGGGTGCTCGTCAGTGACTAGCGGGTCTCGCGGTGCTCGTTGTGCTTGCGGCAGTTCGGGCAGAACTTCTTGATCGTGAGACGGTCGGGGGTGTTCCGACGGTTCTTACGGGTGATGTAGTTACGGTGCTTGCACTCCTGGCAGGCCAGGGTGATCTTCGGCCTCACATCGGTGGCAGCCACGTCGGAGTGCCTTTCTCGCTGGGAACAGTACTAAACGCCCGCGACGACCCCTGAGAGGAGATCCCAGGGGCCAGCGGTGTGGTAGCGGGGGCCGGACTTGAACCGACGACACAGCGATTATGAGCCGCTTGCTCTACCGACTGAGCTACCCCGCCCCGATCAACGAGACCCTACCCCGCATGGGGGCGGACCCGGTTCCGGCCGACGGATCCTCCACCGACCACCCACCTGAGTGGACCAGACCCCGTCAAGTGGTGGAGCCCCTTTACGGAATCGAACCGTAGACCTTCTCCTTACCATGGAGACGCTCTGCCGACTGAGCTAAAGGGGCGCGCTGCTCGGACCTGCTTCCGCCTGTCCCGGGGGCTTGCCCCCTTGCGCTGGTGATGACTATACAGCGGATGGGGGGTGCTCTGCCAAATCGAATGCCGCCGCCCCGCCACCAGAGCGAGGAATCCCTGCTCACAGGCCCTTTTCGCGATTTCGATGTGACTCACGCCGCTCCCTCGGAGATCCACACGTTGGACATGGCGTCCCGGTTGATCGTGCGGATGTCGGCCGGCAGCCCCAGCGTGCGCAGGGCGTCGGACAGGCGGGTGTCGTGCGTGAACACGATCACCTGTCGGTGGCCGCCCACCTCCGCCAGCACCGCGGCCAGCCCCTCCACCGTCTCGGTGTCCATCGCCTGGACCGGATCGTCCAGGACCAGGAACCCGAAGGGGTTGCCCTCCAGCAGGGTCCGAGGCAGGCAGATGGACAGGGCCAGGGCCTGGAACTCCCCCTGACTCAGCAGTCCGGGCGCACTGGTCTGGTCCTCGACGCCGTCGACCGCCACCTCCACCTCCACCCTGCGGCGGGCGCCCCGGCCGATCAGCCGCATGCCCTGGAGGTCGATGTAACGTTCCTGGCGCAAGCGGTACCACACCTGCTCCGCCTGGGCGGCGACCGGGCCGAGACGCTCCGCGCGCAGGATCCCCGCCTGCTCCGTCAACCAGTTCAGGGCGGCCTCGGCGCCGACGAGCGTGTCCCGCGCCGCGAGGGCGTCCTGGGCGTCGTCCAGCCAGCCCGAGAGCCGCTCGGCCAGCTCCGCCCACCCACCGGTGGGGTCCTCCAGCCGCTCACTGGCCTCTCGACGGGCGCTCACCGCCGCGGCCCGCAGCCTACGCCCGACACCCTCGACGTGGTCCGCCAACTCCCCCAGGTCGGTGATGTCGGCTCCGGACTCCCACAGCGCCCACACCTGACCCAGGTCGCTCTCGGGGGGCAGCCAACTCGGTGCGGGGGACAGCAGGAAGCGGGCCTGGTCCCGCGCCGCCTCGGCGCGTTCGTAGGCCGCCGCGACGACGGCCGCCTGCGGACGCAGTGCCCGCAGTTGGGAGTTGGCCCGACGCACCCAGTCGGCTCCCAGGGGCGCGGAGCACGTGGGGCAGGTGGTGTCCGTGGGATGCCGCTGGTGGTGTTCGAGCGCCTGTTCCAGGAGCCGGACCACCCCGTGCGCGTGGTCCCCCTTGCTTCCGGCGGCCATGGCCAGCTCCATGGCCGCGCCCCGCAGTTCGTTGACCACGTCGGCGATCAGGGCCCGCTCGGGGACCGCCAGCCGCCGCAGACGGCGCAGGACCACGTGCTGTTCGGGGTCGCGGGGCCCGTCGTCGGCGGCGATCCTGCGCAGGGCGTCCATGTCGAAGTAGGAGGCCGTCAGCAGCTGGACGGCCTGGTGGGCGCGTGGGTCGTCGGACTCCCGCAGTTCGTCGAGCAGGCGGCGCAACTCCCGCGAGGGCCGGTCACGCCGTCTGGCGAGCCCGTCGCACACCTTGGCCAGGCGGCGTTCGGCCTCCGCCAGACCACTGAGCCCCAGCAGCGTGGTCAGGGTGTCGTACAGCTCGGCGGAACGCCCGCTCACCGTGCGCCCGAGTTCGTCGTAGGACAGGAAGGGTCGGTAGCGGACGAGGTTCTCACCCCACTCCAGGGTCCGCAGCGGGGAGACCTCGCCGTTGGGACGGACGACCTCGCCGCGCGCGGAGCGGACGCTCTCGCCCGTCCATCTCCGACTGATCCGGGTGGGGCCCTCGTCCCCGGCGATGTGGATGTCCACGCTCGCCTCGGTGCGCTCGTCGTAGTGGAGGTTGCGCCAGCCGTCGTGCCATCCGGTGGGCATGGCGTCCCACCGGGGATTGCGACCGGTGAGGGCCGCCTCGGCCGCCTCGGCGAAGCTCGACTTGCCCGAGCCGTTGCGTCCGACGATCACCGTGAGACCGGGGCCGGGCCTGAAGTCGAGCTCGGCGGGACGGCCGATGCCGCGAAAGCCCTGAACGCTGATCCGCGTCAGGTAGGACCGTCGGATGTTCCCCGTGACCACCGGTTCGGTCTCCGGTTCGGGGATGTGCTCGCCGTTCAGCCGGGCCGTGAGCGCGTCCTCGCCCCACAGGGCCGCGGTGATCCAGGAACGGACCTCTCGGGGCAGCCCGGAGCGCGCCAGCGCGTCCAGGAGCGCCGTCCCACCCTCGAACGTCTCGGGTACCCGAGTCACCTTCGCCACCCCGTTCCCGTGTCATTCCCGCACCAGCAGATTAAGCGTTCGCGTTCGGCTAGACACCGACGAGGCGCCTCCTGCTCCCGTCCCAGGTGAAGTGCAGGGTCGCGATGCCGGGCACGTTCGGGTCCCTGAGGCATTCGTAGATGTTCAGGCTGGGCACGCTGGCGAAGCAGCCCCACACCCGCTCCGAGGTCAGGACGAAGTCCAGGTCCAGCTCCACCAACAGACCCAGCAGGCGTCCGTGCGTGGGCTCGTCGACCTTGGCGAAGGCGTCGTCGAGCAGGATCAGCCTGGGCGCCCACGGCGTGCGGACGGCCAGGGAGTCGAAGTGCGCGGCGGCCGCCGCGAACAGCACCAGGTAGGCCACCACCCGTTGTTCGCCTTGGCTGAGCGCCGTGCGGTGTCCCAGACGTCGCTCACTGCCCGTGGCGTCGGTCACGTACACGGTGAACGTGAACCAGGACCGGTAGTCCAACGCGGCGCGCAGCTGCGCGCCGCCCGTGGCGGTCGGGTCCAGGCGGCGGATCGCCTCGATGCAGCGACGCAGCGCGTCCCTGAGCCGGGTGGTCTGCACCCGACTGCGCTTCTCGGCGGGGGTGGCCAGGAGCGGTACGACCGCCTCCACGTCCGCGCCCGCGTCGGAGGCCAGGCTCCAGTCCAGGCGCACGCCGAGTCCGGCCGAGGTGGTGACGTCCTTGAGGACGTCGTTCATGGCCGCGATGAGCGCCCGGGCCTCGTCGATCTGGCGTGCCAGGTGACCGGCCAGTTCGCCCAGCAGGTGCCGTTCGAAGGCCTCCTCCTCGGCCACCGCGACGGCCTCCTCCGCTCCGGTCACGGCCACGGCGACCCGTTCCGCGTAGGCGGTGACGTCATGGGCGCCGTCCTCGTCGTGGACGGTGAGACGCTTGACGCCGCGGGGTTCGCTCAGTTCGGTGCGGATCTGGGCCCAGCCCACCGAGGAGAGCAGGCGGTCGAGCTCCTCTCGGCTGTGCAGGATGGCGCTGTCGTCGATCTCGGCGATGTCCTTCTGTGCGGCCAGACCGGTCTCCAGTCGCTCCACGAGCGCCCGCAGGGAGTCCAGGCGTGTGTCCGGCCGGGGGGAGGTCGCCTCGTCGTCGAGGGCGAGGTGGGCGGCCAAGGGGCCGCCGTCCTCGGCGCAGTCCTGGAGCCCGGCGGCCCGCAGCAGCACACCGTCGGGGACGTCGGAGGAGTCCGTGCCCTCGACGCTGATCGCCGAGACCAGCTCCTCCCCCACCGCGAGCGCGCGTCGGACCTGCTCGGCCCGCTCCCTGGTGGCCACGACCAGGCGTGCCTCCGCCCTGACCCGTTCGTCACGGGCCCGCTGGGCGTTCCGTTCGAGTTCGGGCAACCGTTCCGCGGCCTCCTTCGCCCTGGCCCTCACCTGGTCGCGTGCGGTGTCGAGCTGTTCCGGGGGTACCCCGCGCGCGCGGTCGCCGAGTTCGATCTGGCGGCGCACGGTGATCATGTCGTCGATGGCCGCGGCGCGTGCGTCCTCCGCCAGCACCCGATCGGCCCGTACCGCGCGCCAGGTGTCGACGTGGCGTTCGTGGTCGGCCAGTTCCCATGCCAGGGCGTCCAGGTCGCGCAGCGCGGAGGCGATGAGCACGCGCAGGTGGTCCAGGGCCCGCAGCGCGCTGTCGAGTCCGATCCGTGTGGTGGGCAGGTCCTGTTCGGGTGTGGGGGCCCGCGTCTCGCCGGTCTCTCCCACGGCGGCGAAGGAGCGCAGCTCGGTCCTGATGTCGAGCAGTTCGGCCCGGCAGGCCTCGGCGCTCCTTCGCGCCACGTCGTGTGCGCGGCGGGCGGAGGCCAGGTCCTTCCTGGCCACCTCCAGCTCGGCCCAGGCCTGGATCAGCGGGGCGGGGTCGGGGAGGTCCCGGGAGACCTCCAGGAGTTCGGCGTAGGAGTGCTCCACGGCCCAGCGGCGTTCCCCCGCCTCCGCGAGCAGGGCCTCCGCGATCGCCATGCGCCGGTCGATGTTGGCGGCCACGCGGTCGCGGGCCCGTTTACGGGCGGCCTCTCCGATGTACTCGGGCTCGCTCTTGTCGTGGGCTCCGGAGGCCACTCCCAGTCGCCAGCTCCCGGTCAGTGACATGGAGCTGGACAGGGCGACCGTGGTCTGGTTGTCACGGCGGTGTCGGGGCTCGGCCTCGCCCGGGCCCTGTCCGCCACGGCGCGGGCCCACCTCGGTCTCGGGTTCGGACTCCAGGGCGATGGAGGACAACAGGGCCCGCAGACTCTCCTGGCTCACCGAGGCGCCGGGAACGGACGACAGGTCGGCCACCGGCACGAGCACGTCGAGCAGTGTGCGTTCCCGGACCGGACGGGACAGCGCCGGAACCGGCACGGGGGAGACCAGCAGGTCCCGTGTCGTGGGGTCGTGCAGGGAGCCGTCGGCGCGTACCCAGCCCGCCAGCAGGCCGCTCGCCTCCAGGGCGGCCTCCAGTCCCGCCTGTTCCCGAGGGCCGACCCCCTCGGCGAAGTCCACCGCCAGGTACAGGGGGACGCCGTCGCCCTCCGGCCTGGGGTGGGTGGCCCAGCCGGGGCGCTCGGGGGCGTGTTCGGCGTTCTTGGCCTTGCGGTCCGCCAGTTCGGCGAGTTCGCCGGAGAGTTGTCCCTCCTCGCTCACCGCCACGTCACGCCGTGCGCGCAGTTCCTCCAGTAGGGGGTCCACCGCCGCGTGCGCCAGACGCGCGACGGTGGAGGGCACGTCCGGTCCCAGCACGCGCAGGGAGTCGTTGATGGGCAGTTCGACGCTGCCCTCCAGTTCGTGGATGGCCTCGCCCAGCGCGTGCGCGTGGCTGGAGTCCCGCAGCCGCGCGGCCCAGTCCCGGACCCCCTCGGCGTAGGCCGCGCTCTGGTCGCGCACGCCGTCGATGGCGTTCTGTTCGCGTGCGTGGGCCTGTTCGAGGACGGCGTCGGCGCATTCGGCCTCGCTGGTCAGGGCGATCAGGCGACGGTCGGTCTCGGCCTCGGCGGAGGTGAGCCCCATCAGCCTGGTGACCAGGTCGGCGCGGTCGGCGGCGCGGCCGGCGGCGCCGGTGAGCCGATCGTGGAGACGTCCGAGGTGTTCGCGCAACCCGTCCAGGTCGATGCCCTCCACGGGTTCGCGCTCGACCGCCTGCTCCAGTCCTTGGAGGTCGACCCGTGTGGTGCTCTCGCGCGGGGCGTGGACGGTGAGGACCGGGTCGGGGACGGCGCCCAGGACGGAGGGGTCGATCCCCGCCGCGACGGCGGCGCGTGAGGCTTCGGCGTGGGTCTGGCGCAGCGCCTCCAACGCCCGTTCGATGACCTGGGTGTCCTCGCCGAGCCGTTCGACGGCGTGCCCCTCCACCCGCTCGGCGTGTTCCGCGGCGACCCAGGCGGCCTCGGCCGCACGGATGTAGGCGCCCACGGCGGCGTCGTAGGCCCGACGTTCGTTGGCCGTGGCCGTGGCGGCGCCGTTCTGGGCGGAGGAGAGGGTGCCGTCATCGGCCCGGGCGGTGTCGCGCGTACGGCGGACCTGGTCCCGTTCCTCGCAGGAGTGGCTCTCGGCCGTGATGAGGCGGTCGAGTTCGGCGCGCAGGTGTTCGGTCTCCTCCGTCCGGGTCACGGCGGCGTCGATCTGCTCGCGCACCCGGGCCACGCGTGCGCGCAGTCCGTGCACCAGGTAGCCCCGGTAGTCCTCCAGGAAGGCGGTGACGCCCGCCCCGATCCGTACGAGGGCGTCCTTGTCCGCGCGTGCCTGTTCCAGGTCGGCGATGTTGCGGGCGACCTCGTCCAGGACGGATTCGTCCATGGGCGGAAGCGCCTCGGACAGGACCCCGACGAGTTCTCCGGCCTCCAGGCGGTCGCCGATGGTGGGACGACGCAGCCTGTAGAGCAGGTGGACGAGGTTGCGGTAGCGGACGGAGTCGTCGATGCCGAACAGGTCGCGCATGACCCGGGCCCGGTAGGCGACGGCGCTGGTGAAGCAGTTGTCCGCGCCGATCTCCGAACGGAGGCGGTCGACGGGCTTGGGGCGGCCGTCGGTGACCAGTCGAAGGTCGTGCCCGACCCTGCGGTCGGTGACGAAGAACACACAGCGGGGGTCGGAGTCGCCGACCGCCATGACGGCCGCGCCGAGCGTCATGTGGCGGGGTGGAGCGTCGTGGTCGCGGGGCTCCTCCTCGGCGGCGTCGTCCTTCGTCTCCGCCGCCGCGGCCCTGGCCGCCAGCAGCGCGGAGGCGCTGTCGGCCCCGGTCCTCGAGAGCAGGGCCGAGGCGCTCTGGGGTCCCGTGCCGCTCCGGAGCACCGCGTCGAGCCCGCGGTCGCCCCGGTCGGTGGTGAACTCCACCCAGAGATAGCCCAGGCGGGTGGAGGGGCCGGTGGCGGTCTGCTCCTCTTCGGCCGTGTCCTCGGGGGTCGCGTCCTCGGACTCCTCCGGGCCGCCGAGGAGGTCGGGGCCGGTCTCCTCCGTCGGAGGGGAGTCGACGGCGCGGGGACCCTCGGCCATCAGCCAGCGCAGACTGGTCCGGTTGGTCCCGGTGGTGTCGAGTCGACGCACGTCCCCGTCCAGCAGGAAGGGGAGCAACATCTCCAGTGCCTTGGACTTGCCCGCGCCGTTGCGGCCCCGCAGCAGCAGCCGCCCCTCCGCGAACTCCATGACGTGGTCGTCGTACTGCCAGACGTTGCGGATACCCGCGCGTTCGAGTCGGTAGCGGGGCACGTCACGGGAAGGGGAAGGACCGGGGGCGGCGGGTTCAGTCGGAACCGCCGTCGTCTCCGCCCCCGGGGCCTGGCTGGTCTCCTGTGTCACCACTGGTCGCGCTCACCTTCTCGTTCGCCACCGCTTGCAGCACGGACGCCACCCGACTCAGATCACGGCGGGGGTCGGCGGGAGCCTCGGGCTCCGGGTCGTCACCGGAGACCCGTGCGGGGTCGGGGTGGGTCCGGCTGTGTTGGTCATTGTCCTGGATCAGAGGGACGCGCTCGTCCACTTCGGCGCCGTAACGGGCCGCGGCCGCGGTGAGCCGCCATTCCCCGGGGCCTCCGTCCAGCATCCCGAAGTCCGACAGCAGGGCCTTCACCCGTTCACGGAGCCGCGCGGGGTCGGGGACCTCGGGGCCGGCGGTACGGCTCCACTCTGCCCGGACGGGGGCGTCCTCGCCACCGAGGGCCTCCAGGGCGCTGTCCAGCTCCTCGTCCGTAACAGGGACCGAGGTGGTGGGTCTACCGGGGTTCAGGCGACCGGAGAGGCGTCTGACGAGGGCCAGGGCCACGTGGCCCACGGGGTCGTCCACGGGGAAGCGGGGGCCGGCTCCGGCCTCGTCGGGCATCACCAGGGCGACGCCCTCGGCTCGGACCTCGGTGTCGCAGCCGAGCAGGTTGCCCAAGGCGGCGGCGGCCCGCCACTGGTGGGCGGCGAGGCGGTCGCGTTGGCGGTCGGAGAGCCGCTCACGGTAGACGACGGCGTTCTCGGCCAGGAGTCGGCGCAGAGCGATCTCTCCCTGCTGATCGCCGTCGGGGTCGGGGTCGTGGGAGGCGGCGAGGAAGGAGTCCACGTCGTCATCGCCCCGAGGCAGGTGGGCCGCGACGGAGCGGATGGTCTGGGTGTGCACGAACAGGTGCGGGTCGGCCGCGGGATCGACCTGGTGGTCGGTGATGGAGCCCGACGTCTCGCTCAGCGCGCCGAGTTCGCACAGGCGGAGCAGGGCGGCGCAGAAGGCACGGCGCTCGCCGAGGCCGCGTGCGGGATCGGCGTCGATCCCGGCCTCGCGTGCGGCCGAGTGCACCTGGTCGGCCAGTCGCCGAAGGGTGAGGGTTCCGTGCTCCTCGACCAGGACCGCCAGTGTCAGGGCGAGGTAGGTGTGCGTGCGCGGTGTGAAGGCGACTCCGGTCGTGCGTGCGAAGTGTCGCGTGCTCCGTGGGGTGAGGCCGCGTTTGATCAGGCGTGCGTGGTCGTCGGCGACGTCCAGCCGGTAGCCGAGCACACGCTGGAACCGCTGGACGAGCCACTCCTCGTGCGCGCGGACGAGGAGGAACTCGGCGGGATGGGTGCGTGCGGTGAGCAGGGGGACGGCCAGAAGGGTCCGGGCCGCGGCCTGCCGTTCACCGAGGAGGGCGGCGTCCTCGCTGTAGATGTCCGTCTCCATCACTCCCACGGTCGGGTCCAGGTCCGGTCGGAGGACAGGTCGGTCGGGTCCGTGTCGGCGTCCGAGGTCGGTGCAGTGAGGTTACCCGTGGGTTCGGGGTCCGCGACAGGGCCTTCCGAGGTCCCGGGCTCCTCGGAGGCCGGGGAGGGGGGTGCGTCTCGGCCGGCGTCGGGTTCCCGTGTCTCGTCGACGGGGGTCTCCTGGTCGGGCGTCCCCGTCGGGGAGGGGACTTCGCCCTCTTCGACGGGGGGCTCGGCCTCCCTCCGGTCCTCGCCGGGGAGGGCGGGGGGGTCCGTTCTCCGGGAGGTCATTTCCGGGACGTCCTCTTCGACGGTGTGCTGCTCGTAGGGGGTGACGCACAGGCGCACGCCCTCCAGGGTGAGTTCACCACCCTCGCCGCAGACGGTCACCTCGGCTCCGGGGGCGGAGAGGACGTGCAGGCGCAGGGCGAACTCCAGGTCACCGGCCGAGGTGGGCCTGCGGCTGGCGTCACCGGAGCCGAGCGCCGCGGTGAGGAGTTCCATGAGGACCTCCATTCCTGCTCCGGACAGCTCCAGGCGGGCGTGATCGCCGGTGGGCTCGGTGAGCAGTGCCCGGATCTGTGCGGCACCGGCGCGGCGCCAATGGGCGGAGGATTCCGCGGCGTCGCGCAGGCGCGCTCGTTGGGCTCGGTGGTCGCGCACCGGTTCGGGCGGTCGGACGCCGAGGGGCTCGACGACGGTGCTGCGGTCGGGATCGGCCTGCCACCAGCTGGTGGTGGCGGCGACGCTCTCGTCCACGCGCCCCTCCAGGTGCAGGGAGGGGCGCAGGGCGTAGGCGGCCTCGGCGAGGGCCTCGGCCCGTTCGGCATCGGCCTCCTCGAACCACGTGGCCAGGCGCAGCAGGGCCGCACGGCCGTGCCGCGGCACCGGTCGCCCTCCGGTGCCGTGTCCGTCGTCCGCGCGAATGTCCATCCACTGGTTGAGTCCCACAACTCAGCAGAGTAGAGACCTCCGGGGCGCGCCACGCCCGTTTCGGTACTGCCCGGCCCCGATGGGGCCTCCACAGCACCCTTTCTGACCAGGCACGATGCCACTTTTGGGAACTTTGACGGGATTCTGCGAGGCCGTGACGGAGGCGAACCTCACTCCGCCCGCTCTCGGGCGTCGTTCGCCCTCGGGGTCACTCCGCGGACGGGACCGCCAGGCGCCCGCCGTCGGCCTCCTCCAGCGCCCCGCGCACCTCCTCGGACATGTCGTCGTCGTACTCGGTGATCGTGTAGGTGGAGAAGTACGTGGTGCCGTCGACCTCCACCGGGTCGCTCAGTTCGACCTCGACGTCGTAGGGGTCGTCCTGGCACCCCTGGTCCATGCACCACGTTCCCAGGATCTCGCCCTCTCCTCGCGCGACCTGGTCCGACCACTCGTCCCACTCCATGTCGGAGAAGGTGGTGAACTCGGTGGCGACGTACTCGGTCGGACGCTGGTCCTCGAAGCCGTTCTCGTCACCGTGGTGGTTGAAGACGTGCGCACCCTCGGCGCTCTCACCGGAGCCGCCCTCACCGGTGGGGCCCTCGTTCCCCTCCGGAGCGGTCGGTGCCGACTGCTCCCCCGGGCTCTGCTCCGTCTCGCCCTCGGGCATGTCCGGCTCGGTCTCCTGCTGACCACAGGCGGTGACCGCCAGCAGCAGTACCGCTCCGCTCAGGATCATGCGCCTCATCCGGTCTCTCTCCTCCTCTTTCGGCCCCCGAGGGAGCTCTTCCCGGGTCCTGTGGGTCCGCACCCCCGTGCACGGACCCCGGATCCGACTACCCATGCCCTGACACCCTCATGTCCGTGGCGGGCGTCGCCTTCCCCGGCCTCCGACATGTCGAGGCCCCCCGACAGGCTGCCGGGGGGCCTCGACTCACCACGTACTCCTCCGTCACCGCGGAACCGAGGGCTCCGCCGCATGGAGGGGATCAGTAACCGTTGCCGTCGTCCTCGCCCTTGTGGTGATCGACGTTGGTGGACACCGGACCGTTGACGCAGTCACCGGTCGTCTGTGGCGACAGGATCGGCACGTTGACCGCTCCCACTCCGATGGACAACTCGGCGTTGCAGATCTGCACCGGAACCAGCTGGAGGTTCTGGTTGAACTGCTGGTCACCACCGTGCGAGCCGTGAGCGTGAGCGGGGGCTCCCATGAGGAGCGCGCCCATCGCCACACCCGCGAGGGCGGTGGCCGCCGCGAACGTGCGCAGCATGGAGACCCCTAGTCGATGTTGGTGCTGACGGGGCCGTTGATGCAGTCGCCGGTGGTCTGCGGCGACAGGATCGGCGCGTTCACGCCGGCCAGGAGCCCCACGACCAGTTCGGTGTTGCACAGCTGCACCGGAACCAGCTGGAGGTTCTGGTTGTACTGCTGGTCCCCACCGTGGGAACCGTGGGCGGAGGCGGGCGTGGCGGCCAGGGCGGCGCCCAGAGCGATCCCGGCGATGGCGGTGGCGGCGGTGAACTTACGCAGCATGTCGAAATCTCCTAGTCGATGTTGGTGCTGACGGGGCCGTTGACGCAGTCGCCGGTGGTCTGCGGCGACAGGATCGGGAGGTTGACCGCGACCAGGCCGACGACGGCCTCCGTGTTGCACAGCGAAACGGGAATGGCCTGCAAGTTCTGGTTGTACTGCTGGTCGCCGCCGTGGGAACCGTGGGCGAAGGCCGGGGAACCGGAGAGGACGACGCCGAATGCGGCACCAGCGACGAGGCCGGCAACGCCGAGCTTACGCAGCATTGAATTACCCTTCGAAAGAACGTGAGATATTGTCTCTGTCGGACGGTTTGCCGGAACTAGCTGATGTTGGTGCCGACGGGGCCGTTCACGCAGTCGCCGGTGGTCTGCGGCGACAGGATCGGGATGTTGACCGCGATCAGACCGACACTGGCCTCCAGGTTGCAGGACTGGATCGGAACCAGCTGGAGGTTCTGGTTGAACTGCTGGTCACCACCGTGCGAACCGTGGGCGTGAGCGGGGGCTCCCATGAGGAGCGCGCCCATCGCGGCACCGGCGACCAGGCCAGCAGCAGCCATCTTCTTGATCATGTTTCCCCCGAGAATCAGTTACGAGGTAGGACAGAAAAAGACGCAGGAGCTTCTTGCACCTGTGTCGCGGTGGACTGGGGTAATCATCAACCGGCCTACAGTTTTTGTCAATGCCGAAACCCGCAAAGTCATTTGTCCAATTTGCCGCAAGGATTCCTTTTGCTCCGGCCAATTAAAGGGAATTTCATATCTCTTTACGCAACACGCGCAAAGGCCTGGATCCCCGACAGGACATATGTCATCTGACGAAGCGGACACACCCACTCCTGTCCACCCGAGAGGGACGACTCACCCCCGCGCGATCCTCCACAACAGAGGAGGAATCCCCCTCCCCGAGGGCTCGACGGAGCGCACCCCGTGCACGCCCCCATCGAGAGACGAAGAGCTCGCGTTACCTCCGCGTGCCCTGAAAGCGACCGATCCGCGACCAGCCGAATCTCGGTGGGCGCCCTACCCGCGGAGGGCAGGAGAGGTGTCCTCTCCGGCGCGACCCCGGATCGGAGCGACCGCCCGCGCCACCGTCCCACCTCGTGACGTCCTCGAAGGGACGAGGACTCCACCCGCCCGACCCCACGAGCGACATGGAACGCGAAAGGCCCCGGTGACCAGCGTTTCCGCTGTTCACCGGGGCCTTCTCCCAGTGTGGCAGGTGAAGGATTCGAACCTTCGAAGGCTAAGCCGACGGATTTACAGTCCGCTCCCATTGGCCACTCGGGCAACCTGCCTGGTCTGCGGCGACGTGCCCGTCTCCGCGCACCACAGAGAATAGCGGATGTTCCGCCCGAACCTGAAATCGTCTGCGCGAGCGTGCCCCCCGACCCGTCGTTCGGCCATCCTGAGCAGGGCACGGCTAAGCTCTGAAGTCCGTCCGCGCCGGGCCTCGGTGCGGGCCGACCAGACCCACACGGGCGTCCTCGGACGCCCGTGACCCATGCGATCCAACGGGGTGTGAGCGAACGTGGCCGCCGAATCCAGTTTCGACGTCGTGTCCAAACTCGACCGTCAGGAGGTCGACAACGCCCTGAACCAGACCGCCAAGGAGCTGACCCAGCGGTTCGACTTCAAGGGCACCGGAGCCGCCATCTCCTGGCAGGGGGAGGACGGCATCGAGATCAAGGCCAACTCCGAGGAGCGGGTCAACGCCGCCCTGGAGGTCTTCAAGGAGAGGCTCGTCAGGCGCAAGCTCTCCCTGAAGATCCTGGACCCCGCCGACGAACCGAAGCCCTCCGGCAAGGAGTACCGCCTCGCCATCGGTCTCAAGGAGGGCATCAGCACCGAGGACGCCAAGAAGATCTCCAAGCTGATCCGCGACGAGGGTCCCAAGGGCGTCAAGGCCCAGATCCAGGGCGACGAGCTGCGCGTCAGTTCCAAGAAGAAGGACGACCTACAGGCGGTCCAGACCCTCATCAAGGAGAAGGACTTCGACCTGGCCCTACAGTTCGTCAACTACCGCTAGGGGCTCGCGGAGGCGCCGCGTCGACCCGCGCACGAGCCGAACGACCTCCCCCGAAGGGGGCGTCCTGAGGAGGTGACCGAGCGCACCGCCCACCGGGGCGCGCGCTCGGCACGGATGCGGTGGACCGGCCCCTCCGACGAAAGGTCGGGTACGGCCCGACGACCCCTCACGGGCGCCGCCCTATCCGCCCAGGTCCCACTCGCGGCGCAGCTGCCGCAGGCGCCGCACACGCTCGGCCGTCGGCGGATGGGCGGCGAAGAGACGCCCGATCCCGCTCGGGAAGGGGTTGGTGCTCATCAGGTGCGCCGACGCCAACAGGCTGCGCTCCCGCGGCAACGGGTACCGGCGGGCGCCCGCGTCCAGTTTGCCCAGCGCCCGGGCCAATCCCAGGGGGTCGCCGGTCAGCCGGGCGGCCTGCTCGTCGGCGCGGAACTCTCGACGGCGGCCCACGCCGCAGTACACCACCAACGCCGCCAAGGGCGCCAGGAGCGCCATCACCAGCCCGCCCAACAGGTTGGGCATGTCGGTCTCCTCCGACTCTCCCAACGGCAGCAGGAACGCCACCATGGACATGGCCGTGATCAGCCCGGTCAGGGTGACGGCCACCGAGCTGATGAGCGTGTCGTGGGAACGGATGTGCGCCAGTTCGTGGGCGATCACCCCGCGTAGTTCACGTTCGTCGAGGACGCTCAGCAGACCCGTGGTGCAGCACAGGGCGGAACGACGCGGACTGCCTCCCGTGGCGAAGGCGTTGGGCGACCGTACCGGCGACAGGTACAGCCTCGGCATCGGTTGCCTGGCCACGGTGGCGAGCTCACGTACGACCCGGTACAGCTCCGGTCTTTCGATCTCGCTCACCGGACGGGCCCGCATCGCACGCAGCGCCAGGGACTCTCCGAAGAGGTAGACCAGGCCCGCGGCGCACACCATCAGGGCCACGGAGAGCTGGACGCCCTTCTCCGAGCCCAACAGCCAACCGACCGCGATGACGAGCGCCGAGACGCCGGCGAACAGGCCGACCGCGCGGACCGTGTTGACGTGCACGCCGCCACCTCCTCGCTCATCACGATCACGAATGCGTACATGGTGACAAACGTGCGGGTCGGCGTCCCGCGTTCCCCATGTGGCCCGCCGTTGGCCACATCACGCCCCGTACTCCCCGGGGGTCCGTCCGTCACCGTGGAACCGGGACGCGTGCGATCGCACATGTGAGAATCACCACCCGGCCTCCGTCGCCGCGTGTCCGACGACCTATAGTGCGAACGTGGCTCCCGTTGCTTCGCGTACCAGGCCGGGGAGATCCCTGTCGCCCGGCCCGGTGGGCGAACGGCCGTGTCGTTGAGGGTGGGCCCCTCTGCGCCCGGCCGCGCGCGAGAGCCGGGTTGGCGCACCCGGTGATCGCGAAGACCACGAATGCCGTTCCCATGTCCCCGAGCCAGGCACCCGGTCCGCGCCCGAGCGGTCCGGTCGGGGCCGACACACGAGCGCCGCCGCCCGTCACGACCGGCGGCTCACCAAGGAGGTCGTCGATCTCAGTGGCCAAACAGATCGAACAGCTCGACCGCGTCGTCATCCGCTTCGCCGGTGACTCCGGCGACGGCATGCAACTGACCGGTGACCGCTTCACGCAGGAGACGGCGTCGTTCGGCAACGACCTGTCGACCCTGCCGAACTTCCCCGCGGAGATCCGCGCACCGGCCGGGACCCTTCCGGGGGTGTCCAGCTTCCAGTTGCACTTCGCCGACCACGACATCATGACGCCGGGGGACGCCCCGGACGTGCTGGTGGCGATGAACCCCGCGGCCCTCAAGGCCAACCTCGGCGATCTGCCCCGGGGCGCGACCGTGATCGTCAACACCGACGAGTTCACCAAGCGCAGCCTGGCCAAGGTGGGGTACACGGTGGACCCCCTCACCGACGGGACCCTGGACGGGTTCAAGGTCAGCGCGGTCCCGTTGACCTCCATGACCGTGGAGGCGCTGGCCGACTCCGACATCTCCAAGAAGGACGCGCAGCGGGCGAAGAACATGTTCGCCCTCGGCCTGTTGTCCTGGATGTACAACCGTCCGACCGAGGGGACGACCTCGTTCCTGAAGTCGAAGTTCGCCCACAAGCCCGACATCCTCGCGGCGAACCTGACCGCCTTCCAGGCCGGATGGAACTTCGGTGAGACCACCGAGGACTTCGCGGTCTCCTACGAGATCAAGCCGGCCAGGCTCCCTTCGGGCACCTACCGCAACATCACCGGCAACCTGGCGACCGCCTACGGTCTGATCGCCGGATCCGAGCGGTCGGGGCTGCCCCTGTTCCTGGGCTCGTATCCGATCACCCCGGCGTCGGACATCCTGCACGAGTTGTCCAAGCACAAACGGTTCGGTGTGCGCACGTTCCAGGCGGAGGACGAGATCTCCGGCGTGGGTGCCGCCCTGGGCGCGTCCTTCGGCGGTTCCCTGGGGGTGACCACCACCTCCGGTCCGGGCATGGTGCTCAAGCAGGAGACGGTGGGCCTGGCGGTGATGACCGAGCTGCCGTTGGTGATCGTCGACGTGCAGCGAGCCGGACCCAGCACCGGTATGCCGACCAAGACCGAGCAGACCGACCTGCTCATGGCCCTGTACGGGCGCAACGGCGAGTCTCCGGTACCGGTGGTGGCGCCCTCCTCCCCCTCGGACTGCTTCGACGCGGCCCTGGAGGCGGTGCGCATCGCGGTGCGCTACCGCACCCCGGTGGTCATGCTCTCCGACGGGTACCTGGCCAACGGGTCGGAGCCGTGGCGACTGCCCGAGATGTCCGAGCTTCCCGCGATCAACCCCGCCTTCGCGTCGGAACCGAACGGTCCCGACGGGACGTTCCTGCCCTACCTGCGCGACGAGCAGACCCTGGCCCGCCCGTGGGCGGTCCCGGGCACCCCTGGGCTGGAGCACCGCGTCGGCGGCATCGAGAAGCACGCCGAGAGCGGCGACATCTCCTACACGCCGACCAACCACGACCTGATGGTGCGCACGCGCCAGGGCAAGATCGACGCGATCGCACGGGACATCCCCGAACTGGAGGTGGACGACCCCGGCGGGGAGGCCGACGTCCTGGTACTGGGTTGGGGCGGCACCTACGGGTCGATCGCCGCCGCCGTACGCCGTGTCCGTCGTGCGGGCGGTCGGGTGGCGCAGGCGCACCTGCGGCACCTGAACCCCTTCCCCGCCAACCTCGGTGACGTGCTGCGCCGCTACGAGCGCGTGGTGGTCCCCGAGATCAATCTGGGCCAGCTGGCCCTGCTGCTGCGCGGCAGGTTCCTGGTCGACGTCATCGGTTACAACAAGGTCCGCGGTCTGCCGTTCAAGGCCGAAGAGCTCGCGGGAGTGCTGCAGGAGGTCATCGACCGTGACTGAGAACCCGACGGGGCGCGTTCCCGGTGCGAACGGTCAGGGCCTGGGCGGACTCCGCCTGGTGCCCAAGACCGACACCGCCTACAAGATGAAGGACTTCAAGTCCGACCAGGAGGTGCGTTGGTGCCCTGGGTGCGGTGACTACGCGATCCTGGCCGCCTTCCAGTCCTTCCTCCCGGAGCTGGGCGTGCCCCGGGAGAACATCGTGATGGTGTCGGGGATCGGCTGTTCCTCCCGTTTCCCCTACTACCTGAGCACGTACGGCATGCACTCGATCCACGGGCGTGCCCCGGCGATCGCGACCGGCCTGGCCACCAGCCGCCCGGACCTGTCGGTGTGGGTGATCACGGGTGACGGTGACGGGCTCTCCATCGGTGGCAACCACCTGATCCACGCGCTGCGCCGCAACGTCAACATCAACGTCCTGTTGTTCAACAACCGGATCTACGGGCTGACCAAGGGCCAGTACTCCCCCACCTCCGAGGCCGGGAAGATCACCAAGTCCTCGCCGGTGGGCTCGCTGGACCAGCCGTTCAACCCGGTGTCGTTGGCGTTGGGCGCGGAGGCCACGTTCGTGGCGCGCACGGTCGACTCCGACCGCAAGCACCTCACCTCGGTGCTGCGTGCGGCCGCCGACCACCCGGGGGCCTCGTTCGTGGAGATCTACCAGAACTGCCCGATCTTCAACGACGACGCGTTCGAGCCGTTGAAGGACCCGGCCGCGCGCGACACCCGGTTGTTGCGTCTGGAGCACGGGGAGCCGTTGCGCCTGGGTCCGGACCGGGGCGTGGTCGCCGGGGAGTTCGGCGGGCTGGAGGTCGTGGACGTGGCCTCGGTCGGCGAGGAGCGGCTGATCAGGCATGACGCCCACCGGGAGGACCCGGGGTATGCGTTCGCGCTGTCGCGTCTGGACCAGCCGGCGTTCGAGCACGTACCGGTCGGCGTGTTCCGGGACGTCCACCGTCCCACCTACGACGACCTGGTCAACGAGCAGGTCCAGGAGGCCCGTGCCGAGCACGGGGACGGTGAGCTGGCGGCCCTGCTCGCCGGCGGGGACACCTGGAGCGTCGAGTAGGGGCCATCGCGTTCGTGCCTCCCGCGCGCCGGTCGGCAGGAGACGACCGGCGCGCGGGAGTGCGACGGGCTTGGCGCGGTGTGAGGCAATAGGCTTCCCCCATGCGTATTGTCATCGCCGGGGGACACGGGAAGATCGCGTTGCGGCTCGCCAGGAAGTTGGCCGACCGTGGTGACGAGCCCGTGGCGCTCATCCGTAATCCCGACCATTCCCAGGACGTGACCGAGGCCGGCGCCGAACCGGTCGTGATCGACCTGGAGAAGGCCACCGTCACCGAACTGACCGAGAAGTTCATGAACGCCGACGGCGTCGTGTTCGCGGCGGGCGCGGGTCCGGGCAGCGGTCCGGCCCGTAAGGAGACCGTGGACCGCAAGGCGGCCGTGTTGACCGCGGACGCCGCCTCCTTGGCGGGTGTGCGCCGCCTGGTCCAGATCTCGGCCATCGGCGTGGACGAGCCGGTTCCCGAGGGCACCGACGAGTCCTGGGCCGCCTACGTGGAGGCCAAGCGCGCGGCCGACGCCGATCTTCGTGAGCGGAGTCTGGAGCTGGACTGGACGATCCTGCGCCCGGGGCGGCTCACCGATGATCCGGGCACGGGTCGGGTGGAGCTGGGCTCGGACGTACAGCGTGACTCGGTGACCCGCGACGACGTGGCGTCGGTGATCGTGGCCCTCCTGGACGAACCGGGGACCGTCGGGAAGGTTCTCAACCTGGTGAACGGAGAGACACCCGTCGTCGAGGCCGTCCGCGCCGCCGCCACCTGACCACCGGTGAGGGCGCCCGCCCGCCATGGTCCTTGAGGCCTTCTGTGGCGGATACGTCACCGCAGGAGGCATCATGGACGCGTAGCCCGGCGGAATCCCGCCACGGTGGACGCGGACGACGGGGTATCGGCCCGACGGGTACGGCAAGCTCCACGTGGAGCAGATGGGTAACGGTTATTCATGAGCGTCACACAGGTCGTCAGGGACAGCACGGTCGTCGAGCACGCCAAGGTCGCCGCGCAGCAGAAGCGCCGGATGTTCATCATCCAGTTGGAGGTGAACGCCTATGACGAGCCCTCCAGCAAGCTGCGTCCCGGGCTGACCCGCATCCTCGAGGGGATCGAGGAGGCCGGGTGGCGTCTGGACCTGATCACGCCGGGCGACGAGGGCGACAAGCCCGCCCGTCTGTTCATCTTCCGTCCGGACCCGGACGCCGGGAAGAAGGACGCGGCGGCGGAGAGGGCCGAGGTCCAGCCCCAGGAGCCCTCGGGCCAGCAGCAGCCGTACCACCCCACCGGCGGACAGCCCCAGGACCCGTACGCGGGCTATGGGCAGCAGCACGGTTACGGCCAGCAGCCCTACCCGGGATACGACCAGCAGCAGTACCCGGGCTATGGGCAGCAGCCCGGCTACGGCCAGCAGCCCGGTTACGGGCAGCAGTACCCGGGATACGGTCAGCAGGGCTGGTAGTCCCGCGCTCGGGCCCGCACGGTGCGTAGTACACCGTGCGGGCCTTTTTGTGCCTGATATCGCTGACACACCGCTTCCGATGTATTCGTCGGATATGTAGTTTTGCCGTTTTTTCGATTCCGCTCTTCACAACACCCCAAAGCGGCGACATGTCCGTTATGTCATCGACGGAACCGAGAAAAGTTCAGGGAAATACGGGATCCTCCCTCGGAAGTACTCCCAGCGCGTGGTCAACTACGCTACGTTATTTCCGGCGGCTGCAGCCCTCCTGTTTTGAACTTCCGAAAGGCAAGAAGAATGTCCCGTATTGCCAAGGTTTCCGGTTTCATACTCGCCACCGGCCTCGCGTTCGGTGCCATGACCGGCACCGCCGCCGCGGACAACAACGCCGACATCCAGAACGTCACCGTGCCGATCTGCCTGGACGTGCTCAAGGCCTCCGGAGTCAGCGCCAGCGGCTGCAACGTCGTCAACTGGGACTCCACCAGCGGAATCGCCATCGACGACTAGGAAGTCACGGCGAGCCCCTCGCCCCGGCTCACCTGGCCTCCTCGGTAACAACGATCACACCACGAACCGAAAAGGAACAACACCATGAAGCGTTTCGCCACCATCTCCGGTCTCGTTCTCGCCACCGGCCTCGCCTTCGGCGCCATGGCCGGTCCCGCCGCCGCGGACAACAACGCCAACATCCAGAACATCACCGTGCCGATCTGCGCCGACGTGCTCGCCTTCGCCGGCATCGACCACGGTGGCTGCAACGTCCTCTTCGGCACCGCCACGTCCGGCATCGCCATCGACGACTAAGAGGCGTCCCCGGACGCGCGAACACCGGGGCGCGGGGCGCGGCGTACGCCGGGCCCCGCGCCCCTCCTCATCGCGTCAGTACGCGCACGGCCGGAGTTCGACGCCCTCCACCGGGTCGGTGGCCAAACGGGCGTGCGTCCCCGTGTCGAAGCGCTCGTCGCCGTAGCGCAGCTTCCGGCGCTCGATCCCCTCCGGCCGGAACCCGGCCCGGCGCGCCACCACGCACGATCCGGGGTTGTCGAGGCGGTGCCCCAGTTCCAGCCGGAACAAGCCCAACCCGCCGAAGGCGTACTCGCAGGCCAGCATCGTCCCGGCCGTGGCCACACCTCTGCCCCGCGCCTCGGCCAGGGTCCAGTAGGACACCCAACCCGTGTCGTGGCGTCTGCTGGTCACCGACACCTGGACGTGCCCCAGCACCGGCCCGTCCCCCTCCACCACCGCGAAGCCGAACACCGACCCCTCCGCGGCCAGGACACGGCGCCGGTCGATCCACGCGCGGGCCTGCTCCGGCGTGGTCGGCACCACAGGGGACTGCCTGGCCATCTCGGCCTCGGAGAAGGCCTCCAGCAACCGGTCGACGTCCCCCGGTCCCCACTCCCTCAGGCGGTACAACGTCGACCCCTCTCCTTCCGCTCCCGGTCCTACCGTGTCACACGACATTCTCCCCGCGGTGGGGTTCCTTCGCACGTGCGTGCTCAGGCCGGGACGTGGGAGACGGCCTCCACGTTGTTGCCGTCGGGATCGCGCACGAACGCGCCGTAGTAGTGCTCGTGGTACTCGGGCCAGAGCCTGGGCTCGTGGAGCACCTCCGCGCCCGCCTCGACCGCGGCGGCGAAGAAGGCGTCCACCGTCGCACGGTCGGGTGCGGTGAAGGCGATGTGGCATTCGCGGGCGTTGCCCGGTGTGGTCGTGGGTCCGATCCAGAAGTCGGGTTCGGACCTGCCGTAGCCGATGTTCTCGCCGAAGTCGAGGACACGTCGCGCCCCCAAGGGAGCGAGAACCGCGTCGTAGAAGGCGGCGCTCGCCGCGGGGTCGCCGACCTGGATTCCGAGATGGTCCAACATGGGATCGAGTGTGACACGCGCCACTGACAGCTCCGGGGTGACGGGCCGAGACGGCCGGCGCCTCGCGTACTGCGTGCCGGCCGAGCGGCGCGGCGGAGCGAACATGCGGACGGGACCTCATGACCAGCACACTTGCTGGATACGATCACGATCAGGTAAATTGAGCACAGGAGACTCAACCTAAGGGGTGATCTGATGCCGTTCGTATCGTCGGTGTTCGGCGGCGCCCCGCGCGCCGGCTCCTGGACCGGACACGGTCCGGTCCAGGAGGTGGTCCGCGTCGACCAGGGCCGGGAGGACGGCGCGCACCTGGTGGAGGCGCGTACGGGTTTTTCGACCGACCCCGCCCAGGTGTCCTTGGTCCACGACGGGTGGAGACTGCTGCTGGTCTCCCGTGTCACCGGGGCGCTGTTGTACGAGGCCTCCTTCCCCGAGCGGGTGTCCTGGGACCGGATGACCGTGACCCGCACCGGCGACCGGATCAGGGTCCGCGTTCCCGCGCTCGGGAACGCCCCCGTACGGGTCCGTCCGCACCTGAGGGGAGCCGGCACCCGCTCACGCCTGCGCGCCCTGTGGGACCGCGTCGTCCACGCGGTCCGCCGCGCCCTCTCCCCCGTCCCGGGACCCTCCTCGGTCTCCGCGGGCCGAACCCCCTGACCGACCGGTCCCGCCCCATTGGTGACCAGCCGATCACTGGAGCTATGGCTGATTCGTCAGATTCGGTTGTTACCGTTGTCGCATGAAAGTTATCTACAAGATCACCTACCCTAACGGAAAAATCTACGTCGGCTCAGATCTGACTGATAGCCGTCTGACCTACTTCGGGAGCCCCTCGAAGGAGTCTCTCTATCAGGATTTCGATCTTTCTGAACTTCAGGACTTCACTATTCGTAAACAGATCCTGTGGCAATCTGAGACCGCCACAGATAGCGAAGTCCGTCGACGTGAGAACGTATTGATCGTCGAGCATGCAGCGAACAACCCTGAGTACGGATACAACCAGCGACCACGGTACCGAAAGACCGGTGACCTGGGATGACTTGAAGATGACAGCTACCTGATTCGATGGGTTCCGGCGGCGGTCCGTCGGCACACGAGCACTCGCCCTTAGTACGGTGGGTGGTGATGCCGAGAACTTGTTGGGCGGGGCCTTTCACTCCAGTCGTAGATCCGGTTTTCCCTGACCCGAACCGCTTTGTCGAGGCTGACAACTCAAAAAGCCCCTGAACTGGGACAGGTGTCGGGTCGCGGGGTGTCGGCGCAGGCACCGGATGACCTGGGCCAGGTTCAGAGTGCGTACAGCCTGGGCCAGGTCCGGAGACCGCCACACCTCGGCGGGGATGCAGGTGCACCGGTAGGTTGGTACTCCTGCCTCGCGTGGTTTGCCACAGTACCCGCACAGCAAGGCCGTCACGCCTTCTTCTCCCTTCGCTCGCGGGGATTCTTTGTTGGTGAGGGGCCACCGGTCCCTTCTTTCATCCAGCCCGGTGGCCCCGGTGCCCGGTGGCGTCCCACCGGGGAAGGCCGTCCTGATCTTCCGGCAGGAGCGGCGCTGTGGTGTGGGGCCGGGGCCCTGACCGAGTCAAGAGCCAGGGCCCGGGTGTGGTGCGGCGCGGAAACCTCCCACGAGGGGGTGGGGGCACGTCATCGCCGCACCGGCTCATGGAGGTGCTGGTGTACAGGACCGCGTCATCGGAGCACCTCCGCGAAGACACCGCGGCCATTCGTCAGGCGTCCCCACGAGCAGGCGAGCGCGTCGACTAGGACCAAGCCGCGTCCGTGCTCGGCCAGAAGCTCGGGGACGGAGGGGTGGAGGGGGTGCGTGTTCTCGAAGGGACCGCCGTCCCGGACCTCGACGCGGATGTGGTCGCTGTAGATGAGGGTCCTGACCGCGAACTGTCCGCCAGCGGTTCCGCTACGGGTATGGGCGATGGCGTTGGTCGCCAGCTCGGAGAGCACGAGGGTGAGACTTTCGGGCGGTTCTATGCCCTGGTCGATGAGCCGTGCGGTCACCCATGCGCGAGCATCGCCAACGGCCTCCACAACCCCGGGGAAGCTGGTCCGACCCTTCCAAAGGAGGGTCTGGTCATGTGAGAGGGCAAGCATCAGTTGCCTCCCACGGTGGTGGGCATCGGCCTGGCGTCGCCTCGTATCTGAAGGGTTCGGGTGTGGAGGCCGTGCGTCGTGTGGGAGTTACGGCGAGCGTTCCGGGAATACTGGGATGTCTTAATCCTGTGTTGTGTGGTTCCGTAGACGGAGGGATCGGTATGCTGCTGCATGTCTCACCTCAGGTCATTTCAGGTCAGGTGGGGCGTCACGCCCTGGAGCCGCCACGAACCGGCACCGGGGCGTTTTTTGTTGCAGTAGTTGCCGCTGAGCAAAGGGCCACTTACCTCTTCAGAGAGGGTTGCCGGGGTGTTGCTGTTGGCTCCTTGAAGACTGAGGCATTCGGAAACCCCCACGTCTACGGCCTAGCTCCAACCCAGCACCTCGCTCGATGATCATAAGATTCCACCGAGCGGCCACTCTTTAAAGTGCGCCGCGTGACATGACCACTACTGAATACCTCGAAGCAACTTATGACAACTTTCCGTAGACATAAAGCAACCCCCCTGGTTGAATAAACGCCATGGAAGAGACGGATGACCGAAATGTCTCAGACGTGCGCTTTGGCCAAGCCTTGGTCAGGTCACGCAAGAGGGCAGGGAAAACGCAAACGGCTCTAGCCGGGTACCTGAGGTGCAGCAAGGGACACGTGTCCCACATTGAAAACGGCCGCAGAAGGCTCAACGAATCAGAAGTAGACGGTGTTGACGGCTTCCTCAAGGCGGACGGGCGCCTGGCACGTCTGTACAGCGAGCTGTACGAGCCTGAGCACGTCGACTGGCTAGGACAGCTCCATGAGCTACAAGCAGAGGCGGCGGTGATTCGTGAGTACCACAACAGCCTGGTCCCCGGAGTGCTTCAGGCCGAGCCCTACACAACAGCCGTTTTCCACTCAGGCGCTCCCTGGCTGAGCGAAGCCGAGATCCGAAAGCGAACCCGTATGCGAACCGAGCGGTCCAAGGATGTCCTACGCAAGGACGGCTCGCAGTACCACGTGGTCTTGGATGATGTGGTGGTGCGACGACCGATCGGGCCGAATGCGGTCATGAAAGCCCAGATCGACGCCCTGGTGCAGTTGGCGGAGTCGGGGCGCATCATGCTCCAGATGCACGCGTGGGGGCAGCTGCCACACGCAGGTCTGGATGGCCCTTTCTCCCTGCTGGCCTCTCCCTCAGCGCCAGAGTTGGTACACGTAGAGTCCATCTATCGCGGACAGACCACAGATGTGCCGACAGAGGTTCGGCAGTTCGGGGTGTTGTTCAGTAGATTGCAGGCGAACGCCCGGACGCCAACCGCGTCCGTGGCCTTCCTCAAGGAGATGATCAAGGAATATGCAGGTTGAGCAGAGCTGGCACAAGTCCAGTTACAGTGCGGGCGCGCAGAACTGCGTCGAGGTCGCCGAAGGCAAACAGACCCTGGTTCGGGACACCCAGAACCGCGGCCGGGGCCACCTGGCGGCCCCGGCTGCTGAGTGGACGGCCCTGCTCGCGGCAGTTCGCGGCTAATAGCCTAATAGCAGAGCACGAACCGGCCCCGCCCAGACTCGTTGGGCGGGGCCGGTCATGTTCAGCTGGCACAGGTTACCCCGGAGGTGCGACCCGCCACCAGGACCAAAGACCGCTTTCGGACAGTGACGGATTCATGAAAGCAACCCGTTGGATGCGTGACACCGGTAGCCTTCGGAGGGCAACAACGACGGTGTGATCCGGGGGCCTACTGATGCGCGAGATCGAAACGAAGTACTGGGTACAGGATCTCGAAGCCCTTCTCTTGGCGCTCAAGAACGCAGGGGTTGACCTGGAAGACCCCGCCCTCCAAGACGACCAGGCCTATGCCCCTGCGGGCTGGAGACCCGAACTGGGTAAAGTCGGCCACACCTTCGCCCGGCTACGAACCCTGAGCAGCGGCGTACACGTCTTCACGACGAAGACCCCGCTGGCCAACTCCATGGAGTGCGCCGAGCACGAGACCGTCGTCACCGACCGGGAGCAGATGCACGGTGCCGTGATGGCTATGGGGTTCGAACCCACGGTGCGGATCGTCAAGCACCGCCGAACCGGCACCGCGGGGCCGGTCGGGGTGTGCGTGGACGTGGTCGAGGGCGTGGGCGCGTTCATCGAACTGGAGTTGGTGGTCGATGACGACCGCAACGGCTTGGCCGTCCAGGCCGAACTGGACACGTGGGCGCGCGGGCTCGACGTTCCCCTGGAGCGCACCACTGACACCTACGACACCCTTGTACGCGCCGCAGCCTCCTGACGGCCTCACCAGCCGTGCGGCACGAACTGGTTTCCTTCGAGCCAGGCCCGCACGCCCTCTGCCGGGTAGGGAATCGTGTTCGACGGCAAGACCCGAGGATCGGTCCACACGAGTTTGCCCGCCTCCTCGGGTTCGGCGTTGTGGGGCTCTCCCTCCCACTGTGTGGCCACGAAGAACAGGCCCATGCGCGCGTGTCCGGGTTCCTGCTGGTGGTGGATCACGGCACCCAGGGTGAGGTGGCCGGGGTCGATGAGGACCCCGACCTCCTCCCTCGCCTCCCGGGCCGCCGCCTCGTCGGCGGGCTCGCCCTCCTCCAGGTGTCCGGAGGGCATGTGCAGCATCCCGTCGCAGTACCCGGTGTTCTGCCTCTCCAGCAGCGCGATCTCACCGTCTCGGTGAAGGATGACGTGGACGTCGACGACACTGGTGTAGGACGACACCGGGGGTCCTCTCAGGCAGCTGCTCGGCCCTGTGACCATAGCGCCCTGATGAGGTCGGCCAGGTGCGATACCACCTGCTCCACTCCCGGCGAGGTGTCCACCGCTTCCACGACGTGCCCTTCCCTCGTGAGCTGAGCGGTGACCCTCTCGTACAGAGAGACTTCCTGTGCGGCGCTGGCCGGATCGTCCTCGAACCGGCCGTGTGATCCGCGCGCCGCGAGCCGAGTGCGCAGCTCCTCGGCCGAAGCGGTGAGGACCACCTGGAGGTCGGGTGGTTCCGCGAATCGGTTGAGCTCGCGCACGAACGCTTCGGGTACCTCGTCCAGTCCGGCCTGGAGGACGAGCGAGGACGCAGTGTAGCGGTCACACAGCACGAGTTCGCCTCGGGCCAGAGCGGGGCGGATGAGGGTGTGCAGGTGATGGTAGCGGTCTGCGGTGACCAGGCAGGCCAGCGTCAGCCCGGAGAAGGTGTGGGTGCTGACGCGGGCGAGTTGCCCGATCGCTTCCCGGGAGGGTTCGGTAGTCGCCGTCACCGGCAGTCTCTCGGCGCTCAGCCGCTCGGCCAGCGCGGCGACAGTGGTGGACTTCCCGGCGCCTCCGGGCCCGTCGAAGGCCACAAACAACCCTGTGGTCACGCCGCCACCGTCCTTCGCTCGTGCTCGCCGTGGGACAGCTCGACAAGGGCGGCGCGGACCTCGTCCACCGTGGCTTCGCCGAACTGGATGTTGGAGGAGAAGTTGAACTCGTCCCGTCCCCGCATGGCCTCGTCCACACCCTGCTCGGTGAGATCGACGGCGGCGTAGTCCAGGAGCTGGGCGGGGGCGAAGCGGCCGGTGTCCATGAGCCGGGTCCATTCCGGGGTGCCGGGGTAGGGGCGAAACTCGAACACCGAGGAGCGGAAGCGGCCGGGTGCGTTCTCGGTCAGGTCCCACAGCTCGCGCACCAGGTTCACGGTCTGTCTCATCTCGGCGCGGGTTTCGCCGGGGAAGCCGAGGATGAAGTAGCCCTTCACGTGGATGCCGCGGTTGGCGAGCCGGGTGACGGTGGAGCGGATCATGTCCTGGGTGATGCGCTTGTCGATGTAGGCCAGCATCCGCTCTGACCCGGATTCGATCCCCAACGCGACCTCGCGCAGACCGTTGGCCACGAGCCGGTCCAGAGCGTCGTCGTTCTCGCGGGCGAGCACGTTGATGCGTCCGGTGGCGTCCCACACCGCCCACTCCCCCACGTGGTGGTTGGTGAACCCGTCCATCATGTGGTTGATGACGCGCCGAGCCCCGAGGAAGAGGTCATCGACGAACCGGAACGCCGTCACGTCGAGTGTGGCGCGCAGGTGCTCCATCTCGGCGACGACGTTCTCGGCCGAGCGGACGCGGATGGTCACGTCCGGGTTCGCGGAGACGGCGGCACCGCAGAAGGAGCAGTCGTAGGGGCACCCCCTCGCGCCGACCATGTTGGCTTCCCACCGACCCGCCTCGAAGTGCGGGTCCTGGGTGAGGAAGGTCCGGTCGACGAAGGGGAGGGCGTTGATGTCGGGAGCCAGGTGGTGGTTCCGCCCGGGGCGGCCTCCGCTCACGGGGGCGCGCAGGATCGGGTCGAGCCACATCACCCCGGGCAGGTCGCCCCGGGAGCGGTGGTCGTGGAGGAGTTCGACGGTGCGGGTCTCGCCCTCGCCGATGACCAGTGCCTCACAGCGGGCCATGCGTGGGTCGGTGAGGATCTCGGTCGGCATCGCCTTGGCCTGGTGCCCGCCAAGCATGACCTTGATGTGCGGGTCCAGGGCGGCGGCGATCGTCGCGGAGATCTCGTAGGTGGGGGCCAAAAGGTTGAACCCGACCCACCGGGGGCGAGCAGTGTTCACCGCCTGGACGACGCCGGTGACCGGTAACCCGAGCGCTTCGGCGTCCAGGACCCCGACATTGAACCCGCCGCGCTGGGCGGCGTAGGTGGCGATGTAGCCCATGCCCAGCACCGGCAACGTGAAGTCGTTGACCCGAGGCCGTAGCGCGTAGTCGCGCAGGGGTGCGTTGACGAGCAGCAGGTCGAGGCTGCGGGCGGGGTTGTGGCCGCTGATCAGCTCATGAGGGGGGTTGGTCCTGTCCACTGGGTCCTCCCAGGGCGAGGGTGAGCACGGTCAGGGTGGAGCGTTCTGCGGGTGTGGTGGCGAAGGAGCGCCACCAGCGGGCGAAGGTCGGTTCGTCGTTGGGCCAGTCGAGGCCCGGGGCGGCCTGAGTGGCGTACTTGCGCACCGCCATGTCGCCGTAGGGGTAGAGGGAGAAGTCGCCAGTGATGTCGGCGGCGGCGGCTCCCGCCGTCCACGGGCCGATGCGGGGCACGGATTGGACTTCGACCACCAGGTCTTGGGGCGGCAGTTCGGACCATTTCGTTCCCAGGGCGAGGAACGCCTCCGCAGCGGCGAGCAGGGGGCGGCGCTTGAACGCCATGCCCAGCGTCGCGAAGTCGTCCTCGTGTAGGGCGAGTACGGTTTCGGCTCGGGGGAAGGCCCGGGGGCCGGCGAGGGTCGGTGTGCCGTGGGCGTCACAGAAGCGGTGGTACATCAACCGGGCCTGGTCGGCGCGGATGACTTGCCGGATGATGCCCGTGGCCAGGGCGTCCCACAGGTCCGGGTTACGCAACCGCCGCACCGGCCCTTGCCTGTCGAGGACTGCGCGAAGGGCAGCAGGCACGTTCTCACCCAGGGTCTTCGGGTCGTACACATCCACGCGAGGAGCCGGATCGGTGCCCTCCCCGTGGCGGGTGATGGCGAGGCTCGGGTCCGCATTGACGTGCCAGGCACTCGTGGCGGTTCGCACCGTGCGGATGCGCCCGTGTGCGGTCGTCTTCCATCCGGGGTGATCACAGAGCAGCATGGGAGCCTTTCAAAGTGGGCTGATTGGCAGCCACTATCCCAGCTCTGTCTGGACACGCCCCGGGGTTCGGTGTCTTCCGGCTCCAATCCGCCTCCCACCGTGACCCAGTAGGGTTCCTGTCCCGGTTTGGTGCGTTTGATGAGCACCAGTCGCCTCTCACCGTCGAACAGGAGGGCACGGGCGCTCTGCCTGACGATCTCGATCATGTCCCTCATTTCTCGGTCGTGTGTTCGCGGCGGAAGGCAGGAACGGGGTTCCGGCTTCCTTCCCAGATACGGGGAGCACCTGTTTCGACCGTGCTTATAACGATCAGGTTTTCCCTCACCAATGGCCGCGAGCTGATCCAGATCATATACACACCCCAATGGGGAGACCATGGGTTTCCCGTTATGGAATAAAATTATTCATCAGGCATGGGGGCCGAGCCACCAAGGAGTGGCTTCAATGGTGAAAAGTTAATCGCGAAATGATTCTGCTGCCTGACGCACGAAATCCCGCGCCTGCGCACCGAAGAGGGCGCTCTCTTCGAACAGATGGAAGGTCTCGACATAGAGGGCAACGTCCTGGGCGGAGCGGATGAGCAGCGCCCCGGTGAACGTCTCGACCGTGGCCAGGGCCTGGTCGTAGACGGTGAACGTGGACAGCGGGCCCTCGGGCACCGTGGTCCGGTCCAGCGGGATCACACCGATCCTGACGTTGGGCAGCTCCGAAAGTGCAGCGATCCGTTCGAGCTGGACCGACATCTCTCCCGAACGGCAGAGGGGCCATCTGAGCGCCTGCTCGGTCAGGAGAAAGGTGAATTCCTTGCTCGTGTCATACAGAATGGACTGGCGTTCGAACCGCTTCATCAGGGCACGCGTGTGGTCCCCGGGCAGGCTGGCCAGACTCGCTCTGGCGTACTCCGGCGTCTGGAGCAGCCCCGTGATCATGGCCGGGAGGAAGTAGCGAAAGGTCGAAGAGGTCGCTTCGAGGGTGGCAAGTTCCGCTTGTTTGTGGTGCAGGCCTCGGCGCAACGAAGCACGCCAGTTCTGGTACTCCGTGTTGGCGACTCGCGCCAAAGCAGAGATCTCTTCTATTTCCTGCGGATTCGCCTGGACTACACGGAGGATGCGTTCGACATCGACCGAAGAGGGAACCAGTTTGCCGGTCTCGATCTTCGAGATCTTGCTCTGGCTCATCCCGACGCTGGAAGCGAGACGCTCACCAGTGAATCCGGCCCTCTTACGCACGCGACGAAGCG
Organism: Nocardiopsis sp. ATB16-24; assembly: GCF_030271535.1. GTDB lineage: Bacteria > Actinomycetota > Actinomycetes > Streptosporangiales > Streptosporangiaceae > Nocardiopsis. Next base: position 120,278 of record NZ_JASCXJ010000010.1, on the reverse strand, counting down.
CCTTGGACAGTTCTCCGCGGCGCCCGTCGATGTTCTCTGGTTCCAGCACTAGGTGTTCAGTCGTGCCCTGTAATGCTCGTAGGGAGTCCCCAGGCGAAGAGCGGCGTCCTTGCGGGAGATGTAGTCCGAGACATCCGCGTCTTCGAGGAGGATGCGGTCGATCTGCGTTCCGTCGTCCTCGTACCGCATGAGGACCACATGCGTGTCATCGAAGAGCCAGAAGTCCTCGTGCGCGGGAAACGGCAGCTCCGAAGGCGCCTCCGTCTCGATGATCCGCACATCCTCACCCGCCACGATGTTGAAGTCGTATCCCCACTCCATCTCGTAGCGCAGGTAGTCCGACAGCGGCGGTGTCACCACGTGAACGCGTTCCACACGGCGTCCGGAGGCCGTGAACCTCCGGACTCGATGCAGCCAGGGGGAGTCTGCCAACTCCTCGTCCGGTCGTGGCTCGCCGGCCAGAAAGCGTCTGAATTCCTCGTCCTCGGAGGCGACTCCGTAGACCGGCAGGGTCTCCAGCCGGAACGCGTAGTCGCTGAAGGCGTCGAAGAACTCGCGCCAGGCGTCACCTTCCAAGCGCACGGGCGGCCTCCTCCCACACTGCTCGGGGAATCTCCACGACGGCCTCTCCGTCGGGGCTGCTGATGCTCGTGACCAGGTCGCCCTGGACGAGGATCGAGTTCCTGTCGGTGGTGAACACCTTGGGGCAGTCGTCGCCCTTGCAGTCACCGGCGATCTGGACCATGTCCACGGTTGTACCTCCGCGGTAGGGGGTTGTGCACCGCAATCTACGCGTACAGAGCACCGGCGTCGAGGAATAATTCGAATATTCACGTTCTGGAATTTTTTGGTGCTCTAATATCGCCCAAGGCCGGCTTCTGGATGGAACCCTGGACCGCTGAACTGCTCGAACACCACAACAGAGCCTCAACCGCTGTCCGAACAAGGGCAACTGTGTCAGGCACCCGCAGAGGCGGAGACCGACCGTGCCTCCTCCGACGCAGCCGGAGAAGGCATGTCGGTGGATGGACGCCAGGTGTCGGAGATCCTGGAACTCTTCCCTGTACAACTGGCGGCCCCGCACCTGGCCTCGACCCTTGAGGTCTACGCCCCCATGAGCAGCAATACCTTGAAACCATCGGGAAGATCAGACCGGCGCTGTTCATGGCTTGAAGAGGCTTGTGCTATCCACTTGCCGATGAAGAACGACGAAGGGGCACGGGGATGACGGTCACACCGGAGCAGGAGTGCTGAGCGATGCCCACGGCGTTGCTGTCGACCGTTGGTGCCCCAACCATCATCGAATGGTGGCTGAGCCATCACTCAGCCACCATTCGAGCGTGCGCGGGCGTACTCGCACGTACTCCGCCCCTGGCGGGCCGGTGGGTCACTCGGCGCGCGCCACCCCGACCGGGCAGCTGACGCCGGTCCCGCCCATGCCGCAGTACCCGTTGGGGTTCTTGGCGTCGGACAGGTACTGCTGGTGGTAGTCCTCGGCGAAGTAGAACTTCTCCAGGGGCGCGATCTCGGTGGTGATCGGCCCGTATCCCGCGCGGGTCAGCACCGGTTGGAAGGCGTCGCGGGTGGCCTCGGCGGCGGCCCGCTGGGCGTCGTCGTGGTAGAAGATCGCCGATCGGTACTGGCTGCCGATGTCGTTGCCCTGGCGCATACCCTGGGTCGGGTCGTGACCCTCCCAGAAGATCTTGAGGATCTCCTCGTAGGAGATGCGTTCGGGGTCGAACACCACGCGTACCGTCTCGGTGTGGCCGGTCAGGCCCGAGCACACCTCCTCATAGGTGGGGTTGGGCGTGTAGCCGCCCGCGTAGCCCACCGCGGTCGTGATGATCCCCCGCTCCGCGCCCAGGTTCCAGAACACCCGCTCCGGTCCCCAGAAGCAGCCCATCGCCACGTCGGCGATCCGGCTGCCCTCGGGGTAGGGCGGGGTGAGGCTGGTTCCCAGCACGGTGTGCCCGAAGGGCACCTCCATCGGAGTCTCCCGGCCCGGAAGGGCGCGGGCCTGCTCGACCATGGTCGTCTTTCTCCCGAACATGTCTCCAGGGTATCCGCGACGGGAGTACCTCCCCGTGGCCGTTCTCCGAGGATCCGACCGAACGAGAAGGGACACACCAGGAAATTCGTCCTATGATTGCCGATGTGCCGGAATCCAACCGTGGCGTCGCTCTCGGGGCCCTCGCCTTCTTCCTCTGGGGCGTCGCGGCCTTGTACTGGCCCTTCCTCTCCGCTTCCGAACCCCACGAGGTCCTCGCCCACCGCATGGTGTGGTCCCTGTTGGCCATGGGCGTCATCCTCCTGCTCTGCCGCAGGTCCTGGGCCTGGCTCCCGCAGGTCCTGCGCAGCCCCCGGCGGTTGCTGCCGGTCGCCGCGGCGGCGGTCCTGATCTCCCTCAACTGGTGGGGGTTCATCTACGCGGTCTCCATCGAGCAGACGCTCCAGGCCTCGCTCGCCTACTTCATCAACCCGCTGATGTCGGTGTGCCTCGGTGTCCTGCTCTTCTCCGAGCGACTGCGGGCGGCACAGTGGGCGGCGGTCGGCCTCGGCGTCACGGCCGTCCTGGTGATGAGCCTGGCCTACGGTGCGACCCCCTGGCTGTCCCTGCTCATGGCCTCCTCCTTCGCCGCCTACGGCGCGGTGAAGAAGTACGTCGACCTGGACGGCACGCAGAGCCTGACCGTCGAGACGCTGGTGATGTTCCTGCCCGCGTTGGGCTTCGTGGTCCACCTGGAGGCCACCGGCGTCGGCACCGCCTTCTCGGTCTCGCCCGGCCACACCGCCCTGCTGGCCGGCGGGGGCTTCGTGACCGTCCTGCCCCTGCTGCTGTTCGGCATGGCGGCCCGTCAGGTCCCCTTGAGCGTCATCGGCATGCTGCAATACATCACTCCGGTCATGATGTTCTTCATCGGCTGGCTCATCCAGGGGGAGGAGATGCCGCCGGCCCGCTGGCTGGGCTTCGGCCTGGTGTGGCTGGCCCTGTGCCTGTTCGCCCTGGACCAGGTGCGCAGCGCCCGTTCCCGCTTCCGGTCCGGTGCGCGGACCTTCCGAAAGGACGGGGAGTCGACCCCGGTCCGGACACAGGCCACGGAGTGAGCAGGAGTTCCCTCTTTCCGGAAAACCGAAACTACCCTCTGTGACTTTGTGCTAACGTCAGGTCGCGAGTCGGGCGAGATCCGGCTCAGATCGGACCACGCACCCGGAGGGCACTTCCATGTCTCGCACCAGCCGAACGGCCCGCGCCGTCGCGGCCGTGCGGTCTCCGGTGCCCTCCGTTGTGCTCCTTCCGCTGCTGGTCGGTGCCTTCCTCGTCGGTCTGTGGACGCTCGGCGCCGTCTCCGCCTCCGCCGCGGAGGTCGTGTCGGACCGGGACCCGCTCGGTACCGGTGCCCTGCTCCGCGGCCCCCTCGTCGGTGAGCCGCGCGCCGAGGAGGCCCCGGTCTCCGTCGCCCTCGGACGGGAGGGCTCGGCCTCTCTGGAGGAGGTCCTCGCCCACGAGGTCGTCGCGCCGGTCTCCGCCACTTTGAGCGGTGTCCACCAACACCTGGAGCAGGGCGCCGAGAGTGCCGTCGCGGTACTGCCCGAGGCCTCGTCGACGGTCGACGGGGTGGGCGGGAGCGTCCGTCGAGTGGTGCGGGAACTCGAACACGGTGCCGCCGAGGACCTCCTCGCCCCGGCGCCGTCCGAGGCGAACACGGCCCCCTCTCCTCCCACCCGTGGGAGTCGGGAGACCGGAGCCGACACCCGTCCCTCTGAGGACGGCGCCGAGCCCGAGGCCGCGCACGGGCCCTCTCTCGACCACGCGTCCCCGACCGTGTTCGCGACCGTCCTCGTCGAGGACTTCGCGGACGCCGCGGGCAGGAGCGCCCCCTCTTCCGCTCCTACGGCGCAGACGCCCACTCCTGCGGCGATGCAGACGATCACGGGTTCGGCCTCGCCCTCCGCGGGGTCGGCTCCCGTGGCCGCCGTCGCCGGCTATCTCACACCGGCTCCGTTCACCGTGCCTTCCGCCGGAGCCGTCCTGTCGGCCGCCCACGGTCTGTACCCCGTGCCGAGCGGTCCCAGCGACGACCTCACCGTCTCCCCCGACTAGGCCGGTCCGCGCCGCCCGCGCACGGACCGTTCCCAGCCCCGGCCCGAGACGCCGCGCCTTCTGGGGGCTGACGTGGGTCCCGTGTCCTCGTTCACGGAATCCACGCCGGCCGGTGGTCCATCCCGGCTCGGGCCGCCCGCGCTCCACGCGCACGGCCTCCCCGTACGCACCGTTCAACCCATGAACTCCGGAAGGAAACCCATGACACACGCCACGAGCATCTCCGTCAGGACCGCCCTCCTCGCCGCCGGCGCCGCGGGCTTCGTCGCCCTCGGTTCCGGGGTGGCGGGCGCCGAGTCGCTCTCCTCCTCCGTCCAGCAGACGGTCGGGCCCGTCGCGAAGTACGCCCTGGTGGAGGGCGTGGCCCCCGCCATGAACAGTCTCACCCCCGAGGGTGTCGCGCCCATCGCGGACAGCGCCCTGTCGGAACTACAGCAGACCGCGCACGACCCCGCCAAGCCCGCCCCCGACCTGGCCGCTCCGCTGCCCGAGGGCGAGGCGCTGCGCACCCCGCTCGGTGAGCTGCCCAACCCCACCCCCGCCCTGGCCGGGACCGTCTCCGAACTCCAGGACGCCACCGGTCTGGACGGCGACCCCCACGACACCGTCGGCCACGACATCGGAAGGTCGCTGGAGGAGGGCGGTCAGCGCGCGGGCGCCGCCGTGGAGGACATGGGCGAGCGCGCGGGCACGCGCGTGGAGGACACCGCCATGGAGGTGCTGCCGCACACCGTGGAGTCGGTCTACGGCCTGCCTCAGGACCTGGAGCTGCCCCGGATCGGCCAGTCGGCCCCGCTGCCCGACGCCTCGACCCTGACCTCCGTGGTCGGCGGTGACGCCCTGGACCTGACCGGGCCCGTCACCGTCGCCCAGAGCGCCTCCACGACACGGCCGATCAACGTGGAGGGTCCCCTGGCCGACCCCCGTCTGCCCCGCCTCTCCGGTACGGGTCTGCCCCTGGTCGACGACACGGCCGCGGCCCTCAGGCCGCAGCTCGCCGACGCCGGACTGCCGTTGGTCGCCGAGGGGATCGACACGCGGACCGCCGAGGACCTGGTGGCCGAGCTCGGTCGAGGGACGGACCTGCTCAACGACCTGGACACCAGTGACGTGCTCTCCATCAGTGGCGGCACCGCCCCGCAGGAGACGCCCGGGGGCATGACCCAGCACCCCACCTTCATGGACCTGCCCGGCTCCGAGGCCCTGCCCCTGGTCTCCTGAGCCCACCGACGACGACGGCGCCGTCCCCTCGGGACGGCGCCGTCCGCGTGCGGACCGCTCCGGCCCGGTTCGTTCTTCGTTTCGATGCCCGAAGGACACAAGGGAACGTCCCCGGCTCTGATAGGAAAACGGGATGCTTCTCAAGATCCTGGATTTCCTGGAGAACCGTTCGGCGGCGAAGGCCGGGGTCGCCGAAGGCTGGGCGTCCCTCTCTGAGGCCCGAGGAGCGTCCCCTGGGACGACGAGGCCCCCGGCGTCCCAGGGGACGGCGGGGGCCGAGAGAGCACGGATCAGCCCGAGCGTTCCACCACGTAGTCGCACAGAAGCTCGAACGCCTGGCGCGCGGGGCTCGCGGGCAGGGTCTCCAGTTCGGTTCGGGCCTTGTCCGCCCACCCCTGGAGGGTGGCCTCGGCCTCGGCCATCGCCGGGTGCACCCGTAGCAGTGCCAGCGCCTCCTCGGCCTCGCTCTCCTCCAACGGGCGGCCCAACAGCGACTTGAGCCGCTCGTCCTCGGGGTTCTTCGAGCGCAGCGCGTAGAACATCGGCAGTGTCAGCACGCCCTCGCGCAGATCGGTTCCCGGGGTCTTGCCCGAGTCGGTGCTCTCGCTGGCCACGTCCAGCAGGTCGTCGGCCAACTGGAAGGCCATTCCCAGCGCGTCGCACGCCCGCGTGACCGTCCCGATCGTCTCGGGGTCGACCTTGCCGAACATGCCGCCGAACTCGGCGGAGGAGGCGATCAGGGAGGCGGTCTTGTCGCTGATCACCTTCAGGTAGTGGTCCACCGGGTCGACGCCTTCGCGCGGGCCCGAGGTCTCCAGGATCTGCCCCTGCACCAGACGCCCGAACGTCGTCGCCTGCAACCGCACCGCCTCGGTGCCGAGATCGGCGAGCATCTCCGAGGCGCGGGCGAACACGTAGTCACCGGTCAGGATGGCGACGCTGTTGCCCCAGCGCTGGTTGGCGCTCGGCTCGCCCCTGCGCAACTCGGCCTCGTCCATCACGTCGTCGTGGTAGAGCGTGGCCACGTGCGTGAGCTCCACCACGGCCGCGGCCGGGATGAGCTCGGGCATCGTCGGGTCACCGAAGTGGGCCGCCAGCAGCACGAGGGTCGCCCGGAAGCGTTTGCCTCCGGCCTCCAACAGGTGGGAAGCGGCCTCGGTCAACAGGGGGTCGCTCGACGCGACCGACTCCCTCAGCAGTTCCTCGACCTTCTCCAGGCTCTCCTGGATCTCCCGGGCGAGGTCCGTATCGACACTCGGCAGAGCCAAGAACCCGCTCGGGACAGCACCGCTCACCGTAATGCTCCACCTGTTGGGCGGGCACCGCGGTGACCTCCGGTGGAGAGGTCACCGCCGCGCCCAGCACACGAACATGATCCGACTTGCCACGGTATCCGACCCGAAACGAACAACCAAAGCCACGTCCTCCTACTGTGACTTCGGGGGTCGAACCCCAGGTCAGACCATACGCCCGGTTACTCCGAACTCGTCTCCGTCGACGCCTGGTCGACCATCACCGCGACCGGCTCCCCACCGCTCTCCGACGAGGGCAGCAGGTTGTCGAGGACCGGCCCCGGGTACAGGCCGAGCAGCAACGTCGCCGCGACCCCGATGGTGATGACCCCGCCCGTGGCCGCGCCCGCGCGCACCACCGTGGGCCCCTCTTCCTCCGGGTCCCGGAAGAACATCACCACGATGATCCGCACGTAGAAGAACGCGGTCACCGCGCTGCTCAGCACGCCCACGACCACCAGGGGGGTGGCCCCGGCCGCCACGGCCGCCTCGAACACCGCGAACTTGCCGATGAACCCGCTGGTCAGCGGGATACCGGCGAAGGCCAACAGGAACAGGGTCAGCGCGCCGGCCAGCGCCGGGGAGCGACGCCCCAGCCCCGCCCACCGGTCCAGGTCCCCCAGCTCCTGCCCGCCGTCCTTGGTGCGCACCAGCGTCACCACGGCGAACGCGCCCAGGGTGGTGAAACCGTAGGCCGCCAGGTAGAACATCGCGCCGGCGAGTCCGTCCGTGCTGTTGGCCACCACCGCGGTGAGGATGAACCCGGCGTGCACCACCGACGAGTAGGCCAGCAGACGCTTGACGTCGCGCTGGGTGACCGCGATGACGGCCGCGACGACCATCGTCAGGACGGCCACCACCCACAGCATCGGCTGCCAGCTCTCCGCCGAACCTCCGAAGGGAACGAAGAACACCCGCAGCAGCGCGCCGAAGGCGGCGACCAGGGTGCACGAGGCCATCAGGGCCGTGATCGGGGTCGGAGCGCCCTGGTACACGTCCGGCTTCCAGTTGTGGAAGGGCACGGCGCCGACCTTGAACAGCAGGCCGATCGCCACCAGACCGATCCCCATCAGCATCAGCGGTTCGCCGTTGCCTCCCTGGAAGATCTCGGCCCCGCCCGCCTCGACGGCGGCACGGATCTCACCGAAGTTCACCGAACCGGCGTAGCCGTAGACCATGGCCGCGCCGAACAGGAAGAACCCGGAGGAGAAGGCGCCCAGCAGGAAGTACTTGACCGCCGCCTCCTGGGAGAACAGGCGACGTCGCCTGGCCAGACCACACAGCAGGTACAGCGGCAGGCTCATGACCTCCAGCGCGATGAACATCGTCAGGAAGTCGTTGGCGGCCGGGAACATCAACATGCCCAGCACCGCGAACAACACCAGCGGGTACACCTCGGTGTGCTGGGAGCCCGCCAGGATGTGCGCGCGCTCCTCCTCGCTGCCGGGCACCGTCGCCGCCTGCGCGGCGAAGGCGTCACGCCCGTCCCTGCGCTCGGAGATCAACAGCAGGCTGACCAGCGCCAGCACCGTGATGGTGCCCTGGAGGAAGATCACGGTCCGGTCCACCGCCAGCACACCGGCGGCCACGGTCACACCCGGATCATCGGCGGGCAGCATGCCCACCTGGATCACCAGCAACACGAACGTCGCCAGCAGCGCGAGGACCGCCAGACCGATCTGCAATCCGCGGCGCCGCTCCTTGGGCGCGAACGCCTCGAACAGCACTCCCAGAACACCGGCGGCGAACACCGTGACCAGCGGCGCGAGCAGCCACCAGTCGAGCTGCGGCGGCGCCTCGGTGATGACGGGAAGGTCCATGTGGGGGATCACTCCTCGTCTCCTTCCTCTTCCTGGGCGCCCGCGGCGCCCTCACTGCCGCCGTCCGCGACCGTGCCCGCACCGATGTCGACGGTGCGCTCGACCGCGGGGTTGATCACGTCCAGCGCGGGCTGGGGGTACACGCCCAGCACGAGGAGCAACGCCACCAGCGGGGCGACCGCCCACGTCTCCCTCGCCGACAGGTCGCGCAGCCCGGACAGGCCCTCCTTGGTCGGGCCGTTCATGGTGCGCTGGTACATCCACAGGATGTACAGCGCGGCCAGCACCACGCCGATGACGCCGATGACGGCCGGGATCGGGCTGAACGCGTACACCCCGATGAGCACCAGGAACTCGCTGACGAACGGTGCCAGGCCCGGCAGGGCCAGACCCGCCAGTCCCGTCACCAGGAACACCCCGGCCAGCTTGGGCGCGAGTTTCTGCACGCCTCCGTAGTCGGTGATGTTCGCGCTTCCCCGGCGGGCGATGAGGAAGCCCACGATGAGGAACAGCGCCCCGGTCGCGAATCCGTGGTTGACCATGTACAGGGCGGCTCCGGCCTGGGCCTGGGCGGTCAGGGCGAAGATGCCCAGCGTGATGAAGCCGAAGTGGGACACCGAGGTGTAGGCCACCAGGCGCATCATGTCGTTCTGTCCGACCGCCAGGATCGCGCCGTAGATGATGCTGACCAGGCTCAGACCCACGACCGGCCACACGAACCACGACACCGCCGCCGGGAACAGTTCCAGGCAGTAGCGCAGCATGCCGTAGGTGCCGACCTTGTCCAGCACGCCCACCAGCAGCACCGCGGTGCCCGGACGCGAGGACTGGGCCGCCGAGGGCAGCCAGGTGTGCACGGGCCACATCGGCGCCTTGATCGCGAAGGCGATGAAGAAGCCGAGGAACAGCCAGCGCGCCGTGGCCGGGTCCACCGCGGCCAGGGCACTGCCCTCGCCCACGAGGTCGGTCCACAGGAAGCTGCCGCCGATGACGTACACGCCGATCACCGCGACCAGCATGATCAGGCCGCCCGCCAGGCTGTACAGCAGGAACTTGATGGCGGCCTTCGAACGCTCGTCGCCGCGTCCGTAGCGCCCGATCATGAAGTAGACCGGGATGAGCATGACCTCGAAGAACACGTAGAACAGGAAGACGTCGGTGGCGGCGAAGACACCGATCATCATCGCTTCGAGGGCGAGGATGAGGGCGAAGTACCCGCGCCCGCCGTCAGAGCGGTCCTCGTGCTCCTTCCAGGCCGCCAGGATGACCAGCGGTACCAGGATCACCGACATCAGGATCAGCGCCAGGGCGATGCCGTCCACGCCCACGGCGTAGTGGATGCCAAAGCGCGGGATCCAGGGGTGGACCTCCTCGAACTGTAGGCCGCCGGCCTGGGAGGTGTCGAAGCGCAGCGCCATGGCCGCGACCACCAGCAGCGTGGCGAGCGAGAAGCCCAGTGCCAGCCGCTTGGCGGTCTCGGCCGAGGCCCCGCCGCCCGTGGCCGTGGCGGCGGGCCGCACGGCCGTGGCCGTGGTGGTGCCGCCGCCCGCCGCCGATGCCGACGCCTCGCCGACGGTTCGGGCGGGGGACGTGGCCGTGACGCGTGGTAGCGCCCAGACCAGGACCGCGCCGACCGCGGGGAGCGCGATCGCGATAGTGAGCCAGGGGATCATTGTCTACAACCTCACAACCAGCGTCGCGGCGACGATGACGGCGCCGAAGAGCATGGTGAGCGCGTATGTGCGGGCGAACCCGGTCTGGGCACGGCCCAGCCCCCGGGAGGAGTCGCGTACACCCGCACCGAGCCCGTTGACCGCTCCGTCGATGACCTTGTCCTCGATGACGAGCAGGGCCCGGGTGAGCTGCTGGCCGGGCCGCATGATCAGGCCCTCGTTGATCTCGTTGCCGTACAGCTCACGACTGGCGGCGACGGTCACGAGGTTGCCCTTGGGGGCGGTGCGGGCCACGGGCCTGCGCAGGTACATCGCCCAGGCGATGACCACGCCGACGGCCAGCATGGCCAGGGCGGCCAGGCCGTAGGGCGCGGTGAAGGCGTGCACCACGTCGAAGTGCTGGGGCTGGGCGCCGATGGTCGGTGCCAGGAAGTTCGCGAACCGGTTCCCGAGCACCAGGAAGGCGCCCAGGGCCACCGAGCCGACGGCCAGGACCACCATGGGGGCGGTCATGCTCACCGGCGACTCGTGCGGTTTCACGTCCTTCTCCCAGCGCTTCTCGCCGAGGAAGGTCATGAAGACCATCCGCGACATGTAGAAGGCGGTCAGGCCGGCACCGACGATCACCGCGGTCCCGAGCACCATGCCCTGGGTGCCGCCCAGGCCGAAGGCCGCGGAGATGATGCTCTCCTTGGTCCACCACCCCGACAGCAACGGGAAGCCGATGATGGCCAGGTAGCCCAGGCCGAAGGTGGCGAAGGTGATCGGCATGATCCTCGCCAGTCCGCCGTACCTGCGCATGTCCACGCCCTCGTTCATGGCGTGCATGACCGAGCCGGCGCCCAGGAACAGCCCGGCCTTGAAGAAGCCGTGGGTGACCAGGTGGGCGATGGCGGCCACGTATCCGATCGGGCCCAGCCCGGCGGCCAGGACCATCATGCCGATCTGGCTCATCGTGGACCCCGCCAGGGACTTCTTGATGTCGTCCTTGGCGGAGGCGATGATCCCACCGGCCAGCATGGTGGCCGCGCCCACGACGGTGACCATGGTCTGGGCGACCGGGGCGCCCTCGAAGATCGGTCCGGCGCGCACGATGAGGTACACACCCGCGGTGACCATGGTGGCCGCGTGGATGAGCGCGGACACCGGGGTCGGGCCCTCCATGGCGTCGAGCAGCCAGGCCTGGAGAGGCAGCTGCGCGGACTTGCCGCAGGCGCCCAGCAGGAGCAGCAGCCCGATGGCCAGCAGCACGCCGTCGCTCGCGCCCGGGACGGCGGCGAACACGTCGCTGAAGCTGACCGCGCCCAGCACCGCGAACATGATCATGATCGCGACGAGCAGGCCCAGGTCACCGACCCGGTTGATGAGGAAGGCCTTCTTGGCGGCCACCGCCGCGGAGTTCTTGTACTGCCAGAACCCGATGAGCAGGTAGGAGGCCAGGCCCACGCCCTCCCATCCGAAGAAGAGCAGGACGAAGTTGTCCGCGAGCACCAGCACGAGCATGGCCGCGACGAACAGGTTGAGGTAGGCGAAGAAACGCCGCCTGTCGGGGTCCTCGGCCATGTAGCCGATGGAGTAGACGTGGATCAGCGAGCCCACGAAGGTGATGAGCAGGACGAAGCTGATCGAGAGCGGATCCACCAGAAGGTCCACGCCGGCGGTGAAGGACCCGACGGAGAACCACTCGTAGACGGGGACGGAGACGCTGCGCGCGTCGGGGGCTCTGCCGAGCAGTTCGAACAGGATCAGGACGGCCCAGGCGAAGGAGGCCACCGGCAGGGCCGTGGCCGGCCAGTGCCCCCATTTGTCGGTGCTCCTGCCGCCGAGCAGCAGGATCGCCGCGCCCGCGAGCGGCATGGCGATGAGCAGCCAGGCGCCCGACAGCACGGCACTGTCGGCCGCGGTCGCCACCACGGGGTCGGCGGCGAGGTAAGCGTGAGATGTCACTGCCACTCCGCCTTCTAGTGCTTGAGCAGGTTCGCGTCATCGAGCGACGCGGACCTGCGGGTTCGGAAGATCTGCATGATGATCGCGAGGCCGACCACCACCTCGGCGGCGGCGACGACCATCACGAAGAAAGCGATGACCTGCCCTTCGATGTCCCCGTGCATACGGGCGAACGCGACGAACGCCAGGTTGCAGGCGTTGAGCATCAGCTCCACGCACATGAAGACGATGATCGCGTTGCGCCGGACCAGCACGCCGACGGCGCCGATGGTGAACAGCAGCGCCGCGAGGACGATGTAGTTCATCGGGTCCACGAGGACTCGACCTCCTGCCCGTTGCCGTTCTTGCCGTTGGGGTCCTCGCCGTCGGCGCCCTCACCCGTGTCGGAGACCAGCGTGCCGGTCTCCACCGGTCCACCCTCGGTCTCCGCCTCTGGCCGGGCCCGGTCGTCGACCACGGGGCCGACGACCTTGGACTCCGCCGAGTCCGAGGCGCCACCGGCCAGGGGCGTGTGGCGGGCCCGCACGTCGTCGGGCACCTGCGACTGGTACTTGGGGTCGCGCGCGGTGAGCACCGGGTTGAGGGACAGCTGCGAGACCGTGCCGTCCGGCAGCAGCGCGGGCATGTCGACCGCGTTGTGCCGCGCGTAGGTGCCCGGTCCGGGCAGCGGTGTCGGGTGGTCCCCGCGGATACGGTCCTCCGACATCTGCCTCTGGGTGTTGCGCTTCTTGGTGCGGGCGGTGTGCGCCATGACCATGGCGCCCAGGACCGCGGTGATGAGCAGCGCGCCGGTGGCCTCGAAGGCGACCACGTAGCGCAGGATCAGCTCACCGGCGATCCACGGGATGGTGCCGCCCGCGGCGGCGGCTCCCGCCTCCAGTCCGGCCGGGTCGCCCACGGAGATGCGGGTGATGCCGGTGACCAGGGCGCCGATGAAGGCGAGCGCGACGACGGCGGTGAGGATCCGCTGTCCGCTGATCGTCTCCACCAACGAGTCGGCGGAGCTGACGCCCACGAGCATCAGCACGAACAGGAACAGCATCAGGACGGCGCCGGTGTAGACCACGATCTGCACGACCATCAGGAACGGCGCCGTGTTGATGCCGTAGAAGACGGCCAGGCTGACCATGGTCAGCGCCATGGACATGGCCGAGTGCACGGCCTTGCGGGAGAAGACCACTCCGAGGCCGCCGAGGAGGACCACGGCGCCCAGGATCCAGAACACGGCCGCCTCGCCGCCGCCGATGGGGGCGGCCAGGTGCACGGCCCCGTCCAGGGGTGCGCTTCCAAGGGAACTGGTGAGCGGGGTCAACGGACTGCCTCCGTGCTCTCCTGCGCCTCGTGTCCGTCCTGCGAACCGTGCTGGCCTCGCCCGGTGGCGTAGTAGTCCTGCTCGGTCTCACCCAGACGCATCGGGTGCGGAGGCGCCTCCATCCCCTCCTTGAGAGGGGCGAGCAGCTGTTCCTTGGTCCAGATCAGGCTCTGCCTGTTGTCGTCGGCCAGCTCGTACTCGTTGGTCATGGTCAGGGCCCGCGTGGGGCATGCCTCGACGCACAGCCCGCACAGGATGCAGCGCAGGTAGTTGATCTGGTACACCCGGCCGTAGCGTTCACCGGGCGAGTACCTGTCGTCCTCGGTGTTGTCACCGGCCTCCACGTAGATGGCGTCGGCCGGGCAGGCCCAGGCGCACAGTTCGCACCCGATGCACTTCTCCAGGCCGTCGGCCCACCTGTTCAGCTGGTGCCTTCCGTGGAAGCGCGGCGCCGTGGGGCGCTTGACCTCCGGGTACTCGACGGTCGGCACCTTCTTGAACATCGTGTGGAAGGTGACACCGAAACCCTTGACGGGGTTGAGCCACTCAAGCACCGGTAACCTCCTCACCCTTCTTGTTGCGGTCGGCGGCGGCCGTCCGCGGCGGTTCGGCGAGCACGCTGCTGCCGTAGTGCGGGGCGGTGCTCGGGGGCACCGGGAACCCGCCGAAGGCGGGGTCCTTGTGGGCGCGTCGGGCGTTCTCCGCGCGCTCGCGGGCCTCCTCGGCCCGTTCGCGGCGCACGTGGCGCAGCCAGGCGTAGAACGCGGCCACGGTGGCGGCGGTGAAGGCGAGGACCACCAGGGCGATGACCACCGGGGAGGCCTGCTCCAGCACGAGCATCCGCACCACGGCGACGGCGGTGATCCACACCAGCTGGATCGGGATGAGCACCTTCCAGCCGAGCTTCATCAGCTGGTCGTAGCGCACCCGGGGCAGGCTGCCCCGCACCCAGATGAACAGGAACATCACGCAGACGAACTTGAGCAGCCACCACAGGGCGGGCCACCAGCCCTCGTTCGCGCCGGGGAAGAAGGCGGTGATCCCGGGCGGGGCGAGCCATCCGCCGAGGAAGAGCGTGACGGACACGGCGGCGACCGTGCACATGTTCACGTACTCGGCGAGGAAGAACATCGTGAACTTCATGGACCCGTACTCGGTCATGAAGCCGCCGACGAGCTCACCCTCGCCCTCGGCCAGGTCGAAGGGCAACCGGTTGGTCTCGCCGATCATCGTCACCAGGTAGATGAGGAAGGACGGCAGGAGCAGCACGGCGAACCACAGCCCGCGCTGGGCCTCGACGATCCCCGACATGGTCAGGGTGCCCGACATGATGAAGACCGCCACGAAGGACAGGCCCATCGCGATCTCGTAGCTGATCACCTGCGCGGAGGCGCGCAGACCACCGAGCAGGGCGTAGGGCGACTGGGAGGCCCAGCCGCCGAGCACGAACCCGTACACCCCCAGTGCGGCGGTGGCCAGGACCACCAGTGCCGCGACGGGCAGGTCGGTGAGCTGGAGCGGGGTGATGACCCCGAAGAGGTTCACCTCGGGCCCGATGGGGATGACCGAGAACGCGATGAACGCGGGTACGGCCGCGATCATCGGTGCGGCGATGTAGACGAACCGGTCCACCCCGCGCGGGATCAGGTCCTCCTTCAGGGAGAGCTTGATGCCGTCGAAGAGGGACTGGAGCAGGCCGAAGGGGCCCATCCGGTTCGGTCCGTGACGCTGCTGCATCCGGCCCATGACCTTGCGGTCGGCCATGATCATCATCAACACGCACAGCATGAGGAAGACGAAGATGGCCAGTGCCTTGATGGTGGTGATCCACCACGGGTCGTTGCCGAACGCGCTCAACGTCTCCTCGGAGGCCAGGGTGGCGGCCACACGCGGATCGAGGGCGGCGGGGGTCACTGGTGCCTCCCGGAGTCGGTGGTGGACGGGGCCAGCAGCACGGTCTGTCCGGAGCCGCCGCCCAGGTCGCGGGGTACGTCGCAGCCGTCGGCGTTGGCCGGGAGCCAGACGACGCGGTCAGCGATGTCGGTGATGATCACGGGCACGGAGACCGTGCCGCGCTCACCGGTGACGTGGAGCGTCCCACCGTCGGCCACACCGACCTCGTCGGCGGTGGCCTTGGACAGGTAGGCGCGGGCCTGCCGCGCGGTTCCGGCGAGGTAGGGCTCGCCGTCCTCCATGCGACCCGTGCCGAGCAGCTGTCGCCAGGTGGACAGGATCGCCTGGCCGGGCCCGGGCACGGTGACGTCCACGGGCCATGCCCTCGGAGCCTGGGTGCGCTCGCCCGTCCACAGGCCCAGCTCCATCAGCTCGCCGTAGGCGGACGCGGCATCGGGCAGACCCAGGTGCACGTCCATCTGGTCGGCGATCGCGGAGAGCACCCGCAGGTCGGACAGGGCGCCGGGCACCTTGAGCGTGGTGCCGAAGGGCCTGTGGCGGCCCTCCCAGTTGACGAAGGTGCCGGACTTCTCGGCCACGGCGGCCACGGGCAGCACCACGTCGGCGCGGTCGGTGACGTCACTGGCGCGCAGTTCGAGGCTGACGATGAACGGCACGCGGGCCAGGGCCCGGCGCGCCGCCTCGGGGTCGGGCAGGTCGTCCAGCTCCACTCCGGCGATGAGCAGGGCGTCCAGCTCGCCGGCGGCGGCGGCCTCGATGATGGCCGAGGTGTCACGACCGGGTTCGGCGGGCAGTTCGCCCACGTTCCAGGCACGGGCCACCTCCGCGCGGGCGGAGGCGTCGGTGACGGGTCGTCCGCCGGGCAGCAGGCCCGGCAGCGCTCCGGCGTCGATGGCTCCGCGCTCGCCGGCGCGGCGCGGCACCCACGCCAGGCGGGCTCCGGTCCGCTCGGCCAGGGCCGCGACGGCGGTCAGGGCACCGGGCACCGCCGCCATGCGTTCGCCCACCATGATGACCGCGCCCTCTTCGTTCAGGGCGGCCACGACGTCGGGGGCGTCGGTGTCGAGGGAGTTCAGGACACGGCCTTCGTCCCCCGGCACCGCCTTGACCAGCGTGCCCTTGGTCTTGGTCAGTCCCAGGCTGGCGTGCGAGGCGACCGAGTAGACCTTCAGGCCGCGCTTGCGCACGCCCTTGCGCAGCCGCAGGAAGACCAGCGGCGACTCGTCCTCGGGCTCGAATCCGGCCAGGAGGACCGCGGGCGCCTTCTCCAACGCGGTGAAGTCCACCCCGATCGGGGTCCCGGCCACGTGGGCGGCCAGGAAGTCGGACTCCTCCTGCGAGTGGGCGCGGGCCCGAGCGTCCACGTCGTTGGTGCCCAGTGCCACGCGGGCGAACTTGGCGTAGGCGTAGGCGTCCTCGTAGGTGAGCCGGCCGCCGACCAGCACGCCGACCCGACCGCGCGCGGCGGCCAGGCCCTGTGCGGCCACGCCGAGCGCCTCGGGCCAGGAGGCGAACTCCAGGGCGCGGGACTCCTCGTCGCGCACCAGGGGGTTGGAGAGACGGTCGGACTGGGTGGTGTAGCTGAAGGCCCACCGCCCCTTGTCACAGTTCCATTCCTCGTTGACCTGCGGGTCGTCTCCGGCCAGACGGCGCATGACCTTGCCGCGTCGGTGGTCGGTGCGCTGGGCGCACCCGTCGGCGCAGTGCTCGCACACGCTGGGCGTGGACACCAGGTCGAAGGGGCGTGCCCGGAAGCGGTAGGCCGATCCGGTGAGCGCTCCGACCGGGCAGATCTGCACGGTGTTGCCGGAGAAGTAGGACTGGAAGGGCTCGCCCTCGGCGATGCCCACCTGTTCCTGGGCCCCGCGTTCCATCAGTTCGATGAGCGGGTCGCCCGCGATCTGCGCGGCGAAGCGGGTGCATCGGGCGCACTGGATGCAGCGCTCGCGGTCCAGCAGTACCTGCGTGGACAGCGCGACCGGCTTGGGGAAGGTCCGCTTGACGTCGATGAAGCGGCTCTCGCCCTGACCGGTGGACATGGCCTGGTTCTGTAGGGGGCACTCGCCGCCCTTGTCACAGACCGGGCAGTCCAGCGGGTGGTTGATGAGCAGGAACTCCATGATCCCGCGCTGGGCCTTCTCCGCCACCGGGGAGGTCAGGTGGGTGTTGACCACCATCCCGTCCATCACGGTGATCGTGCAGGAGGCCTGGGGCTTGGGCATGCCGCGCCCGTTGCCCATGTCGGGGATCTCGACCAGGCACTGGCGGCAGGCGCCGACCGGGTCCAGGAGCGGGTGGTCGCAGAACCTGGGGATCTGGATGCCCAGGAGTTCGGCCGCCCGGATGAGCAGCGTGCCCTTGGGCACCTGGATCTGGAAGCCGTCGATGGTGACGGTGACGAGGTCCTCGGGCGGCGGTGCCGGCACCGATCCGCCACTGGAGTTGGAGGTGACTGTCACTGCTGTCCTCCCGTCGAGGTCGTCCTGTCGCCCCACAGGGTGGCCTTGGAGTGGTCGAAGGGGCAGCCGCCCTTCTCCACGTGGTCGATGTACTCCTGTCGGAAGTACTTGATCGAGGACATGACGGGGCTGGTCGCTCCGTCTCCGAGGGCGCAGAAGGAGCGGCCGAGCAGGTTGTCGCAGATGTCCAGGAGCTTGTCCAGGTCGGCCTCGGTGCCCTCGCCCCTCTCCAGACGGTCCAGGACCTGGACCATCCAGAAGTTGCCCTCGCGGCAGGGCGTGCACTTGCCGCAGGACTCGTGGGCGTAGAAGGCGATCCAACGGCCGACCGCGCGTACCACGCAGGTGGTCTCGTCGAAGATCTGCAAGGCCCGCGTGCCGAGCATGGATCCGGCTGCCCCCACCGACTCGAAGTCGAGCGGGGTGTCCAGGTGCTCGTCGGTGAAGATCGGGGTGGAGGAGCCGCCGGGCGTCCAGAACTTGAGCCGGTGCCCGGCTCGGATCCCTCCGGCCATGTCGAGCAGTTCGCGCAGGGTGATGCCGAGCGGCGCCTCGTACTGGCCGGGGTTGGTCACGTGCCCGGACAGGGAGAAGAAGCCGAATCCGGCGGACTTCTCGGTGCCCATGGACGTGAACCACTCGGCGCCGTTGGCGACGATGCTCGGCACGCTGGCGATGGACTCGACGTTGTTCACCACGGTGGGCGAGGCGTAGAGGCCGGCCACCGCGGGGAAGGGCGGCTTGAGCCGAGGCTGGCCGCGGTAGCCCTCCAGGGAGTCCAGCAGTGCGGTCTCCTCGCCGCAGATGTAGGCGCCCGCACCGGTGTGGACGACGAGGTCGAGGTCGAAGCCGCTGCCGAGGATGTTCTTGCCCAGCAGTCCGGCGTCGTAGGCCTCGGCCACGGCCCGGCGCAGGCGCCGGATGACGTGGACGACCTCGCCGCGCACGTAGATGAAGGCCTGGTTGGACTTGATCGCGTACGAGGCGATCATCGCGCCTTCCAGCAGCACGTGCGGGTTGGCGAGCATGAGCGGGATGTCCTTGCAGGTGCCCGGCTCGGCCTCGTCGGCGTTGACCACGAGGTAACGCGGGTTGGGGTTGTCCGCGGGCAGGAAGCCCCACTTCATCCCCGTGGGGAACCCGGCGCCGCCTCGGCCGCGCAGGCCGGACCGCTTGACCAGGTCCACGATGGCGTCGGGCTCCATCCCCAGGGCCTTGCGCAGTGCGCTGTAGCCCCCGGTGGCCTGGTAGCCCTCCAGGGTGAAGGAGTCCGGCCGGTCCCAGTTCGCGGACAGGACCGGGGTCAGGGTGGTCACTTGGCGTCCTCCTCGTCCTGCTCCGCGGGCCTGGCCGGGAGGTCGCCCGGGTCGGGGGCCTTCCAGCCGCGTTCGCGCGCCAGCCTGAGCCCGGCCAGGGAGGGGGCGGCGGCCTGCACGCCCTCGCCCGCCCGGCCGTCCTCGAATCCGGCCAGGATCCGGGAGTTCTGCTTCCAGGTGCACAGGCTGGAGGGACCGCGCGTGGGCGCCACGTCCTTGCCCAGCCGCAGGTCGTCCACCAGCTGCTTGGCCTTCTCTGGGGTCTGGTTGTCGAAGAACTCCCAGTTGACCATCACCACGGGGGCGAAGTCGCAGGCCGCGTTGCACTCCACGTGCTCCAGCGTGACCTTGCCGTCCTCGGTGGTCTCGCTGTTGCCGACGCCCAGGTGCTCCTTGAGCGTCTCGAAGATCTCGTCGCCGCCCATCACCGCGCACAGGGTGTTGGTGCACACGCCCACCTGGTAGTCGCCGCCCGGACGGCGGCGGTACATGGTGTAGAACGTGGCGACCGCGTTGACCTCGGCGAGGGTGATGTCGAGCTGGTCGGCGCAAAAACGCATGCCGGCCTTGCTGACGTGTCCCTCCTCGGACTGCACCAGGTGCAGGAGCGGCAGCAGCGCGGACCGCGGCCGGGGGTAGCGTCCGATGATCTCCTTGGCGTCCCGCTCCAACCGGGCGGTGACCTCGGCGGGGAACGCCTCGCGCGGCTCCGCCGCCTTCGTGGTCTCGGTGCCGTCGTGCTCGCTCACCGGTCCACACCTCCCATCACGGGGTCGATACTGGCCACGGCCGCGATGACGTCCGCCACCGTGCCGCCCTCGCACATGGCGGCGACCGTCTGTAGGTGGGTGAACGAGGGGTCGCGGAAGTGCACGCGGTACGGACGGGTGCCCCCGTCGCTGACCGCGTAGCAGCCCAGCTCGCCCTTGGCGCTCTCCACGGCCGCGTAGGCCTGGCCCGCGGGTACTCGGAAACCCTCGGTGACCAGCTTGAAGTGGTGGATGAGCGCCTCCATGGAGCTGCTCATGATGTGTGCGATGTGGTCGGGCGAGTTGCCCAGCCCGTCGGGACCCAACGCCAACTTCGCGGGCCAGCCGATCTTGGCGTCCTGGACCATCACCGGGCCGGGCCGGAGCTTGTCCAGGCACTGCTCGATGATCTTGAGGCTCTCCTCCATCTCGGCCATGCGCACCCGGTAGCGGGCGTAGACGTCGCCGCCGTCGGAGACCGGGACGTCGAACTCGTAGTCCTCGTATCCGCAGTAGGGCTTGGCCTTGCGCAGGTCCCATGCCAGGCCCGAGGAGCGCAGCATCGGCCCGGTGACGCCGAGCGCCATGCATCCGGGCAGGTTGAGGTAGGCCACGTCCTTGGTCCGGGCCAGGTAGATGGGGTTCTCGTCCAGGAGCTTGCGCATGATGTCGATGCGCTTGGGCATCTCCTTGAGCAGCTCGCGGACCTTGTCGACCGCGCCGGGCGGCAGGTCCTGGGACACGCCCCCGGGACGCACGTAGGCGTGGTTCATCCGCAGGCCGGTGACCAGCTCGAAGATGTCCAGGATCATCTCGCGCTCACGGAAGCCGTTGGTCATGACCGTGGTCGCGCCCAACTCCATGCCGAAGGTCGCCATCGCCACGAAGTGGGAGGCCATCCGGTTGAGCTCCATCATCATCACGCGGATGACGTTGGCCCGCTCGGGGACGCGGTCCTCGATGCCCAGCAGCTTCTCGACCGCCAGGCAGTACGCCGTCTCGTTGAAGAGCGGCGTCAGGTAGTCCATGCGGGTGACGAACGTGGTGCCCTGGGTCCACGTCCGGTATTCCATGTTCTTCTCGATACCGGTGTGCAGGTAGCCGATACCGACACGGGCCTCCGTGCAGGTCTCACCGTCCAGGGTGAGAATCAGCCGGAGCACGCCGTGCGTGGACGGGTGCTGCGGGCCCATGTTGATGACCAGGCGTTCGGCGCTGGTGGACTGCGCCTTCTCGATGACCTCGTCCCAGTCTCCGCCGGAGGCGTCGATGTAGTCCTCTGTGACGGTCATTGTGGGCCTCCCTTCGTGGCCGAGTGCTGTGCGGTGGCGATCACTTGTAGGACCTCCGCTCGTCCGGCGGGGGCACTGTGGCGCCCCGGTACTCGACGGGGATGCCGCCCAGCGGGTAGTCCTTGCGCTGCGGGTGGCCGTGCCAGTCGTCGGGCATCTGGATGCGCGTCAGCGCGGGGTGGCCGTCGAAGACGATCCCGAAGAAGTCCCAGGCCTCACGCTCGTGCCAGTCGTTGGTCGGGTAGACGGACACGAGGGAGGGCACGTGCGGGTCGGCGTCGGGACAGGTGGTGGACACCCGGATCTCGCTGTTGTGGGTGAGGGAGCGCAGGTGGTAGACCGCGTGCAGCTCCCGACCGGCGTCGTCGGGGAAGTGGACCCCGACCACTCCGGTGCACAGTTCGTAGCGCAGTGCCGGGTCGTCGCGCAGCACGCGGGCCACCTCCAGGAGCGCCTCGCGGCGCACGTGGAAGGTCAACTCGCCGCGGGAGACCTCGACCCGCTCCACGACTCCGGCGTTCTCCCCCAGTGCGGCCTCCAGGTCGTCGGCCACCCGGTCGAAGTCGGCGGTACGCGGGTCGTCGGGGTCGGTGAAGGGGCGTCCGCTGTGGACGGGAGCGCTCCCCCGTACTTGCAGACCTCCGAAACCGGAGGTGTCCCCGGTGGTGTGGGTGCCGAACATCCCGGTGCGCCGGATCGGCGCGGCCAGGCGCTCGCGGCCCAGCTTGTCGGGGAGGTCGGCGGCTTCCTCGTCGCGTTCGCGTTCGTGTTCGGTGCTCATGTCAGTCCTTGCTCACCAGCGGCAGCGAACGGCGGAGCATGCGCTCCTCGGTCTCGGTGATCTCCTGCTCCCGGTGGGCGCCGAGCTTGGTGTTCTGCACCTTGTCGTGCAGCTTGAGCACGGCGTCGAGGAGCATCTCCGGCCGCGGCGGGCAGCCGGGCAGGTAGATGTCGACCGGGACGATGTGGTCCACGCCCTGGACGATCGCGTAGTTGTTGAACATGCCGCCGCTGGAGGCGCACACGCCCATGGCGATGACCCACTTGGGTTCGGGCATCTGGTCGTAGATCTGACGCAGGACGGGGGCCATCTTCTGGCTGACGCGTCCGGCGACGATCATCAGGTCGGCCTGGCGCGGGGTGGCTCCGAACTTCTCCATGCCGAACCGGGCCAGGTCGTAGTGCGGACCGCCGACGGCCATCATCTCGATGGCGCAGCAGGCCAGTCCGAACGTGGCGGGCCACATGGAGGTCTTGCGGGCCAGACCCACGACCTGCTCGACGGTCGAGAGCATGATGCCGCTGGGAAGTTTCTCTTCGAGTCCCATCAGCTGCGGACCTCCTCCGGGCTGGGCTGCGGGGTCAGGACGGGTGTGGGGCGTGCCCCGGATCTCGTTCCCATGGGGGTGTGGCTAGGGCAGGGGCCGGAGCGGGGCGGAGGCCCCCAGAGAACACTGTCTAGTTCGCCTAGTTCCATTCCAGGCCTCCGCGGCGCCACTCGTAGGCGTAGGCGATGGAGACGTTCACCAGGAAGAGGACGATCGCGATCAGTCCGAACCAGCCCAGTGCGTCGAAGTGCACGGCCCAGGGGATGAGGAAGATGATCTCGATGTCGAAGATGATGAACATCATGGCCGTCATGTAGTACTTGATCGTGAAACGGCCGCCGCCCGCGGGCTGTGGTGTGGGTTCGATGCCGCTCTCGTAGGCCTGCATCTTGGCGCGGTTGTAGCGCTTGGGCCCCAGGAGCGCTCCGGCCAGCATCGACACCACGACGAACGCGGCGCCGATCCCGCCGAGTACGAAGACCGGTGTGTACAGTTCCACGGTCACCTTCCTCCTGGCTGTCCGGTCCGCCCGCGCGGCGTACCGGGAGTGCTTGTGATTGCCTTCACTTGTGCGGACTCATCTCTGGCTCGTCCCCTGTGTCTGTCCGGGCCGAGGCGCCCGGCTGTGCTGTGTCCGCTCCGGGCCCGTCCGGCCGCGCCCTCGGCGCGGGGATGTCCGAGGTCTCCCGGGGGCCCGCTCGGTCGGAACCCGTGCCGTCTAGGCCGCGGGGGCGAGGCGGGACAGGCCGTTGATGACCCGGTCCATGGCGTCTCCCTGTGTGGGTTCGGTGAGGTTGGCCAGCAGTTTGAGCACGAACTTCATGAGGGTGCGCTGGCGGAGTCCGTACTTGGTCGCGTACTTCATGAACTCGGGCTGGCCGATGATCTTCACGAAGTAGCGGCCGAGCGTGTAGTAGCCGCCGTAGGTTTCGGCGAGCACCTCGGGGTAACGCAGCAGGGCCCGCTCACGGGTCTGCTGGGTGGGGCGGCCGTTCGCCTGCACGATCACGTCGGCCGCGGTGCTCGCGGCCTCCATGGCGTAGGCGATGCCCTCGCCGTTGAAGGGGTTGACCATGCCGCCGGAGTCGCCGACGAGCAGCAGACCCCGCGAGTAGTGCGGCACCCGGTTGAAGCCCATGGGCAGGGCCGCGCCGCGGACGGCGCCCTTCCGGTTCTCCTCGGTGAAGCCCCACTCCTCGGGCATCGACTCGGTCCAGCGGCGCAGGAGTTTGCGGTAGTCCACGTCCTGGAAGGAGGCGGTGGAGTTGAGGACGCCGAGCCCGACGTTGCTGGTGCCGTCACCGACGCCGAAGACCCAGCCGTAGCCGGGCAGGAGGACGTCCTTGTCGCCGCTGCGGTCCCACAGCTCCAACCAGGACTCCAGGTAGTCGTCCTTGTGTCGGGGGCTCTCGAAGTAGGTGCGCACGGCCACGCCCATGGGACGGTCGTCGCGTTTGCGGATGCCCATGGCCACCGACAGGCGCGAGGAGTTGCCGTCCGCGGCCACGACCAACGGTGCTCGGAAGGTGACGGGTTCGCGGTCGGCGTCCTTGGCGTGCACCCCGACGATGCGGTTGCTGCGCTCGTCCATGAGGGGGCCGGTGACGGTGGTGCGCTCAAGGAGCTTGGCTCCGGCGGAGACCGCACGGTTCACCAGGATCTGGTCGAAGTCGTAGCGAGTGCGCACCAGACCGAAACCCGGGTAGGCGGCCAGGTCGGGCCAGGGCAGTTCGAGGCGGGCGCCGGCACCGACGATGCGCAGGCCGTGGTTCTTGATCCACCCCTCGTCCTCGAAGGTGATGCCCATCGCGGTGAGCTGCTTCACCGCTCGCGGGGTGAGTCCGTCGCCGCAGACCTTCTCCCGGGGGAAGGAGGTCTTCTCCAGCAGCAGGACGTCCAGTCCGGCCTGGGCCAGGTAATAGGCGGTGGTGGAGCCGGCCGGGCCTGCGCCGACGACGATGACGTCGGCGTCGTACTCGATCCGCTCCCGGCCTCGGGGAGAGGAGGAGGTGGCTGTCTCACTCACGGGTGGTCCTCGACTGCTCGCGCGGGTACACCGTGGCGGGCCTACCTGCGGGGATCGACCCGCTCACGGGGGAGTCCGGGACGCTGTTGGGCGTCCGTTATGTCCGACATATGGTTATGTGTCCAATGACTCGTGTTCTTGTGAAGCTCTTCACAAGGCCACTTTCCCGAAGTCTAGACCCTCCCGAACGTGGTGGCGAGTCCCAGGGGGGTATCAGTGACCCTCCCCCAAAGCAGGACATAGGTACACAGACGGCTCCACTTGCCCCAAAAGCCGTTCACTCTTGACCAAAACCCCAGCTCAAGGTTGTTACCGGCGCCTCAGCAGACCCACCGAGGACACAAAAACCCGGGGAGGCGAGCCCCTCCCCGGGTTACGGATTTCTTATACGGCGTGCGCTAGGCGCACATGTGGATCCCGTTCCTACCGCTCACGGAAGCCGCGGTGCAGGGCGACGATGCCCGCCGACAGGTTGCGCCAGGCCACCCGCGACCACCCCGCCTCCTGGAGGTGCCGGGCCAGATCGGCCTGCTTGGGCCAGGCCATGATCGACTCCGACAGGTAGTCGTAGGACTCACCGCGCCCGGAGACCACCCCCGCGATCTTGGGCAGGGCGCCCATGAGGTAGGTGGAGTAGAGCCTGTCCACGAAGTCGACCGGGATGTGACTGAACTCGCAGATGACCATGCGTCCACCGACCTTGGTCACGCGCAACAGCTCGCGCAGCGCCTGGTCGACGTCGTTGACGTTGCGCAGACCGAAGGAGATCGTGACCGCGTCGAAGGTCTGGTCCGCGAAGGGCAGACGCAGGGCGTCGCCCGCCACGAAGGTCACCCCGCCCCGGTCGGCGCCGCCGCGCCTTCGTACCCCCGCCCGGAGCATGCCCAGGGAGAAGTCGCAGGCCACCACACGCGCGCCCTTCTTCACGAAGGACTCCGAAGAGGTGCCGGTCCCCGCGGCGAGGTCCAGGACGAGCTCGCCGCTGTAGGCGTCGACCGCGTTGACGACGGCCCTGCGCCACAGGCGGTCCTGGCCCAGGGAGATGACGTCGTTGACCAGGTCGTAGTTGTCGGCGATGCCATCGAACATCGCGGCGACGTCCTGGGGCTTCTTGTCGAGTTCAGCGCGGGTCATGGCACAAGACTAAGGGCCGGTCGCGGCCCTCGCGCATCTGGTGTGCCCTCGCGCACCTTGCGTACCGACACTCGGGCCGATACCGGTCAAGCCGACAGGAGAAGTGCGAGTGCCCGGCCCGGGTCGACGACCCCACCCCTCCCCCCGTGATCTTGCTCCGGGTGACACTCCCGAGCACTCCCAGTGACGCTAAGAGCAAGATCCACTGATCCCTTCGCTCATGACAAGCAGCGAGAAGACCGCCACGGGAACCGCGCGACAACAGAGCCTGCGACGGGGAGCACTTGACAACAATGCTGGGGTGACTCACGCAGGATCTGTCCGAAGAACCTGGCTATGGCCGGCACCAGCACTCGCGCACCAGCAACCCCACCCGGGTCGAGACCCTGCCTCTTCCCGGTGACGCTTCTATGTCACACGATCTGCCACTTCCCCCGTGATCTTGCTCCCAGCGTCACTGTGTGCACCCGACAGTGCCACCCAGAGCAAGATCACCGGGAAAAGGCGCGCTTCTCCACCCGGGCGATACCGAGGAAGGCCGTCTGTCGTTCCCCGGTAGGCACCGGGAGGAGGGGAGGAGGCGGGGGTCGAGAGCCGGGAGGAGGCGGGTGAGCGTGCCACGGTGGCGACCGGGATCGGGACACGGCGGATCCTCAAGTCCCCAGGGCCGGCGCCTCCGCCGTCCGGACGCGCGAGCGCCGACGGAACGAACCAGTGGATCTTGCTCCGGGTGACACTCCCGAGCACTCCCGGTGACGCTAAGAGCAAGATCCACTGACCCCCAGGAGAAGTGCGAGTACCCGGCCCGAGTCGACGACCCCACCCCTCCCCCCGTGATCTTGCTCCGGGCGTCACCGCCGGGCGCTCCGAGTGACGCTAAGAGCAAGATCACGGGGAAGGGGGCAGATGGCAGGCGGCAGGCCGACGGCCCCGGCCAAGGGGCCGGGGCCGTCCGCTTCAAGGCGTACCCGAAGAAGAACGCGTCAGACCGTCACCACGCGTCAGACCGTGGCCAGACGCAGGCCCCAGGTGTTCAGCACCGGGTTGAGGGGCTGGAAGTATGTCGTCCCGCCCCAGGTGCAGTTGCCGGAGCCGCCCGAGGTCATGCCCTGGGCCTGGCCCGAGCTGATGAAGGAGCCGCCCGAGTCGCCGGGCTCGGCGCAGACGTTGGTCCGGGTCATCCCGTAGACCGCGCCCTCGGCGTAGCGGACCGTCTGGTTCTTGGCCTGGATCGTGCCACAGTGCCAGCCGGTGGTGGAGCCGGAGCGGCACACCGAGGCTCCGATCGGGGCCTCGGACGAACCGCGGACGTCCTCGTACCCGCCCGTCCGGTAGCGGTAGACGTCGGCGTAGGCGTTCACGGTGCTCGTGGCACGCACGAAGGCGCCGTCGGAGCCGGGGAAGGAGGAGTAGTCGAAGCGCCCGGTGCCAGAGCCGAACGTCACCGTGGTCCCGACCCTGCCGCAGTGTCCCGCGGTCACGAACCCGACGCGGTTGGAGCTGTCGAAGGCGGTGAAGCCCATCGAGCAGCGTCCGCCCATGTAGTAGGGCAGGCCTCCGGCGATCTCGTTGAAGAGTCGGGGCTTCTCCTCGACCTCGGTGACGGTGACCGCCGAGGCGTCGATCCCGGCCGAGTCGATGAAGGCGTCGGCGTCGCCCCCTTCCACGACCTCGATGACGACGGTGTCGGACGCGACGTCGGTGTACCAGCCGGTGACATCGGACGATGCCGCGTCCTCGGCCTCGTTCAGTTCCTCCACGATCGCGCCGAGGTTCTCGGGGCCGCGGTCCACGACACGGGAGTCGACACCGACCGCCTCGACGGCCGCCGCGGCGCCGCTGTCGGTGACGAACACCGTCAGTTCCTTGGTGTCGATGTCGAACACGGAGCCGCCGTAGGCGTCGCCCGCTGCCCGGGTCGCGGCCCGGTCGAGTCCGAAGGCCTCCTTCTGTGCCTCCAGGAGTTCCTCGGCCTCGTGCGAGGACAGGTCGAGGTCGCGTTCCATGGCCTCCAGAAGGCTGTCGGCGGTCGCGGGGGTGTCGACGGTCGGAGTGCTGCGGTCGGGATTGTCGGCAAGGGCTCCGGGCGCGGCCGCGAGGACGAGCCCGAAGGCGAGGGCGCCTGTACCGAGGGCGGACACAACGGGGGAGGTTCGCATGTTTCCCTGATCTCCTGAGCGGTTGGGGGATGGATGGGGGGAAGGACCGGTGTCGGCCGATGAGGCCGAGCGGGTCGGTGACGCCGTGCTTGTGGCGCGGCGTCGATCGCTTGCCAGAAGTCCGTTGGACGCCCGCCACACTAAGTACGCGGAGCGTTCCGCGTAAGGGGGGAAGTACGCTCCGACACCTGGCGGCCTCCGAGCGCTCACGGTCGTGTGTCCGTCCCGCCGGGGGCGCGACCGCGCCCCATGACCATCCGGCCTGCATCGACCACGCTGTGTGATCACGGCGGGAGCACGCCTGACCGCGTTCGTCAAGGGGGGCATCATGGCCGGATGCGGGCATGGGACACCGATCCGCGCGATCACGGAGCGTTATCCCCTGGGCGATTCTCGTCACTCTGCGTTGGGCATCGCCGTCGTCTCCAAGACGGTAAGGAGTCCCCACGACCGGTCGCGGCCTCCAGGGGACGTCCGCGCGGCGCCCATGCCCGTTCGGGCCGATCCGGTGTCCTCCCCGCCTGGGGGAAATGCTCCTCCGTCCGGGCCGAGGCCGCTCCACGATGACGAGCCGTCCCTCTTCTTCGCCGAGCGCGGGAGGGGCGAAGAACTCAGGGGTGACAGGAAACGGGTGCGGTACCGCATGACGTTACTTCTGCGTTCTCCGGGCATGAGCGCCGTCGTCTCGCGCGAGCCGGAAAGGGATCGGGGGGAGAAGGAGGAATGTGAGGGCGAAGCGCGGATCCCACCGGCACAAGAGCGGTCACGGTGGCACAGCCGGTGGTCGCGTGGAAGTCGCGAAGAGGGAGACCGTGTGCGTCCACCACGCCCAGAACCGCATCATCGGCCATACCGGCCATACACCGAAGGTCTGGGGCGTGTTACCGCACCGCCTCATTCTCAATATCCCCTGAACCTGGACAAAAGGACAGTCGACCTGAATTCCCGTCGTCCGTTCTCCCCTTTCTCCTCACATTACTTTCCAGTACGGTCCCCGCCCCTGCCCTGCATCCCCTACGCTCTGTTGCGAAACCACAACTGAACCCAAAGACCCCGCGACGGATGAACACCGCCCGGGGCCTCGGCCAGCAACATCCACCCTTTAACCAAAGGAATTGCCAGCATGCGCCAGTTTAGCGCTGCCCTTCTCAGTCGTGCCTTCCGCCCCGTGAAGGTCTTCCTCGCTCCCCCGCGTGGACGCCACGCCGCCGGAGGTCGTCGCCGCTCCGGTCGGGTCCGCCGCTACGTCTCCTCCCCCGCTCCCGCTCCCGCTCCCGTCCCCAGCACCCCCGCGTCGCCACTGTCACCTCCCCGGCAGTTCATCCCGGCCGAGTACGTCGCCGCCGTCAGGCCCTACTACGAGGCCCACGAGCGCAAGCGCGAACTCGCTCGCGCCCGGGTCCAAGAGACCGCCCGGCTGTACGGACGCGTCCCCCGTCCCCGCTTCTCCGGTGACCTCCTCGCCGAACCCGCCCCGCCCGGGAAATGGCACGAGCTCGCGACCCTCACCCGGGTGTGGATCAAGCGGCGGCGTGCGGGGGTTCCGGCTTGAGCGCGCACCCCCACCGGGGCACCACGTGCCTCCCGGCGCGCCGCCCCTCCTCGCCCGGGTCCGCGCCGACCTCGCCCCCTCTTCCGACCTCCTCGGCCTTTCCGGTAGGGGACCCAGGGACGATCACGACGACAAGCGTCACTCTCCGTGTTTTCGAAACGACTCTTTGCAAGAATACGGTCGTCACCCGACTCGGCGCGACCCCAGGAGAGTCCTCTGTGAAACCCCGCCGCCCGCTCCTCGCCCTGACGATGGGCGCCCTCCTGCTGTTGCCCGTCGGAACCGCGGCGGCTGCCCCCGCCGCGCCACCCGTCGACCACTCCCGTGTGGTGGGCGACCGGCCCGTGCAGTGGACGCCGCACGTCCTGGACGGCGCGGTCAAGGACATCCTGCGCGTCGGCGACACGGTCGTGGTCGCCGGGGACTTCGACAGGATCAGCGAGGCGATGGGGGGACGTGTCCTCGAACAGCCGAACCTGTTCGCCTTCGAGCACGGCACCGGACGCGTCCTTCGGAGCTTCTCCCCCCAGGTGGACGGAACGGTGACCTCCCTCGCCCCCGGACCCGACGCAACGGTGATCGTGGGCGGGGACTTCGGTTCCGTCGACGGCCGGGCCTCCCCGGGCCTGGCCCGCCTGTCGGTGAGCGACGGGCGGGCGGTACCGGGGTTCCGCGGCTTCCTCGACGACGGGGACGCCTACCGCGTCGCCGTCCATGGCGGTCATCTGTACGTGGGCGGTGACTTCTCGGGGGTGAACGGCACGCCTCGGGCCGCGTTGGCCCGACTCGACACCCGCACCGGCGCGGTGGACACGGGGTTCGCACCGCACCTGACCGAATTCCGGCGGGGAAAGCTCAAGGTCCAGGAGTTGGCGCTCAGCCCGGACGGGCGGCGGCTGGCCGTCAACGGCACGTTCACCAAGGTGAACGGCCTGGACCGCTACCAGATCGCCATGATCGACACCGCGAGCGGCACACCGACGCCGTGGTCCACCGCGGCCTACGAGGCGGACTGCGGCGGCTCAAGCCTCCATACCTACATGCGCCAGATGGCCTTCTCCCCCGATGGTTCCTTCCTCGCCGTGGTCGCCGCCGGCGGCCGTCAGGTGAAGCCGGGCCTGTGCAAGTCCGTGTCCCGGTTCGAGAACACCGATACTCCGAACGCCGAACCCACCTGGACCAACAAGACCGGCGGCGACTCGCTGTACTCGGTGGAGGTCACCTCGGCGGCGGTGTACGTGAGCGGTCACCAGCGCTGGATGGACAACCCACTGGGGGCGCTCAATCCGGGCCCCGGTTCGGTGGAGCGCGAGGGCATCGCGGCCGTGGACCCGGTGACCGGCAGGGCGCTGGCGTGGAACCCCGGCCGTGAGCGCGGACACGGGGCGGAGGCCCTGCACGCGACGCCGGACGGGCTCTACGTGGGCAGCGACACCGAACGTCTGGCGGGCGATTACCACGCCCGTCTGGGGATGTTCCCGCTCTCCTGAGGGTCCGGGTGTGGAGGAACCCGTTCGATCCGAAGACGCCCAAAGGTCTCTCGGCCGACATCTCTCGGCCGAGAGGTCCCGGGCGCCTGTCCTGGCTCCGGTGATCGGCCGTGCCGTCGAAGGGCTCGATCCCTCGGGACCCGGCCCCGATCGGGCGAGGACCCCCGTGTGAGGCGTGCCGGGAGTGCGCCGCCCCGCCCCCGGCGGCCCCGTTCCCGCCCTCGTCTCAGGACTCCCGGGCCGCCGTCGGTGCGCTCTCGTCGGTGCCTTGGTCGGGGCGCTCTTCCACGGAGTCCTCCGCCCTGCCCTGGGCGCCCCGGGGCTCGGCCCGCGGGTCGGCCCCGGCCGCGGGGACGTCGGCGGCCTCCTGAAGGTGGTCCTCCCGGGCTGCGCCGGCCGCGAGGCGGTCTCCCACCCTGGCACCGCGCCGGCTTTCCATCTTCTCCACCGTTGCGGCGGAGATCCGGTCGCGCATGTCGGACAGCAGGACATAGGAGATCAGGCCACTGATCAACCAGGCGAGGACGATCGCGACCCACGAGCGCGCACCGAAAAGGTAGACCACGCCGAAGGCCGCCGCGAACAGCCCCAGACGGGCGGCGGTATAGGTCAACAAGCTACGCATCCAAAAGCCTCACAACAGATGATTACCTGCACTAGATTGGTGGCTACGCCCGTCGGCGACACACAGGCGACCGATCCACACCCGTGGTCCGCGTCGTCTTCGGCCCCTGATCGGGACCGAATCGCTGGTGCCCATGTGCCCTTGACTTCAGGTTAAGGGGATGTTCGACCCGGCCGGCGGCGGGGCGGGGTGTCGCCCGTCGCATGACGGCCGGAGCGCGGGCGAGGTCGATTCACATAGTCATGGGATGTTTCAAATCCCGACACGAGGGCCTGAACATCACGTTCCGGTCACATATCCCGTACTCCTCCCCCCAACACCGCAATTTCTCCGAAAACTAGGGAGGAAACGGACCAACTCGTGCACACTAGGGGATCAAACGCCCGCCGCCCCCATAGTCCGAGGCGGGCATGATTGGGGGAATGAGAAGGTGGAACGAGCAAGCGAACGCCTGTTGACCCCCGGGGAAGTGGCCTCACTCTTCCGGGTTGATCCCAAGACCGTGACACGCTGGGCCGCCTCCGGGCGGATCAGCAGCATCCGGACTCCGGGCGGGCACCGCCGTTTCCGCGAATCCGAGGTACGCGCCCTCCTGCTCGGGGAACCGAGCGAAAGCGCCACGTAACACGTCAGCAGGCAGGGACCCCTCCAAGGAGCGGGTATACCCCGAGGTGGACCCGTGTTCCCGCCCGCTCCGGCCACGGGAGGAGCGTTCGTGGGAACGCCCCTGTTCCGGGGTAGGTGTGCCGACCGTGAGGAGTGGACAGCAAGAGTTAGGCTGGAACCATGGTGTGGCTTGGTGGCCTGATCACGCTCGTGTCGATCGTTCTCTGGGTGTACGCGTTCTTCGACGCGCTCACCACCCCGTCCGACGAGGTGCGCAACCTGCCGAAGGTCCTCTGGGTGGTGGTCATCGCGCTGTTCATGCCCGTCGGTTCGATCCTGTGGCTCTTCCTCGGTCGCCCGCGCCAGAACGCCGTCGCGGGAGACGCGCCCTTCCCGTCCCGGGCCGCGTCCTCCGCCGATGACCTTGACCCGTCAGACTTCACCAAGCCTTCGAGCGGCCCGCACCCGCTCGGTCCGGACGACGACCCCGAGTTCTTGAGGCGACTCGACCGTCGCATCGATCCGGACGAGTGAGCACCGGCGCCGACAGGCTCCGGACGGCGGTGGGACCGCACCCCCGCAAGGGTGCGGTCCCACCGCCGTTCCGTGCGCCGACGACCCTCCTCAGAGGCGACCGGCGCCGACCCTGCGCGGCAGTGCGCGGACGGCGTGCACCGGTTGCACCTTCGCGTCGTACTGCGGGGTCCAGGTCTGGCGCGTGCCCAGCTCCCTGCCGGGGTTGGCGGCGTTGTGGGCCCGCACCAGGTCGACCATCTCCAGGCGTCCCCGTCCGTCCCGCATCACCGCGTTGCCGAACTCCACGATGTCGGTGCCGCCCCAGTTCTCGATGATCCTCGCGGTGGCGATGCCGTCACGCACGTCGAAGAGGTTGTTCTCCGCGTACAGATGCGACTCGATCCCG
Organism: Nocardiopsis sp. ATB16-24; assembly: GCF_030271535.1. Taxonomy (GTDB): domain Bacteria; phylum Actinomycetota; class Actinomycetes; order Streptosporangiales; family Streptosporangiaceae; genus Nocardiopsis. The sequence continues at coordinate 87,339 of NZ_JASCXJ010000010.1, read as the reverse complement.
ACGCCCAGGCTGTACTCGTACAGGTCTCCGGCCACCGTGTAGTAGTTGTTGTAGACGTGCACCTGTCCGTAGCGCACGCGCGGCGCACGCTGACCCAGGGTGTCGAAGTGGTTGTGGTGGTAGGTGACGCGCAGTCTGCCGCGGTCGGTGGTCCGGCCGTCGCTGTTGCCCAGGAGCAGGGCCTTGTCCCTGCCGTCGAAGTGGTTGTACGACACCGTCACCAGGTCGCTCTCGCGCACGATGTCGAGCAGACCGTCGTGCACCTCGTACTTGCGCCCGAAGTACTCGGGCAGTTCCGACCCCGGGTTGTCCCCGTCGTCGAAGGTGTTGTGGTCGATCCACACGTGCGTGGAGCCCGACACCTCCAGGTGGTCGTACTCGGAGTTCCAGTTGCCCTGGCCCCCGTCACCGGGGTCCCAGCCGGGGAAGCAGTCATGGGTGTCGGAGAAGGTCAGGTTGCGCAGGATGACGTTGGTGACGTTGTTGACCCGCAGGTTCATCCCGGTGATCTCGGCGTCCTCCCCCACCCCCACCACCGTCGTGTTGGAGCCGACGTTCACCCGGATCTGCCTCGCCTGCACCGCCGACGAGGCCTCCCGCGCCTCCTCCAACGGGCCGGTCGGGTCCTCCCATCCCCACACGTCGGGATCGTAGGCGGCGAGGTAGTCCTCCAGCGTGTAGCCGTCCACCGCGTAGTCCTCGCAGGACAGCGGCGTACCGTCCGCCGCGGTGTTGGCGTCGATCGTGCCCTCGACGTGGACGATCTTGGGCTCGTCTCCCCTCACCGCCTCGCGGAACTCCGCCATGGTGGAGACGTGGAAGACGTTCTCCGGAGACGCCTGGGCGCCTCCCGTGGTCCCGGCTCCGACCGAGGCCCAACCGTCCCCGTCCGGCAGGACCTGCCTGCCCGGATCGGGTGCGGCCTGGACGGGCGTCACCGTGGCCAACACCACGGCCGCGCTCAGGGGGAGTACGAGCCTGCGCATGGTTCTTCTCCTCAGGGGGATTGCAAACGGTTGCATGAACATCTCCCACCACAGCGAGCGCAGTCAACCCCTCTGACCCGGGAAAACCATGGAAAACCCGTCATCGGATCCCAAAGCACGCAGTAGCGACCCACAATCGGTTGCCGCTAGTCTCTGTCCATACCAACGCAAAGGAGGCCACGGGTGGCCGTGACCATCAAGGACGTCGCCCACGCCAGCGGGGTCCACGTCTCCACAGTCTCCCGGGCCTTCTCCGCGGCACATCTGGTCAATCCCCGGACCCGCGCACGCGTGCTCGCCGCCGCCGACGCGCTCGGTTACCGGCCCAACCGGGCCGCGCGCGCCCTCTCCACGCGCCGCACCGGCAATCTGGGGCTGATCGTCGCCGACATCGCCAACCCCTTCTTCCCGCCTCTGATCAAGGCGGCCCAGGCGCACGCGCGCCGCAGTGACCACCACGTGTTCGTCGCCGACACCGACGAACAGACCCGTGTGGAGGAGGAGCTGATCCGCTCCATGGCCACGCAGGTCGACGGCGCCCTCCTGGTCGCCCCCCGCCTGAGCAACCGGCTCATCGCCGAGCTCAGCGCCGACGTGCCCCTGGTGGTCGTCAACCGCCGCCCGGCGGGCCTGCCCGCCGTTCTGATGGACGTGGCCTCCGGCGCCCGACAGGCCCTCGAACACCTTCACGGGTTCGGCCACCGTCACATCGCCCTGCTCACCGGTCCCCGCACCTCATGGACCAATCAGCAACTGGAGCACGCCTCGGCCGACGCGGCACACCGCCTCGGGCTGCGCCTGCGTCCGATCGGCCCCAACCAGCCCACCGAGGAGGGCGGGGCCGCAGCGGCCTCCGACGTGCTCGCCACCGGGGCCACCGCCGTTCTGGCCTACAACGACCTGGTCGCCCTCGGCCTGATCCAGGAACTCCGGTCCCGGGGTCTGGACGTCCCGGGCGATCTCGGCGTCGTCGGTGTGGACAACACCCACACCGCCCGCCACTGCTCCCTCACCACCGTCGACATGCCCACCGCCGCCGCGGGCCGGGCCGCCATCGACCTGCTGCTGCGCCGCATCACCACCGAGGACTCCCCCGGCACCGTCACCCTGGACACGCACCTGGTGGTGCGCGGCTCCGCCGGTCCCGCCCCGGGCTGAGGGACGCGACGACGCGGGGCCCGCCGTGGCGGGCCCCGCGTGTCCGGCGGCCCGGGATCGACCCGGGCTCCTCACATCCGTCAGGCGTAGGAGTGCAGACCGCTGAACATGTAGTTCACCGCGAAGAAGTTGAACAGGACGGTGGCGAAGCCCACCACGTTGATCCAGGTGGCCTTGGGTCCGCGCCAGCCTCCGGTGGCCCGGGCGTGCAGGTAGGCCGCGTAGATCACCCAGGAGATGAACGACCAGACCTCCTTGGGGTCCCAACCCCAGAAGCGCCCCCAGGCCTCGTCCGCCCAGATCGAACCGGCGATGATCCCGAAGGTCCACAGGGGGAAGGCGAAGAGGACGAACCTGTGGGAGATGCGGTCCAGCAGCTCGGGGCTGGGCAGGCGACCGGCGATACCGGTGACCTTCTCCCCCAGGGCCCGCTTGGTCTCGGTCCTGTGCGAGACCAGGTAGGTGACGCCGGCGGCACCGGAGACCATGAAGGCCCCACCCGCGAGGATGGTGGCGCTCACGTGGATCGGGATCCAGTAGGACTGCAAGGCCGGGATCAGCGGACCCGGGTCCACGTACAGCCACCGCACGCCGATGCCCAGCAGGAGCAGCACGGGGACCAGCACGAACGCACCGAGGAAGCGGGCCTGGTAGCGGAAGGAGGCGTACAGCAGTCCGCCCACCGCGACCAGGCACAGGGCCACGACGAACTCGAACATGTTGCCCCACGGCCACCGGCCGGCGGCCAGGCCGCGGGTGACGATCTGGGCCACCCCGAGGACGAAGCCGAGGGTGGTCACGCCCAGGGCGATCCTGCCCAGCGCGTTCTGGGGGGCCTTGGCCTCGCCCTCGGTACTGCGGACGTTGACCTCGATGGCGTCGTCGGTGTTCCCGTCGGCCGCGCCGGCGCCGACCGGCATGAGCTTTCCGGCCTTGAGTCTGGTGCGCTGACCGTAGGCGGCCTCGATGGCGAAGAGGAACAGGGCGGCCGCGTAGGTGACGATCATCGCGATGATCAGCGTGTCACTGGCCGACGCCATCGTCTCGTTCACCGCTCCGGCGAGTGTGTACGTCACCGGTCACTCCCTCGTTGTCGTCGACCCTGACGGGTCCTGTGGTGTATGGGGGTCGGGTCCGCTCTCGGGGCCCTCCGCGTCCGGGCCCTCCGACGCGTTCCGAAGCCGCTGAGCCAGTTCCGTGGTCAGTTCGTGGAACTCGGCGTTGTCACCGGCGGCCTCGGTCTTGCCCAGGCCGGCCAGCTCCACCGTGGTACGCCCGTCCTCCCCGGTCACCGCGCGCACCCACACCCGGCGTGGGCGGACGAAGAGGGTGACGAGCAGTCCGAGCACCGCCAGCGAGGCCGCGGCCAGTGCGGGCAGCCGCGCGCCGTCTCGGTTGACCTGGAGACTGACGTACTCGCTGTAGCCGGAGAAGGTGATCGATCCGGCTCCGTCCGGTAGTCGCCAGGTGTCGCCCATCTCCAGCACCGGAGAGCTGCCGAGCTCCTCCATGCCGGTGGTACGCAGCTGGTACACCGACTGTGGATCGACCAACCCCAGATCGCCGCGGTAACCCTCCAGGGTCACCTGGGGGTTGCGCGCACCGGGGAAGTCCGAGATCAGCTCGCCGTCCTCCGTCTCCACCGCGCTCGGCAGGAACACTCCCACGAAGCCCAACTGCTCCTCGTCTCCGGTGTCGGGCACCTTGACGACGCCGTCGGAGGTGAAGGAGCGGGTCTCACGGTGGATGAACGGGACCGGCTGGTCGAAGACCACCTCCCCGTCGGCGTTGCGCACCTCGAACTCGGGCGCGTATCCGTGACCGAGCAGGTAGACCTGTACGCCTCCCACGCTCAGCGGGTGGTTGACCTCCAGCCGGTGCCGGGCCTGCTCGTCCTCCGGGGATTCCCTGTAGGTGAGGTCGGCGACATAGGACTCGGCCTGCCCGCGCAGATCGCCGTCCTCGATGAAGGAGGCCTCGAAGTCGTCCAGGTGGACGGTGAACGGCTCCAGGTCGTCGGTGTCGGTCCAGTGTCCGGGGTAGATGGCGTCATAGGAGGTCAGGGTGTTGGCGAAGCCGTCGCCCTCCACCAACAGCAGGTTGCCCCGGTATCCGAAGAAGGCGCCGGCCGCCAGGGCCAGCAGCAGGCCGAGCAGCGCGAGGTGGAACAGCACGTTCCCGGCCTCACGCAGGTAGCCGGTCTCGGCGGAGACCGAGTCCCCGTATCTTTCTGTCCTGTAGCCCTTGAGGACCCCACGTGCCCGGTCGAGGACGGTCTCGGGGTCGGCGTCCGTCGTGAACCTGGCCGCGTAGGGCATGCGTCCCAGGTTGCGGGGGGTCTGGACCGGTCGGGCCCGTACCGCGCGGGCGTGCGTGATCGCGCGCGGGATCACGCAGCCCGCCAGGGAGACGAACAGCAGCAGGTAGATCGCCGCGTACCACGGCGAGGAGAACACGTCGAAGAGGTAGAACCGGTCCAGCCAGGGGGCGAGTTCGGGATGCTCCCGGAAGTAGGTGTTCACCTCCTCCACGCTGACCACGTTCTGCGGCAGGAAGGAGCCGGGGATGGCGCCGACCGCCAGCAGGAACAGCAGGATCAGTGCGGTGCGCATGGAGGTGAGGATGCGCCAGGCCCAACGGAGCCAGCCGGTCGGGCCCAGCCCCTTGGGCCGGCCGGTGTTGTCCTCACGCGTGGCGGCCACCGGGGCGGCCGTGTCGTCCTTGCCCGTGCTCATCAGATCACCGTCTGGAAGTCGGCGGCCCAGCCCTGCATGGCGATGGTCAGTTCCGCCCACAGCCCGGTCACCATCGCCAGGCCGACCAGGACGAGCATGGCCCCGCCGACCACGGTGACCGTGCGCGTGTGGCGCTTGAGCCAGCCGAAGGCGCTCAGGGCGCGGCGGTAGAGCAGTGAGGCGAGGATGAACGGCAGTCCGAGGCCGACGCAGTAGACCAGGGAGAGCAACATGCCGCGTCCCGCTCCTCCCTCGACGAAGGCGAGGGTCTGCACGGCGGCCAAGGTGGGGCCGATGCACGGGGTCCAGCCCAGGCCGAAGAGGACGCCGAGCAGCGGAGCCCCCGCGAGCCCGGCGCGGGGAAGCCGGTGGAAGCGGAACTCACGGCCCAGGCCCGGCAGGACGCCCATGAAGGCCAGGCCCAGGACGATGGTGAGAAGGCCCAGGACGCGGGTGAGTGGGTCGGTGTAGTCCATGAGGACCTCACCGAGCCAGCCGAAGAATCCGCCGACCGCGATGAACACGAGGCTGAAGCCGGCGATGAACAGGGCGCTGCCGGTGACCATGGTCCAGCGTCGGGAGGCCAGTTCGGTGTCGATGTCGGCGACGGTCCGCGTGGCGGTCCCACTCCCGCCGGTCGTGGTCACCGCCTGGGTGCCGCTCATCCCGGTCACGTAGGACAGGTAACCGGGCACCAACGGGAGTACGCACGGGGAGAGGAAGGAGACGAGCCCGGCGGCCAGGGCCAACGGAACGGCCGCCAGCAGGGAGCCGGTGAGGACGGTGGTGCCGATCGCTTCCATCAGTCCCCGCCCTCGGCGGAGGCGCCCTCGGACGGTTCGTCCCCGGGCGCGGTGTCCTCCTCGCCGTCCTCCCACGAAGCCGTGTCCTCGGCCTCCTGCTCCGCGACCCGGGGTCGTTCCTCGGGGTCGCCGAAGCCGAACTCGACCACGAGCGGGTTCAGGAGCTCGGTCAGCTGGTTGTAGGTCGTCGGTCCGATGACGCGGGCGGCGATACGACCCTCGGGGTCGATGACGAGGGTGCTGGGGATGGCGCGGGGCGGGACGGTGTCACGGAAGGCCTGCGGTACTTCGCCGGGCTGGTCGTACAGGCTCGGGTAGACCACGCCCTTGTCCTTGAGGTAGGACCGTGCGGCGGTCTCGTTGTCCTTGATGTTCACCCCGAGGAAGTCCACCCCCAGGTCGGCGTACTCGGCGTGGACCTCGTCCAGGACGGGTTGCTCGGTACGGCAGGGGCCGCACCAGCTGGCCCAGACGTTGAGGACGACGATGCCGCCCTCGTAGTCGCTCAGGGCGATCCGTTCCCCGTCGAGGGTGGTCCCCTCCACGTCGGGGGCGTCGATCCGCTCGCCCTCCGCGAAGGTGCCGGCGCTGCCGTCTCCCGAGACGAAGCGGCTGTCCTCGTCGCTGCTCTGGATCTCGTTGCCCCCGGCACAGCCGGTCAGGGCGAGCGCGACGGCCAGGGCAGCCGCCGCCAGGCGCGGCACGGTACGGCTTCGGCGCGTACCGGTGCTGGTGCTGGACATCGAGAGGACCTCACGGACGGGGTGTGAACAGGGCGGACTACAACAACGACAAAGTGTAGTAGATGCCCTGGACGCCCCTCGGTCGCCCCGGTCTAAGCACCACGGGGATCAGCCCCGGCCAAGGGGGCTCCACCGTGTGGAACGACGCCCGTGGTCGGTCTCCGAGGTGAACGGGTCCCATCGGACTCGCCTGCCCTGGAAGGAGGACGAGGCGCCGCCTCCCCGCTGTCGGTCGACCGGGACTGGGGGCAGCCCCGGTCGACCCGGCCTTGGATCAACCAGCCTCGACGAAGGCCTCGCGGAGGTAGTCGTGTACGGCCCGTTCGGGGACCCGGTAGGAACGCCCCACGCGAATCGCAGGGAGGACCCCCGAGTGCACCATTCGGTAAACGGTCATTTTGGACACACGCATGATCGTGGCGACTTCCGCCACGGTCAAGAACCTGACCTCATCCAGAGGAGGCTTGCTGCCGTTCATCTTCCGACGCCCTCATTCCCGGACGTGAGCATTGTCTACCCTTCAGTCCGACGTGGTGCACGGCGGCGACCCCGGTGTGCCCGTCCCAACGCCACGCCAGCGTGTCATGCTGTCACTACTGACACGTCCGTTTTCAGGGTAGAGCCGAGTTCCCTCCAGCGAAAGGCCGTTGGTGCTTTCTTCCGGGATATGCGTTGATGGCGGGTCGGATGAGGTTTAAAGGTGGGTATAAATGGTGCCCCTCGGTCACAGAAGACCGGCCCGAGCGAGGACGTACTGGCGCAGGGGAGCGTAGTCCTCGGTCAGATATCCATCGTCCATAGGCACGGTGACCAGCACTTTTCCCTCGGCTTCGGCCAGGAAAAGGGCGGGGTCGTTACAGTCGGCGAAACCCACGACGGGCACTCCCGCCTCCCCCGCCGCACCCGCGAAACCGTGGTCGGCGATGACCAACTGCGGCCACGCCTCACCCCGGTCCGTGAGGTCGGCCAGAATGGCGCGCATGGCGAAGGGGTGATGGCTGTGACGCGCGATACGGGTATCCGTAACAATCGCTACGTCATCCTGCCAGACGACGATACGGCGATTCGGCGGCCGTTCTGTGGTCACTTCGTAGGAATAACCGCCGCCTGCGGTAATGACAGTGCACCCTCGTGCGACGAGGGCGTCCTTCCACGCGCTGTAGGTCTCCTGAAGGTTGCGGGGGTGGCCGGTGGCGAACATGACCCGCTCCCGACGTTCGGCGGCCAGGGCCAGCCGGTCGGCCAGAGCCTCCAGGGCGTCGATGGTCAGGTCGGGATCGATGGTGTCGATCCCCCACACGTACTCCTCGTCGGCCACCACCCCACAGCGCTTGCTCATCAGCGCCAGGACCTCGGAATAGGTCCAGTCGTGGGAGAAGGTCAGACCGAACTGGTGGTAGGGGTCCTTCTGGACGAGCCGCCGGTAGTGCCGCAGGTTGTTCTGGCGTGGGGTGTCGACGTGTCCGGCGATCCCCGTGCGCACCAGATAGGTGATGAGTTCGGCTCGTGTCGGCGGCGTCACCTGGCGTTCCCCTTCCTCTTCTGCGCAGTGAGCGTGCGCCACGCCATGCGGCCACCACGACGCCTGCTCCTGTTCGCCCGGTATTCAACCTCTGTCCTACCCGCTTCGGAGGCGCCACGCCGGGGTCCCGCGGAATTCACCCGCTCCGTACCCGGCCCGGTTCCCACCGGGGCACGCCCTACAGGGTGGGATCGATCCCATGGCTGGGGAAGACCGCGGTGCGCGTCGCGTGGATGGCGCGGTCCACCGGGTCGCCGGGGTCGTAACCGTGCTCGAAGGGTTCGAAGGACACCTCTCGCCCGTCGGTCATGTAGAGCGGCGCGAGTTCCCCGGTGCGTTGGCGCACGAAGTCCCGCCAGCTCTGCGGGGTCTCGGTCTCAGGATCGATCGGGTGGCCGGCGGCCTCGCCCAACAGATGGGTCCAGGCACGCGGGACCACCTGCACCAGTCCGTAACCACCACCACCGAACAGCAGCCACCGGCCGCCCGCCGTCTTCTGGGCGAGCCTGTGCAGTTCGGCGTAGGCGCGGCGCTGGCCGTCCACGCTCAGGGTGAGGTTGGCCAACGGGTCCAGGGAGTGGGTGTCGCACCCCTGCTGCGTCACCAGGATCTCGGGTTGGAACTCGTGCAGCAGCGGCGGAACGACGGCGTCGAAGGCGCGGTGCCAGCCGGTGTCGCCGGTGCTCGCGGGGAGGGCGACGTTGACCGCGTACCCCTCGGCGTTGGGCCCGCCGGTCTCCGACGCCTGGCCGGTGCCCGGGAACAGGGTCACGGGCGACTCGTGGAGGCTGATGGTGAGCACACGGGGATCGTCGTAGAAGGCGTTCTGGACACCGTCCCCGTGGTGGACGTCCACGTCCACGTAGGCGACCCGCTTGGCGCCCTGTTCCAGCAGCCAGGCGATGGCCAGGGCGGGGTCGTTGTAGACGCAAAAGCCCCAGGCGTTGCCGCGCATGGCGTGGTGCAGGCCTCCCGCGATGTTGGCGGCGTGCGCCGCCTCGCCCGACCACACGGCCCGTGCGGCGGCCACGGAGGCTCCGGAGATGAGCGCGGCGGCGTCGTGCATGTCCTTGAACACGGGGTTGTCCGAGGTGCCCAACATGTGCGCCTCGTCGGGCTCCAGGGTGCGCCCCGCCCGCTTCACCGCCTCGATGTAGGCGGGGTCGTGCACCAGGCTCAGGAGTTCGTCCGAGGCGGGCTCCACCTCCAACAGGCCGACGCCGGGCGCGTCCAGGACACCGAGGTCCCGGCTGAGCGCCATGGTCAGCTCGACGCGGACCGGAGCCAGTGGGTGCTGTGCTCCGAAGTCGTAGGCGGTGAGTCCGTCGTCCCATGCCACCCGAAGCGAGCAGGACGTGCGCCCTCCCATGTAGTGACCCCCGTTCCAGGTGCGTGTGCTTCGAAGCACACAGTACGCGGAACCGATCCCCGGGCCGAACCCCGGGTCCCGGTGGCGTCTCCGGTCGGGATGCCTCCGGGCACGGAGGGGACGTGCCCCCGCTCCGTGCCCGGAGGGATCCGGTCTACTCGGTGAGGTAGTAGCAGGACTCGTGCTTGTCCCCCGCGCTCAGGGTGATGTTCCCGTGCAACGGCGCCGAGCCGAAGAACGAGTCGTTCGAGGTGAGCAGCACTCGGTACTTGCCCGGTTCCAGTTCCAGTTTCATCACGTCCCCCTTGTCGAAACAGGAGTTCCCCGAAGGCGGCGAGCTGTAGACCTCGCAGTCCTCACAGGCGGGGGTGATGATCTCGTCGTGGACCTTGTCCGGTCCGACGTAGAGGAAGCGCATCTCGTGCGGGGTGTTGTTGGTGATCTCCAGGACGCTCTTGCCACCGCCCGAACTACCGGTGGGGGTGGCGTCGAAGTCGACCTCGCCGATGACGGTCAGGGCGTCCATCTCGGCCTCCATCCGTCCGGCCCCGATGTGGACGACCATCTTCTCGACGTCGTCGGCCTCGTGGTCGGGGTACTCCGTCTCCATGGTGGCGACCATGTCGTCGGCGAGCGCGAAGTCCGCGGCCTCCACGGCCTCCCATCCGCAGTGGAGCGCGGCCTCGGGACGTTCGGCGGTCATGCGCTCGGCGATCTGGGGGACCGTCTCCCAGTCCAGGTCGGAGAACATGTCGATCTGTTCGAAGCCCGCGCACCAGTTCTCCGCGGCGTACTGGTCGGTCCCGGTCTCGTACAGGTCCGTGAGGGCGGTGGCCACCTTTCCGGCCGCCTCGGTCCCCTCGTAGTCCACGGGGATCACGCTGTAGATCTCGTGGGCACGACGCATGTTCTCGCGGTAGTCCTCGGTGACCTCGCCGTCGAAGTCGTCGGCGGCGGACGACACCAGGTTCCCCGCGTAGGACAGGTGGATGTCGGCGATCTCGCCGTCGGTGTCCGCCCAGCGGGAGGCGGGGTGACCGAAGTAGGCGCTGTAGGAGTCCAGCGCCTGCTCGTACTCCTCCGCCTCCACGTCGCGCTGGGCCCGCTCCAGCAGGGCACAGGCCTCGACGCCCGCGCGGGCGCGCGAGACCAGGGACGGGGAGAAGGAGAGCTGGTAGAGGTCCTCCACGCTCTCGTAGCCGGCGACGGCCTCCTCGGGACCGCATTCGCCCCGAGCGTGTGCGGCGTCGGCGACGCGCAGTCGCCACTCGCCCGCCTGCCACACACCGACGAGCGAGACGATCAGGACGACCGCCAGCCCCCCGGCCGTGATCAGGGGCATCGCGCTCTTGCGCGGTTGCTCGCCCCGGTTCAGGACGCGTTCGTCATGGGAGCGTCCGACGAAGAGGCCGTGAACGGCGGCGGCGACGAACCAGGCGACGAAGATCGAGGCCCAGAGCAGGACGTTGTCGGCGGCGCCGATGATCGCGGCCGTGATCAGCAGCCCGACGGTGATGATGAGCGCGGCGCCGAAGAAGGGCCACTGGCGCAGGTAGAAGTATCCGGCGCCCAGACCGGAGGCGTTGAGCAGGGAGGCGCGTACGGCCGAGGGGGAGGAGAACAGTCCCAACCTGGGCGGCTTGGGCGGCGGGGCGTTGAACGGAGGCATCCCACCCGGGGGCATCCCGCCGGGGGGCATCCCACCAGGAGGCATCCCGCCGGGGGGCATCCCACCAGGAGGCATTTCGCCCGGGGGTGGGCCCCCAGGGGGCGTCCCACCCGGAGGCGGGCCCCCAGGAGGCATCCCGCCGGGGGGCGGGCCCTGGACACCGCCCGCGTACATCCCCCCCGAGGGCGCACCACCGGCCGGAACACCTCCGGCCGGCGTCCCGGCGTGGGGGACCCCTCCTGGTGGGGGGCCGAAGGCCGGTCGGTCTCCGGCCGGTCCTGGGGGAGGGCCGCCGACGGGTGTGCCGTGGGGGCCGGCCCCCTGAGGCGTGTCCTGGGGCGGGGGACCCGCGTGAGGGGTGCCACCCGGAGGCGGGAAGCCTTCGCCCGGTGGCTGGGGAGGGTCGGTCGGGGGAGGGGAAGCAGTCATGGAGGACCCTGGAACTCGAAGATGGGGGAGGTCCCGCACGTGACGGGCCCGAAAGAGCCATAGGGGCCCTTCTCCATGCACACTACCCATGCGGGGCGACATCGGTTCTACCAGGGCCGACCGCTTCCGGCCACGTTCGTCCGTCAGCTTCCGGAGAGCGCCCTGCTCCGATCGTGGGCCGCCTCGATGGCGTCGGTGAAGGCGGTGCGCACCCCGTGCCGCTCCAGCTCGCGCAGCGCGGCGGCGGTCGTGCCACCGGGTGAGGTGACGGCCTCACGCAGCACCACGGGGTGCTCTCCGGAGTCGTTGAGCATGGCCGCGGCTCCCGTGATGGTCTGACCGACCAGCTTCTGGGCGGTGGCACGCGGCATGCCCATCGCCACTCCGGCCTCGATCATCGTCTCGGCGATGAAGTAGAAGTAGGCGGGGCCGCTGCCGGAGATGGCGGTGACGGTGTCCATGTGCTGTTCGCCCACGCGGATCACCTCACCGACCGTGCCCAGGAGCGCCTCGGCCCGGTCCAGATGGGCCTCGTCGGCGTGGGCCCCGCCAGCGATGGCGGTCATCCCCCGCCCCATGAGCGCGGGGGTGTTGGGCATCGCCCGGACCACGGGCGTCCCGGTGGGCAGGTGGTCCTCCAGTACGGCGGTGGTGATGCCCGCGGCGACGGAGATCACGAGACGGTCCGAGGACAGGTGCGGTGCCAGTTCGTCCAGCAACGCCACCATGTCCTGCGGCTTGAGCGCGAGCAGCAGCGTGCCGGCGCGCTTGGCCGCGTCCATGGCGGGGGCGACCTCGACTCCGTAGCGTTCGCGGAGCTCTCGCGCGTGCTCCGCCCGCGGTTCGGTGACGAGCACGTCCCTTGGTTCGTGGCCCCTGGCCAGCATTCCGGCGAGCAGGGCCTCGCCCATCTTCCCGGCACCGATGATCGCGATCATGAAGGATCCTTCCTGCGGATACCTCCACGCTAACCGCACCGGTCCCCCGGAGTGGACAACCGTCTCAACGTGTGGACACTCACTCCGTGTCGGGGTCGACCGTGCCCCTGTCGTCGACGGTGCCGCTCCGGTCCACGGTGAAGCGCCGCGGCGGCGGCGCGGGCGTCCTGCGCAGGAGCGCGATGCGCTCGCGCCGGTCACGCGGCGGGTCGGCCGGAGCGGTGGCACGGGCGAAGTGCAGCCGGGTGAAGGCCAGTGCCTCCGCCAGCTCCCGCATGCGCGCCTGCCTGTCGGGAGCCTTGCGGGTGCTCACCTCAAGGACCAGCTGACCGCCGAACCCCCTCTCGGCGAGGTACTCCAGAAGTTCGGCGACCGGTTGACGACCGCGTCCGGGAATGAGGTGCTCGTCCAGGTTCTGGCCGCCGAAGCCGTCGGCCACGTGGACGTGGGAGAGGCGGTCGCCCAGGCGCTTGGCCATGTCCATGGCGTCGGAACCCGACATGGCGGTGTGCGAGAGGTCGAGTGTGACGTCGGAGTAGTCGCGATCCAGCGGGTTCCAGCTCGGAGCGTAGGGGACGACCTCACGGTCCCGCACACGTACCGGATACATGTTCTCCACCGCGAAGACGACGTCGGTCTCCTCCTGCATGCGGGCGATGCCGGTCTCGAAGTCACGGGCGTACTCGCGCTGCCAGCGGAAAGCGGGATGCACCACGATGGTCTTGGCGCCCAGGGCCTCGGCCATCTCCTTGGAGCGGACGAGTTTGCCCCAGGGCTCCCGGCCCCACACCCGTTGGGTGAGGACCAGGCAGGGGGAGTGGACTGCGGTGACGGGAATCTGGTGATAGTCCGAAAGACGCCGTAGGAGATCGATGTCCTGGCTGGCCGGATCGGAGGAGACGAGCACCTCCACGCCGTCATACCCCAGCTTCGCCGCGATCTCGAAGGCGGCCGGGGTCTTCTCCGGGTAGACCGACGCCGACGACAGGACGACGGGCGCGTCTGGGACCTGGATAGGGCTCACGGCACACAGACTATGCGCTCCCTCCCTCCGCGCGTCTACCGTGCACGCGGACGCGGCGCCCCGTTTCCTTCCGCGAGGACGCCACGGGCCCCGCGACGGGTGTCGGGCCGGAGCGGCCCGGCGGGCGCACGTTCCCGGATCGGGAAACGCGCACGCGCGCCGAGTCCGCCTCGTCGGTCCTTGGGTTCCGGCGTGTGCCGCCGTCGTTCGGTCCGCACGCCGTGGAACGGTCAGGGGCACAGCACGGGATCGACCGTGAGGCCCTGGCGATGGGTGGTTTGCTCACCGACCGCCGCACCTTTGAGGCGGTGGTGTCTTCGGGTCCCCCTCCGCTGCGTCCACCCGGGGCATCGGGTCTCGACGGGTTCCTCCCGTGGACCACGCGATGCCGTGGTGGAGGCGGTATCGAGCATCCTCCCGGGGGATGCTCACGGGGTCGGCCGGGTTCGTTGCCCGGGTCGGCGGCCGTCAGCGCTTCGCGCGAGGCCTGCCTGTCTCACAGACGGACTGCGCCTGCGAGGTTCTGGCGGGTGACGGCCCGCTCGCGAACGTGGTCCCCCGTTCGCGGGGCGTCGATCATGCGCCCGTCACCGAGGTAGATGGCGACGTGGTGGGCGGGCTTGCCGTTCCTGGACCAGTAGAGGAGGTCTCCCCTGCGGGCTTCGGAGTAGGAGATCCGGGTGCCGGCCTTGACCTGGTCGTGGGCGACGCGGGGCAGGCTCACACCCGCCTGCTTGTAGGACCACTGGACCAGTCCCGAGCAGTCGAAGCCGTTCGGACCGGTGCCTCCCCAGCGGTAGGGCGTTCCCTTCTTGGACTCCGCCGCGCTGATGGCCTTCTCGATGGTCGAGGAGGGCAGCCCGTCCCGCTCTTCCGGCTCGGAGTCGTCCACGTCTTGCGCGACGGGTGTCGCGGGTTCCACGGACTCCCCGGTCTTGCCGGGCCACCCGGGCCCTTCGACCTCCGCGGGCCACTCCGGCTCGACATGCCCGCCCTGCCACGGCTCGTCCCCGTCCGGCGTGGCGGGAACCGCGGGTTCCACGGCCTCGTCCGACTCCGCGGGCCTTTCCTTCTCCACGGACTTCTCGGGCGCCGCGGGCCACTCCGCCCCGGTCCGCCGATCCTGCCGGAACTCGTCCAGGTCCGGTACGAGGATCGTCACGGATCCACCGGTCCCCTCGGGCGGCCAAGGAGGTTGGGTCTGCTGGGCCAGTGCGGGCGCCGCACCGCCCGCCAGCACGACCGAGGTCAGTGCGGCGACGGCGATCGAGCGGGGCCGGCTCCGCGGCCCGTGGAACGACGAGGCCTGCCGCCCCGGGTCCGTGGGACGGCAGGCCTGCTTCGGTTCTTGGTGTCGCGGTATTCGCATGACGGTGGTTCCCCCATATGCGGTACGCCACGGCGCCCACGTCACGGTGACGCGGATCTCTCCGCCACGGCGCCCTCACCATTCGTCACACAAAACGCACTTAATGTCACTCTCTGTAGCGCACCCGGCCTCCAAAGAGGGTAAAGAGTCCTTGACCCATGGGGGGCAAAGCGGTCAAGTAAGAGCTAATCGGACTCACCCTCTCGAAGGCCGGTCACGTGCGACTACGCAGCGTCGTTCACGGGGAGGCCCAGACGGGCACCCACGAAGTCGGCCGTGGCCACCATGCCCCGATAGTTCGGGTGGACGGGGGCTCCGTTGGCGGGGATCAGGCCCTCCACCCAACGCACGCTCGACGACTTGCACACGTCGTGACCGCGCTTGAAGACGTCCACGAAGATCGCGCCCTGGGCCTCGGCCTCCTCGGCGATCATCGCGTTCAGCGCCGTCTGGGCCTGGTCCAGGTAGGCGACGTCACCGCGTGCGATGGGCGTGCTCGGCCAGCAGCCCCTGCTCTCGGGCATGAGCTGGAGGTAGCCCACGGCCAGGACCGTGGCGTTCGGGCTGCGTTCGGCGATGTCGGCGTAGACCTGCGACACGGCCGGACGCAGGTTCTCGATCCGGTTGTCCAGTTCATCGCCGTAGTAGTTGGCGCACGGGCTGCCCAGGGGGTTGGTCAGACTCCGCTTGGCGCACTCCACCAGGATCTCGGAGAAACCGAAGTCGTTGCCCGCGATACCGACCGTGACCAGGTCGGTCTCGGGGGTCAGGGCGTCGAACTGCGGCAGGGTGTCCCTGAACTGCGGCTCGTAGAAGTCGTTGATGACCGCGCCGGAACAACTGGCGTCCGTGAACTCCGCGACGCCCAGGCGCTGGGCGAGCATCGTCGGATAGTTGTTGGACGTACGCATACAGCCCAACAGGGGCATCCGGGGTTGGACTGTCTCCTCACGGATGAGCGGGCCGGCCACGAAGGAGTCTCCGAGGGAGACGTAGTGCTGGTAGGAGGCGGTGGTCTCCACCGGCTCCGCCGCGGCGGGCGCGGAGGCCAGGGACACGCCTATGACGACGGCCGCCAGGGGGGCTAGCGCTCGACGTAGGAGTCGAGACGGGGACACGGTTCGGCCAGGTTTACGGGACACGCGGGTTTCCTCTCCAGGAGCGGGGGCGTGGAGCTTCGGACCCTAAGAATTCTTTAACACGGCCTACGGGGAAAGGACCCTAACTCGTAGGTAACTTTCGTGTTTCTCCGCGGTCTCTCCTCCCCCCGACCGAGATCGTCCGTGGCAGCCGTTAGCGTTGCCACCATGGCGAAGGCAGCGAAGACCACGTTCCGGTGCACCGAGTGCGGATGGAGCACCCTCAAGTGGGTGGGCCGCTGCGGTGAGTGTCAGGCCTGGGGCACGGTGGAGGAGGCGGGGGCGCCCGCGCCCGCGGCCGTCGCACCCGCCCCGGTCACCTCCCGGGCCCGCCCCATCACCGAGATCAGCGTGGAGAGCGCCGAGGCCGTGCCCACCGGGGTCGACGAACTGGACAGGGTCCTGGGAGGCGGCGCGGTCCCGGGCGGTGTGGTGCTGCTCGCGGGCGAACCCGGCGTGGGCAAGTCCACGCTGCTGCTGGAGGTCGCCGCGATGCGCGCGGCGGAGGGACCGGTGCTGTACGTGACCGGCGAGGAGTCCGCCGGGCAGGTACGTCTGCGCGCCGAACGCCTCGACGCGCTCTCCGACAAGCTGTACCTGGCCGCGGAGACCTCCATCGCCTCTCTGGTCAGCCACGTGGACGCGGTCGCTCCCCAGTTGTTGATCGTGGACTCGGTGCAGACCATGGTCTCCCCGGACGTCTCGGGCGTTCCTGGAGGCGTCACACAGGTTCGTCAGGTGGCCGGTGCGTTGATCCAGATCGCCAAGGAGCGGGGGATCGCCACCGTGCTGGTCGGCCATGTGACCAAGGACGGTTCCATCGCGGGTCCACGCCTGTTGGAGCACCTGGTGGACGTGGTGCTGCACTTCGAGGGCGAGCGCCACTCCCAGCTGCGCCTGCTGCGCGCGGTCAAGAACCGGTACGGCCCCACCGACGAGATCGGCTGTTTCGAGCTGACCGAGAGCGGCATCGTCGGCCTGCCCGACCCGAGCGGACTGTTCCTCATCGAGCGCACCGACCCGGTCCCGGGCACGTGCGTCACCGTCACCCTGGAGGGACGGCGCCCACTGATCACCGAGGTCCAGGCACTGGTGGCGGCCAGTCCGTTGCCCGCACCACGCCGGGCCACCTCGGGGCTGGACACCTCACGGGTGAACATGATCCTGGCGGTGCTGGAGAAACGCACCGGCATGCGGCTGGCCAACATGGACGTGTACGCGTCCACGGTGGGCGGAGTGAAACTGACCGAACCCGCCGTGGACCTGGCGCTGGCCATGGCCGCGGCCAGCTCCAACAACGACGTGGCGCTGCCCGTGGACTTCGTCGCCATCGGCGAGGTGGGTCTGGCCGGTGACGTACGCACCGTGAGCGGGATCCGGCGCCGGGTGGCCGAGGCTCAACGGCTCGGGTTCACCGAGGCCATCGTGCCCAGGAACTTCGGTGACCCCGTACCGGGTATCCGGACCCATGAGGTGACGGAGCTCAACGAGGCCCTGGCCCGGGTCTCCAAGCGCTCCAGGCGTGCGCGTCCGCCCCGCTCCGAGGGGGAGGGATGAGCCTCCCGCTCCTCCGCGGAGCGGGACGCCCCGATCCCCTCACCTCAGAAGTCGAAGACCGCGCCCTTGTCGTTCAACAGCACGCAGTGGTTGGGGAACTCCTGCCGGTAGACGCCCTCACCGTGGGCGGTGGCGACCACGGGCGCGTAGATCATCGGGCAGGGGTTCTGCGCACCGGTCACGCCCTCGACCGAACCCGCCTCGGCGATGGCCTCACAGGCCTCCTCCGCCCGAGGGTGGGTGCCTCCGACGGGGTCGCACTCCAACACGACCTGCCTGACCCAGCCTTCGGACTCACTCTGCACGGACAGGACGTGGCGCTCCACGGCCTCCCCGTGGGCGGGAGCGACGAGCGCCGACACGAGGGCGGGAACGGCGAGCAGGGCCAGAGCGGTGCGTTTCACGACGGTCTCCAGACGAACGGAACCAGGATTCACCACGGATGGTAATCGAATCAGCACCAAGAGTTCCCTCTTTTCGAGAAAACGCCGGAACTCGGATGATTCGGTTTCCGGTCCCACGCGAACGCCCCTTCGGGGTCACGGGGGCGTAGGGCCGACGACGGGAGGCGCGCGGACGCCCGAGGGCCCCTCACACGAGCATGACCGTGGGAGGGGCCGGACTGGTCACGAGGCGGGGATCATCGTGTCCCCCGCGCGCCCCTCAGGCCTTCAACTGGAACGTCAACTGGGACTGGTCGCCGGCGTAGTCGCCGTGCAGGTTGGCCCGGTACCAGCCGGCCTTGGCCGTGATGCTTCCTTCCCGGCAGTCGGTGAAGGAGCGCTCACGTTCCCAGACGACCGTGTACTCGTACGGGACGCCCCGGTTGAGCCGTTGCTCCTGGGCGCCCTCGCCCTTCACGCAGTCGGCGGTGGAGAAGATCCGGTCGTCGCCGGAGTGGATGCGCACCTCCATGGCCTCGCCGCCCACGTCCACGGTGCAGGTCTGCTCACCCGTGTTGACGACGGTGATGCGGAACCCCGGGTCGACGCCCGCTCCGTAGATCTCCTGGTTCTCCTCCGCGAAGTCGAAGGTGACCACGACGTCCTGGGGTCGACAGGGGTCCTCGGCCCTCTCGGGGGCGGGGACCCCTCCCCCGCCCTCCCCGGAGCCGCCTCCACCGCCGGTTCCTCCACCGGCCGCCCCGGCGGGCTCTCCGTCGCCCTCCGCGTCCTCCCCGGGCTCGGCGTCCTCGTCCTCGGTCTCCTCGTCCCCGGCGTCCGCGCTCTCGTCGTCGGAGGGCTCGGTGGGTGCGACACTGGGGGAGGCCTGCTCTCCCAGTCCCGCCTCGGACCGGCTCGGTTCGCCGCTCTCCTCACCACCGGGACGGCAGGCGTACGCGATGATCGCGAGCACCAACAAGGCCCCGGCCAGTACGAAAGCACGCCGCTTCCAGTAGGTTTCGCGGCTGACGACTCCTGGATGTCCGGTACTTGACGCCATGCGCCGTAGTATTGCGGTTTTGGGCGGCACCCACCTACCCAACCCGCCGATTCCCGGTTAAAGATGAGCGATAACCCCTACAGCACAGCCGTTCTGGCTTGGTACGAGACCAACGCCCGCGACCTGCCCTGGCGTCGGCCGGAGGCCGACGCGTGGTCGATCCTGGTCAGCGAGATCATGCTCCAACAGACCCCCGTCGTCCGGGTGCTGCCGGCCTGGCGGGCCTGGATGGAACGTTGGCCCACACCCGCCGACCTGGCACGGGAGCCCTCGGGCGAGGCCGTACGCATGTGGAACCGGCTCGGTTATCCACGCCGTGCGCTGCGTCTGCACGCGTGCGCGGTGACCATCACCGAGGAGCACGGCGGCAGGGTCCCCGACGACCACGCCACCCTGTTGTCACTGCCGGGAGTCGGCTCCTACACCGCCGCCGCGGTGGCGAGCTTCGCCTTCGGACAGCGGCACGCCATTCTGGACACGAACGTTCGTCGCGTCCTGGCAAGGGCCGAAACAGGAGTTCAGTACCCGCCGAAAACCCAGACCAAGGCGGAGACCGTCCTCGCCGAGTCCCTGCTGCCGCCCACTCCGTCGGTCGCCGCCCGTTGGGGCGTGGCCGTGATGGAACTCGGTGCGCTGGTGTGCACCGCGCGCGCTCCCGCGTGCGCGGAGTGCCCGATCGCCCGGCAGTGCGCCTGGCGGCTCGCGGGCAAACCCGCCTACCAGGGACCGCCCCGACGGAGCCAGACCTACGAGGGCACCGACCGCCAGGTGCGTGGTCGGCTGCTCGCCGTACTGCGCGACTCGGCCCACCCTGTGCCCAAGGACGCGCTGGACGTGGTCTGGGACGACCATGTCCAACGTGAGCGGGCCCTGGACGCCCTCGTCTCCGACGGACTGGTGGACCCCCTCGACGACGGCCGCTACGCGCTTCCCGGCTGACTCCGGCCGCGCGGGGCACCGGCGTCACTCCCGTGGGTCGGCGATCTCCCGTGCCTCGGTTCCGATCCGGCCGACGAAGTCCTCCTCGGTCCCGTCGTGGCCACCGCTACAGGGGGCGCCCGGTTCGGGAGTGTTCTCGCCCTGGACGAACTCGACCAGGTACTCGGCCAGGCGCGGGTCCCCACCCTCCTCCAGAAGGAGCTGAGAGCCCCAGGCCGAAGCCACCACCGGGGCGGGCAGTCCCTCCAGGGGGCTGATCACCAGATAGTCGCCGGGCGAGTAGTGGGCGTGCAGGGCCTGGACCTGTTCCTCGGGCAGGTCGGGGTCGTAGGTGATCCACACGGCACCGTGCTCCTGGGAGTGCACGACGTACTCGGTGCGCAGCGGCTCGTCGTAGATCCCGCAGTTCTGCCAGATCGGGTAGTGCGGGCCGCCCACGGGAGGGAACACGTCGTAGTCGACGGTCGTGCCCTCGTCGACATGGTCGACCGACAGGTCGTCGTAGTACCGGACCTCGTCGAGCCCGCCCCGGGATGCGGCGGGATCGGCTCCCCCGTCACCGTCTCCACGGAGGTACAGCGACACCGCGAGGGCCCCACCTCCCAGCATGAGGACGAACACGAGGACCACCGCACCGATGACGAGGCCGCCGCCTCCACTCCGTGGGGGTGGCGGGGGCGATGGCGGAGGCCCGTAAGGCCCGTAAGGCCCGTAAGGCCCCTGGGGGCCGTGCGGACCCGCCGGGGGCGTTCCGCCGGGAGGGACCGGACCACCCGGAGGGGGGCCGGGAGAGGGGCTCCCAGGAGGCGGACGGTGGCCGAAGGGGGCGTGTGGGGGAGGCACCGGCCCCGGCGGCCCTTGCGGCGGCCACGGGCCCTGCTGTCGAGGTTCTGGATGGGTCACAGTGGCCCACACTAACCACCGAACGCCGACGGGGGCACCCCCGAAGGGATGCCCCCGTAGGGAGCGTCACACCGGTCGTCCGGTCACTCGCGCTTACCGGCCGCCGACTCCTCGACCTCCGGGGTGTCGGGCACCTCGGCCGGCTTGGGCACGCCCTTGAAGGTGAACTTGGCGTCCGTACCCTCGCCCTCGGCGTCGATCACCACGATCTGACCGGCCTTGATGTCGCCGAACAGGATCTTCTCCGAGAGCTGGTCCTCGATCTCGCGCTGGATCGTCCGACGCAGCGGCCGGGCGCCCAGCACCGGGTCGAACCCGCGCTCGGCCAGGATCTTCTTGGCCTTGGGCCGCAGCTCGATCCCCATGTCCTGCTCCTTGAGGCGGGAGTCGAGGCTGGCGATCATCAGGTCGACGATCTGGACGATCTCCTTCTCGGTCAGCTGGTGGAAGACGATGACGTCGTCCACACGGTTGAGGAACTCGGGACGGAAGTTGGTCTTGAGCTCCTCGTTGACCTTGGCCTTCATCCGCTCGTAGTTGGTGTTGGCGTCGTCCTCCTTGGCGAAGCCCATGGCCACGCCCTTGGAGATGTCCCGGGTACCCAGGTTGGTCGTCATGATGATGACCGTGTTCTTGAAGTCGACGTTGCGACCCTGGGCGTCGGTGAGACGACCCTCCTCCAGGACCTGGAGCAGCGAGTTGAAGATGTCGGTGTGGGCCTTTTCGATCTCGTCGAACAGGACCACCGAGAACGGCTTGCGGCGCACCTTCTCGGTGAGCTGGCCGCCCTCCTCGTAGCCGACGTACCCGGGCGGGGAGCCGAACAGCCGCGAGACCGTGTGCTTCTCCATGAACTCGGACATGTCCAGCTGGATCAGCGCGTCCTCGTCCCCGAACAGGAACTCGGCCAGGGTCTTGGACAGCTCGGTCTTACCCACACCGGACGGGCCGGCGAAGATGAACGAACCGCCCGGACGCTTGGGGTCCTTCAGGCCGGCACGGGTGCGCCGGATCGCCTGGGAGAGCGCCTTGATGGCGTCCTTCTGACCGATGACGCGCCGGTGCAGCTCGTCCTCCATGCGCAGCAGCCGGGAGGACTCCTCCTCCGTGAGCTTGAAGACCGGGATGCCGGTGGAGGCGGCCAGGACCTCGGCGATGAGCTCCTCGTCCACCTCGGCCACGACGTCCATGTCGCCGGCCTTCCACTCCTTCTCCCGCTGCGCCTTCTTGGCCAACAGCTGCTTCTCGTCGTCGCGCAGGGACGCGGCCTTCTCGAAGTCCTGCGCGTCGATCGCCGCCTCCTTGTCACGGCGCACCGCGGCGATCTTCTCGTCGAACTCACGCAGGTCCGGCGGAGCGGTCATCCGGCGGATGCGCATCCGCGAGCCCGCCTCGTCGATGAGGTCGATGGCCTTGTCCGGCAGGAACCGGTCGCTGATGTAGCGGTCGGCCATCTGGGCGGCGGCCACCAGCGCGCTGTCGGTGATGGAGACCCGGTGGTGGGCCTCGTAACGGTCGCGCAGACCCTTGAGGATCTCGATGGCGTGCGTGATGGAGGGCTCGTCCACCTGGATGGGCTGGAAGCGCCGCTCCAGCGCGGCGTCCTTCTCCAGGTACTTGCGGTACTCGTCCAGGGTGGTCGCGCCGATGGTCTGCAACTCACCGCGGGCCAGCATGGGCTTGAGGATGGAGGCGGCGTCTATGGCACCCTCCGCCGCGCCCGCGCCGACCAGCGTGTGCAGCTCGTCGATGAACAGGATGATGTCGCCTCGGGTGCGGATCTCCTTGAGCACCTTCTTGAGGCGCTCCTCGAAGTCACCGCGGTAACGGCTGCCCGCCACCAGGGCGCCCAGGTCCAGCGTGTACAGCTGCTTGTCCTTGAGCGTCTCGGGGATCTCACCCTTGACGATCTTCTGCGCCAGTCCCTCGACCACGGCGGTCTTACCGACGCCGGGCTCACCGATCAGGACCGGGTTGTTCTTGGTCCTGCGGGACAGGACCTGCATGACCCGCTCGATCTCCTTGTCCCGGCCGATGACCGGGTCGAGCTTGGACTCACGGGCGGCCTGGGTCAGGTTACGGCCGAACTGGTCCAGCACCAGGGAGGTGGAGGGGGTGGACTCGGAGGAGGCCCCGGTGGCCTGCGGCTCCTTGCCCTGGTATCCGTGCAGCAGCTGGATGACCTGCTGACGGACCCGGTTGAGGTCGGCTCCGAGCTTGACCAGCACCTGGGCGGCCACGCCCTCGCCCTCACGGATCAGACCCAGCAGGATGTGCTCGGTCCCGATGTAGTTGTGTCCCAGCTGGAGTGCCTCACGCAGGGACAGCTCCAGGACCTTCTTGGCCCGCGGTGTGAAGGGAATGTGTCCCGACGGCGCCTGTTGGCCCTGGCCGATGATCTCCTCAACCTGCTGCCGAACCGCTTCGAGGCTGATACCAAGGCTCTCCAGGGCCTTGGCGGCGACGCCCTCACCCTCATGGATGAGGCCGAGCAGGATGTGCTCCGTACCGATGTAGTTGTGGTTGAGCATCCTGGCCTCTTCCTGGGCCAGAACCACCACTCGCCGCGCGCGGTCGGTAAACCTCTCGAACATGTCTCGTCGCTCCTCTACAGAGCGGTCAGGCAGGGACGGTTCACTCCGACCCAACTCTTCCGCATATCGGCCCCACAGGGATGCACCGCCCCGGGGAGCACTGTCGCACCCGTCCGAACGGTCGACCGGCTGTCGACCCGACGGACGCCTCCGTCACGGGCGGCCGAGGCCGCCGTGCCAGAGACTTTCCCCGACGATAGGGCGTTCACCCAACATCCAACTACCAATTGCGTCGCGAGATTTCCCTGTACGCCGAAGGCGAACGGCCCGGGCCCCGCTCACGAGAGGGAACTGCCCGGGCCGCATGCGCTTAAGCCGGATAATCGGCTCTTAGCGAACAGGGTCCCGTGTTCTTCCGAAGGCACACGGGAAAGCGGAGTAATGCGCGCTCCACGGTCTCCGCGCAAACCTCGGGTCCCGCGGCGCAGGAGGCCGCGGGACCGGAAGTGGAGGTCCTGTGTGAGAGCGGGGAGCACGTGTGGCCCGTGCCGAGCCCGGTGAGCGGCTTCGGCCGAGCGTCCTCCGCGGCCCGGTGCGAGTCCCGGACTACGCCGTCCGACCCATCCCCTGGGTGCGACGGCGGATGGTCGAGTCCGTGAGGGCGGATCTTCCCGCCGACGCCCGCCGCGCGGGCCGGCGAATCCGTCGTATCCCCTGGCGTCCCCGTGTCACTGGGCCGTGTCGTGGCCCGGGATGAGCGGGGTCGGGTGTCCCCCGGCGGGCGTGGTCGTCATTCGATCAAGACCTGACAACATTTCGGCGAACCCGAGGGCGGTGACAAACCTAACCCTTGACGGCCTCATATTCGGCGACGATCGCGGCAGGGATACGGCCACGCTCATTGACGGGCTTCCCGGCCGCCTTGGCCCATGCGCGAATCTCAGCGCTACGCTCACGGCTGGGAGCATTCCGGCTACCCCGACGACCCCCGCCTCGCGACGCCTTGGCGGGAACCTTCCGGGCGGCTTCAACGAAGGGAGTAAGGGCCTCGCGAAGCTTGGCCGCATTACCCGCGCTGAGGTCGATTTCGTACATGGTGCCGTCCAGACCGAACGTCACCGTCTCCTCGGCCTCGCCCCCGTCGATGTCATCGATCAGGAAAACCTGGACCTTCTGTGCCATGGATTCAAACCTTTCAGAAGAGCAGTGCCTTCACACCTGAATATAAAGCTATCCCGCATGAACGCGAAAGACAATTCCCGGCACGCCTGAAATCAACCGGGGCCCGCCCTGTTCGAGGGTTCGCTTGAGCGGTGCGGGACCATGGAGGGACCCGCACACACGTGAAGCCCACCGATCGGCACCCCCAGGATGCGCATGATCGGTCGAGTACCGTATCAACGACCGTCGGATTCGGTACGTTCCCCGTCCCGGACAATCGGCGTTCCGTTCGCGGCCCCGGTCTCGCCGGCCGCTTCGGTGTCGTCCCCGCCCTCGTTACCGGCATCCTCGTCCTTACCGACCAGGTTGCCGCCCATACGGCGGGGTGCCATCTCCTTGCGCAGCAGTTGGATGATGAAGACGCAGAAGACGCCGCCAACAACCACCGGCGGGATGAGCGCCGACAATACGTCGATCAGTCCGGGAGGAAGCACCGACGACATAAAGTCACCCATCGAAGCTGTCCACCCTTCCTGGTTGTTACTTATCGCAGCAAATACCCGACTCCGTGTCGGGCCGGCTCTGAGGGGGATCGCTCGCCGGGCACCCGGACAAACGTGTCCCCGACATCATAGACATCGTTTGCCCCCGCTTTGACACCAGACGTACCCGAGCCGCCACCCGCAAACCCGATGGCGACCAATGTCCGCCCGTGCGTTCCGCGTCCCGTAGGACGTTGGGGTAACACGGTGTCCGGATGGGGATGGAATCGCAACTCTTCGTCACCGTCACTTCGACACACTGAAGAGCCCCACACGGACAGATTACCCGCCTCCTTCCCGACCCCACCATCCGGTTGTGCATAAGCCTCCGGCCGACGCCAGAAGACCTGCAACCGGTGTGGGGAGGTAAGTCGAACTGAGCCCGAGTGCCCCGCGAAAGCCTTTAGAGACGGGGGTTCACGTCGCCTCGTCGAGATGGACGAGCATGCGTGTGTTCCCGAGGGTGTTGGGCTTAACGCGCTCCAGACCGAGAAATTCCGCGACCCCCTCGTCATAGGAACGCAGGAGTTCCTCGTACACCCGCGAGGAGACGGGCGTGCCCTGGATCGGGACAAAGCCGTGTTTGGCGAAGAAACTCGTCTCGAATGTCAGGCAGAACACACGGCGCACGCCCAAGTCACGCGCGGTGGCGAGCAGCTCGGTCACGATCCGGTGTCCGACCCCGAAACCGCGCAGGGACGGGTCCACGGCGACGGTGCGCACCTCCGCCAGGTCCTCCCAGAGCACGTGCAGGGCGCCACAGCCCACCACGCGGTACTCGGGCTCGGCGTCGGGGGTGTGGGGGACCACCTCGGCCTCGGCCACCCAGAACTCCTGGATGTCCTCGTAGAGGTTGACAGTGCTCTTGGAGAGCACACGCCGGTCGGAGGTGTAGGTGTCGACCAGGCGGCGGATGTGGACGACGTCGCGCGTCCGGGCGCGGCGCACGTGAACATGGCGAACGGGCATGACCGGACCAGACTATGCCCAAGCCGGACGACGGACGTACTCGGCGTGGACGTGGGCCCCCGAAAAGACGTCGGCACCCACCGGAGGGGATCCCGGTAGGTGCCTTCGTACTCTCCCGCCGCCCGCGAGGCCTCCCGCCTCGGGACCGCCGATCACTCCCGTGGCTACGGCGAGCGGATCAGATGAGCTGGCGCCTGGCCGCCCACACGACCGCCTCGATGGCCGTGTTCACTCCGAGCACGTCGCAGATGTTGCGAATGCGACGGCGCAGGGTCCGCGCGCTGAGTTCGAGATGCCTGGCGGCCACCTCGGTGGTGACACCGGTGGCGATCTCCGCGAGCAACTCCAGGTCCTCGGGGTCCAGTTCCACCGACGTGTACGGGCTGTTCACCACCGTCTCACGTGCGCGGGTCTGTAGTGGGACCAGGTGCTCCCGGCTCTCCCGGGACTGGAGGGTCCCCTGCTCCTCGGGGGTACGTCGTACGAGTGTGGCCTGTTCCACTCCGTCCTCCCTCATCAATGTGAGTGCGGAACATCAGCTCGTCACCTGGTGGACGCGAGCACACCGGACACGGGTTGTCACCCCTGCCGCGGTGTGACGGAGGACGCCGTACGCCGGAAAGCCCCCTCACACCCCTCTGGCACAGAGGTACGGGGGTGGGCGTACGGGCCGCACGAACCGGTCGCCGGGGTCTGGGACGGACAAACCCCGCCGAGGGCACACATGCGCACGGGGCTCGGCGCCGGACACGTCCGGAAGGCCTTGTCCCCGTTCACCGTCGTTCTCGATCCACTTCGGCGAACTCGCGGGCCTGAGCCCGCCCTCAGCACGCTAGGCGTCCGGGTTGTTACCGTCAAGGCCCCATAAATCACCAGGAGCATCACTTCCATGACCCCGAGCGACAATGCAAGGGGAGGGAAAATTCATTGCCACATTGACCTGCGAAAACAATCTCCGAAGAAGAGACGTCGTCCTGGAAGTGGGGTCGCCGACAAAAATTCCGACCGGCCGGCGGTGGGACCCCGCACGGGAACACGCGCCCCGTCCCCACCCGGTGGGACGGGGCGCGTGCCCACGCCAGGGCCCTGCGCGTGCGGCGGGGCTCCGCGTCACGAACGCGAGGGCCCCGCCTACTTTCGGACATCCGCCTCAGGGGATTAGACCCCGGCAAATTCGGGGCAACAAGGTTCGGGCTCAGTCTCCCGACGGCTTCACGATCGGGAAAAGAACGGTTTCCCGAATGTTCTTTCCGGTGAAGGCCATGAGCAGACGGTCGATGCCCACGCCCACTCCCCCGGTCGGCGGCATTCCGT
Source organism: Nocardiopsis sp. ATB16-24 (assembly GCF_030271535.1). Classification (GTDB taxonomy): domain Bacteria; phylum Actinomycetota; class Actinomycetes; order Streptosporangiales; family Streptosporangiaceae; genus Nocardiopsis. The sequence continues at coordinate 60,093 of NZ_JASCXJ010000010.1, read as the reverse complement.
ACTCCAGTGCCCGCAGGAAGTCCTCGTCCAACTGCATCGCCTCAAGGTCGCCCTCGGCCGCCATCAGGGACTGCTCCGTGAGGCGCTTGCGCTGCTCGACCGGATCGACCAACTCCGAGTACCCGGTGCCCAGCTCCATACCGAAGCCGATCAGGTCCCACTTCTCGGTGAGCAACGGGTCCTCACGGTGTCCGCGGGTGAGCGGGCTCGTCTCCACGGGGTAGTCCCGGACGAAGGTGGGCTGGAGCAGGGTGTGCTCGACCAGTTCCTCGAAGACGTGCTCCACGAGCTTGCCCTGGCCCCACCCGGGGTCGTACTCCACTCCCCTGCCCTCGGCCAGTCGGCGCACCTTCTCGATGGGGGTGCGCGGATCGACCTCGGTTCCCAGCGCCTCGGAGACCGCGCCGTACAGGGTGACCTGAGGCCACTCCCCGCCCAGGTCGTAGGACCGACCGTCCCGCTCGATCACGGTCGAGCCGAACACGGCGCGCGCCGCGTCCTGGATGAGCTCACGGGTCACGTCCGCCACGACGTTGTAGTCGGCGTAGGCCTGGTAGAACTCCAGCATCGTGAACTCGGGGTTGTGCGTGGAGTCCGCGCCCTCGTTGCGGAAGTTCCGGTTGATCTCGAAGACCTTCTCCAGGCCTCCCACGACCAGTCGCTTGAGCGACAGTTCCGGGGCGATGCGCAGGTACAGGTCCATGTCGTAGGCGTTGATGTGGGTGATGAACGGGCGCGCCGTGGCGCCGCCGTGCACCCGCATCAGCATGGGTGTCTCGACCTCGATGAAGCCGCGGGAGTCGAGTCCCTCACGGATCGCCCGGATGGCCGCGGAACGGCGGCGCACCATCTGCTGGGACTCGGGGTTGACGATGAGGTCGACGTAACGCTGACGCACGCGGGCCTCAGGGTCGGTCAGACCCTTGTGCTTCTCCGGCAGGGGGCGCAGGCACTTGGCCGTGAGCGTCCACTCCCGGACCAGGATCGACAGCTCGCCACGGCGCGAGGTGATGACCTCGCCCTCCACGCCCACGTGGTCTCCGAGGTCGATGTCGGACTTCCAGGCGTCCAGCCGCTTCTGGCCGACCCTGTCCAGGGAGAGCATGATCTGGATGTCGCCGGTCTCGTCGCGCAGCGTGGCGAAGCACAGCTTGCCACCGGTGCGGTAGAGCATGACGCGACCGGCGATGGAGACCTCCACCCCCGTCTGGGTGTCCGGTTCCAGGCCCTGGTGTTCGTCGCGCACGGACCCGATCGACGTGGTCCGCGGGAATTTCACGGGGAAGGGGTCGATGCCCTCCTCCCGCAGTCGGTCCAGCTTCTGTCGCCGGACTCGCATCTGTTCGGGCAGGTCGTCGTAGGAATCGTCGTGCGCGTTCACGCGCCCGATCCTACCGGCGTCGGCACATGCTCCCGGCCAGGGTCGGATCCTCCGGGGCGGAGGGCCCGCCCCGGGGGAAGGTCAGCCGACGTTGCGCTCGAAGACCAGACGCAGGCCGACGAGGGTCAGCCACGGTTCGTGCAGGTCGACGGTCTCGCACTCGTCCACGACGGTGGAGGCCAGTCCCCCGGTGGCCACCACCGTCACGTCGTCGGGGGAGTCCGTGAGCTCGGCGACCATGCGGTCCACGATCCCGTCCACCTGGCCCGCGAAACCGAAGACGATGCCCGAGCGCAGGGCCTCGGTGGTGTTCTTGGCGATGGCCGACCGCGGCTTGATGATCTCCACCATGTGCAGCTGCGCCCCGCGTCGGGAGAGGGCGTCCACGGAGATGTCGATGCCCGGGGCGATGGCGCCTCCCACGTACTCCCCCCGGGTGCTGACCGCGTCGAAGGTCGTCGCGGTGCCGAAGTCCACCACCACCACGGGACCGCCGTAGAGGTGGTTGGCGGCCAGGGCGTTGACGATCCGGTCGCTGCCCACCTCCTTGGGATTGTCCATCCGGATCGGCACTCCGGTCTTGACCCCGGGTTCCACGATCACGGCGGGGATGTCACCGAAGTGGCGGCGGAACATGTCGCGCATCTCGTGCTGCACCGACGGCACCGAGCAGCACATGGCGATCCCGTCGATCTCCTCCGGACCCCGCAGGTTGCTGCTCTCGACCAGTCCCCTGAGCACCACGGACCACTCGTCGGCGGTGCGTCGCGTGTCCGTTCCCACCCTCCAGTGTTCGAGAAGATCGTCGGAGGCGAAGAGACCGAACACCGTCTCGGAGTTACCGACGTCGATCGCGAGCAGCATGCTGGAGGCCTCATCCGTGGTCGAAGGGGTACGTCTCAAGGCATCTTCCACCAACCGGGGCGCTCACAACAGGTCAAGTGCGATATCCAGCGCGGGGCTGGAGTGGGTGAGCGCTCCGACCGCCAGGTAGTCCACCCCGGTGCGGGCCACGTCGGCCGCCACGTCCAGGGTCAGGCCTCCGGAGGACTCCAGTCGGGCACGGCCCGCCACCAACGAGACCGCCTTCCCGAGCTGTTCCACGGTGAAGTTGTCGAGCAGGATCTCCTCGGCGCCCGCGGCCAGCGCCTCCTCGATTTGGTCGACCCGGTCCACCTCGACCTCCAGGGGGAGGCCGGGGAAGCGCGTGCGGACCGCGCGGACGGCCTCCGCCACCCCTCCCGCCGCGACCACGTGGTTGTCCTTGATGAGTCCGGCGTCGCTGAGACCGTAGCGGTGGTTGACCCCGCCCCCGCAGCGCACCGCGTACTTCTCCAGGGCGCGCAGTCCGGGGTGGGTCTTGCGACTGTCACGGATCCGGGCTCCGGTCCCGGCCACCGCGTCCACCCACGCACGGGTCGCGGTGGCGATCCCGGACAGGTGGGTGAGGAAGTTCAGGGCGGTGCGCTCGGCGGTGAGCAGGTCGCGGGTACGGGCGGTGACGCTCATCAGCACGTCACCGCGTTTGACCGCCGTGCCGTCCTCCACGCTCCTGTGCACCTCCAGGGCGCCCTCGCAGACCAGCCAGAACACGAGTTCGGCGATCGCGATCCCGCTGACGGTGCCGTCGGCGCGGGCCACCACCTGGGCGGTGCGCACCTGGTCGGCCGGGATCGTGGCCACGGTGGTGACGTCCAGACCCGCTCCGGCGGTGAGGTCCTCGGCCAGGGCGCGTCGGACCAGTTCCACGTGGGACTGAGAGGGCGCGGTGTGGGGAAGCCTGAACTCGGCGCGTGGGTCCGGATCGGACCGCGGGGTCGCTTCCGGCCCTTCGTCCTTCGAGGGCGCCGTGGGAAAGGCGATGGCGTCCAGTTCCACGACGAGCGAGGGCGGTAGTGAGGGCGTCCAGTCCTCATGTGCGGTCACGGTGGTGCTCCCTTCCAGTCGGACGATGACGGGCCGGCTCCGAAGTTCGGGCCGTGGCCGGGGATGATCGGCCCTTTGGTGAGAGCCCCTGCTCTCGGTCCTGTGCAGTGCCGCGGCGGCCACGAGCCGCGCCACGGTGAGCAGATTGGCGGTCTCCCAGCACCTCACGTCGGGGGTGGCCGGGGAGCCCGGGCGGGCGAGGGCGTCGAGTTCGGCGACCAGCTCGACCAGCCCCTCACCGGTGCGCAGTACCCCCGCGTGGCGCGACATCAGCGTACGCACGCGGGACGCGGTGGAGGCCGGGACGAGCGGCGTGACGGTTCCGGCGGTGACACCACGCGGGGCCCCGGACGCGGGCTCCGACGCCAGGCGGGCCGCGATCCGGTCGGCGTAGACCAGTCCCTCCAGCAGGGAGTTGGAGGCGAGCCGGTTGGCGCCGTGGACTCCGGTGCGGGCGACCTCGCCGACGGCCCACAGTCCCGGGACCGAGGTGCGACCGTCGATGTCGACCTCGACGCCGCCGGAGGCGTAGTGAGCGGCGGGGGCGACGGGGACGGGGCGGGTCAGCGGATCGATCCCGTGCTCGCGGCAGGAGGCGAGGATGGTCGGGAAACGGCTCTCCCAGGTGGCCCGGCCGAAGTGGCGGGTCTCCAGGTACACGTGGTCCACGCCTTGTTCGGCCATGGTGCGGGCGATGGTGCGCGCCACCACGTCCCGGGGGGCGAGATCGGCCAGTTCGTGGACTCCTTCCATGAGGCTCTCGCCCCGGGCGTCCACGAGATAGGCGCCCTCTCCCCTCAGTGCCTCCGAGACCAGGGGTTGACGTCCGCGCGCCTGCGGACCGAGCCAGAGGACGGTGGGATGGAACTGGATGAACTCCAGGTCGCGCAGACGTGCCCCGGCACGGGCCGCCAGGGCGAGGCCGTCGCCGGTGGACACGGGCGGGTTCGTGGTGGAGGCGAAGATCTGCCCCATGCCGCCGGTGGACAGGACCACGGCGGGGGCCAGGGCCGCTCCGACCCCGTCACGGGCGCCCTCGCCCATGACGTGCAGGGTCACTCCGCACACGTTTCCGGTGTCGGGGTCTCGTAGGGCGTCCAGGGCGATGGCGTGCTCGATGACCTCGATCCGCTCCTCGGCGAGCACCGCGGCGACGAGCGCTCGCTGGATCTCGGCCCCGGTGGCGTCGCCGCCCGCGTGAACGACCCTGTCAACGCGGTGGCCGCCCTCCCTGGTCAGGGACAGCCGTCCGTCGTCGGTGCGGTCGAAACGCGTTCCCAGGTCGATGAGCCAGCGCAGGGCCGCGGGCCCCTCGGTGGCGAGGACGTTGACGGCGTGGGGATCGCACAGACCCGCTCCGGCGAGGTGGGTGTCGACCATGTGGGCGACGGGACCGTCTTCGGGGGCCATGGCGGCGGCGATCCCACCCTGGGCGTAGGCGGTGGAACCGGTGGACAGGCGGTCCTTGGTGACCAGGAGCACCCGGCCGCCCCCGCCTCGCTGGACGTAGCGCAGCGCCGTGCTCAGGCCCGCGATGCCCGAACCGATGATCGCTACGTCCGCCTGGACGGTCCATCCCGGTTCGGGGGCGTCGAGCCGGGTCTGGGTGGGTGTGCTCATCCGGATTCTCTCTTTTCGGGACGCCTGGACGGGGTCGGGGTGTCCAGGGCGCCGCTCGGTGGGGTTCGGCCCGGACCGGGGTTCGTTCGGACGGCACCGGAGCGGCCTTCGGCGGCGCACGGCCGGGTGTGGCCGCGCCCGGCCGCGTTCGACGGCGGTGGGTACGGCGGAGCCCTCGGAAGGGGCCGCCTACAGATCCACCGACACGTTGTCGATGAGCCGTGTCCGGCCCACCCGGGCGGCGACGGCGAGGACGGCCTCCCCCCGGTGCCCGGAGGTGACGTCGGCGAAGGTGTCGGGGTCGACCAGGGCGAGGTAGTCGACCTCGACCGGCGGCGTGGCCTCGGCGGCCTCCTCCAGGACTGCTCCGGCCGCCGCGCGGACGGCGTCGGGACCGTCCGCGGCGACGCGACGGCCCGCCTCCAGGGCACGCGACAGGAACAGGGCGCTGACCCGCTCCTCGGCGGACAGATAGACGTTGCGGCTGGCGGTGGCCAGGCCGTCGGGGTCGCGCAGGGTGGGCGCGCCGATGATCTCCACCGGCATGTTGAGGTCGGCGACCATGCGGCGCACCACCGCCAACTGCTGGGCGTCCTTGCGGCCGAAGACCGCGACGTCGGGACCGACCAGGTGCAGCAGTTTGCCGACCACCGTGAGCACACCGTCGAAGAAGCCGGGACGGAAGGCCCCTTCGAAGCGTTCGCCCATGGAGCCGGCCCGAACGGTGACCATCTGTTCGGTGGGGTACATGGTGTTGACCGTGGGGGCGAAGACGACGTCGACGCCCTCCTCGGCGCACGCGACGATGTCGGTCTCCAGGGTGCGCGGATAGCGGTCGAAGTCCTCGTTCGGGCCGAACTGGAGCGGGTTGACGAAGACGCTCACCACCACGGTGTCGGCCTGCTCGCGGGCCAGCCGCATGAGACTGCGGTGCCCCTCGTGCAGGGCCCCCATGGTGGGGACGAGGGCGGTCCTTCCCGCCCGGGCCAGGGCTGCGCGCAGTTCGTCGGGCGTGTGTACGAGGCGGGGCCCGCCGGAGGGCGCGGGCTGCGGCGCGGGTTCGCTCATCGGTGGTTTCCCTTGGTGGTGCGGTCCGGGACGGGGGAGGCGGGGACGGCCGGCCTCAGCGGCGCAGGACGTCGAGCAGATGCGCCGCGTCCTCGGGCTTGAGCATCCCGGCGTTGATGGCGCGGTCGGCGGTGAGGCGGGCGAGTTCGACGTAGCTGGCCACGCCCTCGGGGGCGGTCGAGCGCAGTTGCTCGATGTGCCCGGCGACGGTTCCGGCGTCACCACGCAGGACGGGACCGCTCAGACCGTGGATGCCCAGTCGCAGGGCGTTGTCCAGGGCGGCGCTGAGCAGGGGGGCGAGCATGCGTCCGGGTTCGGGGACCCCGGCGGAGGCCAGCAGGGAGGCGCTCTCGGCGACCAGGGTGACCATGTGGTTGGCGCCTCCGGCGAGGGCCGCGTGGTAGAGCGTGCGCTTGTCCTCGGGGATCCACACGGGTTCGGCGCCCATCTCCACGACGAGGGCCTCGGCGATGGGGCGCAGCTGCTCGGGCGCGGTGACGCCGAAGGCGCAGTCGGCCAGACGTGCGATGTCCTCGTCGCGTCCGGTGAAGGTCATGACGGGGTGCAGGGCGAGCGGGAGTGCGCCGACGCGGGTCGCGGGGGCGAGGGCTCCATGGCCGTGGGCTCCGCTGGCGTGGGCGAGGATCTTGCCGCGCAGGTCGACCCCGGTCGAGGCCAGGCCCTCGGCGAGGTCGGTGAGAGCGTCGTCGGGGACCGTGAGCAGGATCAGGTCACTGGCTTCGACGACCTGGGCCGGTTCGAGGATCCGGGCGGTGGGCAGTCGGTCGGCCACCCGTTTCTTGGACGCCTCGGAGACGGCGGACGCGGCGACGACCGTGTGTCCGGCACGTCCGAGGGCCTGTCCGAGGACGGAGCCGACCCTGCCGGGCCCGATGACGCCGACCCGCAGACGGGCGGGTCGTCCCTGCGTCGTCTCCATGTGTGTGCCCTCTCCTGCTCCTCGGCGTCGGCGTTCCGCCCCGCCGTGACTTCTGAGCACACGATAGTCCTCCCCGGTCGGTGACCTGCCGCCCCGCCCCCGGACATGACACAGGCGCCGCCTCGTCGTCACGGGGTGGCGCCTGCGTTCGAGAGTCCGTGCTCCCCGGCCGGTCCGGTTCGTCCGGACGCTCCGCCCGGCCGGGCGTGCCCACGTCCTAGTTCTTGACGGTGGAACCGGAGTCGTGGCAGTTGGCGCCGGCCACACCGAGGATGGCGATGGCGTTGCCGCAGACGTTGATGGGCACGTCGAGGTCGGCCACGAGCTGGTTGCCGCCGAGGATCGAGCCGTTGCCGGAGGTGAAGACGTTGCTGTTGGCCATGGCCGGAGCGCCGGTGAACAGGACGCCCGAGGCGGCGGCGACGATGGCACTGGCGGCGAGAGCCTTCTTCAGCATGTGGTTTCTCCCGTCAGACCCGTTGGCGGGGGGCGCCAACCGGTCGATAACGTTGACGATGTGTATGACAGTGAACACATCTCGTGTTCGGTCACCATTTAGCCATACTCAGTCGCCGCGCGTGACCAAAACAGCGACGCGTTTCGCGACACCGACCTGGAAGTATCACCACCAGTGAGCATCCATGTCGGACATGTAGACCATAAATGGAAGCCCACCAGCCTCTTAATGTGACGTACGCCATATCAAGGTTCGGGGGTGTCTCCCGCCCCTTGCGTCCCCTTCTCATCAGAGGTGTCGCACGCGCCCGTTTTCTCGGCCTTCGGCTCCCCTGGTCCCGCGGTCCCACGGTCGGGTTCCTCGACCCGCCCCCGCCGCCGGGTCAGGGTCGATCGGGTCTCCCAACGCTCGGTTCCGGCCGCGGGCACCCGGGCCCGTCTCCCGTACTCCACCAACGCGTCCACGAAGCGGCGGGCCTCCCCCGCGTCACGGCCGGGCGCCTTGGCGCGGACGGGTCCCGGCGGCGTGTCCACGTCCACCGCGACCCGCCCGGTGAAGCGGGACAGGGGACCGGCCACCAACCGGACCGCCTGCACGCGTTCGACCGGAACGATCTCGGTGACCAGGCAGAACAGACCTCTGATGCTGATGAACAGGTGCTCGTCCACTCCCATCAGGCTCGGCACCGGACTGCGGTTGGGCACCAGCGGCACGTGCGCCGCCTCGCTCTCGGGGAAGAGTTCGTTGACCAGGGCGAAGGCCCTGCGCCGCGGCGCCACCGGCAGCAGGGTGGCGGAGTCGCCCTGACGCGCGCCCGCGTACCCGGCGACGTTGGCCTCGACACGCGCCACGCCCAGGGCTCGCCAGAGCAGGGGTTCGACCACGCGGACGGCCTGCACCCGACCGGGCGGAACGGTCTGCATGCGCCGCTGGAACATGCCGTAGCGCAACCGCAGGCCGTCGGAGGACAGGGAGGCGTAGTAGTCGGTGTAACGGGCCAGGGGTCCCCAGAAGTAGCGCAGCAGACCCAGGGTGAGCGGCAGGAGCGCGCCGATGACACCGTACTCGCCGAAGACGACCCCGGCCGTCGCGAGCATGAGCAACAGGATGAAGGACAGCAGGACCGGGACGCGGAAGGTCAGCGCACCGAGCAGGAGCAGGAAGGGCAACCGGTAGAACGACCACTCCGGTGCCTCGGGCGCACGTCCAGGAAGACCCGCGGCGTGCGCGAGGACGGCGGCCCTCATGCGTTCGGCCAGACCCTGGGGGAGGCAGCGCAGGCGGATGGCGCTCGCGTCGCCCCCCGCCATCTCCACACGCAGGTCGGCCATGCCGAAGACCTGGAGGAGCAGGGGTCGGACCACGTCCACCGCCTGGAGGCGGCTGAGCGGGACCTCCCGCGAGCTGCGCATGACCAGGCCGCTGTGGACCACCAGGTGGTCCTCCCTCAACCCGAAGGTGCCGTACCACCAGGCGGGCAGGACATAGGCGAGGGTGCCGAAGGCGACGGCCACCGTCAGCATCATCACCCAGCCGAAACCGAAGGTGTTGAGGATCGGTCCCATCAGTGCCACGAAGACCAGGGCCACCGCCAGGACCTGGAGCGGAACGATCATCCAGTGGGAGCGGTACACGCCCGTGGTGACGTCGTCCTCGGGTCCGGGGCGCGGGACCGGCGGCGGACGTCGTCCGAGGGACGGAGGCAGGAGCACGGGCGCGTGCGGAGAAGGCGCCGGAGGTCGGCCCACGGGCGTCCTCGGGTCGGCCCCGCCGGGCCCGGGAACGTTCGGCGGTCCGGGAGGCCGCCCCTGCGAGCCCGACGACCCGTGGGGTTCCTGTGGCGGGTGAGCTGGTCCGTGCACTTACAACCCCGTCGAGAAGCTCTCGCTGCGCGCCGCGAGCCGATCGCGCATCCGGACGGCCTCGGCCAAGGGGAGGCCCACCACCCTGGTGTCGGCGGTGCTCGCGGCGGTGCGCACTCTCACTGTGGCGATCCCCAACGCCTGTTCGAGGAGGTCGGCGGTGACGTCCACGACCTGCATGCGTCCGTAGGGGATGACGACCAACTGTCGGACGAACACCCCGTAGGTGAGGCAGAGCTCCTCGGAGGCCTCCACGTACCCCCATGACCGGTGGAAGAGTCCCGCCAGGATCCAGCCCGCCACCAGGACCGCCAGAACGAGTGCCGCCCAGGCCGCGACCCAGGGCCATGACCTCCAGAAGAACAGCAGCAGCGCCCCACCGCCCCCCACGGCCAGGCACAGAACGCCGATCACGATCCTGCGGTACCAGGCCAGGGCGGGCGCCACACGGTTCCAGGACATGCCCGCCGGCGGCGCGAAGGCGGCGGCGAGCGGCAGGGACCGCTCGTCCGTCGGGCTCCGTTCCTCGGAAGGGTGCGGCGTCGGTGTCGGATCACTGGTCTCCACGAAGCCAGTCAACCATCCGCCGGCAAGCTCGTGCCGGAGCGGCTCGGCGCGGGAGGGGTCGACCGAGGGATCGCCCTCCCACCGTTCTCGGCGCGGCCCGGCGGGGGCGGCCCGGCGCACGGGCGGCGCGCGAGCGACGACCCGCGCCCCGACGTCCGGGGCGGCCGGGAGGGCACGGGCGCACTACGCGCCGTGGGAGGGGTCGTCGCCGTTCTCGTGGTCCTCGGGAACCCGGCAGGCGTACTCCAGGTAGAGGGCGGAGGCCAGCAGCAGACCGGCGGCCAGGGCCGTGCCCAGCGCGGTGAGGAACACCTCCCAGTGGGTCGGCAGTATCAGGGTGTCCGACACCGACAGCGCCATCCCCCCGAAGAAACCCAGCGCCAGTGCGGCGAAGAGGGCGCTGGCCTTGGCCAGAGCGACCAGTCGGGCGGCGCTGAGCGGCTGCATCGGTTCGGTGCCCGGCTCCCGGCGGATGCGCCGCCGGGTCCGGCCGGCCGTGAACGCCTCCGCCAGGGCGAGCAGGAGCAGCGTGGGGATCGCCGACCACGGCAACAGCGGCAGGTTCTGCAACGCGTTGGTCATCAGCAGCCCCAGGAGGGCCCCGACCAGCACCAGCAGCGTCGGGACCCTCCAGCCCGTGGGGCGCAGGCGCCTCTCCTCGTCCTCCGACATCAGCGCGGGTTCCTTCCGCCCGGCAGGAGCAACCGCAGGTCGGTACGTCGGCGCAGCCGTTGCCCGTCCTGCCCGCTCTCCGCCGTCACCTTCGCGAGCAGGTCCGCCACGGGACCGTGGCCCGGTAGCCGGGCGAGGGGGTCGAGGTCGAGCCACGGCCGGAGCACGAAGGCACGCAGGTGCGCGCGCGGATGTGGCAGGGTCAGTTCCGGGTCGTCGGAACGCACCTCCCCGAAGGCGATGACGTCCACGTCCAGTGTGCGCGGTCCCCACCTGACCTCGCGGACCCGGTCGAAGGCCTCCTCCGCGGCACGGGCCCGCTCCAGGAGCGATCGGGGCGTGCCGTCGTGGTCCACGACGATCACCGCGTTGAGGAACGCCCCCTGCTCGGGTCCTCCCACGGGAGCGGTCTCGTAGACGGGCGACACCGCCACCGGGGCGGGCGCGTCCGTCCCGTCCAGCAGGGCGTCCACCGCGCCCTGGAGCGCCTTCATCCGATCACCGAGGTTGGAGCCCAGGGAGAGTACGGCACGGGTCATCTTCGTCCCTTCGCTTCTTCCCGGTCCCGGGTGATCGTGACCGCCACGTCCGCGAACTCGTGCTCGATGGGCGCCGACGGCTTGTGCACGGTCACCTCCACCCGTTCCACCGGCTCCTCGGCCAGGCACTCCCCGGCGAGCCGCTCGGCGAGGGTCTCGATCAGGTTGACCGGCTCCCCCTCCACGATCGCGACCAGGCGGTCGGCGAGCAGACCGTAGTGCACGGTGTCGTTCACGTCGTCGGAGGCCGCGGCCGGGGCGGTGTCCAGGTGGAGCACCACGTCGACCAGGAAGTCCTGACCCTCACGGCGTTCGAAGTCGAACACGCCGTGGTGGCCGCGCGCCCGTAGTCCGCGCAGCGCGACGCGGTCGCGCATCAGGCCTCGACCTCTCCCTCGTCCTCGTCCTCCTCCATCAGCACCGGTGACGCGTGGTGCGACCACAGCCGCCATCCCTGGTCGGTGTCCACGAACAGGTTGGTGGTGACCACCTGCCCTCCGGCGACGAAGCCGGGGCTGCCGTCCTCCGCGGTCAGCACGTTCTCCTCGCACGTCACGATGGCGATGTCCCCACCGACCCCGATGTGGGTCTCGGTGAGCACGTACTGGATGTAGGTGACGTTGGCCATGATGAGCGACCAGGCGCGCATGATCTCCGTCCGCCCGCGCAGCAGCGGCCAGCCCGGGTTCACGCACACCAGGTCGGGGGCCTCGTGCTCCTCCGCCCACACCCTGCCCATCAGGTCGATGTCGCCGTTCTCGATGGCGCTGTAGAAATCCGCGTTGGCCTCGGCCACGCGCTCCATGACCTCTTGGCGTGATCTCACAGGCCGCCCCGGCCCACCGGCTCGGCGCGTCCCCGGTCGAGGCGGGCGCCTCCGTCGGCCCAGGCCGCGGCGACACGCACGGCGTCCGCGCTGGAGCGGACGTCGTGGACGCGTACGGCCCACGCGCCCCGGTCGGCGGCCAAAGTGGTGACGGCCGCGGTGGCGGCGTCGCACTCGACGAACGGGCGGTCCCCGCCCTCGGAGTCGCCGAGCAGGCGGCTCAGGAAGCGTTTGCGCGATCCGGCCACCAGGACCGGTCGTCCGAGTTCCCGAAAGCGTTCGAGGTGATGGAGCAGCGCCCAGTTGTGCGCCTGTTCGGGGCGTTTGGAGAATCCCAACCCAGGATCCAGAATGATCTGGCCGGGGTCTACACCTGCGCTGATCATGGCCTCCATACGGTCGCGGAGCTCATCGAGGACCTCCTGGACGACATCCGTGTACACAGCACGGCTCTGCATGTCATGACTATGCCCACGCCAGTGCATCAACACATAGGAAACGCCGGAAGAAGCCACGAGCCTGGCCATGGCCGGATCGGCCAGCCCTCCGCTGACGTCGTTGACCAGGACGGCGCCGTCCTCCACCGCCTTCTCGGCCACTTCCGCGCGCATGGTGTCCACGCTGACCGCGACACCGCGCGCGGCGAGTTCGCGCACGACCGGGCGGACCCTGCGCATTTCCTCCTCGGCGGAGACCCGCTGGGCGCCGGGACGGGTGGACTCACCGCCCACGTCGACGATGTCGGCGCCCTCCTCGACCAGGCGCATGCCGTGTTCGACCGCACGGTCGGGATCGAACCAGGCACCGCCGTCGGAGAAGGAGTCGGGGGTGACGTTGACGACCCCCATGACCAGACAGCGCCCGAGGACGGGCAGGCCCGGCAGTGTGTGTTTCTGCCCCATGGGAATCACCCTACGCGCCCACGGGAGCGTCGGAAGCGCCGTCCCTCGGCTCCTTCCGCCGTCACCATGGCGCTCCCGCCGGGCCTTCCGGCGACGACGGGAGCGCCGAACACGGAGGTACCGGTGCGGGCAGGGTGGCGGCTCGACGGCGCGGCCATCGTCCGCCTCCTGACCGGGCATGGCCACCAGGTGTCCGAGCGGACAGACCGGCGCATCCGAAGGAGGTGCGCGAAGCCCTCGGGGATCTGGCCACGGCCTGGCCTCTGGCACCTGCTGATACACGAGGGCGAAAGCGTCGAGATCTGCGGCGTCGGGTGGGGCCTGGACGCGCAGGGCCGGCGTCCCAGCCGGGCCTGGATGATCGGTGGACTCGGCGCGGGATGAATACACGGAGGCCCCCACTCGGATCGGGTGGGGGCCTGCGCATGTTCGGCTACGCCTCCCGGCGGGCCGTGTCGATCAGCGCCTGCCACTCAGAGGACGGGAACGCCAGCGCCCCCAGATCGCGGTTCTGCGTGTCGCGGACGGCCGACACGCCGAGTGCGTCCGCCACCTCCACACAGGCGCTCTCGTTAGCGCTGTAGCTGCTCTTACGGAATTCCAGGGATGAATACACGGCGCCCTCTTCTAGTTGGTGATCATGCGCTTCCTCAGCTCGACACTCGCCGCCTTGGACAGGGCGTCCGTGGTGACGTCGTCGAGAGCCCTGCGATTGGTCACGGCTCTGGCTCCGGTCAAGTGTGGCCGAGTCTGGCCGGGCGTCCACGTGGGTCGGTAGACCCTTCCCCGTGGTCCTCCAGCGGGGGTAGGGTGCTCCCGGGAACGCTGTTCAGGTACAGCGAAACGAAGGCCCCCGGCATCACGTTGGGGGCCTTCGTTGTGTTCGGATCAGTGCCGCGCGGCGTCCAGGAACGCGGACCACTCGTCCGCGGGGAAGGGGAGGTGGCCGGCGTCGGGGTGCTTGGAGTCACGCACAGCCGCACCCGCGGGAAGGTCGGCGACTTCGACGCAGTCCTGTCCCTTGCCGGTGCTGTAGCTGCTCTTACGGAAGACGAGGGCGGTGTGGGAACGCTCGGGCATGGGTCCTACTTCTGGTCGGAGCTCAGCTTGCTCTCCAAGAATGCCACTGTCTCCGCTGGTGGCAGAGCGATATTCCGCACGGCGGAGAACACCTGGCCGTAGTGCGCGATCTCCGGCTCCTCCTCCAGGAACATGCCGCTGATGGACTGCTCCAGGTACACCAGAGACGGATCGTGCGGGAACACCATCACCACGAACGACCCTGACAACGCCGGGTGGAGGCCTGCCCGGTCGGGCACCACATGCACTTGCACAGTCGGACGAGGCACGAGCAGATGGCGGATCTGCTCCTCCAGAACGCTGCCGGTCACCTTGTGCAAGGCCGCTTCGTCGATGACTGCGGTGAGCTGTGGAGCGTCCGGCCTGTCGAGCAGGGAACGCCTCATCATCCGGGCCTCGACGCGCCGGTCGACCTCGCCAGGGTCGGTGACTCCGCTGCCCTCGATGACGGCACGCGCGTATCCCGGTGTCTGGAGCAGGCCGGGGATGACGCCGAGCTGGTAGCTGAGTAACTCCGTCGCCTCGGTCTCCAGGTCGATGTACGCGGCGGCGCCGAACTCGTCCTTGTATCCGACCCACCAGCCGGTGCGACTGGCTTCGGCTGCCAGGGTCACCAGGGAGGCGCGGTCCCCGGGGTCGGTGACGCCGTAGATGTCGAGGAGGGTGAGCAGGTCGGCCTCGCGGATCTTCTGGACCTTGCGGTTCTCGATGCGGGTGACCTTCGCAGCTGACCACTTCTGAGCGGGGGCTCGTTTCTTGGCCTCTTTGGCGACCGCGTCCACGGTCAGCCCCTTCACTGCACGCAGGCGCAGTAGCTCTCGGGCCAGGCGTCGTCTGCGGAGTGTGGGGCTGGCGGCCAACGCGTCGCTCCTCGTGGTCGTCGGTGGCCGTGATTCTACGCGCGAGGGCGGTTTCTGCGACATTCTTCTCACCATTCACATTAGACTGAACCGATCTGTAGTGAGTGTGTCATTACTTTGAAAGTGAATATTGCATTCTTGATTGCACTGGGGCAGCATGGCACTACCTGAACAGCAGCCGGGCTTCCCACCCGGCGCCCTTGTAGGAGGTGTGCGCCCATGGCGCCCCGAACCCCGTGGTCTCGTCCCCGCCGCGCGTCCCGTGTCCGTAGCTACGCGACCCCCCGCCCCGCCGGCCCCAGCTTGGATGTACTGCACGCCGTACTGGCCGGCCTCCACCGTCTGGAGGCGGCGTGATGATCCCCGACCCGCGCCCGGTGATCCCGCCCCCGTGCGGACAGACCGCCCTCGACACATGCGCCCGACGCCGGGTGTGTGTGGAGGAGGCCGGGCACGACGGTGTGCACGTGGACGTGACCGGCTACCGGTGGGAAGAGCCCCAGGCGGTGCTGGCCCGGCTCCACCAGGCCTGGGGGAGCACTCACCGCATCGCCTGGACCGGTACCTACTGGGTGGCCACCGCGCGCGACCGGCGTGCTCGTTGGCGCTCCCACGTGGAGCCCACCCCCGCCCAGCTGGAGGCCGATCTTCGCCGCCACACCGGACACCCATCGGTCCCGCTCCCCAGGAAGGGGACCCCGTGGTGACCCCACGACGCAGGCCACGGCCGGGTGCCACGTCGGCCGACCGACCGCTCACCCCCGCCGAACAAGAAGCGGTGGAACGCCAGGGCACCTACCTGGCCTGGGTCCGCACCACCCACCCCGACACCGGACCGGGACTGTTCACCGACGGTGTGTGCGGCGGCTCCCCACTCACCGGCAAGGACGAACAAACGACGCCCCGCCCCCAGGAGACCCAGAACAAGACCACCTGAACCCTCTGACACGGCCGGTGCGGGCGAAGGCCCCCGCCCGCACCGGTCTACGGGGAAAGGAGACGGCGAACACGCCTCCGATCGCCCCGGCCGCCGACGACCCCGTCTCCTCCTCGCCCCGACACCACCTGGGGCATGACCAGCGCCACCGACGGACCCACCGCCCGGTTCGCTCCGGCCACCACCGCACACACCGACAGCCAAGGCCCGGACGGCACCACACCACCCGCAGACCACCGACGTGTGGACCCGGTGGCGCGGGGCGGTCGGGCGCGCGGTGACCGAAGAGTTCCCCTGTTTCCCGGTGATCTTGTCCTTGTAGTCACCGTCGAATGACAGGAAGCGACCACGGGTGCAAGGTCAACAGGTCAGGCGGCAGGCCGAGGAGGCTTATCGGCCTGCCGCCTGACATAGAAGCGTCACCGCAGTTCAGACGCCTTACTTCACACCGTCAACGGTTCCGGCCGCCCTAACGGCGGTCCAGGATGAGGCTCATGGCCTCGGAGCGGGTCCGGTCGCTGCTGCGGAAGACCCCCCGTACCGCCGAGGTCACCGTCTTCGCCCCGGGCTTGCGCACGCCCCGCATGGTCATGCACAGGTGCTCGGCCTCGATGACGACGATCACGCCGCGCGGCTGCAAGTAGTCCATGATCGCGTCGGCCACCTGACCCGTGAGCCGCTCCTGGACCTGTGGGCGTCGCGCGTACACGTCCACCAGACGGGCGAGCTTGCTCAGGCCGGTGATACGACCGTCCGCACCGGGGATGTATCCCACGTGCGCCACTCCGTAGAACGGCACCAGGTGGTGCTCGCAGGTGGAGTAGAGCTCGATGTCCTTGACCATGACCATTTCCTCATGGTCGGCCTCGAACGACGTGGTGAGCACGTCACCCGGTTTCTGCCCCAGCCCGGCGAACTGTTCCTCGAAGGCCCTGGCCACACGCGCGGGGGTCTGGAGCAGACCGTCGCGGTCGGGGTCCTCGCCGATGGCGATGAGGATCTCGCGTACGGCGCGTTCGATCCGTTCCCGGTCCACGGCCCTGCGCGGCGGTTCCTCTGGGTCGACGGCTCCGTGCGGTCGTTCGTCGATGTCGCTCACGCGTCCTCTCCCTCGGTTCTGGCGGAGGAGCCGGGCAGCCGCCCACCGGTCACGGAGGACTGGTACTCGGAACCGTTGAGTGTGGCCAGCTCCTTCTTGGAGAGCACCGGAGGCCGTTCGGAGGGCTGACGCTTGCCGTAACCGGTGTAGGAACCGCGGGCCGGGCGCTTGCGCACCGGCGCGAAGATCTCCAGCACCTGCTGCTTGGTCAGGGTCTCCCTCTCCAGGAGGGCCACGACGAGGTCGTCGAGCACGTCCCGGTACTCCACGAGGACGTCGTAGGCCTCGTCGTGCGCGCTCTCGATGAGACGACGCACCTCCTCGTCGATGATGGAGGCGATCTCCTCGGAGTACTCGCGTGTGTGCGCCATCTCCCGGCCGAGGAACGGCTCGGTGTTGGAGGAGCCGAACTTACGGGCGCCCAGGCGCTCGCTCATGCCGTACTCGGTGACCATGTTGCGGGCCAGGGTGGTGGCCTTGTCGATGTCGTTGCTCGCCCCCGTGGTGGGCTCGTGGAAGACGAGCTCCTCCGCGGCGCGTCCACCGAGCATCATGGCCAGCTGGTCCATCATCTGCGAGCGCGAGGTGAGGAACTTGTCCTCGGTCGGCAGCGACATCGTGTAACCCAGGGCCCGTCCGCGCGGCAGGATGGTGATCTTGTGCACGGGGTCGGCGTTGGGCAGCGCGTGGCCCACCAGGGCGTGGCCGCCCTCGTGGTAGGCGATGACCTTCTTCTCCTGGTCGGACATCACCCGGGTCTTGCGTTCGGGACCGGCCATGACCCGCTCGATGGCCTCCTCCAGGACCGCGTGGGTGATGACCTTGTTGTCGGCGCGGGCCGACAGCAGCGCGCCCTCGTTGATGACGTTGGCCAGGTCGGCACCGGTCATCCCGGCGGTCTGACGGGCGATGACGTCGAAGTCGACGTCGTCGGCCAGGGGCTTGCCCTTGGAGTGGACCTTGAGGATGTCGCGACGCCCGTCCATGTCGGGCCGGTCGACGACGATCTGGCGGTCGAAACGGCCCGGACGCAGCAGCGCGGGGTCCAGGATGTCGGGCCGGTTGGTGGCGGCGATGAGGATGACCCCGCCCTTGACGTCGAAGCCGTCCATCTCGACCAGCATCTGGTTGAGGGTCTGTTCGCGCTCGTCGTGTCCGCCGCCCATACCGGCACCGCGGTGGCGGCCGACCGCGTCGATCTCGTCGATGAAGATGATCGCGGGGGCGTTGGCCTTGGCCTGTTCGAACAGGTCGCGCACACGGGAGGCGCCCACACCGACGAACATCTCGACGAAGTCGGAGCCGGAGATGGAGTAGAACGGCACACCCGCCTCGCCGGCGACGGCGCGGGCCAGCAGGGTCTTACCCGTTCCGGGCGGGCCGAACAGCAGCACGCCCTTGGGGATCTTGGCGCCCATCGCCTGGAACTTGGTCGGGTTCTGGAGGAACTCCTTGATCTCGTGGAGTTCCTCGATGGCCTCGTCGGCACCGGCGACGTCGGCGAAGGTGTTCTTGGGGGTGTCCTTGGTGATGAGCTTGGCCTTGGACTTGCCGAAGTTCATCACGCGCGACCCGCCGCCCTGCATCTGGCTGAAGATGAACCAGAAGATGAGGATGATGATGATCAGCGGCAGCAGGCTGAACAGGGCGGTGGTCCAGATCGGGGTGGTGGCGACCGAGACCTGGTAGGACTCCAGTTCGCCGTCCTCGCTGTCCAGGGAGGTCTGGAGCATGTCCGCCAGCTGTAGTCCCTGACCCTCGACCCAGTACGCCTCGTGGATGTCACCGTCCACCGTGGTCAGCAGGATGCGCTGGTCACGGTCGACGATCTCGGCGTCGCGCACCCGGTCCTGCTCGATGAGCTGGTGGACGGTGGAGATGTCGGTCGGTTCCGGCTGGGGACCCCCACCGACATCGAACACGCGGAAACCGATGATGAGCATGAGGCCGACGGCCAGGATCCAGATCCACGGGCCGCGGAAAAAGCGCTTCAGATTCATGTGAGCGAAACCCTGTCGGGTCCGTCCCTCCTGACCAGGCCGCCCGCCCCAGAGGACTTTCCGAAGCAGGACCTAAACGGACACGTGGCTCCCCGCGAGATCGCCGGGATATTCGACGGTACACCTCGCCTCGCCTGGCGGGGACACCGCACGGGAACGTACGGAGGCCGTCATGAGGGCAACGACGGCACGGGGCCGTGTTGTTCCCGAGACGCCCCCTTCGCGCCGTCCCCCTTCTCCCGTGGGCGCCCGTGCGAGCGCCCACGGGAGGCGACTACTTCTCGTAGACGTGCGGGGCGAGAGTGCCGATGAACGGCAGGTTGCGGTACTTCTCGGCGTAGTCCAGGCCGTAGCCGACGATGAACTCGTTCGGCAGGTCGAAGCCGACGTACTCGACGTGGAGGTCGACCTCGAAGGCCAGCGGCTTGCGGACCATGGTGCACACCTCCACCGAGCGGGGACCGCGCGACTTCAGGTTGCCCACCAGCCAGGACAGGGTCAGTCCCGAGTCGATGACGTCCTCGACGATCAGGACGTCGCGGTCCTTGATGTCGGTCTCCAGGTCCTTGAGGATGCGCACCACGCCAGAGGAGGTGGTTCCGGCCCCGTAGGAGGAGACCGCCATCCAATCCATGGAGACGGGGGTGTGCAGCACCCGTGCGAGATCGGCCATGACCATGACGGCGCCCTTGAGCACACCGACGATGAGCAGATCCTTGCCCGCGTAGTCCGCGTCGATCCGGGCGCCCAACTCCTTGAGGCGCGTCCTGATCTCTTCCTCGGTGACCAGGATCTTCTCCAGATCCCGTCCCATGTCCTTAGCGTCCACGCTCACTGTCCTCGCTGGTGGGTTCCCCGTTTGCGGCAACAAGGATAAACGTGTCGAACGCGACGGCTGCGCCCGACCGGCGCTCCCCGTGCTCGAACGTCCTGCGCGAGGGCGGCGCACGCCGGCCCGCGGCCCTCAACGTTCGAGGAGGATCCGCTCCGCGACACGACGCCCGCGGACGCCTCCGGGCAGGTCGATGTGGGTCTGGCCACGCCAGTCGGTGACGAGTCGGTCCAGTTCACGCACATGTCGCGCGGTGAGCGCACCGGAGGGACAGCCGGCGGCGAGCGCGGCACGGCGCAGCACCCGAGTGCGCAGGGCGTCGGGGGCCGCCTCCAACGGTGACACCACCAGCTCCGGCCCGGAGGTCCACGCGACCGCGTCGGCGAACAGCTCGTCCGCCAACAGGTCCAGGGTGTCGGCGTCGGCACGCAGCATGCCCGCCGTGCGAGCGAGGGCCGCGGCGATGCCCGGACCCAGCTCGCGCTCCAGGACGGGCAGGACCTGGTGACGCACCCGGGAACGGGCGAAGCGGGGATCGAGGTTGTGCGGATCCTCCCAGGCCTCCAGTCCCATCCGCTCGCAGGCCTCGCGCACGGTGGCCCTGTCGATCCCCAGGAGGGGCCGCAGGTAGTGGCCGCTGCGGGGGGCCATCCCCGCCAGGGAGCGGGCACCCGATCCCCGTGCCAGCCCCAAGAGAACGGTCTCGGCCTGGTCGTCGAGGGTGTGCCCGAGCAGAACCGCCGCCGGTGCCTGTGCGGTGACGGCGTCCTCCAGGGCCGCGTAGCGAGCGCGACGGGCGGCCGCCTCGGGACCACCACGGCCGGAGACCTCGACCGCGCGGACCAGGACCGGGTCCAGGCCGAGTCCGCCGAGGACCTTGGCCACCGACTCGGCGCGTTCGGCCGAGCCCTCCTGGAGTCCGTGGTCGACCGTGACCGCCCCGGCCCTTCTCCCCGCGCGCGGGGCCTCGAAGGCCACGGCCCCCGCCAGGGCCAGGGAGTCGGCACCGCCGCTGCACGCCACCAGCACCGTGGAGTCGACGGGCAGGGAGGACAACGACCGCCGCACCGCCGAGCGCACGGCGGCCACGGCGGGGTGCGGACCGCTCACTCGGTGATGGCGGCCGGGCGCACGACCCGGTTGATCCAGGCGGTGGGGTCGCGGATCTCGGCCAGGGTGGGCAGGGTCTCGCTCGAGGTCCAGACCTTGTTGAACTCGGTCATGCCGACCTGGGCCACCACGGCGCGGACGAAGGCGGCGCCCTCCTCGTACTGGCGCATCTTCATGTCCATGCCGAGGAGTTGACGCAGGATCCGGTCCACCGGGTTGGCCGCCTCACGCCGTTTCTGGAAGCGGGCACGGATGGTGGAGACGGTGGGCACCACCTCGGGTCCGACGGCGTCCATGACGAAGTCGCCATGGCCCTCGGCCAGGCTCATGACCGCGGTGACCCGGTCCATGATCTCGCTCTGTTCCGGACTCTGGATGGCGGTGAGGAGGTTGCCCTCGCCACCGCGGACGGCGTCGGCGACGGCCTCGCCCGCCGCGCGTAGACGACCGATGAGGTCGGCCGCGCTCATCTCCGACGACAGGAGCAGTTCCTGCATGAGCCCGTGGACGTGGTCACGCAGCCACGGGTTGGCCGTGAACTGCATGCGGTGGGTCTCCTCGTGCAGACACACCCACAGGCGGAAGTCCCTGGCGTCGACGTCCAGCTCGCGTTCGGCGTTGACGATGTTGGGCGCCACCAGGGTCAGACGGCCGGTCGGCAGGGTGCCGTCGGGGTCCGGTGGCAGGAAGAGTTCGTACTGGCCGAGAACCTTTCCGGCCAGGTAGGACAACAGCGCGCCGAGCTGCATCCCGGTGATCCGGGAACCGACCGCGCTGGTCAGGTTCCCCGCCGGACCACCGTTGAGTCGCTCTGCGGCCATCTGTTCGAGTACGGGTTCGATGACCACGCGAAACCCGTCGACGTTGGCTCGGATCCATCCGGGGCGGTCCACGATGACCGCGGGCCCCGCTGGTTCGAGGGGGTTCATTCCGGTGAAGTCACGTACGTGCCCGGCGGCCACGGTGGAAAGCTCGCGCAACTGCACCACGGCCTGCCGCGCCTCGGACAGATCCACCTGCGGCCCAGGGCGCACGAGGCGGACACCGGTGTTGACGGCTACGTCCCAGTCGATCACAGTCACACCGCCACCCTACCCACGCAGGGCCCGACGGCACGGGGATCAGGGACCGATTTCCGGGTGCGCTCAGGGTCGTCCCCCACAAGGGCGGATTCCTCGGGCGGAATCGGTCAGGAACAACCGCACCGGCTGAGCGCCGCGGCGAGGGGGTCCAGGCGCAGCCCGTCGGCCAGCGGATGGTTGGCCATGAAGGCGAAGAGGAACACGTTGCCCTCCTGGTCGTGGACGGTCCCCGCCAGCGTGCTCACGTTGTTCAGGGTGCCGGTCTTGCCGCGCACCACCCCCGCCCCCTCATGGGCGGAGGAGTAGGAGGAGTAACGCCCTCCCTGGGCCAGGGTTCCCGTGGAGTTGGCCGTGGGCAGTCCCGTGACGGTGGCGTTCAGTTCCGGACGCTCACCGCTGGAGGCCGCCTCCAGCAGTTCCACCAGTGCTCGCGGCGTGATCCTGTTCAGGGGGCTCAGCCCACTGTTGTCGGCCAGCTCCACACCCTCCACGCCCAGATCCGCCATGACCCGGTGGGTGGCCGTGGCCGCGCCCTCGAAGGAGGGTTCCTCCCCCAGCGCGATCGCGGCGATCCGCGCCAACGACTCCGCCATGTTGTTGTCGCTGGCCAGCATCATGAACTCCACCAGGGCCGACACCGGTGCCGAGTCCACGCCCGCGATCGGTTCTCCCACGGCTCGGGTCTCGACCGGGGCCCCCTCCACCTCGATCCCCGCCTCCTCCAGTTGCTCGGCGAAGGCCTCGGCGGCGGCCAGGGGCGGATCGGGGACGCGGGAGCCGTGGCCCCGGGCGTCCGGGGAGTACCGTCCCGCGTCGATGAGCAGCGCGTGGATCGTGGCGGTACTGCCCTCGGTGACGTAGCCGGGTTTCCACTCGGGGCCGGTGTCGGGGCCGGTGAACAGAGAGTCGTCGTAGCCCAGGGAGACGGTGCCGATCCCCTCGTCGGAGAGCGCGTCCGCGGTGCGCGCGGCCAACTCCTCCAGGGTCGCCACCCGTGGGTAGGCCGCGGAGTCGATCGAAGTGGTCAGCATCACATCTCCACCGCCGCGCAGCACCAGTCGGCCCGTGCCGGGATCGAGATGGACCTCGGTGCGCAGCACGTGGTCGGGCCCCACCGTCTCCAGCACGGTGACGGCCGTGGCGATCTTCGTGGTCGACGCCGGGGTCACCGGTGTGTCGGCGTCGAGGGCGAAGAGCGTCTCACCGGTGACCGCGTCCACGACGAAACCGGAGAGGCCCTCCTCCAGCCCGGAAGCCGACATGGGATCATCGAGGATGTCCGCGACCCGTTCCGGGACCGCCGGAGTCGAGGCCGCGGGCGCCGCCGCTGCCACGCCCTCGGCGTTCGTGACCGGGTTGGGCGCTGCGGGAAGCGGCCGGGCCTCGATCACGTCGAGGGAGACGAACCCGGTGATCAGCACGAATAGGTTGAGCAGGGCCAGCGCGAGGAACGCCTCGCCTCGTACCCGTCGCACCCGGGGCACCTGCCCTTCCTTCGGTGTCGCGGCCTGACGTTGTCAGTTATACGGCGACATTAGTCGCAATGGGAGCCGAGATCAGCATGGAATTCGACGTTACGATCGAGATCCCCAAGGGGGAGCGCAACAAGTACGAGGTGGACCACGAGACCGGCCGTATCCGTCTCGACAGGATGCTGTTCACATCCACGACCTATCCCGCCGACTACGGGTTCGTGGAGGGCACCCTCGGCGAGGACGGCGACCCTCTGGACGCCCTCGTCCTGCTCAAGGCTCCGACCTTCCCGGGTTGCCTCATCCGCGCCCGCGCCATCGGCATGTTCCGGATGCGCGACGAGGCCGGAGGCGATGACAAACTGCTCTGTGTCCCCGCCACGGACCCGCGCCAGGAGCACCTGCGTGACATTCACCACGTGAACGAGTTCGAGCGCCTGGAGATCGAGCACTTCTTCACGGTCTACAAGGACCTGGAGCCCGGCAAGTCCGTGGAGGGCGCCACCTGGGTCGGTCGGCACGAGGCCGAGCAGGAGATCGTCGCCTCGGTCAAGCGCGCCGAGGAGGCCGGCATGCACGGCGACTCCTCGCACATCTCCGCCAAGGGCAGCGACTAGGACCCGCTGTCCGGGGGCACCGTTCCGTCACTCAGTCCTCGTCGGGGGACCGCGGGGGTTCGGTGCCCCGCGACCGCTCCGGGGAGGGGGGTGTGCGCCCCCGACCCAGGGCGCGGGCCCGCAACCAGAGCAGCACGAAGGTGAGCGCGGTCAGTGCCGCGACCAGAACGGCCTCCCCCGGCCCGAGGAAGCCGAGCGCCATCACCCCGGCGGCCGTGACCACGAGTGCGCGTACCAGTACGCGCGCCCACAGTCCCGGTGCGTCCGGATTCAATTGCGCCTTCTGGGGATGGATGCCATGACGGCTGCTCCTGCTCACTACGGCTGGGGAGGGGTGGGCCTTCCGACGGGACCACGCGCCGTGCCCGGGTTCCACATGTCATCACCCCAAGGTTCGCCCCGCAACACTTCCCCGGACGGACATGACGAGGCCACCGACACACGGTCCCCGCTTGACTCCTCCGGGTCTTTGCTGGTCTCCTTACGTTCATGCATCCGTACACGCGCACCGAAGCCATGGCTCGTACGGCCCCCGGGGCCTCCTGCCACCTGGCCTGTGCGGCGTGTCCGTGTTGTCGTCGCTGAGTCGTTCCGTGTAGGCGCAACGCCACCGTTCGACCCCGTGCCCTCGCGCTCCGCCCGTCCCTTGGTCGGGCTCGGACGCGAGGCGCCCGCCGTGGAGTGCCCTCCCTCGTCGCGATCACGCGTGGAGAGGCTCCCCGCCGCCCCGTCAGACCGGGGCCCGCCGACGACCTCCGCGCGCTCCCGCCACCGAAGCGCGCGCACGTGAAGGATCTTCTCACGATGCTCCAGCACACGCTTTCCAGCACCGCCGTACCGTCCGCCCCGACCCGCCTCACGACCGGAGGGCCGGTCGCAAGCCCCTCTCCCGAGGGGATCGGCGACGTGATGGACGCCGGACGCCGTTCCGGCTACGCCCACCTGGGCGAACGTCACCTGCCGACACTCGGTCGCCTGGTGTCCGCGGCCCGGGACGCCGCCGCGGCCCTGCGCGCGACTCCCCCGCCACCGGCCCGCCACGGGTACTGGAGACCGATCGCCCTCGGCCCCCACGGCCACGCCGTCGACGGACTGCACGTGACCGCGGTGGGGCTGGAACCCGACGGTTTCGTGTCCGCTTCCGTCCCCCGGCCCGATCGTCCCCATGGCATGGAGGTGCTGTACCTGATCGACGGACAGGCCCACCTGATCGTCTCGGACCCCGGCGGCCGGATCCGCTCGGCCTCGGGGCTCTCGGCGGACCGGGTCCGGGTGGTGGCCGCCGAAGCCTTCGGCGGGGGCGAGCACCACCTCGTGAACACCGGTGACCGGGTGGCCGTGGTGGTACGGGTGACGGCCTGAGCGTAGGGGCTCAGTCATCGGCGCCCCGATCGAGGCTGAGCGCACGCAGGGCGGTGTCGAGGGCCTCGACCGATCGGAGCACCTCCGCCATCCGCCGTCCCTCGGCGAGGTAGGCGCTCATGACCTGGTCGAGGGCGTGCGGAGGCATGTGGTCACGCAGGTCGATCCTGGCCGTGCGGTAACCCTCCCGAGCGGCCTCCAGCGCGGCGGAGACGTACTGGCGGGCCAGTCGGGAGAGCGCGACGGGGTGACGTCGGAGGACGCCGTGCAACCGATAGTCGGCGGGCACCTGGTCGAACAACCATGCCAGGGCCGTCTGTTCGAAGGAGTCCGATTCCGGCGGGTGCACGCTCGCGGGCCAGTCCGGCGTCGGCGACTGATCTGGCATGCCTCTCAGCATACCCCTTATTCGAAAGCATGTTCGAGAAAAGGGCGCCTCAGTCCGCGCTCTCCGGAGGCTCGGAGCTCTTCTTCTCCGCCTGTTGCCTTTCCAGCTCCACCCTGATGGCGTTCTCGGCGGAGTCCACGGCCGCGCGCGCGGTGATGGCGTTGGTGTGCGCCCGATCCAGCTCGTCCAGCAGAATGCAGTCGAAGGAGACCCGCGCGTCGTGGATGGCGGCTTCCAATTGGCGTGATGCCTCTTCCAAACTCATGCTCCTCCCCTCCCCCGAATTCGGTATCCGCACACACGGGCTCCATGCGCCTTTCGCCCGCGTTTCTTCCCGCACTGTCACAGGACCGTCCTACGATGTTCCCGAATCGTCGCTGTTCACGACAGTGGCGGCCATCCGCCCCGAGAGGAACCCATGCGCAACCGCTACCCCGGGACATGCACCACATGCCAGGTCGCCGTCGACGTCGGCGCGGGGATCGTCATCAAGGAGAACGGCCGCTGGCGCACCTACTGCGCCGAGCACGAACCGCGCCCCACACCGCCCGCCAGGGGCGACCACCAGGGCTGGCACACCACCGGCCTCCTGGGTTTCGACACCGAGACCTCCTCCCGCGACCCCGACACCGCCTTCCTGGTGTCGGCGGCCCTGGTGGACCGCGACGGCAAGACCCGCACCTGGCTGGTGGACCCCGGCCCCCGGGAGATCCCGGCGGAAGCGGTCGCCATCCATGGGATCAGCACCGAGCGGGCCCGCGCCGAGGGTCGTCCGGCCGCGGAGTGCCTGGAGGAGATCGGCCAAGCGCTCGTGGACCATCTCTCCGCCGGGCAGGGGTTGGTGGTCTTCAACGCCCCCTACGACCTGAGAGTGCTCTCCAGGGAGTCGGAGAGACACGGGCTGCCGAGCCTGACCGAACGCATGGGAGGCCCCTTGGCCCCCGTGGTGGATCCCCTGGTCCTCGATCGTGGGGTCGAGCCCTACCGCAGAGGCAAGCGCAACCTGAGCGCCATGTGCGAGTACTACGGTGTGCCGCTGACCGAGGCCCACACCGCCTCCGCCGACGCCTCCGCCGCGCTGGACCTGGCCCAGGAGATCGGCGCACGGCACGCCGAACTGGCCTCCCTCGGCCTGGCCGAGCTGCACCAGCGACAGGTCGAGTGGTCGCTCGCCTTCGCCCGCAGCCGCCAGGAGTGGCTGGACCGCAGCAAACCCGGACACGGGACCGTGGTGGACGGCGACTGGCCCTGAGGGGCCGGATCGGGGGAGTCGCCGACCATGGGCGACCCGTCGGAGCGGAACGGCCCTCCCCCGCCCTCCGAGCGGCCGGAAGGTGAAGAACACACGTTTTCCCCTCCTTCTCCCCGCATACGTGACGCACCGGAACGGGTAGGGCTCCTGAGCGTAAGCAACGTCTTCGGGGGAACGACATGGTCTATCTCATTCTGGTGCTCCTGGCGATCTGGCTGGTTCTGTCGATCCTGGGCCTGATCATCGAGGGTCTGTTCTGGCTCGCCCTCATCGGCGCCGTCCTGTTCGTGGCCACCGCCGTGTGGGGGTGGATCCAGAATCGACAGCGCACCTGAGAAGGCGCGGGGGCACCCCACCGCCCCGGCCCTTGGGGCCAGGGCGTCCTCCCTCGTACCAGGCCCCGCTCGTCGAAGGCGACCGGGAGGGCCCACCGGCCCGCCCGTCGCGCGACCCGCCCGACGCCGTAGCGACGGCGCCCTCGGCGGCCTCAGGACTCCCTGACACCGCCGTCGACGCCGAGGCCCTCGACGATTCTGCGAGCACGGTCCTCGTCGACGTGGGCGTACTCGCGCACCATGCCCACCGCCTCCGCCGTCCGTCCGACGGCGACCAGCTCCCGGACGCCCGCGCACAGGGCCGGAGGCAGCCCTCCGGGCTCGCGGGGCGCGGGGACGTAGCCGCCCACCTGCGCGACCGACTCCACCTGCGGCACGGGCCCCGGCCCTTCCGCCACCGGGACCCTCTCCCCGTCTCCGGCGAGCAGTCGACGCAGCGCGTAGGAACCGCCGCCGAGCACGAGGACCGCACCTGATAACGCGAACAGCATGAACATCAGACTCATGTCCGTGCGCCTACCCACGTTCGGGACGGTACACGTGCCGCCCTCGGCTCCTGCCGGGAAGAGGGGCGAAGGCCGGGGAAAGGCTCAGGCCCGCCCGGAGGAACCGGACGGGCCCGTGGTCGGAGCCGCCTGTCGGAATCGAACCGACGACCTATTCATTACGAGTGAATCGCTCTACCGACTGAGCTAAGGCGGCACGACGCCGCGTGTCACACGCGGCGAAGCGGTCACCATTCTAGCGCCTTCACGGAGTGCGGAGGTACACGTTCATCGGGCACTCCGCTCAGGCACAGGCCATGCCGTCCTCGGGAACGACGAGGTCGATCAGGTAGGCGTCCACGATCTCGTCGACGCACCGGTCCCCCATCCGGTAACCGGTGTGGCCATCGCCGTCCCGGGTCACCAGGAAGGCCGGTTCCAGCTGCTCGGTGAGCGCCTCGGACCACGCGTACGGGGTCGCGGAGTCACGCGTGGTGCCCACCACCATGATGGGGTCGGCTCCCACGGCGTCGAGCTCGGCGGCCGGGGCCACCGCCTCCTCGGGCCAGTACGCGCACGGCAGCGCGCCCCAGGCCAGCGCGGGTCCGAAGATGGGCGACTCCTCACCGGCCTCGGCCGCGGCCTCGACGTAGGCCTCCACGTCGCGTGGGCTGGGAGAGTCCGAACAGTTCACCGCGATGAGCGCCGCCGTGGAGTTCTCGTAGGCCGCGAGGTCCTCCCTCCCGTACAGGTCGTCGGCCAGTCCCATCAGCACGGTGCCGTCGCCGTCCTCCATACCGGCGGTCAGGCCCTCGCGTACCCGGGGCCACCAGTTCTCGCTGTACAGGGCGGCGAGCACGCCCAGTTCCGCGCGGGCCCGGTTGACCTCACGGTCGTCCATGTCGTTGGAGAGCGGTTCCTCGGCGGTGTCGGCCAGGAAGCCCCGCAGCACCTCGACACCGTCGTCCACGCTGTCGCCGGGAGCGCCCAACGGACAGTCGGACAGACCGAGACAGTCCTCCACGAACGACCGTAGAGCGGTCTCGAAACCGGTCGCCTGGGCCACGCTGAGGTCGAGCTGCTCCTGACCGGGGTCCACGGCGCCGTCGAGCACCAGGGCGCGCACCCTCTCGGGGAACTGGTCGGCGTACTGGGCGCCGATGTGGGTGCCGTAGGAGGCGCCCAGGTAGGTGAGCCGCTCGTCTCCGAGGAGGGCACGCAGGACGTCCATGT
The DNA here is from genome assembly GCF_030271535.1 of Nocardiopsis sp. ATB16-24. Classification (GTDB taxonomy): domain Bacteria; phylum Actinomycetota; class Actinomycetes; order Streptosporangiales; family Streptosporangiaceae; genus Nocardiopsis. Next base: position 31,189 of record NZ_JASCXJ010000010.1, on the reverse strand, counting down.
CGCGGGCGACGTCGGCGGTGCCCATGTGCATCATCAACGCGGGGGCGTTGGCCTGACAGGCCTCGACGAAGCCACGGCTGTCCTCCACCAGTTCCGCCAGTTCGGCCTCGGTGACCTCGGACATGTCCCCGTCGCCCTCGACCTCGTCGACACCGCCGATGAGGTCGTCGATGCCCTCGGCGTCCAGGCACACCAGCGGTGAGCTGCGTCCGACCCCGCGCGGGTCGAACCCGACCACGTCGAAACGGTCGCGCACCGCGTCGCTGACGACGTAGGGGGCGTGGTCGACGAAGTCGTACCCCGAGCCACCGGGTCCTCCGGGGTTGACCAGGAGGGAGCCGATGACGTCGTCGCCCTTGGCGGGGAACCGCTTGACCGCGATCTCGATGCGTTCGCCGTCGGGGTCGTCGTAGTCCAGGGGGACCTCGTAGATCGTGCACTCGGCGCCGGGAAGGCCTTCGTCGCACTCGCCCCAGTCGAGTTCCTGGGCGGTGAAGTCCTCGCCCGAGGTCGGGGGGAGGCCTGCCTCCCTCGGTCCCTCCTCCGGGCCGGCCGTGCACGCCGTCGCCGCCAACACGGCCGCGGCGAGCAGGATCACTCGCGGTCTCCGAAGCCTCTCGCCCACCGGTGCCCGTCCTCCCGTCAAGCCGACCGCGGCCGGCGCGTGTGTCGACGCCGCACCATTGTCTCCGAACCGCCGTGGCCCTCGTGCCCCGGCACCGCTCTGTCCCCGGTTCCCGCCGGGGAACCCCGTCCGCGCCGGTCCCTCACCTCATCCGGTCAGGAGGGCGGAGGTCATGGCCTCCATGGCGATCTGCGGGTGCACGTTGGCGGCGATGCGCTCCCGGCACTCCATGATCGCGTCGATCCGGCGCAGCGTGGACTCCGGAGTGCCGGCACGGGCCACCCGTTCCAGGTCCCCCGAGCGCTCGGCGGTGGACAGCTCCACCCGGGCCCCCAACTGGAGGGTGAGCACGTCCCGGTAGAAGGCGGCCAGGTCGAGCAGGGCCCGGTCGTAGGAGTCACGTTTGATCCGGGTGGCGCGGCGCTTCTGCCGCTCCTCCAGGTCCTTCATCGCCCCCGCCGAGCCGCGTACCGCCTTGGCCACGCCCTTGCCCGTGGACCCCTCCCCGAAGGCGGCCCGCAGTGCCTCCTTCTCCTTCTCGTCGAGCGCCGTGGTGAGGGCCTTGGACTCCTCCTCCGCGATCTCGTAGAGCCGGGCGGCGGAGCTGACGCACGCGCCGAGGCCGTCGAGTCTGGCCGGGATGGACAGCACCTCCTCCCGGCGCCGGCGTGCCTCGGGGTCGGTGGCCAGCTGCCTGGCGCGGTCGATGCGTCCGGCGGCGGCGACCGCGGCCGAACGCGCGGTGTCGGGGTCGATCCCGTCGCGCTGGACGAGGGCGTCCGCCAGCTCCCGAGTGCCCGGGGTGCTCAGTGTCATCAGCCGACAGCGGGAGCGGATGGTGATGAGCAGGTCGTCGGGGGTGGGCGTGCACAGCAGCCACACGGTGCGGGGGGAGGGCTCCTCCACGGCCTTGAGCAGGGCGTTGGAGGCGGCCTCGGTGGCGCGTTCGGCGCCTTCGAACAGCACGATCCGAAACCGTCCTCCGGAGGGCTTGGAGCCCGCCCGAAGGACGAGGTCGCGGGTGGCCGCCACACCGAAGCTCAGTCCACTGGGCCGCACGTACAGCACGTCGGGATGGGTGCCGGTGAGGGTCTGGTGGCAGGAGTCGCAGTGGCCGCAACCGCCGTCGGGGCACTGCAAGGCGGCGGCGAAGGCCCGTGCCGCCTCCTCCCGACCCGACCCCGGCGGGCCGGTGAAGAGCCAGGCGTGGGTCATCCCGACGCCCCGCCCTCCGTCGACGAGGTCGGCCGCGCCGGCCACGGCCCGCTGGAGCCGGGCCACCGCGTCCCGTTGACCGATGAGGTCGTCGAAGACCGTCACGCTTTCCCCCCACAACCACCGCCGATGTCGGACCTTCAGGATAGGAGGCGCCACCGACGCGCGGACCGTCGTCCACAGGCCGTTTCCGTGTCCCACCTCCCACATCTGCCGGTCGGGTGTCGCCCGAAACCGCGCACGAGGGCTCGGGCGGCATCGGGGGCGGGAAGTCGGCGAGGACGCCGAAGGGGTCCCTTCCGACACCGGAGGGACCCCTTGGCACGTGAGGCTCAGTCGTTCCTGATCACCGGGATCATGCCGGTGACCTCCTCCGCGCCGCTCGGGATCGGGTCGGGCAGCAGGGACCGTACCCGACGCTGGATCGCGCGCGTGACCTTCTCCTGGGGCTCGCCGGCGTCGAGCACCAGGTAGCGCTCGGGATCGGCCTTGGCCAGCTCCAGGAAGCCCTTGCGGACGCGTTCGTGGAACTCCGTGGGTTCCCCCTCGATACGGTCGGCCGGTCCGCCGAGGCGGGACAGACCGTCCTCGGGACGTACGTCCAACAGCACCGTCAGATCCGGGACCAGACCCTGGGTGGCCCAGTCGCTGATGTCGCGGATGTCGTCCACCGACAGCTTGCGGCCCGCGCCCTGGTAGGCCAACAGGGAGTCCACGTAACGGTCGCTGATGACCACCGCGCCGCGTTGCAGGGCGGGCAGGATCTCCTGCTCGACGTGGTCGGCCTTGTCGGCCGTGTACAGCAGCACCTCGGCGCGTGGGGTGATGTAGGAGTTCTCCTTGTCCAGCAGCAGACCGCGCAGGCGCATGCCGAGCTTGGTCGCGCCGGGCTGTCGCGTGCCGATCACCTCGAAGCCCTGGTCGCGCAGCCACACCGTCAGTTCGCGCACCTGGGTGGACTTGCCCGCGCCCTCACCGCCCTCGATGACGATGAACGCGCCTGCGCGCCCGGTCTCCTCGTCCTCCTCGTCCTTGAGCGCCACACCACGCAGCGCCGCGACCAGCTCCGGGAGCAGGCCGGGGCCCGCCTCGGGGTCGTCACGGCGGTTCATCTGGCGGTAGCAGACCAGGGCGACGACGATGGCCGCCAGGCCGGAGACCATGAGCACGACACCGCTGCCGCGGAGGTCGTAGGTGAGCGCTCCGATCGGGACGGAGTGGCTTCCGACGAGTCCGGCCGCCAACGGGGCCAACGCGGTGGCGCCCACCAGGACGATGCGGGCGGCACCGTGCAGGAAGGCGAAGGTGCGTCCCCGGTACTCGTCCTCCACCTCGTGGCCGAGCATGGTCAGGCCGATCACCCAGGCGATGCCCGCGCCCACGCCGAGGACGGTGGTGAGGACCGCGGTCAGCACCATGTCGGCGACGGCTCCGGCGAACACCAGGGCCAGCCCCGCCAGGACGATGCTCAGACCGAACAGGCGTCTGCGACTGAACTGCTTGAGGACGCGAGGGCCCGCGAGCATGCCCAGCGCCATGCCCGCGAAGACCGCGGCGAAGACCACACCGAACCCGGCGTTGCCCGCGCCCAGACCCTCGACGTGGACACGCCCCACACCGATGACGGCTCCTCCGGCCGCGAAGGCGCCGAGCATGCCCAGGATCAGGCCGCGCACGAGCGGGGTGCCGCCCGCGTAACGCCATCCGGTCCACACCGAACGCAGGATGCCGCTGTCACGGGTGTGGCTCTCGCTGTCCTTGGACGGCTTGTGCTTGGGGATCGGCAGTCCGGCGATGACGATCGCCGCGATGAAGAAGGTGAGGCCGTTGAGGTAGAGCGCGACGTCCGCCTCGGGGCTGGCCATCGAGGGCAGCAGCGCGCCGAGCACGTTGCTGACGGAGGCGAGCGCGGCGAACAGCAGTGCCGCGACGGGGGCCGTGCCGTAGGTGGTGAGCAGGCTCAGCTGGTTGGCCTGCTCCAGAAGTTTGCGGGGCACCAGGTTGGGGACCGTGGCGTCCTTCGCCGGCGCCCAGAACAGGGCGACGATCTCGGCCAGGAGGTTGGCGATGAGCAGCCACTCCAGGGCGAAACCGGGGAGGAACAGGCCCACGAGGGGGATGGAGACGTAGAGGAGGCCCCGAAGGACGTCCCCGACCACCATCGTCCACTTGCGGTCGAGGCGGTCGGCCACCACCCCGGCCAGTGGGCTCAGCAGGATCGACGGGGCGAGCTTGATCACCACGACGCCGCTGACGGCCAGGTACTGGACGAGTTGGGAACTGTCGGCGGTGAAGATCGCCGCCAAGGACATCAGGGCCAGCAGGCTCAACCAGTCGCCCAGGCTGGAGAGGGAAAGCGAGATCCACAGCCTTCGGAAGGGTGTGATCGCGAGGACGTTACGCGCCTCGGCCGGCGCTCCCAGGGGTGTAGATCTGCTCATAGCGCTCAAGATTATCGGTGAGGGGGAAAAGGAACGACGGGCCGAGGCCCGTCCTGGATTCGGTGGTCACCGCTGGGGGCGACACACGTTTTCACGTCCCCATCAGCCCTACCAAGGGTAGTACGGAAGAGTACTTCCGAACAGAGGTGCAAGCGCGCCCGCCCGGGGCGGACACGGACGATGGTACTCACCCGGGGGCCTTCCGGCGCCCGGGTGAGACCGGTCGGGAGGCGGTGGCGGACGGGGACGGCCGAAGGCCACCGGGTCGACTACCCCTCGGTGGTGGACTTGGGCGTGCCGGTCTTCTTGGCCGGAGTCTTCTTCGCGGCCGTCTTGGTGGTGGTCTTCTTCGCGGTCGCCTTCTTGGCCGGAGCCTTCTTGGCCGCGGCGGGCTTCTTCTTGGCGGGGGCCTTGGCCCGCCGCTCGGCCAACAGTTCGGCGGCCCGCTCGTCGGTGATCGACTCGATCTCGTCACCCTTGCGCAGAGAGGCGTTGACCTCCCCGTCGGTGACGTAGGGGCCGAACCTGCCGTCCTTGATCACCATCGTGGCGCCCGAGACCGGATCGGTGCCCAGTTCCCGCAGGGGCGGGGCCGCGGCCCGGCGCCCACGCTGCTTGGGCTGGGCGAAGAGCTTCTCGGCCTCCTCCAGGGTGATCGTGAAGATCTGTTCCTCGGTCTCCAGGGAACGGCTGTCGGTGCCCTTCTTCAGGTAGGGACCGAAGCGGCCGTTCTGCGCGGTGACCTGCTCGCCGCCGATCTCACCGACCACGCGGGGCAGCGACAGCAGGCGCAACGCCTCCTCCAGCGTCACGGTGTCCAGGCTCATCGACTTCAACAGGGAGCCGGTGCGCGGCTTGACCTTGGCCTTGGTCTTCTTGCCCTTGGTCTCCTCGGACTCCTCCGGCTCCTCGATCACCTCGGTGACGTAGGGGCCGAACCGTCCGGACTTGGCCACGATCCTGCGTCCGGTCTCGGGGTCGGTACCCAGCTCACGGTCCCCGCTGGGCTGGGCGAACAGCTCCTCGGCCTTCTCCTTGGTGAGCTCGTCCGGAGCCAGGTCCTCGGGCACGTTCACCCGCACGCCGTCCCGGTCCAGGTAGGGGCCGTAACGTCCCACCCGCAGCACGATGTCGGTGCCGGGCAGCGGCATGGAACTGATCTCCTTGGGGTCGATCTCGGAGAGGTGGTCGCCCACCAGCTCCCGGAGTCCGACCTCCTCCTCACCGTCGGAGCCCTCTCCGCCGAAGTAGAAGCGGCGCAGCCACGGCAGACTCTCGGCCTCACCACGGGCGATGGCGTCGAGCACGCCCTCCAGTCGCGCGGTGAACTCGTAGTCCACCAGGTTCCCGAAGTGACGCTCCAGGAGTTGCACCACGGCGAAGGCCAGGAAGGACGGTACGAGCGCGGTGCCCTTCTTGAACACGTAGCCGCGGTCCAGGATCGTGCCGATGATCGAGGCGTAGGTGGAGGGGCGTCCGATCTCCCGCTCCTCCAGCTCCTTGACCAAGGTCGCCTCGGTGTAGCGCGCGGGCGGCCGGGTGCTGTGCCCCTCGGGTTCCAGGTTCTGCGCCTTGAGGGGGTCCCCCTCCGAGACGGCGGGCAGACGGCGCTCGCGGTCGTCCAGGTCGGCGGCCGGGTCGTCGGAGCCCTCCACGTAGGCCTTGAGGAAGCCGTGGAAGGTGATGATCTTGCCGGTCGCGCTGAACTCGGCGACCTCGCCGTCGGACGAGGTGCCCTCCACCCGCACCGTGACGGACTCACCGACCGCGTCCTTCATCTGGGAGGCGACGGTGCGCTTCCAGATGAGCTCGTAGAGCCGGAACTCCGGACCCGACAGACCGGTGGAGGAAGGGGTGCGGAAGGTGTCGCCGGTCGGGCGGATCGCCTCGTGCGCCTCCTGCGCGTTCTTGACCTTCTTGGCGTACACACGTGGCTTGTCCGGAAGGTAGTCGCCCCCGTACAGGGTGCGCACCTGGGACCGGGCCGCCTTGACGGCGCTCTCCGACAGCGTAGTGCTGTCGGTACGCATGTAGGTGATGTACCCGTTCTCGTACAACCGCTGGGCGACCTGCATGGTCTGCTTGGCGGACAGTCCGAGCTTGCGGGAGGCCTCCTGTTGGAGGGTGGTGGTACGGAACGGCGCGTAGGGCGAGCGGCGGTAGGGCTTGCGTTCCACCGCACGGACGGAGAAGCCGGCACCGGCCAGACGCTCGGCCAGGCCGCGCGCGGTGGCCTCGTCCAGCTGACGGACCCCACGGTCCGCGCGCAGCGTGCCCTGCGCGGTGAAGTCACGGCCCACGGCGACACGGGTGCCGTCCACCGAGACCAGGGTGGCGGGGAAGGTCGCGGGTCCACCCTCGGCGCCGGTCCCGGAAGCGTCGAAGAGCGCCTTGACGTCCCAGTACTCGGCGGAGGTGAACGCCATGCGCTCACGTTCGCGTTCCACGACCAGCCGGGTGGCCACGGACTGCACACGGCCCGCCGAGAGCTTGGGCATGACCTTCTTCCACAGCACGGGGGAGACCTCGTAGCCGTAGAGACGGTCCAGGATGCGCCGTGTCTCCTGGGCGCTGACCAGGCGTGTGTTGAGGTCGCGGGTGTTGTGGGCCGCACGCTGGATGGCGTCCTTGGTGATCTCGTTGAACACCATGCGGCGAACGGGGATCTTGGGCTTGAGCTCTTCGAGCAGGTGCCAGGCGATGGCCTCGCCCTCGCGGTCCTCGTCTGTGGCGAGGAGAAGTTCGTCGGCGTCCGCCATGAGCTCCTTGAGCTTCCTGACGTGCGACTTCTTGTCGGCGTTGACGACGTAGAGCGGCTCGAAGTCCTCCTCGACGTTCACGCCGAGACGGGCCCAGGGCTGTCCCTTGTACTTCGCGGGCACCTCGGCCGCGTTGTTGGGCAGGTCACGGATGTGACCGATGCTGGACTCCACGACGTAGCCGCGTCCCAGATAACCGGCGATGGTCTTCGCCTTGGCAGGCGACTCGACGATGACGAGGGCGGTACCCGCCCTCTGCCCTCCGTTGTCCTTCGAGCCGTTCTTGCCGGCGCTGCCCTTCGTGGGTGGCACGCTCTTCCCCTACGTCTAGCCTTCGTGATCTGTCCGGCCGCGGTCCGTCGGCGTCCTGTGGGAACCGACAGTAACCGAAACGCCAGGTCCTCCCCATCGGTGGGCGAGTGGCCGTCCTCGCGCGGGCGAGGTCACCGCGGCCCCGGGCAGGACGTCCTGCTCCCACCCACCGGCATCCGCAGAATAAGCTCTCCTCGCACCAGTACCGGCCCGTAGCGTACGCGAGCCGTCCCCACGACGCGCGCCGATCGGCCGTCACAGCCTCTGACGAGCACCCACAACGTCCCCATGGAGTGACTTCGGTCACACTTGACAGGAGCCGGGTGTTCACACTTCCGAAATGCGGCGAGTCCTCCCGGATATTCCCGGAAGGACTCGACTCACGTCCTGGGCCGGCGGCCCCGTCCTCACTCTCCCGCAGTCCACCGCTTTCCTCACGGAACGAGGAGCGAGGACGTACGGCCTCCGGCCCTTCGACGCGCACGGCACCGTGCGGTGCCGGTCACGGAGGACCCCACCCCCGCCGACGCCGCCCCATGGTGTCCGACACCTCGCAGTCCACCGCTTTCCTCACGGAACGAGGTGCCGGACCATCAGGGCCGCGCGGTCGCGGATACGGTCCCCCGTACGCTCGTCACAGACCCACGCCCACGGCTCCCAGCACCTGGTTGACCGGGTCGACCAGACCGGGCATCGAGGACTGGGGCAGCTGGGCGGCGTGCTGGGGAGCGTGCTGCTCCACGGCCTGCGCGGTGGTCTCGCTCACCTCGTAGTGGACGGGCAGCATCTGCGAGACGGGGATCTCGGGCAGTTCGCTCACGACGGGCACCGCGTCCAGCGCGCTCGCCTGGTGCCGCGTGGCGCTCTGGTGCTCGACCACGGCCCCGGTGTCACTGGCGGCGACACCGGCCACGCCCAGGACCGCCCCGACGGCGTTGCCCGCGACGTTCACCGGGACGTCGCCGTCGACGACCAGCTGGTTGCCGCCGACCGCGGAACCGTTGCCGGAGGTGGCGATGTGCTCGTGGCTCTCGTGCACCACGGCACCGGTGTCGGTGGCCGCCGCACCCGCGACACCGCCCACCGCGGCGATGGCGTTACCGGCCAGGTTCACCGGAACGTCCAGGTCCACGACCGCCTGGTTCCCACCGACCAGGGAGCCGTTGCCGGAGGTGGCGATGGACTGGTGCTCACGCGGTGCCGCCTGGTGCTCGCGCGGCGCCGACTGACGCAGCACGCCCGCGTCCACACCGGAGGTGTCGGGCAGGGGCAGGATGGTGGCGTTGCGGGAGACCTCGCCCACCACGTCCATGACCGTGTACTCGACGGGCGCGGAGTGGTGGTGGCGGTGGCCGTGGCTCTCGTGCACCACGGCGCCGGTGTCGGTGGCCGCCGCACCCGCGACACCGCCCACCGCGCTGATCGCGTTGCCCGCGACGTTGACCGGGACCTCCGCGTCCACGACCAGCTGGTTGCCCCCCAGCAGGGAGCCGTTCCCACTGGTCGCGACGTCGGCGCCGTGCCGGTCGCGCTCGCTCACGACGGCCCCGTTACCGGTGCTGTCGGCCCCGGCCACGCCGAGGACCGCCCCGACGGCGTTGCCGGAGACGTTCACCGGGACGTCGGCGTTGACCACGGCCTGGTTACCGCCGAGGACGGAGCCGTTTCCGCTGGTCGCGGCGTCGCTGTCGGCGAAGGCCACTCCGCTGCCCAGCGCGACGAATCCCGCGGTCAGCAGCACGGACTTCGCTGAGGTGCTGGCCCACTTACGCATGTGGGAGGTCCTTTCAGAGAATGTCGATGAGAAGGTGTGCTCGGGCCACAGGCCGTTCCGCGCCCCTGGATGGGGTGCGGGCCTTCGGCCAAGGCCGGGGATCATCCGGTCGGCTTCGCACCTGGGCGGTGCGTGTCACCGGTTCTGGGGAGTGCGCCGCGATCTCGGTCCACTGGTTGCGGGTGGACGCGCGCACCCCGTCGGTCAGCTCGCCTCTCGGGGCGGGGCTGACGTGAACCCCGAGCACATGGCCTGGGCCGGTGCTACGGGACTCGCGTCAGCCCCCGGGCCGCGGGAGCGGCCCGGGGAGCCGTCCCTAGGCGCGGGCGCGGCGGCGCCTGCCGAACAGGACCAGTCCGACACCGGCCGCGACCGCGGCCACGGCGGCGGCCAGCCATCCGGCCAGGGCGCCACCGTCGGTTCCGGTCAGCGCGAGCTCGCCCGACGGGGCCGAGGGGGCCTCCGCGTCCGTCACCGGCAGAGCGGACACCTGCGGGTCCCTGTCGTCTCCGTCACCGGGCTCGTCTCCGTCACCGGGGTACTCGCTCTCGGGCTCGTCCTCGCCCGGGTTCTTCGGCTTCTCGGGCTTCTCCGGCTTCTCCGGGTTCGGCTCCTCGGGCTTCTTCGGCTCCTCGGTGGGGTCGTCGTCGGGGCCGTCCTCGACCACGGCGTCACCGTCGACGCAGTTGGCGCCCGCCACACCGACGACTCCGACGGAGTTGCCGCAGACGTTGACGGGGACGTCACCGTCGACGACCAGCTGGTTGCCGCCCAGCAGGGAGCCGTTGCCCGAGGTGGCGATGTCCCCGTCGCGGTCGCCGGCCACGGCGTCGCCGTCGACGCAGTTGGCGCCCGCCACACCGAGGAGGGCGATGGCGTTGCCGCAGACGTTGATGGGGACGTCGAGGTCGGCCACGATCTGGTTGCCTCCGCCGATGGAGCCGTTTCCGCTGGTCACGGTGTCGGCGTAGGCGACTCCTCCACTGGTGGCGAGCAGTCCCGCCGTCACCAGCGCGGCGATCCGGGCGTGCGTGTCATAGGTCATGGGGTGTCCTTTGGTCAGCGAGAAGGTCGGCCGATCAACTGCTCGTCGGACCGCGGACGGAGAGCTTCACGCTCCGGGAAGGCCGGGAGGAAGGCGCGCCCATGACGGGGCGGCTGCGCGAGAAGGCGCACGGACCGGCCGCGGTCGTATGACGACGCGGCTAGTCGGGCGAGAAGGAAGGATCGTCCGCGGCGTCACGGACGACCAGGGTGGGGTCGCCGGGAAGGGCGACCCGCTGGGACCGGGGAGCCAGGTGGCCGGCCCGGGCCATGAGGAACCCGGCGGCGCCGGGAGCGGGGAAGGACGGGGCGGAGGCACCTGCGGCGTCGGCCCCAGCCGGGTGATGCGCTCCGCCCGCGATGAGGCGAAGACGATCCCCGGAGTCGTGATCCGCCTCTGGGGCGGAGGTCTCGGCGGCGGCGGAACTCCACACGACCGGGTCCACGGGCAGGTGGACGGCGAGGTCGGAGTCCGTGACGACCCGCTCCTCGCCGGGTTCACGGTCGTCGGTGTCCAGGTCGTCCTGGACCGAGGGCCGGTCCGGTTCGGTCGCGGGCTCCTCGAAGGCGCCGAGGGCGGGCAGGGGCAGCGGTTTCGCGGTGTTCACGGCACCGTCGATCCGACCGTGGATCGAGCGGGTGGAATCGGTCAGTCCCTCCGCGACCGCCTCCACCAGACGGCCGTCGCGCAAGGACCCGTCAGCGGACCTCACCACCTCGTGGCCACGGCCGGCCAGTCCACCGATGAGGTCGCCCGCGTCACGGGCGGTGTCGTCGATGGCCCGGGCCGTCCCCTCGACCACCCTGCCGGCCGCGTCACCGGCCCCGCTCTCGTCGAGCGCGGCCGTGGCACCGGTCCCGTGCAGGGCGGTGTCGGCGAGCACCTCCGCGGTGGAGGCCACACGATCCGTGGTCTCCAGGACCCGCGTGCCGCGAAGACCTTGGGCCGTACCCTGGTCCGCCTGCTCGACGTGGTCACCGACCTCCAGGATCCGGTCGACCAGACCGCCGGACTCGGGGGCGGCCTCACCATGGGCGACGCCCATGCCCCCGGCCAGCCATGCGACGGCGACGATCCCCGACAGGAGCAGCAGCCGAGTGAGGGAGTTCCGGGACAAGCGGGCAGCGCGGCTGTCTTGCAGCCACTCCTGACCCGCGAGCACCATGGGTGTCCCTTCGCTCCGCTACCACTGGACGGTCCCGCGCGGCTTTGCCGTCACGGTCGCACGCCGACGCCGAGGCTCCGCACCCGCAAAGACGGGAGGAGCACGACGCCGCCGAACTGACAGCAACATTAACATCACCCTGGGTTACCGTGAGCCGAATCGGCGGGCCGCGCCGAGAAAATTCTCGACACGGCCCGCCGGTGGGCGCCGTAAAACGGAACGAAGTCAGCTCAGCCCGACGAAACGGTCCAGTACACGGACCCCGAACTGGAGGCCGTCGATCGGAACCCGCTCGTCCACCCCGTGGAACATGCCCGCGAAGTCCAGCTCCGGGGGCAGCTTCAGGGGCGCGAAGCCGTAGTTGCGGATCCCGAGCCGGGAGAAGCTCTTGGCGTCGGTACCGCCGGAGAGGCAGTACGGAACGGCCTTGGCCCCCGGGTCCTCGGCCAGCAGGGACTCCGACATGGCGCTGACCAGGCCGCCCTCGAAGGAGGTCTCCACGGCCGGCAGGTGGTGGATGAACTCACGGCTGACCTTGGGCCCCAGGAGTCGGTCGATCTCGGCGAAGTACTCGTCCTCGGTCCCCGGAAGGAAGCGACCGTCCACCTGTGCGGTGGCCTCGCCCGGAATCACGTTGGCCTTGTAGCCGCCGCCCAGGACCGTGGGGTTGACCGTGTTGCGCAGGGTGGCACCGATCATGCGGGCGATCGGGCCCAGGCGCGCGACCGTGGCGTCGACGTCCTTCTCCTCGAAGGGAATGCCGAACTCCTCGCAGATCTCCTCCAGGAAGGTCCGCACGGTGGGAGTGAGCTGGAGGGGGAACCGGTGCTCGCCGAGCCGGGCGACGGCCGCGGCCAGCTCGGTGACGGCGTTGTCGTCGTTGACCATCGAACCGTGCCCGGCGGTGCCGCGCGCGGTCAGTTTCATCCAGGCGATGCCCTTCTCCGCCGTCTCCACCAGGTAGAGGCGACGGTTCTCCTTGACGGTGAACGAGAAGCCGCCGACCTCGCTGATCGCCGCGTCGCAGTCGGCGAACAGTTCGGGGTGCTCGTTCACCAGGTACTGGGCGCCCCAGGTGCCGCCGGCCTCCTCGTCGGCGAGGAAGGCCAGCACGATGTCACGCGGCGGACGGCGCCCCTCGCGCAGACGCTGGCGCAGCATCGCCAGGACCATCGCGTTCATGTTCTTCATGTCGATCGCGCCGCGCCCCCACACGCAGCCGTCGGCGATCTCGGCCGCGAAGGGGTGGTGGGTCCAGTCCTCGGGGGCCGCCGGAACGACGTCGAGATGGCCGTGGATGAGCAGCGGGGGGCGACTGGAGTCCTCCCCCGTGATCCGCGCCACGACGTTGCTGCGCCCCGGGTGCTTCTCGTAGATCGTCGACTCGACGCCGACCTCGTCGAGCTTGCCCGCCACGTACTCGGCGGCCTTACGCTCCCCGGGACCCGAGTGGTCGCCGTAGTTGGAGGTGTCGAACTCGATGAGCTCGCGGCACAGGTCGACCACCTCGACCTCGGCCGCGCTCGGCTCCCTGCCTGGCTCCGCCATCTGATGCTCCCTTCCCGTCGCACCTTCTGTCCTGCTGTGTTCCCGACCTTGTCACGGTCTTCCCCACCGGAAAAGCTGGTTCGTGACCCCTCAGACCTTTGCTATGGTTGTCCTGTCCGGCGCGAGAGCGCCGCTCATGCCCGGTCCGGGTGGCGGAATAGGTAGACGCGCTAGCTTGAGGTGCTAGTGGCCGTTAAGGCTGTGGGGGTTCAAGTCCCCCCTCGGACACAAGGAAAGGCCCTGGTCACGGGGCCTTTTTTCATGCCCGGGAGTGCGTGAGCGCAGATGTTCATCTTGTCTCGTGCCGGGTTTATTGGAGGCTGGGAACCAACGCCTGTGTTGACCCGGTCTCGCGGTTGATGCCGAGCTGGTCAGCGGTGCGGGCGATCGCCTCGTCGCAGGTGGCCGGGTTACGGCGGGCGTCCACCGCCCTGCGGGTGGCTCGTTCGCGCAGCTCATCGGGGTACTTCCTCGGTGCTGGCATGTCTCTCATCCTTCCCAGGTTTGAGAGCCTCCATCACCTCCGGCACGAGACACCCATCCGAAAGGGACCTGGGCTTGGAACGCTCTTTGCAGCATGGCCAGGCCGAGTTCGTTCTTGGTGGCGAAAGGGATCTCATCACCGATGCCCGCTGCCCGGCACCGGTCGCGCTCTTGGGTCCAGGCTTTGAGGAGATAGAGCTCTCGGTCGCTCAACCCCCGCCCCACGGGGCCGGCGTAGGCCAGGAACACACCGATCCAGCGGTTCTCGATCCGCCCTGTGGTACCCGAGTACTGACGGGCCATCCCGGCCGACTTCGTGCCCTTTTTGAGGAATGCCGGTGTCGTCCAGGATCAGCACCCCGTCGTCGGGATCACCCAAGGCCTCCACCACCAGGTCACGGACGTCGTCACACACACCGTCGGTGTCCCAGGCGTAGAAGTTCAGCAGGCGCTGGAGGCGTTCGGTGCCCTGTTCGCCGCACATCTGGGCCAGGGTCCACCCGTTCTTGCGTTCCAGTTCGCTGAGCAGTCCGCGCAGGGAGGAGGTGGCCTGGCGACGAGATTCGACGCGAGGGAAGCGGTGCGCGAAGGAGGCGGTGAACTCAGAGAAGCACCGCGACCAGGTCAAGGTCAGTGATGGCCACACACGGTTACCTACCTTGCGCGACCACCACATCGCAACCTGCCGTTGCAGTACTAAACATGGAGGAAGTCATCCTATCCAACTGAGCTGTTCTCCACCGCACCAGGTGAACGAAGATAACGAGATCCGTTTCGCCGATCACGCCCCGTTGATGTCCAGGGAAGTACCCTTGCTTTCCTCCGTCAAAACCCGAGGTTAGTGCCGTGACGACGGGAGTAATGGATTACCCAATGTATTCAGGGTTCGGCATCAAGGCGCGGTGGAGGTGTTTTAACTCGATCCCGCAATGTTTAGTGACCAGCGCCTGCCGTTCGCATTCTGAAGGGCTGATGGTCTCACCATCTCGGGTCGCGACGACGGCTGCCGGGGCGACGGGCATGTCGATCGCCTTGTTGAGCGCGGCCCAGACGAGATCACGAAACGATCCCGGGCGACCCCAGCACACGTAGCGCTCCAAATCCTCGTACATAGCGTAGCAGTGGTTCGGTTTCTCACCGACCGACTCAGGGCGGAGCGCCCATCCCTGTTCACACACGGATCGCACGATTTCCTCGGGGCCACGGAAACGGCGAACGGCGTACTGCACGTAATGCCCGATCCCCTCCTGCGCACGTCCGTACTCCTTCATCGCGACGTCCTTAATCCAGACGCGTACCCTTCTCTCATCCGCGTAAGAGAGGAGGACCCCACCAACTTGAGGGTCCTCGATCCAGCGCACGTACTGGGAAGTCTTCTCGGTGTTCCCAAGAAGGTCCCAATCCATCTCGTCGGCTTGGCGGTACATCTCGATGAGAAGGCCGTCGCGGACCTTCGGAGGCAGTTCAAGACGGCGTGACAAGGTGCTTCTACTCCTGGGGGGCGAGTGCGGCGGGGAACTGGAGACGATGCTCATCGTAGGCGGTCTCCAGGCTGGCCGCGTCCTTGATCCACTCTTCCATCAGCGCGCCGACGCGCTGGTCGCTGAAGTCGATCTGGGAGGGGCCGACCTTAGTCAAGGTCTCGACACCCCCGTCGCTGTTCAGCGCCCGTTTAAGGTTCAGCGCGGCAGCGACACGGCGCAGATCGCTGACGAAATCGAGGACGGTCACTCGTTCCTTGCCTTCGCGCAGTCTTAGCCCACGGCCGAGTTGCTGTACGAAGATCCGCCGTGAGTGTGTGACGCGGGCGAAGCAGAGTATATTGACGTCAGGTACATCGACGCCCTCGTTAAGGATATCGACTGAGGTGAGGATCGGGACCTGCCCCGAACGGAAAGCAAGAAGGCGGTCGCGTCGCTCACGCTTTGTCAGACCGGTATGGATGGAAAGCGCGCTGTTCCACACCGGTGTTCGGCGTAGGACCTCGGCGAGCCGCTCGGCATGCTCAATCGTGCGGCAAAAGACGATCGCGCGCGGGCGGACAGTCGAGACCCATGCCTCGGCGAGTCGATCCCGGATCGCCTCGTCGCGCTGAGGAAGAAACAGCCGTGCATTGAGTTCGGCGAGTCCGTAGGAATGGGCGCTGGCCTCCCTGACAATGTCCCAGTCGATATCATCGACGAAGAGACGATAGTCCACTTGGGCGAGGTACCCCAAGCGCATCCCCTCCGCGATGCCCAGGGTGAAGCTAGGCTCCCCGAGTTGGTGGCTGATATCGTGCGCGTCGCCCCGCCAGGGGGTCGCCGTGACCCCTAGATGTCTGGACTGGGAGAGGATCCCAAGCAGCTCGTCATATTGGCCATCGCTCCCGATGTGGTGGGCCTCGTCGACCATCACCAATCCTGGCCGGTACCCAAAACGCGCCGCAGAAAGAGCGGAACCGACGGTCGCACAGGTGAGTCCGGAAAGATCGTCCGGTCGGGTATCACCAGTAAGAAGGCGAGTGGGAACCTCTTTCGGTAGATGCCGCCATAGCGCTCGCTCCAACTGCTGGACCAAGTCCTTGGCATGGGCGGTGACCAAGATCTTGTCGCCTGGATTCTCGCGAAGATGATTAGCGATGGCCTCGCCACCGACCACGGTCTTGCCGAGACCGGTGGCGAGGACGAGGAAGGCGCGTCCGGTCGCGTCAAGATCCGAGATGAGGGCCCGAAGAGCGTCGGCTTGGTATGGGCGTAAGTCGACCGTTCCGAAGCGTTGGGGAACGCGATCGAAGCTCGTACTCAAGTCCCCACCACTCCACAGGAGGATCTCAGGGATGATACGAGCGAACTCAGCGACCCGACGTCGGGCGTCCGGGCTAAAACGGGTGTTGGTGACGACCACGGCTTGACGCGCTCGATATCGGTCCCGCGCCCGAGCGACCTCCTCCACCGCGTCGGCCCCGACCGCGCTCTGACGCTTCCACTTGCACTGGAACACCCAGTCCTGCCCCTTGATTCGGGCGAGGATATCGCCCCCCTCGTCACCGGAGCCATCGATGTTGGCGACATCGGTGAAACCGAGATGCCAAAGGAGTCTCTCGATCCGTCGGGGGAACTGCGACGGTCCGGAGTCCAACAACGACGAGGGTGTCAGGAAACCGCTCATATCCGTTCTCGCTTACATGGCCTCGGTGAGATCGCGCTCAATCAGACGACAGCTCACACGGATCCGTGAGAGCTCTTCAAGGTCGAGACGGGGACGGTGTCCCTCCAGTAGCGCGAGATCACTGAGGGGGTTGATTAGGCGCTCGACGACGAGTTCGCGGGCGCCAGGATCGGTGAGGGCAGCGTAGGAACGTTTGAAGACCTTCCCATCGAGGAACTCACCGGGGGACGCCTTGACGACCCGGATGATCGCTTCCGCCGGAGCGTAGGCGATAAAGTCGCCGTTGGCCAGGGCGTCGTTCCACGCCGTAGCCTCCGATGACTCGACCGCGAAGCGGCGTTGCGCGGTCGCGAGCTCATCCTTGGTGAGGAGTGGCCAGTGGATGGCGGGATTTTCCGAGACGGGACCGACCATGCAATTCCTGATCCGCTCCATCAGTCGTTCGGCCTCATCAGCCATCGCCGCTGGTGTCAGCTGCGGGCTCGAAGACTGAGCCTTGAGGTCGGCGACGATCGTCGCCAGTGGAATGGATACGCCGCCAACTCGAACGCGCATGAACTCGGCGACCTCGACGAGCGCTATGTCTCGCATATCCGTGCCGAAATCACGGAAAAGCCGGTGGTTGGTATCAATGAAGACCTCGAGTTTGGGTGGACGGAGCATGATCGGGAACACGGGCACGGGCTGCTCCTCTCGGTCGAGAAGGGTTTTCCCGCCCTGAACCGCCCACGCGGTGAGGGTGACTCGCCCAAGATCGGCGTGGATGTAATCACCTGACAAGTCCACGATGGACGTGGCGCTGTCGCGGTAACGCTGGATGCGTTCGTCGAGTGTCTCGGAGGATGGGGTCGATCGCTCAGTACGCCCACCGGGTGTGGAGCCGGGGGATGGAGTTTCCTCGCCTGTGTTCTCGGACGGATCGAGAAGATCCGAGCCGAGGCCTGGGAGGATGTCATCCGAGCCCGGATCAGGATCACCGGTGACGGGGTTGTCGTGCTGGTAGGCCGCGCGGTACCAGATCTCGTCCGATTGATAGTCGGGATCACCACTACGGAAGAGTTTGGCCCATTCGCGTGCCTTCTCGTGCAGGGGGTTGCGCCCGTCGCCAGGGATGAGGTAGTTGAGGCCAGCCTCGTTGCGCCGGAATCCCGTGTAGAGGAGGGCTAGAGGACTCTGGTTTTCGCGAAGCCCCAGCCGTTTGGCGATTTTCGGCCGCAGAGGACTGTCACCCCTGATCGTTCGGATGACTTGACGCCACTCAGAGGTCTCGAACTCGAAGGCGGTCTTCTGGTAATTGGGCATCACGTGATCGCAGTGGATCTCACCAATGATCCTGCCCATCGGTATTTTCGAGTCGATGGGGTATTCGTCCTCCGGCTCGGACATCTCGGCCTCATCCTGCCACTTGAAGACACGCTTGTCCTTCATCAGGATCTTGCGGCCGTTGCGAAGGAAGTCGATACCGTAGTCGTTCCTGTGGACGTAGCGCTGGATCCCTAGCCAGCCCCAGATGCGCCGTTCGCGAAGCTCGAGTCGATCGCCCTCGCACTCGTCGCAGACCTCTGAGTCGACAGAGCTCCAGTACCCGCAATCCATACAGGCCTTCTTGCCGGGCAGTGGCTTGTCAACGTGTTGTACGGCGTGGATCTCCACACCACTACGCGTTACGTACCGCTCCTCACCCCAGACACAGGGGATCCGTGGTTGGACTTTCTTGCCGTTGATCGTCAGCAGGAAACCGCGCTCGGAGAGGAGATAGCTGTAGACGTCGCCGAGCTTGTCCCTAATGGCCTTGTGATTGTAGGAACGCTTGACGTAGTCGAACTGTTCGGTTTTCAGATCACAGATGATGATGGTCGTGCCATGAGCGTTGGGATCCGACTTGGGAACAAGGCGATAGGGGGCGTGGTACCGGGAGGAACGACTGATCGCCGTTAGGTCCAGGTCGACCTCGATCCAGTGAGAGTCCTCGACGCGGCCTGTGCGGACCGTGGTCTTACGGCCGAGTCTGGCCGTGCTGATGTTGAACCCCATACCGAACAGGCCGAGGGAACCATGACGGGCGTTACTCGACCACCCAGCGCGGATCGCCCGGTTGGCCTCGGCAAGGCTCATCCCACGTCCAGTGTCCTTGACCGTGATCGCCGCGCTTGCTCGATTGGAGTTCTCTGGAGGCAAGGAGATCGCGACCGAGGGGCGCGCGGCGGTGTCGCTATGGGAGTGGAACTCGTCGAAGGCGTTGTCGACGAGTTCGGCCAGGCACTGCCAGGGCTGGAACTCGATATCCCCCAGCACTCCGAGAATCCGCGGGTGCGGAGTGACATCGATGTACTCGGTCTGGGTCACTGATAGGGACCTCTCTCACATCGGCGTGTGTCCGACTGGCGGAAGACGCGGTCGGCTCCGCGATCCATTCGGACGATGGGAAGTGGTGGCTGTCGGTGGGGGCAAAGCCGGGCGCCGGTATGTCCCCAACATTAACGTCCAGACGGGACTTTCCTGGAGAAAACGAGTCGCTCTAGGAGGGCGCCGCCCTAGCGAGATGTCAGACTGTCGGCACGGTCAGAGAGTCCGTCGGAGTCGTCATCGACAAGCGTGGTCGAGTGGAGACCTCGTGAGGATCTCCTTTAAACCGTGGAGAGGCGCTTTCAGGCGGACCGACTCGGTCGTACCGTCTCCAGCACGCGTGTAGCCGCCGTTTCCGGAGGTTCGTGCTCCCACACACGGATAACAGTCCACCCCTCCCCGGTGAGGATTCGATCGGTCTCGGCGTCCCGGTCACGGTTCCCAGCGATCTTCTGTGACCAGAAGTCCATGTTCCTCGTGGATGGGCGATAATGCTCCGGGCAGCCGTGCCAGTAGCAACCGTCCACGAAGACGGCCACCTTAGCCTTCACGAAGACCAGGTCAGCGGTGCGCCGCAGTTCGGATATCGGTCGGGCGGAAACCCGGTAGCGCAGCCCCGCCTTGTGAAGGATCGACCTCAGTCGCTTCTCCGGTGCCGTGTCACAGCCACGGTTGCCCTTCATCGACGCCCGCACGGCGGGCGACGATGCCCAAGAATCAGAGGAGCGTCGGGGACGGCACACCAAGTCTTTAGCGCGGGCCAGCTTCCACGCCGCAGCAAGGTTATCGGCCCGTGTGTCGTGATCGACCTGCCCCAAGTATCTGGTGGGGGACCTCCCCTTGTCCCACCATCGAAGGTAAGCGTGGATCCGGCGTGTCTTGGGGAAGAGCCTCAGCACGACAGAGGCACGGGCGGTCCGACCATCACCTAGATCCACCCATCGCAGCTCCCGTCCTCCCGCAGCCTTGTCCTGCTCGGCGACGATCGCGGCGCGGCTCCTGCCGGGACGTGCTTTCCACGCCTTCGCGGGAGGCTGCGACTCCTTCCACCGATGGCGCTTGTCGGACATTTCCTCCCCTTCCACTATTGTCGCTCGACCTGATCCAGGGCCTGGGCCACGGCCCGCGCGAACGCCTCGCCCAGTAGCACCGGGACGGCGTTACCCAGCTGGCGCATCTGCTCGGTACGCGGCCCCTCGAGTTTCCAGCTATCGGGAAACGTCATCACTCGGGCGGTCTCACGTACCGTCATATACCGGTGTCGGTACGAGCAGCCAGACGGGTCCGAGGTGTCGGGAGTAAGGTCGTCGGTCAGCATGACCAACTCGCCACCGGCCACACCATGGACACCGGCCTTCACGGTCTTCGCCGGACGGTCGAGCTCGTTGGGAGTATGGCCTGGATAGATCCGGGCGTTCGGCCAGCCGATGTGATGGGTGAACTGCCCCCGCCCGTTGTCCTGACGGTCCAGTCTGTCCCACGACACGGGTGGTAGGGGGTCTTCCTCACCAATCCCGGCGAGGGCGTCGCGCAAGGTACGCCACGGTCTCCTGTCATCCTCCAACGGCAGTGCCGAAGGCAGACGGTCCATAACGTCCCGCCGGACGTAGCTGGGGACCTCACGGTGGCGTTCCCAGTACCCACCCTCAAGCATGGAGCGCACGAGTGCCGCCTCGGAGTACTCGGGCTCGACGGCGGCCTTGAAAGCATCGACGTCCACGCCTAGGTCCGATCGAAAAGCAACGATGATGACACGATTACGAATCTGCGGCACCCCGTAGTCGGCCGCGTTCACCCGGGTCATGATCACTTCGTACCGCTCCGACGGGTCCACCGCTCCGTCTGCGGCACGACGCCTCAGCGCCGCGTCGTGCTCCCGCCAAGTCCTGTCGCCCCGTTTCTCGAAGGGGAACTCGAGTTCGCGCAGGATGTAGTCGAAATAGGGTTTGAACGAGGGGCGCAAGAGACCACGGACGTTCTCACAGATCACGGCCTTAGGCCTGATCTCCCTGACCGCCCGGAACATCTCCGGGAACATGTCACGTCCATCCTCGTCGCCCTTGGCGACACCGCCCAGGCTGAACGGCTGGCACGGCGGCCCCCCCGCGAGGACGTCAACTCGTCCTTCCAAGTACCTCATATCGAGGTGCCGGACATCACCAGCGAAGAGGGGCCACGGCTCCCCAGGGGCAGGAACCCATCCCAAGCCGTCGAACCGCTTGGCGCCGTTGACCTCTAGCGTCTGGCAGGCACGCACGGCGAGCTCGTTGAGCAACAGCGGTCGGAAACCCGCGTTGTGGACGGCCATGGCCAGCCCACCGCCACCGGCGAACAGCTCGACGGAGGTCCGGTCAGGAGTTGAGTGTAGAGGGAGATCGGACACCGAAAAACCATACCGCGGACTCTGAGTAGATCAAGGCTTTTCCAAGATGATTACAAGATCTTGATTCTCGGGCTCGCGATCGGCTATCCAGCCTGGGGCGCCGTGAAGCGCAACACAACACGCCGCGAGTCGCGGAGAGTACACGATCAGACGAGCGGGGACAGAGACGACCACGTCACGAGCTCACCGCCCCGCAGGCGCATTCCCCACGCTCGGAGGAAATCGACGAGCTTCCAAGACCTCTCCCATGGTCTCAAGCCATTCGCCGAGCCAGGCGACGCGCTCACTAAGGGTTTGCCGAGAAATAACTCACTGCTGGAGGCGGATCTGTCAGTCTTGTGCCGTGACGTCGGGTGAAGAGCAGACAGTCGCGTTGGACACGCTGCCGCTGCCGAAGTCACCACCCCACCCAAGACCAAAGGGTAACGCGGGCCCCTGGACCGGGTCTCATGTCGGGATGCCCCAACGCATCGGCCTCTCAAACAGAAGACACGAGGGACTCGTCTTCCTGAGCCAGGGCCTGATCCAACTTGCCCCTTCGTCCCCGCTGACTGATCAATCTGCCCCACCAGGGCTTACAACCGAAGGCCGTCGCAATCTGATTCCCCGTAGGCAATGACCCGTGCTTCCTCTAATGCTCCAAGGCCTATCGCCATGCGCGTACCTGGATTTCAGGCGGCGCAGGGTGACTCGGTTCGCCCCCGTCGGGTGTACCGGTGTGCTGCTCGCGGACGACGTACAGCCCCGTCTCCTCCGCCTGCGCTTGGGCTTCGGAAGCCGGAGGGATATCTTCGGTATGCGGACGCAGTGCGTACGCTCTTCACCGCAGTGCGGAAATCGCGCATGAGCAGCTCGTAGGCACCGATCAGCGCGAACGACGGCCGGGCGTGGATGATCCTCGACCACACCGTGGGATCGGCTACCGCGACGTTGGCCGCCAGGGAAGCGCCCGAGCAGATGATGAGCAGCGTCCAGGGCAGCAGGCCGCCTCTGCGACCGTGGCGGGCGCTGCTCAGCAGCGTCATCGAGGCGCCCACAATCATCCCGTCGACCGACAGCGGGAACAGGGCCGCCCGCCACTCGGGCTCACCATGGCGCAGCGCGAGTTCGTACATGTGCGAATAGGAGACGACCGCCGCGATGCCAGCGAGCATCAGCACGGCGGCGATGGTGGTCCAGCGGGACCAGCGGGAGGAATCCATTCCAGGTCACCGCCCGACAGGTCGAACTCGGTGACCAGACGAACCCGGCGTTCAGGTGAGGTGGTACTTACCTTGGGGCCATAGAAGAATCGGTCTTCTTCCCCTCGGACACAAGGAAAGACCCTGTTCGCAGGGCTTTTTCATATCCAGGTCGCGACGGAGGACGCAACGGGATCGTGTCGCCCGAAGAGGGCCGCCACCTGCTCAGCCGCGTGGGCCTGCATCCCCGGGAGTGCGTGAGCGTAGATGTCCCTCGCGATGGACGGGTCGGCGTGACCCGACCTCCCCTGAACCACCTTGACGGGAACCCCGACCTGGAAAGCCGGCGTCGCCCACGTGTTCCTCAGTTCGTGAAGCCGGACATCCTTGAGCCCGTGCCTGTGGATATTGGCACCGAACACCCTTGCCACCCTGGCGGGATGGTGTCCCGGGTGAGGGCGGACGCGGGCCGCGCGGGCGCGACCGTTCGAGGACCGCGACCGCTCGGGGACCGCGTCCGCACGGAGGGACGTCCACACGGAGGAACGTCCGCTCCCGTCCCAGGCACCGGACGGTCAGTGCGTTTCCGCGACGGGGTCGGGGCCGGAGTCCGTCACGGTGTGGCGCTGAAGCCCCAGGGGGCCGCCGTCGAGTTCCACCACGTCGCCGGAGGCGAGGTAGACGGGAGGGTCGGACGTCATCCCGGTGCCCGCGGGGGTGCCGGTACAGATCAGGTCGCCCGGCTCCAGGACCATGAAGTGGCTGAGGTAGCGGACGAGCCAGGCCGGGCCGAACACCATGTCCTTCGTGGAGCCGCGCTGTCGGGTCGTTCCGTTCACGTCCAGCCGCAGGTCGAGGGCGCGGACGTCGGCGATCTCGTCGCGGGTGGCGAGGACGGGGCCGCAGGGGGTGAACGTGGGAGCCGCCTTTCCCTTGATCCACTGCCCTCCGTGCTCGAACTGGAGAGCGCGTTCGGACACGTCGTTGACGAGCGTGTAGCCGGCGATCGCCTCCTCCGCGTCCCGTTCGTCGGCGAGGCGGTAGGCACGGCGCCCGATGACGATGCCGAGTTCGACCTCCCAGTCGGTCCTGGTCGACCCCGGCGGGAGGACGAGCCGATCGTGGGGTCCGCTCAGCGTGTTCGGGGCCTTCGTCGTGATGACCGGTTCGGCGGGCACCGTCTGACCGGTGGCGGCGGCGTGGTCGGTGTAGTTCAGCCCGACGCAGATGATCTGGTGCGGTCGCACGATCGGCGGGCCGATCCTGGCGCCCTCCAAGGGTCGGGCCTTCCCGGCGGCGACCCGTTCGGCGACCAGGGCGTCCAGCGACGCGACCGTGTCCGATGCCAGAAAGGAGGCGTCGATGTCGCCGACGGTGTCGGACACGGCGACGTAGCGGTCCTCTCCGACACGGACGGCGGGAACTTCCGCTCCGGCGGGGCCGATGCGCATGAGGTACAAGGGGTCTCCCAGAGGCAGGTGTTCACATGTCGTTGAGGTGGGCCTCGACGGAGGCGACCTTGCCGTCGAGCGCCCCGTCGGTCCCCGGGCGGATGTCGGCCTTGAGGACCAGCGTGGTCCGGCCCGCGCCCTCACCCGCGGCCTCGACGGCGCGCCTGACGACGTCCATCACCTCTTCCCACTCCCCCTCCACGGTGGTGAACATCGCGTCGGTGCGGTTGGGAAGGCCGCTGTCGCGGACGACCTTCACGGCCCTGGCGACCGCCTCTCCCACGGATTCCCCGCTACCGAGCGGACTGACCGAGAACGCGACGAGCATCTGTGTTGCCGTTCCTTCCATGTGTCGTGGTCGCGTCAGGCGACCAGGGCCGTGAGCGGGAGCGTGATCAGGGACAGGGCGCTGGTGACGACGACGGAGGCCGCGGCCTGTTGGGCACCGGATTCCTTCTGCTGGGCCAGGACGTAGGCGGTCGCGGCGTTGGGCAGCCCGCACATCACCACCGTGGTGAAGGCCCACACCGGGGGCATCGGGAAGACCACCGTGACCAGGGCGACCGCGATGAGCGGCATGATCGCCAGTTTCACCACGACCGTGCAGCCCAGTTCCGGTATCGCCACACTGCCCTCGCGCAGCGCCGACACGGCCCGGCGCAGGGTGAGGCCCACGGCGAACAGGGCACCGGGCGCCGCCGCCCCCGCGAGCATGTCGATGGTGTCCGCGGCGGGTCCGGGAAGACGCCACCCCACCAGCGCGAAGAGCAGCCCGAGGACGACGGAGAGGCTGACGGGGTTGAGGACGACGCTGCGGAAGATGGCTCGTCCGGTGCTCTCCGCGGGTGCGGGCGGTGGTGCCGTCGCTTCCTGTCGGGGGGACGGAACGGTCTCCATCACGCGCCTGCGTTGGACCGCCAGGGTCGCGCACAGGGGGTAGAGCACCATGAAGAACATGTTGTGCAGCAGTTGGCCCAGGGCCACCGGCAGCGCCGCCTGCGCTCCCACCGCCGTGACCAGGAGCGGTACCCCCAGGTAGGCGACGTTGCCGTAGCCGGAGAGCATCGACGTGGTGAGCGCCCGGGGCATCGGGTACCGGAACAGGAACGCGCCGAGGAGCAGGCCGAGCACCGATCCCAGGACCAGGATGGTGAGGTTGGCCGCGATGAAGGACCAGGATATTCCCTCGGACAGGTCCGAGCCGGCGACCGCGGAGAACAACAGGGCCGGGAGCGCTATGTAGAAGACGAAGTCGTTGACGGCCTTCTGCGCGTTACCCCGGAAGTGCTCGGAGTAGCTGGCGAGGTATCCGATCAGGACGATGACGAAGAGGGGGATCATCGTCGACAGCAGTGGGGCGAATCCCATTGCGGGCGGACCTCTCGGTTAGTCGTGGCAAGGTGTGCCCCGGTGTCCGCCGTGCGGCGGGCACCGGAAACGGCGTGTGCGCGGGCCGCGCACACGCCGCCGAAGGAATCAGACGGCGGGCGCCCGGTCGGGGGCACGCTCTTGGAGGACGTCCAGCGCGGCGTCGTGTACCGCGTCGAGCCGGACGATGTCGGTGTAGAACTGGTGCACCTGGCGCAGGAGCTCCTGGAACCGCTCCCGTTTCGCGGGGTAGAGCGTGTTCTCCATGTGGTCGGTGAGGCGGGCGGCGACCGCTTGCAGGAACTCCTCGTCCTCGGTGAGGTGCTCCGGGAATCCGGCGTTCTCCAGTGCCTGGGCGACGGTGGTGGGGAAGGTCCCGATGGGGTTGAGGAAGTAGTCGACCGGGCGGCTGACCCCGAGGTAGTCGGGGACGTTGACGATCCCGGCGTTCTCGTTGCGCACCAGCATGCCGCTGACCGGACGGTAGACGTTCGGCAGCACCATGAAGACCTCTTCGGCCAGGGACGCGGCGCGGGACAGCTTGTCGGTGTCCAGTTCGGTCCCGGCCACGGTGATACCGCGTTCGGAGAAGATCTGGCTCATCACCTCCAGGTTGGCGAGTCCGGCCCTGTTGCCGAACCCCGCCACACCGCCCTCGATCATCTGGAAGCCGTGGAAGACCGAGGCGAGGGAGTTGGCCAGCCCGAGCCCGCGGTCGTCGTGGGAGTGGAGGTAGAAGGTGGTGTCCGGGTTGTCCCGGACGAGGTTCGCGGCGAGGATCGCGGTCGCCTCCGGGAACAGGGTCCCGATGGAGTCGTTCACCCTGACCAGACTGATGCCCAGCGCCCGCACGCGGTCGATCTGTTCGTTGATGAACGCGTACCGCTGCTCGTCGATCTGGTGCGAGAAGGCGTTGAGGATGCTCGCACGGAAGGATCCGACGCCCAGCCCGGAGAGGTGTTCGTGCGCGCGTTCGAGCAGCTTCTCCTCCTGGCGGTGCTCCACCATCCCCAAGCTGACCTGGATCTTCGCCAGGTAGTCGCGCGGAATGACCTTCAGGGCCTCGCTCAGGGGCTCCCAGGTCTTCAGCGTCAGGTTGAAGACGAACTGGGTGTCCTCCGGGATCCGCCCCAACATGTGCTGTGCGTGCAGGCAGCGGAGGAGGAAGCGCGGTTCGGTGAGCCCGGAGCCGAGGTCGATGTCGCGCAGTCCGCCCGCGGTGAGGGCTTCGATCAGCTGGAGCTTGTCGTTGTCGTCGGCCCCGTAGAGGGCTCTCTCGCCGCCCTCACGCATGGTCTCGTCGGAGATCCCCGTGATCTCGAAGTCGGTGTAGCGGGGCACGTGCCCGCTCGGCATGGTGATATGCAATTCCACTCCCTGGGAACACGGATGTTCTTTCGACCTGCCGAAACGTATTGTTAAAAACTCTTCGAGGTAGCCTTATAGCCGCCGGACGTGGCTCATTCGACCGACGGAAATCGACCATAGATCTACTTGAGTCGATTCGCTTCGAAAAGGCTAACGGAGCACACACCGAACCTTAAGAGTGATGTGGGTCACAACAATGATCTTCGCTGGTCAGGAAAGAAATATCTCCTCATGTCGATCCCGACCTTCGGGTGAACAAGGAATGCGTCCGGGTGACATATGTCCTGACCTGCGTATCGAGCCGCTTCCACGTCGCCGACGTGAAGCCGTGGAGCGTGGAAGATCCAGGGTCTTCCCTGCGTACCGCGCCCGCCCCTCTCGTGGGAGAACGCTTGTCACCGGGGCCGCACGGCCGGACGTTCCCGAGGCCGCCCTCCTTCTTGCGACGCGAATTCTGCCACTTCGCGAACATCGTCCACGATGACACCACATACCCCTTGTATTACAGAGAGGGTGCTCGGGAGTTCTCAGCCGGCACTCCGCGTTCCAGCGCCTTCCCGAGTGAGGGGAGGTCGCGTCCGGCCGGAGCGGGGGCGACCTTCGGCTTCAGGGGCGAAAGGCTCCACGGTCGGCGATCGGAAGCAGCGTCGTGTCCGCCGTTTCCTGACCGGGCGGGCGCGGTGGGAGCCGCCGCTGTCTCCGTAAGCTGTCGCTACCGAGAATGAGCGGTGGATTCCGAGGTCATCCGTTGCCGTGGTGCCCCCCACCAGGATTTCGTGGAGCGTCCGTCTCCAGCACTGATCCGGCCCCGCCACGCGGCCCGCCGTGTCACGCTTCGTCGAAACGCCTACGTGCGCGCCGGACGTCGGGCAGGGTCGCGGCGGTCCAGTTCCAGAGCGCGTCGATGAGTTCCTGGAGGGTCGCCCCGAGCGGCAGCAGGCGGTACTCGACGGCGACGGGGCGCGTGTTCACGACGACGCGTTCGATCATGCCGTTGCGTTCAAGGCGCCGCAGTGTCGTCGTGAGCGATTTCTGGGTCACCTCCGGTATCGCCCGGCGCAGCTCGTTGAAGCGCCGGGGGCGCTCGCACAGCCTGTCGAGCACCTGCAAGGACCATTTGTCGAGCACCTGGTCGAGCAGTTCCCGGTGCTCGGCGGTGAGTCGGGGCGATTCGGAGTCGGGGCTGGAGGTATCCGTCATGAAACCTGGTCTCGTTGAAGTTCCCTTTCGCTACAAGGTAGTCCTTGGATACCTGCAAGAGAAACGAGCGAAGGGCTCTGCGATGGCCGTACGGCTCCTCACCCCCGAGGGCATGTTCCAACCGGTCCCCTACCACCATGTCTCGGTCGGCACGGGCACCCGCCAGGTGCACGTGGCCGGTCAGATCGCCCGCGACTCCGAGGGGAACCGCGTCGCCACCGGCGACCTCGCCGGCCAGCTCGCACAAGCCCTGCGCAACACCGCGCGCGGGCTGGCGGGCGCCGGCGCGAGCTTCTCCGACGTCGTGCGGCTCAGGTTCTTCGTCACCGACTGGAGCCCGGAGAAGTACGACGACTTCCTCGCCGGCATCGACCTCGTGAGCGACGAGCTCGGGATTCCTCGCCCCCTGCCGCCCCTGTCCGCCATCGGCGTCGACTACCTGTTCGAGCCCGACGTCCTGGTCGAGGTCGAGGCGTTCGCCGTCCTCGACTGAGAGAGGGCTCCTCCGCGCTCACGTTGCCGGACTCGGCCACGCGCCGCGATCGTGTCCGTGTGGTCACTTCGGGCTTCGAAAGCGACCACGCGGACACGGTCGCCGTTCACCCACGGTGCGCCGGAGGGGCCCTGTGTTCCGTTCACCCCCCGAAACCACGCGCTGCTTTACTGTGTGGCGTTCAGACGGCGGGGCCCACCGGAACGGAGCGCCCCGCCACTCCCCCCGCGTACCCGTGGCCCCCTCGACGGCCACGGGGAGGAAGGAAGGCTGCTCACGTGCGTTCCGATGGGTCCGCCCGCTCCGCGTCCCGTCCATGTCCGGTCACCGCGGCCCGTGAGGCGGCGGTACCGCTGTACGGACAGTCCGACACCCCTGTCCCCCACCTGCTCGACCAGTTGCGGCAGCGCTTCGGCTCCCTGGCCCCGGTCGAGGTCGCACCGGGGGTGCTGGCCTGGATCGCGTTGAGCTACGACCTCAACCGCGCAGTCCTCCAGGACGCCCGTGCCTTTCCCCGCGATCCGCGCCGGTGGAAGGAGGCCAAGGAGGGACGTGCCACCCCCGACAAGGTCCCCGGCCCCTTCTGGTACTTCCGCAACGCCCTGGCCAGCGACGAGCCCGACCACAGCCGCTACCGGGAGGTGATCGTGAGCGCCCTGGACACGATCGCCGCCGACCGCGCGCGCGTCACCGTCGACATGATCGCGCACGACCTCATGGTGGACCCGGCGGCGACGGGCGAGGCCGACCTGGTCGGCGACCTGGCGTTCAGGCTCCCGCTGTTGCTGCTCAACCGCTACTTCGGGCTCGACGACACGCACGGCCGTCGTCTCGTCGAGCTGATGCGGCAGGTCTGGGACGGCGGTGCGGAGGCCGAGGCGGCCATGGGCGGCCTGTTCGCCTACGCCCAGACCGTCACCCTGGAACGGCGTGCCGCCCCCGGCCAGGACATCGTCTCGCGGATGATCGCGCACCCCAACGGTCTGGACGACGAGGAGGTCGCCCACCAGCTCATCCTCATGATCTCCGCCGCCCACGACCCACTGATGAACCTCATCGCGAACACCTTCCACGAGTTGTTGACCCGCAACTCCTCGCGTGTGGCCGTGATGAGCGGCAACAGCCGGATCGAGGAGGTGGTCGACGCCGTTCTGTGGAAGGCCCCTCCGATCATGCTCATGCCCGGTCGCTATCCTGCCGAGGACATGGAACTGGGGGGATGGCAGATCAGCGAGGGCGACTGTGTGATCATCGGCTACGGCGCCGCCCACACCGATCCTCACATCCTGGCGCACATGGACCCGGCGAGCTCGTTCGGGTCCCGTGCGCATCTGTCCTTCGGCACGGGCTCCCACCAGTGCCCCGCCCGCAACCTCGCACGGCAGATCGCCGTCGACGCGGTCACCACGGTGATCCGTCTGCTCCCCGACATGGCCCTGTCCGTGCCGGCCGACCGGCTGCGCTGGCGCACCTCCCCGTTCGCACATGGCTTGGAAGCGCTTCCTGTCGCCTTCACCCCCGTCCAGGCCGTCCCCCGTGACACCCCACCGTCTGGAGAGCAGAGATGTCCCCACACCCCCAGCCCCTCGTCCTCGCCCCAGGAGACAACCGGAACCTGGCGAGGCATCTTCGTGATGCCGGACCGGTGGCGCGAGTCGTGGTCGCGGATCTGGAGGTCTGGGCGCTGACGGGGGACGAGGAGCTGCGGTCCGCCCTCAACGACCCCCGTTTCCGGCGCAACTGGCGCACCTGGAAGGCGTTGAACGCCGGACAGATCCCCCCGGACCACCCCGTGGCCGCCATGGTGCACCTGGACAACATGTTGACCGCCGACGGCGACGAGCACCGAAGGTTGCGCGGCCTCATCTCCCAGGCGTTCACCCCACGCCGCATCGAGGCGCTGCGACCGGCGGTGGAACAGATCACCGGGGAGTTGTTGGACCGCCTGGCCGAGCGCCCCGACGCCACGGTGGACCTGAAGGAGGAACTGGCCTACCCGCTGTCGATCGCGGTCTTCTCGGAGCTGTTCGGGTTCGAACGGAGCGATCACGACCGTATGCGCGCGATGGTCGCCACCGCCTTCTCCGGAGGCTCCCCCGAGGAGGTCCGGCGGATGCGCGCGGAGGTGGACGCCTTCCTGTCGGAGCTGGTGGAGGTCAAGCGCGCCCATCCGGGTCCGGACATGACCTCGGCCCTGGTGGCCGCCAGGGAGGAGGGCGACCGGCTCAGCGACGCCGAGTTGCGCGACACGCTCTGGCTGATGGTCACGGCGGGTTTCGAGACCACCGCCTCCGCTCTGGTGAACGGCATCCGCACGCTGCTCGACCACCGGGACCAACTCGCCCTCGCTCGGACGGGGAAGGTCGCGTGGCCCGCCGTGGTGGAGGAGGTGTTGCGCCACTCCACGAGTGTGGCGGTCCTGCCGTTCCTGTTCGCGGGCGAGGACGTGGAGATCGGCGGCGTCACCGTACGCGAGGGCGAACCTCTGCTGCTGGCCTACCTGGCGGCCAACCTGGACACCCGTCGCTACGGTGAGAGCGCCGAGGAGTTCGACCTCACGGAGGAACGGCCGCGCCACCTGGGCCTGGGCCACGGTCCGCACACCTGCTTGGGCGCCGCGCTGGCCCGTATGGAGTTGCAGACGGCCATGGAGGGGTTGTTCCTCCGCTTCCCGGACCTGGCCTTGGCGGAGGAGCGCCCGCAGGAGCTGCCCTCGGTGTTCATCCACTCGCCTCTGACCCTGCCGGCGCGACTCGGCACGGCGGCCTCGGCCTCCGCGTAGCGGCGGACCCGCCGGTGCGGCGCCCGCGAAGGGCCGGGGCCGCACCGGTGGGCCGTCGGCGGGACCGCCCCGCGCCGTGACGCCCCAGGCGCAGGCCCGG
>NZ_JASCXJ010000009.1 GCF_030271535.1 Nocardiopsis sp. ATB16-24 | reverse complement strand
TCCGTGGTGGTCATTACTGGAGGGTCACACCCGGTCTCTTTCCGAACCCGGTCGTTAAGCCTCTTGGTGCTGATGGTACTGCCCTGTGGTGGGGTGGGAGAGTAGGTTGCTGCCACGGTTCTTCTTCCGGGAGGGGGAGGAGGGGAGGGTCCTTGGGGGGTTCTTTCTTCTTTCTCCTCCCGTTTTTCATGTGCGGGCTTGTGAACAAGTGAAACGTCGGCGGAGATCTCCTTCCCGAGGAAACGACCGGGCATTGTCGGAGTCGGAAGGGTCGATGGGACAATTTCCGTATGACGAAGACGATCCCAGCCGAACTCCTGGCGGCGGCCGAGGCCGCCAAAGGCTTCATGCCGACGGACGAGGGCACGGCCCTCTTCGAGGCCGCGCTCACTTATGCCCCTCTCGGCCCGATCGTGGAGATCGGAACCTACTGCGGTAAATCCACCATCTTCCTGGGCGCCGCCGCCCGGGTGACCGGAGCCAAGGTCCTCACCGTGGACCATCACCGGGGTTCGGAGGAGCATCAGGAGGGATGGGGGTACCACGACGCGAGCCTCGTCGACGGACCCACCGGCAGGTTCGACACGCTTCCGCACTTTCGCCGTACGATCACCGAAGCCGGACTGGACGAGGAGATCATCGCGATCGTCGGCCGGTCGGCCGAGGTGGCCGCGGTCTGGGGCACCCCTCTGGGCATGGTCTTCATCGACGGTGGTCACAGCGAGGAGGCGGCCCAGAACGACTACCAGGGCTGGAGCCCCCACGTGGCCATCGGTGGAGCCCTCGTCATCCACGACGTGTTCCCCGACCCGAAGGACGGCGGTCGACCGCCCTACAACATCTACCGGCGAGCCCTTGCGTCGGGGAGGTTCAAGGAGGTGCGGGAACTGGGGTCGATGCGCGTGCTCGAACGCCTCTCCTGACCCATGGTCCTCCTCAGGCCGACCGCTGAACGTGCATACGCGAGACCCTGATCACCGATAAACGACCGGACCCACGGATGCCCCGATACATACCCCATGCGAGTAGGTGTCGGACCAGAAGAGACGCTGTGGTTATCGTCCAGGCCTTGACATGGTTACGTGCGGGTATCGTGAATCCGAGGACTGAGCGATGGTGGCGTCATTCCCAGGAATACCGCTTCGGTCCCGACTCGAAATGAACGATCAGCGGTACTCGCGCGTCCAACATCAGGACGGCAGGGTGCCGGACGTGATGTGCCATGGGGGCAGGGAACTGAGCGAGAGCAGACACGGCGAAGGCGGGGCGGATGGACAGCGTCCCGAGACCGACACGCCGGAGACCAGGAACACCTCTGCCGAAGAGCTGTCCAACAGTGCCACTCCTGGGGATGGTGTACCCGCGCCCGAGGAGAGCCGGTCGACGCGGGAGACCCCTGGGAAGGCACAGGAGGCCGAGGAGGGGCCGGAGGGCCCGTCCGAGCCCGAGTTCATCGGACCGGTCAGTTTCAAGACCAGCGGATCCTTCTTCCGGGAGAAGGTCGCCCGTAACCTCGCGGAGCAGGGGTACGGCGGTCTGGGCGCCCAGGACGAGAACGCCTCTTCGTCCGATTCCCAGAGCCCTGAGGACGTCGCCGACG
This sequence comes from Nocardiopsis sp. ATB16-24, assembly GCF_030271535.1. Lineage (GTDB taxonomy): Bacteria > Actinomycetota > Actinomycetes > Streptosporangiales > Streptosporangiaceae > Nocardiopsis. Next base: position 190,475 of record NZ_JASCXJ010000009.1, on the reverse strand, counting down.
ATCCCCCCTCACCGGCGTCGGCTCCGACAGAACCGATCTCCCTCGACGCCGTGCGTGCCGAGGCTTCCGCGGAACCGCGGGAGCCGGGGGCCGAAGGCTCCGAGGACACCGGCGAGGTCCGGGAGGAGGTCACCGAGTCCGCGGGTGGTGGGTCCCGGGGCGAGGACTCCGCGGAGACCGTGCCCGGCGGCGGGGACACCCCCGTGGACGACGCTCCCACGGTCGCGATGTCCACCGACGCGATCGAGGCGGCCGCTGTCGCCGACCATGGTCCCGAGGCCGAGACGGGCGGCGGGTCCGACTCCGTCTCGGATGAGCGGACCGGGGCCGAGGAGCGGGAGCCGGCCGAGGAGCGGACGGAACCGGAGACGGTGAGGAGTCCGGCCGTCGGAACGGTGACCGGTGCGGCCTCCTCCGCGTCCGACACACCGACCTCCGCGGACACGGAACGGATCGCGACGGGGACCGGGGACGAATCCACCACGGCCGAGACAGAGGCGTTGTGGCCCCAACCGCGCCGTCTCTCGGACTACGTCTCCGAGACCCCCGACCCGGAGAAGGCCGGCCAGGACACGGGCGCCGGCACCACCGAGTCGGCGACGGAGGGCACTGACACGACCGGAGCGGCCGGAGCCACGACCACGGTCTTCTCCCTGGGATCGCAGGACGGTCCGCGCACCGAGGCCTCTCCTGCCTCGGGCGGCCATGGTGGGGAGGACGAGGGTACCGCTCCCCAGGCACCGCGGGACTCCCACGCTGCCTCCTCCGCCGCGCAGAGCGGCTCGCACGTCCCCGGCGGACCCAAGGGCCCCTCCGGCCCGGGAGGCACCGGCCCCGGCGGTCCCAGGGGGCCCGGTGCTCCCAAGGGAAGGAAGGGGAGCGGAGCCAAGAAACCACTGTGGTGGAGAATGCTGCGCGTCTTCCTCGTCGTCACCGGACTGTTCGTCATCATCGCCTGCGGTACGTTCGCCTACCTCTACTTCACCGTGGAGGTCCCCGACGCGGCCAAGGCCGACGCACTCGAGCAGGGGTCGACCTTCTACTACGCCGATGGTGAGACCGAGTTCGCCTACCGGGGGACCAACCGCGAGATCCTCGCCTACGAGGAGATGACGGAGGGCGGAGACCACATCGTCGAAGCCGTCATCTCCGCCGAGGACCGTGGCTTTTGGACCGAACCCGGTGTGTCGCTGAGCGGTACCACCCGTGCGTTCTGGTCCACCGTGACCGGAAAACAGGTTCAGGGCGGCTCCACCATCACCCAGCAGATGGTGCGCAACTATTACGAGGGCGTCTCCCGGGACGTGTCGATCGCTCGCAAGATCCAGGAGATCATCATCTCCATCAAGGTCGACCAGAGCGAGTCGAAGGAATGGGTGATGCAGCAGTACCTCAACACCATCTACTTCGGCCGTAACGCCTACGGCATCCAGGCCGCCGCCGAGGCCTACTACCACAAGGACGTCCAGGACCTGGAGCCCGCGGAGGCCGCGTTCCTGGCCGCGGCCATCCAGCAACCGAGCTGGTTCGGTGAGGCGGACGTGGAGACCACCCCGGCGATGGAACGACGTTGGGAGTACGTCGTCAACGGCATGGTCACCACCGGCGCCATCACGCAGGCCGAGGCCGACCAGATGGAGTTCCCGGCCCCCGAGGCCGAACGACCCGCCGAGGGCAACGATCTCAGCGGGTACAAGGGCTACATGCTCCAGGAGGCCGTGAACGAACTGGAGAGGCTCGGCTACACCGAGGACCAGATCAACCGGCAGGGCTACTCCATCGTCACCACGTTCGACAAGGACATGATGGACGCCGCCTACGAGGTGGTGGAGGAGACGGTTCCTCCGGAGAACGTCCCCGAGGGCGTCAACATCGGACTGACCACCATCGACCCGAAGACGGGCGAGGTCCTGGCCTTCTACGGTGGACGCGACTACTGGGAGAACCAGTACGACAGCGCCTTCCTCGGCGCGGCGCAGACCGGTTCGGCCTTCAAGCCGTACGTGTTGGCCACCGCCCTGGAGCAGGGATACAGTCTCCATTCCACGGTGGACGGACGCGGTCCCCGCGACATCCAGGGAGCCCGTATCCAGAACGCGGGCAACTCGCCGGGCGGCGTCATGGACCTCGTCCAGGCGACGCGGGTGTCCAACAATCTCGGTTACGTCGAACTGGCCCAGGAGGTCGGATTCGAGAAGATCCGCGACACCATCTACGACGCGGGCTGGCCCGAGGGCAGTATCCCCGACAGCCAGCTGGTGCCGGTCATGCCCCTGGGCGCCGCCAGCGCCCGTCCGGTCGACCAGGCCACCGGATACGCCACGTTCGCCAACGGCGGCGTGCACACCGAGACGCACGTGGTCAAGGAGATCATCAACACCAAGGGTGAGGACGAGCGTCCCGAGATCGAGAGCACCAGGGTCCTGGAGGAGTCCACCGCGGCCGACGTCACCCACGCTCTCGAACAGGTGGTCAACGGTGGTACCGGTACCGCCGCGCGGCTGTGGGACCATCCCGTCGCGGGTAAGACGGGGACCACCAACGACAGCGTCGCCGCCTGGTTCGTCGGTTACACCCCGCAGTTGTCCACGGCCGTGGCCGTCTACAGCGGTGACAACCAGTCGTTCAGCATCCCGGGACACAACATCTCGGGCGGCGGGATGCCGGCGACCCTGTGGAACCGGTACATGAGCAGGGCGATGGAGGGCTACGAACGCGGTTCGTTCCCCTCCCCGGCCTTCGGGGGCACCACGGAGAACTGGGCTCCGGAGCCGTCTCCGGTGGAACCCGAGCAGCCGCAGCAGGACGACCAGCCCCAGAGCCCGGTCGAGCCGGAGACCCCGGTCCAGCCGGAACAGCCCGAGCCGCCGATCGAGCCCGAGCCGGGCGATCCCGGACCCGAGATCCCGAGCTTCCCCGGCCCCGGGCCCGGTGAGGACGACGGCGGCTGGGGCGGCGGTGGGGACGGCTGGGGACCTCCGGGGCGTGGTGACGAGGACGGATAGCCCAGAGGCCCGCCCCCGGCGGGGGCGGGCCCGACCTCATGAGCGAGGCGCTTCCCTGGGGTTCCTAGTCGGACAGCTCGTCCCAGGTGTGCAGGAACACCCGTGAGCCCGGGGTGGTCTCGGTGAGCGCGTCGACCGCCAGGATCATGGCGGCCGACGTCCACGTACTGCGTTCCACCGGCCAGCGCACCTGCTCGGCGAACTGGTAGCCCGTCCAGTACACGCCGTCGTCGGCGTCACGCAGGTGCTGGACGTCGCGCAGAATGCGCGTGCCCGTCTCCGTGTCGCCCATGGCGGCCAGGGCCATGACCAGTTCGGAGGTCTCGGCCGCGGTCACCCACGGCTGGTCGCTCACACAGCGCACGCCCAGCCCCGGGACCACGAACCGGTCCCAGCGCTCCTCGACGCGCTCCTTGGCGGAGGCGCCTCGTACCGCGCCTCCCAGGATGGGGTAGAACCAGTCCATCGAGAAGCGGGAGCGGTCGGCGAAAAGGTCCTCGTGGCCGTTGATGAGCACCGAGAGACGGTCGGCCGCGGCGGCCCACGTCGGGCGCTCCCGGCCCAGTCGGGTCGCCAGGGCCGCCCCACAGCGCAGCGCGTGGTGCACGCTCGCGCACACCGTCAACAGCGCGTGGTCGCCCCGGGACCCGTCCTCCGCGCGCGCCCACAGGATCTCACCGTGATCGCCTCGCAGGTCCAGGACGAAATCCAGTCCCTCCTCCACCACCGGCCACAGACGCTCGGCGAAGGCGAGGTCACCGGTGATGAGCAGGTGGTGGAACAGCCCCACCGCGGGGTAGGCGGCGTGGTTGGCCTCGCGTAGCCGGGTGACGGCGGTGCCCTGGCGGAACTTGGCGGCCCATCCGCCCTCGGGATGGCGGCTGTCGGCGAGCCACAGGTAGGCGCGTCGGGCGGCCTCGGCGTGCTCGGGTACGGTCCGACCGGTCACGGTCAGGGCCATGGCGCACTCCACGTGGTCCCACACGTCGGTGTGTCCACCGGGGAACCACGGGATGGCGCCACTGGGCTCCTGGCTGTGGACCAGGTAGGAGGCGCTGCGGTGCAGTTGTTCGGCGCTGAGCACCCCCGGAAGGTACGGGATCCCGGGTCGCCGCGTCTTTTCGGCAAAGGAGGGTGCGAAGAGGGGGGCCATCAGTCGGAGTGCGGCTTGCGCACGTAGACGACCACGCTCTTGCCGATGAGCGGGTTGAGCAGGCGTTCGGCGACCCGGGTCACCTTCGGTGCCTTGAGCATGTCCCACACCAGCATGTCGTGGTACGCCTTGGCCAGCGGATGGTCGTCCCTGTCGGTGCCCACCGCGCACTTGATCCACCAGTACGGTGCGTGCAGCGCGTGCGCGTGATGGTGCGGGCCGATCTCGAAGCCGGTGGCCTTGAGCTTGGCCTCCAGTTCGGCGCGTGTGTAGATGCGGACGTGACCGCCCTCGTTGGTGTGGTAGTCCTCCGACAGGGCCCAGCACAGGCGTTCGGGCAGGAAGCTGGGGACGGTGACCGCGGCGATGCCCCCGGGACGCAGCACCCGGAACAGCTCCGTCATGGCGGCGGTGTCGTGCGGGATGTGCTCGAAGATCTCGGCCGCGATCACCCGGTCGAAGCTCGCGTCGTCGAAGGGCATGTCCAGGGCGTCGCCCTTGACGGTCTGCGCGTGGGCCTCCTCGGGGGCCTGGCCCTCCTGGCGCATCGCGGTGAACATGGTCTCGACCTCGGTCAGGTCGGCGACGTTCTGGTCGAAGGCGGTGATGTCGGCGCCGCGGCGGTAGACCTCGAAGGCGTGACGGCCACCGCCGCAGCCCAGGTCGAGGACGCGGTCGCCGGGGCCGACTGGCAGCAGGTTGAAGTCGACGGTGATCAGTGGAGGCTCCCTAGGATCTGGCGGACGCGGGGTCGTGGTCAGTGCCCGCTGTGTCAGGCGCCGTTCGCGCGCGCCCGCGCGGGAGCGGGACGCGGCTCGCCGTCAGCGGGGCGTGTTCCCCGGACGGAGTCGATGGTGGAGGCGTAGCGCTGGGCCGTCAGCTCGGCCACGGCCCTCCAGGTGAAGCGTTCCTGGACCCGGCGCCACGCGGCGGCGCCCATCCGCTCGCGTTCGGAGGCGTCGTCGAGCAGGGCGGCGATGGCCTCGGACAGGGCCTCGGGGTCGCCCGGTGGGACGAGGCGACCCGCGTCGGAGTCTGTGCCCACGACCTCGGGCAGGGCCCCGGCGTGGCTGGCCACCAAGGGGGTGGCGCAGGCCATGGCCTCCACCGCGGGCAGGGAGAACCCCTCGTAGAAGGACGGGACCACCGCGACCTCGGCACTGGCGATGAGTTCGGCCAGGGCGGTGTCGTCGATGCCGCTCACGAACTCCACCCTGTCGCGCAGACTCAGTTCGTCCACGAGCCGGTCGGTGGGACCGCCCGGCTTGGGTTTGCTGACGATGGTCAGTGTGATGTCGCGCTCGGTGGCGAGCTTGGCCGCGGCGCGCAGCAGGACGGCCACACCCTTGAGGGGGCTGTCCGCGCTGGCGGTGCACACGATGCGACCGGGAACGCGTTCGAGCTCGGGTCGGGGACGGAAGTAGCGGGTGTCCACGCCCAGCGGGGTGACCTCCATGGTCGCCGGGTCGACGCCGAACTCACGGGCGATGTCGTCGGCGGAGGACCGGGAGGGGACGAGGATCGGATCGAGCCGTCGGGCCACGCGTGCCTGCATGCCCACGAAGCCGTACCAGCGGCGCTTGGAGAGCTTCTGTAGGCCGCGTGCCTCGGCCAGTTCGATCCTGCGATCCACGCTGATGGGGTGGTGGATGGTGGTCACCAGCGGAATTCCGGCGGCGCGTACGCCCAGCAGGCCCCACCCGAGGGTCTGGTTGTCGTGGACGACGTCGAAGTCGGACAGCCGGCGGCGGAGTTCGCGGTTGGCGCGCAGGGAGAAGGTGAGGGGTTCGGGGAACCCGGCGGTCCACATGGTGAGGACCTCCAGGACGTCGATCCAGTCGCGCCACTCCCGCAGGGGCGGGGTCACGAAGGGGGAGACGTCGTTGTAGAGGTCGAGGGAGGGGAGTTTCTCCAGGGTCACGCCCTCGTCCAGGACCGGGTAGGGCTGACCGGACAGCACGGTGACATCGTGTCCGAGGGCGGCCAGCTCCCGTGACAGGTGGCGCACGTACACACCCTGCCCGCCGACGTGTTGCTTGCTGCGGTAGGACAGCAGGGCCACGCGCAGGGGGCGCTCGGCGAAAGGCCGTGGGCTCGGTGTGGTGCCCGGCTGGGTCAAGAGTCCACCTCTTCGTTGGATCGCGGGCCCGGTCATCGCCGTTGTGAACGCGGGTGTGCTCGCCGCCGAGGACACGGGTGTGGTCACGTGTTCGCCTGTGACGGGTGCGCCCACATGTTACTCGGCAGTTGGGTGCGGGTCGGCGTCGGGCCGGTTGGTAAGGGATCCTACGTGGGGCCGTGCGCGCCGGTGGTGAGGGCCCGGCGGAGCCGACCTGCCTTCGACCGCAGAGGCGCCGGCCGGGTGCGGAGGGCCCGGGAGCGACCGCTCGCCGGAGGCGGATGGAGGGGGCGCTGTGTCGCTGTCCACCGGAGGACGGCCTGCGTGAATCAGACGAATATAGAACGAATTCTACAAAGCCGGTCAGGTGATCTGAAAACCTTCCCCTTCCTTTCGGATTGCTCCTACCACGTCGGGTAATGAGGCGCGATTCATGGGTACGGGAAACTGCGTGGGAGGAGAAAGGTTGGATAACGTGTTCTCATAACGGCCGCCGTCCCTGCCGGATGTCGGTCACCACGACGGGGCTCAGTGTCGCGAGGAACGGACAGCGCGGCCTGACGACGAAGGGAAGATCCGGTGGCGGTGCAGGCGGCGAGCGGAACGATGTCGCGAAGTCAGACCCAGCGCCGCAAGCGCATCGTGCAGACCGCGGCCGCCTTGGCCGTGCGCGGCGGGGTCGACGCCATGCAGATGCGCTCGGTCGCCGAACGCGCCGGGGTCGCCCTGGGGACCCTCTATCGCTACTTCCCCTCCAAGATGGACCTGGTCGTGGCGGTGGTCACCGAGGAGTTGGACCTCTTGGAGGGCGGTATCGTCCGCCGTCCGCCCACGGCGGACACCGCCGCCGGGCGCGCTGTGGACGTGCTGCTGCGCGCCACTCTCGGCCTTATGCGCGAGCCCGAGTTGGCCGACGCGTTGGTGCGCTCGCTCATCACCGCCGAGGTCAGGATCGAGTTGGACACGCGCATCTGCGACCTGGTGTGGCGTGTGGCGACGGACGACCTGACGAACCTCCCCGTGGGGGAGGAGGTGTCGGACGCGCCGGTGGACCGCGACAGCACCGGTTACGTTCTGATCGGCTCGCTCATCAGTGTGTGGATCTTCGAGCTGGTCGAGGTGCTCAAGGGCCACCGTGACGTGGACGAGGTGGAGCGGCGGTTGCACATCACCGCCGAGCGGCTGCTCGCCTCCTTCTAGAGGAGCGTCGGTCCTCAGCCGTCGCCGAAGAGCATCTTCAGCAGCCCGTTGAGCAGACTTCCGCGGTCGCCGTCGCCGGACCCCTCCCCGCCTTCCTCCGGTGGGTCCACGGGAACGCCCTCGTCGTCGGGCGTGTCCTCGCCGGATCCCTCGGAACCCTCCTCCGGTCGGTCACCGGCCACGGGAGGGGCCGTGTCCTCGGGGAGGGGGGAGGGGGCGGCCCCACCCGTCGCCGGGGTCTGTTCGACGTCCTGTCGGGGATCGGGGTCCGTGGTGGCCTCGTGCGTCGGCTCGGAAGGTGGGGCGGCGGCGTCGTCGGTGGTCGCTTCCGCCTCCTGGCGGCTGTCGGAGGCGGTCGCGACGGCCTCCGGCGCCGGGTTCGGGGTGGTGTGCCCGGCCTGGTCGGGGCCGGTGCCGATGACGGTGGAGGGGCCGCCCACCGCACTCGCCCACGACCACAGGCCCACCGCCAGCACGACCGTGGCCAGGCCGGAGACGGCCGGCAGGGGCCAACGGCGCGGGGAGGTCCTTCCGTCTTCGTCGGGCACGGACTCGGTGCCGGCCAGTTCGGCGACCATCTCCTCGCGCAGGGGATGGTCGTGTGTGGTCACCCGGTCGCCGGGCGGGACACGAGGCGGCGGCGGGGGACCGGTGTCCGGGGTCCGGGTCGCCTCCCGGGGCGCACCGGCGGCGCGGGCACGGTGGATCGGATAGCCCTCGCCGGTGAGCGGGTGCATCCGCGCGACGAGACGCTCACGGATCGCGGCCAGTTCGGGGTCCAAACAGGTCCGTACGACCCGTTCGCGCAGGCCGGGCGGTGGCCCGGGAGGACGCAGCAGTGACAGCGCCGAGGAGACGCGTTCGATCTGGGCACGCCGACCTCCCGGAGGCAGGAGTGTGGAGGACACGTGTTCCTGCTCGGGCGTCGAGGCCCCGGCCGGGGAGGGAGGCGCACCCTCGGACGCGCCGCCGGCGTCCTCTCCGTCCGGATGCCGGGACGTGTCGTCGAGGGACTCCTCCGCCAGGCTCTCCGCCGCGCGCCGGATCGCCGAACGGGACAGTTCCCCGCATATCTGGGAGTCCAGGCCCAGCACGCGCGCGACCGCCGACGGGGGCAGGGCGTGCCGCAGGTTCAACTCGACCAGTTCGCGATGGCTGGCCGGTAACCGGGCGAACATGCGGGCCACCGGCTCCTCGGCGGCCACCGTCGCCAATCGGGTGTAGGGGCTCACGTGCGCGAGGCCCCGTCTTTGGCACGCGGAGCGGACCAGGGCGTACAACCAGGGGCCGCGGTCGGCCGGATCGGCGCGCCGCTCCTCCAGGAACACACCCGCGACCAGGCCGTCGTGGACGGCCTCGGCCACCTGCTCGCCCTCACCCAGGAGAGACCAGGCATAGCGGTACAGCGGCGGTGCGAAGGCGTCATAGAGCGCTTCGATCGCCGTCGGCTCGTCTCCTTCAGGACCTCTGGTCACGATTCTCCCCCCGCTTTTCCCGTGACGGTAGCGACGGGAGCCTTGGCGCGTGGGGGAAACGTCTACCTGTAGCCCGAAGGTAAGACTTCTGTAACCTGTCGCCCGGCGGCTTCGGGGACGCCGGGCGACAGGCTCTACTCCCCGCCCCGTGAAGGCGAGCCGATGGCGACCATCCGCTCGACGGAGCGGCGGGCGCGCTCGGCGGTCGCGGTGTCCACGGTGATCTCGGTCGTGCCGAAGCGCAGCGCGTTCAACAGCTTGTCGGCGTCGATCATCTTCATGTAGTGGCACTCGGCGCGCGAGTTGACCGCCTCGAACCGCGTGGTGGGGTTGGCGTTGCGCAACTGGTGCAGCATGCCGGTCTCGGTGGCGATGAGGACCTTCTTCGCGGTGGTGTTCTCCGCGGCGGTGAGCATGCCACCGGTGGAGAGGACCTTCACGCGCTCCTGCGGGACGACGCCGCTGCCCACGAGGTAGAGGGCGGAGGTGGCGCAGCCGCACTCGGGGTGGACGTAGACCTCGGCGTCGGGTTCGGCGGCGACTCGTTCGCGCAGGGTGTGGCCGTCGATGCCGGCGTGCACGTGGCACTCGCCCATCCACACGTGGATGTTCTCGCGTCCGGTGACGCGTTTGACGTGGGCGCCGAGGAACTGGTCGGGCAGGAAGAGGATCTCCTTGTCCTCGGGGATGGAGCGGATGACGTCGGCCGCGTTGGAGGAGGTGCAGCAGATGTCGGTCTCGGCCTTGACCGCGGCGGTGGTGTTGACGTAGGCGACCACGACCGCACCGGGGTGCTCGGCCTTCCAGGCGCGCACGTCCTCCGCGGTGATGGTGTCGGCCAGTGAGCACCCCGCGTTGGGGTCGGGCAGCAGGACCGTCTTCTCCGGGGCGAGGATCTTGGCGGTCTCGGCCATGAAGTGCACGCCGCAGAAGACGATGGTGCTCGCCTCGACGGTGGCGGCCAGGCGGGACAACGCCAGGGAGTCGCCGGTGTGGTGGGCGACGTCCTGGATTTCCGGGCGCTGGTAGTTGTGCGCGAGGATGACAGCGTCGCGCTCCTTGGCCAGACGGCGGACCTCGTCGGCCCATTCCTGCCTGGTCATGGTGTTCGCCGTAGCAGTGACCGGTGCCATGTCCAACTACTTCCTTGAGGCTGTGAGCACGCCGTACGGGCGCCGTGCCGGGGCGGGGCAGTGCGGGTGAACAGGTTTTTGTCTGTCAGGCACAAACCTGATGCAGCCTAACATGACGGAGAACGGAAAGGAGAAGTTGGACATCCCTCAGAAAAACGGGCATGCCGCGGAGCCCGTCTGTGCCGCGGTCGATCACGCGGAGCTCTCGGTGCACGAGGCTCTCGCCGTCGTGCTCCAGATCCGTGCGGGAGAACTCTCGGTACTCCTGTGGCGTAGGGCCCTTCCGCCCTGCGAAGGCGCATGGGCGCTGCCCGGTGGCCGGCTCGGTCCGAAGGAGGATCTGGGCGGATCCATCCGGCGACAACTCGCCCAGAAGGTGGACGTGAGGGATCTGTCACACCTGGAACAACTGGAGACCCGCAGCGATCCCGATCGTGTGCCCCGGCGCCGCACCCTGGCCACCGCCTACCTGGGGCTGGTGCCGGCCGACGTCGACCCGGCCGTGCCGGAGGACACCGACTGGCACCCGGCCTCCCGGTTGCCGACCATGGCCTTCGACCACGCCTCCATCGTCCGCTCCGGACGCCGACGGCTACGCGCCAAACTCAGCTACACCAACGTGGGGTTCGCGCTCGCGCCGCCGGAGTTCACCATGTCGCAACTGTCGGGCTACTACCGGGCGGCACTGGGCCATGACGTGACCGCCACCAACCTACGCCGGGTGCTCCTGCGTCGAGGACAGATCGAGGAGACGGGTCGCTCGGTACCCTCCGGACGCTCCGGCGGACGTCCCGCGGCGCTGTTCCGCTTCCGCGAGCGCGGCCTACAGATCACCGACGCCTTCGCCGTGCTGCGCCCGCCCGGTTGACCCCGGCCCGGCCGGAGGGCCGGGGGACCGCCACGGGCTCCTTGTACACTCCCTGACCGTGGCAATTCGTACTGTGGTGTTCGACGTGGGCGAGACCCTCGTGGACGAGACCCGGATCTTCGCGCGCTGGGCCGATCGCTTCGGCATCCCGCACATGGCCTTCTTCGGCACCATCGGTGGTGTGATCGCCACCGGGGGCACCATCACCGACGCCTTCCGGCTGTTGGTGCCGGGGTTCGACCTCGCGGCCGAGAGCGCCCGTTGGCGGGCCGAGGACCCCGACGGAGAGCGCGAGCACTTCGGTGAACGCGACCTCTACCCCGACGTGCGCCCCGCCTTCAAGGCCATGCGCGAGGCGGGCCTGTCCTTGGTCATCGCCGGCAACCAGCCGCCCGAGGCAGGACCCACCCTCACCGCCATGGACCTGGGAGTCGACGGCATCGGCATCTCCGATGACTGGGGGGTGGCCAAACCCTCTCCGGAGTTCTTCGAGCGGGTGCTGGGTCTGGCCAGGGCCACCCGTCCCGACGTCGCCGCCGAGGAGATCCTCTACGTGGGCGACCGTGTCGACAACGACGTCCTGCCCGCCCGTCGTGCGGGGATGCGCACCGCTCTGCTGCGTCGGGGCGTCCACGGTCATCTCCACGCGGCCGGAGAGGACGCGGCGCACGCCGACGTGGTCCTCGACGACCTGCACCAACTCGTCGACTGGATCGCACGCCAAGGCTGAGCGGGTTCGATCGCGGATGACGGCCCGGCTCCCGGGAGGTCGCGTTACGGTCACGGTCCACGTCGTACGGTTTGCCCCACCCCTCCACGGGTAGCGTGCGTTCGGCCTTTCCCTTCCCTCACCGAACCCGTCCCCCGGTTCCCCGAATAGAGACGACCCGTCCCATGATCACGTTCGAGGGCGCCGCCAAGCTCTATCCCGATGGCACGGTGGCCGTCGACGACCTGAACCTGACCGTCGAGACCGGACAGACCACGGTCTTCGTCGGTCCCTCCGGCAGCGGCAAGACCACGTCGCTGCGGATGGTCAACCGCATGGTCGAGCCGACCCGTGGCACCGTCCTCATCGACGGTGAGGACGTGCGCCGGCGCGACCCCGCGGCGCTGCGCCGCTCCATCGGCTACGTCATCCAGCAGGCCGGCCTCTTCCCGCACCGCACCGTGCGCGACAACATCGCCACCGTCCCCCTGTTGCTGGGGTGGGGCCGGGCCCGCGCCCGGGCCCGGGCCACCGAGCTGATGGAACTGGTGGGTCTGGAACCCTCCCAGGCCAGGCGTTACCCCCATCAGCTCTCCGGTGGCCAACAGCAGCGCGTCGGTGTCGCCCGCGCCCTGGCCGCCGATCCGCCCGTCCTGCTCATGGACGAGCCCTTCAGCGCCGTGGACCCCGTCGTGCGCGCCGGGCTCCAGGACGAACTCCTGCGGTTGCAGCAGGAGCTGCGCAAGACCATCGTCTTCGTCACCCACGACATCGACGAGGCGGTGCGTCTGGGCGACCGCATCGCCGTCTTCCGACCCGGTGGCCGTCTGGCCCAGTACGACAGCCCCGAACGCCTGCTCGCCGAGCCGTGCGACGCCTTCGTCGAATCCTTCGTCGGCTACGACCGGGGGGTGCGGCGCCTGTCGTTCTTCCCCGCCAGGGAGTTGTCCCTGCGAGAGGACGTCGTCTTCGAGGACGCCACCGGCGCGGACAGGGCGGCCGAGGCCCTGCGCGGCGAGAACGAGCCGTGGGCGCTGGTGGTCTCCGCCGACCGCCTGCCCCTGGGCTGGGCCGCCGCCGCCCAACTCGACCGTGCGCCCGCGGGCACCGCGCTCGGCGCGCTCGACCTCGCCCCCTACGGCCACACCTTCGACGTCGCCACCGACTCCCTGCGCGCGGCCCTGGACGCCGCGGTGCTCTCACCCGCGGGACGCGCGGTCGGTGTCGACACCGACGGCCGGGTGGTCGGCGTGGTCTCCCAGGAGGACCTGGGCACGGCTCTGTGGTCGGTGACCACGTGATCTTTGACGCCTGGGACTGGATCGTGCGCGTCACCGACTGGGGCGTGGCCAACTGGAGCCACCCGGGCGAACCCGACCGCGGGATCCTGCCCCGGCTCCTCCAGCACATGCGGCTGTCCTACCTCTCCATCCTCCTCGGGTTGGCGGTGGCCCTGCCGATGGGGCTGGCGTGCGCACGTTGGAAGCGCCTGTACCCGCCGGTCCTGACCGGTGTGAACGTGCTCTACGCGGTGCCCTCCATCGCGCTGTTCTTCCTCATGCTGCCCTACACGGGGTTCAGCGACTGGACGGCCATCGTGCCGCTGGCCCTGTACACCCTGGTGATCCTGCTGCCCAACGTGGTGGACGGACTGCGCCAGGTCCCCGACCACGTCCGCCAGGCCGCGGTGGCCATGGGCTTCGGTCAGCTGCGCCGTCTGGTGCAGGTGGAGATGCCCGTGGCCGTGCCGGTGATCATCGCCGGACTCAGGGTGGCGTCGGTGGCCACCATCAGCATGGTCAGTGTGGCCTCCCTGGTGGGGCTGGGGGGCCTGGGCCAGCTCATCCTCAGCGACGGGTTCCGCCGTCAGTTCGACGCACCCATCGTCGTGGGCATCGTGCTCACCGTCGTGTTGGCCCTGGTCACCGACGCCGCGCTCGTGATCCTCCAGCGCCTGCTCACCCCCTGGTCGCGTCGGGACGGAGGCGGGCCCTCGCGCGGGGACCGCCCGGCGGTCGTGCCCTCCGGAGCCGTCGCGGCGGCCGGAGGTCCCGAGTCCGCGAACACCGTCGGGGCCTCCTCCACGGGCGGGGAGGCGGTCGAGACGGGCCCGGGGAACACGAGGGGGAAGGAGCGGACATGGAGATCCTGAACGACCTGTTCGCCTGGTTCGCCGACCCGGCCCAGTGGACCGGGAGCTCGGGGATCCCCGCGCGGATGGGCGAACACGTCTACTACTCGCTTCTCGGCCTGTTGTGGTCGGCCGCCATCGCCATCCCCCTCGGCCTGCTCACCGGGCACACGGGGGTGGGCGGGTTCCTCACCGCCAGTCTCGCCAACCTCGCGCGCGCCCTGCCCACCATCGGCGTGCTGTTCCTCATCGTGCTGGCCGCCGGGATCGGACTCGTGCCGGTTCTGTGCGCGCTGGTGGCGCTCGCCGTCCCCCCGATCCTCGTCAACACCCATGAAGGGGTCCGCGGGGTCGAGCCCCGGCTGCGGGACGCCGCGTTCGGCATGGGCATGCGCGGCCACCAGGTGCTGCTGCGCCTCGAACTCCCGGTGGCCGTCCCGCTCATCCTCCTCGGAGCGCGCACCGCGGCCGTCCAGGTGGTGGCGACCGCGACCATCGCCGCGTACGTGGGGGTGGGCGGCCTGGGCCGCTACATCGTCGACGGCCAGGCCCGCCAGGACCTGACCATGATGCTGGCCGGATCGCTGCTGGTGGTGCTGCTCGCGGTCCTGACCACGTTGCTGTTCGCCGGGTTGCGACGCCTCCTGGTCGCACCCGGGTTGCGCGCCGAGGCCGCGGCGGTCCGCTGAGGCGGGACGGCCCCATTCGTCCACGAAGGTATCCCCAAGAGAAGGTTCTCCATCATGCACATCAGACCGGCCCTCGTCGGGCTCCCCCTGGCGGCCCTGATCCTGACCGCGTGCGGCGGCAGCGACCCCTACGACGAGGGGGGCGAGGACACCGCCCCGGGTTCCGTCGTCATCGGTTCCGCGGACTTCCCCGAGTCCACGCTGCTCGCCGAGATCTACGGTCGGGCGATGGAGGCCGAGGGGGTGGACGTCACCTACCAGCTCAACATCGGCAGCCGCGAGGTCTACTACTCCCAGATCGAGTCGGGGAACCTGTCGGTCTTCCCCGAGTACAACGGCGCGATCCTGGCCTATCTCGACGCCGAGGCGCCCACCGGGAGCGGTGAGGAGACCAACGAGCGTGTCGTCGAGGCGCTGCCAGAGGGACTGGAGATCCTGGACTCCTCCGGTGCCGAGAACAAGGATTCGGTCACGGTCACGAGGGAGACCGCCGAGAAGCACGACCTCGGCAGCCTGGAGGATCTGGCCGCCGTCGCCGGCGAACTGACCCTGGGAGGTCCGCCGGAGTTCGAGACCCGACAGCAGGGAGTGGTGGGCCTGGAGGAGGTCTACGGCGTGGAGTTCGGTGAGTTCCGTTCGCTGGAGGTGGCGCTGTTGACCCAGGCGCTCCTGGCCGACGACATCCAGGCCGCGAACCTGTTCACCACCGATCCGCAGATCGCGGTGGAGGACTTCGTGGTCCTGGAGGACCCCGAGAACCTCTTCGGCGCACAGAACATCACCCCGCTGGTCAACAGCGAGCAGGTGGACGACACGGCCCGTGCCGCCCTGAACGCGGTCTCGGCCGCACTCACCACCGAGGCGCTGACCGAGCTCAACGAGCGCGTGGTCGTCCAGAACGAGAACGCGGCCGACGTCGCACGGGAATGGCTGGAGCAGGAGGGCCTGGCCTGACGTGGAGGCCCTGTCCCGGCTCCGGGACAGGGCCTCCACGGTCGTGGGGCGCGGCGCCGTGGAGCGTTCGCGCGTGGGGTGCGGCCAGGGGAGGTCTCACCCCAACGAGTGGTAACGCCCCGACCGGCGGGCCAGGGCCCCACCCGTGCCCTTGACCTCGGGCAGGCCGACCACGTCGGCGAAGAACACGACGTGGTCGCCCACCCGCACGCTCTGGCGCACGGAGCACTCCAACGCGGCCAGGCAGTCGTCCAGCACGATGGCCCGTGTCCGCTCGCCCCTGTGGTGGGCCTGGTCGGTGACCAGCAGACGGGCACTGGGACGCCCCTCCGCGGCGAAACGTCCCGCCAACACCCGCTGGCCGCCGCTCAGCACGTTCACGACGAAGGCCCCGGTCTCCTCGACGACCTCGGCCATGTAGCCGCTGGAGTCCAGACTCACCGACACCACCGGTGGATCCGCCGACACCGAGCCGAACGCCGTCACGGTGGCCCCCACGTCGTCACGGCCGTCGGCGACGGTCACCACGGTCACACCGACCGGCAACAGGGCCATCGCCTCCAGGTACGGGCCGATCAACGGACCTCCCAGTTCCCGGGCATCATCAGCGGTCCCCCCACGGGCAGACCCATGGCCACGGCCACGTGCTGGAGGGGACCCCAGGCACCGAGCGCGGTCTGCGGGCCCGAGGCGCCCAGGTCCTCGCTCGACTCGTGCGGGCGGATCCGGTCCAGGGGGTGCGTGTGGGGGAAGGAACGCAGGGGCAGTGGTCCTGCGTCCGCCTTCTCCCTGGCCAGCCGCACGGCCGTCTCCAGTCCGCCCAAGGCGTCCACCAACCCGCGTTCGTGCGCGTCCCTGCCGGTCCACACCCGCCCCCGGGCCACCTCGTCCACCTGCTCACGGGTCATGTTCCGCGCGCGGGCGACCTTGGCGGTGAAGTCCTCGTAGACCTCGTCCAGGAGCGCGTTGACCCGCTCCCACTCGGACTCGGTGAACGGCCGTTCGGTGTCGAACATGCCCGCGTGCTCGCCGGTGCTCACCGAGTCGCTGGTCACCCCGTACCGTTCTAGCAGTGAGCCCAGGACCGGTTTGCCGGTGAGCACGCCGATGGAACCGGTGAGCGTGCCCGGCTGCGCCACGATGGCGTCCGACCCCAGCGTCACGTAGTAGCCGCCCGATCCGGCGATGTCGCCCATCGCCGCGATCACGGGGGTGCCCGCCTGGCTGGTCAGCTCGCTCTCCCTGCGGATCGCGTCGGAGGCGGTGGGAGAGCCGCCCCGGCTGTCCACGCGGAACACGACCGCCTTGACCTGTGGATCCTTGCGCGCGGCCCGGAAGGCCGCGGACACGGTGTCCGAGCCCATGACGGTGCCGCCGCCCAGGGGGGAACGTCGGGTCCGGCCCAGGCTGATCGTCCCGGTGGCCGAGATCAACGCGATGTACCCCGGGCCGCCCGCGATCCGGGGACGCGGGGGCGGGGTGTGCCTACGGTGGTAGCGGGTGACGAACTGTAGCCGGGGCTCCACGGACCGGCCTTTGCCCGTGCCACCGTCGCCGCGCCCCTCGTTCCGCACCTGTTCGAACAGCTCCGCGTACACCTCGTCCCGGTAGGCCAGTCGGTCGACCAGGCCCTCCGTGACCGACTCGCCCGCCAGGAACGGACCGCGCGAGACCAACGCGCGCACCCTCTCCTCGGTCAGACCGCGCGCCTCGGCGATCGCCTCCACCATCTGGTCGCCCAATGAGGTCACGATCCGGTCGGAGGCCTCGCGCTGGGCGTCGGTGTATCCGGTCTCGGTGACGCTGTTCAGGGCGTTCTTGTACTCGTGTCGCCTCCCCACCTCGTAGGTGACGTCCAGCTTGTCCAGGGCACCCTTGACGAAGGTCGTGCGCATGATCAGGCCGGTCAGACCGAGCAGCCCGGTGGGCGCCATCACCACGCGTGAGAACGCGCAGGCCAGGTAGTAGGGCAGGTTGCCCACGCCGCTCTCCCCGAAGGAGTCGGCCCAGGCCACGGCCGGCTTGCCCGTCGAACGGAAGTCGGCGACGGCGTGGCGCAGTTCCTGGACCTTGGCGAAGCCCATCGAACGGGCGTCGACCCGGACCACCAGCGCCGCCACCCGTGGGTCGCGCGCGCCTCGGCGGATGCCTTCGAGAACATCCAGGTAGTGCTGTTTGCGTCGATTCATGAGCTGGCTGACCGGGTCTCCCGGGGCCTCGTCGGCGACCCCTTCGGTCAGGTCCAGCTCCAGGACCAGCGGCCCATGGGAGCGCTGACGGGTGAGGGACAGAGGTTGCGTGATCTTCGCGAGGTCCACCATGGGCCCAGATTAGTGGCCGTCGTGGCCGGGTCGTCGGACGCTTCCCCGGGTCGTCGGGACGGTGTTCCCGGTTCGGGGAGTGGGGCCCGTGGCGTCCGACGGGTCCGGAACGCGGGGGGATCCACCGGTGCGCGAGGTGTGTCGGCAAGCGCTAGGGTCAACGGTGTTTCGGTCACATGGGACGCACGAGAGGGACAGGGCATGGCGGGCATCCACGGGCGGCGGCGGTGGGTACGCGGGCTGCGTGCCGCGACGGGAGCGGCCGCGGCACTCGTACTCCTGGGCGCCTGCTCCGGCGGGGACGACGGGGCGGAGGTCGAACTGGAGCGCGGGGAGAGCGGCATTCTCCCGGCGGCGCAGCCCCCGGCTCCGGAGGAGTTCGGCACCGAGAGCATCGAGGGCGTGTCCATCGAGGTTCCCGACGACTGGGAGGTCCAGACCCAGGACGGCGTGCTGTGCGTGAGTCCACCCGGGCAGGCGGCCTGCGCCTACGGCTCGGTGCACCTGATCCCGCGCGCGGCGGAGCGCAACCCCAAGGACTGGCCCTCCAAGGGCGACGCCTTCAGCAAGGACGACGGCTGGGCGGACGACACCGGCAGTTGCCGCAGTCTCAACACCTCCGCCTCCGGGGGGATCGGTGTGGACGAAGCGGAGCTGACCGTCACCAACAGCTTCACCGAACACGCCGACGGCCTCAAATCGCACCACGCGGTGTGGAAGGTGACGTGCGTCAACGACGACACCTTCGAGGTGCGTATGTGGTTCCTGCCCATCAGTGACGTCCTGCTGTACGTGTGGTCGGCCGACTCCCAGTACTCCGCGGTCTATGACGAGATCGCCCTGTCCATGGACACCACTGAGTACCAGAACTGACCCGACCGCCCCGCTCACGCGACGTCGGTCCGGTCGAATGACGATCGAGGTGTCCCACGGTCCCGTGAGGCCGTAGGGTCGTAGTCGTCACGAAACCGTTCGCGCGGGAGCCGCCGCGTGGACGGTGACAATGGAGACACGGCGTGAGGCGGGGGTGCAGCACTGGTGACCAACATCGGAGCGGCGGGACAGGTGAGGCAGTACACGTTGGACAACGGGTTGCGTCTGGTGACCGCGCCGGCCTCCACCGGCCAGGTCGCCGCCGTGAACCTGTGGTACGGCGTGGGTTCGCGACACGAGGTTCCCGGACGCACGGGTTTCGCTCACCTGTTCGAGCACCTGATGTTCCAGGGCAGCGGCAACGTCGCCAAGGGCGAGCACTTCGAGGAGGTCGAAAGGCTCGGTGGCGACATCAACGCCTCCACCTCCTCCGACCGCACGAACTACTACGAGACGGTTCCCGAGCACGCCCTGGACCGCATCCTGTGGCTGGAGGCGGACCGGCTGGAGACCCTGCGCGAGGGCATGACCCAGGAGGTCCTGGACAACCAGCGCGACGTGGTCAAGAACGAGCGCCGTCAGCGTTACGACAACCAGCCCTACGGCACCGCCCTGGAGCGCATCCTGCGTCTGGCC
Source organism: Nocardiopsis sp. ATB16-24 (assembly GCF_030271535.1). GTDB lineage: Bacteria > Actinomycetota > Actinomycetes > Streptosporangiales > Streptosporangiaceae > Nocardiopsis. The sequence goes on along the minus strand of NZ_JASCXJ010000009.1, from coordinate 171,209 downwards.
TACCCCGAGGGACACCCCTACCACCACCCGACCATCGGTTCCATGGCGGACCTGGACGCGGCCGACCTCGACTACGTCAAGTCCTTCCACAAGGCCCACTACGGTCCGGACAACTGCGTGCTCACCGTGGTCAGCGGCCTGGACTCCGAGGACGTCCTGGCCCGTGTGGAGAAGTTCTTCGGTCCCCTCCCCGCCCGTGAGACCGTCGCCAAGGCCCCGGACGCCTCACTGCCCGAACCGATGGGCGGGCCCCTGCGCGACTCGACCACCGGGAACGTTCCCGCGGCCGGAGTCTTCATCGGCTTCCGGGTCCCTCCCTACGGCACACGCGAATTCGACGTCATGCACCTGGCCTCGGCCGTCCTCGGCCAGGGGCAGGGCAGTCGCCTGTACCGTTCCCTGGTGGTGGAGCGCCCCATCGCCGCCGACGACGGCGGATCCGCCTCCGACATCCTGGCGTTCCGCTACACCGACAGCCTCATGCTGGTGAACATGCTCGCCAGGGAGGGGGTCGGCGGCGACGTGCTGGAGGCGGCCATGCGCGAGGAGATCGCCGAACTCGCCTCCGGGATCACCGCGGAGGAGCTCGACCGGGCCCGCGCCGTCCTGGAGCGCGACCACTTGCAGTCCATCTCCAGCCCCTCCGGACTCGCCGACACCATCAGCAGCTGCACCCAGCTGTTCGACGACCCCGAGCTCGCCTACACCTGGCCGCGCAGGTGGGACGACATCACCGCGGAGGAGGTGCGGGCCACCGCGGAGCGCCTCCTGGTCGACGACAACCTGCTCGTCGTGCGTTTCGACCCCGAGGAGCCCCAGGCCTCCGAGGCCGACGAGGCCGCCACCGCACCGGAGACCTCCGGAGCCTGACGCCTCAGCACCGTCCCCGGTCCCGTTACCCGCAAGCCTCAGAAAGAGCCGCAGAGCATGCCGCAGACTCGCCCGGACCTCGGTACCGCAGCGCCTTACACCTTTCCCAAGCCCCGCCGACTCACCGTCGGCGGGGGCACGGTCGTGGCCATCGACGTGCCCGGCCAACAGCTCGTCTCCCTCCGCCTGGTGCATCCCCACGGCGGCGCCGCCGAGCCGCTCGACGCGATGGGCGTCGGCGTGCTCACCAGCGAGGTCCTGGAGGACGGGCCCGACGGTAACAGCTCCCTGGCGCCGGCCCTGGAGCGCCACGGAGCCGAATGGGTCTCCCGCGTCAGCTGGGACGCCTTCATCACCGGTCTGGACGCTCCCGCCAACCGTCTCGACGAGGCGGTGCGCCTCTTCTCCGAGGCGGTGCGTCGCCCGGCGCTGGCCCCCGACGACATCCTCCGCCGCCGTGAGCAGCTTCTGGAACGGTTCTGGCTGGAGGCCGCCTCGGCCGGCACCTTGGCCATGCGCAGTCTGGGCGGGCAGTTGTTCACCGGCCGCTACGCCACGCCCCTCGCCGGTGGCCCGGTGAAGCTGGCCGATGTCACGCCCGAGACCGTGGCGGCCTTCCACGCCGACTCCATCGCCTCCGTGGCCGGAACCCTGGTGGTCGTCGGCGACCTCACCGGGGTCGACCTGGAGGAGCTGGCCAAGACCGTGTTCGGTGACGCCGCGGCGGTGACCGCGGACGAACCCTCCGAGCCCGCGCCGCCCCCCGGTGAGCTGCCTCGGGTCCTGATCGTGGACCGCCCGGGGTCGGTCCAGTCGGCCCTGGTCATCGCGCACCGCGCACCCTCGCGCAGCCAGGTGGACCTGCCGCGCGCCGAGGGCATCAGCGAGGTCCTGGGCGGCATGTTCACCTCACGGCTCAACCTGGAACTGCGCGAGCGTCTCGGCTACACCTACGGCGCCGGCTCCCGCTTCGACCTGCGCCGTGACAGCGGGGTGTTCTTCATGTCCACCCAGGTGGAGGCGGACACCACCGCGCACTCCATCACCTCCTCGCTGGAGCAGGTCACCGAACTGCGCGAGTCCGGGGTCACGGAGGAGGAACTGACCGCCGTGCGGGAGTCCAACACGGTGGGCCTCCCGGTCGGTTACGCGACGGCACGGGCGCTGGCGGGCGCCTTGGTCGACATGGTCGTGCACGACCTGCCCGAGGACCACGTGGACCGCACCCGGGCCGGGTACGAAAGGCTCACCAAGGAATCCCTGGACAGCGCCGCCGTGGAGTACCTCCGTCCCGACGAGTCGGTGGTCGTGGTCGTCGGTGACGCCGAACGTCTGCGCGGGCCGATCACCGACACCGGGGTCGGCCCGGTCGAGGTGCGCTCAGCGGACTCCCTCTGGTCCTGAGAGCCCGGGTGTGCGGACCCGGTGTCCGCACACCCGGCTCCCCTGGACCGTGGGAAATCTTTCGATGTGACCTACGTCACTGCATGTGAGGGCTTTCGTCGGACATAACGAAAGCGAACCTATGTGCTCGTGATATGGCAACCACCAGCATGGACCCGGCGTCCTGCTGGTATAACGAGTGATCCGTGCACCTACGTGGTGACAGCGACCGCAATGCTCCGCAGGAGGCCACCATGGCCGGCGAATGGACCCGTGGATAACCGTGTCCTCCCTAGATAACCCCCACACGCAACGTCCTGAGACGTCGCGCTCTTCGACGAACCCGAAGGACTCCGGTGCGGCCGCCACCGGAGCCGGTCGCCTGCTCAAGGGGCGCTACCAGTTGGTGTCGGAGATCGCCCGGGGCGGTGTCGGTACCGTGTGGCGAGCCACGGACCTGGTCATCGACCGGGAGGTGGCCGTCAAGGAGTTGCGTCTGCCCGCGGACCTGAGCCGCTCGGAGCGCGAGTCGCTCCTCCAGCGCACCACCCGTGAGGCCCGTGTCGCCGGACGCCTGGTCCACCCCAGCCTGGTCACCGTGCTGGACGTCGTGGACGAGGACGACCGTCCCTGGATCGTCATGGAGTTGGTGGAGGCCTCCACCCTGGAACAACTCATCCAGGTGGGCGGTCCTTTGCCCTACCAGCGTGTGGCCGAGATCGGTCTACAGCTCATCGACGCCCTCAAGGTCGCGCACAACGAGGGCATCGTGCATCGCGATGTCAAGCCCGACAACGTGATGATCAGCCAGAGCGGGCGGGTGGTACTGACCGACTTCGGTCTGGCCGCCTGGAACGGCGAGTCGGCGTTGAGCGCCTCGGGTCGCATCATCGGCTCCCCGGCCTACATCCCACCGGAGCGGGCCAAGGCGGGCCCGGTCGGTCCGGAGTCGGACCTGTGGTCCTTGGGCGCCACGCTCTACACGGCCGTGCAGGGACACCCGCCCTACGACCGCAAGGGCTACATCAAGATCCTGCGTCAGGAGCAGTTGGACGAACCGGCCGAGGCCACCAACGCCGGTCCCCTGGCCCCGGTGCTGGCCGGACTGCTGAGGGTCGAGCCGGCGGAGAGGCTGACCGCCGAGAACGCCACCAAGATGTTGCGGATCGCGGCGTTGGCCCCGTGGGCACCGAGGACGAGCGGGGAGACGACCGCCCAGGGCGCGGAAGCGCCCACCGAGCCCCGGACCCAGGACGGTGAGGAGCGCGAGTCGGCCCGTGAACACTTCAAGGCGGGTGCGCACGTACTGGCGGAGTCCATCAACGAGCGGCTGCGCAACAGTCCCGAGGCGATGAACTCGATCATGACCTCCATCCGTGAGTCCACGGACACGCTGGGGCTGACCAGTTCGGGCAAGCACGCCGAGAAGAGCCGTATGCCGGTGATCGCGGTCGCGGCGGTGGCCCTGGGCGTGGTGTTGTTGCTGGCCGTCATGCTCTGGGCGCTGTTGGGGCGCTAGGAGCCCGCGAAGACCGAAGGCCCGCCACCCGTTCGGCTTTGGGTGGCGGGCCTTGTCCGTGCGTCGCCCCGCACGGGTCGAAGTAGGGCCGGCGGGATTCGAACCCGCACTGTACAGCACCTAAAGCTGCCGTCTCCTGCCAGTTGGACTACGGCCCCTTTCCCGGACAACTCTACCGGTGTTCGGGCCGGGCCCGTCCGCTCGGTCGCGCTTTGGCTCCCGTGCGGCCGGGCCCCGAGCCGGCTCAGAGAGACAGTTCCCGCTTGATGCGGTCGACGTGGCCGGTGGCCTTCACGTTGTAGAAGGCCTTCTCCACCTTGCCGTCGGCACCGACGATGACCGTGGAGCGGATGACGCCCTGTACGGTCCGGCCATAGTTCTTCTTCTCCCCGAAGGCGCCGTAGGCGCGCAGGGTCTCCTTCTCCGGGTCGCCGAGCAGAGTGAAGGTGAGACCCTCCTTGTCCCGGAAACGGGCGAGCTTGTCGGTGGTGTCGGGGGAGACTCCGAGCACGGTGAACCCGGCGGCGTCGAACTCACGCAGGTTGTCGCGGAAGTCGCAGGCCTGGGTGGTGCATCCCGGGGTCATGGCCGCGGGGTAGAAGTACAGCACGACGCGTTTGCCGGTGGAGGCGAGCAGTGCGCTGAGGGTGACGGGCTTGCCGTCGGCGTCGTGGAGGGTGAAGTCGGGCGCCTGGTCGCCGGGCTCCAGGAGGATCGGGTCGCTCACGTGGTGTTCCCCTTCGGTTCTTCGGCGGTGCGTGCCGCTCCGCCGTCTCACAGCGCTTCTCACCCTAGCCACTTCCACCGATGCCCCGTGGTTCGACGGATCGGGGGGTGTGCCAGGCTGTGAGGTGCGATCTTCGGTTGCGATTGCGGTTCGTTTCGTCCGCATCGGGAGTGATCAAAGACGTGATCACCTATTGTTGACCGCACTTGGCCTATCGACCGGCTCCGGAAGGCGTTCGTCGCTCGCACCGGGACGCCGAGCCGTCGGCGGTGCCCGGAGCCCGCGGGCCGGAACACATCCGCTTCGCTGTGGGGAGTAGTGGCGACGATGCCTGGATTCACACTCGACGAGGTCAGGGCTCGGACGCTCAAGGAGCGCGACTCCTGGTGGACGGTCTACCTCGTGGACCCGATCGCGATCCGGCTCGTGCGCCTCATCGCCAACCGGACCTCGCTCACCCCCAACCAGTTGACGGTGGTGGCGCTCTTCCTCGGGCTCGGTGCCGCCGTCTGCTTCGCCCTCGGCTACCGCCAGTTCCTGGCCCTGGGAGCGGTGCTGTACTTCCTGTGCTTCCTCGTGGACTGCGTGGACGGAAAACTGGCCCGGCTCACCGCGTCCGAGTCGTTGTTCGGGGCGTGGATGGACTATGTCTCCGACCGGTTCCGGGTGTTGGTGTGCGCGGTCGCCCTCATGGGCGGTCAGTACGTCGTGGCCGCGAACGACACGGGCAGTGGTCCGGTGTGGCTGGTGTGGCTGGCACTGGCCGTGGTGTTCCTGGACATGCTGCGCTACCTCAACGCCCTTCAGGTCTACAAGGTGCGCCGTGAGATGCGCTCGCACCTGGCCGCGGCCCTGGAGCGGGCCCGCGCGACCCTGTCCATGCTGGAACCGGAGGAGGACGACACGGGGTCGGCCACCGGTGGGGGCGGTCGCACGATGAGCGACGGCGGCGAACAGGCCGTGCTGCGTCACGGTATCGGGGTGCTGGAGCAGATCCTGCACAGCCAGAACGAACGCGAGACGCGCAACCAGCGCACGGCGGGAAAACAGCCCGACCTCACCCTGCCCAAGGTGGACCTGCACCAGGAGTTCCGAGACCGTTTCCCCTGGTATCAGCGGTTCTGGGCGGCTCTCAACGCCCGACGGATACGCACCCACCTCGTGGGCGGCATCGAGTTCCAGATGGCGGTGTTCGTCATCGCTCCTCTGGCCGTCGCGATCTTCGCCATGCCGTCCCTGATTGGGTGGATCACTGCCGTTACAGGCGTTTTGCTCCTCGCCTTCGAGATCGCCATCATCTATAAACTGTGGTTGTCCACGCGGGACTTCTTCCGTGTGGTCGACGGAATCGACAGCGCGCTGAGGTTCACCGGTCCGTCCGACGGCGCGGAGGAGAAGAGCCGGGACACCGGCTCGGACACGGGATCCCAGACGAGCCTGCGCTAGTGGAGAGAGGCACCCATGACGGGACGCGACACCGAACCGCGCCAGACCCCTGCGGAGATCGAGGCCGAGATCAACCGCGAGCAGCGGCTTCTCGCCGAGACCCTGGAGCAGTTGAGTGTGCGGGCCCGGCCCTCCAACATCGCCCGGCGTCAGATGGAGCGGGCCCGGGAGAGGGGCGCACGCATCGTCGACGAGGCACGCGCCCTGGTCGTGGGCGGCGGCGCGGTGCGCGTACAGAGCCACCTCGTGGAGCCCCCGGAGGGCAGCATCGTCCTCAAGGGCGATGACGAGGTCGTCACCACCTACCAGACGCGTGGCCAACTCCCTCCCGAGGCGCTGATCCTGGCGGCCGGTGTCGGAGTGGTCATCGCCGTGGGCGTGGTGGCCTGGGCGGTGCGTCGCAGGAGGTAAGGGCACAAAGGTGATGGGGCTCGCGTTCGCGGGCCCCATCGTCGTCTCCGGGCGGCCGGGTGTCGGGTGCTCAGAGGAACGTCCGGCCCTCACCTCGGTAGGTGGGCACACGCCCCTCGTAGGTTCCGGTGTCGGAGTCGATCAGGTGCAGGCTGTCGAAGCGTTCGCACAGTTCCCCCGCCTTGGCGTGGCGCATCCAGACCCTGTCACCGATGGCGAGTGCGTCCGCGGCGGTGCCCAGCAGGGGCGTCTGCACTTCTCCGGCGCCCTCGTTGGCGCTGTAGGAGAGCCCCGCGGGCAGATGGGGCAGGGGGGCGCGGTGGACGTCCACGGGCCCGGACGCGGGATAGCCGCCGCCGAGGGCGGTGACCGATCCGGGGCCGGGGCGACGGACCACCGGGAGCGCGAACAGCGCGGCGGGACGGCCGTCGAAGGAACGGTAGTGGTCGAACAGATGCGGATGGTAGAGCCCCGAACCCGCCGCCAGTTCGGTCACGGCCCTCTCCCTCGCGGTGGTGTGCAGGCTGCCGGTGCCGCCGCCGTTGACGAAGCGAAGCCCGGTGACCTCCCTGACCGCGTCCACGATCGCGGCTCTGCGCCGGGCCAGCTCCACGGCGGAACGGCGCTGTACGACCCGTAGGAGACGTCCGTAGAGGGGTCTGCCGGGCGGGGCGTCGCCGACCCCGGCGATCTGTCCCTCGTAGGCCATGACACCGTCCAGTTCCAGCTCCGGCCGGGTCGTGACGGCCCTGGCGAGGGCGGCGGCCTGCGCGGGGGTCCGTACGGGGGAGCGGTAGGTGCCCACACGGGCGCGCGGCCCCAGTGGCTGCCAGCTGGTGTCGATGTCCACACACACCCGGACCGGTGGCGCTTCGGGGCCGCGTGCGTCGGCGGCCTCGGCGACCGCGGCGCCGATCAGGTCCAGATGGGTGGGATCGTCCACCATCAGGGTGATGGCGCGGACCGCGACGGGGTCGCGTACCAGGCGGGCCAGGGCCTTCCTGTCGACGGTGGGATAGGCCACGAGGACGTCGTCGCTCACGGGGTCCTCACCGGTGGCCAGCCAGAGGGCCTCGGGCAGGGTGAAGGCCATGATCCCCGCGTAGCCGGGCACGGCGAGGACGGTGCGCAACAGGTCACGGCTGCGCACGGACTTGCTGGCGACACGGATGGGTTTGCCTTGGGCCCGACCGACCAGGGCGGCCGCGTTGGCGCGCAGGGCGGCCAGATCGACCACGGCGAAGGGGGCGTCGAGTCCGCGGGTGGCGGCCTCGTAGGTCTCGCGCAGGCTTGTCATGCCTTGAGAATGCCAGAACGTGAATGTTATTCATATTACTTGGGGAAGGGGCGTGTGCCCGTGGGGGAGGCCGACGGCCCCCGGGGTCGATATCCTGGGACGTCACGGCTGATCAGCCGTTCGACCCCGGGAGTGGTTCTTTCGATGAGTGAGCGTGAGTACGTTCTGACCCTTTCGTGCCCCGACAGTCGGGGCATCGTCGCCGCTGTGGCCAACCTGCTGTCCGACCACGGTTGCAACATCACCGAGAGTCAGCAGTACGGCGACCACTACACGGGACGGTTCTTCCTGCGGATGCAGTTCGTCGCGGAGCGCGGGGCCGACGGTGCGACGGGGGAGGACGTCCTCCGGGGTGCCTTCGCGGCGCTGGCCGGCGACTTCACCAGCGGCGACTCTTTCGTGGAGTGGACCCTCAAACCGCGTGACGTGCGCTCGCGCATGATCGTGATGGTCTCGAAGTTCGGCCACTGCCTCAACGACCTGCTCTACCGTCAGCGCAGCGGTCTGCTGGACGCGGACATCGCCGCCGTGGTCTCCAACCACCCCGACCTGGAGTTCCTCGCCGACTCCTACGGTGTGGACTTCCACCACCTGCCGGTCACCCCTCAGACCAAGCAGGAGCAGGAGGCACGCCTGCTGGAACTGGTGGACTCCTACGACACGGACCTGATCGTGTTGGCGCGTTACATGCAGGTGCTCTCCGAGCGGCTGTGCGCCAAGATGTCCGGTCGTATCATCAACATCCACCATTCCTTCCTGCCCAGCTTCAAGGGCGCACGTCCCTACCACCAGGCCCACGCGCGTGGAGTGAAGCTGATCGGCGCGACGGCCCACTACGTCACCGCGGACCTGGACGAGGGCCCGATCATCGAGCAGGAGGTCTCGCGGGTCGACCACACGCACAGCCCCGAGCAGCTCACCGCGATCGGTCGGGACCTGGAGTCGGTGGCGCTGGCGCGGGCGGTCAACTGGCACGCGCAGCGGCGTGTCCTGCTCAACGGGAACAAGACGGTCATCTTCGACTGAGGGATCCGACCGCGATCGCGGGCCGTCGGAAGAGGTTCTTCATGGGGGGCGCCTTCGGGCGCCCCCCATGTCGTCTCTCGCCGAATTCCGGACCCTCCCGCCGGAAGCGAGGTGGCACACGCCCTTTTCGGACCAGGAAATCCTACGCAAGGTGCCTTGGTGGTTACTCCCTGTGTGTATATGGTGTGTTCAGTTCGAAACTTCCGGACCTTCGGATGACATCTAGGCAAGGTTTCGGTCCGGCATTCCGGAAGGCGTGCCCGGAAGACGTGGATGGGAAGCACATCGGCCCGACCGTGAAGCGCACAAGGGGGACCAGTGGCGGACATGAGGACCGTGGCCAAGGTGCCGGGCGCCCGTGAGCAGGGCTGGTCGAGCCGAGGGGACACCCCGCAGGGAGAGGGCGGTCGTACACAGATCGCCGACGGGGTGGTCGCCAAGATCGCCGCGGTGGCCGCGCGCGAGATCGGCGGTGTGTACGCCATGGGCGGTGGCGCGAACCGGACGGTCGGGGCGGTACGCGACGCCGTGACCGGCAACGGGGAGGGCAGGGCGGCGTCCAAAGGGGTCCTCGTCGAGGTCGGGGAGCGCCAGGCCGCCGTGGACATCCACCTTGTCATCGAGTACGGCGCCGCCATCCAGGACCTCGCCGCGGCCGTGCGCCGCAACGTCACCGCGGCGGTGGAGCGGATGACCGGCCTCGAGGTCACCGAGATCAACATCCGGGTGGAGGACGTCCACCTGCCTGATGAGGGCCGCGAGGACGAGTACGACCCCGCGCCCCGGGTCCGGTAGCCGTGGGCTCCGAGGAGGAGCCGGGTGAGGTGGCACGGCGCCTGGCTCGTGAGGCCGAAGCCTTCCCCGACGTGGTGGAGCTGTCCTCCGGCGGGTTCGGAACGCTCGCCACGCCCGTTCCGGGGGGCCGTGTCCACGGGGTCGCGGTACGCGCGGACAGCGTCGAGATCGGTGTCGTGGTCCGCTTCGGGCGACCCCTTCCCGAGATCACCGCGGAAATGCGTCGGAGGTTGGCCCCTCTCGCGGCCGGTCGGATCGTCCACATCAGCGTGGAGGACGTGATCGCGGGGCTGGGAGACGGTGCCGGAAGTGGTTGAGGAAGAAGTGCCAGGGGCTGGACGAGAGGGGGAGACCATGTGGCCCGTAGTCGGCCTGTCCTACGGGACGGTACTGGGGTTGGCCGCGGCGTTCGGTGGATTCACGGCCTTCGCGCTGGTGCTGATCCTGGGTCTGGCGGGATTCGTCGCCGGTCTCGCCGTCGAGGGTGAGATCGACCTCACCACGATGTTCGCACGACGCTCCACCTGAGAGGAGGAGTGGACATGGTCGGAGCGAGAACCGGTGCGGCGCCCCCGAGGAGGGGACACACCGACGCCGTCCCGGACACGCCCCCGCACGCGGAGGGCCGGGACCCGGGGGGACGCACCACCATCTCCCCCCTCGTGATCGAGAAATCCGCCGCGCGGGCGGTCCGCGAGATCCCCGGTGCGCGCCGTGCCCGGTCGCGTGCCGCCCGCGCCAGGGTGAGCGGTGAGATCGTCCTGCTGAAGCTGAGGATCGGTGTCCTCTACCCCCGCTCCGCCCGAGAGGTCGCCGTACGGGTGCGCGAGCACGTCGGCCGGCGGATCGAGCGGACCACCGGAAAAAGGGTTCACCACATCGACATCGAGATCGCGGAGTTGGTGCGCTGACATGACCACCGTGGAAGAGGCGCTCGGACGTCCGGACCAAGGCGTCGACCGCCGGGCCAGGCGTGTGGCCGTCCACACGTTCCGCCCGAGGCGGTCCTGGCCCGCGGTGATCACGAGTCTGGTGATCCTCGTCGTGGCCGTGGTGGCCGCCGCCGAGGTGATCGCGGCGCTGGCCGGTAGCCCGCTGGGGCTGGTCCCGGTCGGAGCCGCCACCGGGTACGCGGCGGCCTCGACCTGGTCGGCACCGTCGGTGCAGATCGCCTCAGCCGTCCTGGCGTCGATCGGCCTGGCCCTGATCGTGATCGCCCTGGCGCCCGGTCGAGGTCGTTGGACCGCTCTGCGCACCGATGACCCCGCTCTGGTGGTGGGTCTGACCCGGCCCGCGTTGCGTCGGGCGGTGGCCGCCGCGGCCCAGGACGTCAGCGGGGTCGACGAGGTGTACGTGGCGGTGCGCGGCAACGTGATCCGGTTGTACGTGCGCACGGGGATGCGCGGCGCGATGGGGCTGCCCGGCGAGGTGACCGCGGCGGTGGAGCGGCGGTTGGAGGAACTGGCGCCGCTGCGCAGCATACGGATCCTCACCCACGTGCGGTACGCGGAGGAGTGACCATGCCCGGTGACAGGGCACGAAGGTCCGCCAGGGGGAACCGGTGGGGACTGGTGGCCGTGGGCACGGTGCTCCTCGCCGCCGGACTGGGCTCGCTCGCCGTCGGGCACGGTCTGTTCGGCGCGGAGGCGGCCGACGGTGTGCTGCTCGGTCCTTCGGTTCAGGAGGTGCTCGGTCGACGGTGGACGCCCTACGTGGCGGTCGCGGTGGCCTTCACCGCCGCCTTCCTGGCCCTGCGATGGCTACTGGTCCAGGGACTCAACGACACGGTGGGACACCTGGTACTGGAACGCGGGGGAGCCGGTCGGGTGGAGATGACGGAGAACGTGGCGCGGAGTGCCCTGGAACAGGAGGTCGCCGCCTACCCCGGAGTACGCCGTGCCCGTGCGCGCCTGACCGAGTCCGCCGACGCCCCGCACCTGCGACTCGCGCTGACCCTGGAGGAGGACGCGGACGTGGCCGGGGTGTGGCGGAGGGTCCGCGCCGAGGCCCTGGCGAACCTGAGGGGGACGCTCGACCTGGACCGGTTGCCCACCGTGGTGCGGATGTCGATGACCGCACCGGCCAAGACTCCGAGACGCAACCTGGTCTGAGCCGTCGGGGCACGAGGTCTCTCCGTGCCCCGACGTGCCCGGTGTCCGGAAACGGCCGGCTGTGCGGGGTGGGACACGGAACGTGAGGCGCTACGCTGTCCGCTGTCGATGCCGGACCGCCCCTTGGACGCCCCCATGAACCCCTGTCCCCTCTGCCAGAAGTCGGACCAGACCGCGAGCGTGCAGGCGATCGTACGCTCGGGAAGCAGCGAAACCTCGGGCACGGGGACCACGTGGCACCCCGGAGCCACCGGCTACGTCGGTTCCACCTCGGTACACGTGGGGCCCTCCCTCAGCACCCACCGGTTCCACTCGCACAGCCAGACCCACCTGGCGCGGGAACTGGACCTGTGGCTGGAGCAGCCACCGGAACGATTCCGACTCAACCTGGGGCTCCTCACGCTGTTCCTCGCCGTGTTGGGCTCGGGCGCCGTGGACTCCACGACGAGGATGCTGATGTTCCTCGTCCTCCTGGCCACGGTCTTCGGTCTGGTGGTCCGACGCTTCGCCCCCAAGGTCGGCCCGCTCGCCGGACTGGCCGCCTTCGGCGCCATCCTGTACCTGCTCTCCCGACCCGAACCGCTCGACGGTTTCGTGCGGATCGTGGTCCTGGCCGCCCCGGTGGTGTCCGTGGTAGCCCTGGGAAGCTGGCTGTGGGCCTGGATCGGCTACCGTCGGCGCGCGCCGCTGCGAGAGCACCTGTACCAGGTGTGGTCGCGGTTGCTCTACTGTTCCCGTGACCACAGGGTGTTCGACCCCGAGACGGGGATGCACACGGACCCCGGGGACGTCAACGCGCTGCTCTACGCACCCCGACCGGGGCGGAACTGACCGACCGGTGCTCGACGCTCGTGGTGGCCCGGCCGCCGCGCGAGGTCTCCTTGTCGTGCATGGTCGTGATGACCTCGCCCGAGGCGACGATGGGCGACCGTTCACGAGGACGACCTTGGACGATATGGGGCGACGCCTCTTACTCACCCCCAGCTGTCGTCAGTCCTCGCCTGAACGATCTGCTCCGGGGCGCTCTCCGTTCGTTCGGGGCGTTCGAACCGTCCGATGTCATGGACCTGCCACGGGTTCGCCTTCCGTGGATCGGCGATCCCACCCGGGCGAGGCCCGTCGTCAGGGTCTGGCCGAGTCGTCGGGGGAGAGGGGGTGCTCGGCGAAGAGAAGTTCGGCCAGGGAGGCGCGAAGTTTCCGGGTGGTCTGTAGGACCTCGGACTGCAATCGGATCCGCGTGTCGAGGAGCGCCAGTCTCTCACCGATGTCGCGCTGGACGTGCAAAGGCGGAAGGAGCACGGGAAGTGATTCCATCGTCTTCCGTGTGATCGAGGGAATGGTGCTGCCGGAGGTGTGCGCGTCGAGCCAGACCCGGAGTCGAGGCAGAGTGAGGTAGTGCACGAGATAGTTCGGGTCGACTTCCGCCGAGGGGCGCAGCCGCAGCAACTGTCCGCTCATCAGCCACCCCTGTTGTCCCTGCTCGACCAGCGCGAATCGGCCGAGGGTACCGGTTCGCACCGTCACGATGTCGTTCGCCAGTAGGCGGTACCGGTTGCCCAGTTGCGCGGCGTTCTCCTCGGGCACGTGAACCAGGCCATGCTCTGAAACGCGCAGTTCGACGATGTTGAGGGGGCGGACCAGAGGTGTCCCCCGGTCGGAGAATTCCTGAGAAGAAGTGCCTCTCCCCGAGGGCCCGGCCTGGATGTCGCAGATTTCTCCCAAGGGCCGCTCCAACCGATCTCCGGTGTCCGTGTCGCTCAAGGGCGCGTCCATCGTCGTGTCTCCTCGATCAGGTGGTGGACCGGGATGTCCGTGGCCGCCAGTTGGCCCTCCAACCGGTGCAGTCGTCGGGTGAGGCTCTCGAACCTCTCCCTCTCCTCGTCCACGTCGACGGTCGGGAGAGGGGGGGAGACGTAGGAGGCAGGGAGCAGGGAATGGTCTCGCGCACGGATTTCGTCCAGACCGATGGCACGGCCCATGTCCGAAACGGGGGCGCCCTCGCGCCAGGCCAGCACGGTCGAAACGATGTCGTCGATTTCTTCGGGAGCGAGGCCGCGTTTGGTGTGGGACACCGTTCCCAGCCTCCGTGCGTTGACGAACAGGACCTCGGAGGCTTTGTCGGCTGGGCTTCTCAGAAGCCAGATATCGGCGGGGATGTTCGTGCTCTGGAAGAGTCGGTCCGGTAGTGACACCACGGCCTCCACCACGCCATCCTCGATCATGGCCGTGCGGATGGCCTGCTCCCCGGGGTGGGAGGAAAAAGTGGCGCTCGGCGACATGACGACTGCGGCCCGTCCACCCGGTCGGAGCGCTGTCACGGCGGATTGCAGCCAGACGAAGTTCGCATTCGAGAGGGGCGGCCGCCCATAGGGGAGGTGACGCGGGTCGTCAGCGGAATCCTCGTCGGCCGCCCAGCGCATATTGAACGGTGGATTGGCCAGGATGAGATCGGCCCGGCGGCCCCGGTGCCGTAGGCCGAATGGGTCGGCGCCGGGCATCAGCTCGGCCTCCACACCGTGAACACGCAGGCGCATCTTGGCCATATCTGACAACTCATCCGAGCCTGGGATTCCGCTGAGCAAGGGCCGGGACGCAGGCTGGTTGACGTGGAGCCACCGCTCCATGGCGATGAGGAACTCACCGGTTCGGCAATAGGGGTCGTGTACCGCTCGGGGAGGTGTACGTGAATCGAGCATTCGGACGGCGGTCTCTACAATGGATTCCGGGGTCTGCCACATCGCTCCGACTTTGCCTTCGGTGTCCGCCAGCAGGGCGAGTACATGGTCGAAGACCGCGGCAGCCCGCTCTCGCCGATCTCCATCGGAGACCAGCTCCTCAACATCCCTGAGGACACGGGGAAGGATGTGAGGCGGGTCCGTCAGATTCGGCAACCCGTGCCTCTGTGAAGGAAGCAGGGACGTGAGGGACGCGGCCATGCGGAAGTACGTGGGTTGGCGCAGGAGTTCCTGCCAGTCCTGTTCACGCGACACGGAGATGTCGATGAGGTGGAGGAGGAACTTGAGATTGGTGTCGAAGGGGACATGACCGCGCAAGTGGTCCAGAATCCCGTAGACGGCCCGGTCCGGGGTCTGTCCCCGGGAGGTCGTCCTCCTCACCTGCGCGTGTGCAGGAACACGGGATGAACCCGAGGCGGCCAGGGAGGCTTGTACCCGTTCGGCGTAAGTCGTACCCGCATCCTCGCCCGGTCGACGGGCATCGGCGGGGATGGTGCGCTTCGCTAACCAGGAGAGGACTTCCTCGAGGTCGAACAGCTCCTTCTCGGCGTCCGCGGGCTCGGGGAAATCGGGTCCGCGCCTGCGCCAGTTGGTGACCGCGGCGCGGCTGACCCCGGCGTACCGGGCGAGTTGCGCGCGTGACACCAGGGCCGGGCCGTCCTTGCTCACAGTGGCCTCCTCAGAAGCTCGAAGGGAGATCACCCCGGCACACCTGCTCTTTGACCAGGAGCACCTCGGGAACGCGGTCGAGGAGCTTGATACCGGAGGCGGCCTCAGGATTGACATACGAGAGCACGAGGTAGAGCTTGGCGTGGTCCGCATCCAGGTGGCGGTGGTGGATCGGCTCATGGTGCATGATGCGGTTGCGCAGCAGTCGCAGGGAGTAGAGCTGGTCCTGGAGGATGCGGCGCGGCCCTCGGTATCCGGGGAACGCGCGATGAAGGGCGGGAACCCACAGATCTCGGTCGTACCTACGAGCGACCAGTGAGGACCAGAAGCCGAAGGACAGCTCGGTGACGACGTCGTCCGGAGTGGCCGAACGGCGGCACCGGGCCCGCGCCTGGCGGACGAGGCGCTGGCCCTCGTTGTCGAGCGGAGCCCTGTTCCACCAGTCCTCCTGCCCGAAGTGGGCGCTCAGACGGCCGTGGATGGAGTTGCGCAGGGCGAGTTCGAACGTGTGGAGCGGGCCGTAGAAGGCCGCGGAGACCATGACGTTCCAGTGATACAGATTGACGGCTCGGGCCACATCGCCCCCACTGTGGCGGAGGTAGGGCCCGAGGCGGGGCGAGGAGTACACGGAGACCATCCATTCCGGGATGCCGGTGCTCACGATGACCTTCGTTCTATCTCGGCTGAGGGCGCGAGAGGACAAGGGCGAGGACGTTTGGTATCGTTGGCTCCGTAAGCCCCGGGTTCGCCTCTGCTCAGCACGCCACCCGGGGCACGGCTTTTTCTGGGGCGGTACTGCCCAAGCCCCGATGATCGGCCCATCGCGAACTGAGCCGCGTGCACCTGTCTTCCATCAACAAAGGTACACACGGCAACCCCGTTGTGCAAGCGCACTCCAGTGCGCGATTTTGTTAACACCTCTGTGATGGCCCTCAGCACTTGATGACGTTGACGGCCAGACCGCCGCGCGAGGTCTCCTTGCCGTGCATGGTCGTGATGACTCTGTCCAGGGATACGGATCCACGACGTCTCCCGGTGTTCCGGCCTCCTCGGGTATTCTGGAGGCAGGGCGCACCGTGGAAGGGGGCGAGCATGTCGGTACTCGGTATCGAGTTCACAGAGGCGGAGGCGGAGCAGATCCGTCAGACCGCCGCCGCTGAGAAGCGACCACCGCAGGAACTGGTCCAGGAGATGCGGGAGAGCATGCTCGCCGAGATCCGACGTCGTCGTTTCCTGGCTGCGGCACGGCGCGTCACCACCCTCTCCGCCGAGCTCAACGAGAGGCTCGCCCAGTAGGTGGAAGACGTCTTCTACCTGGACTCGGCGATGATCGTCGACATCACCACCATGGCTCTGGCCCAAGAGGAGCAGGGCGCTGCCGTGGTTCGTGACCCGGGGCTCCTGGAGAGCGCCGTCCACCGCCCCCAAGGGTCTTCGTTCGGGGACGAACACTATCCGGATATCTTCGAGAAAGCCGCCGCGCTGATGCATTCCCTGGCCAGGAACCATGTGTTCCTCGACGGGAACAAGCGAGCCGCGTGGAACTCTACGGCGGTCTTCCTCGAAGTGAACGGGAAGCCCCTGGTGGATCCTGTCGATGTGGACCGCGCCGAGCGTTTCGTTCTCGACGTCGCCACGGGAGGGCTCGACGACATCGGGGACATCGCGGCGGCTCTGCGTACTTTCCACATGGCGCACTGAGCTGTCGGGCGCGTCAACACTCGATGACGTTGACGGCCAGTCCGCCGCGGCTCGTCTCCTTGTACTTGTCGTGCATGTCGCGTCCGGTGTCGCGCATGGTCTTGATGACCTTGTCCAGGGACACGAAGTGGCTGCCGTCGCCGCGCAGGGCGATGCGCGCGGCACTGATCGCCTTGACCGAGGCCAGGGCGTTGCGCTCGATGCACGGCACCTGCACGAGGCCGCCGATCGGGTCACAGGTCAGCCCCAGGTTGTGCTCCATGGCGATCTCCGCGGCGTTCTCCACCTGGGCGGGGGTGCCTCCCAACACCTCGGCCAGGCCGGCGGCGGCCATCGACGAGGCGGAACCCACCTCGCCCTGACAACCGACCTCGGCTCCCGAGATCGACGCGTTCTGCTTGAACAGGATGCCGATCGCCCCCGCGGTCAACAGGAAGCGCACGAAACCCTCGTCACCGGCGCCCGGACTGAAGTGCAGGTAGTAGTGCAGTACCGAGGGGACGATGCCCGCGGCCCCGTTGGTCGGCGCGGTCACCACCCGGCCGCCCGCGGCGTTCTCCTCGTTCACCGCCAGCGCGTACAACGTGATCCAGTCGCTGCCGCGCATGGGATCGGAGTCCACGGTGGTCGGTGCCAAGAGTCCCGACTCGTCGCAGACGCCGCCCAGCTGCCGGTACAGGCGAGGCGCGCGCCGGGGCACCTTCAGGCCGCCCGGCAGGGTCCCCTCGGTGGTCACGCCGCGGCGCACACACTGGCGCATGGCCTCCCAGATGACGAGCAGTTCGTCGTGGATCTCCTCCGAGGACCGCCCGAACGCCCTCTCGTTGGCGAGCATCACCGCGCTGATCGACATGCCCGTCTCCGCGCAGATCTCCAGCAGTTCCTCGGCGCTGTCGAAGGGGTGGGGCAGCACGGTGTCGTCGGGCTTGATCCGGTCCGCGCCGGCGGCCCGCTCGTCCACGACGAAGCCACCGCCCACCGAGTAGTAGACCCTGGAGGTCGACTCGTTCCCGTGGGCGTCCAGAGCCACGAAACGCATGCCGTTCGGGTGCTCTGGCAGGTTCTCCTTACGGCGGAAGTCCACGTCCACGGACGGATCGAAGTCCACCCGCGGCCCGTCGGGCCCGCCCAGGCACAGTGTCCGCTCCTCGCGCACCCGCTCGACCAGCGCGGGCACCGCCTCCACGTCCACGTGCTCGGGCGTGTGCCCCATCAGCCCCAGGACCACCGCGGTGTCGCTGCCGTGCCCCCTGCCCGTGAGTGCCAGGGACCCGTACAACTCGGCCCGCACACGGGTCGTCCCGTCGAGGCGTCCGTGCTCGCGCAGCCCGTCCACGAACGTGCGCGCCGCCTTCATCGGCCCGACCGTGTGCGAGCTGGAGGGACCGATACCGATCTTGAACAAGTCGAACACACTGATGGCCATGGCCGTCCTCCTCGTCGAGCACAGGACCTTGGGCGACAAAGCGCCGTGCGGGGCCGGTGCCCCGCACGGCGCGGGGCTCTACAGGTTCGGGTAGAGCGGGTGCTTGCCGGTCAGAGCCCGGACCCGGCCGCGCAGCGCGTCGGCGTCGAACTCGGGCTTGAGCGCCTCGGCGATCACGTCGGCGACCTCGGTGAAGTCCTCGTCGTCGAAGCCGCGTGTGGCCAGGGCCGGGGTGCCGATCCGCAGGCCGGACGTGACCATGGGCGGACGCGGGTCGTTGGGCACCGCGTTGCGGTTGACCGTGATCCCGATCGTGTGCAGGCGGTCCTCGGCCTCCTGGCCGTTGAGCTCGGAGTGGACCAGGTCCACCAGCACCAGGTGCACGTCCGTGCCCCCGGAGAGCACCTTCACCCCGATCTCGGCCATGTCCGGACGGGTCAGGCGCTCGGCGAGCAGTCGGGCACCGGAGAGCGTGCGGCGCTGGCGCTCGGCGAACTCCTCGCTCGCCGCCACCTTGAGCGAGACCGCCTTGGCCGCGATCACGTGCTCCAGCGGCCCGCCCTGCATGCCGGGGAACACCGCGGAGTTGATCTTCTTGCCCAGCTCCGCCTTGGACAGGATCATGCCGCCGCGCGGACCACCCAGGGTCTTGTGCGTGGTGGTGGTGACCACGTCGGCGTACGGCACCGGGTTGGGGTGCAGGCCGGCCGCGACCAGACCGGCGAAGTGCGCCATGTCCACCAACAGCAGCGCCCCGACCGAGTCGGCGATCTTACGGAAGCGGGCGAAGTCCAGCTGCCGCGGATAGGCCGACCACCCGGCGATGATCATCTTGGG
Organism: Nocardiopsis sp. ATB16-24; assembly: GCF_030271535.1. GTDB lineage: Bacteria > Actinomycetota > Actinomycetes > Streptosporangiales > Streptosporangiaceae > Nocardiopsis. Next base: position 152,256 of record NZ_JASCXJ010000009.1, on the reverse strand, counting down.
CCGATGCTTCTCGGCCAGCGCCTCGACCTCGTCGTAGTCGACGGTGCCGTCCTCGTCGCGTACGTGGTAGGCGACCGGGTTGAGGATCTTGCCGGAGTAGTTGATCTTCATGCCGTGGGTCAGGTGACCGCCGTGGGCCAGGTCCATCCCCAGGACGGTGTCGCCCGGCTTGAGCAGCGCGAAGTACACGGCCGTGTTGGCCTGCGCGCCCGAGTGCGGCTGTACGTTCACGTGCTCGGCGCCGAACAACTCCTTGGCCCGGTCGATCGCGAGCTGCTCGATGACGTCGACGTGCTCGCAGCCTCCGTAGTAGCGGCGGCCGGGATAGCCCTCCGCGTACTTGTTGGTCAGCACGGTGCCCTGTGCCTCGAGGACCGCCTGCGGGGCGAAGTTCTCCGAGGCGATCATCTCCAGGGTGTCGCGCTGGCGGGCCAGCTCCGCGTCGACGGCGGCGGACACCTCCGGATCCAGTTCGCCCAGTGTCTTGTTGAGCGTGTTCTCAGTAGCCATCGGGGGCCTAATCCTCGCCTTCGGTCAACTTGGTGTACTCCTCGGCGGAGAGCAGGTCGGAGGGTTCCTCGGAGGTGCGGACCCGGAACAGCCACCCGGCCCCGTAGGGGTCGGAGTTGATCGTCTCGGGCTCGCCTTCAAGGGCCTCGTTGACCTCGAAGACCTCACCGCTCACGGGCGAGTAGATGTCACTGACGGACTTGGTCGATTCCACCTCACCGCACGGCTCGCCGGCGGTCACCTCACTGCCGACCTCGGGCACCTCGACATAGACGATGTCACCCAGGGACTCGGCGGCGAACGAGGTGATCCCGACCGTGGTGACTCCGTCCTGGACCGAGACCCACTCGTGTTTGTCGGTGTAACCCAGCTCCGTGGGAACGCTCACTTCAACTCTCCTTGGAGGTGTTCCTTTTCCTGCCGCGCGCCCGTACGGCTGCCCGGCCCGGCCTATGCCCGGTCGTGCCCCGTGCGCGCGGGTCCCCTGTACGGGACCGCGCACGCAGGAGGCGTGTGGGCCTTCGGGATGTGAAGACCCGCTCCTACGACCGCCGCTTGTAGAACGGCAGTTCGACCACGTCGACGTCCTCGTTCCGTCCACGCACGTCCACGCTGAACGCGCCGGTGGTGGTGTCGAGGTCGCCGTCCACGTAGGCCATGGCGATGGGGCGGCCCAGGGTGGGAGAGGGCGCGCCGCTGGTGATGGTTCCGACGGTGGTGCCGTCGCGCAGCACCTCCTGGCCCTTGCGCAGGGGGCGGCGGCCGCGTGCGAGCAGGCCGATGAGACGGCGGGGACGGGTGTCGCGCGAGGCCTCCTCCAGGCGGGCCCGGCCCACGAAGTCACCCTTGTCGAACTTGACCACGCGGCCGAGACCGGCGTCGAAGGGGGTGAGTTCGGCGGTGAGCTCCTGCCCGTACAGCGGCATCCCGGCCTCCAGGCGCAGGGTGTCGCGTGCGGAGAGCCCCGCGGGAACCAGCCCGTGTTCCGCCCCTTGGGACATGAGGGCCTCCCACACCTTGGGGGCCTTGGCGGCGGGGCGGACGAAGATCTCGAAGCCGTCCTCACCGGTGTAGCCGGTACGGGCGAGCAGCACCGGCTCTCCGGCGACGGTGTGCTCATAGCCCGCGAAGTAGCGGATGCCGTCCAGGTCGGCGTCGGTCAGCGGTGCCAGGACGTCCACGGAGCGGGGACCCTGGATCGCGATCAGGGCGTAGTCGGCGGACTCGTCGGTGACCTCGACGTCGAAGCCGGAGGCGCGTTCGGCCAGTGCCGGGGCCACCACCGGCGTGTTCACGGCGTTGGCCACGACGAGGTACTCCTCCTCGCCCAGGCGATAGACGATGAGGTCGTCCAGGACGCCGCCGTCCTCGTTGGTGATCATGGTGTATCGGGCACGACCCACCTTGAGCCCGGACAGGTTCCCGACCAGGGCGTAGTCCAGGGCCTCGGCGGCCTGGGGGCCACGCAACCGGATCTCCCCCATGTGGGAGAGGTCGAACATGCCGGCGGCCTCGCGCACCGCCTTGTGCTCCGCGGTCTCGCTGTCGTAGCGCAGGGGCATGAGCCACCCGGCGAACTCGACGAGTGTGGCACCGGCCTTTTCATGGACCTCGCGCAGAGCGGTGACACGCGGCTCGGATGCGGGCTCTGACATGGGCACTCCCGAGAGGATGGGCGTCGTGACGTGCGTGGCGTTGCCATCCTCCCCCTCTGTCATCGGCGCCTGAGAGCTTCACCACGTGCTCGGCGTGGCTTGCACCTTCGGCGAAGGACGGTCGTCCCTGCTTTCCAGAGTGGTCTCGCCCGTACGGTCCATTGTGCCTGAGAGGTTGTCTTCGGGGAGGAATTGCTCCTTCGGCGGCCCGGGCTGGATACGCGGACACTCTCCCGTACGGGGTCAGCAACACGTTCAGCCTAGCAGCGGGCGCGCAGCGTGCCCAAGAGCGTCCGGGCCGAACGAGGACGGGGCGGCCCCGCCGCCCCGCCCTCCTCGGGGTCGCCCGTGGTCAGCCGGCGTTCTTGCGGCGCTGACGTACGGCCTCGGCCAGGTGGGCCAGGACCTCACCGGTGGTCTCCCACCCCATGCACTTGTCGGTGATCGACTGACCGTAGGTCAGCTCGGCCGGGTCGCCCAGCTTCTGGGCACCCTCGACGAGGAAACTCTCCAACATGACGCCGATGATGCCCGTCTGGCCCTCGGCCACCTGGGCGGCGATCGCGGAGGCCACGCCGGGCTGTCGGGTGTGGTCCTTGCCGCTGTTGGCGTGGCTGGCGTCGATCATCAGCCGGCGCGGCAGTCCCGAGCGTCCGATGACGTCCAGGGCGGCGTCGACCGCCTCCACCCCGAAGTTGGGGCCGCTGCGGCCGCCGCGCAGGATGACGTGGCAGTCCGGGTTGCCGGAGGTCTCGACCACGGAGCCGACCCCCGAGGGGTCGACCCCGAAGAAGGTGTGCGAGGCGGCCGCCGCGCCCACGGCGTCCACCGCCACCTGCACGTCGCCGTCCGTACCGTTCTTGAAACCGACGGGCGTGCTCAGACCGCTGCTGAGCTGGCGGTGCACCTGACTCTCCGTGGTGCGGGCCCCGATGGCGCCCCAGGAGACGGCGTCGGCGATGTACTGGGGGGTGATGGGGTCGAGGAACTCGGTTCCGGCGGGCAGCCCCAGCGAGTTGATGTCCAGAAGGAGCTCACGTGCCAGGCGCAGACCGCGGTGCACGTCGTAGGTGTCGTCCAGTCCCGGGTCGTTGATCAGACCCTTCCATCCCACCGTGGTGCGCGGCTTCTCGAAGTACACGCGCATCACGACGCACAGCTCCTCCCGGAGAGAGGGCACCAACTCGACCAGGCGGCGGGCGTAGTCCATGGCGGACTCGGGATCGTGCACCGAGCAGGGTCCCACCACGACCAGCAGTCGGTCGTCGTCGCCGTCCAGAACGCGCTTGACCTCGGTGCGCGCCTCCTGCACCAGGGCGCTGCGTTCGGGGCCCAGAGGGAGCTCGGCCAGCAGGTCCCCGGGGGCGATGAGCGGCTTGTAACTGGCCACCCGTGTGTCGTTCGTGTTCGGCATGATGCTCCCCTTGGGTCCTGTCTGTCCTTTTTCGCTGCCGTGGCAAGAACCGTCACCAGAACAGTAGCGCGGACGGTCGCGTACAGAACATCGGCGTCGATATTCCGGCACGGCCCGGGTGGCGGAGGGCACCACATCTTCCCGGGGTCAAAATCGTCTCATCCAGTGAGACGATATGTAGGGTATTACCGCGCGAATTTCCGTGGCGATGGCCCCGGGGGAGTCGCCGAAGCTCAGTCCCGCAGGCTCGGGAGGTCCTCCTCCCAGTACTCGCGCGGGTTGCGCGTGCCATCGATCGCCGTGCCGCGTTCGCTCTCGGCCTGGCGCAGCTCCACACGACGGATCTTACCGGAGGCCGTCTTGGGGAGCTCGGTGAACTCGACACGTCTCACCCACTTGTACGGCGACAGGCGTTCGCGTACATGGGTCAGGACGGCCCCGGCGGTGTCCGCGTCGGGCGGCACACCCTCCGCCAGGGAGACGTAGGCCTTGACCACCGCACGCCGCAGTGGATGGGGCGAGGGAACGACGGCGGCCTCGGCGACGTATTCGTGCTCGACCAGGACGCTTTCTATCTCAAATGGTGAGATGCGATAATCTGAGGCTTTGAACACATCATCGGATCGACCGATATAGGTAATGTAACCGTTCGCGTCTCGGGCGGCGATGTCACCGGTGCGGTAGCGCCCTCTACCGGTCACCTCACGGGTGAGCTGGGGGCGGTCCGAGTAACCCTTCATCAGCCCCACGGGGGACGTGGTCGTGTCCACACAGATCTGCCCTGTGGCGGACGGCTCGTCGGTGACCGGATCCAACAGCATCACGTCGTAGCCGGGCATCTCCCGTCCCATCGAGCCGGGGACGACCTCCTGTCCGGGGCCGTTACCGAGCAGGATCGTCGTCTCGGTCTGCCCGAAACCGTCGCGGACGGTCACCCCCCACGCCTCGCGCACCTTGTCGACCACCTCGGCGTTGAGGGGCTCGCCGGAGGACACGGCCTCGCGCAACCCGACGTCCCACGCGGTCAGGTCGAACTGGAGGAGCAGGCGCCACACCGTGGGAGGCGCGCACAGTGTGTCCACCCCGCAGCGCACCACCTCGTCCAGCAGTCGCTCGGCCTCCCACCGCCCCTGGTCGACCACCAGCACGGTCGCCTCGGCGTTCCATGGCGCGAACACACTGCTGTAGGCGTGCTTGGACCAACCCGGCTCGGACACGTTCAGGTGAACGTCGCCCGGCCGCACGCCCAACCAGTACATGGTCGACAGATGTCCGATCGGATACGAACTCTGGGTGTGGGCGACGAGCTTGGGTCGGGAGCTGGTGCCCGAGGTGAAGTACAGCAGCAGAAGGTCGTCGGGACGGGTGGGGTGCGGTGGGTGGAAGGTCAGTCCGGCGTGTTCGGAGTCGGAGTAGGACAGCCACCCCTCCACGTAGCCCGTGCAGATCCGCGTCCAGTGTCCCCGCAACGTCTCGAACTTCTCCGTCTCGGCCGCGGAACAGACCACGTGCGAGATCTCACCGAGCTCCAGCCGGTCGAGCAGGTCGCCCTCCGACAGGTTGGTGGCGGTCGGGACGACCACGGCGCCGAGCTTGATCGCGGCGAGCAGGGTCTCCCACAGCTCCACCTGGTTGCCGAGCATGAGCATGATCCGGTCGCCCGCGCGCACACCCTGGTTGTTCAGCCAGTTCGCCACCTGGCTGGAGCGTTCCGACATGTGCCGGTAGGTGTACTTGGTCCGGCCTCCGCCCTCGTCGAGGATCCACAGAGCGGTCCGGTCCGGCCGTCGTTCGGCGACCTCGTCGAAATGGTCCAGGGCCCAGTTGAAACGTTCGGGCCGTGGCCAGGTGAACTCCCGGTGCGCCCTCTCCTGGTCCTCACGGTGTCCGAGCAGAAGATCCCGTGCGGCCCTGAACTCCTCCGCGCCCGTGAGGGCCTTGCCTTGCGACATCTTCGGTGACCTCCGGTTCGGGGACGGGGCACTGGACGCGCTGTCGGCCGACTCCGTCCCCACGGGACGGGTGGAACAGCATGTCCCGCTTTCCTACCCGTGATGCGTGCCCCGACCCCTGGCCCGAACCGGTCGCCCGAGCCCCGGATCGAGTCCCGTGGACGCGGCTCCGCCGCCCTCTAGGATGGGTGTCCATGGAGGAACTGCGCGGACATCACGGAACGTGGCTGATCGAGGACGAGACGGTGCGTATCCGTTTTGGCTCCGGACGCAAGGTGCCGACCCTGTTCAGGGCACTGGGCGGCTGTACGGTGCCGCTGGCGGCCGTTCGCGAGGTCGACTTCGACCGGGGGACCCGTAAACACGGATGGAGGCTGCGCCTGCACCTGCTGGAGGGGGCCGACCCCTACGAGCCCCTGGGAGCCCCGGGTCGAGACGCGCCGACGCCGCTGATGCTCACGGGCCCGCACGACAAGGAACTCCTCGCCGAGTACTTCTCCGAGCAGATCTCCACCTCCTCCCGCTACGCGCGCGAACTCTCCTCCACCACGCCGGACCCACGAGAGGTGGCCAAGGGGTTGGTGGCCCGCCCGCCCCTCCAGGTCCGTACCGCCGAGGGTTCCGCCTCCTTCGACGGCACGCGTGTGCGCCTGCAATGGGACGGGTGGCTCGCCAGCACGACCAAGGAACGGGAGAAGTCCCGCGACTACCGACTCTCGGAGATCGAGTCCGCGCAGTGGTACCCGCCGGTCGACATCACCGAGGGCCATCTGCGCATCGTGCTGAGGGGGGTGACCATCCCCGAGGCCACCACGTTGGACAACGACTTCTTCACCCTGGCCTCCCACGGTCCCAAGGGCAGCGAGGAGAGCCTGCTCATGGCGGCCACCCTCAACGCTCACGTGGCCTCCGAGGAGGGGCGGGAGGAGGCCGCGGCGCTCCCGGCGGGGGCCGACGACGGCAGCGAGGCGATCTTCGACAAGATCCGTGAACTGGGCCGTCTGCACGCCGAGGGCCTGCTCACCGACGAGGAGTTCGGCGCCAAGAAGGCACAGCTCCTCGACCGCCTCTGACCGGAGTCCTCCGCCCGGGCGCCGACCGGTGACCCCGGCCGCGGTACCTCTTCCCCGGGGACCGCCCGGGGCACACCCAAGAAAGGCTCCAACGCTGTGCGTACCTTGTATCCGCCCATCGAACCGTACGACTCGGGGATGCTCGACGTCGGTGACGGACACCGCGTCTACTGGGAGCTGTGCGGCAACCCCGCGGGCAAGCCGGTGGTGTTCCTGCACGGTGGCCCCGGCGGCGGTTGCACACCCGCCCATCGCAGGCTCTTCGATCCCGAGCGTTACCGGATCCTGCTGTTCGATCAGCGCAACTGCGGCCGTTCCACCCCGCACGCCGGTCGGATGGACACCGACCTGTCCACCAACACCACGTGGAAACTGGTGGAGGACATGGAACGGTTGCGCGAGATGATCGGCGCCGAGAAATGGCAGGTCTTCGGAGGTTCCTGGGGCAGTTGTCTGGCCTTGGCCTACGCCCAACAGCACCCCGAACGCGTCAGCGAACTGGTCGTGCGCGGCGTCTTCACCCTGCGCGAGGAGGAACTGCGCTGGTTCTACCAGGAGGGCGCCTCCCACCTCTTCCCCGACCTGTGGGAGTCCTACCTGGAGCCGATCCCCGAGCAGGAGCGCGGTGACCTCATCGCCGCCTACGGTCGCCGCCTCGCCTCGCCCGACCGCGAGGAGCGGCTGGCCGCGGCGCGCGCGTGGAGCGTGTGGGAGGGGTCCACGGTCACCCTGCGGCCCGATCCGGCGCTACGGGAGCGGTACGCGGACGAGGACTACGCTCTGGCCTTCGCGCGGATCGAGAACCATTACTTCGTCAATCGCGGGTTCCTCACGCCGAACCAGCTCATCGCCGGCGCGGAGAGGATCCGGCACATCCCCGGGGTGATCGTGCAGGGCCGCTACGACGTGTGCACTCCGGCCCGCACGGCCTACGACCTGCACAAGGCATGGCCCGAGGCGGACTTCCACCTCGTGGACGACGCCGGGCACGCCTTCGACGAGCCCGGCATCCTGCACCGCCTGATCGAGGCGACCGACCGCTTCGCGGAGTGAGGGTCCACGCGGCGAGGTGACGGCCTTCCCACACGGACCGGGGAGGCCCGGGGTCCCGGGCCTCCCCGGTCGCGTCGCGGTCGGCGGTGGGGACGCTCCACGACGGACCGTCCGTCGACAGCGAACGGATCCGGGTCGCTCGACGGCCCTCGCGCCCGTCACGGCAAGGTTTCCACGGTTGGGGAACCAACGACCACGTGTGCCGTGGTCCACCACTCGACCCGTGCGTGGAGCGATCGGATGTGCGCTGGGAGGTCCCGCCTCCCAGCGCACCGAACGGAGGTGGGAAGGGCGCGCACCGCCGTACTACGCGACGGCGAACCCGGCGGCCTCCAGGGCCTCGTCCCACGTCGTGGGCCGCTCCAACAACCCGCGGTAGCGCATCGTCCTCGGCGTGGAGCGCAGTCCCAGCACACCGGTGAGCATGCCGTCCCTGCCGAGGAAGGCCACGAACTTCCGGTCCTCGGGGGAGCCGTGCACGAAGGCGACCTCGTCGGCCGGGGAACCCTGTCCCAGCAGCTGGATCTTCCTCCCGTACTGGTCCGACCAGAAGTAGGGCACGGGGGTGAAGGGCGTGCGCCCGTCGCCCGCGAGCAGGTTGTACGCGGCGGCTTCGCCCTGCTCGCTCGCGTTCGTCCAGTGCTCCAAGCGGATCCGACCGCCGTAGCGCGGGTGTGGCCAGTTCGCCAGGTCTCCGACCGCGTACACGTCGGGCACCGACGTGGCGGAGTACTCGTCGCACGCCACCGCACCGTCGGCCAGCAGCTCCACACCCGACCCGCGCAACCACTCGGTGTTCAGACGCACGCCGATCCCCACCACCACCAGTGAGGCCTCCAGGGTCGAGCCGTCCGCCAGCCGGACCCGCTCGACCCGGCCCCGCCCCTCGAAACCGGTCACACTCGTGCCCAGACGCACGTCCACGCCGTTCTCCCGGTGCAGTTCGGTCAGGACCCCCCCGATCCGAGGATCGACCACCCGGGTCAGTGGAGTGGGAGCCGCCTCCACCAGGGTCACGTCCATGCCCACCGTGCGCGCACTGGCCGCGACCTCGGCACCGACGAAACCGGCCCCGACCACCACCAGGCGACCACCGGAATCGAACTCCGCGCGCACCGCCTCGGCGTCGTCCAGCGTGCGCAGGACGTACACGCCGTCCAGGTCGGTGTCGGGACGGCGCGCACGCGCGCCCGTGGCGATCACCAGGCCGTCGTAGCGCACCGCCCCGTCCGTGCCACCGGGGCCGGACACGTGCACCTCCCGGGCGACGGTGTCCAGTCCCACGGCCCGGGTGTTCGGTCGAAAGTCCAGGTCGAGGTCGTCCATGACGTCGTTCTCGCGCAACCGCAGCGCCCGGTGACCCACCAGCCGGCCGGGAGCGCCCCCCGACGGGTCCATCCCCGCACCGGTCAGGACCTCCTTGGACAACGGTGGACGCGAGTAGGGGCGGTGCGCCTCCTCGCCGAGGAGCGTCAACCGCCCCTCGAAGCCGTGCCCGCGCAGAGCCTCGGCGGTGCGCAGACCCGCCATCCCGGCGCCGACGATGACGATGTGGTTCAGGGTGTCCCGCACTTGGTGTCCCTTTCCGATGGCGGACCTTCCAGGAGGGTCTGGTCAGAGTGGGCGGACCTCGCCGACGGGGGCGCCGCCTCCGTGGACGTCGACGCGCAACCGGTCCTGGACGGGGGTGACGTCCACACCGAGGGTCCGCAACGCGTCGAGTGCGACCAGCGTACGCGCCCGATCCTCGGCGTCCCCGTCACTGATCTTGACCGCGACCGTCTCGCCCGTGGGAGCGCCGAGCACCATGACCCCCTCGGCGCCGACCTTGGAGACCAGTCCGGGCATCCGGGTCATGAGGTCGGTGTCGACGCGGTCGGTACCCGACACGTACAGGGGATGAGCCCTCATCGCGTCGATGACCCCGCGTTCCGGGCCGTCCGCGGGCGCCGTGTTCATCCGCCACAGCCCTCGGGCCAGCCCGACGAGGGAGACGGCCATCTGGGGCGCTCCGCAGCCGTCCACCGCGGTGTGCGCGACGGGTTCACCGCACAGTTCCTCGGTGGTCCGCCGGACGAGCAGTTGGAAGGGATGGTCGGGGTCGAGATAGTCCTCGGTGCTCCACCCCCTGGCGACGCAGGCGGCGAGCATGCCGGCGTGCTTGCCCGAGCAGTTCATCAGCACGCGCTCGGGTTCACGGCCCGCACGGAGAAAGGCGGACCGGGCCTTCCTGCCGCCGGGGACGGCCGGCGGACAGCGCAGGTCCTCCGTGGTGAGCCCGACCGAGGCGAGGATACGTCCGGTCTCGGCGGCGTGGACGTCCTCGCCGCCGTGGCTGCCCGCGGCGATGGCCAGGGAGGGGCCCTCCAGGGCGGCGCCCGCCCGCAGCATGGCCAGCGCCTGGAAGGGCTTGGCCGAGGACCGCGGGAACATGGGCCGGTGCACGGGACCGCGCGCGTGGGCGACCCTCCCGTCGCGAGAGAGTCCGACGACCGCTCCGTAGTGGACGCTTTCGAGCATCCCGGAGCGGACGACCTCGGCCAGCGGGACGTACTCGGGCAGGGGGACCTGGGGCATGCGGATTCTCCTCGCCGGTGGCTTGGGGCTGACTGTGCGCGGAGTGCCCGCACGGAAGCGGACACGAAGAGGAACGTTACCCAGCCCCCTCTTCTTCCGGTGGGTCGACGGCGGCCGAAGCCGGGCGGATCCAGCTCACAGGCGCGTGCGGGGGATTTCGGTGTCGGAGGTGGGGAGTAGGGTCGGTGCCGTTGAACACCGGGAGGCCGGTCACCGAGCCAGGCGAAGGAGTGGGGCACACGATGGGAACGCTGCGAATGGGCGCGCTGACCCGGCGCGGGGTCGGTATGCGGGCGGCGGACCTGGAGTACGCGGTGCTCGACATGGAGACCACCGGGCTCGAACCGCGCGAGGGCGCGCGCATCGTGGAGATCGCGGTGGTGCGCATGCGCGGTGACGGCGAACCGGTGGCGGAGTTCAACACCTTGGTCGACCCGCGTGCACCGGTGAGGGGTCAGGAGTTCCATGGGATCGGCCGGAGCGACACCGTCGGCGCACCGACCATCGCCCAGGTGGTACCGAAGCTGACCGAGTTGCTCTCGGGGGCGGTCGTGGTCGGCCACAACCTCGACTTCGAGCAACGCTTCCTCGCCTCCGAACTGGTGCCCGCGGGCCTGCCCACGGGCCAGTCGGGACTGTGCACGCTGCGTGCGCTGCGCTCCCAGGTGGACCTGGACCGGTATTCGCTGCCCAAGGCGTCCTTCCGGCTCAGCGGGCACTGGCCGACCGGTCAGCACACCGCGCTGGGTGACGCCCGCACGTGTGCCAAGATCCTGGCGGAGATGCTCGCGAACGCGCCGGGGGAGCTGCGTTACAGGGGTCCCTCACCGAGGCACTTCACGGTGCCCGCAACGCCTGCGGGGGGCCTTCCGGGACAGGGCGAGGGGGCTCGCCCGGGCATGGGCGGGGCCGGCGCTCCGGTCCGGTGGAAGCCGCGCACGGAGTCGGTGCCCGGCGGGGTCCCCGCTCCGAGCGCCTGGCGGGTGAGCTGGAGACCGAACGAACTGGACCCGGCGCTGTGCGGCGGGGTCTTCGGAGCCACGGAGCGCGCGATCGCCGAGACGGCGGCGCGTCGCGGTGTCCGTTTCCGCGAACGCCTGGCCGTCGCCGCCGCCGTGACGGGCGGGATCGCGGCCACGGCGGCGGGCGGGCTGATGGTGCGACTGGCGGGCGGTCGCGGCGGGAGCTGACCGGCTCGGGCGGAGGTCCGTTCACGGTGTCCGAAGGCGTGGGCGCCGGGCAGTCCCGTCGGTGGCGGTGCGGTGCGCTTAAAGATCGGACAGTGCGAGGAAGAGGGCCACGATCAGGGCGCTGCCACCGAGAGCGGTGAGCAGGGCCTTTCCCCGTTCGGTGAGGCGGGCCGGGACCAGGCGCACGCGCGGAAGGACACCGGGAGGTCGCGCGGTGGACACGGATCCGGGGCGGTCGTCACCGGGGGACGGAGGGCGCTCGGGCACGGAGCCGGGCACCTTGTCGAAGAAGGCGATCGACACCAGCGCGGCGCCGAGGAGGATCAACATGAGGGACACGATGGAGAGGGCCTCACACTCGGTCGCAGGGGTGAGCTTCCGGCAAGGGTGAGCGGGTCCGCTCATTCTCACCGATGCGGCCGTACCGTCGCGACCTGATATCTCCCTGCCGGGGCCGTGTCGTGGACGCGGGCCCGCCCCTCACCCCATGTTCACGGGTTCCCCCTCGGGGTCGCGGGGGCGGCGTGCGGGCAGGAGGACGTCCACGGTCTCGGTGGCCACGCCCAGGGCGCGGAGCACGAAGCGGGTGACCAGCGCGTGGGTCTCCTCCAGGTCGACCTCGCCACTGACCAGGGGAAGGCGCTGGGAACCGACCATGGACAGGGCGAGCCGGGCCGTGGGCTCGGCCGGTAGGGGGTCGAACTCGCCCGCGAGGGCGCCCTCCTCCAGGATCTCGGTCAGCAGCCGCTGCATGGGTGCCACATGGGCGGCGAGCGCCTCGTAGGCCGCCGGGCCGAGGCTGGCCCCGAGTTCGGCGGCGGGAGGGTGCGGGTGCGCCACGATCCCCTCCAGTTGAAGCCGCAGGAACGCCGAGAGGCGCCGCGCGGCGGACACCCCCGAGGGCAGTTCACGCCGGTAGCGCTCGACGAACTCGTTGCTGACCTTCTCGGTGAAGGCCAGGAGCAGAGCGGGTTTGTCGGGGAAGTAGTTGTAGAGCGCGGTACGTGTGATCCCCGCGGAGCCGGCCACGTCGGTCATGGAGATGCGGTCGATCCCCTGTGTCCGGGTCAGTTCGCCGACGGCCTCCATGATGCGCTCCCGTGTACGGGCACGGTGGGCGGCGATGGTCGGCGCCGTGATCTTGGGCATTCTCCTATGGTGGCACGAGGTGGAAACGCTCCGGCATGGTCCGACGGACGTGCGCGCGCAAGGCGGGGCGCCGACGTCCCCATCGGGGTCCCCGCCTTCCACTGCTCAGGACTCGGACACGTACGACCGCCCCAGATCGGCGAGCACCTCGGTGTTGAGCCGGTAGGCCAGACGGGTCTCCGCCACCAGACGGTCGGCGGCGGTCGGATCCAGTCGTAGGGAGTCGAGTCTGTCCTTGTATCCGTTGCGGAAGCGCGGCAGGCTGCCCAACCCGTCGAAGACGTAGAAGGCGACCCCCGCCTCGTCGGTCAGCCCGTAGGTCCTGGCGGCCACACGACGGATGAACTGGCCACCGGAGACATCCCCCAGGTAACGCGTGTAGTGGTGGGCGACGAACCCCTCCGGGTGCTCGGCCATCTGCTCGATGCGGGCCACGTAGGTGCGGGTGGCGGGGGTGGGCGAGATCTTCTTGCGCCAGTCGGCGCCGAGCAGGTGCTCCAGGTCGCGGACCAGAGCGGGGACGCGTTCCAGTTCCGGGTAGTGGAATCTTCCGGCCACGGGGTCGTCCGCCAGGAGTCTGCCGGTCTCCTCCAGGGCCGTGTAGGCGAAGTAGTGCTGGGCGACCATCCCGACGTACCCGGCCAGGGGGAGGGTGCCGTTCAGGAGCAGGCGGGTGAATCCGTGGTCCTCGGCGGCCTGATGGTCGTTCCAGGTGGCGGCCTTGAGTCGCTCGGAGAACGGCTCGGAGGAGGGGGGAACGGTTTCTGGAGGAGCCTCGGCTTCTGCGCTCATGCGGGTGCTTTCCACCTTCCGCGCCGTATGTTTCATGACATCATGTCATTTAGATTGCCACGACTGTCAAGATGGATCTGACACATCGTCAGAAAAACTTCGGGCCCCGCCTCCTGGCGTGCTGGAAGGGGAAGGTCGTGCGTGAGGCGATCGATGGGCGCGACGGAGGGCCCCGGGCCCTCCGGGCGACTTCGCCCGACTTCCGGAAAGATGACGCTGAGGTTTCCGATAGGCTTCTTTTGTGTCTCGGTGTGCTTCCGATCCCTCCTCGCGCGCGCTCCCGCGGGCGCGGACCCTCGTACCGCTCTCGGTGTGGGGAACCCGTTCCTTCGCCCGCCCCCGGGAGGAAACAGGGCCTCGCTCGTGCGCGGCGGCCCCGCGGTTCCTCCCCGTGGCGTTGGATGTGTCTCGTCACGGTCGCTGGTCAACAGGTCGCCGGGGCGATTATCGTTTGGGTGTCGTGCAGTCCGAACCGCCGGAATGAGCCCCGGGCGTCCCCAGGGCGCGCGGCGTGGCAGAGTACCCCACGGACCGGCAGACCAAGGGCGATGAGTGGATACCAGGAGAACAGGGCACGATCCCGTGACGGTGGTCGGAGGGGAAGCGGCGCGGACCGCTTCCGCCAACGGCGACTCCCCGGGCACCAGAGCCTCCCTGGGAGACGACACCGCTGTGGACGAACGGGTGGAGGCAGCCGTCGAATCAGTTGACGTCCTGCTGATCGAAGACGACCCCGGCGACGCCTTCCTCGCCGAGGAGCTGCTGGACGAGACGCCCCTGACCACGCGGATCACCTGGGTCACCACCCTCGCCGAAGCGCGCGAGCACCTCGAGAGGTTCCGGGGCTGCGTGCTGCTCGACCTCAACCTCCCCGACGCCAGGGGACTGGATCTGCTGCGCGAGGTACTGGACAGCGCACCCGCCGCGGCCGTCGTCGTCTTCACCGGATTCGACGACGAGCACGAGGGTGTGGCCGCCGTCGCCGCGGGAGCCCAGGACTACCTCGTGAAGGGACAGGTCGACGGCTCCCTGCTGGGCCGCAGCCTGCGCTACGCCCTCGAACGGCGCCGCGCCGACGAGAACGCCCGCCAACTCCACGAGGCCCGCATGCGGGCCCGGGAGAACATGCGCCTGGAACGTGGACTGCTTCCCCAGGTCCTCCTCCAACGCTCCCCCCTGGAACACCGTGCCTACTACCGTCCCGGGCGCAAACGCGCCCTGGTCGGCGGGGACTTCTACGACGCCGTCGAGAAGGACGGCACCACCCATGTCCTGATCGGCGACGTCAGCGGGCACGGCCCCGACGAGGCGGCCCTCGGCGTCAGCCTGCGCATCGCCTGGCGCGCCCTCATCATGGGCGGTGTCCAGGAGGAACGGATCCTGCCCAACCTGGAGGCCATCCTGGTCAGCGAACGGGCCCAGGAGGAGATGTACGCGACATTGTGCATGGCCAGCCTGGACACCGGCGACGAACGGGTCAGGCTCCGCGTACTGGGGCACCCGCCTCCCCTGATCCTCAGCGACGGTTCGGCCGTCCAGACCCAGGTCACCCCCCAACCTCCCCTGGGCGTGTTCCCCGTCGAGCAGAGCGACACGGACGAGGTGACCCTGCCGAGGGGGAAGAGCATGCTCTTCTACACCGACGGACTCGTGGACGCCTATGACGGGGGCCCGCCCGGACGGCTGGAGGTCGAGGGCCTGCGCCGTATGGTCGCCGAGGTGCTGGACCAGGGAGTGTCCCTGCCCCAGTTGCCCGAACGGCTGGTGGACGAGGCCGAACGGAGCAACGGCGGACCGCTCCAGGACGATGTGGCGATGCTGCTCATCACCCATGGAGAACCGGGGTGAGACCCGCGGAGGAGGGAACGGCCATGGAGACCGAGAAGACCGGGCCGTCCCCGGACGCCGACGTGCGTGGCGGCACATCCGTCGGGGGCACGCACTTCGTCAACGGCACGGGCGGCGAACCCGAACGACCCGCCCCGGGGACGTGGAGCCTGAGGCGGCGTGTCACCAGCCTGCTCACCGTGGTCGCGGTCGTCCTGGTGGTGGCGGTCTCGGTCATCACCCTGGCCGCGTTGAACGCCCGAGAGTCCCTCTCCCTCCAGGTCGACTCGCTGACCCCCGCCGTGAACGCCGTCGAGCAGACCCGCTCGGGCTACCTCACCCAGGACCACGCCCTGCGCGGCTACATCCTCACCCAGGACCGTGAGTTCCTCCAGCCCTACGTCGAGAGCCAGATGTCCATGGCCGAGGGGCGGGCCACCCTGGCGGAACTCGCCGAGGACCACCCGGAGGTGGCGACCAACGTCGAGGACATGCTCACCGCGGGCCGGGTGTGGACCGAGGAGTTCGCCGAGCCCGCCCTGGAACAGGTCAGCAACGGGCAGGAGGTCTCCCAGGAGGACCTGCGGCGTGGACGGGCCCTGTTCCTGGAGCTCAGCAGGATCAGCGACGCCACCAGCCAGCAGTTGCAGGACGAGATCAACGACGCACGTGACGGCCTGGCCCTCGCCACCCAGCAGGTCGTGGCCCTGCTGGTACTGGTCGGCCTGGTCGTGGTGTTCCTGTCGGTGTTCCTGTGGGTCATGCTCCAGCAGTGGGTGTTGCGTCCCCTCGAAGAACTCGCCGGGCACATGCGGCAGGTCTCGGAGGGCTACTACGCGCACCGGATCTCCCTGCACGGTCCGCCGGAGATCGTCCGGCTCGGTCAGGACGTGGACGCCATGCGCGAACGCATCGTGCAGGACCTGGACGAGGTCGCCTCCGCACGGCGCAAGCTCCAGGAGCAGTCCACGCTCCTGGAGAAGCAGACCGAGGAACTGCGCCGGTCCAACCTGGAGTTGGAGCAGTTCGCCTACGTCGCCTCCCACGACCTCCAGGAGCCGCTGCGCAAGGTCGCGAGCTTCTGCCAGCTGCTTCAACGGCGTTACCACGGACAGCTCGACGAGCGTGCCGACTCCTACATCGACTTCGCCGTCGAGGGTGCCAAGCGCATGCAGACCCTCATCAACGACCTGCTGGCCTTCTCACGGGTCGGCCGTACCAAGAATTTCGCGCCGGTCCCCCTGGAGACGGCCCTGGACGACGCGATGAGCAGCCTGTCCACACGCCTGGAGGAGGCGGGCGCGGAGGTCACCTGGGAGCCGATGCCCACCGTCCAGGGCGATCGCACCCTGCTCACCCAGGTGTTCTTCAACCTCGTGGGCAACGCCGTGAAGTTCCGCGGAGAGGAGGACCCCCGCGTCCACATCAGTGTCGAACGGCGTGAGGACGAGTGGGTGTTCTGCTGTGAGGACAACGGGATCGGGATCGAACCGCAGTACGCGGAGCGCGTCTTCGTGATCTTCCAGCGGTTGCATACCAGGGACAAGTACACGGGGACCGGCATCGGCCTGGCGATGTGCAAGAAGATCGTCGAGTTCCACGGGGGTCGGATCTGGCTGGACACGGCCCCCACGACCCCTGAAGCGACCGAAACCTCACCCGAAAGCAAGTCCGGGCGGACCGGAACCCGCATATGCTGGTCCTTGCCGATCGACTCCGAGCAGGAGGAAGGAACGGTTCTCTCCGAGGGAACCGGGGAGGTCCCTTCCGGCGATAAGGAGATCGAGGGCACCGAGGACGCCGAGACCACCCCTGAGGATTCGGCTCCGACGGCCGAACGACGGCCCACGGGTACGGGCGACCCCAGGGAGGACGGCGCCGAACCGGCGGACAGACCGGGCGGCGCACGTTCCACCCCGCCCGGTACCGGTGGCGGTACGGCTCCCCCCGGTGACGGGGCGGAGCCCTGAGCAGGGGTTTGGAAGCTTGAGCGAGGTCATGTTGGTGCATCCCATAGAGGTGCTGTTGGTCGAGGACGATCCCGGTGACGTCCTGATGACCAAGGAGGCGTTCGAGGAACACAAGCTCGGCAACCGCCTGCACGTGGTCTCCGACGGCGTCGAGGCGCTCCGTTTCCTACGACGTGAGGGCGAGTTCGCCGACGCTCCCCGCCCCCACCTGATCCTGCTCGACCTCAATCTGCCCCGTAAGGACGGCCGTGAGGTCCTGGAGGAGGTCAAGAACGACGACGAACTCGCGCACATCCCCGTCGTGGTGCTGACCACCTCCGAGGCCGAGGAGGACGTACTGCGCAGTTACCGTCTGCACGCCAACGCCTACGTGCCCAAGCCGGTGGACTTCGAACAGTTCATCAAGGTGATCCGGCAGATCGACGACTTCTTCGTCACCGTGGTGCGGTTGCCCAAAGGGTGAGGGCGCCTCCGCCCCGCCCCTCCCGGCCGCCCGGACGAACGCGCGGAAGCAGAAGTGGTTGGTGATCGAGGTTTTTCGTTACGGTAAGAGGCATGAGCTTGCCGGAACCACGTGACCCCGCTGGTCCCTATCGCATCAGTATGGTGTGCCTGGGCAACATCTGTCGCTCGCCCATGGCCGAGAAGGTCCTCGTCTCCGACCTCGAACGGGCCGGCCTGAGCGACCTGGTGGAGGTGGACAGTTTCGGCACGGGCGACTGGCACGTGGGGGGCGGCATGGACCCGCGTGCGGCCTCCACCCTGCGCGTGCACGGTTACCTCACCCACCACACCGCCCGACAGTTCACCCATGAGGCCCTGGCCACCCGGGACCTCCTCCTGGCGATGGACCTGGACAACATGGACGTCCTGCGACGCGTCGTCGACCAGTACGGCCAGGAGTACGGGTTCGACATGTCCCGACTCCGACTGTTCCGCTCCTTCGCGCCCGGCACCGGTTCCCACCCGGAGGTCCCCGACCCCTACTACGGTGGCGACGACGGCTTCACCGCCGTGCTGAACATGGTGGAGGCCGCCTCCAAGGGGCTCATCGGCGAACTCGCCGCCCGGTTGAGGCGGTAGCACCGGGTGGAGGGGGAACCGATCGTGCGGGCCTTCGAGGGCGACGACGGCGGCGGTCCCCGGAAGGACCGCCGCCGGGATCCGGTCAGCGGCACCATGGCCGAACGGCTGAGCGTCCTCCTGGGCCGTGAGGTCCGACGCGCCGCACGTGCCGGAAGCAGCCACGACTGGGAGATCTCCTACGCCGAACTCGCCGACGGCACCCGTCTGTTCGTCAAGGCCCTGCCCCGACAGTCCCCGCCCAGTGGTGTGCTCACCTCCGAGGCGCGAGGGCTGGAGTGGCTGGGACGCGCCTTCGGCTCCCCCGTCATCGACGTCCTGGCCTGGGACGAACGCATCCTGGTCCTGCCCTGGCTGGAGGAGCGTGAGCCCACCGTCGCGGCGGCCGAGCGGCTCGGCCGCCGGCTCGCGGGACTGCACCTGACCGGCGCCGAGCACTTCGGCGCCGACTGGCCCGGGTACATCGGCCCGTTGCCCATGGACAACACCCCCTCATCCGAGTGGCCGCGCTTCTACGCGGAACAGCGGTTGCGCCCCTACCTGCGTCGGGCGGTGGACCGGGGCGCGCTCACCCCCTCCGACGCCCGTGTGGTGGAGAAGGTGGTCGACGCGGTGCCGGAACTGGCCGGGGAACCCGAGCCGCCCGCGCGCGTCCACGGTGACCTGTGGAACGGCAACGTGCTCTGGGCGGGGCGGGACGCGGTGCTCATCGACCCGGCCGCGCACGGCGGGCACAGGGAGGCCGATCTGGCCATGCTCGCCCTGTTCGGACTGCCCCACTTGGAGCGGGTCCGCGACGCCTACAACGAGGTGGCGCCGCTGGCCTCCGGTTGGCGTTCGAGAGTGGCCCTGCACCAGTTGCACCCGTTGCTGGTGCACGTGTGTCTGTTCGGCGCCGCCTACCGGACCACGACACTGGAGGCGGCGCGTACCGCCCTGCGCGGCGGTTGACCGACGCGCGGCGGCCCGGGCACCGTCGGCCGCGGTACCCGGGCGCGAGGCCTCTCAGCCCTTGACGCTTCCCGCCAGCAGACCGCGTACGAAGTAACGCTGTAGGAGGAAGAACACCGTCAGCGGTACCACCATCGAGACGAAGGCTCCCGCGGTGAGCCGGTGCCAGGCCTCGCCGCGGGTCCCGGCCAGCTCGGCCAGACGGACGGTCAGGGGCGCGGTGGCGGTGTCGCCTCCGGTGAAGATCAGCGCCACCAGCAGGTCGTTCCACACCCACAGGAACTGGAAGATGCCCAGGGACACCAGCGCGGGGGCGATCAAGGGCAGCACGATGCGGGAGAAGATCCTCCCATGGCCGGCGCCGTCCACCCGGGCCGCCTCGAACAGCGACCTCGGTAGTTGTGAGACGAAGTTGTGCAGGAGGAAGATGCCCAGCGGCAGCCCGAAGATGGTGTGCGCCACCCACACGTTGGTGAAGGCCATGGCGCCCGTCAGCTCCCACGCGGGCAGGACCTGCGTCCCGCCGATCGACACACCCTGGGAGAAGAACCGCAACAGCGGTACCAGCGACATCTGCAACGGAACGATCTGTAGGGCGAAGATCCCCAGGAAGAGCCAGTCCCGGCCGCGGAAGTCGATCCAGGCCAGGGCGTAGGCGGCCAGGGCGGCCACCCCCAGCACGAACACCGTGGAGGGCAACGTGATCACGAGGGAGTTGACGAAGTGGCTGGCCAGACGTCCGTCACTGGCGCTGCCGAACAGCACGTCCCGATAGTTGTCCAGGGTCACCTCGGGAGAGGCGAAGAACGTCCACCATCCGGTGGTGCGGATCTGGTCGGCGGGCCGGAAGGAGGAGACGAACAGTCCCGCCGTCGGCACCGTCCACAGCACGGCGATCACCAGGGCCGCGAGACCGGCCGCGGAACCGCTCAATCGGTGGCGTACCCGTCCGGCGGCGCTTCCTCCCCGTGGCCTGCGGGAGGGCCTGCCGGGGGTCTCGGCGACGACGGGGGCCGTCGGAGTGGTCGTCATACCAGCTCCCTTGCCTTGCGGTTGCGGCGGATCTGCACCACGACCAGGGGAATGACCAGGACGAACAGGAACACCGCCAGGGCCGACCCCTGACCGATCTGACCCTGTTGGAAGGCCTGGCTGTACATCTCGTTGGCGATCACACTGGTTCCGTAGTTGCCGCCGGTCATGGTGCGGACGATGTCGAAGACCTTCAGGGTCTGCACCGTGATGGTGATGAGCACCACCAGCAGGGTCGGCCACACGGAGGGCAGGGTGATCCGTGCGAACAGCTGCCAGGCGCCCGCGCCGTCGATACGGGCGGCCTCGATCGTCTCGGCGGGGATCGCCTTGATGGCCGCCGACAGCACGACCATCGCGAAACCGGCCTGGACCCAGATCAGCACCAGGATCAGCAGGAAGGTGTTGAGGGGTTGTTCGAGCAGCCACAGCCGTGGTTCCCCACCGAACCAGACCACGATCTGGTTGAACAGCCCGTACTGCTCCTGGTCGGCGGGCCGGTAGGCGAAGACGAAACGCCAGATGATGCCGGCGCCGACGAACGAGATCGCCATCGGCATGAACACCAGCGACTTGGCGACCGCCTCGAACCGGGACCGGTCGATGAGGACGGCGTAGAGGAGGCCGATGGCGGTGGCCAGTGCGGGGGCGAACACCACCCACAGCAGGGTGTTGCGCAGCACCAGCAGGATCTCGGGCCGCTGGAACATCCACAGATAGTTCGCCAGCCCCACGAACTCCTCACCCGAGCGGTCGTGGAAGGACAGCATGGTGGTGCGCAGCACCGGATAGACGAGTCCTCCGACCAGGAGGAGCAGGGCCGGTGCGAGGAAGAGGAACGCCTGCCATCGGTCACGCCGGGTGCGCGGTAGGTCGATCACCACGAGCATCAGGCCGATGACGCCCAAAAAGGCGGCGATCCCGATGAGCATCCATACGATCTTGGGAAGCTCGTACAGGAACGAGTACTCCATGAAGGCCCCTTGTCGGTCCGCAGGGGTGACGGGGCCCGGCCCGGAGCGGACCGGGCCCCGTGGGGGAAGTGGGGAGGGGGAGTCGGATCAGGGCCAGGCCGACTCGATGCTCTCCAGGACGTCCTCGGTGGAGCTGCCGGTGACCCAGTCGACCATGCCGTTCCAGAAGACGTTGGTCCCCACGGAGGAGGGCATCGCGTCACTGGCGTCGAAGTGGAAGACGGTGTCGGGGGCGAGCAGGACCTCCGCCGCGAACTGGGAGGCGGGATCCTCGATCACGGACGTGTCCATGTTCCTGTTGGCCGAGACCCAGGCGCCCTCGGAGGCGCGGCTGTCGGCGTACTCGGGGGTGGACAGGTACTCGTGCACCGCCGCGACCTCGGGGCGGTCGGCGAACGGGACGACGAACTCGCCGCCGCCCATGACCGGGACCTCGGCTCCGGCCTCCAACGGGGGCAGGACGAAACCGTAGACGTCGCCGTCCTCGGCCACCACGACGTCCTCCTCGAACTGGGCCGAGTAGAACGAGCCCATCAGGTACATCGCGCAGCCGCCGTCCAGCAGGGGCAGCCCGGCCTCCTGGAAGGAGGTGACGGCGATGCTGTCCACGCCGCCGAACGTGCCGTTGACGTAGTCGGGGTTGCGGACGATGCCGTCGGCCAGGTCGAAGGCCTCGGCGACCTGGGGGTCGTCGAAGGGGATGTCATGGGAGATCCACTGCTCGTAGGCCTCGGTGCCCGAGGTGCGCAACAGGGCGTTCTCGATCCAGTCCGTACCCGGCCAGCCGGTGGCGTCGCCGGACTCGAAGCCGACACACCACGGCTTGGTGCCGGAGTCGGCGATCTCGTCGCTGAGGGCCACCATGTCGTCCCAGGTCTCGGGGACCTCGTGGCCGTTGTCGGAGAAGAAGGTCGGTGAATACCACACCATCGACTTCATGTTGGCGCCGTAGGGGGAGCCGTACAGTTCTCCGTCGAAGGTGGCGTAGCCCTGCCAGTCCTCGCCCCAGCCCTGCTCGACGTTGGCCCGGACGCCGTCGGACACCGGCAGCGCGTAGCCGTCCTCCACGACCCGCTCCAGCAGACCGGGCTGCGGGATCAGCGCCAAGTCGGGGGCGTTGCCGCCCTCCAGGCGGATGGGCAGCTGTGCCTCGAACTCGCCGCTGCCCTCGTGCTTGATGTCGATGCCCGTGCACGCCTCGAAGTCGGCCCAGGAGCGGTCCATGCGCTCGGCCTCCTCGTCGCGGATGGACGAGTAGACGGCGACGGTGCCCTCGACGTCGCTCCACTGCTCGTAGGGGGTGCAGTCGACGTCGGAGGCGTCGCCTCCGCCACCGCCCCCACCCTCACCACTGAGGAAGGCGCATCCGGAGGTGACGAGGAGGAGGCTTCCGGCGGTCGCCATGACCGCCAGACCTCGGCGATGTGCCATGCGGTCTGGTTTCAACATGGGGCTTCTCTCTCGTGAGGGGACGGCGCCACGGAGGTCGGTGCGACCCCGGGCATGCCGAACTCGATGGAAGCCATTCCTGGTGAAAAAGTCTACTTTTTTTGCAGAAGTTTTCGTAACGAAGAGGAGTGTGCTGGTCGAAGGCGCGAAAAAAGTTTTCCGAAAGCGCTCCCGAGAGGGAGGAGACCTACGAGGGTCGTCCCTGTCGGCGGCTCGTCGCCGTGGTGCGGCCCGCGCCGAGGAGCGGAGAGGGCCGCGAAGGCGGCCGTGGTCACGTGACGGACGGTCCTCTTCCGCGCACGCCCTAGATTGGGGGCATGGCTGACGCACCGAGTACACCCGGCGACGGCGGCTCCGAGCTGCACGTCGCACTCATCGGCTACGGAAAGGGCGGCGAGGTCTTCCACGCGCCGCTGATCGACGCGGTCCCGGGACTGCGTCTGGCCGCGGTGGTCACGGGCAACCCCGACCGGCGCCGAGCCGCGGAGGAACGTTATCCCGGTGTCACCGTCTACCCGAACGCCGCCGCTCTGTGGGAGGACGCCCACCGCTACGAGATCGCGGTCATCGCCACCCCCAACGACACGCACGCGCCCCTGGCCAAGGTCGCGTTGGAGGCGGGCATGGCGGTGGTGGTGGACAAACCGTTCGCCCTGAGCTCGGTCCAGGCGCGTGAGTTGACCGACCTGGCGGCCGAACTGGGCCGGGTGCTCACCGTCTACCAGAACCGCCGCTGGGACGCGGACTTCCTCACCCTGTGGAAGCTGATCGAGGAGGGCGCGCTGGGGCAGGTGCACCGGTTCGAGTCCCGTTTCGAACGTTGGCGTCCAAGGCCCAAGCCGACCTGGCGCGAGAGCGGAGGCGTCGAGGCCGGGGCCGGCCTGCTCTACGACCTGGGTCCGCACCTGATCGACCAGGCGGTCAACCTGCTGGGCCCGGTCGCCTCCGTCTACGCCGAGATCGACGTACTACGTGAGGGGGTCAGCGCGGACGACGACGTGTTCCTCGCCCTCGACCACGCGCGGGGGACCCGTTCCCACCTGTGGATGAGCGCGCTCTCGGCTCAGAACGGCCCACGTTTTCGGGTGCTGGGCGACAAGGGGGCGTTCGTCAGCCACGGGATGGACGGGCAGGAGGCCCGACTGGCCGCGGGAGAGCAGCCGAAGACCCCCGACTGGGGGGTGGTCCCCGAACAGGACTGGGGCGTGCTCGGCGTGGACGGCGACACCCGCCGGGTACCCAGTGAGCGCGGTGCCTACCAGGAGTTCTACGCGGGTGTACGCGACGCGGTCGGCGAGGGCGAACCGCTGCCGGTGGACCCCCACGAGGTGATCCACGGGCTGGAGGTCATCGAGGCCGCCCGACGCAGTGCCAGGACGGGCTCCGTGGTCACCCTGTGAGCCGCTTCCAGTCGGGCGATCCTCGACGTACGGACCGGGGCCTATGTTGGAGGCGGGGCACTCCCCGGGCCCGGTGCCCGACTTCGGTGGAGGGCCCCACGCCGACGAACACCGAAGGAGACGTGCAGTGGCCCAGGTCCTCGTGGTCGCCGATGACCTCACCGGTGCCAACGCCACCGGTGCCAGGTTCGCCCGTACCGGGATGCGCGTGGCCACGGTGACCCCGGAGCACGTGAGCCGAGTGGTGGGCGACTACGACGTGGTCGTGGCCAACCTGGACAGCCGTCATGTACCCCCCGAACAGGCCGCGGATCTGGTCACCGACGTGGTCGAGGCCGTGTGGCCGGTGGGGTTGGTGGTCAAACGCACCGACTCCACGCTGCGCGGCAACATCGGTGCCGAGCTGGAGGCCGCCTACGACGCCGTACGCGAGCGGGTCCCGGTCGGGACCCGCGTGCGGGTGCTGTTCGTTCCGGCCTTCCCGGGGTCGGGACGTGTCACCGAGAACGGATCGCAGTTGCTCAACGGTCTGCCACTGGAGCGCACCGAGCTGGCACTGGACCCGTTGTGGCCGATGACCACCAGCGCCGTCGCCGACCTGCTCGCCGAGCAGACCGACCTGGCGGTGCGGCACGTGCCGGTGCGTCGGGTGACACAGGCGATGCTCACCGCCGACCTCCTCGCCGGTGACGAGCCCGTCGTCGTATGCGACGCGAGTACGGAGCAGCATCTGGCCGACATCGCCGAAGCCGCCGCTGCCGCGCACCATGACACGGGCGTCGTGTGGCTGGCGGCCGATCCCGGTCCCACGGGCGCACTGCTGGCCTACGCGCTGCGGCTACGCGGCCAGGCCGGTTCGCGTGGACCACTGCTGGGGGTGGTGGGCAGCACCACGGAACTGACCCGCCGCCAACTGGAGGCGGTGGCCCGAACCGGCGCGGTCCGGTTCCTGGACCTGGACGCGGTGGCCCTGAGCGAACCCGGAAACGGTCACGCCGACGAGGTCGCCGAGGAACTGGCCGACCAGCTGACCTCCTCGGGGTTCCCCGAACTGTGCGTACTACGGGTGGTGACCACGTCCGAGCGGGTGCGCGAGCTGCCCGCCCAGGCCCGGGCGGAACTTCCCGAGCGGATCGCTCGGCTGGTCGCGGACGTGGTCAACGGGGTCGCCGATACCACCGGTACCCACGCGCTGCCCAGCGGTCTGTACCTGACCGGCGGAGCCCTGGCCGCCAGCCTGCTGGCCGAACTGGACGTGCACGCCTTCGACGTGGGCGGCGAGATCGTGCCCCTGGCGGTGCACGGTCACCTGAGCGGCGGGCCGCTGGACGGAACCCCGGTCGTGGCCAAGGGCGGCCTGGTGGGGGACGACACCACCCTGGTCGACTGTCTGGCCAAGCTACGCCGGGCCGTGCAGACACGTCTGCGCCAGGTGCACTCGGAGGTCTCCGAGTACGTGGTGCCGACGCTGCTGCGCGACACCGTCTGACCCGGAGCCTCGTAAGGGGGAGTATCCCGACACCGGGCCTTCGCGTCCCCGCGAGGACCTGAGGGGTCGGACAGGAGATGATGGGCGAGGTGACAGCGGTCACACGGGAAGGTCGGGTGCTTCCACGGGTCCACGGGAGGACGTCCACGACCGCCTCCCACCGCGTCGCCGAGAACGTTCAGCACACGGCAGAGAGGTGACCCCGCCCATGACCGACACACCGTTCGACCCGCGCACGTTGCTCGCGGGAAGCCGACTCGGCGTCCTGGCGACGATCAAAGCGGACGGTCGGCCCCAGCTCTCCCCCGTCACACCCTTCTACGACCGGGAGGCCGAGCGCCTCCACATCTCGACGACCCAGGGCCGGGCCAAGACCGCGAACCTGCGCCGGGACCCGCGGGCCGCGCTGGAGGTCACCAGTCCCGACGGTCGCTCCTGGGCCACGGCCGAGGGCACCGTCACCCTCATCGGGCCCGGAACCGACCCCCACGGTCCCGAGGTGGAGGCCTTGGTGGACTACTACCGTCAGGCCGCCGGAGAACACCCCGACTGGGACGAGTACCGGGCGGCGATGGTCTCCGACCGCAGAGTGCTCGTGACCATGGCGGTCGAACACGTCTACGGTGCCAGGATGCGCTGACGTCTGAGTCGAAGGGGCCCGGCACCGCGAACGCCCCCGTTCCCTCGGATCGGGGCGTTCACGGAGCGGAGCCGGATCAGGCGGCCTCCGCGAGGCCTTCCAGGTGCTCGGCGGCGAGCCGGTTCAGCCGGTCGGCCAGGAGCTCCGGATACTCCAGCGGCCCCATGTGGCCGGCGTCGGGGACCTCCAGGACCTCCCGGCAGTCCCCGACCAGCGAGGCGATGTGGTGCGCGTGCCAGGGCGGGGTCAGTTTGTCCTCGACCCCCACCAGCACGACGGTGGGCGCCGTGATCCGACGCGTGGACCCCTCCAGGTCCAGCGTGCTCATCACGCGTCCCCACGACCCGCGGCACACGGGGTCACAGGCGTGCACCATCCTCATGCACAGCCGCACCATGCGAGGGTCCGCCTTCCTGCCCATCACCATGGACTTCAACGCGGCGGTGGTGAGGATGTTGCGGGGGCCCAACGGAAGGGGTGCCTTGAGGAACACGTGCGCGCCGAGCGTGCCCAGCGGGCCGGGCAGCGGGACGGCGGTCGACCGTTGGGGCAGTTGCGTGCACCCGGTGTTGGTGAGCAGGACCGCGGCGGCTCTGTCCTGGAACACCGGGTGGGCGCCGGCCGCCATGATGGTCATGCCGCCCATGCTGTGTCCGGCCACCACCGCCTTGTGTCCCTCGGGCACGGTCGCCTCCAGGACCGCGCACAGGTCCTCGGCCAGCTTCTCCGCGCCGTACCCCGCCCTGGTGACCGGTAGGGGGGTCCGGCCGTGGCCGCGTTGGTCGTAGAGCACCACCCGCAGCGAGGGGTCGAGCGCGCGGACCACCGGCCCCCAGGAGGCCGACGAGGTCGCCCAGCAGTGGGCGAGGACCACGGTCGGCCCGTCCTCGGGGCCGCGTACCTCGACGTGCAGCGTCGTGCCGTCGTCGGAGCGCACCTGGAGTTCACGGGCCTGGCCCACGTGCCGCATCGCCATCGGGGGAACACCTCTCACTCGGGATGTGCCGGGGGTATCGTCATGAGCCCCCCGGCCGGCACGTGTCCGAGGGGCCTGGTGGGGGACGCGGCTCAGTGGTCGGGCTCGCCGATGTCCACCAGGGGGACCGCGAAGGGGGGAGAGCCGGTCCCGCCGATCGGATGCCCACCCCACAGGTTGGGCTCCTCCAGGACCCCGGCGCTCTCGAATCCTCCGGGTGTACGCACCACCACGGTACGCACGCCCTCGCGGAAGGCCGCGCTCACCCTCGTGCTGGGGGAGAGCCGTCCACGCCACCGGTAGTCGCCGGTCAAGGGGGAGAAGTTCCCCGCCAGGTGGGCCCGTACCTCCACGTGCTCTCCGGAGCCCTCCTCGGAGTCGTCGCCGGGCAGCACGATCGTCACGAGGCCCTGGTACTCCTCCTCGCCGTCGTCGAACCCGCTCATCGCGCGCCTCCTCCCGTGACCGCCGGTACGCGGGTACGCGGACCGCGTCCGCGGGAGCGGTCCACGCGCAGGTCGTAGTTGTGGGGGTCGAACCACCGCGTGCGCAACGCGAAGCTCCACGTGAAGGTGGGCCACAGCGTGGTGTTGCGGCCGTTCTCGTTCAGGTACCAGCTGTCGCAGCCGCCGGTCACCCACACGGTGCCCTCCATGGCCTTGGCGATCCTCGCGTTGTAGGCCTCCTGGGCCTGGGGGCGCACCTCCAGACGATCGAGCCCGTTGCGGCACAGGTAGGTGAGAGCCTGCATGGTGTACCGGATCTGGGCCTCGATCATGAACACCTGGGAGGTGTGCCCCAACCCCGTGTTCGGCCCGGCCAACAGGAAGGCGTTGGGGAACCCGGCGACGGTGGTGCCCCGGAAGGCCCGCACGTCCTCGCCCCAGTGTTCGGCCAGTGACCTGCCCTCGGCGTCGAAGATCCGTCGGGCCACGGGAGGGTCGGTCACGTGGAAACCGGTGCCCAGGATGATCGTGTCCACCTCGTGCTCGGTCTCGCGGCCCGAGGGGTCGCGGGTGACGACGGCGTTCGGTCGGACCTCCACGATGCGGTCGGTGACCACGTCCACGTTGGGCCGGGCCAACGCCGGGTAGTAGTCGTTGGACATCAGGATGCGCTTGCAGCCCGCCCGGAAGCTCGGCGTGAGCTTGGCGCGCAGCTCGGGGTCCTTCACGCTCCGGTTGATGTTGGCCCGGCCGAGCCTCTCCACCACCGACAGCAGTCTCGGATTCTTGGCGAAACCGAGCACGTAGCTCTCCCGGCCCCAGTAGATGCTCTTACGGGCGACCTGCTGGGCCAGCGGGACGTTGCGGTACAGCCATCTCTCCACCCTGGTGATGTCGCGGTCGTGCCGGAACATCACCCATGGCGCGGTCCGCTGGAACAGCGTCAGTCTTCCCGCCTTGGGCTGGATCCGCGGTACGAACTGGATCGCGGAGGCGCCGGTGCCGATCACCGCGATCCGACGACCGGTCAGGTCGTGGTCGTGGTCCCAGGTCGCCGAGTGGAACATCGTCCCCTCGAAGGTCTCCAGGCCCTTGATGTCGGGGTAGGAGGGATCGGCGAGCGGACCGGCTCCGCTGACCAGGAACTGGGCGGTGAGGGTGCCCTTCTCGGTCGCGATCCGCCACCGGTTGTGCTCGGGCTCCCAGTGCGCGGAGGTCACCTCGTGGCCGTGGCGGACGTGCTTGTGCACGCCGTACTCCCCGGCGACCCGCTTCATGTAGTCGAAGATCTCCGGTTGGGGGGAGAAGGTGCGACTCCAGTCCGGGTTGAGCGCGAACGAGAACGAGTACAGGTGTGAGGGAACGTCGCAGGCGGCGCCGGGGTAGGAGTTGTCGCGCCAGGTGCCGCCGATGTCGTCGGCGCGTTCCAGGACCACGAAGTCCTGGAGGCCGGCCTGCTTGAGTCGGACGGCCATCCCGATCCCGGCGAAGCCGGAGCCGATGACGGCCACCCGGAAGTGCGGTGGTGCTTCGGTCACGTGCGGGATTCCCTTCGTGCGATCGGCTCGGGACACCCGGCCGGGGGCGTTGGGCCCGGGGACGTGGCGCGTTGCGTCCCCGGGGGTGTGACCACCGTCGGAGGGCGTGGCGCGTTGCGCCCTCCGACGGTGGAGTCCAAGGGTCAGCCGAGCAGCCCGGCCTTCTTCCAGAAGTAGCGGCCCAGGCCCGAGATGGCGCCGGCGGTGTCCAGGGTCCTGACGACCTTGCGGGCGGCCCAGGTCTTGGTGGCGATCCAGTGGGGGTTGCGCCGGGCGACCCGGGCCGCCTCCCGCGGATCGAGTCCGACCTGTGCGTACACCTTGGGGTTGATCAGGCGGGTGGCCGAATAGTAGGCGACCAGGCCCAGGATGACGCGGCTGTAGGCCCTGTTGAGCGGCCCACGCGTGGCCCAGTCCCGGTGGAACTCCTCGCGGGCGTAGCGCATGTGCCGCGCCTCCTCCACCACGTGGATCCGGGAGACGGCGCGCACCAGGGGGAGGACCTGCTCGTCGGGGACCGCCTCACGCTGGAACTGGTCGAGGACCTCCTCCACGAACAGGGCCCCGGCGAAGATCAGCGGGCCGTGCGCGATGGTCTTGAACAGGCGGCCGAGGTTGTGTGCGGCGGGGTCGAGCTTGTAGGCCTTCGAACCGAGTTTCTCCACCAGCTTGGCGAACATCACCGTGTGCCGGCACTCGTCGGCGATCTCGGTGTACGCGTACTGGACGTGCTTGGTGGTGGGGTCGTGGTCGTAGGCGTGCCGCACCAGCATCTGCATGAGGATGGTCTCGAACCAGATGCCGATGGTCGCGATGGAGGCGATCTCCAGGCGGGAGAGCTCCTTGCGCTGCTCGTCGGTGAGCCGCTCCCACAGGTAGGTGCCGTAGAGCGAGACGCGCTCGGGTCGGACCGCCCACATGTCCTTGTCGACGGGGGCGTCCCAGTCGATCTCGACGAGCGGGTCGAAGGAGGCCTTCGCCGAGCCGCGCAGCAGCCGCTTGGCGATCCCCTCGCGGTCGGTGGGCTTGGGCGGTGCGGTGGTGTCTGCGGTCAACTTTCTTCCTCCTCAGGACGCGTCCGGACGAACCGGGGAGTGGCCGTGTCGCTCGTGGAGCCCCCGGGCGATCTCGGCGTCGCCGAAGGCGCCGTCCGCCAGGAGCAGCCCCACCTGGAGCGACACGATCTGTTCGGTGGTGCCGGGGAAGTGTCGGAACAGACGCAGTCCGACGGTGCCGAGTGCGGTGGAGGCCACGTCGCGGGGGGCCCGCCTGGCCCCGGCCGCGCGGACCACCGACATGACGGTGTCGCGCTCCCGTTCGGCGGGCACCAGGCCGTCGAGGGCCACCCCCGTGGCCCGGGAGCTGTCGTGGATGGGGGTGTCGACGTAGCCGGGGTAGACGGTGGTGACCCCGATGTGTGTGCCGTACTCGGCGCGCAGACAGTCGGCGTAGGCGGTGAGCGCCCGCTTGGAGACCGTGTAGGCGCCGGCGAAGGGAAGTTGGAGGCCCGACAACAGGGAGGCGGTGATGATGACGCGGCCCCTGCTCCGGAGCAGGGCCGGCATGGCGGCGGCGGTGACCCGCCAGGGGCCCAGCAGGTTGACCTCCAGGGCCTGGTGGACGTGCGCGTCCGGAGTCCGGCCGATGTCCACGGCCGGTCCGACCCCCGCGTAGTGGATCAGCAGGTCCACACGGCCGTCGAGTCGTTCCAGTGCTTCGGTGACCCCCTGGCGAACCTGCTCGTCGTCGGTGATGTCGCAGCCGATGACGTCGGGGGCGGGTTTGAGATCGATGCCGACCACGTTCACGCCGAGCCGGCGGAGAACGGCCATGGTGGCGTTGCCGAAAGCCCCCGAGGCACCGGTGACGAGGGCGTTCTGGCCGGGCAGCCGTCGTAGGTGGCGCGGCGGGGGCGTCGTCATGTGATCTCCTCCACAGTCATTGCCGGGAACGTTACAACGAGCATTGTCACAATGCAATGGGGAGAGGATGGAAATTTACTGACGAGTAAGGTTCGGGGGTCCCTAGGCTTGGCCCATGGCCGAATACCGCATTGACGAACTCGCCCGCCTCGCCGACACGACGGTGCGCAACGTCCGGGTGTACCAGGACCGGGGGCTGCTGGCCCCTCCCCGGAGGGAGGGGCGTGTGGGCATCTACTCCGAGGCGCACCTGACGCGTCTGCGGTTGATCGGCCAACTGCTGCGCAGGGGCTACACCTTCGCCAACATCGGGGAGATGTTCCGGGTCTGGGAGCGCGGCGGCGACCTGTCCGACATCCTCGGCTTCGAGTCGGCCATCGGGGACGCCTGGAGCGACGAGATCCCCGACTACCTCACCATCAAAGACCTGAAGGAACTGTTCGGCGGAGGCGTGACACCGCGGACCGTCAAACGTTCCTTGGACCTGGGCGTGCTCGAACGCGACGGCCTGCGCTTCCGAGTGCCCAGTCCCCGGCTGCTGCACGCCGGTGTGGAACTGGTGAAGCTGGGGATGAGCGTGGACTCGGTGCTCGACATCGCCGAGAACCTGCGTGACAAGCTGGGCAACGTGGCCGAGCACATGGTCCGCCTCGTCGCCGACCACATCATCGCCGAGTACGCGCCGGGCACGGTGGTCCGCAGCGAGGAGACCGCCGAGATGGCCGAACTGATCCGCCGTGTGCGTCCCCTCGCGCAACAGGCCGTGGACGCGGTCCTGGCGCAGGAGATGGCGGACAAGCTCACCAACGTGATGGGGGAGCACTTCGCCCTGGCGATGGAGTACCTACAGAAGGAGGCCGCGGAGAAGGAGGGGCCGGAGGAGGGCAGCCCGGGAAGGGTCGGCTCCGGGCAGGGGGCGCGCTGAGCAGGCCCCGCGCCACGCGGAGCGGGACCCTTCCTAGGCCCACCGCCGAGGGCCTCCCGTCCGGTCCCGCCCCGGCGTCGGAGCGGGACCGGACGTGGAGAGGGGCCTCAGACACCCTCCGCCTTCGGCATCGGCTTCGGGGAGGTCGGCGTGGGTTCGGCCACCGTCAGGGGCAGCGGGACGGTGAACCGCAGCTCGGCGAAGGCGCCGGCGGGGACGGCGGGGGAGTGGGGGAACACCGGTGCGATCCGTCGGTACGGTGCCCCCTGCTCCGGACGCGTGTCCTCCTCACCCTTGTTCGGCCACATCGACATCGCGCGCTCGGCCTGTGCCGTGATGGTCAAAGACGGGTTCACGCCCAGGTTCGCGGTGACCGCCGAGCCGTCCACCACGTGGATGTCCGGATGTCCGTACAGGCGGTGGTAGGGGTCGATGACACCGTTCTCGGCGCTGTCGCCGATGGGACAGCCGCCCAGGAAGTGCGCGGTCATCGGGATGTCGAACACGTCCCCCCACGTTCCTCCGGGGAACCCGTCGATGCGTTCGGCCAGCCTGGTGGCCGCCTCCTGCCCGGCCGGGATCCACGTCGGATTGGGTTCGCCGTGGCCCTGCCGGGAGGTCAGCTTCTTCCTGCCGCCGAACAGGCCCCGACGCACCGACGTGGTCAGCGAGTTGTCCAGGGACTGCATCACCAGACCGATGATGGTCCGCTCCGACCAACGGCGGTTGGAGAAGCTGCGGACGAAGACGTGCGGGCGGCGGACCACCAGGCCCAGGAACCGCAGCCAGCGTGGAATCCTTCCTCCGCCGGGCACCTGGATGGCGGTGAGGAGTCCCATCGCGTTGGAGCCCTTCCCGTAGCGGACCGGTTCGATGTGGGTGTTCTCGTCCGGATGGATCGAGGAGGTGATGGCCACGCCCTTGGTCAGATCCTCCGGCGGCGGTACGTGGCGGCTCATCGCTCCCACCAGGGCCTCGGAGTTGGTACGGGTGAGCGTGCCCAGTCTTTCCGACAGTCGTGGCAGCGTCCCCGAGTCGCGCATGCGGTGCAGCAGGGTCTGGGTGTTGTAGGTCCCGGCGGCCACGACGACCTGACGGGCGGTGAACGTGCGGGCGTTCTCCCTGCGCCGAGGTGCGTCGGTCCTGACGGTGTCGACGGCGTACCCGCCTTCGGGCAGCTCGCGCAGACGTTCGACGGTGGTCAGGGGGTGCACCTCGGCGCCGTCGCGTTCGGCGAAGTACAGGTAGTTCTCCGTGAGGGTGTTCTTGGCGCCGTGGCGGCATCCGGTCATGCACTCACCGCACTCCCGGCAGGCCCTGCGCTCGGGTCCGGCCCCGCCGAAGTAGGGGTCGCCCACCGACGCGCCGGGGGCACCCCGGTTCCCCGCGCCGTCCTCACCGTCACCGAAGCACACGCCCACGGGGGTCGGCCGGAAGGTGTGTCCGACGCCCATGTCCTCGGCCACCGCCCTCAGGTGCACGTCGGAAGGGGTGATGGTGGGGTTGGTGCGTACGCCGAGCATGCGTCGGGCCTGGTCGTAGAAGGGCGCCAACTCCGACTTCCAGTCGGTGATGTGCCGCCACTGGGGATCTTCGAAGAACGGGTCCATCGGGTGGTACAACGTGTTGGCGTAGTTGAGGGAGCCTCCGCCCACGCCCGCTCCGGCCAGGATCATCACGTCGCGCAGCAGGTGGATGCGCTGGATGCCGTACATGCCCAGTCGCGGTGCCCACAGGAAGTTGCGCAGGTCCCATGAGGAGGACGGCAGCGTCTGGGGGGTGAAGCGACGTCCCGCCTCCAGGACACCGACGCGATAGCCCTTCTCGGTGAGGCGCAGGGCGCTGACCGAACCTCCGAATCCGGAGCCCACGACGATGACGTCGTAGTCGAAGCGACCGTCGTCGCCGTCGGTGGTCTCGTTGGTGGTGCCGGTGGTGGGGGTCGTGGGGGAGGCGGAGGATGTTCTGCGCTCTGAGGGCACGGCTGATCTTTCTCCAGGTCGGTTACGGTCTACGCATGGTGGTCTTGCTACGAGTCCGCAACATTGAACGCGCCATCTAGAAATGTGACATTGGTTATTGTAATGTTCCTCACTACCGCCGAGTAGGGCGTGTTTCATACAACACACGTGGCGTGCCTCGGCGCAAGATCCGCTCCCCCCACGCCGTCTCCCCGGGCGGCGGAACACTGGAGGTACCCATGCCCAAGGCTTCCGACGAGGTGTCCGAGCCGCCCCAGGACACGCCCGAACAGCGACAGGGCGGCACGCAGTGGCGCAGGTTCGCGCTCGTGGCGGTCCCGGGATTCGTGGCCGCGGCGGTCCTCGGCGGTATGACCACCCAGGGACTGCTCGCCGCGTCCTTCGCCGTCTCCGGCGACAGCTTCAAGATGTCCGCGGACCGACTCTCCGGCAACGGCTTCACCCAGTACGGCGACGCCGCCACCTCCGTGGACGGCTCCTCCCGACCGGTCGGCCTGTCCTCGGTGAGCACCGCGGAGCTGACCGACCTGTGCATGTCCTCCCTGTGGGACCTGCCCATCGGGCAGGCCACCCTGGTCATCAAGGCCGGTGAGAGCACGCCGGTGGAGGGACGCAACCTCGTCCTGGACATCGAGCAGCTCCAGGGCGACGCCGAGTTCGGGTCCATCGAGATCGGACGTGACGCCAGCACCCTGGACAAGGCCGACGGTGGTCAGGGCCCGGAGGGAGGCTTCGGTCTCCAGGCCGACTCGATCACCGTCTCCGACATGGAGCTGACCACGTGGGCGGTCACCTCCGGATCCCTGCGTCTGTCCGGCCTGAGTCTGGCGGTCAAGCCCGGCGACCACGAGTGCTTCTGATCCCATGGCCCACGCACTGACCCCGCTGCGCACGGGGTGGGGGCACTTCCGGAACTGGCGGCGCAGCCGCCCGTTCTGGGGTGGGCTCCTCCTCGTCGCGGCCGGAATCGAACTGCTGGTGGCACCGGCCGCCCAGAGTCTGATCCTGCCGATCGACCTGATCATCTACGCCGGTATCGCCGGTGTGTCCGGCACCCTCATCGCACTGTTGATGATCACCCTGGGAGTGCTGAGCTGGTTGCAGCCCGCACAGCACGTCTTCTTCGGACTGGTCGGCCTCTTCCTCTCGCTGGCGTCCTTCGTGACCTCCAACTTCGGCGGGTTCGTCATCGGGATGCTGCTCGGTATCGTCGGTGCTTCGCTCGTGTTCGCGTGGACGCCCGGTGTCCGAGGGCGCCCGGGTCGGCGACGTGGGATCGGGGACGCCCCGACCTCCCGGGGCGGTGGGGAGCGGGAGGAGGACTCCGGCGAAGAAGGGTCCACGGAGGAGGAAGGCCCCGACGACAACGTCACCGGCGAGACCGAAACCCGGACCGAAACGCAAGCGGGCCGTGCCGGCTCCGACGCCGGTTCCGACGAGACGGTCTCGCCTCCCCGGAACGGGACGCGGCCACTGGCCGCCCTCGCCCTGCCACTCGCGGCGATCATGACCCTGGCGAGCGCGCCCGCGCCCACCCTCGGCTGGCCCTGGGACTGGTTCCGCCCTCCGAGTGACGAGGAGGAGCAGCCGACGGAAGAGCCCTCGCCCTCTCCCACGCCCACTGACGGCCCCGAGGAACGGCCCACCGACCCGGGTGGTGACGAGGAGGCCGAGGACGGCGCCGAGGAGACCGAACCCGAGGAGGAGCCGGAGGAGGAAGACGAGGAGGAGGGCGACGCCGACCAGTGCGAACTGCGCACGGGCGAGTCCGCCCTGGCCGGGTCCGAGGAGGAGTTCCTGGACGCCGTGCGCGCCTGCGAGGCGGCCCAGGAGGAGGGTAGTCTCCCCGACGTCCTGGTGGCCCGGGAGTACGACTGTTTCCCCGGCTCGGTCCGCACGTCCGGTCTGAGCGCCGACAGGCTGACGATGAGCGGTGCGCGCTACGACGGGATCGTGGAATGCCCCACCCAGGACGGCGCCCGCAGGTACATCCGGCTGTCCATGAGCAGGGCGGACTTCCACGACGCCGAACTGTGGTTCGAGGACGCCGGGACCCGGATGAGCCTGGGCCTGCCCACCATGGTCATGGACGGTGACGTCCAGATGCACGTCACCCGGATGCACGTGCGCATCCTGGGCATCCCCCTCACCTTCACCCCGGACTTCCCTCCCCCACTGCTGCTGCCGTACATGATCGTGACCGACGTGGACGTGGACGACCCGACGGCCAGTACCGGCACCATGAACATTCCGAACCTCAACGGGCGTTACGGCGGCTCCTGACAGGCCGCGGGGGCGCCGTGGTCGACCACGGCGCCCCCGGGGAACACCTCAAAGACCGCCGGCGATCAGACGACTGGCCCGGCCCACGTACGAGACGTACAGAGCGTCGCGGGCCCGGGTGCAGGCCACGAACAGCAGCGTCCGCTCCCGCCGGAGGGCGTGCTCCAGTGCCACCTGGTCACCGTCGGCCGCCTCGATCGCGGCCTTGGGCGGTAGCAGATGGTCACTGACGCCGACCAGAGCCACACAACGGAACTCCTGACCCTTGAGCCCGTGCAGCGTGCCGGTGCGCACCGCCCGGATCCCGCCGCCGTCATCCAACCGCGCGGTGGGGATGTCCCTGGCCTCCAACTCCTTGGCGATGCCGCGCACCACCCACTGGTTGCGCCCGGCCACCGCGATCTCGGCGGGATCGACCCCGGCCTCCAGCCACACGCGCACCCAGTCGCCCAGCGCGGTGAGCTCCTCGGCCCGGTTCTCGCAGGCGCGTACCACCGGAGCGGGCCCGCGCAGCAGTGAACGGTACCCGGCCAGGGTGTCGGCGTCGTCGTCCATGCCCAGACTCGCCCGGCGGCCCAGGACGGGCATGCTCCAGTCCAGGATCTCCTGCGTGATCCGGTAGCCCACGCGCAGACGGCGGCTGCGTCCACGCACGCTGATGCCCAGTGAGGCCAGTGAGACCCGGTTGTCGGACACTCGCTGGTTCGGATCGCCGACGATGAACAGATCGTCCGGCCCCTCGGGAACGGCGGCCCGAAGCATGCGCCATTGGGTCGGGTGCAGGTCCTGGGCCTCGTCGATCACCGCGTGCCGGAACAGCGGTCCGCCGCGCCCCAGGATCCGGGCGGCCTCGTCCGCCAACTGTGGAGAGGACCACAGGCCCTCCACCCGCATGGCGCCGACGTAGCGCCGCACGGTCTCCCACACCTGGCGGCGATGCTCGGGAGCCAGATGCTGTATCCGGCCGCTGCGCTCGCAGCGAATGTACTGGGGCAGCAGCTCCAGCCCCTTGGCGAGGATGACCTGCTCCCACTCGTCCACCAGGAAGCGACCGGAGAAGGCGAGACCGTCGGCCACGGCCACCGCCCGCCAACGCCGCGCCAACTCGTCCTTGCCGATCAGGCGCGGTGCCATGCCGGCGTGCGACTGCACCACCGCGTGGGCCAGACCGTCGATCGTGGCCACGCGCACCCGGGCACGGACACCCGGGTCGGGCAGCAGCCGGTCCAGGCGCTCGGACAGGGACTGGGCCAGCGCGCGGTTGTAGGTGGTCAGCAGTACCGACTCCCGGACATCCCCCGGGTGCACGGCGGCGTCGTGTTCGGCCAGGTGGGCGGCGCGATGCAGCGCGATCACGGTCTTGCCGGTCCCGGGTCCGCCGGTGATCTGGGCGGATCCGTTGTAACGGGCCTCGGTGATCCGGTGCTGGTCGGGGTGGAGCGTCAGCCGCCACCGGTCGAAGGGACCGCTGAGCGCGTCCGCGAGCTCGGGAGGACCCGTGGGCGTGGGGTCGGGGACGGCGAGGGCCGCACCCGCCGGAGTCCGGGGCCGCAGGTCTCGGGCGAAACGCAGGGCCTCGTCACGTGGACGCACGGTGACCAGGCGGTAGTGCGCGTCCTCGGTGGGACCACCGGGACGCTCCTCCCCGTCCGGGTCGGAGACGGGAACGATGACGCCGGACCAGTCGGGAGAGATGCGGACGACCCGGACGCGCGGATCGGCGGCGCCCTCGACGGACTCCGGTTCGGGTCGGTCGCCCGCCTGGTAGGCGCGCATCACGGCCAGGGTTTCGAGCTGGACGTCGGGCGTGAGGCGGGTGAAGTCGCTGAGAAACGTCGGGGCGATCGCGAGGGCGGACACGTCGTGGTTTCCTCCGGTCTTCGACCAGGTGGTGTCTGTGGTGCTCGGAGCGGTCGGAACGGATGAGTCTGGTGCGGCGCGGACGGTCGGGACCGGTCCCGCGCTCATAGGGAGGATGCTCGCCCCGGAATTTGGGCAAACGCCGCCTGAAGGGCTATTCCACCCGAGGGGAGTGGTATCTGAAGAGTCTGCGTAAGACCAGGTCAGAGCGTCGTTTGCGGAACTGTGTTCGGCCCTTCGGTGAAGGTTTTCCGTGGAGGGCGCAAGGCGTCCCCGTGACCTGGGCTTCTTCGACGCCCTCCGGTTTCCTTAATATGACTTATAGTCTGTCCGAAATTCGGGCAGCCAGACGGACGGGAGGAGGAGAGCCTGTTCCCGGCAGGATTCGTCAAAAGAGCGGGGAGAGCCCCTCGCCTCGATATGTGCGGGCCGAAACCGAGGGACGGGGAGAGCGGCGGGATGGGGACACGAGCGTCCGCACGCGAACCAGTCCGGCCCTCCCGTGATCGTGTCCGCACGTTAACGCAGTGGCCGTTTGCGGACACGTTCTGTGCAAAGGGTTCCCTGATGCGAGATCGTGGAGACACGCGAGGTACCACGTGTGGTTCAGGGCCCTGCCGGGGTCCGTCCTACCCCGGCAGAGTCCTCAACCACCCTAGAGAAGCGGTACCCCGCCCCGGCCCCGTCCAAGCGGGAGGGCGCGCCAACCTTAGCCGGTCCGATCGACGCGGCTCCCCGGGCCCCACCGGCCGGCTCTCCGCCCATGTCGTTCTCCATGCTCTACCGTGGGTCTGACAAAAGAGCGGAAAGGATCGGAACGAGACCAGTGGCCTCCGACGACATGAGCCGTATGCGCGTCTCCGATGCCGAGAGAGACCAGGTGGCGGAGGTCCTGCGCGAGGCGGCGGCGCAAGGGCGCATCACCCTCGACGAACTCGACGAACGGCTCGACGCCGCCTACGCCGCCAAGACCTACGCCGACCTCGGGCCCCTCACCGCCGACCTGCCCCCCGGCGGTGGGACGTCCGCGAGTCCGGTCCCCCCGGTGGCGGGAGACCGTCCGCCGGAGCGCCGAAGCGACGACGTCCTCGTCCTTCGCGCTCAGGGCAGCACCGTCGTGCGCAGGGGCACATGGCGGGTGCCACGCCGTGTCGAGGTGCACAACCAGTACGGTTCCGTCCGTCTGGACTTTCGCGAGGCGCACATCCTCGACCCCGTCGTCGAGATCCACATCAACGCCTCCTGGGGATCGGGCGATCTGATCCTGCCGGAGAAGGCCACCGCCGAGGTGGACGTGGACACCACCTGGTTCGCGGTCCTACGGGAAGACGTCGACTCCATCCGCGAGACGACCCGCACCCACTTCGTCAT
Source organism: Nocardiopsis sp. ATB16-24 (assembly GCF_030271535.1). Lineage (GTDB taxonomy): Bacteria > Actinomycetota > Actinomycetes > Streptosporangiales > Streptosporangiaceae > Nocardiopsis. The sequence goes on along the minus strand of NZ_JASCXJ010000009.1, from coordinate 112,773 downwards.
CACCGGCACGTGCCAGGGCGGCAGCCTGTCGGTCCGCTACAAGCGTCCCTTCTCCTGGGCGGGCCTCATCGGCCTCGACGACTGAGCACCCACGGCGGTCGTCCCCTCGTCCTCCGAACCCGATCCGGGACCGAGCACCGTGCCGGTGCGCCATGATGGGTGCCACGCGCGACCTGGCGCGTGAAAGGCACACGGTGCGTCGGCGCCGGACGACGACGAGGGGCGGCAAGGTGGCTCTGTGGATCGCGGTGGTCGGAGCGGGCGCGTGCGTTCTGGCCCTGGCGCCCTACGGGTGGATCCACCTGGCCGGTGTCGGGCGTCGGAAGGAGATCGACACCGTCCCCTACCGGCCCGTGGCCGTGGTCCTGGGTGCGGCGGCCTGGGACGACGGACCCTCGCCGCTGCTCGCCCGTCGCCTGGACCTGGCCGTGCGGCTGTACGAGAACGGCAAGGTCGAACGGATCATCGTCTCCGGTGACAATCGAGAGGTGTCGCGTCGTGAGACCGACACCATGACCGGGTACCTGATCGGACGAGGGGTGCCCGCCGACAGAATCGAGGCCGACCGTTACGGCTACCGCACCTGGGACACCTGCGTACGGGTGCGCGACCTGTTCGGGGTGCGTGCGGCGACCATGGTCACCCAGTCCTTCCACCTGCCCCGCACCATAGCCCTCGCCCGCGCCGCCGGAATCGACGCCGTCGGAGTGGGCGACGCCAGCCTGGGCGCCCGACGCCGTTCCACGATGATCGGCTACGGCCGTGAACTCGGCGCCGCGGTCAAGGCACTGCGCGACGCGCTCCTGCGCCCCGCCCCGGCCCACGCCGAGCTCTAGGAGACACCCGGCGCCTTCGCGACCCCACACCGCGGGAACGGGTCGGCGGCGGACGGCCTCACGCCCCCTTCCACGAGAACCGGAGAGCGGTGCCCGGGTCGGTACGCGGGCGGCGGCACAGCCGGGATAATCACCCCATGAACGCGACCACGGACAACGACTCGAACGACGGCGCGGAGAACGTGGACTGGGAGGCGCTGGCGCCCCGGGAAGGCGCGCGCATCCCCGAACTCCTCGCGCAGCTCGCCGGCAGTGACAGCGCGCTCTCCGAGCTCCACGACATCCTCCACTTTCCCGCACCCGGGCACCTCGCGGCACCCAGGGCGGTCGACTTCCTGGTCGACATCGCCTGCGCCGCGTCGACCCCCGCCACCGACCGTTGGCGCCCACTGAGCCTGCTGCTGGAACTGGTGGTCGGGCACGTGGAGGACCGCTTCCCCGAGCCCCTCGAACTCGACCAGTGGCGCGAAGAGGTGGCCTGGGCGACCTCCGAGGACGTGGAGAAGGTGCGCGAACAGTACCGCTCCTGGGCCGAAGAGGCACAGAACGAGCAACGCCACCACCGCATGCGCAACCGACTCGCCGTCATGGAGCGGCCGGAGGGGCCCGCGCTCCTGCAAGCACAGCTGGACACCTACCAGGCCGTGCACGCCCGCGTCCCCGACCTGGTCACCCTGCTCAAGGGCGGCGACAACCGGGGCGGTATGGACCGCGCCGGAGAGTGGGTGAGCTACCTGCTGGGCTTCATGGACTCCGATGCCCGGCGGATCGCCGCCGAGATCACCTCCGCCTCCCACATCCTGCTCGCCAAGGACCTGAGGCCGGCCCCCAAACCGCCCACGAGCCTGCGTGAGGCGATGAACATGACGGACACCGGCGAACCGCTGCCCGCCGAACTGTTCGCTCTGGGGATGGTGGCCGATCCGACCGACATCGACACCACCGTCGGGCTCACCCACCAGATGGCGGGTGGGAACCTGTACAACTCCTTCGCCGCCTCCGTGGCGATGGTGCTCATCCATGGCGAGAACACCCCGCGTGAGGCACTGCGCCGCATCGGCCGGGGCGGCGGCACCTCCGTGGGTTACGCAGGGCTGTTCAACGAGTCCTGGCCGCACTGCGGCGGCCACTCCCCCCAGGTGCTGGGCTTCCTGGCACTGGGCCGTGCCGGTGACCGCGCCCGCCGCCTGCGACTGGACATCCTCCCGGGGCTGATCAGGGACGAGGAAGGATCACGGGCCCTGGTGACCGGCGTGGGACTGGAGATCCTGTTCGGTCCCCGCACCAGGGAGCGCTCCGTCGAGGACCACGCCGGCGCCGACTACGACGAGGAGACCCTCAAGGTCCTGTGGGCCATCGCCGAGCTGCCCGACTCCGCATGGGAGGACGAGGAGTTCGTCCGGACCCTGAGCGCCTGGGCCCTACCGGACGACGCCGAGGACTTCCGCGCGCTGGCGGGAGTGGAAGCCCGACCCGAACCCGAACCCCGGCAGGAGCCGGAACCCCAGCGGCAGACCCCCAGCGCACCACAGCCCGGTGGTCTTTTCGGACGCCTCTTCGGAGGTGGACGCTGACGGACCGGCCGTGACCGTCACCGGTGGGCGAGCGGTCCCTTCCCCGCTCTCCTGAAACCCCTCGGTGTCGCCGCCGGGCGCCGGTGGCGACACCGAGGGCGAACCTTCCTTGGGAAGCGCCTGAGGAACCCCCACGGGCGTCTCCACGCACCGGGGAGACCACGGACGGGAACGCCGTGGGCGAGGGCCTTCCCGGACGATCCGGTCTGCGCCCGGGCCCACTAGAGTCGCCGCATGCCCTACCAGTCACAGCACGACGAGCTGCCCCCGCGACTCAGAGCCCTCGCCGACCTCATGCCGGGAGACATGAGAGAGGGGGCCGGCATGCACCGGTACGACGGGAAGGTCGCCGACATGTCGCCCGACGGGGTCGAGGCCGCGCTGTCCCGCCTGGGCGGCGACCCCCTCGACGACCCGCACGACGAGGCACATCTGACCGCCTTCGAGAACGCCCTCCGCTACGAGTGGGGCGAACTCGGACTCCACCGGGTCAACCCCCTCTACCACCTGGCCGAACTCGACCTGTCGGGCTACGACCGTGAGTACGCTCCACGAGTCGAGCGGGACGCCGCGCGCATCGCGCACCTGGCCGAGTGGCCGCGCGTGGTCGACAACGCGATCACCGCCCTGGACCGGGTGCCCGCGCCCGTCGCCGAGGCGCTCATCGGCGCGGTCAGGGGGGTAGCCGACGGACTGCCCGGCGACCTGCCCGCCGACATCCGGGAAAGAGCCCTCGCCGCCCACGCCCGTCTGGTCGCCCACATCGAACGCGCCGCGCGGGAGGGGCCCGCCAGTGCGGCTCTCGGCACCCGGACGCTGGCCCGCCTCATGGGCTGCGGTGAGGCCGTGGAGGTGGATCCGGCGGACCTGGAGGCCCGTGCCCGAGCCGAGCGCGACCGTCTCCGTTCCCTGTTGGCCGAGAGCGTCGGACGCCTCGCGCCCGGACGCCAACCCATGGAGTTCGTTCGCGAGCTCACCCGCAGGCACCCCGACACCGACGGGGTCCTGGACGCCGCACGTCAGTGGACACGCCTGGCGCTGGAGTTCACCGCCGAGCGGAGACTGGTCCCCTACACCGACGGGGAGTGCCGTGTGGACGCCTCCCCCGCCTCCCAGCGCTGGGCCACCGCGATGATGGCGTGGTCGGGGCCGTGGGAGGCGGACACGCCCTCCTTCTACTTCATCACCCCGCCCGACGCCTCCTGGAGCGAGGAGGAGGCCGACGAGTGGCTGGAGATGTTCAGTCACACCACCCTGCCCGCCGTGAGCGTCCATGAGGTCGCCCCGGGGCACTTCTCCCACGGTCGTGCCCTGCGCCGGGCTCCGGGGCCGGTGCGTCGGGGACTGCACTCCATGACCTTCGCCGAGGGTTGGGCGCACTACGTGGAGGAGGTGTGCGTGGAGGAGGGCTTCGGCGCCTACGCCGCCGAACGCCTCGGTGACGACTCCTGGACCGCGGACCACTACGAGATCGGGGTATGGGTGGAGGCGCTCATCCGCGTCACCCGGTTGTCCGTGGCCATCGGTGTGCACAGCGGCACCATGACCGTGGAGCAGGCCGCCGCGAAGTTCGCCGAGGACACCCCGCTCCAGGGACCGGCGGCCCTGTCCGAGGCCCGCCGCGCCACCTTCGATCCCACCTACGGCCGCTACACCTGGGGCAAGTTGGAGATCCTCCGACTCAGGGAACGGGCACGGCGACAGTGGGGCGAGAAATTCACCCTGGAACGTTTCCATCGGGCGTTGCTCGACCTGGGATCACCGCCGCTCGGCCTGATCGACGCCGCCCTCGCCCACGGCTGACGGGCCCGTCCACGGTCGGACGGACGGTGGCGTCCTCGGGCGCCGGCGGAGTCCCGAAGAACGCGCGTGAGGCGACGGCGGGCCCCGAAGGTGCCACGGGTGGGTCGGTGAGACGCCGACCCACCCTCCCCGGACCTCCGAAGACCCCCGATCCTCGTGGCGCACGGTCGAACGGCGCCCCGAGGGAGCATCCCTAGCCGTCGCCGGCCCGCTCGGCCACGCCCAGGGCGCCGAGAGCGGCGCGCACCCGCCCCCGCGCGGTCCCCAGCGCACGCGCGGCCGAGGCCGCGTCCACGTCGGCCAGGAGCGACACCAGAGCCACACGCGTGTCGCCCTCGGCCGCGTTCAGTGCCCGCGCGCACGCCTCCTCGTCCAGGCCCGTGGCCTGCATCAGGATGGTGACCACTCGGCCGCGCAACTTGCTGTTGGTGGCGTCCACTCCCACCATCAGGTTCGAGTACGTGCGCCCCATCCGCACCATCACCGCCGTGGAGAACGCGTTCAGCGCCAACTTCTGCGCCGTGCCCGCCTTCATACGGGTGGACCCGGCGATCACCTCCGCACCGGTGGACATGCCCACGTGCACGTCCACGTCCTCGGCCAGCGGCGCCTGAGGGTTGGCGCTGATCAGCACCGTCGACGCCGAACGCTCCCTCGCCACCTCCAGGGCCCCTCCCACGTAAGGGGTCCGTCCGCTGGCCGCCAGGCCCACCACGAGCGATCCCGGAGTGATCTCGGCCGCGTCGGCGCGTCCGGACCCCCAGTCGTCCTCGATCCCCTCCACCGCCCGGGTCAGGGCCTCACCACCGCCCGCGTGGTGAGACACCACCCAGTGCGGGGGGACACCGTAGGTGGGGGGCAGCTCGGCGGCGTCCTGTGCGGCGATACGACCGGACGTGCCCGCCCCGAAGTAGTGGATGGACGCCCCGCCCTCCAGGGCCGCCACCCCCAACTCCACGGCTCGCGCGAGCTCCGGCAGGACCGCGCCCACCGCCGCGGGGACCGTGACGTCCTCGGCGTTGATCTGCCGCAGCACGTCCAACGCCGGAAGCAGATCGATGTCGTAGGTACCGGTGTTGCGCTCCTCCGTGGGCGCACGCACGATCACGGCCTCGCCGCCCCTTCCACCGGAGGCCGTGGCGTCGGTCCCCCGTGGAGCACCTCCGCCTTCGGCCGTGACACCCCGCCCGTCGTCGTGCACAGCGCTCTCCTGTTCGGTCCGCACTCGCGTCCGTTCCTTTCCGCCAGTGCCGCGGTCGGCCCCGGCCCCGTAGCCGGGGGAACCCGACGACGAGGCCGACACCCACCGGGTCAGCCGTCGCTTGCGTCCGTGCTCCTGCCGCCGGGGCCCTCGCCCCGGCGGCGCCTGCGTTCATCGCTGAACCGCAGTCCCCGCACCGCTTCGAAGGTGGTCTCCAAGGCGGTGCGGCTGTCGGTGTAACGGCTCTGCGCCAACCCCACGAACAGGCAGTCCACGACGGTCAGCTGGGCGAGCCTGCTCGCGGTGGCACCCGACCGGAACGTGGTCTCACGCGCCGCGGTGGTCAGTACGTGGTCGGCGAAGCCGATGGGGGAGCGGGGGAAGTTCGTGATGGCCACGGTCACGGCACCACGCCGACCCGCCTCGGTCAGGGCCTGGACGGTATCGATGGTCGTACCACTGTGGGAGATACCGATCGCCACGTCGTCCTCGCCCAACAGGGCCGCGCTGGTGAGCATCACATGCGCGTCCGACCACGCGAACGAGGTCAGACCGATCCGATGCAGCTTCTGCTGTAGGTCGGCGCCCACGAACGCGCTCGCACCCACCCCGTACACGTCGATGCGCCGGGCGCCCGCCATCGTGTCGATGACCATGCGCAACACCTCCACGTCCAGGGAGGCACCGGTCTCCTCCACCGCGCGCGCGTCGGTGTAGGCGATCTTCTGGACCACCGTGACGAGGGTGTCGTCGGGGTTGATGTCACTGGACAGCTCAGGCGAGCCCGATCGCGCACCACGCGCCTGCCCCGCCTCGGTGGCCAGCGCCAGACGCAGGTCCCGATAACCGCTGAAGTCGATGGTCCGGCAGAACCGGATCACCGTCGCCTCGGAGGTGGCGCAGTCCTTGGCCAGCTGGGTGATGGAGGAGGCCGCCGCCCGCTCCGGATCGTCGATGATGCGCTGGGCGACCCGTCGCTCGGCGGGGGCCAAAGAGGGCAGCAGAGACCGTATGCGCAGCACGGTCGTGGGCACGGGCGGCGCGGAGACGTCGGGGGTCTCCGGTGGTCCGTTCACATGTTTCGGATTTTCCGCCATGGAGGAAAGTTTCTTTCGGTCGTGGTGCAGAGTCAACGCAGGGACAGGAAAAAGCGGGAGAATCCAGGATTCCAAGGCACAGGCGAAGCGGCAAGTACCAGAGTCCCAATTGCGATATCCCAGCTCAGAAGGCACCTTGGAACCAAGGGGCGCATCGGCCGCCCGAACACACCGTCACCACCGCGCACCTGAGCGAACGCGTCCGGACCGCCCGAACGCGAACCCTTCATCCGCGTCCAGACGCTCGTCCTCCACCTCGGCGAGTCCCTGCGCGTCTTCGCGCGTCCCCACGGCCCGGAAGGCCGTCGTACCGCACGCCGGGCCCGCGAAGGGTCGACACGGCCGTGGGGAGGTACCGGCCGCCTCCCGAGCCCTACGGGAGGGCGTGGCCGAGGAGGACGGCGTCCGGTCCTCCTCGCGGTGAGGAGTGGTCCCATGGGCGGCCCAGGGCGATGTTCCCCGGTGTGGTGAGGGAGCCGCCCCGGACACCTGCGGTCGGCACATCCTCACTCTTGGGCCATGAAATCGGTCGGATATGCCCACAGGGGTCCTCAGCACTCACACAAGTCGCTAATGTCAACCCCATGACAGAGAACAACGATCCCAACATCGACCCGGCGGGGACCACCCAACACTTCCGCCGCTTCGTCGACGAGAACCCGGCGCCCGAAGAGCCCGCGCGCCGTCCGATCCTGCCGATCGTGCTGGCGGCCGTCGGCGCGGTCCTGATCATCGCCGTCATCGTCGCGTTGGTCATGGCCTTCTCCTAGGAGGCCCTCTTCAGGGGGCTCCGTTCCCTCGGTGCCCCCAGAGAGGAGACCTTCGGCGTCCACGGTGTCTCCGGAGCCCGCACGACCTCCCAGTGGACGCAAAGCGCGCCGAAGGCGTTGGACACCCCTTCCCCGAAGTCTTCGGAGAACGCACGAGGATCGGCCGTCGGAACGGCCCCAGAACGGTTCGCGGCCACCTCACGGTCCTGCTAGAGTTAACGACGTCGCCAAGGTGAGGCCCAAGAGCCACGCCGGTGAGCGGCAGGCGCCATTAGCTCAGTTGGTCAGAGCAGCTGACTCTTAATCAGCGGGTCCGGGGTTCGAGTCCCTGATGGCGCACAGAGCGGCGGCCCCGAGGCGAAGGCAGCACCTTCTCTCCGGGGCCGCCGTACTGCCCGGTCGAAGCGCCCGCGGATGTGATCCACGACCTCTTCCGCAGAGGCCGAGGGTCGCCATGGGTCGGGTAAGGTGGAACGGTCGCCGCGGCCGAGAGGCCCCGCGGCGGACGGCAGGCGTCATTAGCTCAGTTGGTCAGAGCAGCTGACTCTTAATCAGCGGGTCCGGGGTTCGAGTCCCTGATGACGCACACGAAGCGAAGGCCCCGGTCGATTCGACCGGGGCCTTCGGCGTTCACGGGAATGGATTCCGGAAGGGTTCTCCCGTCTGGTCTTCCTGTGTTCCCCCTTCTCATGACTCTTCGTGTGCGCACGAAAGCTCTCTGTTCTTCGACGGAAAAGAAAAGGGGAGTACTTCTGTGCAGAGAGAACATCGCTCTGTGTGATGGGACGCGAGTGCAGCAAAAACGTCGTAGCCGCGTGATGGGCTGTCCGGTGTTGGAAAACCCCCGTTCAGGGGGTGGAAGGTGCGATGGCACATCGTGTGCACGAAGGTTCCCTCCCACGATCCCAGGAATGGGATTGACACGAACCCGTGGCCGGTGAACTGTTACCTTCTCACCCCGATCGGGACTGATCACCCTCACACATGACTTTCGGAGTATGCCCATGTTCTCTTTCCCTCCCGTTTTACGTGCCGCCGGGATCTCCCTGCTCGCCTCCGGCTCGATCCTGGCACTCAGCGGCTGCGGCACCCTCATGTCCGTCCTCGGAGAAGAGGGCAATGTGATGACGCTCAACGTCGGCGACTGTTTCGACGAGGAGACGATGAACACCGCCCTCATGAACAGTGAGATCACCGACGTACCGCTGGTCGACTGCGCGGAGGAGCACGACTCGGAGTTCTTCCACTCCCACCAGATGACGGGTGACGAGTACCCGGGGGACGGTGAGATCCAGACCCAGGCGGACGAACTCTGCTCGGGAGACGCCTTCACCGACTTCATCGGTGTCTCCTACGAGGAATCGGAGACCTACGTGGCCCACCTCTCTCCGACCCAGGAGAGCTGGGAGCAGTTGGACGACCGCGAGATCCTCTGTTACGTCAACGTCCCCGGTGAGAAGGTCACCGGGACCCTTGAGGGCAGCGCGCGCTGATCGCCGGCCCCAGGAGACCGATGGAGGTCCTGTTCCGACCTTCCGGACACATTCCCCACCTGGGGCCCCGATGGGGTGTATGTCCTGATGAGAGCAGGATCTCCGTTTCATTCGGGTCGGAGATGGAACCTTCAGCGGGTTCCGGGCATCTGCACAGATGTCGACGGCCACGGCCCCCACGTCGGCTCGAGTACCTCAACGATCCCAGTGGAGTCTTCCTTGTCCGAAACGCGTCGCTCGCCGCTCGGCCGCATCACCTTCGGAGCGCTGGCCCTAGGCACCGCCACCCTCACACTGACCGGATGCGGTCTCCCCCTTCTGCCCCCCGCCTTCCAGAACACCGACGAGACGGTCGCGCCGGAACCGGTGGACACCGAAACGCCGACCGACGTCGTCGAGCCCACCGAGCCCGAGGACACGCCCGAGCCCGCCGGGCCGGAGGACACCGACGTCTTCGCCATCTACGTGGGGGACTGCGTCAACGAATTCGGTGAAGAGGGTCCCTCCGAGTTCTCCGAGGCACCGACCATCTCCTGCTCGGAGCCCCACGACTACGAGGTCTACCACGCCGAGGACGTCCAGGAGACCGGGCTCTACCCGGGCTTCGACAGGATCTCGGAGATCGCCACTGAGATCTGTTACGACGAGTTCGCCGATTTCGTCGGTACCTCCTACGAGGAGTCCGGACTCGACTTCACCTCCTGGTTCCCCACGGAGGACGGATGGAACGAGGGCGCAGACCGTGAGGTCCTCTGCCTGATCTACGACCCCGCCGGCCAGGCCACCGGGACCCTGGAGGGTTCGCGGATCTAGGTGTGCGTCGCCAGAGGAGGGGGCCGCACCGCTTCGTGAACCGGTCCCCGGAAGCCGGACTGAGAGATCGGTTCCGCTTCCGGGGAGTATGTGCGTGAACCCGCGCAGCTCGATCACCAGCGAGCAGTGTGCTGCCGCTGTAGACCTGTTCGAGGCAGGTCGCGGCTTCAGAGCCGCGTCCTCGCTGCTCGGCGTAGGCCGCCGGGCGCTCCGTGTCCCGTTCGAGCGATGGAAGCTCCATGGTCGAAGGGCTCTGGTGGAGAAGCGGACCAAAGAGTGGTTCCCGTTCGAGGTGAAGCGGGAGGTCGTGCGCCGGCGCCTGGCGGGCGAGACAGCGATGGACCTGTGCAGCGAGTAGGGGCTGTCCTCGCGCAGGATCCCGAACGAGTGGGGCCGGTACACCCCCTGAGGGGATCCGGATCCGTGGACGTCATCGTGTTCCGCGACCCGGGCGGTGCATCCGGCCCATGTTCGCGCCGTAGGCAGGGGCCCGCACGAGAAAGACACCGCGCCAGATCCCGTCGGGGCGCACCGACGGGTCCGGCACGCTGCGGTCCGACCGCTCGGGGAACAGGCTGCCATAGACCGCCGTGGGCCAGGAGCACCTGTGCCCGGTGATCGGAGCGGTCGTGTCGCGAAGTCTCCACGGTGAGGAACCCTGGCACCCGCAACGAGCGATATCGGGAGGACCACGTCGGCCCGCCCCCGGTCAGGGGGCGCCCGGTCGGACGACCCGGTGGCGGTGTCGGCCGTGGTGAATGCCGGCGGGTGCCCACCGCAGTTCTGCGCGGCATTCCTTCTGCCGTGGTAATGCTCGTTCATGTCTGTAAGGTTGGTGGAGAGGCGATCCATTGACGTTCCTGTGGGCGGTGTTCGACCCACGGCTCTTTTCATCGGAATCGCCTTCCCTCCATGCTCGACCCCCGCCCCCCTCATCGGCTATCGACCTTTCCCCGATCAACGTCCTCCCGGTGTTTCCAGGAACGGCTCTCGATGGCCGGGAATTCGTCGTAATCACAGGTGGAGAGTGGTTTCGAAAGGGATTTAGGCGCGACGAAGAACAGGGAAGGTCGGCGTCGCTCACACAGGAATCAGGGAATCCTCATGTACAAGGACCTGTACGACCTCGGTGAGATGCCCCCGCCGAGGCACGTGCCCGCCCGCATGCACGCCTTCACCCTCAGGCGTGACCGCTACGGCGAACCCCGTGACGCCTTCGCGCGGGAGATCGTCCCGGTACCCGAACTCCGGCCCGGGCACGTCCTGGTGTACACGATGGCCGCGGGCATCAACTACAACAACGTCTGGGCGGCACTGGGTCACCCGGTCGACGTCATCGCCATGCGCGAGAAGGCCGGGGCGGACGAGGACTACCACATCGGTGGATCCGACGGCTCCGGCGTGGTCTGGGCGGTGGGGGAGGGGGTGCGCGGAGTCCGGGTCGGCGACCACGTCATCCTGTCCCCCGGACAGTGGGAGGAGGACTCCGAGGACATCCGGCTGGGTCGCGATCCCATCGCCTCACAGAGCATGCGGGTGTGGGGGTACGAGAACAACTTCGGCTCCTTCGGGCAGTTCACCCTGGTGCGTGACTTCCAGTGCCACCCCAAGCCCGAGAACCTGCCCTGGGACGTGGCGGGCGGCTTCCTGGTGAGCGCGGCCACCTCCTATCGTCAGCTCTTCGGCTGGGAGCCCAACGTGGTCCGTCCGGGCGATCCCGTGCTGATCTGGGGAGGGGCGGGAGGCCTGGGCACGTCGGCGATCCAACTGGCCCGCCAGGTGGGCGGCAAGCCGATCGCCGTGGTCTCCACCGAGGCCAAAGCGCGCCTGTGCCGTGATCTGGGGGCGGTCGGCACGATCCTGCGTACCGAGTTCGATCACTGGGGGCGTGTCCCCGACGAGCGGGACGCCCAGGCCTACGCGGCCTGGACGCGCGGGGTGCGGGCCTTCGGCAAACGCTTCTGGGAGGAGTTGGGGGAGCGGCGCTCTCCCAGGATCGTCTTCGAGCACACCGGAGCCAACACCCTTCCCACCTCGCTCTACCTCTGTGACAACGCGGGGATGGTGGTCGTCTGCGGGGCCACCTCGGGTTTCCAGGCCGACGTGGACCTGCGTTTCCTGTGGATGCGCCTCAAGCGGCTCCAGGGCTCGCACTTCGCCTCACCGGCGCAGTGTCGGATGGTGATCGACCTCGTCGCGGGCGGACAGCTCGATCCCTGTGTGACGAAGATCGTCCAATTCGACGAGATCGGACTGGCGCACCAGCTGATCCGCGACAACGCACAACCGCCGGGGAACATGTCCGCGCTGGTCAACGCACGTGCGGGACAGATCGGACTCGACCTGTAGCCTCCGGTCCGCGATTGACTGACACCGGACCAGAAACAGACATTTCTTCATAATCCTCACAAAAACAACCCGGGGCGGTGCGCCTTGACAGTGGTGTTCTCGCACGTCAGAGGCGCTCCTCCGGGTTCCTTCCCGGTGCTTCTTTGATTCTTCTGCCAAGCCCGCCGACCTTTGTTAGTCTGACGAACCGAACGACGGTTCTCGGTGGAAGTACAGGAATTGTGCGGGGAGTGCATACTTGTCGGCGGATGGGGTTTTGTTCCCGCCCATGTCCCCGCACGTGCGGGGACACTCGGCCCTCGCCAAGGCGTTCCCCCGGCGTACGGGCACCCGGCTGCCACGGGTCCCGTCACGGTCCTCGAGGTGGTCACCTCCCAGATCAGGGTGGTGGCGTGGGACCGCCGCCGATCCGCCCACCTGAGACGAGGAGACGAGACTGTGGCAGAGGCGCCGTCGCCGCGAGACAGCCCCACCTCCCGCTTCGGCGGGGACGGACACAGACCATCGGCGGAGGGCGGGCAAGGAGCCAGACGAGAGGGCGTGTTCCGCAGGGCCATCTCCCGCATGGTCAGGGCCCACGAACCCTCCTCACCGGAGACCGAGCAAGGAAATCCCGTGCATCATCCCGTGCATCCGCATTCGCAGGACCCCGGCCGCGCCCCGGACAGGGGGCAGCACCAGGCCGATGACGCTCCCCAGAGCGGTAAGACGGCGCGTGGCGGCGAGTCCGCCTCACCCGCCACCGGATCCTTCTCGGGACCGACCGAGAACGGATACCGCCCCTCCGCCAGGGTGAGCGTGCCCAACCCCTACACCAAGCGGCGGGTGAACGTCGACGAGGTCGACAGCGGAGCGACGCCCGTCGGCCAGTGGCGGGGCGTCGGTCTGAACGAGCCCGAACCACGTTCCTCCCACATCCCGGCCACCACGGACACCATGACTGACACTTCCTCCGAGCGTCCGGAGCAGACCGACAAGCCCGTGGCATCGACACAGGCGTCTCCCGCGACCCCGGCCACCGCGCCCCAACAGCCCCCGCCTTCGCAGCCCGCTCCCGCACGGACCGAGGCCCAGAGCTCCGAGGATTCGAGGTCCGGACCTCAGGCCGAGGACCGTCAGGACGAGGCGGTGTCGCCCCGAACCTCACCGCAACCGTGGGCACCGACCGAGGCCGGCGGGATCCAGGACGAGGAGCGGAGCGGCGCACGGCCGCAGGCGGAGCCCGACACGACGCCCCAAGGAGAACAGTCGAACCAGCAGCCTGCGTGGACGCCCGCCTGGAACGCACACCCGCAGCACCCCCACCAGGCACCCCCGCCTCAGCCGGACCGGCAGGGATACGCGCCACAGCCGGGGCCGGTCCAGCCTCCCGCCCCTATGGGCCATGACCCCTACGCCGCGCACGGCGGTCCCTACCACCAGGCTCCGGGCACGCCCTACGGAGGCCCGCCCCACTGGCAGGACCAGAACCTCCACGGGCCTCGCCCCGAGGGTTACGCGCCCGCGCCTCAACAGCACGGCGGCTACGCCCCCCACCCCCAGGGCCCGCCCGTCTCCTACGCTCCGCATCAGACGCACTACCAGCCGCAGCCCGCTCCCTATCCGGCGCCGTACCCGCCCCAGCACCTGGTCGCCTACCAGAGCGCCTACCCGGCGCCCTTCCAACCGCCCGGCTACGTCCTGCACGGCCAACCGGTCTTCTACACGGGCCAGTACAACCCCTACGGACAGCCGGTCCAGCACGTCATCGTGCTCGCCGCCGGACAGCAGCCGCAGGTCATCAGCGCCGAGTCGGCCAGTACCCTCCTCGCCGAACTCTCCGAGTCGGGCGGCGACGCGCGCGAGGGCCGGGCCCTTCCCCACGCGGAGCGGGAAGCCGCGTCCGAGGAGGAGCCCGAGAAGGCCGCGGCCCCCGAGGTCGGGACCGAACCGGAGGAACAGCGGACCGCGGCCGTTCCCGAGGAGGAGGACCTCGAGCCCGTGGCCCAGACGGCACAGGAGCGCAGCGTGGTCGCCGAGGCCGACGAGACCGGGACGGGATCCGACGACGGACTGCTCAACGAGGCGCTCGCCGGTCTGGCCATGCGCGACCTGTCGCTCGTGGACGCCCTGTTGGAGATGGTCGAGGAACTGGAGACCGAGGCCAAGGACCCCGACCTTCTCGACAAGCTCTTCCAGATCGACAACTTCGCGACCCGTATGCGGCGCAACGGGGAAAACTTCCTGGTGCTCACCGGACACGACGGCGGGGAGTCCGACGCCCACGACGAGATCGTCCCCCTGCTCGACGTGGCCCGCGCGGCGACCTCCGAGATCAAGGACTACCCCAGGGTCCGCCTGGGCAAGATCCCCCAGACCTCCATCACCGGTATGGCGGCGGACGACATCAGTCACCTGCTCGCCGAACTCCTGGACAACGCCACGGCCAACTCCCCCGAGCACTCCCAGGTCGTGATCAGCGCCCAGGAGCTGAACGACGGCCGCCTCATGATCGTCGTGGAGGACGAGGGGGTGGGCATCCCCGAAGCACAGCTCGGCGAGCTCAACCAACGCCTGAGCGGCGAGCCCGTGCTGGACGACACCGTGCCCCGCCACATGGGCCTGTACGTCGCCAGTCGGATCGCGGAGAAGCACGGCCTGGAGACCCGGCTCGAATCACGCTCCTTCCGAGGGGTGAGCGCCTACACGATCATCCCCAAGAAGCTCCTGCGCGTGGCCACGCCGAGAACCCCCGGACAGGCCCGTACCTCTTCCATCCCGGCGAGTGCCCCGGCGGCGCCGGTCGCGCCCCCCAGGTCGACCGCCCCGGTGAAGCCCGTCGCCTCCACACCCTCCTCCAACGGTGTGGCCAGGCCCTCCAACGGTGCGGCCAAGTCTTCGGCGGGCGGAAGCTCCGCGGTCACCGCCGCCGGTCTGCCTCGGCGCAGTGCCACTCCGCACGGTTCGCCGTTGCGGATGATGCCGCGCCCCGGACAGACGCCCGACGGTCCGCCCAAGGCCCGCGAGGACACCCCGCCCAAACTGACCGGTGAGGCCCGGGCGAAGCAGATCCACGACGAGCTCGGCGACTTCTTCGACGGTGAGCGAGAGGCGCGAGAGGGAGCGGACGAGCCCAAGGGCGACAAGAAATGACGGACTCCCACACGACCACGGGCGCCTCCCCCGGAGGGCCCTTCCAGATCCCCCAACGAAAACGACACTCGGCCCAGGCAGGTAAGGCACAGCGATGACTGAATCCGTGAACGACAGTGTTGAGAACTTCTCCTGGCTCATCGACCGGTTCGTCCGGGACGTGCGCGGGGTCGAGCACGCCGTCGTGGTCTCCTCCGACGGCTTGGTCCTGACCCACTCCAGTGATTTCCCCGAGGAGCACGCCGAGCAGCTCGCGGCCATCGCCAGCGGCCTGCACAGCCTGGCCGTCGGTGGTGCGAGCCTCTTTCAGCGGGGTGAGTGCGAACAACTGCTCGTCCGCTTCAACCACGGACACCTGTTCATCATGGCGATCAGCGACGGTTCCTGCATGGCGGTCCTCACCGCTCCGGGCACCGAGCTCAAGCTCGTCGGTTTCCAGATGACCAAGCTCGTGGAGAACGTCGCCCATGTGCTCACGCCGCAGCTGCGATCGCAACTGCGCGAGGTCATCCAGAACTGACGACGGTGACCGAAACCGTTCGGGAGGAAAGGTTGCCTCGGCTATGAGCTTCCGCAGGCGAAGGAGTAACCGTGTCCGCCCGTTCACCTTCACCGGTGGGCGGACGCGGTCACGGCATCCGCTGATGGTGCAGACTCTGGTTTCGACGTCCGAGCCCGGGCAGGAGCCTCCCAGCACCCTCATGCCGGAGTCGATCAACATCTACAAGCTGTGCCGGGAGACCCGGTCACTGGCCGAGGTCTCGGCCGAGCTGAACATCCCACTGGGCGTCACCCAGGTCCTCATCAGTGACCTGGCTGAACAGGACCTGGTGTACATCCACCCGACCATCACCGGCAGCAGTCCATCGGAAAACCAGGTTCTGGAGAGGGCTCTTCGTGGTCTCGAACGACTTTTCCAGTGACAAGCGGTCCAATCGCAAGAAGATGTCGAGCAAGATCGTCATCGCCGGTGGCTTCGGTGCCGGTAAGACGACCTTGGTGCGCTCGGTGTCGGAGATTCCGCCGGTCACGACCGAGGCGATCATGACCGAGGCCAGCATCGGTCATGACGACACTTCGATCACACCAGACAAGACGACCACCACCGTCGCGATGGACTTCGGTCGCATCACCATCGACGACGAACTGGTCATGTACATGTTCGGAACACCGGGCCAGGCGCGTTTCTGGTTCATGTGGGACGATCTGGTCCGGGGCGCCGTGGGCGCCGTCGTCGTGGTCGACTGCCGAAGGCTCGCGGATTCCTTCGACGCCGTCGACTACTTCGAGACGAACAAGCGCATCCCCTACATCGTGGCGCTGAACAAGTTCGAGGGCCGCCTCGACTACACCTCCGAACAGGTCCGCGAAGCGCTGGAGGTCAGTCCGGAGGTGCCCATCATCGACTTCGACGCTCGGAATCGGCTGTCCGGGGGTGAGGTGCTCAAGACGCTGCTGCGGTACGCGTTGGAGCACAATCGCGCCAGCGAGCCCGTCGCTTGACGGGTGGGGAGACCCGGTCTCCCCACCGCCCCGCAGATCCCCCAGGAAAGTTAGCGACAATGCGCAAGATCCTTATCGTCGGCGCGGGCCACGCCGGTCTACACCTGGCTCACGGCCTCCTGACCCACGGATACGACGTCACGGTGATCACGGGGCAGTCCTCGATGGAGATCCGTACCGGTAAACCGTCGATTTCGCAGTTCACGCTCCCCACGGCGCTGGACTACGAACGGCACCACGACCTTGATCTCTGGAGCGCTCTGTCTCCGCAGATTCGGGAACAGAAGGTGCACCTGTATCCAGGGCAGGGTCGGCCTTTGGTGTCCTTCAAGGGAAGAACCGGCAAAGACAACGACTACATGGTCTCGGTCGACCGGCGTGTGAAGATGGCCGACTGGCTGGAGTACTTCGAGGACCGGGGCGGCAAGGTCGTCATCCACGGAGTCACCGTCACCGACCTGGACTACTTCTCCCGGATGTTCGAGCTCATCATCGTGGCGGTCGGGCACGGGGAGCTGGGGCAGCTCTTCGACTACGACGAGAGCAGGTTCAGTGGAGCCAGGCCTCGTTCGATCGCTCAAGCGTACGTGTACGACGTCTGGCCTGACGAACAGGGTGAGGAGAACATCGGCTGGGCCGCGTCGGCGGCGGACGCGGGCAATATCAACTTCATGCCGATCCTCGCTCAAGAGGGTCCCTGCCACACACTGATGATGGTGGACAAACGCGGTGGTCCCATGGACGCCTGGCCTGACCGCCCGGGACCTGAGGAGCAACTGCGGCGGATGAAGGATCTCCTCCGCCAGTACGCGCCCGAGTACTTCGAGCGCGCCAAGGACGCGGTTCTGGTCGATGGCAACAGCACCCTGGTCGAGGACCTGACGCCCCAGGTCCGTAATCCCGTGGGCGTGCTTCCGTCCGGTGGACGCGTCCTCGGTATGGCGGACGTGGTCGTCACGATGGATCCGTATGTGTGCCAGAGCTGGAACAACTCCACGCGTTGCGCTCAGGCATACCTGGAAAGCATCATGGAGCACGGCGATCGCGAGTTCGACGAGGATTTCCTGGTCGGGGCGTTCGACCGTTTCTGGGAGTTCGGTCTGCACAACCAGCTCTGGTCGGAGATGAACTCCACGATGTAGGAGCCAGGTGATCTTCCGCCGTACTTCTACGAGCTCATCGAAGGGGCCAACACCTATCCCGAGGTGGGGGACAGGTGGATTCAGGGGTGGGACTACCCGCCGGATTACTCCACCTGGCTTCTCGACCCGGATCTGGCCAGGCAATATCTCGCCGAGGTCCGTGCCCGGCACGGCGACTGACCGCCGCGCCGTCGCGCCCCCGCCCGATGTCCTTGGGGACATCGGGCTTCTTGCTGTCAGGGGATGGTTTTTCTCGGGAGTTATGCCGCCGACCGAATAGCGAAGCGGAATGACCGAAAATCGGTGATGCGTTGTCACGCCTCCTGAGCGGCGGTTACGATCCTCCGTGTTGGTGCTTGTACGTGTCCTATGGTCACTGGTGGGGCTTATGTGACAATGGGGCTTGTGCGTCGACACCTGGGACACCGGGCCGCCCCCGGAAGAAGGCCTGCATCAGCCATGAAGGGTGTTTCGTGTATCCCCGTGTGTGCTCCTTCCCCTCGGCCTTCTCCCCGGTTTCCCTCAGAGTGAGGACTTTAGTCCTTCCTGGGGGAGAGATACATCATATTTCCAGAAAATGCATTCTGGCCTGCGAAAAAGAGAAGCGGTTCGTGCATCTGCACGGTACGGGCGCAGGTACGCCGCCCAGGACGACGCACACCGCGGAAGCCCTCGTGGACGCACGGGGAGAGCACGAATCGGAGGGAACGCGTTGAGCAGTGACCATGCGTACGGCGGCCAGGGGGAATCCGGCGCTCCCGTCGCCGTGGTGGGGGTCTCCTGCCGGCTTCCCGGAGCCTCGACCCCCGACGCCTTCTGGAGACTGCTCTGCGAGGCACGCGAGTCCATCACCGCGCCGCCCGAACGCCTGGGTACGGTCTCTCCTGAGCGCGACCGTCATTGGGGCGGTTACCTGGACCGGGCCGAGGACTTCGACGCCTCCTTCTTCGGTGTCTCACCGCGTGAGGCCATGGCCATGGACCCCCAGCAGCGGATCATGCTCGAACTGAGCTGGGAGGCCCTGGAGAACGCCCGGACCTCTCCCGAGTCCCTACGCGGCTCCGACACGGGGGTGTTCACCGGTGCGATCGCCTCCGACTACGCGACGCTCCAGCAACGTGGCGGTCACGGCGGCATCACCCACCACACGCTGACCGGGACCCAACGCGGCATGATCGCCAACCGGGTCTCCTACACACTGGGTCTGTCCGGTCCCAGCCTGACCGTGGACAGCGGCCAGTCCTCGTCGCTGGTCAGCGTGTACATGGCGATGGAGAGCCTGCGCAGGGGCGAGTGCGGGATCGCCCTCGCGGGCGGAGTCAACCTCATCCTCTCCCCGGAGAGCACCGAGAGCGTCGCCCATTTCGGCGGGCTCTCACCGGACGCACGCTGCTACACCTTCGATGCCCGTGCCAACGGCTACGTGAGAGGCGAGGGCGGAGCCGTGGTCGTGCTCAAGCCCTTGGACCGGGCACTGGCCGACGGTGACCGGATCCACGCCGTCCTGCGAGGGGGCGCGGTCAACAACTCGGGGCGGACCTCCTACCTCGCACGGCCGGAGGTGGCGGGCCAGGAGGAGGTGTTGCGAGCCGCGTACCGGCAGGCCGCCGCCGACCCGGCTCAGGTGGGCTACGTCGAACTGCACGGTACAGGTACGCCCGCGGGAGATCCCGTCGAGGCCGAGGCACTCGGCACGGTCTTCGCGGCCGGACGCGAAGAACCACTGAAGGTGGGATCGGTCAAGACCAACATCGGCCACCTGGAGGGCGCCGCCGGTATCGCGGGGTTCGTCAAGGCGGTGTTGAGCCTGTCCCACGGACAACTGCCTCCGACCCGGAACTTCGCTTCTCCCCATCCCGACATCGACCTGGAACGGTGGGGACTTTCTCCGCAGACCACACGCGAGCCCTGGCCCGCGGACGCCCCGTTGGCGGGGGTCTCCTCCTTCGGGATGGGAGGGACGAACTGCCATCTGGTGCTCGGACCGCCTCCTCTCCGGCAACCCGAGAAGACGGAGCCGAGCACGGGGGAGAGCACGCTGGACCCCGTGCCCTGGGTGCTCTCCGCGCGCTCGGAGGCGGCGCTGCGCGCGCAGGCCGCGGCACTGCACGCCTTCGTTTCGGCGCGTCCGGGGTTGAGCGCCCAGGATGTGGGGTTCTCGCTGGCCACCACTCGCGCGGTGTTCGAGCACCGCGCGGTGATCCTCGCTTCGGGTGACAGCGGGGCCCAGGAGTTGGAGTCCGTGCGCCCCTCGTCCGTTCCCCTGCCCGAGGACGACCGGGAACGGAGGGGACCGGTCCTGGTCTTCCCCGGTCAGGGCGGACAGTGGGCGGGTATGGTCCGGGACCTCCTGGACGGTTCGGGTCCCTTGGCCCAGGTGTTCACCAAGAGGCTGCTGGAGTGCGAGCGGGCACTGGACGCCTACGTGGACTGGTCGCTCGTCAAGGTCTTGCGGGGTGAGCCCGGTGCGCCTCCCTATGTCGGTCCTGGCGCCCGGGTCGACGTGGTCCAGCCGGTTCTGTGGGCCGTGATGGTCTCCTTGGCGAGGGTGTGGTCGGAACTGGGTGTGCGGCCCGCCGCGGTGATCGGCCACTCCCAAGGCGAGATCGCCGCCGCGTGCGTGGCCGGGGCGCTCTCCCTCGACGACGCCGCCAAGGTGGTGGCGCTGCGCAGTCGGGCGCTGGTCTCCCTTGCCGGAACCGGGGGCATGGCCTCACTCGGCCTGAGTCGGGACAGGGCACAGGAGTACGTCGCGGGCACGGAGGACCTGTACCTGGCGGCGGTCAACGGCCCGGACTCGGTCGTGGTCTCCGGCGGAGCCGAAGCGGTACGCCGTGCCGTGGAGCACTGCCTCGACAACGGGGTCCACGGTGCCCTGATCGACGTGGACTACGCCTCCCACTCCGCCCATGTCGAGCGCATCCGTGAGGAACTGCTCGACCAGTTGGCGCAGATCACTCCGAGGCCCCCGCAGGTGCCGTTCTTCTCGACCCTGACGGGAGAACCGCTGACCGGGGACGGCCCGCTCATGGACGCCCGTTACTGGTACCGGAACCTCAGCAGTACGGTGCGCTTCGTCGAGGCCACGGAGGCGGCCATCGCCGCCGGACACACGACCTTCGTCGAGGTCGGCCCCCATCCCGTGCTCTCCTTCGGGATCGAGCGCACGCTGGAGGAGTCTGAGACCGAGGGCACGGTGCTGGAGACGCTCCGCCGGGAACGTGGTGACCAGGCTCAGTTGCTGACGGCGGCGGCCCAGGCGTTCACCTCGGGGACGGACGTCGACTGGGGCGCGCTCTTCCACGGGAGCGGCGCACGCCGGATCGACCTTCCCACCTACGCCTTCCAACGCTCCAGGTTCTGGCCGGACACGACTCCGGTGCACTTCGCAGACGTTACTCGGGAGGAGACCGGGAGCACAGCCAGGTCCATCTCAGAGACCGGTACCAGGGAACTGGTCCACACACTCACGGCGCGCATACTCGGACGGGCGTCCCTGAACGCCTTGGACGAGCGTCGCGCCTTCCGTGACCTGGGATTCGACTCGATGATGCTGCTTCAGCTCGGGCGTGCGCTTTTTCGGGAGACGGGGGTTCGGCTGGAGGACACCGTCCTGTTCGACCTGCCCACTCCCGCCGCACTCGCGGAATTCCTCGTCGGAGAACTGGGAGAAGAGGTGTCGGGGGCCGCTACCGTCCCCTCCACTCCGGCCACGGCCCCCACACCCGTGTCCGCTCCCTCCGCCCCCGCGGTCCCTGCCCCCACGGCATCGACGCCCCACGACGACCCGATCGCCATCACCGCGATGGCCTGCCGTCTGCCGGGCGGAGTGCGCTCCCCCGAGCAGCTGTGGCGGCTCGTCGACGAGGGAGTGGACGCCATCGGAGACTTCCCCGACAACCGTGGATGGGACCTGGAGAACCTCTACCACCCTGAACCGGGCACCCCGGGACGCACCTACACGCGCTCGGGCGGGTTCTTGTACGACGCGGACATGTTCGACGCCGCGTTCTTCGGTATCAGCCCTCGCGAGGCCGACGCCATGGACCCCCAGCAGCGGCTGCTGTTGGAGACCACCTGGGAGGCGGTCCAACGTGCCGGGATGAGCACGGAGGAGCTGCGTGAACGGCAGGTCGGCGTGTTCGTCGGAGCCATGCCCACCGAGTACGGGCCGCGCCTGGCCGACCAGGGCACGGGCAATGACGGCGGTTACCGCCTCACGGGCAGCACGCTGAGCGTGGCCTCGGGCCGCATCGCCTATGTCCTGGGCCTGCGTGGCCCGGCGCTGACCATCGACACCGCCTGTTCGTCCTCGCTCGTCGCCCTGCACCAGGCCGCCGAGGCCATCCGGCGTGGGGAGTGCGAGATGGCGTTGGCAGGGGGCGCCACCGTCATGGCCACTCCCGGCATGTTCCTGGAGTTCGCCGCCCAACGTGGCCTTTCCCCGGACGGGCGGTGCCGTGCCTTCGGCGCGCAGGCCGACGGTACCGCCTGGGCGGAGGGGGTGGGCGTGCTCCTACTGGAGCGCGCCTCACGCGCCCGTCGCGCCGGGCGCCCGGTCCTGGCGCTGATCAAGGGCAGCGCGGTCAACTCCGACGGCGCCAGCAACGGACTGACCGCGCCCAGCCGGGAGGCCCAGGAGCGAGTGATCCGCCAGGCCCTGGCATCGGCCGGCATCGGGCCAGGCGAGGTCGACGCCGTGGAGGCGCACGGTACCGGCACCCGACTGGGTGATCCGATCGAGGCCAAGGCCCTGATCTCGGTCTACGGCCAGGCGCGCGAAACCTCCCATGAGGCGCTGAGGCTGGGTTCGCTCAAGTCCAACATCGGACACGCTCAGGCGGCGGCCGGTGTCGCCGGAGTGATCAAGACGGTGGAGGCACTGCGGCACGGCCGACTGCCCAGGACGCTGCACGTGGACCAGCCCACGGACAAGGTCGCATGGGAGGACAGCGGCGTACGGGTACTCCGTGAGGCGGAACCGTGGCCGGACACGGGACGTCCGCGCCGAGCCGCGGTGTCCTCCTTCGGTATCAGCGGTACCAACGCACACGTGGTGCTGGAGGGTGTGGCCGACGAGGGCGCTCCCGTCATCGTGCCGGAGGACCCCTTCCAACGCCGCCGCCACTGGGTGGAACCCGTGACGCGGGTGTCCGCGCCCGTGACAGCCCGCCCCCTGCTGGGCGAGGCCCTGTCCCTTGCCGACGGACGGACCGTGTTCAGCGGCCGGATCAGCCCGGCCGACCACCCGTGGGTGCGCGACCACGGACTGTGGGGACGGATCGTCGTACCCGGGACCGCCATGGTGGAGATGGCGGCCCACGCCGCGGCCCGCAGCGGAGGCTCCGTGGTGGGAGATCTGGTTCTGGAAGCGCCACTGGTGCTGTCCGGGGGCGCCCAGCTCCAGGTCACCGTGGGGACACGTGACGACGAGGGCCGTCGCGAGGTGCACGTGCACGCCCGTCCCGAGGGGGATGACACCGCCCCGTGGACCCGCCACGCCTCGGGAGTCATCGAGGCCGGGCACTCGACCACGGCGGAGCGGACACCGCGAGCGTGGCCCCCCCAGGACGCCGAACCGGTGGACACGGCCGCCGACTACGCCCTGTTGGACGGTCGTGGCTACACCTACGGTCCGATGTTCCGTGGCCTGCGCTCGGTCTGGCGTCGTGACGGAGAACTCCTGGCGGAGGTGGAACTTCCTCAGGCGCCGCGCGCCGGTGGCCCCTTCCACGGCCCCCATCCCGCTCTGGTCGACTCCCTGTTGCACGCGGTGCTCGCGCACGGTACCGACCGGCAGCGCCTTCTGGTGCCCTTCTCCTGGTCCGGCGTGCGCGTCGCCTCCCGGCAGGACGGAGAGACCCCCCGGACGCTGCGGGCGCGGATCATCGAACTGGGGGCCGACCGCTACCGCCTCCTGGCCACGGACGAACGAGGGGTTCCCGCCGTGTCCGTGGACGAACTGGTGATGCGCCCTCTGGACGGGCGGTCGTTGCCCGAACGCGACTCCTCCGAGTCGCCCGGACTGTACGAGATGGTGTGGGAGAGGGTACCGGTCGCCGACCCCGCGACGGAGGTGCCCACCGGCCTGCCCGACCTCGACTCCCTCGACCCGGACGGCCCCGTGCCGTCGACCGTCTACACCGAACTGCCGCCCACCGCGGTCTACGCGGAGGCGACCCCGCCACCCCAGGCCGTCCGCGAGGGGCTCGAAGCGGTTCTGGAGGCCGTGCGCACCTGGCTCACCGAGGAGAGGTTCGCGCACGCGCGGCTGGTCGTGGTGACCTGGCGGGCCGTGCCCGCCGACCCCGGAGCGCCCCTCGCCGGACTGGCGGCCTCCCCGGTGTGGGGACTGCTGCGTTCGGCGCAGCGGGAGCATCCCGGCCGCCTCGTCCTGGTGGACTCCGACGGTTCGGAGGACTCCCACCGGATACTGACCGCCGCGGTAGGGCTCGACGAGCCGCAGGTGGCACTACGCGCGGGAACGGTCCTGGTGCCTCGCCTGACCGAGGCGGGAGCCGACCAGGAACTGACCCCTCCCGGGGCTCTGTGGCGGATGGACACCCGGGATCCCGGTTCGCTGGAGAACCTGGAGCTTCTTCCCGCGCCAGAGGCGGGCGCCCCCCTCGGCCCCGACGAGGTACGGGTGGCCGTGCGGGCGGCCGGTGTGAACTTCAAGGACGTGGTGGTCGCTCTCGGCATGGTCGAGGGAGAGAGCGGTATCGGCTTCGAAGGTTCCGGAATCATCGTGGAAACCGGCTCGGAAGTCGAGGGCTTGGTGCCGGGCGACCGCGTGACCGGCATGTTCGACGGTTCCTTCGGCCCGATCGCGGTCGCCGACGGCCGCAAGCTCGCCCGCATCCCCGACGGGTGGACCTTCGAGCAGGCCGCCGCGGTCCCCGTCGCCTTCCTGACCGCCTACTACGGACTGGTGGACCTGGCCGCGGTACGCCCGGGGGAGAGCGTCCTGGTGCACGCCGCGGCGGGAGGCGTCGGTACGGCGGCCGTGCAGCTCGCCCGGCACATGGGGGCCCAGGTGTTCGGCACCGCGAGCCCGCACAAGTGGGCGAGGCTGGCGGAGTACGGACTCGATGAGGAACGGCTGTCCTCCTCCCGGAACCTGGAGTTCGAGCAGCGCCTGCGCGCCGCCAACGACGGGCGCGGTATGGACGTGGTCCTCAACTCGCTGACCGGGGAGTTCGTGGACGCGTCGCTGCGTCTGCTGCGCTCGCCCCAGGACGGAGCGGGCCCCGGGGGTCGCTTCGTGGAGATGGGGCTGACCGATGTCCGTAGCCAAGAAGAGGTCGCCGAGGCCTTTCCAGGTCGTGGCTACGAGGCGTTCAAGTTGACGGACGTCTCCGCCGACCGGATCGGACAGATGCTGGGACGCGTCATGGAACTGTTCTCCACCGGCGTCCTCCGCCATCTTCCGATCACCGTCCACGACCTCCGCGACGCCAAGGACGCGCTGCGCTCCCTCCAACGCGGTGACAACATCGGAAAACTCGTCCTGACCGTTCCGACGCCCTTCCCCCAAGAGGGCACGACCCTGGTCACGGGAGGCACGGGCACCCTCGGGCACCGGGTGGCACGCCACCTGGTCACCGGCTACGGAGTGCGCGACCTGCTGCTCCTCAGCCGGAGCGGCCCCGAGACCGAAGGCCAGGAGGCACGGACCGCCGAACTGGAGGCGCTCGGAGCCCGGGTGGAGGTGGTCGCCTGCGACGCCGCGGACAGGAAGGCACTGGAGGAGGCACTCAGCGCGATTCCCGGAGATCGCCCCCTTCGCGCGGTGGTGCACACCGCCGGCGTGCTCGACGACGCCACCGTCACCTCGCTCACCGACGAACAGGTCGACAGGGTGCTGAGGCCCAAGGTCGACGCCGCCTGGAACCTGCACGAACTGACCCGGGAGACGGAACTGGGGGCGTTCGTACTGTTCTCCTCGGTCGCCGGTGTCCTGGGCACGCCGGGGCAGGCCAACTACGCGGCGGCCAACGTCTTCTGTGACGCGTTGGCCCACCGGCGCCGCGAACAGGGGCTGCCCGCCACCTCGCTGGCGTGGGGCCTGTGGGGCGAGGCCAGCGGCATGACCGGGCACCTGGACGGAACCGACCTCGGCGTGCTCGGCCGGGTGGGCCTGCTCCCGATGCCCACGGGAGAGGCGCTGCGGCACATGGACACCGCTCTGTTGTGGGACATGTCCCACGGCGTCCCCGCCCTGTTCGACGCGGAGGGCCTCGGCACCGAAATCCTGCGCGGATCGGCGGAGCAGGGCGCACGGTCCCTCTCCGAAGCCCCGGGAGCCCCGGCGGAGATCGTCACGGAGCGGTTCACCGGACTGTCCGAGGACGAACGGGACAGGGCCCTGCTCACCGAGGTCCGCGCCCACACCGCCGTGGTCCTGGGGTACGGCCCCGACGAGGGACCCTCCCGGGTGGACCCCGACCTTCCCTTCAGCGAACTGGGTCTGGACTCGCTCACCGGACTGGAACTGCGCAACCGGCTCAGCGCGCGCGTCGGTGTCAGGGTTCCGGCGACCGCCGTCTTCGACCATCCGACCCCCCGGGCACTGGCCCTCCTCCTGGCCGGCCTGCTGGCCCCCGAACAGCCGACGACCCCCGATCCGGAACACACCGGTCCCGCGAACGACACGGACGCCTTCACCGAGGGCGCGGGAGTCCAGGAGAGCGACATCGACGCGATGGACGTCGAGGATCTGGTGAACCTCGCCCTGCGCGGCGAGGAACACACATCCCCACGTGGACAGGAGACGGCAGATGACTACCGATGACCAAAGACTGGTCGCGGCGCTCAGGTCCGCGCTGAAGGAGAACGCGCGGCTGCGGGAGGACGTCGCACGGGGAGCCTCCCGCGAACCGATCGCCATCGTGGGAATGGGCTGCCGCCTGCCGGGAGGCGTCCACTCTCCCGAGGAGCTGTGGGACCTGCTCGTCCAGGGGCGGGAGACCGTGGGCCCTTTGCCCGACGACCGTGGCTGGGACATCGCGGCGCTTCGCGGAGAAGGAGGGGGGACTCCTCGTTCGGCCATGCTCCAGGGCTCCTTCCTCCACGCCGCGGGTGACTTCGACCCCGATCTCTTCGGGATCTCCCCCCGTGAGGCCGAGGCCATGGACCCGCAGCAGCGCCTCCTGCTCGAAGTCACCTGGGAGTCCCTGGAACGGTCCGGGATCGCCCCGTCCTCGCTCGCGGGGTCGGACACCGGCGTCTACGTCGGCACGCTGACCCCCGAGTACGGCCCGCGACTGTCCGAGGCCCCCGAGGACGGTTTCGCGATGACGGGGACGGCGCTCAGCGTCGCCTCGGGGCGCCTGTCCTACACCCTGGGGCTCACGGGTCCGGCGATGACGGTGGACACCGCCTGCTCCTCCTCGCTCGTGGCCGTGCACCTGGCCGTGCGCGCCCTGCGCGCGGGCGAATGCTCACTCGCGCTGGCGGGAGGCGCGACGGTCATGTCCTCCCCGGGCCCGCTCACCGAGTTCACCCACCTGAGAGGGTTGGCGCCGGACGGCCGGTGCAAGGCGTTCGGGGCGGACGCCGACGGGGCCGGTTTCGCCGAAGGCGCGGGCATGGTCGTCCTGGAACGACTCTCCGACGCCCGCCGCAACGGACACCGCGTGCTCGCCGTGATACGGGGCGGCGCGGTCAACCAGGACGGCGCCTCCAACGGCCTGACGGCACCCAACGGCCCCTCCCAGGTGCGGGTCATCCGTAAGGCCCTGGCCGACGCGGGCCTGGGCCCGGAGGGCGTCGACGTGGTGGAGGCGCACGGCACCGGCACCACACTGGGAGATCCGATCGAGGCGCAGGCGCTGCTGACCGCCTACGGCCAGGACCGGCCCGAGGACCGGCCGTTGTGGTTGGGATCGCTCAAGTCCAACGTGGGCCACACCCAGGCCGCGGCCGGAGTCGCGGGACTGATCAAACTGGTGCTGGCCCTCCGACACGGGGTGTTGCCGCCCACCCTGCACGCCGACGAGCCCACCCCGCACGTGGACTGGTCCTCGGGGGCGGTCCGGCTCCTGTCGGAGGAACGCCCCTGGCCGCGCACGGACCGCCCGAGGCGGGCCGCGGTGTCCTCCTTCGGGATGAGCGGGACCAACGCCCACATCATCGTCGAACAGGCGGCGGAGACCACCGCCGACGACACCCCGAGCCCCGCAGGTCCGGGCCCCTGGTGGTGGACGCTCTCGGCGCGCGGCGACACCGCCCTGCGCGCACAGGCGGCACGGCTGCGCGACCACCTGAGGGACCGGCCCGAGGCCGACCCCGCGGACATCGGATGGTCGCTGGCCACCACCCGTTCCGCGTTGGAGCACCGGGCCGCCGTCGTCGCCGACGACCGGGAGGCCTGCCTCGGCGCCCTCGACGCCGTGGCCGAGGGGCGACCCGACCCCCACGTCGTGCTCGGCGTGGCGAGGAACGACCGACGACCCGTCTTCGTCTTCCCCGGCCAGGGCGGGCAGTGGGAGGGCATGGCGGTGGAACTCATGGAGTCCTCACCGGTGTTCGCCCGACGCATGGCCGAGTGCGAGGAGGCGTTGACCCCCCACGTCGACTGGTCGCCGACCTCGGTGCTGCGGGAGGGGGACGCGACGTCGCTGGAACGCGTGGACGTGGTCCAACCGCTCCTGTGGGCCGTGATGGTCTCCCTCGCCGAGACATGGATCGCCCACGGGGTGCGACCGACGGCCGTGGTCGGCCATTCCCAGGGCGAGATCGCCGCGGCCTGCGTCGCCGGAGCACTGTCCCTGGAGGACGCCGCGAAGGTCGTGGCGCTGCGCAGCCGGGCGATCCTCGAACTGTCGGGCACCGGGGCGATGGCCTCGATCGCCCAGCCCGCCGACCTGGTCGGCGCACGCGTCGCCGCGCTGGGCGGGGACGTGCACGTGGCGGTGGTCAACAGCCCCCTCTCCACGGTCGTGGCGGGTGGAACCGCGCAGGTGCGCGACCTGGTCGCGCGCTACGAGGCCGAGGGGGTCCACGCGCGGATGATCGCGGTGGACTACGCCTCGCACACCCCCCACGTGGAGCGCCTACGCGAACGCCTCACCGCGTCGTTGGCCGGGATCGACCCGAGACGACCGGACGTGCCCGTGTACTCCACCCTCACCGGGGGCCGACTGGACTCCACCCCGATGGACGCCGCCTACTGGTACCGCAACCTCTCCCAGCCGGTCCAGTTCGCCCGGGCGACCCGCGCCCTCCTCCAGGACGGTCACGACATGTTCGTCGAGGTCGGCCCGCACCCGGTACTCGCCTCCGCCCTTCAGGAGACCTGCGAGGAGTCGGAGGTGCGCGACACCGTGGTCCTGGGCACCCTCCGCCGGGGAGAGGGCGGCGCACGCCGTTTCCTGACCTCCCTGGCGGAGGCCCACGCGCACGGTGCCGCCCCCGACTGGGAACGGGTGTACGGCGGTCGGCGGAACGTGGTGGACCTGCCCACTTACGCCTTCCAGCACCAGTACTTCTGGAGACCGGGCGGAGGTGACGGGTCCACCATCGGGACCACGCCGGCCGTCTCCGACCGCACGGAGTCCGCCTCCTGGGACGAATGGTCCTACAAGGAGGACTGGGAGCCCGTGGGAAGCGGTGCCGCCTCCGCCACGCCGCCCGGTACCTGGCTGCTGTTCGGCTCCGGTCCGACGGACCCCGCCCTCCTGGACTGCGTCGCGGCGTTGGGCTCGCGCGGCCACCAGGTCCGGACGGTGGACGTCGCGGGGGCGCCCGACCGCGCGTCCATGGCGGCCCTGGTCGCCAAGGCCCGCCAAGGCGTCGCCTCCGTCGCCGGAGTGGTCTCGACGCTGGCCCTGACCGGTGCCGACGAGGCCGGGGACGTGCCTTTGCCCACCCGCACCACCGGACATCCGGACACCGTCCTACTCCTTCAGGGCCTCGGCGACGCCGGGATCACCGCTCCCCTGTGGTGCGTGACACGAGGGGCCGTCACCGCCGGGGAGGAACTCTTCGACCCGTCGGCCGCGCTGGTGTGGGGTCTGGGCCGGGTCGCCGCGCAGGAGCACACGGACCGTTGGGGCGGTCTGGTCGACCTGCCCCGGGTGAGCACCCCGGGGGCGGGGGAGGCGCTGGCCTCGATCCTGACGGGGGAACGTGCCGAGGGCGAGGACCAGCTCGCGATCCGCGCGGATCGGATCCTCGCGCGCCGGCTCGCACGGGCGCCCTTGAGCCGGATACGGGCCGTACGCCGCTGGGAGCCCACCGGAACGGTCCTGATCACGGGCGGAACCGGAGCCCTGGGCGCGCACACGGCACGATGGCTCGCACGTCGCGGCGCGGAGCACCTGCTGCTGGTGAGCCGTCGCGGTGCGGACTCCCCCGGAGCCGGGGAACTGGAGGCCGAACTGCGGGCGGCGGGCGCCCGGGTGACGTTCGCCGCCTGCGACGTCGCCGACCGGACGGCCCTGGCCGAAGTCCTGGAGGCGATCCCGCGGGAGTACCCGCTCCGCGCCGTCATGCACACGGCGGCCTCCCTGGACGACGGAGCGATCGACTCGTTGACCCCCGAGCAGGTGGCCCGGGCCCTGCGTGCCAAGGCCGACGGGGCGGTGCACCTGCACGAACTCACCCGCGACATGGACCTGTCGGCCTTCGTGCTGTTCTCCTCGGTCGGCGCGGTCTTCGGTGTGTCCGGGCAGGGCAACTACGCTCCGGGCAACGCCTTCTGCGAGGCGCTGGCGCACCACCGCCGCACGCTCGGACTTCCCGCCACGTCGGTGGCGTGGGGGGCCTGGGCCGGCGGTGGCATGGCCGAGGACGAGGCGGTCGCCGCGCTCCTGAGCCGCCACGGCCTGCCGGAGATGGATCCCGAGGTCGCCGTCACGGCCTTCGAGCACACGCTCGACCGGGACCTGGCCGCGATCGCGATCGCGGCCGTGGACTGGCCGCGGTTCCGCACCGCCTTCACCGCCAACCGTCCCAGCCCGTTCATCGCGAGCCTCGGCCTCACCGGCACCGGAACGTCCGGACCCGGCGGAGTCGCGGAGGGCGGTCTGGAGAGGCGCCTGTCCGGGTTGACGCGCGCCGAACGCCGGAAGGTCCTCACCGACCACGTGTGCGAACACGTGGCCGCGATCCTCGGCCACGCCTCCGGCGACGTGCTCGACATCGACCGCGGACTGAAGGACCTGGGCATGGACTCGGTGACCGCCGTCGACCTGCGCAACCGACTCTCCGCGCTCACCGGGCTGAAACTGCCCTCGGGTCTGGCCTTCTCCCACCCCACGTGCGCGGCGCTCGGCCGGCACCTGGAGGAGCGTCTGTTCGGTGACACCGAGCAGATCGTGATGACGCGCATCGACGGTATCGAGGCGGCCCTGGCCGAGGCCGGGGACGCCGAACTGGACCGTGAGGCCGTCGCCCGACGGTTGCGCGGACTGCTCGACCGGATCTCTCCACGAAGCTCCGGGGCGGGCGCCGTGGACGAGGACCTGGAGTCCGCCACCAAGGAGGAGTTGTTCGCGCTCATCGACGACGCCCTACGTGACTGATCCGCCTCCCCGTCCCCCACACCCCTTCCACCCTGCTTTCCACCCCGGCGTCCCTCGGCGTCGGGTCATGGACCACGTGAAACGGTGAGTCAACACCATGACGGAAGACGCCCGACTCCTCGACTACCTCAAACGGGTGACCGCCGACCTGCGCCGCACGCGCGCCGAACTGGACGATCTTCGCTCCCGCGAGTCCGAACCGATCGCGATCGTGGGCATGGGATGCCGACTCCCCGGCGGGGTGGACTCCCCGGAGGCGCTGTGGCGCCTGCTGGAGGACGGCGCGGACGTGATCACGGACCCGCCCACGGACCGAGGATGGGACCTGGAGTCCCTGGTGGATCGGCTGGGATCGACGCGCTGGGGCGGATTCCTGGACGACGTGGCGGGCTTCGACGCGGACTTCTTCGGCATCTCCCCGCGTGAGGCGGCGGCCATGGACCCGCAACAACGCCTCCTGCTCCAAGTGTCGTGGGAGGCGATCGAACGCGCGGGCATCGACCCCTCCTCCCTCGCGGGCAGCCCGACCGGGGTGTTCACTGGTATCAGCGTCACCGACTACGCCGGGGGCGCGGCCTCGGGGGCGCTTCCCATCCCCGAGGAGGCCGAGGGGTACCTGATGACGGGTGTCTCCACGAGCGTCGCCTCCGGCAGGGTCGCCTACACGCTGGGGTTGGAGGGCCCCGCGTTGACGGTCGACACGGCCTGCTCCTCCTCCCTGGTCGCCATGCACCTGGCCGTGCGCGCTCTGCGCCGGGGAGAGTGCTCCATGGCGTTGGTCGGAGGCGCCACGGTGATGACGGGACCGTCCCTGTTCACGGAGATCGCCCGGCAGGGCGGTCTCGCCGCGGACGGGCGCTGCAAGGCCTTCGGAGCGGGGGCGGACGGAGCGGGATTCTCCGAGGGCGCCGGCGTGGTGCTCCTGGAACGGCTCTCCGACGCCCGCAGGCACGGGCGTCGCGTGCTCGCGGTGATCCGGGGGACCGCGACCAACCAGGACGGCGCGTCCAACGGGCTGACGGCCCCCAGCGGCCCGGCCCAGGTACGGGTGGTGCGTTCGGCGTTGGCCGACGCCGGCCTGACCACGGGGGACATCGACGCGGTGGAGGCGCACGGCACCGGAACGGAACTGGGCGACCCGATCGAGGCCCAGGCCCTGATGGACGTGTTCGGTGCGGCGCCGAACGCGTCGACGGTGGGCGTGGGCTCGCTGAAGTCGAACATCGGCCACACCCAGGCCGCCGCGGGAGTGGCGGGTGTCATGAAGATGGTGTTGGCCCTCCAGCACGGAACGCTGCCCCGCACCCTGCACGCCGACGAGCCCACCCCGCACGTGGACTGGTCCTCGGGGCGTCTGCGGGTGCTGTCCCGGGAACGCCGTTGGGAGCCCGGCGAACGGGTGCGCCGGGCCGGGGTGTCCTCCTTCGGCGTCAGCGGGACCAACGCGCACGTGATCGTGGAGGAGGCGCCCCAGGAGATCCCCGCCGAGGAGAGTGGGACCGTTCCCCGGCCGTTGGTCGAGGGCCCCTTGCCGTGGCTCCTGTCGGGGCGCACCGGACCGGCACTGACGGAGCAGGCCGTGCGCCTGCGCGCACACCTGGAGGAGGAGGCCACGCCGGCCGTGGAGGAGGTCGCCCGGGCACTGGCCACCACCCGTACCTCCTTCGTCCACCGGGCCGCGGTGGTGGCGACCGACCACGCCGGGTTCATGCGGGGTCTGGGCGCACTGGCGGACGAACGCGCCCACGAGACGGTCGTCACCGGCACGGCCGGTCGTACCGGCCGCGAGGTCGACCCCGTGTTCGTGTTCCAGGGCCACGGTGGACAGTGGCCGGAGATGGCCAGGGACCTGCTGGCCTCCTCCCGGGTGTTCGCGGACGCGGTGGCCGAGTGCGGGGCCGCCCTGGCTCCGTTCACCGACTGGTCCTTGGAGGCGGTGCTGCGTGGCGAGGCCGGAGCGCCACGCGTGGCGGGACCGGAGGCCCGCGTGGACGTGGTGCAGCCGGCGCTGTGGGCGGTCATGGTGTCGCTGGCCCGACTGTGGCGCGCGGCGGGGGTGGAGCCCGCCGCCGTGGTGGGGCACTCCCAGGGAGAGGTCGCCGCGGCGTGTGTGGCGGGCGCGTTGTCGTTGGAGGACGGCGCCCGTGTCATCGCGCTGCGCAGTCGGGTCTTCTGGGACGTGGCCGGACACGGCCGCATGGCGGCGGTCAGGGTCGGCCCCGAACGCCTGACGGACCTCATCGCTCCGTGGAAGGGCCAGGTCGTCGTGGCCGGGGTGAACGGCCCGGACGCCACGGTCGTGGCGGGCGACGGCGACGCGGTCGCGGAGTTCGTCGCCGCCTGCGAACGCGACGGCGTGCGGGTGCGCGACTTCGGTCTGGACTACTGTTCACACGCCTTCCCCATCGACCGGGTCGAAGGTCGACTGTCGAGGGATCTGGCGGGCATCCGGCCCCGCACGGGCGATGTTCCGTTCTACTCCACGGTCGCGACCACCCCCGAGTGGTCGGCGGAGTCGGTGCCCGAACTCGTCCCCGTGGACGGCTCCCTGCTCGGCCCCGACTACTGGTACCGGAACCTGCGCCACCCCGTGGTCCTCGCCCCGGTGATCGAGGGACTGGCGCGTCGCAGCGGCGCGTTCATCGAGATCGGACCGCACCAGGTGCTGTCCCCGGTGATGGAGGAGACCCTGGAGGAGGCCGGCCTCGACCGGCCGGTGATCGGCACACTACGACGGGACGAGGACGGAGCGGTACGGTTCATGACCGCCCTGGCCGAAGCCCACAGCCGGGGCGTGGCCATCGACTGGGAGCGGGTCCTCGCAGGCACGGGCCGGACTCCCGTGGAGCTTCCCACCTACCCCTTCCAGAACCGCCGCTACTGGCTGACCGAACACCGGAGCGCCGCCGACCCCTCCGCCCTCGGGGTACAGGGCGCCGGACACCCGCTCCTCGGCGCACGCGTCCCCGTCGCCGGCACCGGACAGACGGTGTTCACCGGAGTGCTCGACGCCGCCCGACACCCGTGGCTCGCCGAACACGCCCTCGGCGACCGGGCCCTGCTGCCGGGCACCGCCATGGTGGAACTCCTGCTCCACGTGGGACGCGAGTGCGGGTGTCCCGAGATCGCCGACCTGGTGGTGCGGGCGCCGGTGGAGGTGCCGTCGGAGGAAAGGGAGGGGCTGCCGCTCCAGGTGGTGGTCGAGGCTCCCGACGACACCGGGGCCCGTGCCGTGCGGGTGCTCTCGCTCTCCCGGGAAGACCACACGTGGACCCTGCACGCCGAGGGGGAACTCGTACCGGAGACCGGAAAGGGACCGACCTCCCTCGACCCCCTCCAGGAGGGGGCGGTGCCCCTGCCGGTGGAGGAGGCCTACGCGCGCTTCTCCGCGCTCGGCTACGGCTATGGTCCGGCCTTCCAGGGTCTGCGCGCCGCATGGGAGGACGCGGCCGGTGTGCTCGGCGAGGCCGAGCTCGACACCCCGCCGTCGGACGCCCGTGACATGGTGGGGCCCCATCCCGCACTGGCCGACGCCGGACTGCACGCGTTGCTGCTGCACCACCTCGTGGGAGGCGGCGAGCGCCGCTCCCCGATGCCGTTCGCCTGGCGGGGTGTTCGCCTCCATGCGACCGACGCGCCGGCACGGCTGCGCACCCGGGTCACCAGGACCGGCCATGACACGTGGTCGGTGCTCTACACCGACACCGCCGGCACCCCCGTCCTGTCCATCGACAGCCTCACCACGCGTGAGGCCCCGGTCGCCGTCGAACCGCCCGCCCTCTTCCAGCAGGACTGGACGGAACCGGACACGCCGGAGGGCGGCGCTCGCACGGCCCGCCCCCACACGTGGGCGACCGTCGGAGACCAACCCCTGGAGGGCCTGGCGCGGTACGCCGACACCGCCGCGCTGGAGGCCGCGCTGGACGCGGGCGCGCCCGTGCCCGGTCTGATCGCCGTGTCCGCCGGAGGCGGTGGCGGGAACGCACCCGACCGGGTCCGCGTCGAACTCCACCGCCTCCTCGGCCTGCTCCGCGCCTGGGTGGACGACGAGCGCCTGGGAGGAACGAGGATCGCCGTCCTCACCAGTGGAGCGGTACGCCTTCCCGGCGACTCCGACGTCCCCGTGGACCTGTCCGGGGCCGCGGTGTGGGGGCTTCTGGCCTCCGCGGAGACGGAGAACCCCGGACGTTTTCTCCTGCTGGACGCCGACCGGATCGACGCCTCCCTGCTCGCGGACGCCGTAGCGACGGAGGAGCCGCGCGTGGCCGTCCGCGACGGCCGCCTGTACGTGCCCCGTCTGGCCGAGGCCCGTACGTCCCGTGACGGTGTCCGTCTGCCGCGACGCCGCACGGACTGGCGACTGGACGTACGCGAACCCGGAAGGGTCGACGGGCTCGCCGCCGTCCCCGACCCCGGGCAGCACCGGCCCTTGGCCGCGGACGAGGTCCGTGTCGCGGTCCGCGCGGCCGGACTCAACTTCCGCGACGTCCTGATCACCGTGGGGATGTACCCCGAACCCGGAGGCATCGGCAACGAGGGCGCCGGAGTGGTCCTGGAGGTCGGACCGGACGTGGAGGACCTCGCCCCCGGGGACCGGGTGATGGGCATCTTCCCCGGCGCGTTCGGCCCGGTCACCATCGCTCGACGCGCGTTCGTGGCACCGATCCCGCACGGATGGGACTACTCCTCCGCGGCCGCCGTCCCGGCCGTCTACCTGACCGCCCACCTCGCCCTGGAGGAGGCCGGGCTCGAACCCGGGGAGACGGTGCTCATCCACTCGGCGGCCGGAGGAGTGGGACAGGCGGCCATGCACCTGGCCCGCGGTCTGGGCGCCAGGGTCCTGACCACCGCCAGCCCCGACAAGTGGGAGGTGCTGCGGGAGCAGGGGGTGGAGGAGGAGCGCATCGCGCATTCGCGCCGACTCGACTTCGAGGAACGCTTCCGCGCGGTCTCCCCGCCCGTGGACGTCGTCCTCAACTCCCTCACCGGTGAGGCGATCGACGCCTCACTGCGGCTGATGGCGCCCACCGGACGCTTCGTGGAACTGGGACGCAACGAACTCCGCGACCCCGCACGGGTGGCGGCCGACCACGGCGGTGTCCGCTACATCCCGTTCGTTCTGCCGCTCGACGACCCCGCACGTATCCGGCGCGCCTTCACCTCCCTCCTGGCTCTCCTGGAGAAGGAGGGGCGCCCCGCGACGCGCGTCACCCGCTACCCCGTCGAGCGGGTGGTCGACGCCTTCCGTCACATGCAACAGGGGCGCAACGTCGGCAAGCTCGTCCTGGAGATGAGCACGCGGCTGCGCCCGGGCGGCACGGTCCTGATCACCGGTGGCGTCGGCACGCTCGGTGCCCTCGTCGCCCGCCACATGGTCGTCCGACACGGCGTCACCCGACTGCTGCTGGTCGGACGTCGGGGCGCCGACGCTCCCGGGGCCGCCGAACTCGTGGCCGAACTCGGCGCTCTGGGAGCACACGTGACCGTCGCCGCCTGCGACGTCGCCGACCCCGAGGCGGTGCGCGCCCTTCTCGCCACCGTGCCCGAAGACCATCCGCTCACCGCGGTGGTGCACTCCGCTGGTGTGGTCGACGACGCCACCGTCACTCGCCTGGGCCCCGAGGCCCTGGAACGGGTCCTGGCGCCCAAGGTCGACGGGGCCTGGAACCTGCACCAGGCCACCGCCGGCCTCGACCTCGACGCCTTCGTGCTGTTCTCCTCCGGAGCGGGCGTGCTCGGCTCGGCGGGGCAGGCGGGATACGCGGCGGCCAACTCCTTCCTGGACGCCCTCGCCCACCACCGCCGCTCCCTGGGACTGCCCGCGCAGTCACTGGCCTGGGGGCTGTGGGCCGACACCAGCGCCTCGACCGCGCGCCTGGACGACGTCGACACCTCCCGCATGTCCCGGATCTGGGGAGTGGAGGCCATCGGCGCGGACGAGGGCTGCGCGCTCATGGACGCCGCCGCGGACATCGACCGGGCCGTCCTGCTCCCCGTCCCGATGGACCTCGCGGGCCTTCGGGCACGCGCGACCTCACCGGAGGCCGTTCCGCACCTGCTGCGCGGACTCGTGCAGGCAAGGCCGGCACGGCGTTCCGACAGCGACCCCGGGGCCGCCGCGCGCCTGCGTGGCACCAAGGCGGGAACCGAACGTCGCGCCCTGTTGCGGGAGTTCATCGGGACGCGCGCCGCCGAGATCCTCGGACACCCCTCGGGCCACCGCGTGGAGGCCGACCAGGACTTCCTGGAGACGGGGTTCGACTCCCTCACCGTGGTCGAACTGCGCAACCACCTGCGTGAGGCCACCGGGCTGAGGCTTCCCGCCGCCGTGGTGTTCGAACACCGCACCCCGGCGCTGCTGGCCGCCCACCTGGACACGCAGATGGAAGGAGGAACGGGCGACACCGGCCAGGAGGACCCGACCGGGCCCGTACGGCCCGCCGACGCCCTGGTGGGACTGTTCCGCGACGCATGCGCGGACGGAAGGCCACAGGACGCGGTCGCGATGGTCCAGGCCGCGTCCCGAGGACGGGCGGTGGTCGACGCCGGCCAGGAGTGGCCGGTCCAACCGGTCCAGCTCGCCTCGGGCCCCCAGGATCCGGTCCTGATCTGCTTCCCGTCCCTGGTCATGACCTCCGGCGCCCAGGAGTTCGCCCGGTTCGCGGCCGGCATGCGGGGCCGCAGAGGGGTCCACGTCCTACCCGCCCCGGGCTTCCTGGCCCAGGAGAGACTGCCCGCCGACATCGGGGTGTTCGTCGACGGACAGGCGGACGCCGCGCTCCGAGCGGCGGACGGAGCCCCGTTCGTCCTGGTGGGACGCTCCTCGGGAGGCTGGGCCGCGCACGCCGTCGCCGAGGAACTGCACCGGCGCGGCCACACCCCCCAGGGGTTGGTGTTGCTGGACACACCGCTCCCCGGGGAGCCGGGCGTGCTGCCGTTGGTCGCCGCCTCGCTGCCCATCGTCACCGAGTCGGTGATGGCACGAGCCGGCGAGTTCGAACTCCTCGACACGGCCCGGTTGACCGCCATGGGCGGTTACCTGTCCCTGTTCGCCACCTGGCGACCCGCCTCCCTCCCGGTGCCCATCGTCCAACTCTGCCCCGAGGAACCGGTCCGCACCCCGTCGGGTGAGGTGCTGGAGACCGGATGGGAGTGGCCCGGCCAGGGCGGCAACGTCAAGGTCCCCGGGGACCACCTCACCATGCTGGAGGAGCACGCCGAGACCACGGCCGCGGCCGTGGAGGAGGTCCTCACGGGGATCGGGCCGGCATCGAAGGGACGCTCGTGGGCGCGCCGTCTGAGCGACCGCGCCCGGGGACGTGGCTGAGCCTTTCCACCCACGCCCGCCGCGGAACCCGGTCTTCGCGGCGGGCGGTCACCGTCCGTCCCTCATCCGGACATCGGACCGGGGTCCTGAACCCTTGGTCCCTGCCGCCTGTGGGCCGCGATCAGCCCGTCCAGCCGTTGGAGCTCGGCCTCGGCCCGGTCGATCTGTTCTTCGAGGCCGGCCTGTTCCGGCTGGTACCAGTACGGACGCCTGGAGTGGTCGATTCTGCTTTTCCTGCTCCATTTGATGACCATCAATGAAAAGGGGAAGGTCAGGATGAACATCGAGATGCCTACCGTGAGGATGAAGATCGGAACTCCTTATGTGGGGCGGATGTTGTGTTCATCGTCGATAGGGCGGATCGCATGGGTGAGGGAAGGAAGAGCATCGACGACGCGGTATCCGTTCATCAATCGAGGAAGATCAACGACGCGATGATGAGGGCCACGGGGGCGAGGACGAAGAAGACGGGAGGAAGGACGGCCAGGAAACGGATCACGGACATTCGACGTTGAACGGCGCGTTCCTTGCGCAGTTCCTCGACCCAGACCGCCAGTTCTCCCCTTCGGGATTCGAGCAGGGACAGCGGTAGGGGCGTGGCGGAACCCGGCGGAGACGTCGGGAAGGGGTTCCCGGGCGGCGGGGGAGAAGGAGGCCGGGACAGGGACGGAGGCGGTGCCGCCTGCGGCGATGTGTGTCCTGTGATCAGGAGGTCGAGGAGCTCGCGTGCACTCGGGCGTCGGGCCGGATCCTTGGCCATGCACCGACGCACCACCGCGCCCAAGGGCTCGGGCACTCCGGAGTGGTCCGGGTCCTCCAGCAGGATCTTACGCAGCAGGCCGCTTTGACTCTGGGCGGTGAAGGCATGGCGGCCGGTCGCCGCGTACACCATCACCGCACCCCAGGCGTGGATGTCGACGGCCGGGGTGAGCCGACCGTCCTCCAACTGTTCGGGGGCCATGTACTGAGGGGTGCCCAGCATGGCGCTGACGGTGAAGGAGGTGGCCTCGAAGGCGCGGGCTATGCCGAAGTCGATGACGCGAGGGCCGTCCGCCCCGAGCAGGATGTTCGACGGTTTCAGGTCGCGGTGGACCATGCCGACGGCATGGATGGCGCGTAGCGCGGTCGCGGTCTGCACGGCGAGCCAGTGAAGGTCGGCGCCGGTGCGAGGTCCCCGGTTCCGTACGTCTTGTGCCAGCGTGGGACCGTCGATGTACTCGGTGGCGATCCACGGCTGCTCGGCGTGGGGATCGGCGTCCAGCACCCGGGCGGTGCAGAAGGACTCCACTCTCTTGGCGGCCTCCACCTCCTTGGCGAAATCCTCGAAGAAGCGCGGACCGGCGTCCGGCCCCACGCGTAACAGCTTGATCGCCGCCTGCTCTCCATTGACGTTCTCGCCGAGGTAGACCACGCCGAAGCCGCCCTGGCCCAGTTCTCGGACCAGGCGGTACCCGCCGATCTCGGTCATCTCATGTCTCACCGCGGGGACCTGCCTTCTGAAGGGGGTGCGGGCCTTGCGATGATTATGGGCAATGACGGGTGACACCGCAGGGGTGTCGGGTGGGAATTCTTCTGGAGTCCGACCACCACCATCGGAACCCGAGGGGAATTCCGGTGTTCTCCGTGGACCAGGAGTCGGAAGGCGAACGGTTCGACGTCGCCGGAACACGCGAGTGCTCTCGAAGGACGTGGCGGCCCTCGCCCAAGAGTGAGGCCGAGGACCCGCAGCCCGACCGCCCGGAGCGCCGTCCGCGCCGCCTCCGAGGAACAGAACCGACCTTTCGGACGTTGGCTCCTAACGTGCCCGCGGCCCGTCGTGCGCCGCCGCGCCGTCCCCGCCCCGGCACCCGCGAGAAAACCGGTTGCCACCCCTTCTACCCTTGACTACTGATGAGCACCACCACGCCCGCGCCCACCGCGGACTCACTGCGTCCCCGGCTGCGCGATCTCATGCCCTCGGACCGCCACCGACTCCGTCGGCGTCTGGACGGTCTGAACCGGATCGGTGACGAGCGCCGCCGCGCCTCCGTCCTCACCCAGATCGCCGCCGACATCGACCGGGCCGAGCTGCGCCTGGAGCTGCGCCGTGAGTCCGTGCCCGAGCTCACCTACCCCGAGTCGCTGCCGGTCAGCGCCCGCCGCGAGGACATCGCCGAGGCCATCCGCGACAACCAGGTCGTCATCGTCGCCGGTGAGACCGGTTCGGGCAAGACCACCCAGCTGCCCAAGATCTGCCTGGAGCTGGGACGCGGTGTCATGGGCACGATCGGCCACACCCAGCCCCGCCGGCTGGCGGCCCGCACGGTCGCCGAGCGCATCGCCGAGGAGATCGGCACCCCTCTGGGCGAGACCGTCGGCTACAAGGTCCGCTTCACCGACTCCTCCAGCGACAGCACGCTGGTCAAGCTGATGACCGACGGCATCCTGTTGGCCGAGATCCAGCACGACCGTATGCTGCGCGCCTACGACACGCTCATCATCGACGAGGCCCACGAACGCAGTCTCAACATCGACTTCCTGCTCGGCTACCTCAAGCAACTGCTGCCCAAGCGCCCCGACCTGAAGGTGGTCATCACCTCCGCCACCATCGACCCCGAGCGCTTCTCCCGCCACTTCGACGACGCCCCCATCGTCGAGGTCTCCGGCCGCACCTATCCGGTGGAGGTCCGCTACCGGCCGATCTCGGAGGAGATCCTCGACCCGGAGGAGAGCAACCCCGGGGGCGGGACCGACCGGGACCAGACCCAGGCCATCCTGGACGCCGTCGACGAACTCGGTCGCGAGGCCCCCGGAGACGTGCTGGTCTTCCTCAGCGGCGAACGCGAGATCCGCGACACCGCCGAGGCCCTGGAGAAGAAGAAGCTCCCGAGCACCGAGATCCTGCCGCTGTACGCCCGCCTGTCCACCGCCGAGCAAAGACGCGTGTGGTCCTCCCATCGCGGGCGCCGCATCGTGCTGGCCACCAACGTCGCCGAGACCTCCCTGACCGTCCCGGGCATCAAGTACGTCATCGACCCCGGCACCGCGCGCATCTCCCGCTACTCCCACCGCACCAAGGTGCAACGTCTGCCCATCGAGGCCGTCTCGCAGGCCTCGGCCAACCAGCGCAAGGGCCGCTGCGGCCGTGTGTCGGAGGGCATCTGCATCCGGCTGTACTCGGAGGAGGACTTCCTGTCCCGCCCCGAGTACACCGACCCGGAGATCCTGCGCACCAACCTGGCCTCGGTCATCTTGCAGATGGCCGCACTGGGCCTGGGCGACGTGGCGGCCTTCCCCTTCGTGGACGGCCCCGACCACCGCCAGATCAAGGACGGCGTCAACCTCCTCACCGAACTGGGCGCCCTGCACCCCGACCCCTCGGGCAACAAGCGCAGACTCACCCGGATCGGCCGCCGACTGGCCCAACTGCCCATCGACCCGCGCCTGGGCCGCATGGTCCTGGAGGCCGAGAAACGCGACTGTCTGGCCGAGGTACTGGTCATCACCGCGGCCCTGTCCATCCAGGACCCGCGCGAACGCCCCACCGACAAACAGCAGCAGGCCCAGCAGGCGCACGCCAGGTTCGCCGACAAGGAGTCGGACTTCCTGGCCTACCTCAACCTGTGGAACCACCTGCGCAAGAAGCAGCGCGAGCTGTCGGGCAACCAGTTCCGCAGGATGTGCCGCGAGGAGTACCTCAACTACCTGCGCGTACGCGAGTGGCAGGACATCCATGGCCAACTCAAACAGGTGTTGCGCTCCATGGACGTGGAGGTTCCAAGCCTGCGGGAGGAGGCCACCGACCCCCGCGGCGTGCACATGTCGCTGCTGGCCGGACTGCTCTCCCACGTCGGCCTCAAGGACCCCGAGAAACACGAGTACCTGGGCGGACGCGGCGCGCGCTTCGCCATCTTCCCCGGCTCGGCCCTGTTCAAGAAGCAGCCGCGCTTCGTGATGGCCGCCGAGCTGGTGGAGACCTCCAAGCTCTGGGGGCGCATGGTCGCCAAGATCGAACCGGAGTGGGCCGAGGAGCTGGCCGGGGACATCGTCAAGCGCCAGTACAGCGAACCGCACTGGGAGCGCAAGCGCGGCGCCGTCATGGCCTTCGAACGCGTCACCCTCTACGGCGTGCCCATCGTCGTGCAGCGCAAGGTCTCCTACGGCGGGATCGACCCCGAACTCTCCCGGGAACTGTTCATCCGCCGCGCCCTGGTCGAGGGCGACTGGGACACCCGCCACCACTTCTTCCACGCCAACCGCGCACTGTTGGAGGAGGTGGAGGACCTCGAACAC
The DNA here is from genome assembly GCF_030271535.1 of Nocardiopsis sp. ATB16-24. Taxonomy (GTDB): domain Bacteria; phylum Actinomycetota; class Actinomycetes; order Streptosporangiales; family Streptosporangiaceae; genus Nocardiopsis. The sequence continues at coordinate 69,932 of NZ_JASCXJ010000009.1, read as the reverse complement.
CGCGCCCGCCGCCGCGACATCGTCGTGGACGACGAGACGCTGTTCGCCTTCTACGACGCCCGTGTCCCCGACTCGGTGGTGTCGGCCGCGCACTTCGACTCCTGGTGGAAGAAGGCCCGCCGCACCGACCCCGAGCTGCTCGACTTCACCCGTGAGGAACTGCTCAACGACGGCGCGGACGACGTCAGCGAGGACGACTACCCCGACGTGTGGCGTCAGGGCGCGTTCACGTTCGACCTCACCTACCAGTTCGAGCCCGGCAGCGCCGCCGACGGCGTGACCGCGCACATCCCGCTGAAGTTCCTCAACCAGGTGGAGGACACCGGGTTCGACTGGCAGATCCCGGGACTGCGCGCGGACCTGGTCACCGCGCTGATCCGTTCCCTGCCCAAGCCGCTGCGCCGCAATTTCGTACCCGTGCCGGACAACGCCGCACGCGCGCTCGGCGGACTCACCCCCTACCAGGGAAGGCTCACCGAGGCGCTGGCCGCCGAACTCACCCAGATGGCGGGAGACCGGATCAGGCCCTCGGACTTCGACCTGACGAAGGTGCCCGACCACCTGCGCATCACCTTCCGCGCGGTGGACGACCGGGGCCGCGTCCCGGCCGAGTCCAAGGACCTCGAACAGCTGCGGGCCAAACTCAAACCGCGCCTGCGCGAGGCCATCTCGGCCGAGGCCAAGGGCGTGGAGAAGAAGGGGCTGACCTCCTGGGACTTCGGTCCGCTGGAACAGACCCTGGAACGCAAGGCCCTGGGACCCAAGGTCAGGGGCTACCCGGCGCTGGTGGACGAGGGCGACAGCGTCGCGATCCGCATCTTCGACACCCGACCCGAGCAGCGCGCCGCCATGTGGGCCGGCACCCGACGTCTGCTGCTGCTCACCGTGCCCTCCGTGGCGCACGTGGTCAGCAAGGGGCTGAACAACCCCGACAAGCTCGCCCTGGCCGACAACCCGCACGGGTCGGTCAAGAAGATGCTCGCCGACGCCGAGATGGCCGCCGTCGACCACCTGCTGGCCCGCGAGGGCGGCCCGGTGTGGAACGGCGAGGACTTCCGGAAGCTGGCGGACCGGGTGCGCGCCGACCTCGGTGACACCCTGGCCGACGTCCTGGACAAGGCGGCCCGGGCCCTCGTGCAGTGGCGCAAGGTGTCCAAGAAGGTCAAGGGGACCACCTCCCTGGCCGTGCTGCCCTCGCTCAACGATGTGCAGGGACAGCTCGGCGACCTGGTCGGGGACGGGTTCATCACCCGCACGGGACTGGCGCGCCTGGACCACCTGCACCGCTACCTGCGCGGGGTGGAGCAACGCCTGAACAAGCTGCCGGAGAACCCGCGCCGCGACCAGGTGAACATGGCCAAGGTCGAGCAGATGCGCCAGGCCGTGGCCAAGGTACGAGGAAACCTGGCCGCCGGGCGCGCGGCGGATCCGGACGTGGTGGAGCTGCGCTGGATGTTGGAGGAGTACCGGGTGAGCCTGTTCGCCCAGGAGCTGCGCACGGCCTACCCCGTCTCGGACAAGCGCATCCTGAAGGCGGTGGAGGCGGTCAAGGCCGCCGGCCGCGAGTAGGTCGTCATCGAGCGGGTCCGGGGGCGCCGTCCGACACGGACGACGCCCCCGGCTCGTTCCACGGTCCTGGCGACCTCACCTGTCCGGTGCGGGCGGCGAGGGTGGAACGGAGCCGGCGCCGACGAGATTCCGAGCCGCCTGTAGCATCGCCTGTAGTGGTGTAGACCACTGTGTCGAAAAAGCGCTGGGACATGAGGAAAGCGGGGCCCCGATGGGCGGATCGGCGGACGGACGACGGCTTCTGCTCGTGGGAACCTACACCCCCGACTCCCAGCCCTCGGGGGAGGGCGAGGGGATCCACCGCGTCTGGTTCGACCCGCTGACAGGGCGGATGGCCGACGGCGGCGTGGCCGCGCGCACGACCGGGCCCTCCTTCCTGGCCTTCCGCGAGGACCCGCCCACGGTCTACGCGGTCAACGAACGGACCGAGGGCACCGTCACCGCCTTCGGAGTGGACGGCCGCGCCGACCTCACCGAACTGGCCCAGGTGTCCACCGGAGGCGGATCGCCCTGCCATGTGCTCGCGACCGGTTCCGACCTGGTGGTGACCAACTACGCCAACGGGGTGGTGAGCGTCCACGGACTGTCCCAGGACGGCACCTTCGCCACCTCGACCGCACTCACGCACACCGGAAGCGGCCCGGTCACCGACAGGCAGGAGGGCCCGCACGCGCACAGCGCCGTCGCCCCCGACGCGCGTCACGTCCTGGTGGCGGACCTGGGCACCGACGAACTGCGCGTCCTGCGCCAGGGTGAGCAGGTCGGCGTCGTCGCGCTGCCGCCGGGAACCGGTCCCCGTCACATGACGGTGGCGGGGGAGTACGTGTACGTGGCCGGCGAACTCGACTCACGGGTGCACGTGGTGCGCTGGGACTCCGACACCGGAACCGGCGAGCACCTCGAAGCCGTCCACGCCACCGGAAAGGCGGCGGCCGGGGACAACTTCCCCGCGGAGATCCTCCACCACGGAGGGTACGTGTACCTGTCCAACCGGGGGGCCGACCAGATCGCCGTCTTCGCCCTGCGCGACGGCGGCGCGCGCCTGGAACACGTGGTCGGCGTCTCCGCCGGGGGAGCGTGGCCGCGCAACTTCACCGTGGTGCGGGGCCACCACGAGGAGCCCGACCACCTGGTGGTGGCCGCCCAGAACGGGGATTCGCTGGCGTCCCTGCGGCTGGACCCCGACACCGGCGTCCCCGTCGACACCGGCCACCGCCTGGCGCTCCCGGTGCCGGTCTGCGTGCTCCCGGTCCCTCTCCGGCGCATACGCCGCACCGCCGCATCCTCGACCCCGCATCCCTCCTCGTGACCTTGTACTTGTAGTCGGGCGTGCGAAGCGGCCATGAGCACCAGGTCGCCGCGGGTCAGGAGGTGGCGAGGTGGTGCCCGTTCTCAACGACGAGGGCGGGTGTCCAGCGCGCGGAGCGGCCCGCCCACCCGTCCGCCACCGGTGGGCGCCGCCGGAAGGCGCCCGAGCACGTCGATGACGGCCGGTGCCGCACGACGCCCTCCTCATCCCACCATCAGGGCAGTCACTGTAAGTGATTTAGAAGTGTCTCTCGGTTATGGTGGGGTGTGATGTCGCCCCACGATCGTGGGGCGAACCTCTCCCCGAACCCGGAAGAACGTGGACATCGCCGTGCTCATCGGCGGGGTCCTCCCAAGGAAGGCGGCGACGATGAAGGTCGAACAGGTCACCGATCCGCTCGCCTACCACGGCGAGGGGCCGGTCTGGTCGACCGCCTGGGGCGGCCTTCGCTGGTTGGACATGCTGGCGGGGGACGTGCTGTCGCTCTCCTCGGACGGCGCCGTGGCGCGGCGCCACATCGACACCGTGGTCGCCGCGGTCCGCCCCAGACGAGGCGGAGGAGCCGTGATCGGTGTCGAACGCGGCTTCGCCCTTGAGGACGCGGACGGGACGGTGACCCTCCTGGAACCCCTGTGGAGCGATGACCGTGTTCGCATGAACGAGGGAGGGTGTGACCCCGACGGGCGGTTCTACTGCGGTTCCATGGCCTACGACCTCCGGTCCGGGGCCGGAGCGGTCCACCGGCTGGACCCCGACGGTTCGACGACCGTCGTCCTCGACGCCGTGACGGTCTCCAACGGGCTGGACTGGAGCCCGGACGGGAGCCGTGCGTACTACGTCGACACCGCGACGGACCGTATCGACGTCTTCGACTACGACCCTGCGGGCGGCCTGAGCGGACGTCGCCGGTTCGCCGACGTACCGGGTGACCCGGACGGGTTGACGGTCGACGAGGAAGGCGGCGTGTGGGTCGCCCTGTACGGAGGCGGTTCGGTGCGCCGGTACACACCGGAAGGCGACCTGGACGAGGTCGTGGAGCTCCCGGTCACCAAGGTCACGGCGTGCACCTTCGGAGGCCCCGCACTCGACCGACTGTTCATCACCACCTCGCGCGAACACCTCGACCCCGGCGACGAGCCGCAGGCGGGCGCGCTGTTCACCTGCACACCGGGCGTCCGGGGCATGGCCGCCCGGGAGTTCGCCGGATAAAGGGAAGACCCATGGACGACTCGACGGGCGAGCGGACACAGACCCTGGTCATCCTCGGCGCACATGGAGACCTCACCACGAGACTGCTGCTACCGGGCCTGGGCAGCCTCATCGCCCTGTCCTCGCTGGACGCCCTCTTCCTCGTCGGCAGCAACAGGGGCGAAGGAAGCGACGAGGAGTGGCGGGCGACCGTCGCACGAGCGTTCGCGGACGCCGACGCGAGCGGACCCGCGGTCGACGCCGTCGTCCGTGATACGCGCTACGTGGCCGCGGACGCCACCGACGAAGGTGATCTGCGCCGACTGCTGGACCTTCGCCGTGATCTGTCTCGTGGGTCTGGCCTTCGTCGCCAAATGGGTCCCCGAGACGCGGAACCGGCACTCCGACGAGGTGGGCGCGGACCTTCAACGGCGGTGGAACATGTAGCGGGGTCGCCGGATCAGCGCCCTCGGGCAGGCAGCCTGGGCCTCCGCCCGAGGCCCTCCTTCCACACCAGCATCGTCCGGTACCGAGGCCGACGCCACTGTGATCACGAAGAGAAACTTTATGATCACACTCTGTTTCCTTCGTGGCGATGGCGGGCAGGCGCTCAGGTTACGGGGACGCTGAGGGATCTCGTCCACAGAAAGGGATCGCCCTATGGCCACCTACCAGTTCGTGTGCGCTGAGCACGGCGGTATCGAACTCGAAGCGGCGATGGGGGCGGCACCGCCGACCCTGTCGTGCCCGGACTGCGGTGGGCGGGCTCGCCGGGTGTTCTCCGCTCCGATGCTCGGCGGTCTGCCCCGCGCCGTGACGACCGCGTTCGAGAGCGCCGAACGCAGCGGGGACGCACCGGACGTGGTCACGTCGGTACCGCCTCCCACAGGGCGGCCCGCACAGCGGTACACGCACAACCCGGCACACCGCCGACTTCCCAGACCCTGACGACGCTCTTTTGAAAGGAACCCGCCGGTGCCCGAACTCATCTTTCCTCTGGACTCGAGCAAGCCGTTCACAGAACAGGAGATCATCGGACACAACAGGTACCACCCCGACATCCCCGCCGCCGTCCGGGTGAACCCCGGGGACGTCTTCCGTCTGCACTGCCGTGAGTGGTTCGACGGTGCGATCAAGAACGACGACTCGGCGGAGGACATCCGCGACGCCCCGATGTCCAAGGTGCACGCCCTGTCGGGTCCGATCCGGATCGAGGGGGCCGAACCGGGAGACCTTCTGCTCGTCGACATCCTGGACGTGGGACCCCTGCCCCAGGAGGACTCCGGTCCCCTGGCCGGACAGGGCTGGGGGTACACGGGTATCTTCGCCAAGCGCAACGGCGGATCCTTCCTGGTCGACCAGTTCCCCGACGCCTACAAGGCGGTGTGGGACTTTCGTGGTGAGGTGGCCACGTCCCGGCATGTCCCCGGGGTCTCGTTCACGGGCATGACCCACCCGGGGCTGATGGCCACGGCCCCCTCCGCGGAACTGCTGGCCAAGTGGAACCGCAGGGAGGGCGCGCTGATCGCGACCGACCCCGACCGGGTCCCGCCGCTGGCGCTGCCGCCCGAACCGCAGGACGCGATCCTGGGGACGCTGAGCGGTGAGGAGTTCGACCGTGTGGCGGCGGAAGGCGCCAGGACGGCCCCGCCCAGGGAGAACGGCGGCAACCAGGACATCAAGAACCTCACCCGGGGAACCCGCGTGTTCTACCCGGTGTACGTCCCCGGGGCGAACTTCTCGGTCGGAGACCTGCACTTCTCCCAGGGCGACGGGGAGATCACCTTCTGCGGCGGCATCGAGATGGGCGGGTTCATCGACCTGCACGTCGACCTGATCAAGGGCGGCATGGAGACGTACGGGGTGAGCGAGAACGCCCTGTTCATGCCGGGCAACACCCAGCCCCTGTACGCGGAATGGCTCGCCTTCTCCGGGATCTCGGTGACCCTGGACGGCGAACAGCGCTACCTGGACTCGCAGCTCGCCTACCAGCGGGCCTGCCTGCACGCGATCGACTACCTGACCAAGTTCGGCTACAGCCCCGAGCAGGCCTACCTGCTCCTGGGAGCGGCGCCGATCGAGGGAAGGTTCTCCAGCGTGGTGGACATCCCCAACGCGTGCGCCACGGTCTACCTGCCGACCGCGATCTTCGACTTCGACGTACGACCGTCCGCGTCGGGTCCCGTGCGGATCGACCCGGGGATCGGTGCGCCGAGGGCCGCGGGGGAGTGAGGCCAACACCAGAAAGCGCTGTCAGTGCTCCCATCAACACCAGAAAGCGCCTTCAGCGCCTCCAACAGCACTCTCACACCCGCCCGGCTGCCCGGGCGAGGACCGAGGCGATGTACCCGGGCCGGTACAGGTCCTGCCAGGTGAACCGGACGATGCGCACATTCGGGTGCCATACCTGAAGGTCGTTCTGCCGGATGCGGTCCCTGGCCAGCGCCTGGGGCAGGCTGTGCGGACCGAGCCCGTCCGCCTCACCGATGAGCCTGGACTCCGCCCACCACATGTCGGCCACGGCGATGGTCCGGCCGGTGCCGTCCAGGAAACGGTGTTGGAGGTCGGTGGGCGGGAACCCCGCGTCCGTGCAGGCCAGGCGCACCCTGGTCTCCAGCGGACTTTCGGCCCGTCCGTCCGCCAGGGGCCGCCAACGGCGTGTTCGCACGCTTCCCTTGCGTCCACGGTTGGCCAGTACCAGTGGGGTGAGTTCCTCCTCTGAGATGAGTGCCTGGTTGAGCGCCGAGTCCATGAGGCACACGGCGGTCTCGCGGTCCACGGACAGGAGGGTGTCACGCAGGGTCCGCCCGGGGTCGGTCAGGCGGATGACGCCGTCGAGCGTGGTGGTCTCCTCCGGGTCGATCTCCCAGGTGTGCAGCGTGACGCGGGGACGGTGACGCCTTGTTCCTGGCCCGGGGACGACCATGTGCACGGTGTGCCCGTCCCACGGGGGCAGGCCCCGCATGCCCCACAGGTGAGCCGCGGTCCGACCGCCCGCGAAGGAGCGCGGCCCCAGGGCCAGTTGGGCGGCCATGACCGACGTGTGCAGGAAACCGGCGGGGTCGGAGCGGTCGAGGAGGGACCGCACCGAGTAGACCCCGATGTAGGGGCTGCCCAGGGTGCCGTTGCGCCTGAGCGTGTGGACGTCGTTCTTGCTGAGGCCGGCGTCCCTTGCCTGGGGCAGGCTGAGCACACCGTGTTGCCGTTCGGCGATCATCAGGGCTCTGAGGAGGGGACGCTTGGAGTCGCCGGGGGGTGTGGAAGAGGTCGGGGCCGTGGGAGGTGCTGGAAGATCCATGTCCCAAGGGTGCGGGGATGTGAGGGCCGTCGCAGCCCCGCACCGACACCTGTGGACAACGTGATCCCTTCGACATGCCCCGCGTACGGGGGTAGTCGCACACGCCGAGAGGGGACCGATGCCGGCGCACTTCGAATTCACCCTGCCGCGGTCGGAGCGGCCCCTGTTCTCGCCGAGCCGATCCCCCAGAGCCGGATTCGGTCACTCTCCCGGCTCTGGGGAAAGGATCGCCGGGGTCAATGTATTTCTGGGGAAATGACCCTTCCCAATCTCCATGATTGCTGACAAATCGGAAAAGTGTAGATCGCCGAAAAGGCGAGAAAGAGGAAGGGTAAACGCGTCCAAAAATGGGAGCGTGAGGCTTCCGCCTGCGTTAACGTTGCTCCTCGGGGTCAGAAGGATCCGCAGGGCACGGGGCTGGAAAACGGCCGCTGTCGGCCTTGGCTTTTCCGTGGTTTCGCGCATGTGGGGGTTGAATCGTGGTAGATGTTTCGGCGGAACGCGGGGCGAGTGAGAAGGAGGTGAGGAAAGGCTCCCTCATCGTCGGGTGGATCACCTCCACCGACCACAAGGTCATCGGGTACATGTACCTGATCACCTCCTTCGCCTTCTTCCTCCTCGCCGGGATCATGGCGCTGGTGATCCGTGCGGAGTTGTTCCTGCCGGGCAAGCAGGTCGTGTCCAACGAGACGTTCAACCAGATGTTCACCATGCACGGCACAGTCATGCTGCTGCTGTTCGCGACCCCGCTGTTCATCGGGTTCTCGAACGTGATCATGCCGTTGCAGATCGGCGCGCCCGACGTGGCGTTCCCCAGGCTGAACCTGCTCAGCTACTACCTGTTCCTGTTCGGCGGCCTCATCACCATCGGCGGGTTCCTGACCCCCAGTGGCGCGGCCAGCTTCGGCTGGTTCGCCTATCCACCGCTGTCGACCGAGATCCGTTCCCCAGGCGTGGGAGGCGACCTGTGGGTGCTGGGCCTGCTCATGTCGGGTCTGGGCACCATCTTGGGATCGGTCAACTTCATCACCACCGGCCTGTGCATGCGCGCACCCGGTATGACGATGTTCCGCATGTCGATCTTCAGCTGGAACACCCTGCTCACCAGCATCCTGGTGCTCATCGCGTTCCCCGTGCTGACCGGTGCCCTCGTCGGATTGGGAGCCGACCGTATCGTCGGCAGTCAGGTCTACGGCGCCAACCACGGTGGTGCGCTCCTGTGGCAGCACCTGTTCTGGTTCTTCGGCCACCCCGAGGTGTACATCATCGCCCTGCCGTTCTTCGGCATCGCGACCGAGATCATCCCGGTGTTCAGCCGTAAGCCGATCTTCGGCTACAAGGGCCTGGTCGGCGCGACCATCGCCATCACCGGCCTGTCGGTGACGGTGTGGGCGCACCACATGTTCGGTACGGGTGCGGTGCTGCTGCCGTTCTTCTCGTTCATGAGCTTCCTCATCGCGGTCCCCACCGGGGTGAAGTTCTTCAACTGGGTCGGCACCATGTGGCGCGGCCAGATCACCCTGGAAACACCGATGCTGTTCACCATCGGTTTCCTGGTCACCTTCCTCTTCGGTGGTCTGACCGGTGTGCTGCTGGCCTCCCCGCCCATCGACTTCCACGTCACCGACACCTACTTCGTGGTGGCGCACTTCCACTACGTGGTGTTCGGCACCGTGGTGTTCGCGATGTTCGCGGGCTTCTACTTCTGGTGGCCCAAGTTCACCGGGAAGATGCTCAACGAGAAGCTGGGCAAGTTCCAGTTCTGGTTGTTGTTCCTGGGCTTCCACGGCACGTTCCTGGTGCAGCACTGGCTGGGCGCGGCGGGCTTCCCGCGTCGCTACGCCGACTACCTGCCCTCGGACGGCTTCACCGAGCTGAACCAGATCTCCTCGATCTCCTCGTTCGTCCTGGCCGCCTCCACGCTGATCTTCCTGTGGAACGTCTACGTCACCGCGAAGAGGGCGCCGAAGGTGACCGTGGACGACCCGTGGGGTTACGGCAACTCGCTGGAGTGGGCGACCTCCTGCCCGCCGCCGCGGCACAACTTCACGTCGCTGCCGCGGATCCGTTCCGAGCGTCCCGCGTTCGACCTGCACCATCCGCAGGCCGCGGCTCCCCAAGCCACGGACCCCGAGAGGACGTAGTCCCCGAACGAGCACCTCAGCGGGTGCTCCTTTCCGGGAGCACCCGTCCTTCGAACAGGCTCAACGCACCGGCCGTACGGAAAGACCGGTTCGGGTGGAAAGCGCAGGATCGTGAGTCCCTCTCCTGGCGACAACGCACAGCGACCGCTCCTGGACGGCCGCGCCGGTGTGGTGTTCACCGTTCTTCTGTCCGTGGTCGTCCTGCTGATGCTGTGGGCGTTGACCGACCACGTCGCCTTCGTCCTGGCCGCGTGTTGCGTGGGGGCCGCCGTGCTCGCGGCGGCGTGTGTGCGGACCCGGGCGGGATGGACCGAACTGGTCGGCGGTCCCTTGGACGGTGAACGGATCCCCTCCACCAGCGCCGCCCGCCCGGGAGGGCCCGGGCTGGTGCTGGCCGTACCCGGTGGGGGACGGGCGCGTTACAGTCCCGACGGCTCCGGGCGCCTGGTCTACCGAGGGCGCGCCAGGGGCCGCTGAACGACTCGCTCCTGTGATGTCCGTCTCAGGCCGAACCCTACAAGGACGCCCTACGCGAACTGTGCACTCCGCCCCTGCTCCCTCGCCGACGGCGTAACGGACAATGAGGAGTAACGCACTCCTACGTCCTTTCCGAGGGAGTCCCACCCATGCCCACGACCAAGACGGGTGTCCGCCACAAGGGGCTGACGGCCCGGGACCTCGCGCTCATCGCGGTCTTCGCGGCGCTCATCGCCGCGCTCAGCGTCACCGTCGCCATCCCGCTGCCGTTCTCCCCGGCCCCGATCACCTTGCAGACCCTCGGCATCATGCTCGCCCCCGCCCTCCTGGGCTGGAAGCGCGGCGCCCTCGCCGTCGCCGCCTTCATCGCCCTCGGCCTGGCCGGACTGCCCCTGTTCGCGGGAGGCATGGGAGGCATCGGTGTCCTGGCCAGACCCACGGGCGGGTTCATCGTCAGCTGGATTCTGGCCGCCCTGGTCATCGGCGTACTCACCGAACTCATGACTCGTCAGGGCCGTTACCGTTTCTGGCCCGGCCTGGGCATCAACGTCGTCGGCGGCATCCTCGTCATCTACGCGGTCGGTATCCCCTGGATGGCCGTCGTGGCCGGCAGTGGGGCCCTGGCCACCACCTACTCCATGCTGGCCTTCCTGCCCGGTGACCTGGTCAAGGCCGTCGTCACCGCGCTCATCGCCCAGGCGGTCCTTCGGGCCTACCCCATCCCGCCCGCGGGGCGCCCCGTCGTGGAGGCCGACGGCGGCGGCGAGACCGCCTGATGCTGCGACTGGAGGAGGTTCGGCACTCCTACGATGGTCGCCCGGTGCTGTGTGGGATCACCCTCGAACTCGCGCAGCACCGCATCGGCGTGATCGGGGCCAACGGATCGGGGAAGTCCACGCTCGCCCGTACCCTCAACGGCCTCGTCGTCCCCGACAGGGGCAGTGTGACGATGGGGGAATGGGACACCCGGCGTCACGCCAAGCACATTCGGCGCAGGGTCGGCTTCGTCTTCTCCGACGCCGCCAACCAGATCATCATGCCCACGGTCGCCGAGGACGTGGAGATCGGTCTGCGCTCCCTCGGGCTCGGACGGGAGGAGACCGAACGTCGGGTCGAGGCCGTGCTGACCCGCTACGGGCTCGACGGTCACCGCGACCACCCCGGGCACCTGTTGTCCGGCGGGCAGAAACAGCTCCTGGCCCTGGCCTCGGTCCTGGTCACCGAGCCCGAGGTCCTGGTCTGCGACGAGCCCACCACTCTGCTCGACCTGCGCAACACCCGTATGGTGCACCGCGTCCTGGACGGCCTGGAACAGCAGGTCATCCTGTTCACCCACGACCTGGACCTGCTCGACGGCTTCGACCGGGTCCTGGTCATGGACGCCGGCCGGGTGGTCTTCGACGGCGCGCCCGGTGACGCCGTGGACCACTACATCGGACTCATGGACGGACGATGAGCACCGTCGGCCTCTACGTCCCCGGTGATGGACCGCTCTACCGTCTCCCCGCCGGAGCCAAACTCCTCGCGTTGCTGCTGGTCGGTGTCGGCCTCATCGCCGCCGCCGACCACCGGGTCGCGCTCACGGCCCTGGCGGTCGCCCTGGTGCTCTATCCGCTGGTGGGACTTCCCCTGGGGCGGGCCTGGTCGGTGCTGCGCGTCCTGTGGCCGTTCCTGCTGGCCATCGGCCTGTTCCAGATCCTTTTCGGGGAATGGCAGACGGCTCTGCGCCTGTGCGCCCAGTTGGCCGCCCTGGTCCTGCTCGCCAACCTCGTCACGCTCACCACCCGCGTGCGCGAGATGCTCGACCTCTTCGCGTGGATGGTCCGCCCCCTACGGCACGTGGGCGCCGACCCCGCCCGGATCGCCCTGGTCCTGGCGCTGACGATCCGGTCCATCCCGATGGTCGCCGCGGCCTGGCAGGCCGCCAGGGAGGGATATCTGGCCCGAGGGCTGACCGGATATCCCCATCTGCTCGTGGTCCCGGTCATCGTGCAGTTGCTGCGGATGGCCGACGCCACGGGAGAGGCGCTCGTCGCCCGGGGGATCGACGAGGCCACACGGCGCTGAACACCACGACCAGGGCCGAGGCGCAACGACGGGGCCCCTATCGATCACATATCGGATGGCCGCTTATGTGGTGCTTTGGGGGATAATAAGTCCACAGACGAGAAGCTCCGTGTCAACGAACCGGTGATACCGTGCCACGGCGTGATCCCCCCGCCGCAACCCGTGCCTGGTCCGTCGTCGTCACGACGGCCGTGCTCCTCCTTGTGCTGACCCTCGTCCTGCCGGGCGCCACGTCCGCGGCGCAGAGCGCGCCGCCCTCAGCCGACCCCTCCCTGGTACGCGCCCTGCTCTCCACCGGAGACCCCCTCCTGGTGCCCTTCGCTCCGGACACCGCGCCGGCCGGCGGTGGGCGGACCCTCACCCTCGACCAACGCCGGGAGCTCACCGCGTGGATGGACGCGCTCGGCGAGGAGCGGGGCGCCGACTTCGGTCTCGCGGTGCAGGATCTACGTACCGGCGCCACCTTCAGCCACAACGCCCATCGGCAGTTCCCCATGGCGAGCGTGGCCAAGCTGACGATCCTGGCCATGCTCCTCCTCCACGCCCAGGAGGAGGGGCGCGACCTCACCGAACAGGAGAGGGCACAGGCCGAGGTGATGATCCGCTACAGCGACAACGAGGTCACCGACGGTCTGTACTCACGGATCGGCTTCACGGACGGTTTCGTGCACGGTGCCCGGGCCTTCGGTCTCACCGGCACCGACCCCCACCCCCGGGGAGTGTGGGGTGCCACCATGACCACCGCCGCCGACCAGGTGCGGCTGTTGCGCGCGCTCTACTCCGAGGAGGGACCTCTGTCGGAGAGCGATCGCCTCTATCTGCGTGGACTGATGGAATCGGTCGCCGCCGAGCAGGCGTGGGGGGTCTCGGCCTGCGCGGGACCCCATGACACCGTGGGGCTCAAGAACGGATGGACACCGCGCGAGAGCAACCGCGGCCTGTGGAACGTCAACAGCGTCGGCTACGTGGCCGGCCCCGACCGGGAGTACCTGATCGCGGTCCTGAGCGACGGCAACGGCGGCTACACCAGCGGGGTGGAGTTGGTGGAGGAACTGGTGTCCACGGTCACCGATGCCCTGGAGGAGTCCGCCTCCTGACCCCGACCGGACACCGTGGTCTTTCGATGGTCCGGTCGCGTCCGGCGAGCGGGTCCCGCCCACCTGGCGGGACCCGCGAACGCGTGGCGGAGCATCGAGGCCTAGTCCAGCGGTCCGCCGGCCACGTACAGGACCTGGCCGGAGACGTACCCGGCCTCCTCTCCGGTGAAGAAGGCGACGGCGTTGGCGATGTCCTCGGGGACACCCACCCGGCGCACCGGGATCTCGGCCTCCTTGAAGGCCTTCATGTCCTCGTACTTGACGCCGATGCGCTCGGCGGTCGCCTTGGTCATGGCGGTCTCGATGAACCCGGGCGCGACGGCGTTGCAGGTCACGCCGAACTTGCCCAGTTCGATGGCGAGGGTCTTGGTGAACCCCTGGAGTCCGGCCTTGGCGGCGGAGTAGTTGGCCTGACCCCGGTTGCCCAGCGCCGAGGAGCTGGACAGGTTGACGATCCGCCCCCAACCGCTCTTGGTCATGTGGGCCTGGGCGGCCCGACTCATCAGGAACGTGCCCCGCAGGTGCACGTTCATCACGGTGTCCCAGTCCTCCACGGACATCTTGAACAGCAGGTTGTCGCGCAGGACACCGGCGTTGTTCACCAGGATCGTGGGCGGGCCGAGACGCTCGGCGACGGTGTCGACGGCGGCGCTCACCTGCTCGGGGTCGGCCACGTCGCAGCCCACGGCCACAGCCGTGCCGCCGGCGGCGGTGATGCGGTCCACGACCTCCTGGGCGTCGGACTCCTTCAGGTCCAGGACGGCGACGGACCGCCCCTCACTCGCCAGACGCTCGGCCACGGCGGCGCCGATCCCGCGGGCCGCACCGGTCACGATGGCTACACGGGGCGTTGGGGACATGGTGTTACCTCCAGAGTTCATGCGGTGGGCGCGGGGAGATCCTATCGGCATGCCAACCGGTCGGTAGGTGCCCGGGGTGACATTCGGCGGGGGGAAGGGGAACGTCCCTCGCGCGTACGCCTCCCGAGCCGGTGGAAGATGGTCTCTCCGTTTGCCTGCGCGGTGCCCCGGCGTGTCCTACGATTGTCCACAGGACCAAGATGCACGTGCATTCGAATCGTGCAGCGGCACACGCTCGCAGGGCGTCACCAGCTCTTCGGACACGACACCGCCGACTCACCACGGTGCATCAGGGAGGAGTGGAAGGCATGGAGTGCGCGGAGGCTGTGGCCGAGCCGACCCGTGGTTGGTGGCTCAGGGTCCTGACGCACGGTTCGCGCCGCTGGAACACCCCTGTCTGCGGAGACAGGCACGACGCCCTCACCTGGAGCTTCGTACCGCGCCCTCGTGCGGTGGGCGCCGCACGGGAGATCTCCGAGGCACTCCTCGGTGAATGGGGGATGCAGTACTTGTCCAACGATGTCGCGGTCGTCGTTTCCGAATTGGTCACCAATGCGGTCAGGCACGGCGCCCCCCTGCTCCTGCCCGAGCGGGAGGAGGGCGGTATTCAGCTGTCCTTGATGCGCAGCGGCAACGAATTCATCTGCGCGGTTCGTGACGGTGGAGAACGATTGCCACGCAGAAGGGAAGCCGATCTGGGCCTGGAGGGCGGACGGGGGCTTGCCCTGGTGAGTGCTTTCGCGCGAGAGTGGGGCGTGATTCCCACACCGCCCGGCGGAAAGTTCGTGTGGGCGCAATTCGTGTGAGCCGATCACCGTGTGCTGTTCCTCGGGAGGCGTCGCCATGGCGATGTGGTCCCACCCGGGGCGGTGGACGGAAGGCTCTTTCGGATCGCGGGGGTGATCGGGAGCCGTGCTCCTGTCTTGTACATGTAGTGTCTTGACCGTAGGGAAGGCATCCCGCCGGCCCGGATACCCTTGGGCGAGGAATGGACGGAGAGGCGGCGAACGTGGATATCGCTCGGTTGCGCCAGGGAAGCGGCCCCACCGTGCGCCGCATGCTGATCGGACACGAGCTGCGTCAACTCCGCGAAGCCCGTGGTATCAGTCGTGAGGACGCGGGGAACAAGATTCGCGCGTCGGCGTCCAAGATCAGCCGTATGGAACTCGGCCGGGTCAGTTTCAAGCTGCGCGATATCGAGGACCTCCTGAAGATGTACGGGGTCACCGACCGCAAGAAGATCAAGGAAATCCTCGAAGTCGCGCGGGAATCCAACAAGCCGGGGTGGTGGCGGGAGTACGGGGACTCACTGCACAAGTGGTTCACCCGCTACGTCGGCTTCGAGGAGGCCGCCGACCACATCCGTATCTACGAGTCCCAGTTCATTCCCGGCCTGCTACAGACCGAGGAGTACGCGCGGGCGATCATCTCCGGTGGTGTGGAGACCGAACTGGTCACCGAGCAGCGCGTGGAGGCCAGACTCAAAAGACAGCGCCGCCTGCGCACGGACAAGAAGATGCGCATGTGGGTGATCCTGGACGAGGCCGCGGTGCGCCGTCCCATCGGGGGACCGGAGGAGGGCCGCGAGATCATGCGCGGCCAACTGGAGTGGCTCATCCAGCTCAGCCAGGAGTACGACAACATCACCCTCCAGATCGTCCCCTTCTCGGTGGGTGCGCACGCGGCCGAGGCCGGTTCGTTCACCCTGCTGCGCTACTCGGAGTTCGAGCTGGCGGACATGGTCTATCTGGAACAGCTCACCGACGCGGAGATCATCGACCGGCGCCCCGTGGTGGAGGCCTACACCAAGGCCATGACCAGACTGAGCGTCGCGGCGGCCACGCCGGACGAGACGTTGGAGATGCTCAAGAACATGCTGAAGGACCTGGACAAGGACGACGAGGGCTAGGTCGTGTTTTTTGCATCATTTCGGGCTCGCGTCCACCAGGCCGCCTCTCGCTACGCCTCTGCGCTCGTGAAGCACGACCAGGCTGAACTTCGCACATCGTCTTGCGAGAGATTGCCTGGACGGCCGCTCGCTGACCCGAAAGCCTTCTGAAGAACACTCCCTAGAAGCACCTCTTGGAGGAGTGGTCCCGAAGGGACCGGAGATCGACCATAGGCTCGCTGCGGCGGGCCTTTTCGGTTTCCTGGGCAGGAGCCGCTTCCTCCGTCGGGCGATGTGCGCCCGACGCCCGAGGAACGGGTGGTCGCGGGTGGGGTGCCCGGGCCGGCCCGACTGAGGGCATGGCGGTCGGGCCGGCGCGCAGGAGTGCCACCGCACGGCGATGACCCCTCCTGCGTGCTCCGAACACCGAGGCGACCTGGGGCCGCCTACCCCAGAAGGTTGTCGAAGTCCCCGTCCTTGGCGCCGAGGATCAGGCAGTTGATCTCCTCCTGGGTGTAGACCAGGGCCGGCCCCGACGGGAACCGGGAGTTGCGAACGGCGATCGATCCGTCGCCGAGGCGGGCCATCTCGACACATGCGCCCTGGGAGTTGCTGCGCTTGGCCTTCTGCCAAGCCGCTCCAACGAGGTCGGTCGCGGGAATGCCGTTGCGTGCGGTCATGCTGCTCCTTAGTCGTATGAGGGGTGGTCCGTGCCGATGCACTCACAAATGCACGTGCATTGGCACCGACGCGTTCACAAGCATAGCGTGACCTCCGCCACTTGTCCGTGGGTTTGACGGTATGTGAGCGGCGTGTGATCGAGCAGCGTGGGCAGGTCGTCCTGTGGTGGGTGGGTTCGTGCGCAAGTGCGTCGAGGCCCGAGGAGGCGACCACCGATCCGCCGCTCGGGGTTCCGATACGAAAGCGGGAAAGACCCCGCCGGAACCGGATCGGGACTCGGAGTCGGCGGGGCCTTTCTCAGGGAAGGGCAAGGTCAGGAGCAGTCCAGCGCGGTGGTCAGCGCCTCCAGGTTGCCCCGCATGATCGAGGGATAGTCATCGCCGGGGGAATCCTCGGTGACCCCCTCCAGGGGATCGAGTACCTCCACCCGTGCACCGGTCTCGGAGGCGATGGTCTCGGCGGTCGCCGCGGGCATCAACGGCTCGGTGAAGACGGTGGTGATGTCACGTTCACGGACGATGTCGGTGATCGAGGCGATCTGTGAGGGGGAGGGTTCCATCTCCGGATCCACCCCGCTGACGCCCACCTGCTCCAGGCCGTAGGGCTCGGTGAGGTAGGTGAAGGCGGTGTGACCGACCACGACCTCGTCACGCTCGCAGGAGGACAGGCCCTCCTCGTACTCCTGCCCGAGCGCCTCCAGCTCCGTGGTGACGGTCTCCACCCCCCGTGCGTAGTCGTCGGAGCCGTCCGGGTGGATCCGGGCCATGCGGTCGCCGAGCTCACCGGCCACCTGTGCCATCAGGTCCACGTCGAGCCAGAAGTGGGGATCGTGTTCACCATGGTCGTGGCCGTGCTCCTCGGCGTGGTCCTCCTCGGCCGTGTCGCCGTGCTCGTGCCCCTCCTCGCCGTGGTCGTGGTCGTCCCCGGAGTGGTCGTGGTCGTCCTCGGAGGGGGACGCCTCTCCGCCCGCGGGGCGCAGGTCCACGAGTTCGGCGACGTCGAGCGCGCCGTCGGGGGCCTGCTGTGCGATCGCCTCGTCCACGGCGGGCTGAAGACCGCTCACGTGGAAGGCGATGTCGGCCTCACTGACCTGGGCGACCTGACGACCGGTCAGCTCCAGGTCGTGCGGTTCGGTACCGGGTTCGGTGAGCTGGACGACCGCCACCCGGTCTCCGCCGATCTCCCGGGCCAGCCACTCCAAGGGATAGACGCCGGTGACCACGGTGATGTCGGCGTCGGCCGGGGAGAGGCCCGACTCCTCCCTTCCTCCACCGTCTCCACAGGCGGTGATCGTCATGAGTGTTGCGGCGCCGAGGGCGACGACCCTCGCGGTTGTCCCAGTTCGCATGGGCCAATTTTGAGGAAAATGAAAACGGTTGTCAATTTGCCCGTTTGGCGAGAGCTGTCCCAGGCGGAGCAGACGTGGGAGGGATCGGCCACCGCCGACGGGGCGTTCACCGAGGCATGGGGCGGGTGCGGCGCCCGTGAGCGGTCCCCACACCGTGGGAGACGGGATCGATGTCCGACGGGAGCCCGTACCAACGACGACCCGTACCCGTGGGCGTCTCCCGGCCAGGTGGCTCAGGCCGACTCCGAGAAGCGCTCCACGTCGTCGGTCCGGCCCGCCACCACGATCACGTCGCCCTTGTTCAGCACCGTCTCCTGGGTGGCGTAGGTGAACTCCCCGCCCATCCTCTTGACCGACACCACGGTGACCCCGTACCGCTGACGCACCCGCGTCTCCCGCAGCGTCCTGCCGACCAGTGCCCGGGGCGCCTTGGTCTTGCCCAAAGAGAAGCCTTCCTCCAGCTCCACGTAGTCGAGCATCCGACCGGACAGCAGGTGCGCCACGCGCTCGCCCATGTCGTGTTCGGGCAGCACCACGTGGTGTGCGCCCACCTGCTCCAGGATCCTGCCGTGCCGCCGACTCGTGGCCTTCGCCCAGATGGTGGACACCCCCATGTCGACCAGTTGCGAGGTGGTCAGGATGCTCTCCTCCAGGTGACTGCCGATGGCCACCACGGCCCGCTGGAACTGCGAGGCGCCCACCTGGCGCAACGCCTCCTCGTCGGTGGCGTCGGCGATCACGGTGTGGGTGAGGGCGTCGGCGTAGGTCTGTACCAGACGAGGGTTGGAGTCCACGCCCAGCACCTCCCATCCCCGTTCGATCAGCTCCAGGGCCAGCGAGCTGCCGAACCGGCCCAGGCCCACGACCAGGACACGTCTGTCGGTGGGGCGCCTGTGTTGCTGCACGGGGTCCTTCCCTTCGGGTCGGAGGGCCTCAGCCGATGATCGGCCGCTCCATGGCGAGATCGTAGCGGCGCAGACGGTCGCGGAAGGCGAGCGCCGTCACGAAGGTGACGGGGCCGATGCGTCCGGCCACCATGAGCAGGGCCAGCAGAGACTGAGCCCACGGGGCCAGGTCCGGAGTGATGCCGGTGGACAGACCGACCACCCCGAAGGCCGAGACCACCTCGAACAGCACCGGCATGAAACCGAACGGGGTGGTGCGCAACAGCAGGACCGTGGTGACCGCCACCGCCGTGGCGGAGAGGAACACCAGGCTCAGCGACTGGCGGACCACCTCGTGCGGGAGTCGGCGGCCGAACACGTGCACCTTGTCCTGGGCCCGGACCTCGGCCAGGACCACCAGGAAGATCACCGCGAGGGTGGCGACCTTGATCCCTCCGGCCGTTCCGGCGCTGCCGTTGCCGACGAACATGAGCATGATCGTCACCAGCAGGGTGGCGTCCTCCATGTGGCCCGTGTCGACGGCGTTGAAACCGCCGCTGCGCGGCACCACGCCGTGGAAGAAGCCATCGGTGATGCGGGCCCACCAGTCCATCTCGCCCAGTGTGGCCGGGTTGTCCCACTCCATCACGGTGACCAGCAGGGCTCCGGCCACGAAGAGGATGGAGGTCGTGGCGACGGTGAGCTTGGTGTGCAGGCTCCAGGCGCGGGGTGTGCCCAGTCGGCGCCGCAACTCCAGCAGGACGGGGAGGCCGATGCCGCCGAGAATGATCGAGAAGGCCAGGGGAAGCAGGATGAACGGGTCGCCGGAGAAGCGCATCATGCTGTCGTCGTACAGCGACATCCCCGCGTTGTTGAAGGCCGAGACCGCATGGAAGAGCCCCGAGTAGACGGCCTCTCCCGGCGGCATGTCGTAGCCCAGCCACATCCGCGGGGTGATCAGCGCGAACGTGGCTCCTTGGAGCACCAGGAAGACGGCCGCCACCCGGCTGACCAACTCGCGAACGTCGCCCACCCACAGGCTCCGGGTCTCGGCCTGCACGTGGAGTTGCATGCGCAGCCCGAACCGATGGATCACCGCGGTGCCCAGCAGGGAGGCCAGGGTCATGATGCCCAACCCGCCGATCTGCATCAGGACCAGGACGATCCCGTGACCGAAGGCGTTCAGGTCTCCGCCGATGTCGATCACGCTCAGACCGCACACGGAGAGCGCGCTCGTGGAGGTGAAGAAGGCCTCGACGAACGACAGCCCCTCGGCGTCGGTCGTGGCCGCCGGGGTCATCAGCAGACCCGTGCCCACCAGGTCCACGGTGACGAACGCGAGCAGGAAGACCCGTGCGGGCTTGCGCCAGATGCGGGACTCGCGGGGAGCGTGCCAGTGCACACGTACGCGCCGTGTCGACCACAGGGCCCTTCGAGGCATGAGTCGGTCGCGGACCAGCCCGAGCAAGGCTCGCACGCCCGTTCCCCGAGGACGGGTGCTCACCGCTGGCCGCGGTTCGGGAAGGATGCCATGGTGCCCCCTTGTCGGCCGACCGCGAGGAATTGTGCCAGAGGGTCACGACACCGGCACGTCGACGGCCTGCTTCCGCATGGTAGACCCCTGGGTGAGGCGCGCGCGGTCGGCATGGGGCGCCGGCCGTCAGGCGTGGCGGGCCCCCTCGTGGTCCGCGTGTCCGGGCGGCTCCAGTTGCAGGGTGGAGTGTTCGACGTCGAAGTGGCCGGTCAGGCATGCGTGGAGCTCGTCCAACATCCGGCCGGTGTCGCGCAGATGCTCCTCGGCGACCACCACGTGCGCCGACATCACGGGCACCCCGGAGGTGATGGTCCAGGCGTGCAGGTCGTGGACGTCGAGTACGGCGGGGTGACTGAGCAGGTGTTCGCGCACCTCGGCCAGGTCCATGTCCTTGGGCGTGGCCTCCAGGAGGATGTGCACCGCCTCGCGCAGCAGCGTCCAGGCACGGGGCACGATGATCGCCGCGATGCCCAGCGACACCAGGGTGTCCACCCGTGTCCATCCCGTCAGCCAGACCACGGTCCCGCCCGCGATGACGCCCACGGAGGCCAGAGCGTCGCTGATGACCTCCAGGTAGGCCCCCTTGACGTTGAGGCTCTCCTTGGCGCCCGAGCGCAGGACGAACAGCGCACCGATGTTCACGGCCAGTCCGAACGCGGCGACGACGACCACTCCCGCGCCGGACACGTCCGCGGGTCTTTGCAGCCGGTCGATCGCCTCCAGGACGATGAACCCGCACAGGACGAACAGGACCAGCGCGTTGACGGCGGCGGCGAGGATCTCCGCCCGCTGGTAACCGAAGGTGCGTTCGTCGGTGGCCGGTCGGGCGGCGAGCCATACGGCGACCAGGGCCAGGGCCACTCCGAAGGAGTCGGTGACGGTGTGCCCGGCGTCGGCGAGCAGGGCGAGGCTGCCGCTGAAGGCGGCGCCGATCACCTGGACCACGGCGACGGCGAGCATCATCCCGAGGACCACGGCCAGCCGCCTGCTGTTGGCCGCGCCTGCGGTGACCGTGTGCCCGTCTCCATGGCCGTGTACCGCGCCCATCGGCCGCCCCCTGTCCGCCTCCGCCTGGTGGGCACCGTGAACGTACGGTGCCCACGATTCAGTCAGCACTGTTTATACAGTCTAAGCTGTCTATACAGCAAACCCTGTACAATGGTTTTCATGTTGACCTCCGAGCAACGCCTGTCCGCCATTCATCGACTGGGCCGCGCTCTGGCCGATCCCACCCGATGCCGCCTCCTCCTGGCGCTCCTCGACGGCCCGCACTACCCCGCCGGACTCGCCGAGCAACTGGGACTCACCCGCCAGAACGTCTCCAACCACCTGGCCTGCCTGCGCGACTGCGGGTTGGTGCGCACCTCCGCGCGGGGGCGTCAGGTCAGTTACGAACTCGTGGACGCCTCCCTCGCGCACGCCCTGGAGGACCTTCTGAGCGTGGTGTGGGGGACCGCCCACCCGCACGAGACGGTGGAGGAGTCGAGCGAGCGGTTGGAGGAGCAGCGGGCGGTCTGAGTCCCCTGAGACGGGGGTCACCTCAGGGCACGTCTTTCTGTGTGGGGCCAAACCCCGTACTGTGATGTCCGTTATTTGGGAAGACCGGCCCCACGGCGTCCTCCACCGTGTCCGCGGCGACCGCGGCCCGACTTCGGGCAGGGCTCCGAGGCCGGTCAGGGCCGACCCTGACAAGGGACTGACAGAACCCTGAGAGTCCCCTGAATCGGACAGGGGCGGGCCGACTCCAGATATAACGCGACGTATGGTGAGTAGTGCGCCCGGCGAAAGCGTGAAATTCCGACGAACACGCCTGGCACGGTGATCCCGCACCCCGCGGACGGATACCGACCGTCCCCCACCGCGGCACGTCCACAGGACTCCGCCGACCTCACGGCGCGCCGGAGTCGACGTGCGGAGGTGCTCGGGCACCGACGGACGCTGGACGCCCCCGCACATCATGGCCAGCACACCGCGGCCCGCTCCCGTGGTCCGCAGCGAAACTTAGGAACGAGAACCTCTCATGTCCAGATCGGCCGCAAGAGCCCGCGTCCCGGGCCGCCCCCGGACGGGGAATGCCGCCACCGGAGCGGAAGGGGCGCACACGTGAACCGCCTCTCGACCGTCTCACTCGGTAACCGGGCGCTGGTCCTGCTCATCACCCTGGCAGTCCTGTTCTTCGGTGTCCTCGCCGCAGTCTCGGCCAAGCGCGAACTCTTCCCAGAGGTCTCGTTCCCGATGGTGATGGTCACGGGAAGCTATCCCGGCGCCACACCCCAGGTGGTGGAGGGTCAGGTCACCGAACCCCTGGAGCAGGCGATCCAGGGGGTGGAGGGGGTCAACACCGTCACCTCCACCTCCAGCACGGGCACGGCCCAGATCATGGCCGAGTTCGACTACGGCCGTGACCAGGACGCCCTGGTTCGGGAGGCGCAGGTCGCCATCGACCAGGTCTCGGGCATGCTCCCCGACGACGTCGACACCTCCGTCATGTCGATGAGCACGGACATGATGCCGGCCATGCTCCTGGCCGTCAGCGCCGAGGACGGCGACGAGCAGGCCCTGGCCTCCAGCGTGGAGAACATCCTCATCCCCGACCTGGAGTCGGTGAACGGCGTGCGCTCGGCCACTCTGTCCGGCGTGCCCGAGCAGAGGATCGAGATCACTCCGGACGAGGACGAACTCGCCGAGGCCGGCATCACCACCGAGGACCTCTCCCAGGCCCTGGAGGGCAGTGGGATGCTCATGGCCGGGGGGTCCATCGACGAGGACGGTCGGACCCTGAGCGTCACCACCGGCGAGCAGCTCGCCTCCCTGGAGGCGATCGAGGACCTGTGGGTGCGCCCTTCCCAGGGCGTGGACCCCTCCGCCGCGATGCCCGGTGCGCCCCCGACCGCCCCGCCTTCGCCGGTCCGACTCTCCGAGGTCGCCGACGTCGAACTCCTCACCGCCGAGGCGAGCAGCATCGCCCGCCTGAACGGTGACCCCAGCATCGCCCTGATGATCATGGCCACCCCCGACGGCAACAGCGTCGAGATCTCCGAAGGCGTCCACTCCGTCCTGGAGGAGCAGTCCGACCTGCTGGACTCGAGCACCGAGATCGGTGTGGTCTTCGACCAGGCGCCCTTCATCAACGACTCCATCACCGACATGTTCGAGGCGGGCGGCTACGGCCTGGTCGCCTCGGTCATCGTCATCCTGGTCTTCCTGTTGTCCATCCGCTCCACCCTGGTCGTCGCCGTCTCCATCCCGGTGTCGATCCTCGTGGCCTTCCTGGGCATGCAGGCCTTCGGGTTCACCCTGAACATGCTGACCCTGGCCGCCATCACCATCGCGATCGGTCGGGTGGTCGACGACTCCATCGTGGTCCTGGAGAACATCGGGCGCCACATGAGCTACGGCAAGGAGCGCATGCGGGCGGTCAAGGACGGCGTGCGCGAGGTCGCCGTGGCCGTGGCCTCCTCCTCCTTCGCCACCATCGCCGTCTTCCTGCCCCTGGCCTTCGTCGGGGGCATGGTCGGCGAGATCTTCGTGCCCTTCGCGGTCACCAGTTCCCTGGCCCTGGGCGGTTCGCTGCTGGTGGCGCTCACCATCACCCCGGTGCTGTGCTACTGGTTCATGCGTCCCGCGGAGGTCGGTGACGCCACCCTGGAGCAGATCGAGCGGGAGAAGCGCTCCCCGTTGCAGCGGGCCTACCTGCCCGTCATCCGCTGGATCACCACCAAGCGCAGGTCCGCCACGATCATCACCCTGACCGCGTCGCTGTTCGTCTTCGGTGGCACGCTGGCCATGGCCGCCGGTTCCGAGACCGACTGGATGGGCGAGGCCGAGCAGAACACCTACGCGGTCGTGCAGGAACTGGAGCCCGGTACCTCCCTGGAGGCCGCCGACGAAGAGGCCGCCAAGGTCGAGGAACTCCTGGCGGGAATGGCCTGGATCGACAGCTACCAGACCAACATCGGCGGCAACCCGCTGATGGGCGGTGGGTCGGACCAGATCGACTACACCATCACCGCCGACCCCGACACCGACCAGCTGCGCAACCGCGAGGTGCTGCGCACCGAGTTCGCCAAGCTGGACACCGAGTACGAACCGCGTCTGGACGCCACCGGCGGCATGGGCGGTTCCGCCATCGAGGTGCGTGTCACCGCCGAGGACCAGGACACCCTGGCCGAGGCCGCGGCGATGGTCGAGGAGGAACTGCGCGCCATCGACGGCGCCGACGACGTGGCCAGCGGCATCACCGAGTCGCAGGCCGCGCTGGAGGTGCGCGTGGACGGTGAGGAGGCCGCCGAACTCGGCATGAGCGAGGCCATGGTCGGCCAGGCGGTCTCGGCCGCCTTCAACGGCCGTAACGTGGGCACCGCCACCATCGACGACATCCGCCGCGACGTGGTCGTCCGTGTGGAGGAGGCGCCGCAGACCGTCGCCGAACTGGAGGACCTGCCGCTGACCACGCCCACCGGCCAGGCCATCGTCCTGGGCGATGTGGCCCAGGTGGAGGAGGTGCTCCAGCCTCCGGAACTCACCCGTATCGACGGGGTCACCAGCACCACCGTGACCGCCGCCGCCACCGCCTCCGACCTGGGTGGGGTCAGCGTTCAGATCAGTCAGGCCCTGGACGGGCTGGACCTGCCCGAGGGCGCCACCGCCACCCTCGGTGGTGTGAGCCAGGAGCAGACCGAGGGCTTCGCCCAGATCGGGCTGGCGATCCTCGCCGCGATCGTCATCTGCTACCTGATCATGGTGGCGACGTTCAAGAGTCTGCTCCAGCCGCTGATGCTGCTGATCTCGGTCCCGTTCGCCGCGACCGGTTCGCTGGGTCTGCTCATGCTGACCGGCACCCCGATCGGTGCCGCCGCCCTGATCGGCATGCTGATGCTGATCGGCATCGTGATCACCAACGCCATCGTGTTGATGGACCTGATCAACCAGAACCAGAACCGTGGCATGCCGCTCGGTGAGGCGATCGTGGAGGGGGCCCGGCACCGTCTGCGGCCCATCCTCATGACGGCGGTGGGCACCATCGCCGCGCTCGTGCCGATGGCCACCGGTCTGGCGGGCGGTGGAGCGTTCGTCTCCGGCCCGGTCGCCATCGTGGTGATCGGCGGTCTGGTGACCTCCACCCTGCTCACGCTGATCCTGGTGCCCGTCCTCTACCAGCTGGTGGAGTGGGGGCGCCGGCGCCGCGAGGTCCGTAGGCAGGCCCGCCGCGAGCGCAGGGCGGGCCGCGGGGCCACGGTCGGGGAAGGAACCGAAGAGGAGGCCGCACGCAGCAGGCAGACGGTCGGCTGACCCGGTTTCGAGAATCGGGGGAAGGGGCGTCCCGCGCACAGCGCGGGGCGCCCCTCGTCGTTCTCCCTTTCGGGAGAGTTTCGGTCGCTTGCCGATCGGTTCGTGGCCGAAGGATGGTCGACACGTGCCCGGTGTTTGGCGGGCCCACATTTATCGATCCTATGTTCGAGAAAAGAAAAAAGATGATAAGAGCGTTTTGTCTCTCGTCTTCGAGGTATGCCGACACGTAGTGTTCGCGCTCAGGGCGCAGGGCGGGGCGGCGGCTCGCCGCCTCCTCGCGCGACTTTCGGGGGAAAGGGTGTAGAGATGATGTCTTGCGTCACACTCGACCGCCCTGACCTGCGCGGATACCGTGAACAGTTGTCGCTCGACAACAAAATTTTGCCCCACGGCTTTTGAAGACGTTTCTGAGGGAACGTACTGTGCGCACCACGGGCGCTACCGCCCGGTCACGGGGCTTGGACGCCGACCGTGAGCGGGGCGCACGACTGGGGCCTGCCAGCCAGGCAGCTATACCAGGAACACACAGGACAGAGCACCGGGGGGTTTTCTCTTGTCCGCTATCGCTTCCCATGTGTCCCAGAACACAACCAATCACACGCCCGTAATTCCCAGACCGCGTAGAGCGGCTGAGGAGGTCTCGGCCGAGGAGTTGTTGTCAGAGCTCCGAGGGCTGAGTGAGGGGGACCCGCGGGCCAACAGATTGCGCGAACGCGTCGTCGTGCTCTACCAACCGCTGATCAACAAGATCGCTCGCCGCTACGGGGGGCGCGGCGAGCCGTTGGAGGACCTGAAGCAGACCGCCATGGTCGGACTGGTCAAGGCCGTACGCGGTTACGACCCCGACCGTGGCAAGCCGTTCATCTCCTACCTGCTTCCCACGGTCACCGGCGAGATCAAGCGGCACTTTCGCGACCACACCTGGGCCGTGCGCGTGCCCAGACGTCACCAGGAGAACCGCGTCAAGCTCCGACGCATCATCGGTGAGTTCCAGCAGGAGCACGCACGCACCCCCACCATCGCCGAACTGGCCCAGGAGATGGGCCTGTCCGAGGCCGAGGTCAGCGAGCTGACCCAGGTCTCGGAGTCCTATCGCTCTCTGTCGCTGGACGCGCCGGACTCCTCCGACTCCGACGGACAGGAGGGCGCCCGTCTGGAGGACCACCTGGGCAGTGAGGACCGGGCCCTGGAGCGGGTGGTCGAGCGTGAGTCCCTCAAGCCGGCCCTGGCCCGCCTGCCCGAACGTGAACGCAAGATCCTGCTGTTGAGGTTCTTCGGAGACCACACCCAGTCCGAGATCGCCGACCGCCTCGGCTACTCCCAGATGCACGTGTCCCGGCTCCTGGCCGGCGTGTTGGAGCAGCTGCGCAAGGAGGTGGGCACGGACTCGCCCTCCCGTAATTAGCGGACCGTTTCCTCAGGGACCCGCTTCGCCGGGCAGCGGTCTCTTCTTCTTCCGCCGGAGGACAGCGACAGGAGCCGTCCTCCGGCGGGAGGACCGCCGGGAGCGCTCCGAGCGGGCCACGGGCTCGCACGGCACGCGGGGTCCGGTGTCACGGGCTCTGCGCTCCATCGTCGCCCGGGAGAGCAGGCCCGTCATCCCTCCGTCGCCGGAGCGGCGATTTGTGCTGTCCACGCACTCCAGGCAGTCTGCCTCCCATGAACGAAACGAACAAGAGCCTCGAAGACCTGGTCCGCGCCGAGTTGGGCGGCGAACCCTCCCAGGAGGCCAAGGACTACGCGCGGCGGCTCTACGAGCGCTACCGGCTGCCCGCACCCGCCGAGGACGGCGAGGACGACGGCGCGCCATCGACGGCCGTCACCGAGGAGTAGACAGGTCCCACGTCCGCCCAGGGCGGGGAGGACACACGGTGTGTCCACACTCCGCCACGGCATTCGGGGACGGCCATCGTCCCCCGCGAGGTCGGCCCGCGGAGGAGCGCCTCTTCCTCAGTGCGTGTCCGCCGCCGGGTCGCCACCGCGCTCCCAGACCAGTTCGAACCAGACCTTCCTGCCCATGCCGTCGCCGCGTCGTTCGGTTCCCCACTTGCTGGAGAGCGCCTCCACCAGATCCAGGCCCCGACCGTGCTCCGCCGTGTCGTAGGGGTTCCGGTTCTGGGGCTCGGGTTTCTCGGTCAGGCTGCCCAGATCCCGTACCTCCACCCGCGCCCATCCGGGTGCCACCTGGACGCACACCTCGAACTTGCCGGTGGCCATGCCCGAGGCGCTGTGGGTGATGGCGTTCGTGGCCAGTTCGCTGGTCAGCAGTGTCGCCGTGGTCAACTCCGGTGAGGCGGCCAGTTGACGGGCGACGAACCTCCTCGCGTAGGCGATCTGACTCGGCAGACCCGGAAACCTCCTTCGTACGGGTCTACGCGTGGCGTCGGTGTCGTCAGGGGCTCGTTCGTGCATGGGACTCGCCGGACGTTGCGGGTGTGTGGACGTGGGTGCCGGGCTCTGGAGAGGGTTCGTCCGCAAGGGGCCGTCCCCGCGGGTGGGACCGTGCGTTCGGTGCGTGCACGGGAGACTGTGGAATGCTGCGGTGTCACACATTGGGCTCACTCCCCGAGGACGTGTGTTCGCGGCGGGCATGGCAACGAAAGCGCCTGGCCCTCGAAGGGCGTCCGTGCCCACATCGTGGGTCACGGCGCGTTCTCACACCGGTCACAGTCCTCTGGGACAAGGAGGGATGCGTTCGTCTGCCGCGAGGTGCGCGGTCTGAGGGCGGCGACAGGGGGATGGGGAGAAGCCCGAGGGCTTCTCCGTGGTAGGCGGGGCCTGAGAGCGGGCCGAGGAAGTCGCTCATGTCTGGTTGTGGATGCGCCCTACGACACTGAAGGGCGTATTCGCGCTCAGCATACGCTCCGTGCCTCCTCGGGGACCCAACCGACCTCGCCTGGCCAGGATAACCCTCCCTGAACTGGTTAAAAGGGGTTTCCGGTCTGATCACACGGTTGGTCAGGAGGGGTGGCGCCCGGGTTGCGGGACTGGTGGGGTCTGTGAGCATGAATAACGATTGGGTAAAGTCTGGGGAAAGCCCGGTGATGGTCAAGGTCTTGCGTTCCCCATGTCCGACCGGCCAAGGTGTGGGGATGTCCTCCCGACCGCCCCTGTCCTCCGGTCCCGGCATCGAGATCGATCGCGCCGTACGCCTGACCGACGAGGGTCACGTCCTCGTGGGCGGATGCCCGCCGAGGACGGTGCGCCTCGCCCCCGAACAGGTCAGCGCGCTCATTCGTTGGTCGAGCGGTTCCATGCCGAAGGGAGAAGAGGAGGGGCTGCTCGCCCGGGCCCTGGTCAGGGCGGGGTTGGCCCACCCCCGCCCGCGGCCCCTCGCTCCCGATGACACCGTCGAGGTGGCCGTGGTGGGGCGGACGGGACACCACGCTCTGGCCACCACCTTGGACCACCTGGCGGAGCACCGCCCGAAGGTGCGGACGGTGGTGGTCGGGGCCACCGGTACAGAGGCCCGGGTCGCCCGCCGCCGTGGAGTCCGCGTCGTCACGGGTCAGACCGGGGGCACGGGGGCGATGGCCGCGGCGCTGCGAGCGTGCTCGGCCGATCTCGTCGCCCTCGTCGAGGCGGGCACACGTCCCTCCCCGGGGTGGCTGGAGACCGCCCTGGGGCACTTCGACGACCCCGAGGTGATGGCGGTGGTGCCGCGCGTCCTGACGGACCGCCCCAGGGGTCTCGACCACGCTCAGATGACCGTGGCCGCCATCGCCGCCGCCGGCACGGGCGCCGACCGCGGCATCGACCCCATGCCCGTGCTGCCCTGGGGGCACTCCAGGCCCTGGCAACGGCGGTCGGGCACGGACGGCGGGTTCACCGACGCACTGAGGCCCGTGCCGGCCCTGGTGGTGCGCCGTGTCGTCGCCGACCTGGGCCCCGGAGCGGAGGAGGCCCCCGTACTGGACCTGCTGTGGCGGCTGGTGGACCAGGGGTGGTCGGTGCGTTACGAGCCCCGGTCCCGGCTCTGGGCACCACCGACCACGGACGTGGCCGACTATCTGCGTGACAGCTTCGCCTTGGGGACGCTCGCCGCTCCGCTCGCCCGTCGCCACGGGCAACGCCGGGCCGGTCCCGAACTGCCACCGGCGGGGATGGTCGGCCTGGCCCTGGCCGCGGCCGGACACCCCGGCGCCGCGTTGACGGCCGGTGCGCTGGGAGGTGTGTCGGTGGCCGGCGCGCTCCTGTCCCAGGAACGGATTCCTCTGCCGGAGACGGCGCGGATGGCGGGCCTGGACCTGATGCGCACCGTGCGCGCGGGCACGCACGCGGTGCGTACCGCGTGGTGGCCGCTCGCCGCCGCGGCCACGGTGGGCGGCGTGATCGCCCGTCGCCGCGGGCGGAGGGTCGGAGGGAAGGTCGAACGTGCGAGGCGGATCGCCGTGGTCGCGGGCGCGGCCCTGACCCTGCCCCACGTCATGGCCTGGCACCGGAACAGGGCAAGGGCGTTGACCGGCCCGGTGCCCTGGACCGTTCTGGGCATGGCGGGTGACGCGGCCCGTTCGCTGGGGACCTGGTGGGGCGTGGTGCGCACACGGACCCCGGCGCCCTTGGTGCCACGGACCGGGACGGCGTCCGGTACGGCTCCCTCCGGCGGATTCGGGGGAGGCCGAGACCTTCCAGGGGTGAGGGCGGGCCGACGGCTCCCGTGACCGACCTCCGGGCTCTGCGTGGCCGCGGGTGAGTGGAGGGGCGAGGTCGGGGGCGCCCCTGGAAATTCCGTTGCGCTGGGTGAGGGGCTCATGGGCCTGCTGTCCGAAAAATCTTTTTTGTATGCTCCCATGGAAGAATTCTCTCGCGAGCACCCCCTGAAGGCGTGTATCCATGCATGTCGGAAAAATTGGTCATTTCCTTTTGGTCTCGTATTGTTCCAGCTCAGGCCCTGGTCTCTGTTCGGGTTGAAGTTGTTTCTTGCGTGCAAGACATGACAAATTATCCATAATTGCATGCCAGTCGAGTAGCGTTGTCTTTTCTTGATGTAGTGGTTACCTTCGAGTGTCTGAATTGCCGCAGGCTCATGGCATTACTGTCACGGAACGTATTCGGGTGAGAAAGCGCTCGGGATGCCTTGAAGAGCCGCTCTCCGTGGTCGTGAAGTGAGGAAGTCCTGGCATCGGTGACGTCCGCCGACATGTCCCTGGGGTACTTCGGACCGCGATCGTGGACGGAACCGGGCGAGGGCCGTGCACGAACAGGGCGAACGGCGGGCTCGGCTGTGAGGTTCGGAGAGAATTTTGGGCAAGTTCCTGGCCAGGCGGTTGCTGAACCACGTCGTTCTGATCTTCCTCGCGACGAGTTTCGCCTACCTGCTCGCCGCGACCAACCTGCATCCGCGCGACTACTTCGAACAGATGCAGCCGCCGCCCGCACCGGAGGCGGTCAACGCCCAACTGGACACGCTCAACCTCAATGACGAGACCCCCCTCGCCCAGCGCTACGCCACCTGGATCACGGGAGTCGTCCAAGGCGACTTCGGCAAGACCATCCAGGGACGCGAGGTCGCCGACCAGATGTGGATGAAGGCGGGCGTGACCCTGCGCCTGATCACCGTCGCCACCCTTCTCGGCGGCGCCGTGGGCATCGCCGTCGGCGCCTACGCCGCGGTACGCCAGTACCGCAGGTTCGACAAAGCGGCCACGGCGGCCTCCTTCTTCGTGTTGTCGGTGCCCACGGTCGTCATCGCGATCGTCGTCCAGGTCCTCGCCGTCGCGATCAACGACGGGCTCGGGTTCCAGCTCCTGCGCTACTCCGGGGAGTACTCGGCCGGCTTCGACGGGACGTGGTGGCAGTTCCTGGGCAACCGGATCCACCACGCCCTGCTGCCCACCACCGTGCTGGCCGTCGCGCTCTTCGCCGCCTTCGCCCGCTACCAGCGCAACATGATGTTGGACGTGCTCGGGGCCGACTTCGTGCGCACCGCCATGGCCAAGGGACTCACCCGCAGGAAGGCCCTGTTCAAGCACGCGCTGCGCACGGCCCTGATCCCCACCATCACCTACTTCACCTTCACCTTCGGCGCCCTGGTGTCGGGAGCGACCTTCACCGAGAAGATCTACGGATGGCACGGCATGGGCGCCTGGCTGATCGACTCGATCTTCCGCAACGACGTCCACGTGGTCGCGGCCGTCTCCTGGTTCATGGCGATCACCATCATGGCGGCGTCCTTCCTCTCCGACGTCCTCTACGCCTGGCTGGACCCGAGGGTGCGGGTGTGACAGCGCCCTCCGCCGCCGACCGCAACGTTCCACCGCACACGACCGCGCCACTGTCGCTGGAGAGCACGCCATGAACACGATCGAGAAGAGCACGGAGACCGCCGAGGCGCCGTCGGTGCCCCCGGCCCCCGACAGGCTCAAGGACGTGGTGCGCCGACTCCTGGGCACCCGACGTGTCATCGTCGGCCTCGCCATGCTCGCCCTGCTGACGGTGCTGGCCTTCGTGGGCCCGCTCATCAGCGGTTGGGAGGTGGGCCGGCGCGACTTCTCGGCCATGCTCGAAGGCCCCTCCTTCGAACACTGGATGGGCACCAACCGCACCGGCCAGGACATCTTCACCCAGTCCACCGCGGGCCTACAGAAGTCCCTGCTCATCGGCCTGCTGGTCGCCCTGATCTCCACCGGTGTCGCCGCACTCGTCGGTGCCTTCGCCGGCTACTTCGGCAAGATGACGGACAAGGCCCTGATGTGGGTCGCCGACCTGGCGCTGGTACTGCCCAACTTCGTCATCCTGGCCATCCTGTCCGAACACTTCATCGGACAGGGCGGATGGCTCGTCCTCGTCATCCTGCTCGCCGCCTTCAGCTGGATGGTCACCTCCAAGATGGTCCGCGGACTGACCATCTCCCTGCGTGAACGCGAGTACATCCACGCCGCCCGTTTCATGGGGGTGCCCCCGCACAGGATCATCCTGCGCCACATCCTGCCGAACATGTCGTCCCTGCTCATCGCGGACGCCACGATCATGGTCAGCACGGCCATCATCGGCGAGACCGCGCTCAGCTACTTCGGTCTGGGAGTGCAGCCCCCCGACATCAGTCTCGGCATGGTCATCGCCGCCGGATCCTCGTTCGCCACCACCGCTCCCTGGATGTTCGTGTTCCCCACGGTCCTGCTGGTGCTGATGGTGCTCGCGGTCAACATGATCGGGGATGGGTTGCGCGACGCCCTCGACCCGCACTCCACGTCGCGCCGTTCCTAGGGGGAGGCACACCCATGAGCACTGACATCATCGAGACCACCGAGGTCGCCTCCGACGAGTGCGCGGGGGAGGCCCCTGTCCTGGAGGTCACCGACCTCACCGTCACCTTCCCCGGAAGGAACGGCGGCCCCGACGTCCACGCCGTACGCGGCGTCAGCTACGCCGTACGCCGTGGCGAGGTGTTGGGCATCGTCGGCGAGTCCGGCTCGGGCAAGTCCGTCTCCTCCATGGCGGCCATGGGCCTGCTGCCCGACCACGCGGAGGTCACCGGATCGGTACGCCTGCACGGTGAGGAGATCCTGGGCCTGGACGACCGCGCCATGGCCCGCAAGCGCGGCAAGGTCATCTCCATGGTCTTCCAGGACCCGCTGTCCGGGCTCACCCCCGTGTACACGGTCGGCGACCAGTTGGCCGAGGCCGTCCTGACCCACGAACCCAGGACCTCCCGAGCCCAGGCCCGGGCCCGCGCCGTCGCACTGCTCGACCTCGTCGGCATCCCCAACGCCGAACAGCGTTACCGCTCCTTCCCCCATGAGTTCTCCGGCGGTATGCGCCAGCGCGTGATGATCGCCATGGCGATGGCCAACGATCCCGACGTCATCATCTGCGACGAACCCACCACGGCCCTGGACGTCACCATCCAGGCGCAGATCCTGGACCTACTGCGCACCGCCCGCCGCGAGACCGGCGCGGCCATCGTGATGATCACCCACGACCTGGGGGTCGTGGCCGGGTTCGTCGACCGTGTCCTGGTCATGTACGCGGGACGTCCGGTGGAGACGGGCGGGGTCGACGACATCTACTACCGCAGTCGCATGCCCTACACCATGGGCCTGCTCGGTGCCGTGCCGCGCATGGACCTGGACGACCAAGGGGCGTTGGTCCCCATCGAGGGGACCCCGCCCTCGCTGTCGAACCCGCCGCCAGGCTGCCCGTTCGCGCCGCGCTGCCCCCTCGTCCGGCCCGAGTGCGAGCAGACCGAGCCCGAACTCCTGGAGATCGGAGATCGACCCCCGGGGGAGGAGGTCCGTGCCCGCAGCGCGTCCGCCAGCGGCGCACGGGCGCCGGGCGCCGACGCCGCCCCCCAGCGCGTGGCGTGCCTCCGCTCCGGGGAGATCGCCGCCCAGGGATGGACCGCCCAGGACATCTACCCGGTGCCCGACATCCCCGAGACCTCGTTCTCCCACACGCGGCGCCAGGACCGCAGGGAGGTCCTGCGAGTCACCGACCTCGTCAAGCACCACGCTCTGACGAGGGGAGCGGTGTTCAAAAGACGCGTGGGCACCGTGTACGCGGTCGACGGCGTCGACTTCGACATCCGCGAAGGCGAGACCCTCGCACTGGTCGGTGAGTCCGGTTGCGGCAAGTCCTCCACCCTCATGGAGATCATGGGCCTGGAGAGGCCCCAGCGCGGCAGCGTCACGGTGATGGGCAAGGACTCCTCGACGCTGAGCAGGTCCGACCGGTTCCGACTGCGTCGTGAGATGCAGATCGTCTTCCAGGACCCGATGAGTGCACTCGACCCGCGCATGACGGTGTTCGACATCATCGCCGAGCCGCTGCGCACCCACGGCCGCTCCCCGGCCGAGACCACCCGCAGAGTGTACGAGCTGATCGCGCTGGTCGGTCTCGACATCGAGCACGCCACCCGCTTTCCCGCCGAGTTCTCCGGCGGCCAGCGCCAACGCATCGGTATCGCGCGGGCCCTGGCCCTGGAGCCCCGACTGCTGGTGCTCGACGAGCCGGTCTCGGCCCTGGACGTGTCCATCCAGGCGGGCGTGGTCAACCTGTTGCGGGAATTGCAGGCCAGGCTCGGGCCGGCCTACCTGTTCGTCGCCCACGACTTGTCGGTGGTCCGCCACATCGCCGACAGGGTCGCGGTCATGTACCTGGGCAGGATCGTCGAGATCGGCGACACCCGGTCGGTCTATTCCCGTCCCGCCCACCCCTACACCCAGGCGTTGCTGTCGGCGATCCCCCTCCCGGACCCGGAGAAGGAGCGCGCACGCACGCACATCGTCCTGGAGGGAGACCTGCCCAGTCCGGCGAATCCGCCCTCGGGATGCAGGTTCCGGACCAGGTGCCAGAAGTTCCTCACCCTCGCGGAGACCGACCG
Organism: Nocardiopsis sp. ATB16-24; assembly: GCF_030271535.1. Classification (GTDB taxonomy): domain Bacteria; phylum Actinomycetota; class Actinomycetes; order Streptosporangiales; family Streptosporangiaceae; genus Nocardiopsis. The sequence goes on along the minus strand of NZ_JASCXJ010000009.1, from coordinate 34,974 downwards.
TGAAAGGTGCGTGAGCGTCGAACCACGGATCCTCGCCGTGAACGGTGAGGACCAGGGCGCGGCCTGCCACTTCGCGAAGCGGTGGGGAACCGACTGACGCCAAGGGCGGGCACGACACGACACTCCAGCGCCACCCCGCGCTGTCCGATCACCCCAGGAAGGAAACCCCCATGCCGAAGGTGCGTTATCTCGCCCTCGTCGCGGCGCTGGTGATGGTCACCAGCGCCTGCGGTGGCGACGGCGATGACGATCGGGGCGAGGCACGCCAGGAGGTGGCCTCGCTGGCGGCCCAGGACCTCAACCCCGCGCCCCGCGAGGGCCTGAAGGAGGGCGGCACCTTCGTGTGGGCTCTCAGCGCCTATGACGAGCAGCACAACATGTGGCACGTCCAGGGCAACCAGGCCAACGTGCGCCTTGTGACCGCCGCGGTCCTGCCCGACCCGACCCGCTACGACGCCGAAGGACTGCACTCGCCCAACACCGGCTTCGTGCTCGACTACGGGGTCAGCGCCGACGGCCTGGAGGTGTTCTACGAACTCAACCCGGACGCCGTGTGGTCCAACGGCGAGCCCATCACCTCTGAGGACTACCACGCCCAACTCGAGACCGTCAGCGGTGAGCGCGAGGGGGACTGGGAGCTCGGTGGCACCGCGGGCTATGACCAGGTCACAGAGTTCGTCCCGGGTGAGGACGACTACTCCTTCACCCTGAGATTCGACGAACCCTACTCCGAGTGGCCGTCCCTGTTCTCCCCGCTGTACCCCAAGGAGTACATGGAGGACGACGAGCTCTTCAAGGAGGGCTACGTCAAGGACTACCCCGTCACCGCGGGACCCTTCGGAGACGTGGAGTTCGACGACGTCGCCGAGCGCATCACCATCAAGAAGAACGAGGACTGGTGGGGCACCGAACCCCTGCTGGACGAGATCGTCTTCGACGCCATGGCCGGCGACGCCATGGCCGGTGCCTTCAACAACGGTGAGATCGACGGCTTCTACCTCGGTTACGACGCCGCCGGCTATGAGCTGCTCAAGGACCGCGAGGGCACCTACTTCACCGAGGCGGTCAACAACGGCCAGCGCTTCGCCGCGCTCAACGGCGGCAGCCCGCGCCTGGAGGACGTCCGTGTCCGTCACGCCGTCTCCCTGGGACTGGACCGCGACGCCCTGGCCGAGGTCGCCCTCGGCTCGGTCGACTGGCCGATCACCGGTGAGACCAACCGTCTGCTGAGGTCCAGCCAGAACGGTTACCAGGACAACAGCGAGGGCTACGGCGAGTACGACCCCGAGCGGGCCGGGGAGTTGCTCGACGAGGCGGGCTGGACGCTGGAGGAGGGTGAGCGGTACCGCACCAACGAGGACGGCGAGACGTTGACCCTGGACTGGGTGGCCTCCGATGATCTGGCCATCGCCATGGACGAGGCCGAGATCGGCCGTGACATGCTCGCCGAGATCGGCATCGAGGTCAAGGTCCGGCCGGTGCCGGGCAACGCCCTGTTCTCCGAGTACGTCATCCCGGGCAACTACGAGGTGGCCACCTACGTCCTCGTCGGCTCCAACCCCTACGCCGGGGACGCCAAGGAGAACTACAGCATGCCGAACGACGACGGCGAGTGGGGTAACAACCTCTCCCGTATCGGCACCGAGGAGATCGACGCCAAGTTCGACGAGATGCGGGCCGAGACCGACCCCGACCGCTACGCCGAACTGGCCAACGAGATCGACCGCCTGCTGTGGGAGGAGGTCGTGAGCATCCCGTTCTTCGAGCGTCCGGGTCTGTACGTGATGAACGAGAAGCTGCACAACTGGGGCGAGTTCGGGCTGGCCTCCGGCTACGTCTACGAGGACATCGGCTGGGCCGCCGAGTAGGACGGTGACGGCGGCCTTCACGGCACGCCGAACCCACGGAGCGGAGGGCGCCGGTCCCAGGTCGGGACCGGCGCCCTTCGCCGTGTGTTCTCCGAGCGCCCCCGACACTCGGCCCGGGTTGGGGCCGCGGATCCGGCTGTGGCAATGTCTAGTGCGGGTTCGGCCCTGTTCGCAGGGATATGTGCTTATGGTCATCCCCCGTGTCGAAAACGACCACAAGTGCGATATCAGCGAGGTGGGGACCCTTCCCTCCCCCCATCATCCTGCTCGTTGGAAAGCCTGCGATGAGACCCCATCCGATCGCCGTCGTGACCGTGGCGGCGCTGCTGTGCGTCGCTGTGACCTCCTGCGCCCCCGAGGAGGGGGCAACGGCCGTGGAGCCGCCGGACGGTGCTCCGACCGACACCGCGACGACCGAGGCCGACGAGGCCGAATCCCCGTCGAAGGAGGAGAGCGACGAGCCGTTCCCGTTCGGGACCCCCGTCGGTTGGGCGGCCGAACCCCTGGAACGGGACGGAGAGGAGCACCCGGGCGTGGTCGGCGGAAGCGCGGGAGAGACCGTCACGGCCTCCGACGCCGACGAACTGGCCGACCACCTGGCCGCCGAGGAGCCGCTCACGGTGCGGGTCGAGGGAAGGATCGACCTGGAGGGGGAGGTCGAGGTCGGATCCGACAAGACCCTCGTCGGTGTGGACGGCGGCGCCGAGCTGACCGGGGGCCGACTCGTGGTCGACGGCTCGGACAACGTCATCCTGTCCAATCTGAGCATGGAGGCCGAAGGAACCGCGATCACCGTGAGCGGAGGCGCGCACCACGTGTGGGTGGACGGGTCCACCTTCTCCGGAGGCGGCGATTCCTCCCTGATCTCGGTCACCGGCGGGGCCGACCACGTCACCCTGTCCTGGAACCATTTCCGTGACTCCGAGTCCGCGATCACCATCGGCGACGCGGAGGACGAACCGGGCGCGTTGAGGGTCACCGTGCACCACAACCACTTCGACGGGACCTCGGGCCGTCACCCGCGGGCGCGGTTCGCCGAGCACGTGCACGTGTTCAACAACTACTATCACTCCAACCCCGAGTACGGGGTCCAGTCCGGTCGTGACTCCAACGTCCTGGTGGAGGGCAACTACTTCGAGAGGACCCGGCTGTCGGTGTCCACCGAGGAGGAGCGGCCGGGCAACGTGGTCACTCGTAACAACCTGCTGGTGGACTCCCGACAACCGGACCTGCGCGGAGACGTGCCCGATCCCCCCTATGCCTACGAGCTGGACGACACCACCAACGTGCCCGACGTCGTCGTCGCGCGGGCCGGGATCAGCTGAAGGAGTGGTACTCGTAACTTTCCCCGACACCGTTCGGTGCGAGGTAGTCGAGTCGTCGCGGGTAGCCCCGTTCGTCGATCCACAGGTCGAACGAGGCCTCCTCCACCACGGTGAGGGTGTTGCGGCCCGCCCCGGGGTCGAAACCGCCCAGCATCGTCGTGAAGGTGCCGGTGTAGTGGTAGGCGCTGTGCGTGGCGCTCAGACCCGGCCACTCCAGTTTCACCTCCTCCGGGCCGGTCAACGCCAGGTCGGGGGAGGTGTCGAGCACCTCGCGCAGTTTGGCCGAGCCGAAGTCCCGTGAGCACAGGTAGCGGTCGGCCGCCTCCGGTGGATCCAGCAACTTCAGGCCCTGACCGGAGGTCATCATGAGTCGGCCGCCGCCCATGTCGTAGCGGTACACGCTCCGGTCGTCCGCGGTGGTGAAGGCGTGGTCGAACTCGGGCGCGGCCCCGGCGCGGTAGACGGCCTCCCCCCGCCCCGCCTCCTCCGGCTCCGAGGTCTCCCGGAGGGAGTCCGAAGCGGTGACCGGACCCTCGGAACCGGCCACGCCGTCGTAGGCCACGAAGGTCATGTGGAAGGCCGAGGCCGACTCCACCAACTCCACCGAGGTGGACAGGTAGGCCTCGGCGTCCTCGGGGACCGCGTCCCGCGAGCCCGGCCCACTCCGGGGTGGTCGGGACTCGGGACCGTCGTCCGCCTCCACCGGGCGTTGCGTGTCGCCGATGGCCAGCCGTGCCACACCCCACCCACTGGCGACCACCGCCAAGCAGGCCAGCACCACGAGGACGCGGAGCGGCCAACCGGGCTTTCCTCCGGAGGGGGAGGGGTGCTCGTCCGGAGTGATGTGCGGCATCGACGGCATCGACACGGCCGGGGCCTCGTTTCTGCGGATCGTCGTGGGGGTTCGCTGCTCGTCTTGTTCAGGGGATCGGAGAGTGACGGTTTGTACGACGCGGTGACGTACCGTTTCGTTCGATCGCCGCACGTACGTGATCGCCGCCCGCCCTCACGAAGACGAGCACCCAGTCGCGGTGGGGTGAGTCCACGAACGCTTCCAGAAAGCCGAACGTGCGTGTCCGCGACAGCCTTCGCAGGGCTTCCGTCCCGGCGTGCTCCCACAGCGTCCGCACCGCGGCCCGGGCCACCGCGGTCGAGGTGAAGGAGGGGTGGAGGAAGAGTTCGTACAGCTCATCGCCCTGCAATCGCAGGACGGTGGCCTCCAGCACCGGTGAGTCCAACATCCCCAGGAGGGCCAACGCGCAGTCCACGCGGGCCGGTGGGGTGGGCGCGGGCACCGCATGCGCACACCGCAGGACCGCTTCGGCCGCCGCCGCCGGATCCAGTCTCCAGTCACCGTCCAGTGCGAGGTCGCGGCTGATTGTGGTCCCGTCACTATCGGGATTTGCGGCCCCGCCGTCCGGCGTCTCCTCGGCACCGGACGGATCACCGGCGGAGTCCAGCGCCCGGTGCACGGCGCCGCGCAGGTGTCCGGGCAGTGCCTGAAACGGCCCGAAGGCCATGACGCCGAGGCAGACCACGACCAACAGCAGGGCCGCGTACTCCAGCAGGGCGTTGCCCCGGTCCATGCCCGGCCCCTTCTCTCCCACCGGTGTGCCGCCGCGGTGTCAGGTCCCGCGGTACCGGTCCTCGCGAAGACCACCGGACCGGCGGAGCGCGTCCCTGTCCCGGGCGGGCACACACGGCGGGGCACTCGGAGGAAGAGGAGGGAGCCCCGGGTCGGGAGGAAGGACGGCGGGCGGGGACCCGCTCACCGACCGTCATGACCTCCAGGTTGGGCGAGGCCGCGCCTCCGTGCAAGGCCCCGCCGAACCTGTGGACGGTCCCCCGCGAAGCCTGGGGAGGCCGACGTCAGCGCATGTCGCCCACACCCGCCGCCAGATGGATGTGGTCGATGTGGTTCTGGGTGTTGTCCCGCCTGTCGTCCATCCGGCGCCGCACGCTCTCCCAGGGGCCGATGGGGTCGCGCGTGGCGTTCCAGATGTGCTGTTCGTAGATCACGCCCTTGATCCCCAGCTGCCGGGAGTTCTGGATCGCCCAGTTGATCACCTGGACGGCGGTGGCGTGCATCTCGGGCGTGGGCACGCCTCCCAGGCTCGCCATCATGTAGTCCACGGCCTCACCGGTGTGGTGGTCGCTTCCCGGCTCCTCGCGCCGGCCGCCCGCACTGAGGTAGAAGCCGCCGAACTCGGCCTGGAGGCGCTCGTGCACCGCGCACATGATCGGGTGCAGGGCGCCCAGGGAGGAACAGTCCACCATCGGCCCTCCACCGAAGACGAAGCTCGGGTTGAACTTGTAGCGGCCCTCCTGGTCGACCAGGTGCACGTCGATCAGTCCTTTGGCGGTGCGGAAGTCGGTGATGGTCGCACCGCCGCAGATCAGGTCGCCGCCGTCCCGGCCGCACTCGGGGGAGACCCGGACGACGGCGATGGCCGAGGCGTTGCCGACCACGGTGCGGGTCTCGTCCTCGGTGCCGTCGCAGACCACGTCGTTCCAGTGCCGGGAACCGTCCTCCTCCAGTTCCTTCTGGCACACGGCTCCGCGCACCTCCACCCGCACGATGTTGCCGCTGCGTCCCATGACGTTGTCGCTGGCGCGGATGGAGGTGAGCACAGCCCCGTTGGCCCGGGCGTACTCCTCGGCGCGTCCCTTGGCGACCTCCTCGTCGAACCAGGGCATGGGGTACACGCCCTCCACCATGTCCCGTGCGGCCTTGTCCTGGAGAGCGCCCACCGCGGCCAGCGCGGCGGCGTCGGCGGCGGTCTGGGTCCGGGAGCGCGAGTCGTTGGCGGCGCCCACCCTCACGAACAGCAGTGTCAGCGCCAGCAGGGCCAGGGTGAGCCCGAACAGCAACAGGATGCCGGCCTGTCCGTCGTCTCCGCGGCCTGACAGGCGTAGTCGGGGCCGCGGGGCCCGCTGGGGAAGGATCCTTCGCAGTCCCATGCCTTGTCCGTGGGGGTCGACTTCCGAGGGAGGGGAGTGCGGTCGCCCGGTTCCGGGGGAGCACCGTGCGTGGTGATCATGTGACCGGAGGACGACACCCCGCTCGGCGAAGCTTATCCGGGCCGGCTCGGCGGCGGTAGGGGCTGTGGACGGTGATCGTCGCGCACGGTGACCGGAAGGACGTTCGTGTTGGTGAAGAACGGGAGAAGTGAAGCGAACTAAGGCTTTTGTCCGTATTGCGATACATAGCCGAGCGAGCGCCCGAAAAATGAAACCCGTATTTTGTCCGAATATCCGTCCGCGCATGGGCCGAACACAGGAATATGGACTCTGAACGGTGCGCGTTCGGCGGAGGACGCCGCGACGCCCGATTCATCGAACCACGGCAGCAGATGGAGCGAAGACGAGAAGATGGACCCCCGTAAAGCGATGACCCCCGTCGAAAAGGACGAGTCCCTCCGCCGGATCGGGACGGATCTGCTTCGGGCAGCCCCCGACGACTGGGTCAAGCTCCGTCTCGTGTACTCGGGGCTGGGCGCCTACGAGGCGGCCGGATTCGAGGTGATGTTCGAAGACGGACGCAGCACCGGATGCGTGCCACCGCTGGCCGCCCTGGAACTGATGCGGGAACTGCGGGCGGGAATGTACACCGAGGGGAAGGGCACCTGGTACACCGCCTACTACGAGGTCGGGCGTCCAGGCAGTTACCGGGTCCGCTACGACCACGAGAACGAACCCCACTTCGACGAGCCCCTGGACAGGGCCGGCTGCCTGCTGGACCTGGAGTTCTTCCCCCGGGACGAGGAGTACGTGCCCGATTGGCTGTGGGAGTACCTGGAGGGCGACCGCCTGTCGGGGGCCGCGGTCGAGAGCGCCTCCCCGTGGAGCGGACTGGCCACCGCGCCGAGACGAGCGCCACGGACACGCATCGCACCGGGCGACATGACCCCCGAGGAGATGATGGACACCGTCCAGGAGATCGTCGACCGCACGATCGCCGGAGTGTACGGACAGTGGAGCGAGCTGGTCATCGAACGCCGAGGTCTGGTGGGAGTGTCCTGCTCGCGCCTGATGGTGCGCAGGGAGGACGGAGGCTTCGAGTGGGACCTGCTCCTGCCCGAGGTCGGGCGGATGCTGGACCGGCTGCGCACGGGCATGTACCAGCCGGGGAAGGGAACGTGGTTCACCGCCCGCCTCACGGTGGACGGGTCACGCGAGATCGGGGCGCACTTCGACCACGACACCCCGCCCGAGTTCGACGTCGAGCCCGACCCCCGCAGCTTCCACCACGACATCCAGTGGTTCCCGCGCGGCGCCGACCATCTGCCCGACTGGTTGCTGGACAGGCTCAGCCTGGCCCAGCGCATGATCCGCACAGGAAGTCCCCGACCTCGGGCCTAGGAACGCGGATGGAGGCGGCGCGGGCCGAAGGAGAGGACCCGCACCGCGTTCACGGCAGCCTTCGGCGCAGGGCCTCCCACACGTGGACGTCGGCGGCGGTGACCTTGAGGTCGCCGCCGCCCAGCGGAGTCACGGACACCGAGCGGACATAGGGACCGCGGTGCCAACGGCGCGCGGTGCGCACGGGAACCGCTCCCGCCCCCAGACGGCCCAAGGACTCGGCCGGCCCCACCAGGAGACGAAGACGCCACGACCGACTGAGCGCGGCGTCTCCCGCCTCCCCACGCGGCGGCAGCGGCAGAGCGCCCCTCACACGGCCGTCCGCGCCACGAGGGGAGGGGACGGGGAACAACGGGAAGCGCTGCCCGGCGCCGCTGCCGCGCACCACCTCCACGGCGTAGGAGGCCCCCTCCGGCAAGGGGGAGGACAGACGCACCTCCAAGCGCATCCCGTGCCCGCCGTACCCGGCGGGGCAGGCCCGCAGCTCACCCACCTCCAGCATCGGCGCCAACGGCGACGTCTGTAGTCCCAGGCGGTCGTTGACGGTGTAGTAGGGACGCACCCGCGAACCGGAACCGTGCTCGGGACGCACCTTCTGGGCGGGATACCTGATGATCTTCTTGTATCCCGTGACCCCGGCCAGGTGGCGTCCGACCGTGCACTCGCCTCCGTCGGACAGGACCAGACGCAGCTCCCACTTCTCCGACTCCCCCTCCCGGCCACGGACCACGGTCGCCGGATCGATGACCGCGGTGAAGCCGCCGTCGCCCTCCACCAGGGCGGGGAACTCCCTGCTGGTGTCGCGTGAGGCGCGCATGCGCACCACCATGCGCGCGTCGGCGTCCGGGACCCGCCGTCCCAGCACCCGCCCCCGAACGGTGATCCGTCCGTTCTCGGACTCCACGCCCACCACCTCCGCGTGGTGATCCGACCGGCGCGTGTGCAGGACCAACTCGCCCTTGGCCGAACGGGCGGGCACCACCAGGGCCAGCCGTTCGACCTCCTCGGGCGCGAGCGGATATCCGTGCTGGTGGATCTCCACGTCGCGCACGGGCTTCTCCTCGGAGCCGTCGACGCGCAGCACCTCCCATGTGCGTGGGACCAGACGGTCGCGCGCGGCGTCCACGACCACGCTCCCGTCCGGACCCACGGCCGACTCCACCCTCCGCCCGGAGCCGACGAGCGCCACCGCGTCGGGAGGGTCGGGGAAGGACAGCGTCACGGTCCCGTCCGCGCCCGCGTTCACCCGACAGGAGGCGGGAGGCTCGGGACGGGGCACGGGCACCGCCGGACCCGGAGGGGGAAGCGACCGGCCGCTCAGGTCGGAGAACAGCCGCTCGTGCTGGAGGACCACGTTGGCGGGATCGAACCTCTCGGAGTCCGTCAGGGCCGCGGACGACATGCGGCGGCGGAGCCCATCGTCGGCCATCAACTCGGCCAGGCCCTCGGCGATCCCCGAGACCGACTTGTTGGGCACCAGCAGCCCGTCCTCGTGGTCATGGATGATCGAGGCCGGCCCGTGGGGGCAGTCGGTGCTCACCACCGGCAGCCCCGACCGCATGGCCTCGACGATCGTCATCCCGAACGGCTCCTCGCTGGAGGTGGTGGCCGCGAACGACCCCTGTGCCCAGACCTCCTCCACGCGCGGATGGGCCCCCATCAGCCACACACGGTCCTGGAGCCCCAGGGAGTCCACCAGTTTGGCCAGCGCGGCGCGTCGACCACCACGTCCGTAGATGCGCAGGGTCCAGTCGGGGAACTCGTCGCTGACCATGGAGAACGCCTGGACCAGCAGGTCGTGGCGCTTGCTGGGCGCGAGCCTTCCGGCGGAGACGATGGTGCGGGTGTTGTGGCCGTTGGCCGTGAAGGGCGGTGCGGGCACCGAGTTGGGGATGGACGACACGTGCACCCCCGGCAGCGACATCCTTCGGCGGTAGGTGCGCGCGTCGGCCTCGGTCACCGTCACGAAGGCGTCCAGATGCGGGTACTCGGCCTCCATCACGCGGCGCAGCGCCTCGTGGTGCTGTTCGTAGGTCAGGTGCTCCTGCCCCACCTTCAACGCGTGTGAAGGAGCGGCCCGGGCGATCACCACGTTCAGCCCCGGCCGAGTCCCCACGATCACGTCGGCGTCGGTGGTGGCCAGGTACCTCTCCAAGCGCTCGTCGGTCAGGCGACTGTGGTCGGGGCCGCGTGTGTCCTCCTCCGGGTAGAGCAGCGGAGGCACACCGGCCCTTCCGTCGCCCTCGTAGAGCGGACGTCCCCCGTCTCCGGTGCCGTGGGACTCGTCGTGGTCGCGTATGTCGACGAGGGGGATCAGGCGTACCTGCTCGGGCACCGGAAGGGCGGGTTTCTCGCGATGGCGGAACACGGAGACGATCTCGACCTCGTGTCGTGCCGACAACGCCGCCGCCTGATTGGCGACGGTACGGATCGTTCCGCCGATGCCGTACATGTCGTGGATCAGATAGGCGATCTTCACAGAGCCCCCGTGGTCTCGGCGCCGCCCCGTGGCCGGAGCGGCGGCGCTGCCCGTTCACGGCCCCGAGGTCCCCTGACGGGGGAAGAGCGGGAGAAGAACGAGCAGGCTATGGACATCGCCTAGACAGAAATGCCCTTTATGTCTGATGAGTCCCGAAGATTTACCGTGCTCTGTGGTTCTTTTGCGGAACTTTCACGCGCCGCGAAAGCGACACGCCCGAAGTCGGGGGCGGTGTTCGTGTAGGCGTGTCGCGGATGCGCGGGGAAGGGGCGTGGAAGTGACTGACGGCACCGTTCGTCGCGGGGCGTCAGTAGGTGCGGGTGTCCTCCCAGTAGGCCCAGGCGACGCAGGGGGTGCCGTGCTCCTGGGCGATGTGGTCCAGTCCCCAGTCGATCTGGACGGACGGGCTGTCAGGGAAGCCGGAGGGCATGGAACCGTGTCGCGCCGGATTGAAGCCGGAGATGCCGTGCTCGCCGGTCGTGGGATTGACGAGGGTGTGGTCCCAGTGGGAAATGGCGCTCCACAGGTTCTTCAGGCACCCCCACTCGGTGTCGGTCCATCCTCGCTGCTCGGCCCCGTGCATGGCGAGGGACTCGTTCTCCAGGGCGTTGGAGTTGCCGCCGCCCCACTCGTATTCCTCGGGCTCCTCGGGCCTGTCGGCGTCCACCCAGGTCTGCTCCCCGCATCCCGGCCCTTCGACAAGGCAGACCATCTGTCGAACCCCGTTGTTGAAAGTCCGGCTGAGCTCGAGTTGGTAGACCGCGACCATGATCGCCGCGACCAGGATGGTGACCGCAGCCATTTCGACGAACGCCGCGCCCCGGTCCCTCGCGGACCCACAGGCGGGGCGCAGCGGGGAAAGGAGGCGGTCGGTCCGGAAACGGCCTCGCGATCGGGACGCCCCGGCGGAGGGGGAGCGAGGGGGAACCTTCGAGCGGGGTGAGCGAGGTGAGCGGGGTGAGCGGGAGTGGTGAGAGGTGGGCAACGCCGCCTCCTGCGGGTGGGTGTGGGGGAGTCTCAGGAGATGGGGATGTCTTCGATGGGGTCGAACCCCGGGATCTCTATAGTGATCGATTCGAGATCTTCAGGCACAGAGTACATGGACCAATATGTGACGGTGGATCTTGGTACTGCTGTTTCTTGTAGTTGAACTGAATATTCGCCGGAGCAAAGACAGTAATTTTCGCCGTCCATTACTGGGTGAAATCGCTTTCCTTCTTTGGGGTCAAAGGCGGTGACGCCAGCAAAATTTGGCCCTGAGTAAACATATGAGTACTGATTTAGCCAGGAAAGTACAACATGGTTGTCGCCTGTATTATAGATCCCCCAAGTAACAGATAGAAGGTTGCCTTGCTGGTTTCGGTAAGCTTCATTTACCTCTGCCACTAACTGTCTTGACAAATCATTAGTTCCATTGGAGCTCCCGAGGATCGCAAGATCACTGTTTTTAGGTGATGAGGAAGCTGCGCTCATTCCCGTAGTGGTCAGGGTTAAAATAACTGTGGCTGATATTAAGAGTGTGAATAGTCTCTTAATTTTCACTGTGTACTCACTCATTTTTCGAACGTGACACTGACTCTCCGGTTGCGTTCGCGCCCTTCCTCCGTGTCATTATCAGCGATCGGATCTTCTGCTCCGTGGCCCTCAACATTGAAGGTGACTCCCTTTCGGGTGACCAATTCTCGTAGAATCTTTTCTACGGAACTAGCGCGATCAAGAGATAGAGGAATGTTGACCGAATCGCTTCCGGTGTTATCAGCATGTCCGTCTATTTCGACCATGTTAGAGCTTGCACCGTTGATCTCCGTGGCGACTTGTTCAAGTATATCTCGAGCTTCAGGGCTAAGTTCTGCGCTATCCGTTTCGAACAGAACATCCGAGGAGAGGATGATGCTAATTTCTTCGTTGTTTTCTGTCCTCCCGGTTTGATCTTCCGTGTCATCAGAAATAAATGTTAGATCTAGGATTTCTGGCGAGGATAACCCTTGGTTTTCAAGTGTCTCTGAAGATTGCGTTATAGGGATATCTATTAGTGGAGGAGTGAGAGGTGTAGTTATGGTTAGTTTCTCTACGTCTTCTGTGACGGGTAGAGGGAAGGCGACCCACATATTTTCAGTTGCTCCGCTGGAGATTTTTCCGTCCCATGTTGAACAGAAGCAAGATCCATCGCTCTGTTCATAGCTTAACATTCTTTTTTGATTTTTAGCGTCAATAAGAGTTATTCTGCTGGCAGTATTTGGTTTTTCGTCTACAGTGAGTCCAAAATTGAGAACAAAATCGGAATCGGATTTATTGGTTACCCCAAATTTAAGCCTTAGTAGTCCAGGTGAGACGTTTTCGAGTGCGTAAATATCTATTTGCAGGTCACTGCCAATTTCCGTAGAAGATGAGGTGGTGCTGGCCAAGATTTCTTTTAGATTTTCTTCTGTTTTATTTTGTTCTTGTGAGGACTGTTCCCTCTCTGTTTTTTCAGAGGGTGCCCCCTCGGAATTAACGACACACCCGGAGGTGATAAGAGTGAGAGTCATGAGTGATGCTAAAGAGCGATTTGAGGCACTCCCATCTTTTCTTTGTGGGGGGCAGGGTGTCTGTTTCTTATTTTTGCGCATGATGCTCTAGTGTCGGTAGAATTTTCTTTATTATATATGGCTAGTATCCAGTGAGGATTTCCGTTATAGCGGTAGTGATGGACTGGCCGATTCTGCTGGGGATGCCGATAGCAGTGATTGCCGCGACAACACCTGCGATCAGGATAATAACGGCAGCATATTCGAGGATTGTGGCACCTCGGTCCTCTTTCTGAGAGGTCGGCACAAGGAAGGCTCTGAGCTTCGCCCAGAGCGCGGTCAGGTTGTTCATGGGGCTGTCTCCTCGGGGGAAGGGGGCTTACGGCACCACATCTTCGCGGCCTCTTGCTCGGGGAAGGACCCTGGGCGGGCCCACCAGGGGTTTTGCGTGGAAGGTACAGGTTCATCGAATCCGCTGCCGGACATCAACACCTGTGGCCACTGTCGTTCTGGCCGGATGCGGCCATCCTCCTTCAGGATGCCCCAGGGGAAGCGCGTCCACACGTCGTCCACAGGACAAGGAGAAAGCCCAGGTAGGAGCGTCTTCCCAGATTTATTCGCGGTCACGCTTCCTCGCGGTGGGAGTCACGGTCGGGGCTCAGCGGGGCACCATGATGACACGTGTGTTACGGGAGATGCCATGGCCGGGCGCAAAATGCCAGGCCATCCCCTACGTCGGAATCCTCTGGTGTTGTATGGATTCCTCAGTTTCCGTCCGGGGCGTACGCCCGGAAGTCCGCTGCCTCCCAGCGGCGACTTCCGCCATCCCCATCCCCATCTCCGCACCCCTGACGGATCTCGGAATCACAGCCCGAGAGGCGGCGCCTTGGACGATGGCACGGTTCTTGTACTGGGGACGGCACTGCTCGTGGGGCTGGCGGTCGGCGGTGCTCCGCTGGTGACCGTCCTTCGTGCCGGCCTCGTTCTCCGATCCGCCCTGAGGTCGGCCGCCGACGGGAACGCCGATCCCGGTGGCGTCGCCCCGGACCCCGACGACCTGGACCCCCACGAACTGGCCCTGCTCTGCGGCGGGCCGGTCAGGGTGGGGGAGACCGCCCTCATGGACGCCTTCCTCCACGGTCGTATACGTCAACAGCCCTTCGGGGGGCTCCTCACCCTCGTCGGCCCCTCCCGGCATCCCTTCCATGAGAAGAACCTCGTCCGGCGCGATCTGGTGAAGGCCCTCCGTGGCCGCGCGGGCGTCAGTGCGCGCGAGGTGGTGGGTCGGGTCGCCACGGGAAGGGGAGTCGGACGCCACCGTGCCAGGCTCATCGAAGCCGGTCTGATCGTCGACTCGCCCCGGCTCCGAAAGTCCTTTCGAGCGCGGGAGAAGGCGGCCAGGACGATCCGGCGGATACATCTGCTCGGGTTGCTGGTGGGCGCGGCCGGCGCGGGCGCGCTCCTCCTCGCGCGGACCGACACCGCTTGGGCCGCCCTCGTCGCGGGAACGGCCGCCGTGGTGGCCCTGACGGTCGCGCGGGCGGTGATGTCGGCGAGCGGTGGTCCGGTGTCGCGCCCCAACACCTCTCTCGGGAACAGGGTGGTCGAGGTGGCCCGGGAACGCTACGGACCTTCCAGCGACCTTCTCTCCGTCGGTACACGTCTCCACGGCGGTATGACCCGAGACCAGGCGATCCGCTATACCGCGGTCGTCGGTTTCCGTGCGTTGCGTGGGTTCGTCCCGTCCCGGTACGACGGCTCCCGGTACGACGGCGGTGCCGGCGGTGAGTCCGTCGCCCGTGGGGACGCCGCAGCGAGTACCGGGCAGATCGAACCCACCAGTCTGGAGAGCGTGGGCGCCTTCGCCGAACGCTGCCAGAGTTCGTCCGGGGGTGGGAGGGACGATTCCTCCGGTGAGGGGTGGGGCGGCGGAATCGTCTTCTCCGGTACCGAAGCGAGCGGTGATTCCGGTGGTCTGGGAGGCGGCCTGGGGGGTGGTTGGTCAGGCGGCGGATCCAGCGACGGCGGAGGCGGTGGCGGAGGCGGGGACTGACCTCCGTCGCGTGGCCCACAGAACACGACGCCGGGCGGGGTCCTCCGTGAACCCCGCCCGGCGTCCCCGGTCGGAGGAGACGGTGCCACTGCCTGCCTACAGATCGGCGCCGTCACCCTTGACATTCCTCTGACCGGGGTGCGGTGGGATCAGCTTCGGTCCGGACGCTTCAGGTCGGCCAGTTCCGCCAGCAGCTCGAACGAGCGCAGACGAGCCTGCTTGTCGTAGATCATCGACGACACCATCAACTCCTCCACGCCCGTGTCGGTGACGAACAGTTCGAGCTTGCGGCGAACCGTTTCCGGTGAGCCCACGAACGAGTAACGAAGCATGTGGTCCAGTCGTTCCTTCTCGCCCGGACGCCACATGGTGTCCAGGCTTCGGGGGTCCACCGGAGGACGCAGTCTTCCGCGCGCCCCGCGCAACGTGCCCAGGAACGCCTGACGCATGGTCGTGAACAGGTATTCGGCCTCTTCGTCGGTGTCGGCGACGAAGGCGTTCACCCCCGCCATCGCATAGGGCTCCCGCGCCTGCTTCGAGGGCTGGAAGCCCTGCCGGTACACCCTCAGTGCCTCGTAGAGCGCGTCCGGCGCGAAGTGCGAGGCGAACGCGTACGGCAACCCCAGCCGGGTGGCCAACTGGGCGCCGAAGAGGCTGGAGCCCAGAATCCACAGCGGCACTCGCAACCCCTCCCCGGGGATCGCGCGCACCGGCTGCCCTGGCTCGGCGGGCTCGAAGAAACCCTGTAGTTCCCGTACGTCATCGGGGAAGGACGCGGAGGCGCGGTTGTCACGGCGCAGCGCCCTCATCGTGCGGGGGTCGGTCCCCGGAGCGCGGCCCAGGCCCAGGTCGACCCGCCCGGGGTAGAGCGATTCCAGGGTGCCGAACTGTTCGGCGATCACCAGCGGCGCGTGGTTGGGAAGCATCACTCCGCCCGCGCCGACCCGGATGGTGGAGGTCCCTTCGGCGATGAACCCCAGGGACACCGAGGTGGCAGCGCTGGCGATGGCCTCCATGTTGTGGTGCTCTGACAGCCAGAAGCGCCTGTAACCGAGCCGTTCCGCGTGCTGGGCGAGCTCCCGCGCCTCACGGAGCGCCTCGCCCGGGGTGGACCCCTCGGCGATGCTCGCGTGGTCGAGCACGGACAACGCGACTGTGGACATGATGGCTCTCTTCTTCTGCTCGGTGGCGGATCCGGCCGCGAGGTCGGGAGGCGCAGACCTCGCCATCGACGGACATGGATGTTCGATGTTCGACGAATATCGAAGTACGACGGTACGCTCACGACTGTCCCCGGACAAATCCCGTCCGGACACCGGCCGGGCCCGAGCGAGGAGGATCGCCTTGGCTCCGAGGGAGCACCCGCACCCCGACCTCCACGAGGTGGAGTTGGTCACCGTCCTGGCCGCGTTGGCCGAGCCGACCCGGTTGCGGATCGTGCGGATGCTCGCCGCCATGGAGGAGAGGGAACGGGCCTGGAAGGACATCGACCTGCCCATCGCGCGGTCGACCCTGAGCCACCACCTGAAGATCCTGCGCAACGCCGGTCTGTTGTGGAGCCGGACCGAGGGGACGCGGTGCTTCGTCTCGCTGCGTGACAAGGAGATGGAGGGCCGTTTTCCCGGCCTGCTGGAGTGCGTTCTCGCATGCCAGGACTCGGTGGACGTCCCCATGGCGAAGGGCGGCGTACGCGAGGATCGAGCGGCGTCGTGAGGACGAGGACCCGCCCACCCCGCCCCTTCCGACCCGAGTGTGTCCGAGTCCGGGCATGGTCATGGCCTCAGGACCACCTGAGTCGTCCGAGCCCCGGCGTCACGGTGAGGCGCCGCACGGGCCGGCGTCCGGTCACGATCGGACAGGGGACCCGGCTGAACGCCGACCCCTCACCGTGATCGTCGCGGGGACGGCTGTCAGGCGCCGAACCCCTCCACCCGGTGTTCGATCCACGAGCGGTCGTGTCCGGGCCACGACCGTCTCCGTCGCCCGCGCCCGGCGGCCCCTCTCACCTTCCTCGGGGCCTCCTCACGGCTCCCCGGTGCCCGACGTGCCCGGTGTCCTTCGGCGGTAGCATTCTTCCGTCCTCAGACCTTCGCCCCCATCCCCCCTTGTGTGACCGTACGACGGGCAGGGCGGGATATGCCCGGAAGCGTACGGTCGGATGGCAGAAGACTCACGTTCCCTGGACCGGTGCTCCGGATCGGCGCACCCTCCCTGGTCCAGGAGAGTGGAAGGCACTTCCCCCATGGCCTCACAACCGTCCGGCTCCCTCCCGCCCCGTGTGCGCCCCCTCACCTCCGGCGACCCCGACCAGATCGGCGACCATCGGCTGATCGGCAGACTCGGCGGAAGCGCCATGGGCGTCGTGTACGCCGCGGTGTCCCCGACCGGGGAACCGGTCGCCCTCAAGCTCGCCCACAAGGAGTGGATCCCCGCGGTGATCCCGGACCACGACGCCGCCCCGGTCCGCCACGGTCGCTTCGCCGTGGGCGCCGGCGCGGGCGGTGACCTCCACGGACGACCGTGGGCGGCGGTGCCCTACCTGCCCGGCCCCGACCTCGGCCGCCGCGTGCGGGAGGAGGGACCACTGCCCGAGGACGCGCTCGCGATCCTGGCCGCGTGCACCGCCGAGGCCCTCGCCGCACTCCACACCACCGGAGCCGCCCACGGTGACGTCAAACCCGGCAACGTGGTCCTGACTCCGGACGGCCCCCTTCTGGTGGACCACGGCATCGCCCGCCGGATCGACGACGGAGACTCGCGCACCGCCTCGGGCAGCACGGGCTGGTCGGTCCCCGAACGCCACACGGGCTCCCGGCCCGACCCCGCCTCCGACGTGTTCTCGTGGGCCTGCGTGGTGTTCCTGGCAGCCACCGGGAGCGAACCGTTCGGTACGGACACCTCCCCGCTGGAGGTGTCCCGTCGAGCCCGCGAAGGCGTCGTCGACCTCTCCGCGATTCCCTCGGACCTGCGTCCCGTACTGTCCCGGGCCCTGTCGGCGGACCCGTCCCTGCGCCCGCCCGCGGAGGAGATCTATCTGGAGTGCCTGCTGGCGGCGGGTGTGGAGGACAGTGCCACCCGCGATACGTGGTCCCAGCGGCTGCACGCGCTCATCACCTCCCACTGGCCGCGCGTGGACACCGGTGGACACCGCCCCCAGGAGTGGGCCGCCGTGGCCCGGGCCCTCGTCGAACAGGACGGCGGGGCACCGGGGAAGAGCCCGGGGCGGGCCAGGGGAGGGGGACGTGTACGCGGACGCCGACGCAAGGCCCTCATCCGCCGTGTCCCGGTCCTGGCGGTCGCCGGGGTCGTGTTCCTGGCCGCGGTGATCGGCGGAGGGTACCTGTTCCTGGACGCCCTTGCCGGAGAGACCGACACCGTCCAGGCCGAGCCCGTACCCGCGGCCCCCGAAAGGGAGAGCGAACCCGCCCCGACACCCGATCCCGGCACTTCCACAGAGGAACACCGGACCGAGCCCCTGGCCGGTATGGACCTGGTGGCGGCCTCGCTCGACGCTTTGCTGACCGCGGAGTCCTTCGAACTCACCATGGTCACCCACGCCGGGAACGGCGGAGGATACGGCCAACCCCTGCCCGGCGACACCGCGACCACACCCACCCTCTTCGACCGCGTGTTCTACCAGTCCGGGCCGCCGGAGGCGCTGCGCTGGACCAGCACCGTCAGCGGCGCGCGCACCAGTGACCTGATCCGGACCGACACAGGACTGGTGCGCGGGGAGAACACCGCGTGGAACGGGCTTCCGGCCTGGTACGAGGCCGAGCCCGAGACCCGGGAGAGGGCGGAGGTCTTCGCGCGGGACCGCGTCGTCGAACCCCTGGTGCGTGCCGTGGAGAACGGCACCGCCACCGACACCGGACCGGTGGTCTTCACCGCGCCCCCCACCCCCGAGGACGCCTACGGCCACCTGGGCACCGAAGCCCCCGACGAGGTGCCCGCGGTCCGGGTACAGGGCCGTTTCTCCTCCTCCGACACACAGGAGGCGGACACGATGTTCACCCTGGTCGCCACCGAGGACGGTATACCGCTGGGCTTCTCCACCGAGGGCGCCTCCGGAGGAGGCGTGATCCTCAACGGCCGCCCGGTCTCGGAGGGCGTCCCGATCTCCTTCCTGGCCCCGACCGCTCCGGAGCCGGAGCTCTGGTACACCCGGTACACGTTCGTGGAACTGAACGGGGAACCGGACCTGGGCGTCCCCGACCCGGGCCTGGTCCGCCCCGCCGAAGCCGCCCTGGAGGACGGGCCCCCAGCGGATTGAGGCCGGCCGCGCGCTGGTGCCGCACCTGGGCATGACATAGGTTGACTTCTGCGTCGCGTGCCACCGGTCAAGAGAAGTGGGCCGATCGGGAGGGTGCGCGGGCGCCTTGAAACCGCCGGGGAGTGAATCGCGAGCGCACACACCACGGAAGTCACCTAGGTGTACTGACCACAGAGGTTGGTGACACGGGCTGCTGGGATCTGCCCTCCGATCCCGGTGTGGGGCCGATGGTAGTTGTACCAGTCCAAGAAGTCGGGATAGGCGGCTTGGCACTCGGCCTCGCAGGAGTAGAGGCGAGCGTAGGCCCACTCGGTGGCCGGCGTGCGGTGGAACCGTTCGATCTTGCCGTTGGTCTGGGGACGCCAGGGCCGCGTCCACCAGGCCGCCTCTCGCTACGCCTCTGCGCTTGTGAAGCACGACCAGGCTGAACTTCGCACATCGTCTTGCGAGAGATCGCCTGCACGGCCGCTCGCTGACCCGAAAGCCCTCTAAAAACACTCCCTACTGGGTTTTTCGTTAGTGGTGTGGGGCTGAAGGATGGATCCCCAGCCCGGTGCGGTGGTCATGTCCAGGCCGTAGGGGATGACCGTAAAGGCGTGCCCCTTCCGCGCTCCCCTTCTTCGCCAGTGCCGCTGAGAGCACTGTGCACCGTCGAGGACGCCCCCAGCAACACCCTCACCCCGAACAGAACCCCACCCTTCACACCAGCATCACTTCTGGACACCTGAAGCGAGCCGCAACCACCAACGGTCCCTACCGCCCCGCGCCCCGCCCCTCCCCCGTGATCTTGCTCCCAGCGTCACTGGAGGTGTCCGGCAGTGACACCCAGAGCAAGATCACGGGGAGGGGGGCCACCCCCTCGGCTACATCCGGTCCGAAGGCCACGTGTACGTCGTCGGTTCCGCAGGTGGCGCGGACCGCCATCCCGACTGGTACCACGACCTCCTCGCCCACCCCCTGGTGCGTGTGGAGACGGGCACGGAGGAGTTCGAGGCCGTCCCGGGCCCGCCTCCCACGACGGCCCCTCCCCTCCCGAGGGAGGGGCCTCCCCGGCACTTCGAGGATGCTCAACCACCCAGGATGGCACCGAGGTCGACCTGGGTGCCCAGGAACATCGACCCCACGATGAGAAGGAGCAGGCCGGGCAGCAGGGTCACCGCGGTCACCATCGTCACCCGGGGGTTCATGCGCTGGGCCTTGCGGCGCATGTACTGGGCGTCGGCCCGCCGCATGTCCCGGCTGATGTCCACCAGGGTGTCGCTGAGCGGCGCCCCCAACTCCTCGGCCTGCTGGATCGCGGTCACGAACTTGCTCAACGACTCGTTACGGTTGCGGCGGCGCAACAGCTCGAAGGCCTCACGGCGTGAGATGCCCAACTCCATCTGCTGCAACGCCAGCTTGAACTCGTCGGCGAGCACCCCGGGCATGGAGTCGGCCACCCGCGCCACCGCGGCGCGGAAGGACATCCCCGCGCTCACCGTCACCGCGAGCACGTCCAGGAAATCCGGCAGCTGCGACTGCACCCTGTCCGCCCGCTCCTGACCCTGCACGTACAGGCTCAGATCGGTCAGGCCCATGAAGGCGAGCACCACCACCCCGAGCAGGGGACTGCCGGACACGAACATCAGGGTGCCCAGGAGGCCGTACAGAAGAACCTCGCCGACCTTGCGCCGCAGGTAGCGCTCCGGGGTCAGCCCCTCGGGGCGTCCCGCCGCCTCGATGCGTTCGGCGATGGAGGCCAGCCTTCTTCGCCCCAGGGCCGCCTCCAACGACCGCGCGAAGGGCCGCCCGACCGCCTCGGTGATCCGGTGCAGGACGAACGTGTCGTCGGATCGGGTCCGGGTCGGACGTACCGGTGTCCCGCCCACCGTCACCCGGGTCTGGGACATGGCCAGGTGCAGGCCGTAGCACGCGGTCACCACGACCAGCGCACCCGCCGACGCGGCGGCGAAGGGGACCAGGAGCGGAGAGACGTTCACGTCGGGGACCTCACAGTTCGAACTTGGTGATACGGGACACCAGCACGAAACCGATGGTGAACAACGCCGCCACCACCAGCAGTACCGCGATCCCCGCCACGGACGTGGTCATGACGCGCATGATGCCCGGTTCGATGGCGTTGATCAGGAACAGCGCGCCCACCGACATGAACCCCAGAGCCCACACCGTGCTCGTGGTCTCGCTGAGGATGGTCTGTACCTCGCGTCGGGTCTCCTTGCGGTTCTCCAACGTGGTGGAGATGTTGCGCAGCGCCGTGACGAGGGAACCGCCCGAGCGGGAGGCCACCACCAGGGTGGACAACAGCACCCCCAGCTCCCGGGAGGGCATCCGCTCGCGCAGTTCCCCGACGGCCTCCTCGAAGCTCGCACCCAACTTCATCGACTCCACCATGCGCCCCAGCTCCTCACCGGCGGGACCGTCCAGTTCCTCGGCGGCCATCGCCACGGCCGTGGGAAGCGCCAGCCCCGCCGAGGTCGCGTTGCCCAGCACCCGGGCCAGGTCCGGTAGTTGGGCGGTGAACTCCTCACGCCGCTTGGCCTCGGCCCGGTTGAGGTAGGAGAAGAACAGGAACGCCACCCCGGCCGCCGCCAACAGGCCGAAGAAGGGCGCCAGCACCTGCCAGACCACGATGACGGCCAACAGCGACCCGCCCCCCAGGGCGAGGACGAACGTGGACAGCCGTACGTCCGCCCCCGAGCGGGCGATCCTGCGGTGCAACCGCGCGCCCCACTGGGTGCGGTGGATGGCCGCCTCCAGCCGTGCCATGGGGGTGGACGCCTCGTACTCGGCCTGGGTCAGGGCGCTGCGGGCCGCGATCAGCCGCTTGTGCTCGGCGCTGGCCACGAACTCCCACAGTGCCCACAGCGCCAACACCAACACCACGGCCAAGCCGCCGAGGATCGCCATGAACTGCCAGGTCATCGGTGCTCCAATACGGTCGGGGGGAGCGCCCCTCCGGGCGCGGGGCGAGAACTCACCGGCCCTGCCGGGACTGCTCCTCCGAGGCCACACCGAAGGCGGCGGGGATGGCCTCGCCCACGTGGTAGATGCGTCCGGCGATGTGCCGGGGCAGGGGGAAGTGTCGGAACCGACCCTCCACCGTCCGGTGGGGGCCCATGGGCATCGCCTCGAACCGCATCACCGGGTCCAGCCGGAACTCCTCGCGTCTGCGGGAGGAGACCACCGCGATCTCGCTGACCCGTCGTGAGCCGTCCGGCCAACGACCCAGGTGCACGATGGCGTCCACCGCGTTGTTGATCTGATCGCGGATCGCGTCGTAGGGGATGGTGCCCTCGCCCAACGTGGACAGGGTCTGCAACCGGTGGATGGCGTCGTCGGCGGAGTTGGCGTGCACGGTCACCAGCGACCCGTCATGGCCGGTGTTCATGGCCTGGAGCATGTCGATGGTCTCCGAGCCGCGCACCTCGCCGACGATGATGCGGTCCGGTCGCATCCGCAGCGCGTTGCGCACCAGGTCGCGGATGGCGATCTCGCCCCGCCCCTCGATGTTGGGAGGTCTGGACTCCAACCGCACCACGTGCTCCTGCATCAGTTGCAACTCGGCGGAGTCCTCGATGGTGACGATGCGTTCGTCGGAAGGGACGAACGCCGACATCGCGTTGAGGAAGGTCGTCTTACCGGTGCCGGTGCCTCCCGAGACCACGATGTTGAACCGGGCGCGCACCATCGCCGCCAGCAGGATGCCGGTCGGCGAGTCCAGACTGCCCATCCGCACCAGTTCGTCGATCGGGTAGGGCTTGGGGAAACGTCGGATGGTCAGGACCGGCCCCGACAACGACAGCGGCGGGATGATCACGTTGACGCGCTCCCCCGTGGGCAGCCGGGCGTCCACCATCGGCGAGGCCTCGTCCACCCGGCGGTTGACCAACGACACGATGCGGTCGATGGTCTGGTAGAGCTGTTCCTCACCGTTGAAGGCGGCGTCGACCCGCTGCATGCGACCCCCGCGTTCGATGAACACGTTGTCGGGGCCGTTGACCATGATCTCGGTGATGGTCTCATCGGCCAGAAGGGGCTCCAGCACGCCCAGGCCCAGGGCCTCGTCCACGACCCGGCGAATGAGCACCGAGCGCTCCCGGTCCGACAACACCGGACCCTCACGGGTCAGGATGTGGCCCACGACCTTCTCCAGACGAACCCGGCGCTGGGCCAGGGTCAACCTGGTGAGGTCCTCCAGGTTGATCTCCTCCAACAGCCGTCGACGCCAGTGCGTGACGCTGCCACGGTCGGCGCGTCCCTCCGCGACGCGGTCCTCCTCCAAACGGTCCTTCAGACCCATGTCCCGCTCCTCCTTCCCCCGAGGCGCTCACGGCGAGCCCTCCCCGTCTCACACATCGGGCATGTCCACTCGTCGGGTCAGTGTCAGGTCCAGGCCCGAGGCCGGGAACACGATCGGCAGCCGATGCGAGACCTGCACGTAGAAACCGTCGTGGTCGTTGACCCCGCTGGTGACGACCGCCTCGTCCAGCCACGACGGCAGCGACCGGCGCGCGGCGGCCTCCGCGCCCGCGAGCTGTTGGGTCCCGGCCGCCCGCGCACCGGCCCTGGCCGCGGACTCCAGTCGCTCGGCCGCGACGAAGGCCAGGAAGGCCTCGACCGAGACGACCGCGACCAGGAGCAGGATCGGGAAGATCGCGGCGAACTCCAGCAACGGGCCACCCCGGTCGCCGCCCCGGAACGGACGGCGTCCCAGCAGCAGTCGTCTCACTCCCCGAGGAACGCGCGGCGCGGGCTCGGTGCTCACTGGAACGACCCCCTCGGCTCCACCTCGGTCACCACCCGGGCCTCCCCCGTGACGTCCCACGGGCCGGAGGCGCCGGGCAGGAAGATCGGCATGGCCAGCGTCACCCGGGCGAAGCGCGAACCGTCGCGCTCGACCACCTCCACCGTCATCACGTCCGCGCCGTCCCAGGGGGCCCGCACCCGCTTGCGTGCCTCCTCGTCCACACGCTCCATGTCGTCGGGGGTCACCGCGGCCTGTCGGGCGGCCTCCGCGGCGCCGTGCGAGGCGTACATGGCGGTGATACCGAGTAACAGGACCTGCCACACCAGGGCCAGCGCCAGCAGCAGAAAGGGCACCACGGCGGCGAACTCCACGATGACACCGCCGCGGTCGCCCCGCCGAGGCACGTCCGAGCCCCGGGCGGAGCGCGGACCGGACTCAGCCACCGAAGCCACCGTGGCCTCCACCACCCCCGTGCACGCCACCTGCGGGGCGGTCGCCGAGGAACGGGCTCGGGTACCGGGCGGGGGAGGGGCCGTCGCCCGTTCCCCTGGGCGGCGTGGGCCCCGACGAGGCGTTCAGGAAGCCGGACACATCGCGGGTGGAGGGCGGCGAGCCGCGCCGGGCGGCGAGCGAGCCGAAACCTCCCGAGCCCGCGGGGGGAGTGGCCGCGCCGCCCGTGCCACCCTGGCCGGGTGACACGGGCGGGTTCAACAGGTCCAGTTCCGCGGCCAGTCGGGAGAAGGCCTTGCGCAGTCCCTCATCGGTCACCTTGGTGGGGTCGCCGTTGTTCTCCGCCGGCTCCAGCGCCCGGTAGGCGGCGGGGACCGGGGTACGCAGAACCCGGGTCCCCAGTAGCTGCTGGAGGAAGTCCGGTTGGATCTCGTTCCTGCGGCTGTGTCGGGTGACCAGCGAGTACACGTCCTCATGGGAGCGCACGTGCAGACGTTCCCACATGGCCATGAGCCGCTGGGCGCCGCGCATCGCCGGCACGTCGGGGGTGACGGTGACGACCGCGCTGTCGGCCATCTCCACCGCCATCGCGGTGGCCTCGTTCATGGTGGAGCCGCAGTCCACGATCACCAGTTCATAGCGCGAACGCAGCGCGCTCAGCACACGGCGGGCGGCGCGCGCGGTGACGTCCTCACCACGTTCGCCGTGCTCGGGGGCCAGCAGCACGTGCGGTCCGCGCGGGTCCACGTACAACGTCTCCGAGAGCATGCCGGGGGTGATGTCGTCCCCGGCCTCGACCAGGTCGCTGATGGAGCGGCGGTGGCGCAGGTTGAGGAACGCGGGCAGGTCGCCGGTCTGGAGGTCCAGGTCCACCAGGCACACCACCCGCTCCGCGGCGGCGGCCGCCATCGCCAGGTGCACCGCGCACGTGGTGGTGCCCACGCCGCCCTTGGCGCCGCCGAGGGCCACGATCCGACCGCGTACACCCGAGGCGGGCAGATCCCACGAGGCCGACTCCAGGTGACGGCGCAGCGTCCGTGACCACTCGGCCGCCTTGGTGATGCGGTTCTCCAACTCGGCGATGCCCGAGTCCTCGGGTATCACCCCGCGGGCACCGGCCTCCATGGCGCCGGTGAAGGTGTCGGGGTCCATCGTGGGCGACACCAGCAGGATGGCCAACTGCGGGTGACGGTGGGACAGGTCCCTTATCGCGTCGAACACCGGGGCCGGGCCCAGGTCCTGGTGGATGAGGACCACGTCGATCTCGGGAAACTCCCCGGCCGCGTCGATCAGTGCCGACGTGGTGGGCCGGGAGGCCACGAGGTCGGCGTTGCGCAGTTCGTCGAAACGCGCGGCGAGCACCATCTCCGACTCGGAGGTGGGCATGCCCGCCAGGACACGGAAGTTCAACGTCTACCCCCCATGCGGCATGCGCCGCCCGTTGGTCATGTCCCCGTCGTCGGGTGTGTCGACGCCCACGAGATCGTCGAAGTCCTTGCTACAGAACTCCGAGTCCCCGGGCGACCCTCCGCCGTCGGCGCTCACCAGCGCCAGTCTGAGCTTGGTGGAGAAGTCCTCGGCGTAGGCCAGTCGCAACGCGGCCTCCGGCTCCAGACGGAAGGTCACGGGGACCACCCCGGCCATGCCGCCGCCCTCGCTCTCCTTCGACCGCAACTCACCGATGTCGAGGACCTCCACCTCGGTGAGGACGCGCACCGCGCACGCCTGGCCGTGGTCGCGCGGTTGGAAGGTGCCGTAGATGTCCACGAACGACCCGCGCCGCACCTTGCCGGCGACACCGGTCTCGGCGTCGACCATGATGGCGATCTCCCTTTCGCCCGCGGTCAGGGTGGGCTGGGGCTGCACCATGCCGTGCTGGAGGTACACGCCCGCCTCCAGGTGGGAGGCGGCGACCAACTCCTGGTCGGCGGGGGTCTCGACGTCGGACAGGTCGGCGAGGAAGACCTCCGGGTCGAAGTAGGCCCTGGGCACCTGGACCCGTTCCACGGAGCCCTCTCCGAGAGGTTGGTAGGCGTCGACGTCCTCGGTCAGTCGCAGGACGGTCGCGAAGTCGCCGAGACGTTCCTGCTGGTCTCTGAGGTAGGTGAACACGGAGGCGAACACGGCGACGGCGCCGATAGCGGCAACGACCATGAGCAGGACGCCGCGTCGCTGACGGGGGTTCATAGGGGTTGCTTATCCGTTTCCAGTGTCGTCACGGGCCGCCGGTCGGGGCGCGGCGCGGAGCCTACCGGGAGTAGGTCCTCGGCGCTTCGGCCTGCGGGGTGCGGTCCGCCGGCGGCGGACCCTCCGGTCGGTGGGTGGACGGTGGGGGACGGTGCTCGGATGGGTGCTGGAGGTCGGTGGGGGAGGGGGATGTGGGCGGGGCGGGACGGACGGGGCCGATGCGGGGGTGCGGGTGCGAGGAGGCCGCGTTGGGCGGCTGTGGGAGACGAGGAGCCCCGTGTCCGCCGTCCGGGCGGGGTGTGCCGCGTGGGGCCCGGGACCGCACGGCCCGAGCGGAGCAGAAGGGACAGTGTCGGGACGACATCGGCTCACCGCACCAGGAGCAGGCGGAGGCGCGGAGGGAACCGGCCGCGTAGGCCAGGGCCTGGGGGTGAGCGCTCAACGCCACGAACTCCACGTACTTGGCGGTTCCCCAGTACTCGGGGCCCAGCGGTTGGGCGGGCAGGGCGCGGGTCGCCACCGGTTGGACGGCCTGGGGCAGGTTGTCGTCGAAGGGGCCGGTGATGCCGGGGTCGGGTGTGGAGTACAGCAGTTGGACCGGCTGCACGGGGCGGAAGGGCAGAGAACCGGCGACGTCGGACGGCCGCATACGTCCCACCTGGCGGATGGGCGCGCAGTAGGCGAGAAAGGACACCGCCGGAGCGTAGGAGCCCACGTGCTGGCGTAGGGAGGTGGGGATCGTGGACAGACCGGAGACCGATCTGAGCCAGGCTCCCGCGAGCAGATGCCTGGGCAGTTCGTCGCACAGCGCGGCGACCATCCCCGGTTGGAGGTAGGGAGCGAGGTAGGCGAGTTGGTCGGCGACCAGCGAAAGGGCGAGGGGCGACAGGTCGAGGCCGATCCCGGCGACGTGGTCGGTGCGCATCGCCCCACGGGCGAAGTTGACCGCCCGTTCGGCGTCCGAGGAGCGCCACGTGGGGTACAGGGCCACGATCTTGCGCCCGGCCTCGATCTCTTGCCTAGCGAAGGCGACGAACGCCGCGCTGCGCTCGCCGACACCCTCTCCGCGCAGTGCGAACCGCCGGGCCCCGGCCTCGCCCACGTGACCCGTGCTGGGGATGTCCGCCAACAGGGCGACGGTCGTCGCCGACCGAGGTAGGGCAGTGGACACTGGGCAAGCTCCATCGGTTCTGCGCATGGGGGGAGACTGCTGGACGGCCTTCCGCGCCGGAGGCACCGCTCGGACGCATCGTAACCAATGTGTGGCGGAGCGCGGGAGCCCTCGCGTTCGTCGCCCTGACAGGCGGGGCGTGAGGTGTGGGAGGGGTCCGGGAGGGAAGTCGACGGATGTGACTTCGGCGGAGGGCCTTCTCCGCCGACCGCGAGGGAACACGTCGCGTTCGTGTACGCCACCGCCTTTCTGCACGGATTTCTACACGGAGCCGGCGCCCGCCGGACGTATGTGGCCGGCCCGTGGACGGACCGGTATGTGGCCGCTCCCCCTTTGTCGGGGTTCGTTCGGGGTCATGGTGTCGGGGCGGTCGTGGACCTCCCGCCGCGGCTACCTCCTTCCCACTCCACGGCCTCGCACTCACCCGACCCGCCTCGTCCAAGGATGCCCTTCCCCACCCTCGCCCACCAGTGCCCCCGGACAGTTTGTGGACGGTCGGTTCCGACCGGGAGGAAACGCCATGGGGTCGATCACGCTCGGATCCGCGCCGATCGGGAACGAATCAGGGCTCTTTCGCGTCATATCTTGAGAAGCGACACGTCCCCGGAGGAGACCAAGGATGCGCAAGGCGAACCGTGCCGCGGCCGGAGCCGCTGCCTGGCAGGTCATCCAGAACACAGACGGCGACGTCTCGGTGTGGAAGCGCGCCGGGGCGGTTCCACGCATGATCGGCGCCAAACTGAGAGGGCGCTACCCCGAGCTGAGCACCACGAAGCTGCTCGGGATGCTCGTGCTGGCGGCCTACATCATCTCGCCCATCGATTTCGTTCCCGAGTTGTTCATCCCGCTGCTCGGCCTGGCCGACGACGTCGGTGTCGCCGTGTGGCTGACCACCATGGCCCTCGGAGAGAGCGAGCGCTTCGTCAAGTGGGAGCGCGACGTCCAGGCTCAGCAGGCCTTCCAGGAGGCCAACGGACCCGGGCAGGCGGGCGCGGACCGGAACGGCCCTCGTCGGGACGTGTCCGGACAGGCGGCGGGCCAGGCCTCCGGGTAGGGGCGCCGAGGTCCGTATTCCTCCAGGTCCACGCGGGCCCCGCGGCACCGACGCGGGGCCCGTTCCCCGTGCACGGAACCCCTCGGGCCGTCCTCGGGGAAGGCCGGACCCGCGACCGCGCGGACGTTCGGTGTCCCCGACTCGCCGGAGAGCTCGTTGAGGAGGCTCAGCGGGCAGACCGGCCCTCGGGGACGATGACGGCCACCATCCGGTCCACCAGGGACTCGGGGTCGTCGTCGGTGAGCACGTCCGGCAGGGTCAGGTGTTCCACGAGCAGGCCGGTCATCGCCAGGTAGAGGGTGACCACGGTGTTCCGGTCACCGGGGAAACCGCCCTCCAGGTGCCGCCGCACGTTCTCCTCCAGGGTCCACCTGATGGTGCGAGTCAGTTCCTCGCGGATGCCCGGATGTCGGTTGGCCTCCAGACGCAGCTCCAGAAGGGCGAGGTAGCCGTTGCGGTCGGCCTCGACCCGCCTCAACAGGTCGCGCATGCCCAGGCGGGTCTGCTCACGCGAGGGAACCGAGTCCAGGAACCGGGCCATGAACTCCTCGGTGGGCGCCAGTCGCACGTGGACGTGCGCGCCCGCCTGGAGCAGGAGTTCGGAGCGGTTGGCGAAGTAGTTGGACGCCGTCCCGCCGGGGACCCCGGCTCGGGCGTCGACCGCCCGGAAGGTCAACCCTCGGGCCCCGTCCTCCGCGAGCACGTCGATGGCCGCGTTCAGCAGGGCGCGCCTGCGCTCGGGGTTCTGCCGCATGACTTCCGCCCCTCCTTTCTCGGGAAGAACACGCTTGTCTCCATCACTTCGATCGTAGTACTTTACTTGTAGTGGTATTCGGCGAACAGCTGGGAGAAGCATGGACATCGAACTCGTCGGCCTGGCCGTCCTCTGCGACGCCCCGCGCTCCAGCGCCGAGTGGTTCGCCGAGCATTTCGGTTTCGAGATCGGCGTCGACCTCGGTTGGTACCTCAACACCCGGCACAGCGGCCACCACAAACTGTCCATCGACTTCGTGCTGCGCGACCACCCGTCCACACCTTCGATCCTGCGCTCGGGCGGGGGCGAGACGCTGATCGCCTTCCTGGTACCGGACGTGGACGCCGAGGAGAGGCGCCTGCGCGAAGCGGGCGTGGAGGTGATCATGCCACTGGTCAGCGAACCGTGGGGACAGCGACGTTTCCAGGTCTCGGGCCCTGAAGGGCTCTACGTCGAGGTGCTACAGCGGGTCGACCCCGACCCACAGTGGATGAGGGACAACGGTCTCGCCGCACAGGCGGAGGGGTGAACGCGGGTCGGATCACACGATCCGACCCGCGTCGCACGGACGGGGACCGGCTCAAAGGTGCTCGGCGAGCGGGCCCATGACCGGGATCCACTCCCGAACACCGATCCGGGTGATCAGGCCCTGGATGTGGAAGGGGTCCTTCTCCGCCAAGGCGAGGGCCTCCTCCCTGGAGTCGGCGCGAAAGAGCAGGAGCGCGCCGGGTTCCTCCTCGGTGCCCCACGGGCCCGAGCACAGGTTGACGCCCTGTGCGGAGAGGACACCAAGGTACTCCCGGTGAACGGGACGATGCTCGTCACGTGCGGCGGCGCTGTCGGGAGCATAGGTGTAGGTGACGGCGAAGATCGCCATGCGAGTTCCTCCTGGTACGGCGGTACGGCGGTGGACCGACGCGAGGCCCTCACCGCGGTCGCCGCCACTGTGCCACAGGACGAGGGGCGGCGGGTCGCTCACTCCGGAGGTTCCAACTCGGCGTAGACCACCAGGTTGTCGGTGTAGCCGTCGCCCCGTTCGAACCGGCCCCCGCAGGTCACCAGGCGCAACTCGGCCCGATTGCCCGTGGGTCCGTAGACCTTCCGGGTGGGGAAGGCGTGCTTGTCGTACTCACGCACCGCGTAGACGGTGAACACGGCCTCGGTGCCGTCGGAGCGGGTGACGGTCACCTCGTCGCCCGGCTCCAACCGTCGCAGCCAGAAGAAGACCGCCGGGCCGCTGACGGAGTCCACGTGCGCCCCCATCACCGCCGCTCCGGCCTGGCCCGGCCAGGGACCGGACTCGTACCAGCCGACCGTGTCGGTGTCCTCGGGGGACGCCAAAGCGCCGGTGGCGTCCACGTCCAGCGGGACGAGGTCGGTGGTGTCGACCTCGATCGCGGGGATGGTGAGGCCGACCGGACGGGAACGCTCCATCGCGGGCGCGGCGTCGGCGGGCGCCCGTGTGACGGCGGGGGCGGGCGCGGCGTCCGCCCGGTCCCCGGCCAGGTCGCTCTGCCACATCCCCGCGGCCATGAGCAGGACGCCGAGGGAGGAGACGAACCTCGTGGCCGCCGAGCACAGTGCCCGGCGGCCACGAGACGGTTGCGGCCACGCGGCCGTTCCGGCGCTGGAGCCGGTACCGGGAAGTGTCATCATGCCCGGACGCGCAACAGGTGGCGGCCGGCGACGGCCACCGCTCCCGCGACCGTGACCAGGGCGGCGCCCAGGCCGATCATCCAGGCCACGGGGGTCCCCGACGTGCCGCCGAAGCCGGTCTCCATCCCGCGCTCGGGGGCCGCGGCGAGCGCGCCGCAGGAAGCGGGGTGGGTGGCCTGGGCCGGGAGCGAACCGTCGAGTTCGCTGGGCCCGGCGGCGTTGAAGTCGTACTCGCGGGTGTCCTCGGCGCCGATACCGCGCTGGACGACGACGGCCTTGCCGTGCAGGACCCGCTTGGCGATGTCCTCGCTGACCTCGAAGGTGCGCTCGTACTCCAGCTTGCCGTTCTCGTCGGCGACCGGCATGTTCTCCATGTCGAGCTTGTTCTCCGCGCCGACACCGCCCTCGGCGGTCAGCGACACGGCCTCGGGACCGTAGTAGGGCGTGCCCTCGACGGTGCTGACGAAGCCGTCGCCGTTCTCGTCGGCCTTCAGACCCGTCGGGCAGATGTTCTCGCCGCCGACGTGCAGGTGCTGGGCGTGCGGCAGGCCCGGCGCGAGGCCGGTGGCGTGGATCTGGACGGTCATCGTCGTGCCTCGGAGCTCGACGGTGCTGGTGCCCGTCGCGTTGGTCTCGTTCATGGGCTGCAATTGGGCGTGCAGGACCTTGGTGTCCTGTGGTCCGTCGGAAGCGCCGGCATGAGCGGCCGTGGCGGCCAGCACCAGCCCCATGGGGAGCGCCAGTGCCGCCGCGGTGGCGGTTGCCTTGTGCATTGCGAGAGTCTCCTCTGCGTTCCTCGCCGTTCTGATAACGGGAGTCGTGCGAGGAGATGCCCCTCCGCAGTGGGGCGGTAACCCTATGTAATGAGTTAATTACGTGTAGTTGTGAACCGTTTTTGTGGTGACACAGGGGGATTGAGGTGGTTTCAGGAGGTTGGGCTGGAGGGCTCGCAGCCGCGAACCCCCTACGTAGGGCCACTTTCAGGCCTTAGAGTGGCCCTGGTAAGGGGTGTGCCGTACTGACGCGGCCGGCGTGTCGTACGGCAGGCGCGGCGGCGCCTGCGCGTGATGCCTCTACTCAGCGCGACCACGAGATCGATGAGGAGGGAGAAGGGCGAGGAGTGCTCCCCAGAGTGGGGAGGCGTCTTCGGGCTGTGCGCATGATGTGCTCGTCGAGCTTCTATAGCTCTCCTGTGCCACAGTCGACGTAGTCGGCGATGCTCTTCTCGTACTCTTCACGGGTGTCGAATTTCCCGTTGTAGAGCTCGATATAGGAAGAGACGAAGTCACGGCCTATCATCCTATGGTCGCACCAGGTGACCTCGTTTTCCCACAGAAGTGCGTTCATGGCATTGTCTACATGGCGCGGCAAAAGACCATCGTCCCCGAGTCCCTCTGCGACGGTCCATTTAGCAGGGTCGGTCTCCAGTCTGTATTGATTGTCTTCTTCTATGAGGGCGCCTCCCTCCAAGAGGGATTCTCTAGTTCTATCGGAAGCGTTCGCGATTATCTCAGGCGATTCTTCCTCAACGAACATTCTCTCTAGAGTCAGTATCATGACATGTCGGCGAACCCATTCGCCATCTACCTTTGACGGGTCGTTCTCTTCTGGAGAAGGCTCTGAGTCTGCCTGGGGCGGTACAAGACCGAGTCCTTGGCATGCAGAAAGAGATATCGCGACGGCGAGGACGACAATCGCTTCGGTGAGTTTGCACTGGAGGATGGCGTACGGATATTTCTCTGAGCAGAGGAGGCGTCTTCGGGCTGTGCGCATGAGGTGCTCGTCGAGATTCTACAGCTCTCCTGTTCCGCAGTCGACGTAGTCGGCGATGCTTTTTTCGTATTCTTCATAACTAGCCGAAAATCCTTCGTGGAGGTCAGTGTAATTCCTCACAAAATCTTTTCCAGAAATTGAATCTCCACACCAGGTGACGTTGTTATTGTTGAGGATCACGTTTAGTGTGAAGTCAATATTGTTGATGTGAGTATCACTACTCAGGTCTTCTGATGTGTTCCATTTATTTGTGCTTGTCTCGACTTTATATATATCTCCTTCTTTGGCTAGCACTCCAGCCTTCAAAAGTTGATCTACTCCAGAATCTCCGGTGTTGTCAAGAACCTGCTCTGGATACTCATGGATCATGCGTTCAAATGTGAATATTTTGGTGTGGCGAAGTATCCACTCATTGCTCGGGGATTCAAGTGCCCTCTGTTCATATTCCTGCTCCTGTTTCGAACAGGAGGATAGGAGCAGGAGTCCAGAAAATATTAATACTGCTGTCAATACTTTCTTCAGTTTCATGGGTATAAGTTATCGCTTTCCGAAATTTTTCACAAGGTCGTGGCGATTGTTGTACTCTTCGGAGTATTCTCCCGCGAGATCAAGGGCGTCGGTAGGCTTTCTCTCGGTACGGGAATCTGTCGGGGTTATTTCAGTGTTTTCCAGGGCGCCTGCTAGAACATCATCCAATTCAAGGAACTCTCCCTCGAGTCTACCGTTGTCCTGCCAAATTTCAGAAGATTGGTTGAGCTCTATTTCGCCATCTTTGTTAATGGTGCACACATTGGCTTCGATGAGCGTTTCGATCAGATGCTGAGGGGGTTTTTGTTCGATGTTCTCGCTTTGAGAGTTCATGATCTTTTCGAGCAGAATGAGCTCATTCTGCCTGATGCGAGTTTCAGCGTTTTCGCCCGACGGGAGGCGTGGTCTTACAGTGGTTTCCTGGTCTACCAATTTTTCAATAATCCAGTCAGGGCCAAGGTTCAGACCCCAGCCGATACTCTTTCCGATTACAGGTATTTTTTCGGAGTGCTCTGCGGCTTTTTCAATGGCGTATCCATATAGCTTCTCTTTTCTTTCTTTGGTCTCTGTGAGGTCCAGGCTTCTCTTTTCTGCCTCTGCCTCCAGGGCGATTTCTATCAGTGCGTCCAGGCTAGCTGATCCTCTGGAAGCAGTGCTTGTGTTACCATTTTCCAGGAGGATTTCAATTGCCAGATTCTGGTAAAGGGCAGCAGAGTTTATGGTTCGTGTTGCAGTGTCATCGTTGCCCATGAGATACTCCATGTAAGATGCTCGCTCTTGGGGTCCGATGTTGAAACGGTTGGTTTCTGAAATGTAATCTCCTACTCCTGTTGTTGCCACTTCTTCGCCGTTTTCATTAGTTTCTGAGACGCTGCTCTCAGCAAAGCTGAATATATAAGAGTCAAATATATCAGCCAGACTGTGGGCGAGTTCAGTGTTAAATGCAGTGAAGGACGCGCTATTGTATTCTTTCCCGTCTTCGCTGACGTCCACGCCTGTGCTGGTGAGTGCTTCCTGCATCTCAGCGGTAGTGACCATGCCGACAAAACTTGCTGCGGCTTTTCCGGACATGTCCTGGTCTCTTGGGTCATCGCTCTCAGACTTGTCAGAGATCCAGTCAATCAGCTGAGAAACAGTTTCACCCTTGTCATGCCACTCGTAGGTGAACAGACCCTCAAT
Organism: Nocardiopsis sp. ATB16-24; assembly: GCF_030271535.1. Taxonomy (GTDB): domain Bacteria; phylum Actinomycetota; class Actinomycetes; order Streptosporangiales; family Streptosporangiaceae; genus Nocardiopsis. The sequence goes on along the minus strand of NZ_JASCXJ010000009.1, from coordinate 608 downwards.
GACGTTTGACCGATCTTCACTGGAGTGGTAAATGTCAAGTTTAGTGTAGTCTACGCCTGATCTGGATTGGTCCATGCCCAATGCGGGGTGACTCGCATAGGGGTCAGTATTGGGATGTTCGCCGGTAAGTATGTAATAGCTGGCATCTTCGTTGCGGGTGCTTACCTCTATCAGCGGAGTCATGTCCTCTGAGGTGAGAAAGCCGTTTTCTCCTATGCGATGTGTGTAGGTGCCTGAGGACATGGACAGGTTGACCGACAGTTCGTAGCCGCCTCGGAAGTCTTCGTCGGTGTGCTGCAGCATGTTGGACAGGGCCCGTACATCGTTCTCGTAGAGAACCCAGGAGTAGGGCACCTCGTCTTCCCCGTGTTCGTAGTACTGAGGGCTTTCGGCCACTCGGCGCACACTTCTTGGCAAGTCCTCATAACTGCCACCAAGACTCTCATCGGAGAGCGCTAGCAAGCCGTCACCTAGCACACCCAGCGCGTACTCGCGTTCTTCGTCGGTCAGGTGCTCGCCCTCCATCTGGGCCGGCACACCGAGTACGCCCGGTCCCGGGGTGTTCTCCGACTCCAGGCGCTCGTAGAACGCGTCGAGGAAGGCCATCT